>JAWKXC010000012.1:0-165247 GCA_041397205.1 Paracoccaceae bacterium
GTGACCGCGCTCAAGGTCGAGGCCCCCGGGCTCACGGCCAAGGGCACGATCACCACCGCCGAGGGCGGCGGGCTCGGCGAAGCGGCCTTCGACCGGGTCCAGCTCGGCAACTGGCTCGACGCCCCGCTCACGATCACCGGCCGCGGCCCCGGCCTACCGGTGGCGATCACCGTGCCCGGCGGGACGATCGACCTGCGCAACACCCAGTTCGACGGCGGCGGCGGCGGTCAGACGGCGGCCGGACCGCGTCGGCCGCTCACCCTCGCGCTCAACCGGCTTATCGTGTCCGACCGGATCCAGCTGCGCAACCTGCGCGCCGATCTCGATCTCGCCGGCGGGCTGTCGGGCAATTTCTCCGGCCGGATCTTTCAGGGCAACGTGATCGAGGGCACCGTCGCCCAGACCAGCGAGGGTGCGGCGATCCGGCTGACCTCGAACCGGGCCGGCGACGTGCTGCGCGAGACCGGGATCTTCGCCAAGGCGAAAGGCGGCCAGCTCGATCTGATCCTCGCGCCGGTGGCCGGGGTCGGCACCTACGAGGGCGAGTTCACCATCACCGACCCGCGCATCGTCGATGCCCCCGCGATGGCCTCGCTGCTGTCGGCGGTCTCCATCGTCGGCCTGCCGGACCAGCTCCAGGGCGACGGCATCCGCTTCGACGAGGTCGAGGGCCGGTTCCGGCTCTCGCCCACCGCGGTGACGCTGTACCGCTCCTCCGCCGTCGGCCCCTCGATGGGGATCTCGCTCGACGGCTACTACGACATGCGCGCGGGCCAGATCGACATGCAGGGCGTGCTTTCGCCGCTCTACATCGTCAACGCTCTCGGCCGGGTGCTCAGCCCACGCGATGGTGAGGGATTGGTGGGCTTCAACTTCACCCTCAAGGGCGCCGCCGACAAGCCTGAGGTCGGGGTCAACCCGCTCTCGATCCTCACCCCGGGCGTGCTGCGCGAGATCTTCCGCCGGGCCCCGCCGACGACGCCGGAGACCCCCGATCCATGAGACCAGATCCAACAAGATGACCGCCCCGAACCCGCATGCGGCAGGCTCGGCCCCGGCGACGGGCGACCGCCTGGCCGATTACGACTTCGACCTGCCAGAAGACCTCATCGCCACGCGCCCGGCGCGGCCGCGCTCCTCGGCCCGGATGCTGGTCGCGACCCGGTCGACGATCACCGATGCCCGGGCCATCGACCTGCCCACCTTCCTGCGCCCAGGCGACCGTCTGGTTCTGAACGACACCAAGGTGCTGCCGGCCCGCCTGCGCGGCGTGCGGCGGCGGGGGACGGCGGAGGCGGCCATCGAGGCGACGCTGCTGGCGCCCACCGCTTCGGGCGGCTGGAGCGCGCTCGTCAAACCGCTGCGCAAGCTCCGCGAGGGCGAGGAGATCACCTTCCCGGCCGGGCTGCGCGCGCGCTTCGAGGGGCGCGACGCGGGTGGCCAGGCGCAGCTTGCTTTCAACCTCACCGGCGACGCCTTCGACGCGGCGCTGGCCGCCGCCGGCGAGATGCCGCTGCCCCCCTATATCGCCGCCAAGCGCCGGGCCGATGCGCAGGACCTGGACGATTACCAGACCGTCTGGGCCGCGCGCCCGGGCGCAGTCGCCGCGCCCACCGCGTCGCTGCATTTCGACGACGCGCTCCTCGCGGCCCTCCGCGCCCGCGGCGTGGACACCACAAGGGTGACCCTGCACGTGGGCGCGGGCACCTTCCTGCCGGTCAAGGTCGAGGACCTGTCCACCCACCGGATGCACGCCGAATGGGGCGAGGTCACCGAGACCGCCGCCGCCGAGATCGCCGCCACCCGCGCGGCGGGCGGGCGGATCGTGCCGGTCGGCACCACCGCGCTCCGGCTGATCGAGAGCGCCGGGCGGTCGGGCGAGATCGCGCCCTGGCGGGGCGAGACCGACATCTTCATCCGCCCCGGCTTCGACTTCCACGTCGCCGATGCGCTGATGACCAATTTCCACCTCCCGAAATCCACCCTGATGATGCTGGTCTCGGCGCTGATGGGCTTCGAACGGATGCGTGCCGTCTACGCCCATGCCATCGAGGAGCGCTATCGGTTCTTCAGCTACGGCGACGCCTCGTTGCTTCTGCCGGGCGAAGACTGAGAAGCCGACCGCCGCGCCCCTTCTTTGGTCCTCAAATACCTCGGGGGGTCCGGGGGGTTGGCCCCCCGGGATCCTGCCGGATGTGCCGGTCGCGCCGCAGGAGCTGCGCGCGCTGCCTGCGCAAAGGGGCGTGCAAGCGCGCAGTCGCCTTGAACGCATCTGGGACAGAAGATAGCGCTAACGCAACCTTCCCGCGCTTCCGTCTACGCGAGGCCATAGGCGGGGCAGGGGCCTTGCCGGCGCGTCAGCGCCGGCCCCCCGCCCGCCGCAGGCGCGAGCGCCCGCAGGGCGCTCTCCCCGACAGACATCGCTATTCCTCCCACCACCAGACCTCGGGCTGGAAACCGAGATAATCGCCGTACATCGGCAGGTAGTCGGGGTAGTGCAGCTGCTTGGCGTGCGCGATCCAGGACACGTCGCGGTACCAGATCGGGATCACGTGGCGGCCGGCGGTCAGCACCCGGTCGAGCGCCTTCACCGCGGCGCGGAAATCCTCCCGGCTCTCGGCGGTCAGCATCGCGTCGATCATCGCGTCGATCGCCGGGTTCTCGACTCCCATCCAGTTGCGGCTGCCCTCGGTTTCGGCCGAGCCGGCACCCCAGTAGAGCTTCTGCTCGTTGCCGGGCGACAGCGACAGCCCGCGCTCGTAATAGGCCATGTCGAAATCGAAGGTCTTGGTCCGCTCGGTATAGGCCGCCGAGTCCACCGTTTCGATCTCCGGGGTGATCCCCATCCGTGCGAGCGCGGCGGCGAAGATGTCCATGGTCTGGTGGGTTTCGGTCGCGGCCTGGCTGAGCAGGATCTCGAAGCTGAACGGCGTGCCCTCGGCATTCTTCATCACCCCGTCCTGCACCGTCCAGCCGGCCTCTTCCATGAGCTCGAAGGCCCGCGCGATATTGGCGCGGTTGCGCTCGGTGCCATCCGAGACGGGCAGGGTATAGCCCTCGAGCGCGCCGGGGGGCAGATCGGCGGCGAAGGGCTCGAGCAGCGCGCGCCTTGCCCTCGGCCGGTTCCCCGGGGTCATGCCAAGCACCGAGTTGTCGAAGTAGCTCTGGATCCGCTTGCGTTCGCCGTCGCTGAGCGTCTGGTTGATGAACTCGTAGTTGAAGGCGTACATCATCGCGTCGCGCACCCGGATGTCGGAAAACGCGTCGCGGCGTTCGTTCATCACGTAGCCCCAGATACCGGTCGGCCGTTCGTGCGGGAACTCCGACAGCACGATGTCGCCGGACCGCACGGCAGGAAAATCGTATTGCGTCGCCCATTTCTGCGCGTTGGTCTCGCGATAGGTGTTGGCCTCACCCACCTTGAAGGCCTCGAACACCACGTCGCCGTCGCCGTAATAGTCGAGCCGGATCTCGTCGAGATTGGCCTGTCCTTTCATGAACGGCACGTCTTTGCCCCAGTAGTCAGGGTTGCGCTTCAGCACCAGGTAGCGTCCGGTCTCGAAATCGTCGATCACGTAGGGGCTCGACCCGATCGGCACGATGTCGACGCCGCTCTCCTCGAAATCGACGCCTTCCATTGCGCCTTCTTCAGGATCGGGCGCATCCCCATCAGCAGGGCGAGTCTCGCGGTCGGCCTCGTTGAAGGTGAAGCGCACCGAGCGGGGACCGGTCTGTTCCATGCTCTCGACCTTGGCCCAGGCGCCGGCGTAGCGCGGGTGCCCCTTGGTGCCGAGGGTCTCGTAGGACCACATCGCGTCCTCGACGGTGACCGGGGTCCCATCCGAAAACCGCGCCTCTTCGCGCAGCGTGAACTCGACCCGAGTGCGGTCGGGCGGGGTGTCGATGCTCTCGGCCAGGAGCCCGTAGAGCGTGAAGGGTTCGTCGTAGCTGCGGCCCATCAGGGTTTCGAACAGCATGTAGGGCAATTGCCAGGGCGCGCGGCCCTTGCGGATCACCGGATTAAGCGAATCGAAACTTCCCGATTCGGCGAAGACGATCCGTCCGCCCTTGGGAGCCTCTGGGTTGGTCTGGGGCAGGTGGGTGAAATCAGCCGGCAGCGCCGGATCGCCGTACATGGCGATCCCGTGAGCCGGTTCGGCACCCGCCGGAGTGCTCAAGATGCTCGCAAAAAGTGCGGCAAGACCAAGAATCGTTCGGGTTTGTGACAGGAGGCGGTGGATGGGGCTGGGTCGCATTTCGGCAAGGTTCCTCTACGATCCGCGTTTCATTGCTTTGGATGGTAGAGAGCCCGCCCAAGCATTTCAAACTTTTAGCTTGGAAAGGGCCGCGCGACGAGCTATAACAAGACCACTGCTCGATAGGTTTCTTGCCTGTATTAAACCTGCCTCAATGACTGAACGCCGGCCTTGTGCCGGCGTTTTTTTTGTGTGCGATCAGGCTGTTGCGCAATGCCCGGTGCGGGGGGTCTTCTGTCTGCCCGATCCCGGGCTAGGGGGGGCGAGTCCGGCGTCAGGCGCGCCGCCGCAGGGCCCCCGGCCGCCCGGCGTCAGACCACACCGAGGACGAGTTTCGCGGCGATCGCCAGCATCGTCAGCCCGATGCCGGCATCGAGCACCCGCCAGGCGGTGGTCGAGCGCATCACCGGCGCGAGCAGCCGCGCCCCGTAGCCGAGACCGAAGAAGAAGACGAAGCTCGCCGTGGTTGCCCCGAGGCCGAAGGCGAGCCGGTCCGCGCCCGAGGCAAACCCGGTCGACACCGCACCGATCAGCCCGAGCGTGTCGAGATAGACATGCGGGTTCAGCCAGGTGAAGGCGGCGGCGATGGCGAGGGTGCGCCGCAGGCTCTGGGCCTGGGTGCCGTCGGCGAGCCGGTGGCCGCCGCGCCAGGCGGCGTGCAGCCGCCCGAGCCCATAGGCCACGAGGAACGCCGCGCCCCCGAGGCTCATTACCAGCGGCAGGCCCGGCCAGCGTGCGGTGAGCGCGCCGAAGCCGGCGACGCCCGCGGCGATCAGCACAGCGTCCGAGGCGGCGCAGAACAGCGCGAGCGGGAAGACATGCTGGCGCAACAGCCCCTGACGCAGCACGAAGGCGTTCTGCGCGCCGATGGCGAGGATCAGGCTGAGACCGGTGAAGAACCCGGTCAGCGCGGCCTCGATCATGCCTCGGCGGGCGTCGGGGTGGGGGCCGGCGCGGCGGCACCGGCGGCCTCGACCGCCTCTTTGGCCTCCTTGCCATTGGGATAGACGAGGCCGGCCGAGATGATCAGCTTGGCCGCATCCTCGATCGTCATGTCGAGTTCCACCACCGAGTGCCGGGGCACGAACAGCAGGAAACCGCTGGTCGGGTTCGGCGTCGTCGGCAGGAACACCGAGACGAGCTGCTCGTCGATCGGGATCTTCTGCTCGATCTCGCCCTTGGCGGTGGTCGAGATGAAGGCGATGGCCCAGAGCCCCTTGCGCGGGTACTCGATCAGGCAGGCCTGGTCGAACTTCGACTCCTGCTGGGCAAAGACCGTCTCGGCGATCTGCTTCACGCCCGAGTAGAGCGAGCGCACGATCGGCATCCGGTCGACCAGCCGCTCGCCCCAGGCGAGGAAGCTGCGCCCGATCACGCCCTTGGCGATCAGGCCGACGAGCGAGGTGAAGAGCAGGAAGAACACCACGCCGACGCCGCGGATGTTCACATGCACGTTCTCGCCGAACAGGGCGATGAACCAGGGGCTGTCGCCGAACCAGCGGTTGACCAGCGCATCCGGGTGGTAATAGCCGGGCACGAAGGGCATCACCCAGCTGTCGATCCAGCCGACGAAGGTCCAGATCATCCACAGCGTGATCGCGATCGGCACCACCACCACGAGACCGGCGAGGAAGTTGTTGCGAAACGCCGCAACCGGTCGCAGCAACCACCGGCGGAGCCGGGAGGTCTGGGCATGCGGGTGCGTTTCATCGCCCGCGATGTTCTTGAGGTCGTTGAGATCCATGGGTCCCGGTCTGCGCTGCGGCTTGCGGTTATGTAGGGGCTTTGCGGCAGCGCGGCAATGCCAGTTCGGTCACGTTCGCGCGGCTTTATCGGGCGCCGCTGGTGAAAGCCTGGGCAATCTGCGCGGCGAGCAGGGCGTTGTTCCTGACCAGTGCGATATTGGCGGTGAGCGAGGCGCCCCCGGTGGCGTGAAAGATGTGGTCGAGCAGGAAGGGGGTGACCCCCTTGGCGCTGATGCCCGCGCGCTCGGCGGCGGCAAGCGCGGCGGCGATGACCGGGGCGAGGGTCTCGGCCGGGATCTCGTCTTCGACGGGGATCGGGTTGGCGACGAGCTGGCCGCCTTCGAGACCCATCGCCGCGCGCATCCGGGCGGCGCGGGCAATGTCGGCGGGCCTGTCCATGCGCAGCGGCGCGGCCAGCCCCGAGGAGCGCGACCAGAAGGCCGGGAAATCGTCCTGGCCGTAGGCGATCACCGGTACGCCCGAGGTTTCCAGCACCTCGAGGGTCTTGGGGATGTCGAGGATCGCCTTGGCGCCGGCCGCGACGACGGTGACCGGCGTGCGGGCGAGCTCGCCGAGGTCGGCAGAGATGTCGAAGCTCGTCTCCGCCCCGCGATGCACCCCGCCGATCCCGCCGGTGGCGAAGACGTCGATCCCGGCAAGATGCGCGGCGATCATCGTCGCCGCCACAGTGGTGGCGCCGGTGCCCCCGGTGGTGAGACAGGCGGCGAAATCGGCGCGGCTGAGCTTGGCGACGCCCTGCGCTTGGCCGAGCGTGTCGAGCTGGGCGTCGGTGAGCCCGACATGGAGCCGGCCGTCCAGCACCGCGATGGTCGCGGGCACCGCGCCGCCGGCGCGCACGGTCGCTTCCACGGCGCGCGCGGTCTCGACGTTCTGCGGAAACGGCATCCCGTGGGTGATGATCGTGCTTTCGAGCGCGACCAGCGGCTGTCCGGCGGTCTTGGCGGCGGCAACTTCGGGGGAATAGGCGATGTCGATCATGTCTGTCGTCCGGTTCTGGCGGAAGGCGCCGGGGGGCCAGCCCCCCGGTCCCCCCGGAGTATTTCGGCCAAGATGAAAGGGGCGGGGGTCATGCGGGATCTTCCCCCGACACATAGGTGGCGGCGGCGCGCAACGCAATTTCCAGCGCGGTTTCCCCTGCGGCACCGCGGGCCTGGGCGGCGATATGCGCGGCCATGAAGGTGTCGCCGGCGCCGGTGACCCGGGCCTGGGCGACGCGCGGCGGCATGGCGGTGACGGTGCCGGCGGGGGTCGCCTCCGCGGCTTCGCCGGCGCCGTTCGTCACCAGCGCTTGCGCCACCCCGGCCGCAACCAGCGCTTCGGCCGCCCGCGGCGCGCTGGTGAAGGCGCTGCCGAAGATCAGCCCGGCCTCTTCGAGATTGACGTAGAAGGTCGCGGCCGGGTGGCCGATGAGCGGGCGCAGCCGCCGCGCCTTGCCCGGGCTCGCGGGCGCCACCCTGAGATCGGCGGCGGCGAAGCTCGACCGGGTGGCGATCTCGCCGAGCAGCGCCTCGGTGAGGTTGCCGTCGAGGGCGACGAAGCCGCTCCAGGGCGTCTCGGCCGAGCCGAGGCGGCCGTCTTCCAGCGGCGCGAGGATCCGGTCGCCCGCCGCCTCCAGCGTATGGGCGTCGGCGATGGCGGCGACCAGCCCCTCGGCGCTCTCGATCGCCATGTAGCGGTCGGTGGGCAGATCGGGGCTGCGCCAGACATGCGCGGTGACGAGACCGAGCCGGTCGCAGGCCGCCAGGAGTTCATCGCCTTCGGCATCGCGGCCGAGCGCGGTGAGCAGCACCGGCCGCAGCCCGAACCGTTCCAGCCCCATCGCGATGTTCATTGCCACCCCGCCGGGCAGGCGGGTGATCCGGCCCGGCACGTCGTTGCCCAGCCGCATCGGCAGATGCGCGCGCCCGATCACGTCCCACAGGACGGAGCCGATGCAGAGGATATCGTGTTGCGTGGTCACGCCCGATGTTCTGTCAGGCGGCACGGGCCTGCGCAAGCGCCGTCAGGGTTTCAGCGGATATCGGTCGGCTTCCTCGAACACGTCGATCGCCCGGCTTCCGGCGGCAATCTCGACCGCGTGCACGACGCCCGCCGGGAGGTCCCAGCTTTCGCCCGGGCGATAGGTGGTGCGCTGGCCGTCCACGGTGATCGACACCTCGCCCGACACCAGGACGCCCCATTGCGCCAGATGGCTGTGCGGCGGCAGCGTCACGTCTTCGAGGAATTCGAAGAACACCACCAGACCGGCTTCGGAGCGGATCGCATGCGACCGCACCGCGGTCTCGGGCAGGGGCAGAGCGAGGGCGGGAAAGGCCTCGATGAACGCGGGGTAGGGCATGTCGCACTCCTTGCTGGACGGGGCCACGCTAGCATATGCCGGCCTGGAGGTCGCCCCTGGGTCGAGAGGGCTTGCCAACCGGGCCAAACCCGGCTAGGACGCGCCCACTTCACAGGCGGGGCTTGGGCCTTCGGGGGAGACATCCCCGTTCGGTCCGCCGGTTGAGCGAAAGCTCTGATGGCTCCGCCGAGGCGCAAACCGGAAAGGAACCTGATTATGGCGCTCCCCGAGTTCTCGATGCGTCAGCTGCTCGAAGCTGGCGTTCACTTCGGTCACCAGACCCAGCGGTGGAACCCGCGCATGGGCGAATACATCTACGGTGCCCGCAACGGGATTCACATTCTCGACCTCACCCAGACCGTGCCGATGCTCGACGCGGCGCTGAACGTGATCCGCGAAACCGTGGCCAAGAACGGCCGCGTGCTCTTCGTCGGCACCAAGCGCCAGGCCGCGAAGCCGATCGCCGACGCCGCCGAACGGTCGGCCCAGTACTACATGAACCACCGCTGGCTCGGCGGCACCCTGACCAACTGGCAGACCGTGTCGCAGTCGATCAACCGTCTCAAGGAGATCGACGAGAAGCTCGCGGCCGGCGCCGAGGGCCTGACCAAGAAAGAGCGTCTCCACATGGAGCGTGACCAGGCCAAGCTGCAGGCCTCGCTCGGCGGCATCCGCGAGATGGGCGGCCTGCCGGACCTGCTGTTCATCATCGACGTGAACAAGGAAGACCTGGCCATCCTCGAAGCCAAGAAGCTCGGCATCCCGGTCGTGGCCGTGGTCGACACCAACTGCTCGCCCGAAGGCGTGGATTACGTGATCCCCGGCAACGACGACGCCGCCCGGGCCATCGCGCTCTACTGCGACCTGGCCGCGCGTGCGGCGCTCGACGGCATGTCCGGTCAGATGGAAGCCGCCGGCATCGACGTCGGTGCGCTCGAAGAGCTGCCGATGGACGACGCCGTCGCCGAGACCGCCGAGGTGCCGGCCGAGGGTTGAATTCGGGAACCCGGATCCTACCTGTCACAATTCTGAAACCGGGAGCGGGTTAGACGCTCCCGGAGACGCTTCCGAAGGAGAGCCGAGATGGCAATCACCGCCGCACTTGTGAAAGAACTGCGCGAAATGACCGGCGCGGGCATGATGGACGCCAAGAAGGCGCTGGTGGAAACCGAGGGCGACATGGATGCCGCGGTCGATTGGCTGCGCACCAAGGGTCTCGCCACCGCTGCCAAGAAATCCGGCCGCGTGGCCGCCGAGGGCCTCGTCGGCGTCGCCGTCGAGGGCACCAAGGGCGTGGCCGTCGAGGTCAACGCCGAGACCGATTTCGTCGGCAAGAACGCCGAGTTCCAGGAGATGGTTGCGGGCATCACCGCCGCCGCGCTGACCGTGGCCGACGTCGAGGCGCTCAAGGCCGCGACCGTCGACGGCAAGCCGGTGGCCGACCTGATCACCGACAAGATCGCCAAGATCGGCGAGAACATGTCGCTGCGCCGGATGGCCACGATCGAAGGCGACGTGGTGGCGTCCTACATCCACAACGCCGCCGCCGAAGGCATGGGCAAGATCGGTGTGCTGGTCGCGCTCAAGGGCGGCGACGAGGCGTTCGGCAAGCAGGTCGCGATGCATGTGGCGGCGGCCAACCCGGCCTCGCTCGGCGAAGCCGATCTCGACCCGGCGGTGCTCGCGCACGAGCGCCAGATCCAGATCGACATTGCCCGGGAATCGGGCAAGCCCGAAGCGGTGATCGAGAAGATGATCGAGGGCCGGATGAAGAAGTTCCTCTCCGAGGTGACGCTGCTCGGCCAGAACTTCGTCATCAACCCGGACCTGACCGTGGCCAAGGCCGCCGAGGAAGCCGGCTGCGAGATCGTCGGCTTCGTGCGGATGGAAGTCGGCGAGGGCATCGAGAAGAAAGAAGACGACTTCGCCGCCGAAGTCGCCTCGATGGTCAAGATCTGAGCCGGACCTGACAACGGGGCAGGGCGCACGTCGCCCGGTCCCGCCCGGAACAAGAAGAAACGGCGCCAGACCGAAGTCTGGCGCCGTCTTTGTTTCCGGAGTGCACGGGTCGGGATGGAGTGTCCCCCGGAAGTGAAGCGTTGCGGCGGCCGGATGCGCAGAAGTGGGAACTGTCCCGGAGCCTGCAGGCCCACAGCGGGGCGACGGAAGTGGGCCGCGGCCGGGTGGCACCGCGCGCCGCCGCGCACGGATCACTTCCGACGCTAACGCGCCCTGTGCGTCGTGACAGGCAGGTTTTCCTTACCGTCTGTTCGAATTTTGCTTGTAAATCAGGCGATACCGACCGCCAGCTCCCACAAAACACTCACGTTTTCGTGAGTCGCTGCGGCCCCGGACCGCAAGGCGTGTTGGCGGCGCCGCGAGTGCGGTCGGAATAGGACAAGCCGCTATCCACGGTCGCATAGATCTGGTTCTGGAACGCGGCTTTCAGCACCGCCTGCGAGGTGGTCGCCACCCGGAGCTTTTCCCGCGCGAGTCGCAGGTGTTTCTCCACCGTCGCCATGCTCACGCCCATGATCGTGGCGATGTCCTGGTAGGACTTGCCGTCGCCGACCCATTCCAGCGCCTCGCGCTGCCGGCTCGACAGCACATAGGTGTAGTTGCGATGCGGCAGCGACAGCACCTTGAGATGCATGACGTTGTTCATGGTCCAGATCCGACAGCCTTCGGTCTCCCAGAGCGCATCGAGATCGCGTTGCGACAGGTGCGGGCTGCCGGTCAGCGAGACCACGGCGAAGGTGCGCGCGGGGCTCTTGGGAAAGCTGATCGTGTAGCCGGCACAGACCTCCTTCATGCGCTGGAAAGCGATGATCTCCCGGCCGCGGGGCGTCAGCGTCTGCGACTCGGTCCAGAGCGCGCCCCAGGAGATCGCGCCGACATTGTCGCGCGCCCAGCGAAAGCCGGGGGCTTCGAGGAACATCTGCGAGGCGATGAAGGTATCGTCGTAGCTCTGGGCGTGATTGGACAGCACCAACGCGTCGTCGAATTCGCCAAGCGTGCCGTTTGCGCCGGTGGCCCGGGTCATGCCGTAGATGACGCGGTCGAACCCGAACTCGGCCATCGCTGCGCAGTGCAGATCCCATACGGCGTCGATGGATTGGGCGAGCGCCAGGTCTTTCATGTAGTCGAGCATCAGCCGGTGCCTCGCGCGCGGGCCGGCGACTGAGCGGTCCGGCCGGAACAGGCCAGGATGTCGTCAATAAGGTTTCTCATGATCAAAATCGTCCTCGGGGCAATTTGACAATATGAGGGACCTTTGTCGAGACTTACCAAGCATCGGGATGGCGGGAACCGCGCATGTCCAGCCGGATGCGGGTTGATCCAGATATTACATAATACCGATTATACGACTTTTGCCTGTAGCCGCAAAGCTAAAGTGTCACCCATGAGCAAAGCAGAAGTGTCACTCTCCCCCACGAGAGACGTGCGGGAGATCGGGCATGGGATGGGTGATGATGAGCGAACGCGAGCTGAACCGCGTCGAGGTGCTGGCACAGGTCGCTGATGGCCTCCTGACGGTCGAGACCGCTGCCAACATGCTGGGCCTGAGCCGGCGCCAGGTGTTCCGGTTGCTGAAGCGATATCGGACATCAGGTGCAGCAGCGATCCGGCACAAGGCGCGCGGGCGCCCGCCGAACAACCGGATCCACAGGGCCAAACACGACTACGCCCTTGCGCTGATCAAGGAGAGCTACGCCGATTTCGGCCCCACCCTGGCGGCCGAGATGCTAGCGGACCATCACGGGGTCACGGTCTCGCGCGAGACTTTGCGCAAATGGATGATCGAGGACGGGCTGTGGCTGTCGCGCGCACAGCGCCGGCGCTTTCACCAGCCACGGTTACGCCGCGACTGCCAGGGCGAGCTCGTCCAGATCGACGGCTCGGATCATCACTGGTTCGAAGACCGTGCGCCGGCCTGCACGCTCCTGGTGTTCATCGACGACGCGACGAGTCGTCTGATGCATCTGGAGTTCGTCGCGTCCGAGAGCACGTTCAGCTATTTCGGTGCGCTGGAGCGCTATCTGGCGGCGCACGGCCGCCCGGTGGCGTTCTATTCCGACAAGCATTCGGTGTTCCGGTTGGCGCGCCAGGAGGCGTCGTCGGGCCACGGCATGACCCAGTTCGGTCGGGCGCTGAACGCGCTCAACATCGAGATCCTCTGCGCCAATTCGAGCCAGGCGAAGGGCCGCGTCGAGCGCGCGAACCGCACATTGCAGGATCGGCTGGTGAAGGCGTTGCGGCTGGCCGGCATCTCGGACATGGAAGCGGCCAACGCGTTCCTCCCGGACTTCATGGCACGCCACAACGCGCGTTTCGCCAAGGCGCCGCGGCGGCCGGACAACCTGCACCGGGCGCTCAACGTCGAGCCGGACCGGCTCAGGGACATCCTGTGCCTCCGTGACGAACGCTACGTCGACCGCAACCTCACGCTGCGCTACGACCGCAAGCGGATCACCCTCGAAGAGACAGAGGTCAGCCGTGCGTTGGCCGGCAAATACGTCGATACCTTCGAGTTTGCCGATGGCCGGCTGGAGCTAAGCTGGAAGGGTGTCGCCCTGCCCTTCACCGCCTTCGACCGGGACCAGCGCGTGACCCATGCCGCCGTCAGCGAGAACAAGCGGCTCGGCGCGGTCCTGGAGTTCATCAAGGAGGAACAGGCGAAGGCCGCCCCGAAGCCCAACCCTGCCGGCAAGCAGCGCACCCGATACGAACCGACCGGTCGGCGCAACGATGGCTGGAACTCGAAACTCGCGCGCCGCGCCAAGCAGGCCCGCGCAGCCAGCCAGGGCTGCGATACGTGAGGTCTGCGCCCTGTCAGGCTGCGCTCCCGTCCGCATTCCGGTGACAGTTCTGCTTTGCGCCCGAGGTGACATTTCTGGATGGTTGCAACATCGCCCACGGCCACCGCAGCGCTCCTCCCGCAGCGCGCCAACCGCTCCTGCCGGGTCGCACAGCACGGCAAAGTCTAACGGGAAAGATCACCGGCGCCGTGGGCACCGGTGATCCTGCAGAGCCAGCCTCCGCAGACCGCCCTCACAAATCGAAGCAGCTTCCGTTGAGGTCCCCGTCGAAGGCGATCGCGAAATCCGCTTCGCCGTCGCCGTCGACATCGCCGTGGATCACCCCGGCGTCCTTGCGCAGCTCGCCTTCCTTGCCGGAGAAGTCGTCGCGGCCGATCCAGCTGAAGGCCTGGTCGCCGGCGCGCGATTCGCTGGCGTCGATCCCGCTGAGGTCGATCCTGTCGTCATCGTCCTTTTCGAAATACACGATGTCGAGCTTGCCGCCGAGTTTGGCCTGGTTGAGCGAGGTGAACACGAAGGTGTCGGCGCCGTCGCCGCCCGCATCACGTCCTTGCCCTTGCCGCCGATCAGCGTGTCGTCGCCGGTCCCGCCCTTGAGCCTGTCGCTGCCGTCGGCGCCCTTGAGGACGTCGTCGCCGCTGCCGCCCTTCACCACGTCGTCGCCGACGCCGCCGTTCAGCCGGTCCTTGCCGCCGTCGCCGCACAGCAGGTCGTCGCCGTCGCCGCCCTGGACGTCGTCGTCGCCCTTCCCGGCATAGACGTCGTCGTCGCCGTCCCCGGCCTCGATGTCGTCGTCGTCTTCGCTGCCATCGAGCAGGTCGTCGAGCGCCTCGATGCCGTTTTCGACGAAATCCTGAGCTCGTCTTCGAGCGCGTCATACCAGGCCTCGAGCGCGTCCGCCTCCTGCCCGCTCAGGCTTTCGGAAACCTGGTCGACCCAGTCGCCGATCTGGTCCATCAGCGTGTCGAGCCAGTCTTTCAGTTGCTCCTGGTTGGCGTCGATCCAGTCGTCGAGATCGCCGGTCACGCCGTCGAGCGTGCCGGGCATGGATTCCGCGAGAAATGCCTTGAGTTCCGCCGCGAGGGCGTCGGTGTCGACGTCGCCGATAATGAGGGCCATGGGGGGTATCCTTGTTGCAAGTCGTGTCAATTGTGGTCGGGGCAGCCGTGAAAGCGCTCTGTGGCGAAGGAGTGAATGAAGTTTGGCCGGAACGGATAGTTCCCGGCGAAATCGACCCTTTGGGGGTGTCGTCCCGCCGTGCCGGTGCCGCCGGTGCCTCCTCTCACCTCGGCACTTCCGCGTCCTGGGGGGATCAGTCTGGGGCCGTGGCGGTCGGGTCAATCAACTGGGGCTTATTCGGCCGTCTATACCCTGGGTTTACGCGAGGCCCGGCTACGATCCTGTCTACGCAGTGACTCTGTCCAATATCCGGAAACGGTAGGCAGCCTCACGCTCCGCAACGGACCGCGCGGCGCAAAGATGTCACCGGGCGCAGAAACGCGGCGAATCGGGCAGGCGCATCGGGACGGGTCGGGCGCGACCGCCCTGCCCCCTACCCCAGCGCGTAGCCGGTGCCGCGCACGGTGCGGAGCGGATCGTCGCCACCGGCCCGGCGCAGGGCCTTGCGCAGGCGGCCGACATGGACATCGACGGTGCGGGTGTCGACAAACACGTCGCGGCCCCAGACCCGGTCGAGCAATTGCTCGCGGGTCCAGACCCGGCCGGGTTTCTCCATCAGCGTCGACAGCAGCCGGAATTCGGTCGGCCCGAGCTTGATCTCCGCGCCGCCCCGGGTCACCCGGTGGGTGTCGCCGTCGAGCACGATGTCTTCGAATTCGAGCCGCTCGCCGACCGAAACCGGCCGCGTGCGCCGGAGCTGGGTGCGGATCCGCGCCATCAGCTCCGAGACCGAATAGGGCTTGACCATGTAATCGTCGGCCCCGGTTTCGAGCCCCCGCACCCGGTCCATTTCCTCGGTCCGGGCCGAGAGCATTATGACCGGTGTTTCAACGATTTGGCGGCGGTTCTTCAAGCGTCGCAGCACCTCGATCCCGCTCACGCCCGGCAGCATCCAGTCGAGCAGCACCAGGTCGGGCCGCACCTCCTCGGCAAGCAGCAGCGCATCGTCGCCGTTCTCGGCCACCGTCACCTCGTAGCCCTCGCTGCTGAGGTTGTAGCGCAGGATCTCGCGCTGCGCCGGCTCGTCTTCGACGAGCAGGACCAGGGGCTTTTCGTTACTCATTCATCGGACTCTTTGAACCCGTCCTCCCCCGGCACCGCGTAGACCGAGGTGGTGTCCTTGGGCCGCTTGTCTTCGGGGAGTTCGCCAGTGGCAAGGTAGATCACCTGGTCGGCGATCGAGGTCACCTGGTCGCCCGCGCGTTCGATGTTCTTCGAGATGAAATGCAGGTGCATGCAGGCGGTGATGTTGCGCGGGTCTTCCATCATGAAGGTGAGAAACTCGCGAAACAACGCGTTGTACATCTGGTCGACCTCGAGGTCGCGCTGGCGCACCTGTTCGGCGAGCGCCGCGTCGCGCCGCATGTAGGCGTCGAGCACGTCCGACAGCATCAGCCGCACTTCCTTGGCCATCCGCTTGACCGCCCCGGTCGCGCCCTCGATCGGGCTGAGCTGGGCCAGTACCGGCGTGCGCTTGGCCATGTTCTTGGCGTAGTCGCCGATGCGTTCGAGATTGGTGGCGATCTTCATCACCGTGAGCACGGTGCGCAGGTCCGAGGCGATCGGCTGGCGCAGCGCCAGCACCCGGGCGCAATCGAGGGTGATCTTTTCCTCGAGCCGGTCGATCTCCTTGTCCGCGGCGCGCACCTTGTCGGCGAGGTCGACGTCGCGCGCCTTGAGCGCCGCGGCGCCTTCGCGGATGTTCTGTTCCACCAGCCCGCCCATCTTCATGAGCGAGGCCTGGATCGCTTCGAGATCGCGGTCGAAGGCGGCGGCGATCGTGTTGAGTGCTGGTCATGGGTCCGGTGGGCCTCCCTGCCCCGTCAGCCGATCCGGCCGGTGATGTAGCTTTCCGTCCGCGGGTCCTGCGGGTTGGTGAAGATCGTTTCGGTGTCGTCGAACTCGACGAGGTTGCCGAGGTGGAAGAAGGCGGTCTTCTGGCTCACCCGCGCGGCCTGCTGCATCGAGTGGGTGACGATCACCACCGAGAAGTTCTGCCGGAGCTCGTCGATCAGCTCCTCGACCTGGGCGGTGGCAATCGGGTCGAGCGCCGAACAGGGCTCGTCCATCAGCAGCACTTCAGGGTGCGTGGCGACGGCGCGGGCGATGCACAGGCGTTGTTGTTGCCCGCCCGAGAGCCCGGTGCCGGGCTGGGTCAGCCGGTCCTTGACCTCGTCCCACAGCGCGCCCCGACGCAAGCTCTCCTCGACGATGTCGTCGAGCTCGGCCTTGTTGCGCGCGAGCCCGTGGATCCGGGGCCCGTAGGCGATGTTGTCGTAGATCGACTTCGGAAACGGGTTCGGCTTCTGGAACACCATGCCGACGCGGGCCCTGAGCTGCACCGGGTCGACCTGTGCCGCGTTGATATCCTCGCCGTCGAGCGTGATGTCGCCCTCGACCCGGCAGATCGGGATCGTGTCGTTCATCCGGTTGAGGCAGCGCAGGAACGTCGACTTGCCGCAGCCCGAGGGGCCGATGAAGGCGGTCACGGTCTTGTCGAGGATGTCGACCGAGACGTCCTTGATCGCGTGGTTGTCGCCGTAATAGACCTGCACGTCGCGGGCCTTGAATTTCACGTCCATCTGGTCCACGAGCATGCGTCCTTCGATATTGTCTTTCATTTCCAATGCCCCCTACCAGCGGCGTTCGAACCGGCGGCGCAGGATCACCGCGATGATGTTCATGGCCATGAGGAAGATCAACAGGATGATGATCCGCCCCAGGCGCGTTCGTAATAGGCGGGGTCGGCGCGTTTCGACCATTCGTAGATCTGCGCCGGCATCGCCGAGTTCGGTGCCATGAACCCGTCGAGGAAGCTCGCCGGGTAGTTGGTGGCGATGAAGCCGACCATGCCGATGAGCAGGAGCGGCGCGGTCTCGCCCAGCGCCTGGGCCATGCCGATGATGACCCCGGTGAGGATGCCGGGCATCGCCAGCGGCAGCACGTGGTGCATCACCGTCTGCATCTTCGAGGCCCCGACCCCGAGTGCGGCTTCGCGGATCGAGGGCGGCACCGCGGTCAGCGCGGCGCGGGCCGGGATGATGATCCGCGGCAGCGTCATCAGCGTTAGCACGAGGCCGCCGACCAGCGGCGCCGAGCTCGGTAGGTGCAGGAACTGGATGTAGATCGACAGCCCGAGGATGCCGAAGACGATCGAGGGCACCGCGGCGAGGTTCGAGATGTTGACCTCGATCAGGTCGGTGAAGCGGTTCTTGGAGGCGAACTCCTCGAGGTAGATCGCCGCCGCCACGCCGATCGGCAGGCTCAGCGCCAGAACCACCAGCATCATGAACAGCGAGCCCACCATCGACACCCCGATCCCGGCGCTTTCGGGTCGGCTCTCGGGGGCGTCGGCGCCGAAGATGAAGGCCCAGTTGAAGGTCTTGTGCACCACGCCCGCATCGCGCAGCGCGTCGATCAGGTCGAGGTGTTCGGCGTCGATGTTCTTGTCGCGGGCGATGCTGTCGCGGGTCACCCGGCCCTTGAGGTAGCCGTCGACCCGGCTCGAGGCGAGCAGTTCGAACTCGTGCGGCGCCCCGACCAGGGCGGGATTGGCGAGCACCGTGTCGCGCAGCTGGGCGGCGGCCGAGGCCGAGACCATGGCGCCGAGCTCCTTGTCCTTCTCGAACGGGTTCGCGATCCCGTGCTCTTCCAGTGCCCGCGCGAGGGCGGCATCGACCAGCGGCGCATAGCCGAAGGTCGAGACCTTTTTCATCACCTCGATGTCGCGGGTGCCCGACTTGTCGAGCTTCTCTTCCGGCAGGTCGATCTCGACGGTGATGAAGGTCTGGGTGAAGGCCGGGACGCCATTCCAGACGATCGAGACCAGCAGGATGACGAGGAAGATCAACCCGATGGCGATGGCACCGATCCCGTACATCCGGAACCGCTTCTCGGCCGCTGCGCGCCGCTTGGTGCGGGCATCGTGGACGAAGAGCGACTTGCGTTGGGGCGTGCCGGGCACGGAGACGTTGGTCGCGTCGGTCATTCGTATTGCTCCCGGTATTTGCGCACGATGTGCAGCGCCAGCACGTTGAGGCCGAGGGTGACGAGGAACAGGGTCATGCCGAGCGCAAAGGCCACCAGCGCCTCGGGGCTCGCGAAATCGCTGTCGCCGGTGAGCTGGCTCACGATCTTGGCGGTGACAGTGGTCATCGCCTCGAACGGGTTCAGGCTGAGCCGCGCCGCGGCCCCTGCCCCCAGCACCACGATCATGGTCTCGCCGATGGCCCGCGAGGCGGCGAGCAGGATCGCCCCGACGATCCCCGGCAGCGCCGCCGGCAGGATCACCTGGCGCACGGTCTCCGACTCGGTCGCACCGAGCGCATAGGAGCCGTCGCGCATCGCCTGCGGCACCGCGTTGATGATGTCGTCGGACAGCGACGAGACGAAGGGAATGAGCATCACCCCCATGGCGATGCCGGCGGTCATCACCGCCCTGCCCCCGCCCATCCAGCCGAGCCCGTCGCTGCCGAACACCGAGAGCAGCAGCGGGCCGATGGTCAGCAGCGCGAACAGGCCGTAGACGATGGTCGGGATCCCGGCCAGCACCTCGAGCATCGGTTTGGCGATGGCGCGCACCTTTTTCGACGCATATTCAGATAGATAGACGGCGGCGAACAGCCCGATCGGCACCGCGACGAGCAGCGCGACCAGCGAGATGTAGAAGGTGCCCCAGAGCAGCGGCAGGATCCCCAGCTTCGAGCTCCCGCCGCGGCCGGAGAAGCTCGGCGACCATTCCAGCGACAGGAGGAAATCGCGCGCCGGGTAGAGCCGGAAGAACTCGATGGTGTTGAACAGCAGCGACAGCACGATCCCGACCGTGGTCAGGATCGCCACCGTCGCGGCGGCGATCAGCAACCACAGCATACCCGTCTCCACCCGGTTGCGGGCCCGCATCTGGCCGTTGGTCTGGGCGTAGGACAGGCCGAACCCGGCCACCGCGAGCAGCAGCACCACGGCGGTCATCGCCCGGCCGCCGGTGGTCGCGGCGGCGCGATAGCGCTCGGCCGCGTGCAGCACGTCCTGGCCGACGTCGGAACCGAGCGCGACCCCGACCGAGCCGAGCAGCGTCCGGACATCGGTGGTGCCCGCGTCGAGGTTGCGCGCCTCCGCCTCGGTCAGCGCCCCTTGCGCCACCGCGGTATCGAGACCGGCCGCGACGCGTTCGACGTCGGACATGATGAGGTTGAGCGCGCCGGCATCTTCGTAAGAAGCGTCGGGGATATCGGCCGCGACCAGGGTGTTGACGAGGATCGGCTGGATCACCAGCCAGGCGCCGAGCACCAGCACCGCCGGCACGAAGGCCAGCATGGCGACGTTGGCGCCGTAGTAATTCGGCCGCGAATGCAGCTTTCGCTGATCGTCGACGCTCGCGAGCGCGCGCGAACGCCCTGCGACGAAGCCCAGGATCGCAAGGACCAGGATCAGGATGAGCAGCCAGAGTGGCGACATTGGGCCCTCGCGTCGGTCGTTGGACGAAATGCCGGCTTGGGGGGCCGGCACGGGGAACGGGCGGCGCGGAGATCCGCACCGCCCGGCGATTTCAGCTTACTGCATGGTCTCTTCGTTCATGACCATTTCCTGCGTCGCGGCCAGTTCCGGATCCGAGACGAGGCCGTATTCGGCGAGCGGACCGTCGGGGCCGGCGATCTCGTCGGAGACGAAGAACTCGGCATATTCCTTCACGCCGGGGACCACGCCGATATGGGCCTTCTTGATGTAGAAGTAGAGCGGGCGTGACACCGGGTAGTCGCCCGCCGCGATGGTCTCGGTCGAGGGCTCGACACCGGCCATGGTCGCGACCTTGAGCTTGTCGGTGTTGTTCTCGTAGAACGCGAGGCCGAACACGCCGATGGCGTTGGCGTTGGCGTCGATCGAGGCCAGGGTCTCGGTGTAGTCGCCGTCGATGTCGACCGCGCGGCCATCGGTGGCGACCGCGAGGCAGGCGTCGCCCGCGTCGTCTTCCGACATGCCGCCGTCGATCATCGCCTGCAGCGCGCCGGTTTCTTCACAGCCGGCCGCGATCACCTTCTCTTCGAAGACTTCGCGGGTGCCGTGCTTGGTGCCGGGGATGAAGGCGAGGATGTTCTCGGCCGGCAGGTCCGGGTTGAAATCGGCCCACTGGGTGTAGGGGTTGTCGACCAGCGCGCCGTCGACCATGACCTTCGGCGCCAGCGCGTTGAAGATGTCCGCCTGGGTGAAGGCGGTGTAGGCCGGACCGTCGAGCTGCGAGGCGAAGACGATGCCGTCATAGCCGATGCGCACTTCGATGATGTCGGTCACGCCGGCCTCGGCGCAGGCGGCGATTTCCTTGTCGCGGATCTTGCGCGAGGCGTTGGCGATGTCGATGGTCTCTTCGCCGACGCCCTGGCAGAACTTCTTCAGACCGGCCGAGGAGCCGCCCGATTCCACCACCGGCGTCGGGAAGTCGAAGTTTTCGCCGAAGGCTTCGGCGACGATCGACGCGTAGGGCAGCACGGTGGAGGAGCCGGCCACCTGGACCTGGTCACGCGCGGCGGCAGCAGAGGCCGACACGGCGGCGATCGCCAGCGTCGAGGCGGTCAGTTTCACGAAGGACATATCTGTCTCCTGAGGATTGGTTTCACACGGGGCGCGCCATTCGGGCGTCCTGTGCGGCGGTCTAGGCCTCCGCGACAAAGCTTTTATGACGATCATGTAACGGTTTTGTAACGCGCGCCGCGATTGCCGGCGCCAGTCCGCCCGACGTGGCGTCACTGTTTCCGCGCAACGCCCTATTCCAGCGGCAAAAACACCGTGAATGTCGAGCCCTGCCCCGGCTCGCTCTCGATCCGGAGCCGCCCGCGGTGACGGTTGACGATGTGCTTGACGATGGCGAGACCGAGCCCGGTGCCGCCCATGCCGCGCGACCGGTGGTTGTCGACCCGGTAGAATCGCTCGGTGAGTCGCCCGAGGTGGCGCGCATCTATGCCCTCGCCGTTATCGCTGACCGCGATCCGCAGGGCGGCCCCCTTCAGCACCGCCGCCGAGGCGAGCTGTTCGACGCTCACCCGCACCCGCCCGGCCTCGCGGCCGTACTTGATCGCATTCTCGATCAGGTTGGTGAACACCTGGGTGAGCTGGTCGGCATCCCCCGGAATCCGCCGCGGCGCCTCGCAGCCGGTGACCTCGACCGTGACCCCGCGCAGCGCCGCCTGCGGTGCGAGCCCCGCCGCCGCCCCCTGCACCAGCGCCGCCGCATCGACCCGGTCGAGCGGGCGCATCCGCTCGACATCTTCGACCCGCGACAGCGACAGCAGGTCGTCGACCAGCCGGTTCATCCGCCGCGCCTCGCGCTCCATGATCGCCAGGAACCGGTCGCGCGCCTCGGCGTCGTCGCGGGCCGGGCCGCGCAGCGTCTCGATGAACCCCGAGATCGCAGTCAGGGGCGTGCGCAATTCGTGGCTGACATTGGCGACGAATTCCGAACGGCGCTCGCCCGCCTCGGCCAGATGGGTGAGGTCCTCGAAGAACACCAGCACGCCCCCGTCCAGCGGCGAAATGGTCACCTCGTGGGTCGTGTCCCGCCCCGCCTGACGGCCGATATAGGTGCCCTGGGTGCGCGTCCTTGTGCCCAGCGCCGCCTCGATCCGGTCGAGCAGCGAGGGTTGGCGAAAAGCAGTGATGTAATGGCGCCCCCGGATCTCGGTGCCGAACAGCCCGGCGAGCGCGTCGTTGATCGCGCCGATCCGACCGTCGGCCCCGATATGCCCGGCGGGCACCGGGATGGCGTTGACGAAGGTCTCCGGGGTCATGGCTGGTCCTTTGGGACGATTGCTACGGGACAACGCCGCGCGGGGTGTGCGCGGAGCTTCCGTCAGCGCACACCCCGTGTAAACCCCTAGTCCCGCGTCCTTCGGGGACCGGCCGCTGTCGACATCGCCACAGGTCGCCGCCGGGGTGGCCCGGGTGGGTTGCGCCCGCGCTTCTGTCGCTCCATAGTGGCGCAAGACTCGCCAAATACACGCCAGGCGGGTGAACCGGGCGGCCCCGCGACCACCGTGCGAAGTGGGCAGGGCGCCGCAGGCTGACAGCAGGACGATCGGGGGGCAGGTGTGAAAAGTCGGAACGACGGGCAAACGCCCGGAACCGCGGGTGCCGGCACCATCCAGCCGCCGCAATCGGACCGCGGCGCCATCGCGCAGAACTGTTTTCTCGCAGTCGGAGACATCATGCCGCCGCGGGCGATGTCGGACGAGCCGAACGCCGACGACATCACCTGCCTGACCTACGCCGAAGTGACCGCCGAGGCGCTCGACCGGATCCGGCCCGAAATCGTCTTCTCGCCGCTGGTCGGGCCCGGGTTCGACTGTCTCGACCTGGCCGAGCGGCTGGTGGCGGCCGGGTTTCGCGGCAAATATCGCGCCGTCGCCCCGATGGTCCCCGACCCGAACCTGGTGCGCCGCGAGATCACCGACCGGTACCCGTCGCTGGACTTCGACCTCGTCGTGCTCGCCGACCGCGACTGAGAGCGCGGGAGCGGGGCGGGACTGCCGCTTTCGGGTGGCGCCGAACATGATGTCCAAACCGGGTGGAAAGGCGTTTCGATACACGCTTCGCCCCGGTCCCGGCCGCCCCGCCTCAGTAGATCATGTCGTAGCTCGCCGACCCCGTCGCCTCGTAATGGCGCAGGAGCGTGTTGAGCGCGATCCGGAGCACGATCTTGCCCGAGCGGGCCGGGTAGTCGAGCCGCTCCTCGACGTCTTCCATGCCCTGCTCCTGGCAGATCGCGAGGATGACGGTCTCCGCGAGGTCGGGTCCGATCGCCCGGATCGCGGCCGCCAGCGCTTCCTCGGCCTCGAGCCGCCGGGTCGCCGCCCCGCCGGGAGCGCTTCTGGTGCCGCCGGACGAGACCCGTCCCGCGACCAGCCGGTCCCAGTCGCCGGTCATCCCGCCGCCGATGCGCGCGATCTCCCAGCTTTCGCGAAACCGCAGGCCGGCGGCGACGAGCTGCGGCGTCAGCCAGGCCTCGCCCGAGCCGCGCTTGCGCCGGGCGAGCACCGACAGGGGCGATTCCGCCCCGGCCGTGCGCTTGTGCGGCTTGCGGTCGGTGCAGGCGCCGAGAAACAGCTCGCCCGCGTCGATCACGTCGGTGTCTTCGGCCCGGCCCCGCGCCGAGGCGCGGCGCGACTCGGTTTCGGCCAGCAGCCGGCGGACCTCCGACCGGCCGGCCTGGGTGATCGAATAGCGCGCGAGCCGGCCGTTCGCGGAGCCGGAGATGAATTCCTTGAGCGCCAGCGCCTCGGCCACGTCGCGGGTCAGCACCGCGCGGCGCACCGGGCGGCCGTCGCCGGCATTGTGCACCACCACGGCGTCCTCCACCCCGTCGGCGATGACCAGCAGGGTGTCGGGTTCGAGAAGCGCGCGCAGCACGCGCAGCGTTTCGCGCGCGAGGCGCAGGTCGTCGTCCTTCTGGGCAGTCATGAGCAGCGGATCCTGGTTGTTGGACATGTCCCGACCGGGCCGTTGGGTGGCGTTCCAGAAGCGGCCCAGCCGGTTGAGTGCCGCGTCGGCAAGAGGGTCGTCCCGCAACATCTCGGTCCGGCGCACCTGGCGCAGAACCGTCGACGGATGGACCCCGGCCTTGCGTGCCAGTGCCCGGATGCTTGTTCCCGCCTCGGTATGGGCGAGGTAGGTCCGGACAGGCGTCGGCAACCAGTTCGGCGGTGTGACGGCATCGCGCCGCACCCCGGGAGAAGACGAGACTCCCATGATATCCCCTCATGTGGACCGCTCGCCGTCCCGGTCGTTGGCAGACAACTAGTGGGCGAGTAATGTATGCCACAATGATCCCAAATTGGTTACCGTAAGGTTAATCGAACGCGACGGGATCGAGAATAATTGTCAAATTCCTAACAGGACTTGGGGGTGGCGCGCGCAGAAGCACGCCGCCGCGCAACACCCGCTTGGGTTGTGTGAGGATCGGGACGACTCAGTCCAAAGGAGCCCTCCGATGTCCGATCATCCCCTCGCGATCCTCAGCCGCCTGCGCCGTCCGAAACTGCTGATCCGGGCCGCCCGCTTCGGGCTTGCGGACTACAACCGCGACCGCGATCTGCGCCGGGTCATGCGGGCTCCCGCGGCGCCGGCACCGGCCACGGCGGTCTCGCGGCTGCTCGAGGAAGAGGCGCGGCTGGAAGACAGCCGCATCTGCGGCGGCGCGGCCTATTCGCCCGCCCGCCATGTCGAAGTGCTGATCGCGCTGATGGCCGAGGCCCGGCTCCTGCCGCGCGAGGGCCACGCCGCCTGACCGCCTGCCCCGGCCACCGGCCCCGGTCGCGCGCGCCGCGCCGGGTCCGGGGGCTCAGATGAAGGCGTCGGGCATCGAGGCCTTGCGCTCGGCGACGAAAGCGACCAGCGCCGCCCGGATCTCCGGGTCGATCGGCGGCTCGGTATAGGCCGCGAGCTGTTTCGCCACCCGCGCCGTCGCCAGCCCCTGGGTGTCGCGCGCGCCCTCCTCTTCCCAGGTCTCGAAGGGTTTGAAGTCGAACACCTCCGAGCGCCAGAAGGCGGTCTTGAAATTGGCCTGGGTATGGGCGCAGCCGAGGTAATGCCCGCCCGGCCCGACCTCGCGGATCGCGTCGAGCGCGATCGTGTCGTCGTCGACCCGGATCCCCGCCGCCATCTTGTGCAGCGCGCCGAGCTGGTCGGCGTCGATCACGAACTTCTCAAGCGAAGCGACCAGCCCGCCCTCGAGCCAGCCACAGGCATGGAGCATGAAGTTGACCCCGGCCTGCAGCGCGGTCTGCAGCGAATTGGCGCTCTCGTAGCCCGCCTGCGCGTCGGGCAGTTTCGACCCGGTGAAGGCGCCGCCCGACCGGTAGGGCAGCCCGAGCCGCCGCGCGAGCTGCCCCGCGCCCAGCGTGATCTGCGCCGCTTCCGGCGTTCCGAAGGTGGGCGCGCCCGAGTTCATGTCGATCGAGGTGACGAAGGCGCCGAAAATCACCGGCGCGCCGGGGCGTACGAGCTGGCTGTAGGCCACCCCCGCCATCACCTCGGCATAGACCTGGGTCAGCGTGCCGGCGATGCTGACCGGCGCCATCGCGCCGCCGACGATGAAGGGCGAGATGATGACCGCCTGGTTGGCCGCGGCATAGACCTCGAGCGCGCCCATCATCGTCGCGTCGAAAGTGAGCGGCGAGTTGATGTTGATGAGCGAGACCATCACCGGGTGCTGGTCGACGAATTCGGCGCCGAACAGGATCTTCGCCATCGCGACCGAATCGGCCGCCCGCGAGGGTTCGGTCACTGACCCCATGAACGGCTTGTCCGACAGCGTCATGTGCGCGAACAGCATGTCGAGGTGGCGCTTGTTCACCGGCACGTCGGTCGGCTCGCAGACCGTACCGCCGGAATGGTGCAGCCATTTCGACATCTGGCCGAGCCGGACGAAGTTTTCGAAATCCGCCATCGTCGCATAGCGTCGCCCGCCCGCGGCATCGCGCACGAAGGGTGGGCCGTAGACCGGCGCGAGCACCAGGTCGCGGCCGCCGATCTCGACGTTGTTCGCCGGGTTGCGGGCGTGTTGGGTGAAGCGCGACGGCGCGGTTTCGCACAATTTGCGTGCCAGCCCGCGCGGCAGATGCACCCGATCGCCCACGATCGTGGCGCCGGCCGCCTTCCAGCGCTCCAGCGCGCCAGGGTTTTCCGAGAACACCACGCCGATCTCTTCCAGCACCGTCTCGGCATTGTGCTCGATAATCGCCAGCGCCTCTTCCGTGAGCGGCTCGTAATCGGGAATGTTGCGGGTGAGCCGGGGCACCGCCCCCACGGTGGTGGCCGTGCGCTCTGCGCGCCGCGCCGCCCCACCGCCGCCGCGTTTGCGCCTGGGTGCCTCGGTTTCGGCCATGGTCGTTCTCCGCTTGATCCTCGTCCCTCAGGGATACACCGTCGCCGCGCCCCACCCGGGCGGGATAGCGGCATATCGCGCGCGAAAACGACATGTGCGCGGCTCGCCCCAGCGTTCCGCGCCGCGCGGTCCGCGCCGCCCCCTTCTTTGGTCCACAAATACCTCGGGGGGCCCGGGGGCATAACCCAGCCGTCAATTGCGGCTCGGCGCGCTGCGAACGCTCTCGGCGGTGTCTCTCCTTTGGAGAGGCGCAGGCCCCCGCCTCTAATTTGCCCCCTTGGGGGGGCCGGGGGGGCGGCCCCCCCGGATTCTCCGCGTCCGGTCCGGGACCGGCCACCATCGCCGCTTGCACGCCCCGCGCCCGCGGCCTAATCAGCGGATATGACCCAGCATGACCGCCTCCTGATCATCGATTTCGGCAGCCAGGTGACCCAGCTCATCGCCCGCCGGCTGCGTGAACTCAACGTCTACTGCGAAATCCACCCCTACCAGAACGTCACCGACGCTTTCCTGGCCGACTTCGCGCCGAAGGCGGTGATCTTCTCGGGCGGACCGGATTCGGTGACCCGCGACGGCAGCCCCCGCCCGCCGGCCTCGGTCTATGACCTCGGCGTGCCGATCCTCGGCATCTGCTACGGCCAGCAGGTGATGATGCAGGACCTCGGCGGTCTCGTCGAAGGCGGCAAGATTTCCGGCGGCGGCGGCACCGCAGAATTCGGGCGCGCCTATGTCGAGCCCACCGGCACGCCGGCCGACTTCCTGTTCGGCTGGTTCCTCGACGGCCGCGAACAGGTCTGGATGAGCCACGGCGACCATGTCAGCCGCCTCGCGCCGGGCTTCGAGGCCTACGGGACCTCGCCCAACGCGCCCTACGCGATCACCGCCGACCTCGCGCGCCGCTTCTATGCCGTCCAGTTCCACCCGGAAGTCCACCACACCCCCAACGGTGCCACCTTCTACGAGAACTTCGTGCGCCTGGCCGGGTTCGCCGGCGACTGGACGATGGGCGCCTACCGCGAGGAAGCGATCCAGAAGATCCGCGACCAGGTCGGCGACGCCCACGTGATCTGCGGCCTCTCCGGCGGCGTCGACAGCTCGGTGACCGCGGTGCTGCTCCACGAAGCCATCGGCGACCAGCTCACCTGCGTCTTCGTCGACCACGGGCTCCTGCGCCAGAACGAGGCGCAGGAAGTGGTCACGATGTTCCGCGACCACTACAACATGAAGCTGATCCATGCCGACGAGACCGAGCTGTTCCTCGGAGAGCTCGAGGGCATTTCCGACCCCGAGACGAAGCGCAAGACGATCGGCCGGCTGTTCATCGACGTGTTCCAGCGCGAGGCGAACAAGATCGAGGGCGCCGAGTTCCTGGCCCAGGGCACGCTCTACCCGGACGTGATCGAAAGCGTCTCCTTCTCCGGCGGCCCGTCTGTGACGATCAAATCGCACCACAATGTCGGCGGGCTACCGGAAAAGATGGGGCTCAAGCTGGTCGAGCCGCTGCGCGAGCTGTTCAAGGACGAGGTCCGCGCGCTCGGCCACGAGCTCGGCCTTCCGGCAAGCTTCATCGGCCGCCACCCCTTCCCCGGGCCCGGCCTCGCCATCCGCTGCCCCGGCGAGATCACCCGCGACAAACTCGAGATCCTGCGCCAGGCGGACGCGGTCTATATCGACCAGATCCGCAGGCACGGGCTTTATGACGAGATCCGCAGGCCTTCGTCGCGATCCTGCCGGTGCGCACCGTCGGCGTGATGGGCGACGGTCGCACCTACGACTATGCTTGCGCGCTCCGGGCCGTCACCTCGGTCGACGGGATGACCGCCGATTACTACCCGTTCAGCCACGATTTCCTCGGCGAGACCGCCACCCGGATCATCAACGAGGTCCCGGGGATCAACCGGGTGACCTATGACATCACCTCGAAACCGCCGGGGACGATCGAATGGGAATAGGTGACGAAACCGCGACAATCCTGGCCGTGGCACAGGGATTGTGCCGCAAGACCGCGACAGCACCCGGAGCGGCCCGGTGACACGCGCCCTGCCCGCCCCGGAATGCATCGCGAGACGCGCAAATCTTGCGGCGTGCAAAGCCAATGCGCCGGCGCAGGCCACCTGTTGTGCGCGCCCGCCGCGCCTTGACCGCAAGACCGAAGCCCCGCGCCCATGACCGACACGGTGAAGGCTGCCTTCTGGATGATCGGCTCGATCGTTTTCTTCTCGGCGATGGCGGTGGCCGGCCGCGAAGTGCGCGCGGTCCACGACACTTTCGAGATCATGTTCTACCGCTCGCTGATCGGCGTCGTGATCGTGCTCAGCGTGGTCGTTGCGACCGGCAAGACGGGCGAGATCCGCACCCAAAGGTTCGGCCTGCATGCGGTCCGCAACCTCGCCCATTTCACCGGCCAGAACCTGTGGTTCTACGCCTTGCCGCTTATCCCGCTCGCCCAGGCCTTCGCGCTGGAATTCACCTCGCCGCTCTGGGCCCTGATCTTCGCGCCGCTGGTGCTCGCCGAACCGGTCACCCGTATCCGGGTCTTCGCCGCCGGCATCGGCTTTCTCGGCATCCTGGTGCTGACACGGCCGTTTTCCGAACCGCTCACCCTCGGCGTCCTCGCCGCCGCCGCCGCCGCAGTCGGCTTCGCCTTCACCGCGCTGTTCACCCGTCGCCTCACCCGCACTGAGAGCCTTGCGGGGATCATGTTCTGGCTCACCACGATGCAGGCGCTGTTCGGGCTCATCGGGGCCGGCTTCGACGGTAGCATCGCGCCGCCCACCGCCTTTTCCGCACCGCTCCTCGTGCTCATCGGCATCTCCGGGCTGGTCGCACATTTCTGCCTGACCTCCGCCCTGCGCCTCGCCCCCGCCGCGGTGGTGATGCCCATCGACTTCACCCGCCTACCACTCATCGCGCTGATCGGCTGGGCCTTCTACGGCGAAGCGCTTGACTGGCTCTTTGCTGTCGGCGCCGCGCTGATCCTGACCGGCAACGTGATCAACCTCACCGGCGGTCGTTTCCGGCGCCGGCTTGCGCAGGATCCGGGTCGCCGGTGACCGCGCCCCGGGCTAGCACATGAGCATGACACAGCTTTCCATCTCCCCCCGCGCCTGGGCGCTGCTGGTCCTCCTGTCGCTGATCTGGGGATCGAGCTTCCTGACCACCACGATGCTGGTCGAGACCCTCGCGCCGCTCCACGTCGTCACCCACCGGGTGCTCTGGGCCGCGGTCTTCCTCTGGGCCTACGTCCTCGTCCGCCGCCTGCCCCTGCCGCGGTCGCCCGCGATCTGGGGGGGCATTGCTCGTCATGGGCGCGCTCAACAACGTCGTGCCCTTCACGCTGCAGGCCTATGCCCAGACCACGATCGAATCGGGCCTCGCCGGCATCCTGAACGCCACCGCGGCGATCTTCGGCCCGCTGGTGGCGGCGCTTGTCTTCGCCGACGAGCGGCTGACGCCGAACAAGGCCGTGGGCGTCGCCTTCGGCTTTGCCGGCGTGGCGGTGGTGATCGGCCTCGACGCCCTGAGCGGGGTCGACCTGCGCTCGCTCGCCCAGCTCGCGATGATCGCCTCGACCCTCTGCTACGCACTCTCCAGCGCCTGGGCCCGTCGCTTTCTCGGCACCCTCGCGCCGGAAGTCGCCGCTCTCGGCATGCTCACCGGCTCGGCGCTGGTGATGCTGCCCCTGTCCTGGACCGTCGCGGGGCCCCTGCCCTTCGCCCTGCCCGGCACCACCCTCGCCGCACTTGCCGCCTACGGCCTCGTCATCACCGCCATCGCCTATCTGATCTTCTACCGCATCATCCGCCTCGCCGGCGCTGGCAACACCATGCTGGTGACCCTGCTGGTGGTGCCCGTCGCCGTCACCCTCGGCGCGCTGGTGCGCCACGAGAGCCTGCCCGCCAAGGACTTCGCCGGCTTCGCCCTGATCGCGCTCGGGCTCGTCGTGATCGACGGGCGCCTCTTCCGGCGCCGTTGACCGCCTGCGCGGCCCCGGCTATCCCGGGGCCGACAGGCGGAGGCAGGGCGATGATCTACGATACGGCGGCGGCGTGGCGGCAGGCGGACCAGAAACGGGTGCTGCTGTTCGGCATGTCGGGGCTGGGCAAGACCCATATCTCCAACCTGCTGAGGGACGCGGGGGACTGGTTCCACTACTCGGTCGACTACCGGATCGGCACCCGCTACCTCGGCGAACACATCACCGACAACTTCAAGCGCGAGGCGATGAAGAACCCGTTCCTGCGCCAGCTGCTGCTCACGGATTCGATCTACGTCGCCTCCAACATCACCTTCGACAACCTCGCGCCGCTCTCGACCTGGCTCGGCAAGCCCGGTAACCCGGCCAAAGGCGGGCTCGCCTTCGCCGAATACCTCCGCCGCCAGGCGCTGCACCACGACGCCGAGGTGGCCGCGCTTCTGGACACCACCCGCTTCATCGACCGCGCTTCCGAGATCTACGGCTACGGCAATTTCGTCTGCGATTCCGGCGGCTCGATCTGCGAAGTGGTGGACCCCGACGATCCCGCCGACCCGGTGCTGCGCGAGCTCTCCGACCACCTGCTGATGGTCTGGATCGAGGGCTCCGACGCGCATACCGACGAGTTGGTGCGACGCTTCAGGAAGGCCCCGAAACCGATGTACTACCGCACCGAATTCATGGTCGCGGCCTGGGAAAGCTACCTCGCCGAGCGCGGCGTGACCGAGGAACAGGTCGACCCCGATGATTTCATGGCCGCGACCTATGCCCGCGCCATGGCCCACCGCCAGCCGCTCTATGCGGCGATGGCGCGGAACTGGGGCGTGACCGTCAAGGCCGACGACGTGGCCCGGGTGCGCAGCGCGGCCGATTTCACCGAACTCGTCGCCGCCGCCCTCGAGATGCGCGGCTGAGCCCCCGCCCGGGCGAGGAGCTGCGGCGGACGCCTGCCCTTGAGACCCGGGCGCCGTCGGCCTACATCACCCTGACCCGATTTCACCCGATCCCTTATCACCCTGACCAGACCACCCAGACCCACCAACCCGGAGGCAACCATGCCCATCAGGATCCCCGCCACCCTTCCCGCCGCCGACGTGCTCAGCGCCGAGGGCGTGATGGTGATGCGCGAGGACGAGGCCGACCGCCAGGACATCCGGCCGATGCGGATCGCGCTCCTCAACCTGATGCCGAAAAAAATCGTGACCGAGACCCAGTTCGCCCGGCTCATCGGCGCCTCGCCCCTGCAGGTGGAGCTCACCCTGGTGCGGCCGTCGGACCACGTGTCGAAGACCGAGAGCCAGGCCCATATCGGCGCGCACTACGTCCCCTGGCGCGAGATCCGCGACCAGAAATTCGACGGTCTCATCATCACCGGCGCCCCGATCGAGCACCTCCCCTACGAGGAGGTGACCTACTGGGACGAGATGAAGGAGATCATGGACTGGACCCAGACCAACGTCCACACCACCTTCGGCGTCTGCTGGGGCGGCATGGCGATGCTCTACCATTTCCACGGGATCCCGAAGCGGATCCTCGACGCCAAGGCCTTCGGCTGCTTCCCGCAGCAGAACCTGCACCCGACCTCGCCCTACCTGCGCGGCTTCTCGGACAATTTCGTCATCCCGGTCAGCCGCTGGACCGAGATCGACCAGGCCGATATCGACGCCCACCCGGACCTCGTGCCGCTGCTCGGCTCGCCCGAGACCGGCTCGGCGCTGGTGGAGGACCCGAAGCACCGCGCGCTCTACATCTTCAACCACTTCGAGTACGACTCGGACACGCTGAAGCAGGAATACGACCGCGACATCGCCAAGGGTGCGCCGATCAACGTGCCGATGAACTACTACCCGAACGACGACCCGTCGCGGCCCCCGCAGAACCGCTGGAAAAGCCACGCGCACCTGCTCTACGGCAACTGGATCGCGGAGATGTACATGACCACGCCCTACGACATCGACCAGATCGGCACGACGTCCAAGGATCGGCGCGGGTGATCTTGCGGCTCCGCCGCCGCCTGCGGCGGGCGGGACGGGGGGCGCAGCCTGGAGGGCGCGCGCAAGCGCGGCCGGAACCCGGCAGGCGGTTTTCGCCCCGAAAACCTGCCGGGAGGGGCCCCGCACCCCCCGAGCATTTGCGCCAAGAAAAAGGCGGAGCGTCGGCGCGCTGGTGCCGGCGTTCGGAATGACTTCAGAGATATGCCGTAAATATTTCAGGTGAAACCGTAATCCCGAGGTGCCCGATGCCCACCCTGTCCACAGCCGCGCTCGCCCTTCTCGGCTTCACCGGCGCCACCCAGGTGCTGGCGGCCCGGCGCGAGGCGCGGGCGGCGCGGTTCACCCCACCCACCGGTCAGGACGTCGAGGTGGACGGGCGCCGGCTGCATGTCGAAGAGCTCGGCGACAGCGGGCCGGACCTCGTGCTGATCCACGGCTCATCCGGCAACATCCGCGATTTCACCCAGCGGCTCGCGCCCGAACTCGCGCGCCGCTACCGGGTCTTCGTCGTCGACCGCCCCGGCTTCGGCTGGTCCGACCCGCTGCCGGGCGGCGGCGGCCTGGTCGAACAGGCGGCGGCGATCCAGGCCGCGGTGGCCGCGCTCGGGGCGCAGCGCCCGCTGGTCCTCGGCCATTCCTACGGCGGCGCCGTGGCGCTCGCCTGGGCCGCGACCCGGCCGGGCACGCTCGCGGGCGTCCTGCCGCTCTCGGGCGTCGCCTATCCCTGGGACACCGGGATCGGCGCTTTCTACACGGTGCTGTCGCACCCGCTCGGCCTCGCGCTGGCGATCCCGCTCCTCACCGCCTTTACGCCAACCCCGGTGATCCACTCCGAGATCGGCAAGGTCTTCCGTCCGCAGCCCGCGCCCAAGGGCTATGTCGACCATTTCGGCCCCGACCTGACGCTGCGCCGCCGCCAGATGCGCACCAATGCCCGCCAGCGCCGCGCGCTGCTCGCCGAGGTCGAGGCGCTGTCGCCGCGCTGGCGTGACATCGCGGTGCCGATCGAGGTGGTGCACGGCACCGCCGACGACATCGTGCCCATCGAGATCCACGCCGAACGGCTCGCAGCCGAGCTCCCCGGCGCCCGCCTCACCCGCCTCGACGGCATCGGCCACGCGCCACACCACACCGCCATCCCCGAGGTGATCGCCGCCATCGACCGGCTCGCAATCCGCGCAGATGTGAACTAAATATACATTCAGGCGGCCGAACGGGCGGCAAAAACTGGAGGCAGGCATGGCACTTCCCTTCGACGGGGCGATCAGCGCGTTCTACGAGACCTCGGCGCCGGACGAGGTCCGCAAGGCGATCGAGGAAGGCGGCAAGAAGGACATCCTGACCGACGATTTCCCTTACGACCGCTGGATGAAGAAGGACGAGTACGAGGAAAGGCTCGACGCGCTGCAGCTCGAACTGGTGAAGCTCCAGGCCGACGTGCGCGCCACCGGCAAGCGCGTCGTGGTGGTGTTCGAAGGTCGCGATGCCGCCGGCAAGGGCGGCACCATCAGCCGCTTCAACCAGCACCTGAACCCGCGGGTCGCCCGGGTCGTGGCGCTGTCGAAACCCACCGACCGGGAAGCCGGCGAGTGGTATTTCCAGCGCTACATCCGCCACCTGCCCTCGGCCGGCGAGATCATCCTGTTCGACCGGAGCTGGTACAACCGCGGCGTGGTCGAAAAGGTGTTCGGCTTCTGCACCGACGCCCAGCGCGCCGCCTTCTTCCGCCAGCTCCCCGAATTCGAGGAAATGCTTGCCGACGAGGGCATCCATTTCTTCAAGATCTGGCTCAACGTCTCGCGCCCGGAGCAGCTGCGCCGCTTCCTCGCCCGCGAGAAGGACCCGCTCAAACAGTGGAAACTGTCCTCCATCGACGTCGAGGGGCTCGGCAAGTGGGACGCCTATACCCAGGCGATCCGCGAGACCTTCGAGTTCTCGCACCGGCCGCAGACCCCCTGGACGGTGATCCGCTCCGACGACAAGTACCGCGCCCGGCTCGCCGCCATCGAGACGGTACTGTCGCAGATCGACTATGCCGGCAAGAACGTAGACGTCGCCCATGCGCCCGACCCGAAGATCGCCGGCGGCCCCGAGATCTGGCCCGACTGACCGGCATGACCAAGAAACGCGGATATCACCATGGCAACCTCCGCCAGGCGCTGGTCGATGCCGCCATCGTGCTGATCGAGGAGAAAGGCCCCACCGGCTTCACGCTGACCGAAGCGGCCAAGGCCGCCGGCGTGACGCCCGCCGCGGTCTACCGGCACTTCGCCGGCCGCGAGGACCTGATCGCCGAAGCGGCCCGGCAGGGGTTCGAGGTCTTCGCCGATCTCATGGAACATGCCTATGGCAAGGGCCAGCCCTCGGCGCTTGCGGCGCTGGAGGCCACGGGCCGCGCCTACCTCGCCTTCGCCCGCAAGTTCCCCGGGCACTACGTTGCGATGTTCGAAAGCGGCATCTCGATCAACCGCGACCCGGCGCTCGCCATGGTCGCCAATCGCGGCCTCGGTACGCTGGAAAAGGCGGCCGGCGAGGTGATGGCAGTGCTGCCGCCCGAGAAACGCCCGCCGGCGCGGATGGTCTCGGCGCATATCTGGGCGCTCGCCCACGGGGTGGTCGAGCTCTTCGGCCGCGGTGCCCCCGGCACCAAGTCGCCCTTCCCGCCCGAAGACCTGCTTGAAAGCGGGATCGGCATCTATCTGCGCGGGCTCGGGCTGATCGCGCCCGATGGCTGAGGACGGCGCGGCGCGCGGCGGCAAGGGTGCGAAGCGCCGGGTCTCGGTCTATACGATCTCCAACGCGCTCTCCGTCTACCGGCTCCTCGCCGCGCCGGCCGTGGCCGCTGCCGCGCTCAGCGGCCACCGGACGCTGTTCGTCACCCTCGCGATGATCAGCCTGTTCACCGACGCGATCGACGGTGTCCTCGCCCGCTGGCGCCACGAGGAAACCCCGTTCGGCGCCCGGCTCGACGCCCTCGCCGACAGCCTCACGCTGATCGCCGGGCTCACCGGGGTCTGGGTGTTCGAACGCGCGCCCTTCCTCGACAACCCGTTCTGGCTCGGGCTGTTCCTCGCGAGCCTCGCCCTCGCCGTGGCGGTGTCGCTGGTGCGGTTCCGAAAGCTCCCGGCCTTCCACCTCTACGCCTTCAAGGCGGCCGACATCGGGATGATCGCCTTCTTCGCGACCCTGTTCCTCTATGGATTCCTGCCCTGGGCCTACGCGCTGAGCCTTGGCTTCGCCGCCCTCGCGGCGCTGGAAATCGCTGCCTTGGCGCTGGTGATCCCGACATTCCGGACCGACCTGAAGGGCCTGTACTGGGTGCTCAAAGAGCGCCGCACCCCATAACCACGCCGGACCGCCGCAGCCGCCCCGCTACCCGAGCAGCCGGTGACAGAGCTCCAGCCCGTCCGCCAGCTTGTCGATCTCCTCGACCGTGTTGTAGAGCCCGAAGCTCGCCCGCGCCGTTGCGGTCACGCCGAGCGCCTGCATCAGCGGGTGGGCGCAATGGTGGCCGCGCGCACCGCGATCCCCTTCTGGTCGAGGATGGTCGAAATGTCATGGGCGTGGCCGCCGCCCTCGATCGTCATCGAGAAGATCGCCGCCTTGCCCGGCGCGTCGCCCTGGACGTTGAGCCAGTTCAGCGACTTGAACCGCTCACGCGCATAGGACACCAACCGCGCCTCGTGCGCGGCGACGTTGTCCATGCCGAGATCCATCAGGTATTCCAGCGCCACCGCGAAGCCGATGGTCTGGGCGATCCCCGGCGTGCCGGCCTCGAATTTCATCGGCGGCGCGGCGTAGCTGACCATGTCGCGGGTCACTTCCTCGATCATGTCGCCACCGCCGAGGAAGGGCCGCATCTCGGCCTGGCGCTCCTTCTTCACGTAGATCGCCCCCGAGCCCGACGGCCCGTAGAGCTTGTGCCCGGTGATGGGGTAGAAGTCCGCCCCGAGGTCGACCACGTCGACCGGCCCATGCACCGCGCCCTGCGAGCCGTCGACCAGCACCGGCACGCCCTTCGCGTGCGCCCCCTCGGTGATCCGCTTCACGTCGACCACGGTGCCGAGCACGTTGGAGCAATGGGTGACGGCCACGAGCCTGGTGCGCGGCGTGATCGCCGCCAGCACGCGCTCGGGGTCGATCGACCCGTCGGGCTCGATCTCGACCCAGACCAGCTTCACCCCCTGACGCTCGCGCAGGAAATGCCAGGGCACGATATTGGCGTGGTGCTCTGCCACGGTGAGCACGATCTCGTCGCCCGCCGCCATCCGCGGCGCCGCCCAGCCATAGGCGACCATGTTGATCGCCTCCGTGGTTCCCGAGTTGAAGATGATTTCCTCTTCGCTGCCCGCCTTCAGGAACCGCTGTACCGTGCCCCGCGCCGCCTCGTAGCGCTCGGTGGCGAGGTTCGACAGCGTGTGCAAGCCGCGGTGAACGTTGGCATATTCGTTGGTGTAGAACTTGGTCACCGCGTCGATCACCACCTGCGGCTTCTGCGCGCTGGCGCCGTTGTCGAGATAGACCAGCGGATGGCCATGAACCTCCCGCGACAGGATCGGGAAATCCTTGCGGATCTCGTTCACGTCATACATCAGGCCCCTCCCGTCGCCGTGTTCATCGTCACCCCGAAGCCGAGCATTGCCATAAGCAGCGACAGCACCACGGCCAGCACCAGAAGCAGCATCATGATCCCGGCAAAGACCGACCCCGCCGAGCGGAACCCGTGCATCTCGGCGACGAAATGGCTGAGCAGCCAGAACGTCATCACGAAGGACATCACCGTCAGCAACAGCGCCATCGCCGGGGCGAAGAGCCCGAGCACAAGGATCCCGATCTGCAGGATCAGGAGCACGAAGTGCAGCCAGATCACCGTGAGCAGCGCCTCGTCGAATGTGCCGGTGCCCCCGAGCGCCCGCCCGATCCAGTAGATCGCCCAGACGGTGATTACCGCCGTCGTCGCCTGCACCAGCCCGGTCACGATCGGGCTGACGAAGGCCGGGGCGACCGCCTCGTCGCCGAGGATCGCGCCCATCTCGGCCGCATCGACCGGAAACAGCACCGACGAAATCACCGCGAGGAAGGTCATCGCCACCAGCAGCAGAGCCAGGATCTGCCACAACGCGCTGCGCGGCGCGCCAAAGGCGAAAACGTCGCGCGCCACCTTGCGCGGCTCCGGCACCGTTTGCAGCGCCATCCCGAAGAGGTAGCCCCAGTCGATGTTGTTCATGGCGTCACGTTCATCGCTTCTTCCGGCCTCACGGGCGCTCCGCGGTCCAGAGATTGAGGGTCCAATGAACCAGAAAGGCGCCGAGCGCAACAGCCCCCACCAGCGCAAGCTGCGGACCCTCGCCGATGAAGCCGGCGACTAGGCCGGAGAGCAGCCAGAGCGGGCTCGCGACCAGGAGCGCCCAGAACAGCGCGAAGCGCGCGGCATAGGCGCTGCCCTGCCCGCCCAGCATCCGGGCGATCACATGGGTGAGCGTGCCGAGCGCATAGGCGACGAGTGGCATCACGAACAGCCAGGCAAACAGCGCCCCGCCCACCAGCGGCTCGAAATCCTCGCCGGTCTCGAAGGCCAGCCGCTGTAGCCGCGGCCATTGCGCGACGAAGACCATCAGGCAGGCAGCCATCAGCACCGCCAGCGCCCGGTCTTCGCGCGGGGCCTCGCCGAGACGGCGGCGAAACACCGGCGCCGGCCTCCGGTAGGCCTCCGCGATGTCACGCATCACCGACATGGCTCCGCCACCCCCTAGCTGCGCCGCCGCTTGAGCCAGGCGTCGAGACGGTTGGTGATATCCTCGGCGATCTCCGGCGCCTCGATCTCGGCAATCGCGTCGGCGAGGAAGGCGAGCACCAGCAGGTCGGTCGCAAGGATCTCCGGCACCCCGCGCGAGCGCAGGTAGAACAGAGCCTCCTCGTCGATCGCGCCGGAGGTCGACCCGTGCGAACAGGCCACGTCGTCGGCATAGATCTCGAGCTCCGGCTTGGCGAGGAAGGTCGCGTCCTCGTCGAGCAGCAGCGATTGCGACTTCTGGTAGCCGTCGGTCTTCTGCGCGCCCGGTTTCACCAGGATCTTGCCCTGGAAAGTGCCGACCGCGCCGTTGCGCAGCACCTTCTTGAACACCTGCCGGCTTTCGCAGCGCTCGGCGTCATGGGTGACGAAGACGGTGTCGTCGTGGTGGAAATCGCACTTGCACGCATCCCCCATCGCCGCGCCCGCGATATGCGCCACCGCGTCGTCGCCGGTCAGTTCCACCACGCATTCGTTGCGGGTGAGCCGCCCGTTCACGGTGAGCGTGAAGCTCTTGAACACGCTTTCGGCCCCGAGCCGGGCAAAGACATGCGTCACCGCCTGGCGCTCGTGGTCGCGGCCCTGGGTGCGGACGTGGTGGAAGGCGGCGCCGTCGCCGACCTCGACCTCCAGCACCTTGTTGAACCGCGCCGCCGCCGGGCCATTTTCCAAGAGCGTCAGGTCCGCCCCCGGCTCCAGCTTCACCACGTGATGCAGCAGCACGTCCGAGATTTCGCTGTCATGGCGGTAGATCAGGTTGACGGGTTTCGCCGCCTTGCCGGTCACCCGGATCACCACGCCGTCACCGGCGAAGGCGGTGTTCATCGCCGCAAACGGCCGCTTCACCGGGTCCTGGCCGCGGGTTTCGAGCACGCCGTAAAGCCCCTGCGCCCAATGGATGTCGCTGGCCGTCGCGGTGGTAAGCCGCTCGATCTCGATCCCGGCCAGCTCCAGCGGATCGCTTTCCTCGGCCGAGAACACCCCGTCGACGAAGACCACCTTGAGCCGGTCGACGGCGCCGTAGACCGGCGCTTCGCCGCCGTGGTCGAACAGGCTCGCGGCCTCGGGGTCCGGCGCGTTGAGGCTGTCGGGCTTCGTGAACTGCCAGTACTCGTCGCGCCGCCCCGGCAGGCCCATCGCGGTCAGCCGGTCGAGCGCCGTCTTGCGCGCCTCCGTCGCCCAGGCGCCGCCCGCGGGCAGCGAGAGCCCGGCCAACCGCGCGGTGAGCACGTCATTCGCAGGTTTCGTCACCGCCATCACGCCATCTCCGCGAGAATGTCGGCATAGCCGTTGTTCTCGACTTCGAGCGCCAGCTCGGGGCCGCCCGTCTTCACGATCCGACCGGCGGCCATGATATGGACCACGTCGGGTTTGATATGGTCGAGCAGGCGCTGGTAATGGGTGATGACCAGGAAAGCCCGGCCCTCGTCGCGCAGCGCATTCACGCCTTCCGACACCAGCTTCATCGCGTCGACGTCGAGCCCTGAGTCGGTCTCGTCGAGGATGCACATCTTCGGCTCCAGCATCGCCATCTGCAGGATCTCGTTGCGCTTCTTCTCGCCGCCGGAGAAGCCCACGTTGACCGGGCGCTTCAGCATGTCGGCGTCGATCTTCAGCGCCTTGGCCTTCTCGCGCACGAGCTTGAGGAAATCGGCCGCCGACAGCTCCTCCTCCTCGCGCGCTTTGCGCTGTGCGTTCACCGCGGTGCGCAGGAAGGTCATGTTGCCCACGCCCGGGATCTCGACCGGGTATTGGAAGGCCAGGAACATCCCCGCCGCCGCCCGCTCCTCGGGCTCCATCGCCAGCAGGTCCCGGCCGTCGAGCGTGGCCGAACCGTCGGTGACCTCGTAGCCGTCGCGGCCCGACAGTACATAGGACAGCGTCGATTTGCCCGACCCGTTCGGCCCCATGATCGCATGGACGGCGCCCGCGGGCACCTCGAGGTCCACACCCTTGAGGATCTGCTTGTCCTCTTCTTCAAGTTTGACGTGCAGGTTATTGATCTTGAGCATGATTTACCCTCGTTGAATGGTGACGGCGGTGCCGGAGGCCGACACCATCAGCATGTTGTTGATGACCTCGTAGTCGAGATCGACCCCGATGACCGCATTGGCGCCCCGGCCCGCGGCGAGGTCTTCCATTTCCCTGAGCGCGGTTTCCCGCGCCTTGGCCATTTCCTGTTCGTAGGCGCCCGAGCGGCCGCCGAGAATGTCGGTGATGCCGGCGAAGAGATCGCGCACGATGTTGGCGCCCAGGATCGCCTCGCCGACCACAATGCCGTGGTAGGTGGCGACCTTGTGGCCTTCGATCGAGGGCGTGGTGGTCGAGATCATGACGCGGTCTCCATATCCTTTGCGGGCGCGGTCTGCGCCGGGTCTTCCACCGGCCCCCAGGCCGCCTTCAGAGCCTCCACCCGGCCCGCCTCGGCGATCAGGTGGTTCCGGTTCTCCTTGTAGCGCTGGTGGGTCGCGACCACCCCGTAGCCCTGCGCCGCCACCCAGTCCAAGAACGCCGCCTCGGTCTCGACCTGCACCTCGACGAGAACCACAGGACGGTGCGCGGCCAGCACAGGCTCCAACCCGGAAAGCACTTTCATTTCCATGCCTTCGACGTCGATCTTCACGAGATCCGGCGCCACCCCGTCGAGCAACTCCTCCGCCGGCCAGACCTCGATCTCGCCCGCGCCGTCCAGCATCTTAGCCGCGCCCAGGTTGGTCCGGCGCGGCTCCATTGCATAGCCGCCGGCCCGCCTGTCCGAGACCCCGACCCCGATCCGGGACAGATCGACCACGTCCGCGAGCCGGTTCACCAGCACGTTCTGCACCAGCAGCCGGTAGGCGACCGGGTTGGGCTCGATCGGGATCACCTGCGCCGCCTTAAGGAAAAGCGCCGCGTAAAGCGTGTGGTTGCCGACATTGGCGCCGATGTCGACGAACACCCCACCCTCGGGAAAGACCCGCCCGAGCCCGGCAAGCTCCTGCACCTCGTAGAACCCGCCCTTGCGGTGGTGGCGCTGGATCGGGTCGCGGGTCCGGTCGGTGCAGAAGGTCACCGGCACCCCGTCGACGACCGTGTGGACGAGCGACAGTTTCTCGCTCACCACCGGGCGGCCGAGGCGCACGCGCTTCATCACGCGCGCAATCTCCGGGACCAGCGCCTCGGTCATCGCTTCACGCGCGGGTAACAGGTGGGGCCTTCGATCTCGGCCTCGACGCGCACCGGCGCCGCCGCATAGCGCCGCCAGGTTATCGCCGCTGTCACCGAAAACGCCCCGACAACGAGCAGGCCAGTCGCCCAGATTGCAGCCATGGTACCTGTCTCCCAATCCAAAAGGCGTCAATGCGCAACGGGCGGGTAAAGCCCGAGCGCCGCAAACCAGTGATACGGGTTTTCCGTGAGCATTCGCCCGACGAAAAGCATCAGAATAAACCCCAAGAACACCGAAAGCATGAACCGGAACGCGGCCGGCACGCGGTTGACCATCCCCCATAGAACAAACGGAAAGCTCACGATCGGAACGAGGGCGACGAACACCCAGGGCGCAAACACCTGCGTTGCCGTCAGCTCAGGCGCCGCGTTGCGCCTGCCAAGGTCGTGGACCCCGAGCCCGATATGGAAGGCGACCACAATGGCTGCACCCAGGAATAGCCCTGCGATGGTCGCGGCAAGCATGCCGCGGCGCGAGCGCACCGGCGCCGGGCTCCTGGCTTCCGCGCCGGACGGCGATGGTGTGGGCTGCCGGTTCAACCGAGCGAGCCGCTCTTCGAAACTCTTGTCCATGGTCTCAACTCATGTCTTGTATGTCACGCGACCGGATTTCCTTGCCGGATCCGCCCCGGGCTCACCCGACGCTCCCTTCGAGCGAGATCGCGACGAGCTGTTGCGCTTCCATGGCAAACTCCATCGGCAGCGCCTGCAGCACTTCGCGGGCAAAGCCGTTGACGATCAGCGCCACCGCCTCTTCCTCGTCCATGCCGCGCTGGCGGCAGTAGAACATCTGTTCCTCGTCCACCTTCGAGGTCGTCGCCTCGTGCTCGACGCGCGACGAATTGTTCTTCACCTCGATATAGGGCACCGTGTGCGCCCCGCATTTGTCGCCGATCAGCAGGCTGTCGCACTGGGTGTAGTTGCGCGAGTTCTTCGCCTTCGGGTGCATCGACACCAGCCCGCGATAGGTGTTCTGCGCGCGACCGGCGCTGATCCCCTTCGACACGATCCGGCTCTTCGTGTTCTTGCCCAGATGCACCATCTTGGTGCCGGTATCGGCCTGCTGGTAATTGTTGGTGATCGCGATCGAGTAGAATTCGCCCTGGCTGTCGTCGCCACGCAGGATGCACGACGGGTACTTCCAGGTCACCGCCGAGCCGGTTTCGACCTGCGTCCACATCACCTTGGCCCGGTCGCCGCGGCAATCGGCGCGCTTGGTGACGAAGTTGTAGATGCCCCCGTGCCCGTTCTCGTCGCCCGGGAACCAGTTCTGTACTGTCGAATATTTCACCTCGGCGTCTTCGAGGATCACGATCTCCACGACCGCCGCGTGCAGTTGCGCCTTGTCGCGCTGCGGCGCGGTGCAGCCTTCCAGGTAGGACACGTAGGAGCCCTTGTCGGCTATGATCAGCGTGCGTTCGAACTGGCCGGTATTCTCGGCGTTGATCCGGAAATAGGTGCTGAGCTCCATCGGGCAGCGCACACCCTCGGGGATGTAGACGAAGGAGCCGTCCGAGAAGACCGCCGAGTTGAGCGTGGCATAGAAGTTGTCGGACGTCGGCACGACCGAGCCGAGGTATTTCTTCACCAGCTCCGGGTGCTCGCGGATCGCCTCGCTGATCGAGCAGAAGATCACGCCCGCCTGTTCGAGCTCCTTCTTGAAGGTGGTACCGACCGAGACGCTATCGAACACCGCGTCGACCGCGACCTTGCGCTCCGAGTTGGCGCCGTCCGCCGGCACCTCGTCCGCGCCCTGGACGCCCGCCAGAATCATCTGTTCTTTCAGCGGGATACCGAGCTTTTCATAAGTCGCCAGAAGCTTCGGATCGACCTCGTCGAGGCTCTTCGGCTTCTCGCTCATGCTCTTGGGGCGGGCGTAGTAATACTGGTCCTGGAAGTCGATTTCCGGGTAGTCGACCATCGCCCAGTCGGGCTCTTCGAGCTTGAGCCAGCGCCGGTAGGCTTCGAGCCGCCACTCGGTCATCCATTCGGGCTCTTCGTTCTTGGTCGAGATCAGCCGGACGATGTCCTCGGACAGGCCCTTGGGCGCGTATTCCGTCTCGATCTCGGTTTCCCAGCCGTATTTGTACTTGTCGCCGAGCGTGCGGACCGCGTCCACGGTGCCCTGTTCCACGCCTTCCTTGACGATCACGTCATCCGCCATCTCGAAACTCCCTCACCGCGACCTTGCGCGGCATTTTTCCTCGCCGCGGCCCTGCGCGGCTTTGTTCCTCGCCGCGGCCCCGCGCGGCTTTGTTCCTTGCGTTCCTGTGCCCCGGTCCGTTCCAGGGTCACCGCTGCCGTGAACGGCGCTTTTCGTTCTCGCGACCCCAGGCTTCTGCGAAGCGGAGCACCTCCGTCTCGGTCGTCGTCGGCCCCAGCGAGACCCGGAGCGCGCTCGCCGCCTGGGTCTCGTCATAGCCCATCGCCTGCAGCACCCGGCTAGCCTTGACCTTGCCCGATGAACAGGCCGACCCCGCCGAAACGGCAAATCCGGCCAGGTCCATGACCATCACCTGGGTCTCGCCTTTCCACCCGGGCGTGATGAAACACGACGTATTGGGCAGCCTGTTCGCGTCTTTCCCGACAAAATAGTCTCTTTTTCCGATTCCGCAATGCGTTTCTCTAGAATGTTTCTAAGTTCGGCCACCCGGTCCCATACGCCGGTCTCCAGATCCCGCATCGCCGCCTCAGCCGCGGCCCCGAACCCCGCGATTCCAATGAGGTTTTCGGTGCCCGAGCGGCGCCCCATCTCCTGCCCGCCGCCCGGTGCCAGCGCCGTGATGTCGACGCCCTCGCGGACGATCAACGCGCCCACGCCCTTCGGCCCCCCGAGCTTGTGCGCCGAGAGAATGGCGAAATCCGCGCCGCTCCAGGAAAAAGAGAACGGTACCCGGCCCACCGCCTGGGTCACGTCGATGAGCAGCCAGTCGGCCCGGGCGCGCCCGAACGGCCATTGCCCGTCGATCTTCTCCGGCGGGGCGGTGACGATCCCGGTCTCGGAATTGGCCAGCCCCATCGCCAGCGTGTGGCCCGGGCCCGCCGGGTGCTCGGGCCAACTCGACATCCGCACATGCGCCCAGAGCGCATCATGCGCGGTCTCGTCCACCAGCACGTCATGCCCCGCGGGCATCCCCGCCAGCAGCCGTGCCGCCTCGGTCGCGCCCGAGGTGAAGACCACTTCCGCCGGCTTGCACCCGACCGCCGCCGCCACCTGCCGCCGCGCCTTCTCCACCAGCCCCTTCGCCGCCCGCCCCTCGGCATGCACGCTCGACGGGTTCCCCACCAGATCCATCGCCGCCAGCATCGCCGCGCGCGCCTCCGGCCGCAGCGGCGCCGTGGCGTTCCAGTCGAGATAGACGCGGGCCATCGCGCCCCCCTTCATCTTGGCATAAATACTCGTGGCCGAACGGCCGGCCGTCAGGCCTCCGACGCCAGCGCCGCGTCATGCTCCTCATCGACGAGGTGCAGCAACGACGGCACCGCCGGGCAGGGTGCCAACTCGTTATGCACCACGTCCGATAGCCGGGTCTGGTGCAGGTAGACATAGACATGCGCCGAAAAGCTCTGCCACAGCCGGTTGGTGAGCGACTGCGCCTTCGAGCCCGAGATCGCCCCCGAGGCCCCCGCCCCGGTGTGCATCGCATCCACCGTCTCATCGACCGCGGTCAGGATGTCGGCCACCCGGATCTCCGCACAGGGCTTCGCCAGCCGGTAGCCGCCTCCCGGGCCCCGCACGCTTTCGACGAGCCCCGCCCGGCGCAGCTTGACGAAGAGCTGTTCGAGATAGGGCAGCGAGATGTTCTGCCGTTTCGACAGATCGGTGAGCGAGAGCAGCGTGCCCTCGTCCTGCAGCGCGAGGTCGGCCAGCGCGACCATCGCGTAACGGCCCTTGGTGGAAAGCTTCACGGGGTAATTCCTCCGGTCTGTTGACGCCCTGCCAGCAACCGGCCTGCGCAGAGCCGCTTCCGGTCGGGGGCATCGGTCAGGTGGGATCACCTGACAAGTTGACGTCCGCGCGTGCCGTTAATATGTGAACGGGGACGCGTTCCGGCCAGAGGGCCCCCCATGGCCAGTGCGCATTCGTATTATGGTGCCCGCGTTTTGCCGTCAAGAAACCGGGCCCGAAGGGAGATGGAAACCGAATGCCCGAGGTGATTTTTCCCGGCCCCGAGGGTCGTCTGGAAGGCCGCTACCATGCCCAGCGCGACAGGGACGCGCCGATCGCCATCATCCTGCACCCGCATCCGCAGTTCGGCGGCACGATGAACAACCTCGTCGTCTACAATCTGCACTATGCCTTCTACGAGATGGGCTTCAACGTTCTGCGGTTCAATTTCCGCGGCGTCGGCCGCAGCCAGGGCGAATACGACCAGGGCGTCGGCGAGCTCTCCGACGCCGCCTCGGCGCTCGATTACCTGCAGTCGATGAACCAGAACGCCAAGCATTGCTGGGTCGCGGGCTTCTCCTTCGGCGCCTGGATCGGGATGCAGCTGCTCATGCGCCGCCCCGAGATCACCGGCTTCGTCACCGTGAGCCCGCCCGCCAACATGTACGACTTCTCCTTCCTCGCCCCCTGCCCGTCTTCGGGGCTGATCATCAACGGCTCGGCCGACCGCGTCGCGCCGCCGTCCGATACCCATGCCCTGGTCGACAAGCTGCACGAGCAGAAGGGCATCACCATCACCCACACCGAGGTCGAAGGCGCCGGCCACTTCTTCGAGAACAAGCACATGGACACGATGATCGGCGCGGTCGACAGCTACGTGCGCCGCCGCCTCACCGAAACCACGCGCTGAGGACCCGACATGGCGGAACAGCTCCTATTCGAGGTCGCCGATGAACTGGCCCGGGAATCGCTCGAGCTCTACGAGATGACCGGCGACGAAGAAATCTTCCAGGAGGTGACCAAGATCATCGGCGCCTCCTCGCAGACCCTCGAAGAAGCCTACAAGACCGCCGTGCGCGTGCGCCGGGCCGAAAAACGGGCGCTCGAGATGCTGGCCCAACGCAAGGCCGCGCTCGCCCGCGAATGAGCGCGCGGCCGGGTCCCGCGGGCGGCCCCGGTCCCGGCGCTTTGCAATTGGCCCGGCTTCCCGGCCCCATCGTCTTCCTGCTCCTGTCCGTCGCCGGCGCCCTGCTGACAGTCACGGCGATGGAACGCGTGGGACTTGACTGGCTCTCCTGTCACGACACCCCGGGGGCGTCCCCCGCGACCTCCCCGATCCACGACATGTCCCTCCTCGACACGATCTGGAGCGCGCTGACCCGTGAGACGCTGCGCTGGACGCTGTTCCTGCTCCTCATCCAGGCTCTGCCCTATGCCGGTTTCGCGCTCGTCGCCGGCTTTTCCCGAAGCCGCCGCCGCCGGGCCGCAGCCCTTGTGCTGTGGGCGCTGCTCGCGCTCGCGCTCTTCCTCCCCTATTTCGACCCGGCCGATCGTTACGGGTGCGGTCACGACCTCGGCCTCCCGATCCTGGCTTTTCTTGCATTTCTCGGCACTTGGCCGCTGGCCCTGGCCCTCTTGCTGATCCCGGCCGGGCCGGACTGACCGCACCGCCCTGCGCCGAAATGCGCGGTGCGCCCCGCGCCCCGGTAGCTTAAGATGGCGCCGGAGGATGTCCATGGCTTGGCTCACTGCGCGCGGCACCCTGCGCACCTATCTCAAGCAGATCGTCTATGGCGGCAATGACGGCATCGTCACCACCTTTGCCGTCGTTGCGGGCTTTGCCGGCGCCCAGGCCCAGGGCAGCGCCGCGGCCGCCTTCGGGGCGCTGGCGGTGGTGGTCTTCGGGCTCGCCAACCTCACCGCCGACGGCGTGTCGATGGGCATGGGCGAATTCCTGTCCGGCCGCTCCGCGCGCGACATCTTCCACGCCCGACACCGCGAGGCCGAAGCCGCCGCCCGCGCCCACCCGGCCGAAGCCGCCGCGGCGCTCGCCCATCACCTCGTGGCGCAGGGTCTCGAACCCGCCGCCGCCCGCCACGCCGCCGACCACCTCGCCGACAGCCCGAAGCTCATGGCAGATCTGTCGCTGCGCTACGACCACGGCATGGAAGCGCCCGAGGCCCACAACATCGCCGCCCGCGCCGGCATGACCTTCGCCGCCTTCATCGCCTTCGGCGCGATCCCGATCCTGCCCTACCTGCTGCTCGCCGGCGGCGGCCTGACCTTCGCGATCTCGCTCGCGGCCACCGCGCTCGCGCTCGCGCTCCTCGGAGGTCTGCGTTGGGCGGTCAGCGACCAGACCCTCGCCACCTGCCTCGCCGAGACGCTGGCCGTCGGCGCCCTCTGCGCCGGTGTCGCCTGGGGTGCGGGGCACCTCGTCGCCGGGCTCGGCTGAACGGCCCTCCTGCGCAGGTTTTTCTGGATATGTCCGTTAGCGCTATCTGTATAAATATCAGTCACTTGACACCCTGTGCGAGCTCGCACACCCCGGAGCCGATCCCTCTCAGAGCCGGTAGATCTCGGCGAATTTCGCCTCCAGCCCGTCGAGCAGCGGGTCGACCGTGGGGGCAAAGCCGCAGGCCCGCTCGATCAGCTCGGCCGGCGCGTAGAGCCCGCCATGCGCCTGGACGTTCTCCCTGAGCCAGCGCGTCGGCGTCGAGGGGTCGCCCTTGGCGAGCCAGCCGTCGAGGTCAGGCACCGCCGCCCGCATCGCCTGCGCCAGGCAGCCGGCATAGACATTGCCCAGAGAATAGGTCGGGAAATAGCCGATCAACCCGACCGACCAGTGCACGTCCTGCAGCACCCCGTTCGAGGGCTTGTCGACGGCGACGCCGAAATCCGCCGCGAACCGTGCGTTCCAGGCCTCCTCCAGGTCGGCCACGTCGAGCGTGCCGGCGATCAGCTGGCGTTCGAGGTCGAACCGAAGGAGCACATGCAGGTTGTACTGCACCTCGTCGGATTCGGTGCGGATATAGCCCGGGTAGACCCGGTTCGCCGCGCCCCAGAAGGCGTCCGGGCCGCCGAGCCCGAGATCGCCGAAATGAGCGGTGAACCGCTCGAAGAGCCAGCCGGCAAAGGCCCGCGAGCGCCCGAGCTGGTTTTCGTAGAGCCGCGACTGGCTTTCGTGCACCCCCATCGACACGCCGGACCCGAGCGGGGTCAGCAGGTAGGCGCGCGAGATGTTCTGTTCGTAGACCGCATGCCCGGTCTCGTGGATCGTGGCGTAGACCGCGTTGAACGGGTCCTTCGGGTTGGTCCGCATGGTGATCCGCACGTCGAGGCCGGAGCCGGACGAGAACGGGTGCACCGCCTTGTCGATCCGCCCATGCGCGAGGTTGTAGCCGAAGGCGACGGCCAGCTCGCCCGCGAGCCGGATCTGCGCGCTCTCGTCGAAGCTGCCGGTCAGCGGCTGCGGCTGGTGGTCGGCGCCCAGCACCCGGTCGCGCAGGGACACGAGCCGCGGCCGCATCGCGTCGAACATCGCCTGCAGCGACGCCCCCGTGGCCCCGGGCTCGTAATCGTCGAGCAGCGCGTCGTAGAGATCGCCGCCATAGCCGCCGTTCGCGACCAGCGCCTGCGCCTCGGTCCGCTTCAGCGCGACGATCTTCTCCAGCACCGGCCGGAATGCGGGCCAGTCCTCGGCCGCGCGCGCCTCGGCCCATTGCCCCTGCGCCTCCGAGGTCACCCGGGCGAGTTCGCCCGCCAGCTCCGCCGGCACCAGCCGGGTGCGATCGAACCGGCGCCGGATGTGGCGCATCATCGCCCGCCCGGTGCTGTCGAGTGCGCCCTCGTTGACCTGCGCGAGCCAGGCCCCGACCCGCGGGTGGGTGCGGCGGTGGTGCAGCACCTGCTCCATCGCCTGCGCCTCCTCCGCCCGCTGCGGCGCCGCGCCGCGCGGCATTACCGTCTCCTGGTCCCAGCCGAGCCGGCCGGCCACCTGCCCGAGAGCCTGGGTCTGGCGCTCATAGGCGATCAGGTCTTCATAGGCACCCATGTGTCAGCCTCGTATCGATTGCGGTTGCGGATAGCCCGCGTGGAAGCGGGCGTTGAGGATCAGCAGCCAGGCGAAAATCGCGCCGAGCTGGTGGGTGATCGCGACATGCAGGAAGGCGCCGTTCAAGACGGTGACGATGCCCAGGACCATTTGGATCAGCACCATGGCGCCGGCGAGCAGGAACGCGGTCCGCGTCGCCTGCGCCGCCGCCCTGCGGCCCCGGATCATCGCCCCGATCGCGAACAGCGCGAGCAGGTAGCCGACGATCCGGTGGACGAACTGCACGAGCCCCGGGTTCTCGAAGAAATTGCGCCAGACCGGCTCGATATAGAAGGCATCGGGCGGAAACACCTGCCCCGCCATCAGCGGCCAGTCGGTGAACCCGCGGCCGGCGTCGATCCCCGCCACCAGCGCGCCGAGCAGGATCTGCAGGAAGGCGAGGTGCAAGAGCCCGGTCGCCATGCCCCAGAGCGCAGGTTCGCGCAGACGGCGGGCCTGCATCAGATCGGCCTCGCGGCGCGAGAGCTGCATCGCCGCCCAGGCGATCAAGGCGAGGATCACGAAGGCGAGACCGAGGTGCGTGGCGAGCCGGTAGGAGGCGACGTCGGTCATCTCGCCCTGCAGCCCGGAATGCACCATCCACCAGCCGACCGCGCCCTGCACGCCGATCAAAACGCCGATGGTCAGAAGTCGCCCCTTCCAGCCGGTGGGGATCTTCTTCGCGGCGAGGAAGCCGAGGAAACCGCCGATCCACACGAGCCCGGTGATCCGCCCGAGGAAGCGGTGCCCCCATTCCCACCAGAAGATGCCCTTGAACTCCTCGAGCGTCATCGAGGCGTTGACCAGCCGGAATTCCGGGCTCTCCTGGTACTTCGCAAAGGCCGCGGCCCAGTCGGCCTCGCCCAGCGGCGGCAGGCTGCCCATGACCAGGTCCCATTCGGTGATCGACAGGCCTGAATCCGTGAGCCGGGTCAGCCCGCCGACCAGGATCATCGTCACCACCAGCACGCCCAACACGATCAGCCAGAGCCGGAGCGCCCGGCGCGCGCCGCCGGAGCCGCCCTTGTCGATCATCCCCGTCGCCGCCGCCTTGCGGGTGCTGGCGACGTCGCCCGTGACCTCTTCGAAAATGCTGCGCGACCCTGCCATCTCGCTCTCCCGTCTCAGGTTGCGGCGATACTTAAGGAAGCGCGCGCCGGGGGCAAGCCGCGTTTGGGCATTTGGCGGCGGGACGGGGGGGGGGGGGGGGGGGGGGGGGCGGGGTTTCGCCCCCGCACCCCCGCGGAGTATTTTTGCCAAGATGAAAGGCAAAACCGCCCCCGCAGGCATAGTTTCCGACCCGGCTCCATTGCACCCCAAGCCTTGCGGGTGGTATAAGCGCGCAAACAAAATCTGGTGGGCGCACGCGACCGTCCCCACCCACAGGCTAGACAACGGCGGACAACGTGAGCGACACCCCGGAACCCCCTGAAATGACGGGCGAAACCCCGCCTGAGCGTCCGAAGTACGACGGCCCTTGATCGCCATCGAAAAAGAGATGCGCACCGCCTATCTCGATTACGCGATGAGCGTGATCGTGTCCCGGGCGATCCCCGACCTGCGCGACGGGCTCAAACCGGTGCACCGGCGCATCCTCTATGCGATGCACGAGGTCGGCAACACCCACGACAAGCCCTACCGCAAATCCTCCCGGCCCGTGGCCGACACCATGGGCAAGTACCACCCGCATGGCGACGCGGCGATCTACGACGCCCTCGTGCGGATGGCGCAGGATTTCTCGATGTCGGTGCCGCTGCTCGACGGCCAGGGCAACTTCGGCTCGATGGACGGCGACCCGCCCGCGGCCTTCCGCTACACCGAAGTGCGGATGGAGAAGGTCACCCAGGCCCTCGTCGACGACCTCGACAAGGAAACCGTCGATTTCCAGGACAACTACGACGGCAAGGACCGCGAACCCACTGTTCTGCCGGCGAAATTTCCCAACATGCTGGTCAACGGCGCGGGCGGTATCGCGGTCGGCATGGCGACCAACATCCCGCCGCACAACCTCGGCGAGGTGATCGACGCGACGCTGGCGCTGATCGAGGACCCGGACCTCGACTCGATCCAGCTGATGGAGTACAGCCCCGGCCCCGATTTCCCGACCGGCGGCGTGCTGCTCGGCCGCTCGGGCGCGCGCAAGGCCTATACCGAGGGCCGCGGCAGCGTGATCCTGCGGGCCAAGACAAGGGTCGAGGAGATCCGCAAGGACCGCTACGCCATCGTCGTCGACGAGATTCCCTACCAGGTCAACAAGGCGACGATGATCGAAAAGATCGCCGAGCTTGCGCGCGACGGCCGCGTCGAGGGCGTGGCCGGGATCGAGGACCAATCCGACCGGATCGGCGTGCGGGTGGTGATCGAGCTCAAGCGCGACGCGACGCCCGAGGTGGTGCTGAACCAGCTGTTCCGGTTCACGCCGCTGCAGACCTCGTTCGGCTGCAACATGCTGGCGCTGAACGGCGGCCGGCCCGAGCAGCTGACCTTGCGCGATTTTCTCACGCATTTCATAGCCTTCCGCGAGGAAGTTGTAGCACGGCGCACGGCCTATCTCCTGCGCAAGGCGCGCGAGCGCAGCCACATCCTCGTCGGCCTCGCCGTTGCCGTCTCCAACGTCGACGAAGTCGTCGCCACGATCCGCGCCTCGGCCGATCCCTCGGAAGCGCGCGACAAGCTGATGACCCGGCGCTGGCCGGCCCATGACATCGCCGATTACATCCGGCTGATCGACGACCCGACCCATACGATCAACGACGACGGCACCTACAACCTCTCCGAGATCCAGGCCCGCGCGATCCTCGACCTCCGCCTCCAGCGCCTGACCGCGATGGGCGTGCGCGAGATCACCGACGAACTCAAGGAACTGGCGGCCAGGATCAAGGACTACCTCGACATCCTGCGCTCGCGCGAGCGGATCATGGCGATCATCGCCGGCGAGCTCACCGAGATCAAGCAAGCCTACGCCGTCCCCCGCCGCACCGAGATCGTCGACTGGTCGGGCGACATGGAGGACGAGGACCTCATCGAGCGCGAGGACATGGTGGTGACCATCACTGCCTCGGGCTGGGCCAAGCGGACCGCACTCGCCGAGTTCCGCTCGCAGCGCCGCGGCGGCAAGGGGCTCTCGGGTGGCAGCCTCAAGGAAGACGACGTGGTGACGACGCTCTTCGTCGCCAATACCCACACGCCGCTCCTGTTCTTCACCACCGACGGGATGGTCTACAAGCTCAAGACCTGGCGGCTGCCGTCCGGCGGGCGCACCGCCAAGGGCAAGGCGATCGTCAATATCCTGCCGATCCCGACCGGCGTCTCGATCGCCGCGATCATGCCGGTCGACGTGCCGGAGGAGGATTGGGACGAGCTCCAGATCTTCTTCGCCACCTCCACCGGCGACGTCCGTCGCAACGCGCTCAGCGATTTCACCAACGTGATGCGCAACGGCAAGATCGCGATGAAGCTCCCCGAGGGCGTGGAACTGGTCAACGCCCGGATCTGCACCGAAGACGACGACGTGATGCTCGTCACCGCCAAGGGCCGCGCGATCCGCTTTCCGACCACCGAGGTGCGGGTGTTCAAGGGCCGCGATTCCACCGGCGTGCGCGGCATCCGGCTCCTGTCGGACGACGACCGCGTGGTGTCGATGGCGGTGATCCGGCATTTCGACGCCGACCCGCAGGAGCGCGCCGCCTATCTCAAGATGCGCCGCCAGATGGTCGGGGCCGACGAGATCGAGGGCACCGAGGACGACGAGGACGCGGTGGTGGCCGGCGACATCACGACCGAGCGTTTCGACGAAATGCGCGCGGCGGAAGACCTCGTCCTGACCATCACCGAGCACGGCGCCGGCAAGCTCTCGTCGTCGCACGACTACCCGGTGCGTGGCCGTGGCGGCCAGGGCGTGGCGGCGATGGACAAGGCGATGCGCGGCGGCGATCTCGTCGCCTCCTTCCCGGTCGGCCTGGACGACCAGGTGATGCTCGCCACCTCCACCGGCCAGTCGATCCGCTGCCCGGTCGACGGCATTTCCTTCCGCTCCCGCGGCGCCGGCGGCGTCAAGGTGTTCAACACCGCGGCCGGCGAGCGGGTGGTCTCGGTCGCCTGGATCGCGGAGCGCGACGAGGACGAGGGCGACGGCGCGGCTCCTCCGCCGGAGGGCGACGCCGAGGCCTGACCGCAGGGCGCGCCGGGCCGTCGCGCGGGTGCCGACGGTCCGACCGCACGCCCCTGCGGCGATCGGTCCCTTGCCCGCGCGTCCCCGGCGCGGCAGAAGGCCGTATCCTGACCGAAAAACTCGGGGTTACCGATGGACCGCCTTGTCGCCCGCTTCGACGGCGCCCTCACCCTGGTGGCGCGCCTGTTCATGGCGCTCCTGTTCCTGATGGCTGGCGTCGACGGGATCGTCCACATGGAGCGGTTCCAGGCCAAGCTCACCGGCGACGGTCTGCCGGCGCTGATCTATGCCCCGGTGGTCTGGTTCCTGATTATCGCCGCGCTGATGCTGGCCTTCGGGCTCAAGACCCGCTGGGTCGCGCTGCTGATGGTCGGGTTCTCGCTCGCCTCCGGGCTGCTGGACTATACCGATTTCGGGCAGGACACCGACATGGTGATGCTCCTGAAAAACATCGCCCTGACCGGCGGATACCTGTTCGTCGCCCTCCATGGCGCCGGCCGGCTCTCGGTCGATGCGGCGATGGCGCGCCATGCCGCCCGTCACGGCTGAAACGCCGTCGGGCCGCCGGACCGGTATCGCAAACATCCTGTGACAAAACCGCCACGGCGCACCGGGTCCACATCCTGACTGCTAGGCGAATATGTGGGATTCCCTTACCCTACTTGCATAAAAACAACATGAGGCAGGTGATGAAACACATTTTTTGCGGCTCGACACTTGTGCTTGCCTGCGTCCAGCCGGCGCTGGCGCTGGAGTTCGAATTCCGTGGCGCCGAGGTGATCGGCACCGGGTACTTCAACCAGCCCGAAGCCTTCCCGCTCCCCGCCCTGCAGCCCGTGCCCTTCCCCGACACGGTCGACGACGACTTCCTCACCATGAGCCTCGGCGGCTCCGTCGAATTCGGCCTCGGTGGCGGCTTCTTCCTGCAGGGCGACGCGGTGTTCCAGGCCTATGACATGGGCTGGGACAACTACAAACTCGGCTCCGCCGGCACCCACCTCGGCTACGAGGTCGGCAGCGGCGCCAATATCGGCTTGTTCAGCTACGCCGAGCTCTGGGACACCCCGGATGAGGGCGACATGAGCCTCGGGCTCGAGATCGCCGGCGAGAGCGGCGGCGTGTTCTACGACGCCTTCGGCGCCTACCTGTTCGACCCGCTCAACGGCACCGGCTGGGAGCAGTACCACGTCGAGGCGACCGGCGGCTATCTGTTCGACAGCGGCGTCTCGGTCGAGTTCGGCCTGCACTACACCGAGGGCGACATGCGCTTCGCCCTCGACGGCAACGCCTTCCAGGCGCTTGCGGGCGTCGGCTACGAGATCACGCCCGACCTCAAGGTCGAAGCGGGCTACGTCTACACCGACTTCGGCACCGTGATGTGGGACAGCTGGCAGTCGCACGGGATCAAGCTGGCGCTGACCAAGGAAATCGGTGGCGGCACCACCTTCGGGCAACGCAACTACCTCAACCTGCACAACGGGTACTGAACCCCGGGCGACCGGGGGACCAAGAGAGCCCCGTCAACGAGGGCCAAGAACGAGGGACAGGGGGGCGCGCGGAGCACATCCGGGCGCCCTTCCCTTTTGCCCCTTCCCTTCGCCGCGCCCGCCGCATACATCCCCAGCCCATGACAATGACCATGACACAGAGCACGAAACAGTCGCTTCATATCGTCGGCGGCGGCATGGCCGGCTCCGAAGCCGCCTGGGTCGCGGCCAAGGCCGGGCTCGACGTGGTGATCCACGAGATGCGCCCCAAGGTCGGCACCTTCGCCCACCAGACCGGCAAGCTCGCCGAAATGGTCTGCTCCAATTCCTTCCGCTCCGACGACAGCGAGCAGAACGCCGTCGGGCTCCTGCATTGGGAGATGCGCGCGGCGGGCTCCCTCACCATGGAAGCGGCCGATGCCCACCGCCTGCCCGCCGGCGGCGCCCTGGCCGTCGACCGCGAGCCGTTCTCGCAATACGTCACCGACCGTCTGCGCGCGCTGCCGAACGTGACCGTGGTCGACGAAGAGATCACCGCGCTGCCCGAGGACGGCCACTGGATCTTCGCCACCGGCCCGCTCACCTCCGAAGCGCTCGGCGCGGCGCTCAGGACCGAGACCGGCGCCGACCGGCTCGCCTTCTTCGACGCCATCGCCCCCATCGTCCACGCCGACAGCATCGACATGTCCGTCGTCTGGGCGCAATCGCGCTATGACAAGGGCGAGACCGAGGATGAGCAGAAAGCCTATCTCAACTGCCCGATGGACAAGGCCCAGTACGAGGCCTTCATCGACGCGCTGCTGGCGGCCGACAAGACCGAGTTCCATGACGGCGAGACGGCGAGCTATTTCGACGGCTGCCTGCCGATCGAGGTGATGGCCGAGCGCGGCCGCGAGACCCTGCGGCACGGGCCGATGAAGCCGGTGGGGCTGACCAACAGCCACAAGCCCGGCGAGAAGGCCTACGCCGTCGTCCAGCTTCGCCGCGACAATGCGCTCGGCACCCTGTTCAACATCGTCGGCTTCCAGACGAAGATGAAATACGGGGCCCAGGCGCAGGTGTTCCGGATGATCCCGGGCCTGGAACAGGCGAGCTTCGCCCGGCTCGGCGGCATCCACCGCAACACCTTCATGAACTCGCCCACCCTGCTTGACGCCGAAATGCGGCTGAAGTCGCGCCCGCATCTGCGTTTCGCGGGCCAGGTCACCGGGGTCGAGGGCTATGTCGAAAGCGCCGCCATGGGTCTCCTTGCCGGTCGCCTCGCCGTCGCCGAACTGACCGCACCAGCCGCTGCCGCCGGTCCCGCCGACCACTGCCAAGGGCGCGCTGGTCAATCATATCACCGGCGGCGCCGAGGCGAAGAGCTTCCAGCCGATGAACGTGAACTTCGGCCTGTTCCCCCCGGTCGACGGTCTCAAGGGCGGACGCCGCGGCCGCCGCGACCGCTACAAGGCCTATACCGACCGCGCCAAGGACGACTGGACCGCCTGGCTCGCCGCCGGGGCGTGAGGGCCCGCCACCTTGCCGAGCCAGCGCCGCCCTCCTAGCCTCGCGCCATGATCACCCGCTTCGCCCCTCGCCCACCGGTCCGCTCCACCTCGGCCATGCTTTCTCGGCCCTCACGGTCTGGCGGGTCGCGGCCGAGCTCGGCGGCACCGCGCTCCTGCGGATCGAGGATTTCGACAGCACCCGCTGCCGCCCGGAGCATGAGCGCGCGATCTACGACGATCTGCACTGGCTCGGCCTCGACTGGCCCGAACCGGTGCGCCGCTCCTCCGATCACATCGCAGACTACGACGCCGCCCTGACCAGGCTCGCGTCCTGCGGCCTGCTCTATCCCTGTTCCTGCACGCGCCGCGACATCGCCGAGGCCGGCGCCGCCGAGGGCTGGGACGGGCCGGTCTATCCCGGCACCTGCCGGCACCGGCCGCTCACCGACGCGCGCGAGGGCGACGCGCTCCGCCTCGACCTCGCCGCCGCTTTAGACGCGGCCGGACCGCTCCCGCCGATCGTCGAGACCGGGCCGCTCTACCGGGGCACCCACCGCATCGACCCGGCTGAGCTACTGGCGCGGATCGGCGACCCGGTGCTGCGCCGCAAGGAGACCGGTGACCCCGCCTACCATCTCGGCGCCCCGCATGACGACGCGGTCCAGGGATCACACACGTGGTCCGCGGGGCCGACCTCTGGCGCGCCACCTTCCTGCATGTGGTGCTGCAGGCGCTGATGGGTTGGCCGACGCCGACCTACCATCACCACGACCTGATCCGCGACGACAGCGGCAAGCGGCTGGCCAAGATCCATGCCTCGGCGGCGCTGTCGAGCTACCGCGAGGCCGGCGCCACCCCGGCCGACATCCGCGCGTTGGTCGGTCTCTAGGAGCCGGCCGCTTCGGATTTCGGTCTGGTTCAAGACACAATGGCGAAAGACGCCCCCGGATTGTGCCCAACCCGTGCACAGTTCCAAAAAGACAAGGATCCTTGTCCGATCCCGATCTTTCGCGACACGCCGCCGTGCCACAAGCGCCCTCGGGGGCTTATGCCATCGGCTCCGACAGCACCACCTCGGTGCCGTCCTGCACCCCGGTGAAAAAGCACGAGCGCCGGTTGGTGTGGCAGGCCGGGCCGACCTGGTCGACCAGCACGAGCAGCGCGTCGCGGTCGCAATCGACCCTCATTTCCACCAGCGTCTGGACGTGCCCCGAGGTCTCGCCCTTGACCCAGAAGGCCTGGCGCGAACGCGACCAGTAGGTCACCCGGCCGGTCTCAAGCGTGCGCGCCACCGCCTCGGCATTCATCCAGGCGAGCATCAGCACTTCGCCCGAGGTCGCATCCTGGGCGATGGCCGGCACCAGACCAGCCTCGTTGTAACTCAGAGTTGAAGGGTCGAACGCCATGGTCGGAGCTTTCCTTTCGCCGGGTCCCCGTCTATCTAGAGGGGAGTGCAGTGAAGGGAAACCCATGGCGGAACAAAGCCTCGAACAGCTCTATTCGGGCCGGATCTTGGCGCTGGCCGCCGACATCCCGCACACCGGACGCCTCGACGCGCCGCAGGCCAGCGTCAAGAAACGCTCGCCGCTCTGCGGCTCGACCGTGACGGTCGATCTCGTGCTGAAGAATGGTCGGATCGCGGACTTTGCCCAGAACGTGCGCGCCTGCGCCCTCGGCCAGGCCTCGGCCTCGGTGCTCGGGTCCGCGGTGATCGGCCAGACCCGGGCGACCATCGCCGCCGGCCGCGACGCGCTCTACGCCATGCTCACCGCCGACGGCCCGACCCCGCCCACGCCCTTCGAGGCGTTGGAAGTCCTGCGCCCGGCCGCGTCCTACCGCAACCGCCACCCCTCGATCCTGCTCGCCTGGGACGCGACGCTCGCGGCCATGGACGAGGTCGCCGCCTCCGCGGCCTGACCTCCTCGCGCAGTCCCCAAAAAAGAATGCCGCCACGCTCGGGACGAGCGGGCGGCAGTTGGTGCGGTTGGTTCCGGGGACCGGCCGGTCCGAGGCAAAGGACCGGGGATCGGCGGCGGGGGCCGCCGGGACCCGCGAGGGACAGAGTGCGGGGGATAGAACCGTGAAGCCGCAGGCAGAAAACTTGGGGGCAGTCCGGCGCGCGGCCGGGCCGGGAAACTCAGAGGAAACCGGGCAGGTGCAGGACCGCGACGAGCGCGACCACGAGGCCGACCCCGCCGGCAAGGTCCTGCCAGATGGTGGCCGAGGAACGCGAAAGGATGGCTTTGATCTCTTGCATGGGTCTGGCTCCTGCTCGGGACGACCGCTTGTGCGGCCGATGTTCTCTTGTTAATCTTTTGTTCGCATATGTTCCGTCCGCTTGGCAAGAAGAAAATGAGAACACACGAGAACTTTTGCGGACATCGTTTCCGCAGCGGACCCAATCCGCCCGGCATCTCCCCGCCCGACCGGGGGCTAACCCACTGAAATCAGGCGGATCGCCTCGTCCTGCCGCATCAGCCACAGCAGCAGCCGCGCTGCCTCGCCGCGCGGGCTTTCGAGCCCCGGATCCTCGCGCAGCAAGTTGCGCGCATCGCTCTGCGCCACCGCCATCAGCCCGGCCTGTGCTTCGAGATCGCCGATTCTGAACTTCGGCAGGCCCGATTGCGCGGTGCCGATGAGATCGCCGGCGCCGCGCATCGCGAGATCCTCCTCGGCGATCCGAAACCCGTCCTCGGTCTCGCGCAACACGCTCAGCCGCCGTTCCGCGGTTTCGGTGAGCGGCGGCTGGTACAGGAGCAGGCAGGTCGATGCCGCTTCTCCGCGCCCGACCCGGCCGCGCAGCTGGTGGAGCTGTGCCAGCCCGAAATGCTCGGCCCGCTCGATCACCATGATCGAGGCATTGGGCACGTCGACCCCCACCTCGATCGCCGTCGTCGCCACCAGCACCTTGGTCCGACCGGTCGCGAAATCGGCCATCGCGGCATCCTTTTCCGCGCCCGGCAACTGGCCATGGACCAGCCCGACCATGCCCTCGCCGAGGGCGGCACGCACGTGCTTGAACCGTTCCGTCGAGGCGGTGAGCTCGCTCACCTCGCTTTCGTCGACCAGCGGACAGACCCAATAGGCCTGCCGGCCCTCCGCCACCGCGGCGCGCAGCCGCCCTACCACATCGTCCATCCGCTCGGTCGAGACCAGCGCGGTGGTGATCGGCTTGCGCCCCGGCGGCTTTTCGTCGAGCACGCTCACGTCCATGTCGCCGTATTGCGCCAGCGCCAGCGAGCGCGGGATCGGCGTGGCCGACATCACCAGCACATCCGTCACCTGCCCCTTGGCGCCGAGCTTCATCCGTTCGTTCACCCCGAACCGGTGCTGCTCGTCGGCAATCGCGAGGCGCAGGTCGTGATATTCGACGTCGTCCTGAAACACCGCATGGGTGCCGACGAGGATGTGGATGTCGCCGCGCTTCAGCGCCGCGAGCTTGGCCCGCCGCTCGGCGCCTTTGTCGCGGCCGGTGAGCAGTTCGACCACCACCTTGGCGCTGGCCGCGAGGGGCGCGAGCGAGGCGAGGTGCTGGCGGGCGAGGATCTCGGTCGGTGCCATCATCACCCCCTGCCCGCCCGCCTCGACGGCGATGAGCAGCGACATGAAGGCCACCAGCGTCTTGCCCGCGCCGACATCGCCCTGCAGCAGCCGGTTCATCCGGAGCCCGGCGCCGAGGTCGGCGGCGATCTCCTCCATCGCGCGGGCTTGCGCGCCGGTCGGACGGTACGGCAGCGCCGCCAGCACCCGCGCCCGCAGATGCCCGTCGCCCCGGCTCGCCCGCCCCTTGCCGCGGCGCATCTTCGCCCGCGCGAGAGCGAGCGTGAGCTGGTGGGCGAAGAACTCGTCATAAGCCAGCCGGCGGCGCGCCGGGGCCTGCGGCCCGATGTCGTCCTGCCCCTCGGGCGCATGCGCGCGCTTCACCGCGTCGTGCCAGGTCGGCCAGCGTTCCTTGTCGATTAGGTTCGGGTCGATCCATTCGGTGAGCGGCCGGATCCGGGTGAGCACCTCGCCGATGGCCCGCAGCATCACCTTTTGGGTGATCCCGGCGGCAAGGTGGTAGATCGGTTCGAAATCGGGGATCTGGTCCGCCTGGCCGGGCCGCAGGATGTAGTCGGGATGCACCATCTGTGCGATCCCGTCGAACAGTTCCAGCTTGCCCGAGACCAGCCGTCTCTGGCCGGTGGGGAGCTGGCGCTGCAGCCAGTCAATATTGGCGTGGAAGAACACCAGCTGAAACGTGGTGATCTGGTCGCGCACATCGACCCTGTAGGGCGCGGATTTCGACCGCGGCGCGCGGTGTTGGCCGACCTCGACCTCGACCGTCACCGTGGCCGGCGGCACCACCTCCTGGATCGAGGCGCGAAACCGCCGGTCGACCCCGGCATAGGGCAGCGAAACAACAGATCGCGCGGCAACTCGATGTCGAGCGCCTCGAAGGCCTTCGCGGTCTTCGGCCCCACCCCGCCCAGCGTGTCGAGGCTGGAAAACAGCGGAAACAGGATCTCCGGCCGGGTCGCCATGGCCTGCCGTCGCCGATCAGCGCGAGCCAACCGTCCTCGTCGATGGTTTCGACCCCAAGCTCGGCCGCCTTCGCCTTCGAGCCCGCACCCGGTCCCGCGATCAAGAGATCGGTCTTCGCCGAGACCGAGCCCGCGACCTTGGCGCCCAGCGCCTCGGCCCGCGCCTTGGCCTCGGCCCGGGTCATCTTTTCCAGCGTGCCGGTGAAGACCAGGGTCTTGCCGGCGACCGGGCTGCCCGCCGTGTCCGGCTGCTCGGCCGGGATCACGTCGAGCTCGGCCGCGAGCCGGTCGATCGAGGCGCGTTCGGCGGGCTGGTGGAAGGCGGCGACCAGTGCGGTGGCGACGGCGGCCCCGATCCCGTCGATGCCGACCATTTCGTCCCAGGCCGCGCGCGCCGCTTCCGGCACCGGCGGTTCCGCCGCCCAGGCGGCCTTTTCGACCTCGGACACCCGCGCGCGCCGCCCCTCCGCCGCCGCCACGGCCCGTTCCGAACGCACCGCGTCCTCCGCCTCGAGGTGGCGCAGCCCCGCGGGCACGGCGGTATCGACCGCGGCCGCGAACGCGTCCCAGGTGCCGTAATGCCGCGCCAGATCGCCCGCGACCACCTCGCCCACATGGCGGATGCCGAGCGCGAAAATCACCCGGCGCAGCGCGATCCGGCGGCGCTCTTCGATGGCGGCGAACAGGTTGGCGGCGGATTTCTCGCCCCAGCCGTCGCGGTTGGCGAGCTTGGCGAGGTTCGCCGCATCGCGTTTCTGCAGGGTGAAAATGTCGGCGGGCTCCCGGATCGGCAGCATATCGTCGGCGTAGAACATCTCTACCTGTTTCGCCCCCAGCCCCTCGATATCGAAGGCGCCGCGCGAGACGAAATGCTTGAGCTTTTCCACCGCCTGCGCCGGACAGATCAGCCCGCCGGTGCAGCGGCGCACCGAGTCGCCCTCCTCGCGCACCGCTTCCGAGCCGCAATCGGGGCAGGTCTCGGGGAAGACGTACGGCGTGGAGCCTTCCGGGCGCTTGCTCAGATCCACGTCTGCCACTTTCGGGATCACGTCGCCGGCCCGGTAGACCTCGACCCAGTCGCCGACGCGGATGTCCTTACCGTCGCGGATCGGCGCGCCCCTGGAGTCGCGCCCGGCGATGTAATCCTCGTTGTGCAGCGTCGCGTTGGAGACGACCACGCCGCCCACGGTCACCGGGTGCAGCCGCGCGACCGGCGAGAGCGCGCCGGTGCGGCCGACCTGGATGTCGATCCCTTCGAGCCAGGTCCAGGCTTTCTCCGCCGGGAACTTGTGCGCAATCGCCCAGCGCGGCGTGGTCGAGCGAAAGCCGAGCCGGGCCTGCAGCGCGAGATCGTCGACCTTGTAGACCACGCCGTCGATGTCATAGGGCAAGGTCGCGCGCTGGGTCTCGATCTCGGCGTAATGGGCGAGCATCTCGGCGAGTGACGCGCAGCGCCGGGTGAGCGGGTTGGTGGCAAAGCCGAAGCGCGCGAGCCTTTCGATCGCCGCGAACTGGCTGTCGGCGAGCGGTTCGCTGAGCGCGCCCCAGGCATAGGCGAAGAACCGCAGCGGCCGGGCGGCGGTGACGGACGCGTCGAGCTGGCGCAGGCTGCCGGCGGCCGCGTTGCGCGGGTTGGCAAAGGTCTTCTGCCCCGCTGCTTCCTGACGATCGTTCAGCGCCGCGAAATCCGCGTGCGCCATGTAGACCTCGCCGCGCACTTCCAGAACCTCCGGCGCGCCGTCGATGTGCTGCGGGATCTCGGCGATGGTGCGGGCATTGGCGGTGACGTTTTCGCCAACCGCACCGTCGCCCCGGGTGGCGGCCTGCACCAGCGCGCCGTTTTCGTAGCGCAGGCTCAGCGACAACCCGTCGATCTTGGGCTCGGCGGTATAGGCGAGGACGCTCGGGCCCGAGCCCGAGGAAATTGCGCACGCCGCTGTCGAAGTCGCGCAACTCCGCGTCGTCGAAGACATTGGCGAGCGACAGCATCCGCACCGCATGGGTGACCTTGGAAAACCCGTCGCCGACCGGCGCGCCGACGACGTCGGACGGGCTGTCGGCGCGTTTCAGACCGGGGAACCGCGCCTCGATCTCGGCGTTGCGCCGCTTCGCCGCGTCGTAATCCGCGTCCGAAATCTCCGGCGCGTCGGCGCCGTGATAGGCCGCGTTGGCGGCGTGGAGGAGAGCCGCGAGCCGGTCGAGTTCCGCCTCGGCCTGGGTCTCGTCCAGATCGTCGACGGCAAGTGTTGCTAAAGGGTCCTGTGACATGCGGGGGCGGGCCTCTCCGGGGCGTTCGTGGTTCCCATTGTGTAGGCCGCCCCCCAACCTGCGTCCAGTTCTTCCCCATGAAGTCCCGAACGGGTGCACGCGGCTCCCGGGTTGGTCCGCGGCGCTGCGGCCCTGTCGGATATCCCCCCGGTTCGCTGGCGAAGAACACCGGTCGCCCTGTTCCGCGGCGGTTTCAAGCCCTGGCTCGTTTCCCGTAATTGGCAGCCGGTCGCGATGGGTGCGGTTTCCGGAGGGCCAGGTCACGCACCGGCTTAGCGATGGCATCGCCGCATCCCGGGGCTAACGGACACGAAACGAAACCGGCGCCGTTCACAGCGGCGCCGGTCCTGTCGGAGGGGGTAGGGAAAGAGGGTTGCCCGGCCCGGAAATCCGGGCCCGGCAGGGGGGCCTGTCAGGCCCCCATCGCCAGCGGGCCCGCCATCTCGTCGGGCTGGGGGTCGCGCAACACGTAGCCGCGGCCCCAGACGGTTTCGATGTAATTGTCGCCGCCGGTGGCGGTTGCGAGCTTCTTGCGGAGTTTGCAGATGAAGACGTCGATGATCTTGAGCTCGGGCTCGTCCATGCCACCGTAGAGATGGTTGAGGAACATCTCCTTGGTCAGCGTCGTGCCCTTGCGCAGGCTCAGAAGCTCCAGCATCTGGTATTCCTTGCCGGTCAGGTGCACCTGCTTGCCCTCGACCTCGACCGATTTCGAATCGAGGTTGACCGCGACCTTGCCGGTTTCGATCACCGACTGTGCGTGTCCCTTCGAGCGGCGGATGATCGCGTGGATGCGGGCCACCAGTTCTTCGCGGTGGAACGGCTTGGTCATGTAATCGTCGGCGCCGAAACCGAAGCCCTTGAGCTTGTCCTCGGTGTCGTCGGAGCCGGTGAGGATCAGGATCGGCGTGTCGATCCGGGCCATGCGGAGCTGGCGCAGGACCTCATGGCCGTTCATGTCCGGCAGACCCAGATCCAGCAGGATCAGGTCGTAATCATAGAGCTTGGCGAGGTCGACGCCCTCTTCCCCGAGATCGGTGGAATAGACGTTCAGGTTCGCGTGGGTGAGCATCAGCTCGATCGAGCGCGACGTGGTGGGGTCGTCTTCAACCAGCAGGATCCGCATGTCTCTGTCTCCGCAATCATCCGTTCTGTTGGTAAACACCTTGGCCGGAAATAGTTAACGGCCCGTTACCGTTGCAGAACTTTTAGCGAAAACATCCTAAGGTTGTCGATATTTCTGTATCTGGGTTGCCTTGAGTGCGGCTTCTCCGTGACGGTCGATGGCGGTTTCCCACTCCAGAAACTCCTCGACCGACAATCCGTAGGTCGCCAGCGCGTCTTCATGCGAGATCAGCCCGTGCCGGACGCCACGCACCACGGCCGCCTTGCGGCTGGCCACCCAGCGCCTTGTCTTGACGGACGGCAGATCCGCGCGGGTCATGATCGTTCCGTCGGGCAAACGCACGGCCCGCGGCCCGTCCACTTTTTTCAGATACATGGCAGCACCTCTTCGTCTCGCGGCCACAGATTGGCCAAAAGCGTTTAAGGAGAGGTGAAGCCCGGGCTTGTTGTTATCTCCAATTTTCCTATATTCCGGCCTTCGACCCTTCGAGAGGCCCGATGACCGCCACCCGCACCGATACCCGGCTCAATTCCTTGGGCTTCGCCAAGCCGCCCGCCGAGACGCGGGTCGTCGTTGCCATGTCGGGTGGCGTCGATAGCTCCGTGGTGGCCGCGCTGCTCAAGGACGAGGGCTACGACGTGGTCGGCGTGACGCTGCAGCTCTACGATCACGGCGCGGCGCTGGCGAAGAAGAACGCCTGCTGCGCCGGGGTCGATATCCACGATGCCCGCCGGGTCGCCGAGGAGATGGGGTTTCCGCATTACGTGCTGGACTATGAAAACATCTTCCGCGAGGCGGTGATCGAGGAGTTTGCCGACAGCTATCTCGGCGGCGCCACGCCGGTGCCCTGCATCCGCTGCAACGAACGGGTCAAGTTCAAGGACCTGCTCGAAACCGCCCGCGACCTCGATGCCGACTGCATGGCGACCGGGCACTACATCCAGCGCTTCGACGGCCCGCACGGCCCCGAGTTGCACCGCGCGGCCGACCCGGCGCGCGACCAGTCCTATTTCCTGTTCTCGACCACGCCGGACCAGCTCGCCTACCTGCGCTTTCCGCTCGGCCACCTCGCAACCAAGGCCGAAACCCGGGCGCTCGCCCGCCGCTTCGGCCTCGAGGTCGCGGACAAACCCGACAGCCAGGACATCTGCTTCGTGCCCGACGGCAATTATGCCGGCGTGATCGAGAAGCTGCGTCCCGGGGCCGCGGAGCCGGGCGAGATCGTCCATGCCGACGGCCGGGTGCTCGGCCTCCATGACGGTGTGATCCACTACACCATCGGCCAGCGCCGGGGGCTGGGGATCGGCGGGCTCACGGAGCCGCTCTACGTGGTCAAGCTCGACGTCGACGCCCGCCAGGTGGTGGTCGGCCCGAAAGAGATGCTCGCGATCCGGATCATCCCGGTGCGCGAGATCAACTGGCTGGGCGACGCGCCCTTCACGTCGAAGGACGCATGGCACGTGAGCGTGAAGGTCCGCTCGACCCGCCGCCGCGCGAGGCGATCCTGCGACCGCTCTCGGCGACCGAAGCCGAGGTGGAGCTGCTCACCCCGGAGGAAGGGGTGAGCCCGGGCCAGGCCTGCGTCTTCTACGCGCCCGACAGCTCCCGCGTCTTCGGCGGCGGCTGGATCTGGGCGGGTCGCTGAGGGGCCGGCGACAGGACTTGTGCAGAGGGCGGGCGATGCGGGCTCACCGCCTTCGGACGGCACAATCCTGTGTCCGCGCTCGCGTCGCGAAACCCTCCCTGCGCCCAGGGGTCCCTGAACTCCGGGGCGCAGGCGGTCCTGCCACATCGACCGGCGCTCCCCTTGCCGTGAGGCGGTCAGTCTTTCAACTCGACCATGACGATGCGGGTGACGGTGCTGCCCACGTTTTCGCCGGAATGCATCTGCGCCTCCGAAAACAGCACCTGCCCCGGTTCGAAATCGCGGTCGATCACCTTGCCGTCCGGCAGGGTCAGGCGACGCTTGAAGGCGCTGAGCGCATAGACGACGAACGCCGGATGCGCGTGCATCTCGGTCTTGTCGCCGGGCATGTCGGCGTATTCCAGCACCCGCACGCGGTCGTTCTCGAACAGGACCTTGTACAGATCGGGATCCGTGACCGCCGCGTCCTGGGCCAAGGCTGCGGCGGCCGGAATCGCCGTCGCGGCGATTGCCACGCAGATCCAGCGGGCTGTCCGACGGGCGGCGCCGGTGGCCGGTTTGCGCGGCCGCCGCGCCGGCCGGCGCCGGCCGAAGATGGCAGCGTCCCGGGCCCCGACGCCGGAGGGCGAAATCGCATTCGCGACCACCGCCGCGCCAAGGCAATGGGCCGATTGACTGAGTATCCGCATGGCTGGTCTCCTTGCAGGGTGCGGTTTTCGACGCCGGTCACAGCCCGAGCGTCCGGCACCGACCGGTAAGTCATTGTTTCGACGTGGATCGTCCCGACCGGGGGCACCTGCCCTTCTTCGCCGGGCCCTGCCCTCGGTCATGTCCTGGAGTGTGAACCCGCGGGCCCGTTCGGGACAGTCGGCAAGATTGCATGACGGGGCCGCAGAGATGTAGACTGGGCGTCAGGCGTCTGCGGGGCTTCGGCGCGGCATGTTCAACTGGAACGATCTGAAATACCTGCTCGCCGTCGCCCATCACGGCAGTGCCCTCTCCGCCGCGCGCGCCCTGAAGGTGGATCAGACCACCGTGCAACGGCGGTTGGGTGAACTCGAAGCCCATCTTCAGCTTCGGCTGGTCGAACGCGGACCGGGCGGCTATCGGCTGACCGGCGCCGGCCAGACGGTCCTGGCTGCCGCCGAACGCGTCGCCGACTCCCTGGCCGCCTTCGAGCGCAGCTGCGCCGAGGTCGCCCAGGCCCGCACCCTCCGCCTGACCTGCCCGGAACCGATCGCGAACCGGCTGGCGCAGTCGGGAGTCCTGGCCCGGTTCCACGACCGCCATCCCGAATTCCGGGTCGAGTTCGTCCTCGCCGACCGCTACATCGACCTCGCGGCCGGCGAGGCCGACGTGGCGCTGCGCTCCGGAGACACCGACGGCGTGCTGGTCGGACGCAAGATCGCGGATTCGCTCTGGGCGGTCTATGCCAGCACCGATTACCTGCGAACCCACGGCGCGCCGGCGTCGGTGACCGACATCGGCCAGCACGCCCTCATCGCCTTCGACAGCAGCCTCGCCGGGCACCGGCTGTCGACCTGGATCGCCACGGTCGCCCCCGACGCACGGATCGCGGCGCGCTCCAACAGCGTCCTCGGGCTGGTCTCCGCGGTCAAATCCGGCGTCGGCATTGCCGCCTTGCCGACGGCGCTCGGGGATAGCGAGCCCGATCTGGTGCAGGTCCTGCCGCCGGTTGCGGAGCTGAGCCGGGCCTGGCGCCTGCTCTGCCATCCCGACAACCGCCGTCTGGAAAAGGTCGCCGCCTTCTTCGACTTCGTCGAAACCCAGATCGCGGCGTTGCGGCCTGTTCTGACCGGATAGCCCGGACGGACAGCGGGGCGGGCGTCGTGGCGCCGACATTCACGCTTTCGTTCCGGCCCACGCGCTCCGGGTTGCCTATCTGCCCCCTAGCCGCGAATATCCAGTCGAAACCAGGGATGGGAACCATGTCGCGCATTCGGGATCTGACAGCGGTCGCGCGCCTGCCCGGCGCCGGTCTCGCGCTGGCGCTGGCCATGACCGGCTGCGCCGCGCCGCAGGTTCCGCTGGACGCGGCCGCCGCGCAGGCGCCTTCGGAGACCCTCGCCGACTGCTGCACCGGCACCGGCGATTACCCCACCTGGGCGATCGAGCTTGCCGACCGCAACGTCGAATTTATGCGCGCCGTCGGGCTGATCCAGCTGCGCCGCGGCCGGTCGAGGCCGTCCCCAAGGCCCGCGCGCTGATGGAGGACGCGCTCCGGCCGCTCGACGTGGTCTTCGTCCACAACCGTAACCGGGTGTCCGGGCAACTGATCCCGGGACAGTTCACCCATGGCGCGGTCTATCTCGGCACCGAGGCGCAGCTGCGCGCCGCCGGGCTCTGGGACCGGCCCGCCCTCGCCCCGTACCGCGACCGGATCCGCGCCGGCGCGATCTATCTCGAATCGGTCGACGGCGGTGTGCGCCTGATCCCGGGCGACGTCGTGCTCAATACCGACGCGGTGGTGGCGCTGCGCCCGCGCGGGGTCGACCGCGGCGCGGTGCTGGACCGCGGCCTCGCCCGGATGGGCGTGCCCTTCGACATGCATTTCGACGCCACCGATGGCAGCGCGCTGTTCTGTGCCGAGCTGATCGGCGAGATGTACACCGCCGTCCCGATGCCGCGCACCGAGGTGCCGCTGCCGGGGCGCGAGACGATCCTGATCGACCGCATCGTCGCCGGCGCGCTCACCGGCGATCTGCCGTTTGCACTGGTGGGCTACGTCAAGGCCGACGCCAAAGGCGGTGCAGCGGCGCTGTCGGCGGAGGCGCTGGCGCGGGACATTCGCACCGCCTGGGAGTGAGCGGCCCGGGCACGGCCCCGCGCAGGAGACGCGGTTTCGAAACCGCGTGCAAAGCCGCTTCGAAGCGGCTTTCGGCGCGGAGCGGATGGGCTCCTGGCCCCTTGCCGCCTCAGCCCTTGCCGCCTCAGGCCTTGCCGCCCGAAAGGTCGATCATCGCCGAGAACTCGGCCTGGCAGGCCACCTGGCCGTCGACCGTGGCCTTGCCGGAAAACTTCCAGACCTTGGAGCCCGGGCCGCCGCGCAGCGTGGTGATCTCCATCCGGAGCACGTCGCCGGGCACCACCTTGCGGCGGAACTTGACCCCGTCGATCCCCATGAAATAGACCAGCGCCTCCTTGCCCACGAGGTCGAGCGACAGCGCCACCATCACCGCCGAGGTCTGCGCCATCGCCTCCACGATGGTGACCCCGGGCATGATCGGCATGGCCGGGAAATGGCCCTGGAAATGCGGCTCGTTGACGGTGACCATCTTGATCCCCACCGCGCTCTCGTTGGCGACGATGTCCTCGACCCGGTCGACGAACAGAAACGGATAGCGGTGGGATGCAGCGCTTGATCAGCTCGATATCGGCGGTGTTGGGAACGTCGGTCATGCGGGGGCTCCTCCTTGGCGGTCTTGGCCCGGATGTGCGGGGGCACGGTCCGGGCGGGCGGGCGGTCAGTTCTCCGGGGCGGCGTTCGGGTCTTCGGCCGGCGGTTCCGGCGCCGGGATGGTGTCGAGACCGTCGGTCCCCTCGCCGGTCGCGCCGTCCTCGAGCAGCGGCGCGTCAGTGGTGGGGTCTCGCCACCACCGGGCGCGACGTCGGGGGAGCCGGTGGTCTCGCCGGTGCCGCCGTCGGTTCCCGGGGGCGTCTCGACCGCGCTATCGGGATCGCTGCCGTCGCCGAGAACCGCGTCGATCCGCTCGATGGCGGCCGCGGTGATGTCGACATTGGCCGCCGACAGCAGCACTGCGCGGCGGTCGACGATCAGCACCGCGCCGCGGTCGCGCACCAATTGCCCGAGAACCGGCCCGATCCGGTTGAAAAACGCGAGCTGCGCCGCCTCGATCTGGTCCACGAGGTCGGATTCGGCCGCATCCCGCTCGGCCCGCAGCGCCTGCACCTTCTCGTCGAAAGCGGCGGCAAGCGCGCGGAAGGCCTCGGGCTCCATCGTCGCCCGCTGTTCGGTCAGCGCCTTTTCCTCCGCTTCGAGCGCCGCTTCAATCGAGCGGGTCTCGGCCGCCATGGCGGTGGAGGCGGCGTCGAGCTCGCGGTTCACCCGCTGGCCGTAGAGGGTGCCGGCGAAGAGCTGCTCGCGGTCGAGGGTGAGGATCGGCGAGACGACCCGGCCGAAATCCTGCGCCGCCGCCGGCACCGCTCCCCAGCCGAGGAGCGCAATCACCAGCACCACAAGGATCCGGGCCACACCCGTCCGTGCAGCCCGAACCGACGCGGTCAGGAAAACAGGCGCTGGCCCAGAGGCGTCCATCGCGGCCCGCCGATCAGAACCCGGTCGAGATCGACACGCCGAAACGCCGTTCCTCGTCATAGGATTCCTTCACCACCGGTACCGCGTAGTAGAACCGCAGCGGTCCGAGCGGGGTGTCCCAGTTGAGCGCGGCGCCGGCCGAGGCGCGCAGGTAGAAGGCGTCGTCCACCGTGCCCGGGTTGTCGAGCCCCCAGACCGAGCCGGCATGGGCAAAGACGCCGCCGGTGATGCCGTATTCTTCCGGCAGGCCGATCGGAAAGTCGGCTTCGAGCCGCGCCGCGGTGTACATGTTACCGCCGAGCGCATCCTCGTCGGTGGCCGCGAGGTCGCGCGGTCCCATGCCGAGGGTGGCGAAGCCCATGACCTGGTTCGGCGACATCTTGAAGCGGTCGGTGATCCGGGTCCCGGGACCGTCGCCGATCGAGGCAATGGCCCCGCCCTCGACGGTCGCCCGCAGGGTGACCTGATCGTTGAGCGCGTTCGAGGTGATGTTGCCGATGAACGTGCCCTTCACGTATTCGTTGTCGGCCCCGAGGCCGCCGACGTCGCCGGTCACCTTCACATAGGCATAGGTCGGTTCGTCGAGCCCGTTGCGGCGGGTGTCGAAAGTATAGGCGAGCCCGGCAGTGGCGCCGATCTGACGTTCGCGGGCGGCTTCGTCCAGCATGATGGTCGAATCGCCGGTGTAGTTCTGGATGTTCGACAGCTCGGCCCCGCCGGTGACGGCGATCGCCGACAACTCGCTGATCGGGAACTGCATGAACGGCTTGATGTAGCCATCCGAGCTCTTGAACAGGTCATCCGCCCAGAAGCGTTCCGAATACGAGGCATTGACGCCGATGCTGAGGTCGCGGCCGAACAGGTTGGGCTCGGCGAAGCTGAAGGTGTAGGTGCGCAGGTCGAGACCGGCCGAAAGCTCCACCTTCAGGTACTGGCCGCGGCCGAGGAAGTTGGTCTCGGTGAACGAGCCGATGAAGCCCACGCCCTCGCCGAGCGCGTAGCTGGCGCCGGCCGAGAAACTGCCGGTGCCCTGTTCCTCGACGTTGACGTCGACCACCACGGTGTCGGTGGCGGTGCCTTCGCGGGCGGTCACGTCGACGTTGGAGAAATACCCCAGCGCCCGGATCCGCTCGGCGGCGGCGCGGATCGACCGCGGGTTGAACGGGTCGCCCTCGACGACGGAGAACTGGGTCCGGATGACCCGGTCGAGCGTGGTCTCGTTGCCCTCGATGTCGATCCGTTCCACGGTGATGCGGGCGCCGCGGACGATAGCGAATTGGATGTCGAGGGTGCCCGCGCGTTCGTTGCGGGTGACGCGCGGGTCGACCCGGACGAAGCCGTAGCCGTCCTTCTGCAGCGCGTTCTCCATCCGCGCAACGGCGCGGTCGAGCACGTCGGGGTTGTAGGTCGCGCCGCTGCGGACCTGCGCGTAGCCCTCGTAGGCGGCGGCGTCGATGCCTTCGACCTCGGACACGGAAGAGATCTCGCCGAAGGAAAACTGCTGGCCTTCGCGGATCTCATAGGTGACGTAATAGCCGTCTTCCTGGTTGGTAAGCTCCGAGGTCACCGCGACGGCGTCGAAATCCGGGTAGCCGCGCGAGGCGTAGAAGTCCTTCAGCACCTGCTTGTCGAATTCGACCCGGCCCGGATCGAACGTGTCGACCTTGACGATGAAGCGCAGCAGCCCCGCCTGTTTCGAGGTTACCACCCGGCGCAGCCGCGCGTCCGAGAAGGCGCGGTTGCCGGTGAAGGTGATCCGCTCGATCTCGACGTTCTTGCCCTCGACCACCTCGAACACCAGATCGACCGAGTTGTTCGCCCGGCGGATGATCTTCGGCGTCACCGTGGCGGCGATCCGGCCGGTCGAGGCATAGGCCTCGGCAATGGTGTCGGCGTCGGATTCCGCCGTCGCCGGGTTGAAGACGTAGCGCGGCTTGGACTGGATCATCGCGATGAGGTCGGGGTCCTTCAGGACCTTGTTCCCCTCGACATTGATCCGGTTGATGATCGGGAACTCGGTGACCTTGACGACCAGCGTCCCGCCCGAGGGGATCAGTTCGACATTGTCGAACAGCCCGGAGCCCGCCAGCCGCTGGTAGGCGGCGTTGAGCTCGCCGTCCGACACCGTCTCGCCGCGGCCGATGCCGAGCAGCGAGGTCACCGTGCCCGGGTCGACGGCGTTGAGCCCTTCGATCTGCACCGAGGAAAACGAGTAGCTGGCGGCAACGGCCGGCCCCGGAAGGGTGACCGACACGCCGGCAACGCCGACCAGAACCGCCAGAGCGACCGGTTTCAGAACGGTGGATGACAGCAGCCCCCCGGCTGCGCTTCGCCGCGCGATTTTTTTCATGTGTCGGTATTCCGCAAAGACAGCCCTCTTTGCAGTCTGGTTACCGGGAAAGCCCTGTGGTGTCAAAGCGTCAAACGGGAAAGGCGCGGGGCCTGTGGCCGCGCGCCCATAGTCGGGAAACCGGTTCCGGCCCTGCTCGTGTGCCGCCCGGTTTCCCCTGTCCGCCGCTGGCGGAAAGATGTCGGGTGATGGAAATCCCTGCCCCGGTGCCGTTCAAGCGGGGGCGGCGAAGGCGACCGGGCCCTAGTGGACCAGGGTCCCGATCCAGGCGCCGGCGCCGAGCGCAATGGCGATGGTCCCGACGTAGAGCAGCCGGTCCCAGTTGATTTCCATGAGCAGCGTCAAGCTGCGATAGCCATGTTGAATGTGCTGCATGATCCGCGCACCCCGCCGAGAGTAGTATCCGGTTGCGAATCTAGGCGGGGTTTGTGTCCGGATCGGCGCTGAATTGCGGCATTTTCACGGCAGGTCCCGCGCCTTCGCGACAGGTCCCTGCTGTCGTGCCGCGGCGCCCGGTCGCGGCGGCGGAAAGCAGCCGAGACCCGTACGCCTGCCCCTTCGGTCCTGCCCGATCCGCCCTTATGCCGCCGGGATCCAGTGGATTACGGGCAGAAGATGTCGTTCGACAAGCCGAACACCATGATCGTGAGCACCAGGGCTATGCCGATCATCGTCAGCACGTTGAGCGCCTTGGCCGGCGGCGCCTTGCGGAACACCGCTTCGTAGGCGTGGAACATCAGATGCCCGCCGTCGAGCACCGGGATCGGGAACAGGTTCAGGAGCCCGATCGCGGTCGAGAGCACGGCAATGAAGCTGATGAAGCTGCCCACGCCCTGGGCCGCGGCATCGCCCGAGGTTTCGGCGATGGTGATCACGCCGCGCATGTTGCACGACGAGATGTTGCCCGCGATCATGTGGTAGATCCCGGAGATCGAGGCGGAGATGATGTAGCCGACGGTGTCGAGCCCGCCGAGCAGAGCCTGGCCGATGCCCGGCGCCTTGGTCGCCGGCTCGAAGGACAGCCCGCCGCCGATGCCGATCCGCCAGACGGTGACATAGCCGCCGTCGGGCTGCGGTTCGTCGACCCGGCGCGGGGTGAGCGCGACCTCGAGCTTCTCGCCGTCGCGGTCGATGCCGAGCAGCACCGTCGCGCCCTCGCCGCCCTCGATCAGCGCCTTCATGTCGTTGAAGGTGGCGACCGGCGCACCGTCGACAGTCTCGACCAGGTCACCCACCTTGAGTTTGGCGTCGGACGCGGCCGATTGCGGCGCAACGAAATCGACCATCGCCGGATAGGGATGCAGCGTCGACACGGTGATCTGGGTGCCGTCGCGTCCGAGCGTCCACTCGAGCGGGCTCGCGTTGGGCAGGGCCTCCAGATAGGGCACGAAATCGTCGAGGTCCGGCGTCGGCCGGTCGGCGATGGCGAGCACTTCGTCGCCCGGCAGCAGTACCCCCTCGACCCCGGTCACCGGCTTTGCCTCGGCGACGGTCAGCGGATCGGTCGGCACGCCGTTGTGAAAGGCGATGGCGGTGAAGATCACCGCCGAGAACAGGAAGTTGATGAGCGGCCCGGCGGCGACGGTGGCGGCGCGCGCCCAGAGCGGCGCGCCGTGCAGGGTCTGGCGCCGCTCCTCCGGCGTCATGTGCGCCATCGCGTCGGCATCGGCGGTGCCGGACGAAGCGTTGGAATCGCCGTGGAACCGCACGTAGCCGCCGACCGGAAGCGCGGCCACCTGCCAGCGGGTGCCGCGCTTGTCCATCCGGCTGAACAGCACCGGCCCGGCGCCGATCGAGAAGACATCCGCCTTGATCCCCGACCAGCGGCCGACGATGTAATGCCCGAACTCGTGCACCCCGACGATCAGCACCAGCGCGATCACGAAGGCGATGAGGGTGACGGCGAGATTGCCGAAGGATGGAATCAGGCTTGCGAAGTCCATGTCTGCTCCTGTCTGCCCCGGCTTTGTCCTGCCCAGGTCCTGGTCTGCCCCGGTCTGCGCCGGATTGCTGCTCGGTTCAACGGGTTTCGATGATCCGTGCCGCTTCGTTACGGGCCATCTGGTCCGCTGCAAGCACGTTATCAAGGGTGATGGCGGCATGAACAGGCCGGCGTCGGCCGAAAGCCGGGTCAAGACCTCTTCGACCACCTCCGACATCCGCACGAAATTGATTTTCCCGGCGATGAAGCCGTCGAGCGCGGTTTCCTTGGCTGCGTTGAACATCGCGCCGGAAAGCCTGCCCTGGTCCATGACCTGCGCGAGCCGCAGCGCCGGGCCAGTTTCTCGTCCGGCGCGCGGAATTCCAGCGCGCCGATCTTCGCGAGATCGAGCCGTTCGACCGGCAGCGCCCGGGCGCTCGGGCCAGTTGAGCGCGTAGCCGATGGCGTAGCGCATGTCCGGCGGGCCGACATGCGCCATCAGCGCGCCGTCGTTGAACCCCACGAGCGCATGGACTCAGGTTTGCGGATGCACCAACACCTCGATCCGTTCCGGTGCGACGCCGAAGAACTCGCGGGTCTCGATCACCAGCGCCTTGTTGAACATCGAGGCCGACCGATGGTGATCTGCTGGCCCATGTCCCAGTTGGATGCGACGAGGCCTGGGCCAGCGTCGCCTCGGCGAGTTTCTCGATCGGCCAGTCACGGAAGGCACCGCCCGAGGCGGTGATGATGATCCGCTCGACCGCGTCCATCTCCTCGCCCACGAGCGCCTGGAAGACGGCGCTGTGCTCGCTGTCGACCGGCAAGAGCCGGGCGCCTTCGTCCGCGTGCTTGCGGACGGTCTCCAGCACCAGCGCGCCCGCGGTGACCAGCGTTTCCTTGTTGGCGAGCGCCAGCGTCGCGCCCTGTTCGATCGCAGCAAGCCCGGGCGGCAGCCCGGCGGCGCCGACGATGGCGGACATCACCCAATCGCCGGCCGGCGCGGGCCCTCGATGGCGGTGGCGCCGGCGGCGGCGTCGATGCCGGTGCCGGCGAGCCGGGCGCGCAGCTCGCGCAGGTTCTCCTCATGGGCGGTGACGGCGATCTCGGCCCGCAGCCGCTTCGCCTGGTCGGCGAGCCGGGCCACGTTGTGGCCGCCGGTCACCGCGACCGTGTGGTAGGCGTCGGGGTCGCGGGCGATGAGGTCGATGGTCGAACAGCCGATCGACCCGGTCGACCCGAAGATGGATATGCGTCGCCTCACCCTGCCCCCTAAAGCATCAAGAGCCAGATGTTCGTCACCGCCCCGGCGGCGACCATCGCGTCGAGCCGGTCCATGAACCCGCCATGGCCCGGGATCAGGTTCGACGCGTCCTTGACCCCGACCCGGCGCTTGATCGCGCTGGCGGCGATGTCGCCCATCTGGCCGGCGAAGGCCACCAGCACCGCGATGGCCGCCATGCCGAGCGGGTTCGGCCCCTGCTCGCCGGTCACGAAGCGCGGGATCACGACGGCGCCGAACAGGGCCGCGCCGAGCCAGCCCGCCACCGTGCCCGACCAGGTCTTTTTCGGGCTGATCCGCGGCCAGAACTTCGGCCCGCCGATCAGCCGGCCGGCGAAATAGCCCAGCACGTCGGAAATCATCACGATCGCCACGACCGCGAGCAGCCAGACGAGCCCCCAGGGATCGAGCCCGGTGAACAGGAAATACCGCCCGCCAAACGCGATGATCGCGCCGCAGCCGAGCCAGATCAGCTTGGCGGGCGACAGGAGCGGACCGGGAAGCAGCACGAGCCCGAGCAGCAGCGGCACCAGCATCGCCGCCCAGGACAGGAGCCTGCGCCTGGTACACCGTCCATGTCGGCCCCCGACAGGAACGGCATGGCAAGGATCGCAAGCGGCAGGACGAAGCTCAATGCGAGCGGCACGCTGCGCGGGCACGATGCCGGGGCGCAGAGCCGGGCGAGCCCCCAGCCCATCAGTGACGAGACGACCATGACCAGCAGCGTCCAGAACACGCCGCCGGACCAGAGAGCGCGGCGAGGGTGATCGCGAGCATGACGAAGGCGGAGACGAGCCGGGTGCCGAGATCGCCCCACTTGCCCGGGGCACGCACCCGGCCGGTGCTCAGCGTTTCCGGCAGCGGACCGGTCGGGCCCGGCTGCGGACCTGGCGGTTGCGGTGCCGACCCGTCGCCGGCGGGTTTGTCGCTGTCAGGCATTCTTCACGCCGCCGTAACGGCGGTCGCGTCCGGCGTAGCTCTGGACGATGCCGGCAAAGACCTCCGGCGAGAAATCGGGCCACAGCGTTTCGATGAACTCGTATTCTGCATAGGGCCGATTGCCAGAGCAGAAAGTTGAAATCCTGGCCTCGCCTCGAGGTGCGGATCACGAGGTCCGGGTCCGGCAGCAGGCAGTGTGTCGAGATAGCGGTGAGCGTTCGTCCACGCTTTCGGGATCGAGCTTGCCCGCCGCCACGTCGCGCGAGCTGCTTGGTGGCGCGCCACCTCGTCGCGGCCGCCGTAGTTGAGCGCGACGGTGAGATGCACCGGGCGTTGTCCGGGGTCATCCTCCGAGGTCGTCCATCATCTTGATCAGGCTCTTTTCGAGCGCACCCGGTCGTCGATGAACCGCACCCGCACGCCGTTCTTTTTCAGATCGCGCGCCTGCGAGGTGATGTAGCGGCGAAACAGGCTCATGAGCCCGGCCACTTCCGACTGCGTCCGCTTCCAGTTCTCGGTCGAGAAGGCGAAGATCGTCAGGTACTGACCCCCAGCGCCGGGCAGGCTTCGACGATCTCCGCACCCGTTTGGCCCTGGCATGGTGGCCGAACAGCTGCGGCCGGCCCTGCTGCTGCGCCCAGCGACCGTTGCCGTCCATGATGATGGCGACATGGCGCGGACCGTTGCCGGTGGCGATCGCGAGCGTGGCGGCGGGGTTTCGGCCGGTAGGCTTGTTCACGGCGTCTCCCTTGGCAGGACGGACTCGCTTGATCGGCAGCTTGGGTCGGCGCTTTGGCCGCGGCGCAGGTCACACCTGCATGATTTCTTCCTGCTTGTTGGCCAGCGTCTTGTCGACCTCGCCAACGTATTTGTCGGTCGCCCCTGGATCGCGTCCTGGCCAGAACCGGTCGTCGTCCGACATCCCGTCCTTGTGCTTCTTGACCTGGTCCATGCCGCTGTGGCGCACGCTGCGCACCGCGACGCGGGCATTCTCGGCGTAATGCGCGGCGACCTTGGTCAGCTCGCGGCGGCGCTCCTCGTTGAGCTCGGGGATCGGCAGCATGATGATGGTGCCGTTGGCCTGGGGATTGATCCCGAGCCCCGATTCCATGATTGCCTTTTCGACCTTCTGCACCAGCGACTTTGTCCCAGACGTTGATGGTGACCATCCGCGGCTCGGGCACGTTGACGGTGCCGACCTGGTTGATCGGGGTCAGCGCGCCATAGGCGTCGACATGGATCGGTTCGACCATGGTGGCCGCGAGCTCCGGCTGGTCCGGAGCGAGCCGAATTCCGGGCTCCTGAGGGACGTGATCGCGCTCCTTCATGCGTTGTTCCAAATCGTCGAGGTCCAGCTCGAATTCCTGGTCGGCCATGGGTCTGCCCTTCTTGCTTCCGGCGCGCGTGTTCGGGCCGAGGTATACAGGGATTGTGGCAGGGATTGTATAGCCTTGCGGGCGGTTTTCGGGCTACTTTCTTCCCCGGCGGGATTGTGCGCATCTGTCGGCAACAGTCCGGCCGCGGCCGGGATGTTTCCGCGCTAACGCGCGGGCGGCTTGACTGGTGGGCGGCGAAGCCGTTTCGAAACGCCTTGGAAAGCGGTTTCGAAAACCGCTTGGCCCGGCGTTGCCATCGTTCCGCTGACCCGCGACCCGCGGTCAGGTTGAACGCGCGCAGGATCGTCGCCAGATGTACGGGCAACGCCCTGGACCACAGACGACGGAAACCCGCGGGGACGGGGCAAGCGGATTGGAGGCGAGATGTCCAGCGAAGCCCGCGCGTTTGGAAAAGCAGTCCCGCCTTTCCGCAGCTTATGGGCGACGGCGCTCTACGTTCGCGGCCTTGGCCCCGGCGCAGCCACGGTGGCGCATCGGGATCCTTTCCCTCGGCGTCGCCGCAGCCCTTGGGCTTTCGTTTCCGCTGGGAGCCGCTGCCGAAGCGCTTGACCCACCCGAACCGCGGACCTGCGCCGAGGTGTTCGAGCTGTCCTTGTCAGTGGCCGAGGATTGGAAATCGGGCGCTGTGCAACCGTCCGGGAGCGACACCGGCCATGTTTTTCCAGACATCATCTATTTGCGGGAAATGCTTCCCGGCTCGGCCTGCAGCCCAGAAGAGGTCTTGGATTTCTTCTTGAGTCAGGGATGGGAGCTCGACCGGGAGGGCCGGGCCAGCGGACCCGCCGGAGACCTCGAAGTCGTCCTGTTGCGCTTCACCTACACGCCGCCGCTGCGCGGCAACGTCCTGGCAAGGTGATCTTCGGATTCGGCCCGGTGCAGCTGGTAGAGATCCACAGCATGGGTAACCGGATTCTGGCCGTTCAGGGCCAGGGTCTCAAGTAGCCGCACGCGAACGCCCGCAGAAGCGGGCCCGCCTTTGGGAAAGCCGGGCCGGGGCGGGCAATGGGCTAAGGCGCCTTGCCGGCGACCGTGGCACCTGCAGGAGAAAGGCGCTTCAGCGCCTTGCCCGGCCCCCTACCCTGAAACCGTCGTATAGGTCCCCTCGCCCGCAAGGATCGTCCGGAACCCGCCCGGTTCGTCGAGCGAGAAGACGATGATCGGCAGCTTGTTGTCGCGGGCAAGCGCAATCGCCGAGGCGTCCATCACGCCGAGCCGCTTCGCCAGGGCGTCGTCGTAGCTCACATGGTCGTAGCGCACCGCGTCGTCGAACTTCTTCGGGTCCTTGTCGTGTGACGCCGTCGACCTTGGTGCCCTTGAAGATCGCCTCGCAGGCCATCTTCGTTGGCCCGCAGCGTCGCCGCGGTGTCGGTGGTGAAATAGGTTGCCGGTGCCGGCGGCGAAGACCACCACGCGTTTCTTTTCGAGATGGCGCACGCGCGGCGGCGGATGTAGGGCTCGGCCACCTCGTCCATGCGGATCGCGGTGATGACCCGGGTGAAGACCCCGAGCCCTTCGAGCGCCGATTGCATCGCCAGCGCGTTCATCACCGTCGCCAGCATCCCCATGTAATCGGCGGTGGTCCGCTCCATGCCTGGGCTGAGCCCTGGGCGCCTCGCGGAAGATGTTGCCGCCGCCGATCACCATGCAGACCTCGACGCCCGTCGCGCACCGCCTTCACCTCGCGCGCGATCCGCTCGACGCAGGGCGGGTGCAGCCCGTAGCCTGGTCGCCCATCAGCGCCTCGCCGGAAATCTTCAACATCACACGTTTGTACTTGGTCTGAGGCGTCTCGGGGATCGCGGTCTCGGTCATCTGGCAGCCATTTCTGGAGGTCGTTCGAGGGTGCGGTTCGAGCGCCCGGCCGGCGGCGGAGCGCGCCCGCGTTTGCGGCGGGCGGCGGCGGAGGGCGCCGGACGGTCCGGCGCCGCGGGTGGGCGGAATGTTCGGCGCGAAAATGTCGCAAGCGCGGGCGACGCAATGGAGGGATTTCGCGGCGCGGCGACAGGACCAACCACGCTTGTGCGCAGCGCGCCGGTCCGGCCGGGTGACGCGGCGCGCGCCGGGGCTACCCCGAACCGCGACGCACTCGGTGGCTGCAGCGCACCTGGTGGCCCGTGCCTACCGGTTCACCCGGTGGGTCAGCAACAGCCGGTCGACGACCGTTCACCCTCGAGCGACTGGCCTTCCATCTGGAAGCGCGCTTCAGCATCGAGGCGCCGAGGTTCACCGGCACCTCGCGTTCGAACAGACCCGCGGGCAGGTCGTGGTCACAGAGCAGCCCGCCCGACTTCTTCTGCCCTGTCGAGGCTGAGCGCGACGAAAACCCCGCGCCGCTTGGCGCGGGCGATCCGGGCGAAGAGATCGTCGATGTCGAAGCCTCTGCGCCGTAGAGGATCGATTGGTGAATGGCTGTAGGGCGGTCGCAGTAGACGACGCCGCCCGCCCGCGCCCGCTGAAGCTCTCGCCGTAGTCGCGGGTGTGGAACCGGTGCCCTGCACCTGGCCGTGCCAGGCGTCGACCCGGGCCGCGAACTTGTCCGGATGGATCGGGCGATGGCTCCCCGGCGGCGTCGACATGTGCCTCGTCGCGGCTGCGGAAGGATAACCCCGCCATAGGAGGCGCGGCTGAGATAGATGAGATCGGCCGGCGTGCGACCGGCGTTGAACCTGGCGCGATCGCCTCGTAGGCGGCGGCGCGACCGCCCTCCCGGCCCCGCCTTCGGCCACCCCCCAGCGGTCGCGGTACCACGACACCAGTTCCTCCGACGGTCCCGCAGGGCGGTCCAGATGCCGATCAGCGGTGCAAAACCGTCTGCCGCCTCGGCCCGTTTCGGCGCCAGCACCCCGAGCACCCCGCCGGCGCCCAGAACGGTTCGCGGTAGGTGCCGAAGCTGGCGGGGAACCGGGCGATGATCTCGTGGGCATAGCGCTGCCGTTTTGGTGCCAACCCATTTGAGCAGCTGGGTTTTCCATTTGCCGCACGGACGCGGTGTCGTTCACCGGCGGCGGTACCCGGCCAGCAAGCCGGCCCGTCTGCGGCCCGTCCTCCCGCCCTGTCTCGTCGCCGTCGATCCGATCGCGCATCTGCCTGCCCCGCCCGCCTCGCGCCACCCTAGCCGGTTCCGCGGCGCGCCGGGACCCTCGTTTTGCCGCAAACCGCCGCGAGGCCCCCGGACCCGGCGCGCGACGGCTTGCACAGCCCTGCCCGCCGCCCCATCCTGACGGCCATGCAGGATCTCGTCGACACCCTCGCCCCCGACCGCCCGGTGCTGATCGCCGGGCCCACCGCCTCGGGCAAGTCCGCGCTCGCGCTCGCCATCGCCGCGCGCCAGGGCGGGGTCGTGGTCAATGCCGATGCGCTGCAGGTTTTCGCCAACTGGCGCATCCTCACCGCCCGGCCCTCGCGCGACGAGGAGGCCGTCGCCCCGCATGTGCTCTACGGCCATGTCCCGGGCGACCGCGCCTATTCGGTCGGCCAGTGGCTGCGCGACGCGGCGCCCTGGATCGCCTCCCGAGCCGAAGGAAACCTTCGCCCGATAATCATCGGCGGCACCGGGCTCTATTTCACGGCCCTCACCGAAGGGCTCGCCGACATCCCGCCGACGCCGCCCGAGGTGCGCGCCCGCGCCGACGACAGGATCGCCGCTGAGGGGCCCGAACCGATGCTGGCGGAACTCGACCCCGCCACGGCGGAGCGGATCGACCGGCTGAACCCGGTCCGCGTCCAGCGCGCCTGGGAAGTCCAGGAGACCACCGGCCGCGGCCTCGCCGCCTGGCAGGACGCCACCCCGCCGCCGTTGCTGCCGCTCGCCGCCACCCAGCCCATCCTGGTCGAAGCCGACCGCGACTGGCTGCGCGACCGGATCGCCCGGCGCTTCGACGCCATGCTCGCCGCCGGCGCGCTCGAGGAAGCCCGCGCCAACCTCACCGGCTGGTCCGACAGCCTGCCCTCGGCCAAGGCAATCGGTGCCCGCGAGCTGATCGCGCATCTCAGGGGCGAGATCGACCTCGACACCGCCCGGGCCAGCGCCATCGTCGCTTCGCAGCAATATGCCAAGCGCCAGCGGACATGGTTCCGCGCCCGCATGGGTGCCTGGCGTGTTGTCGCAGCGGGTTTTCGCGACTAGAATGGTTGGGATACAGGGGGATAGTCTGATTCGAACACTCACGCATCATGGCGGTGATTCGCCTGCTTTTGGCGTACCCGGAGGCCAGGATTGGGTCCCGTGCGCCGCGAGGCGTGTCCGAAGAGCACCATTCTGTCTGGATCACACCTTATCCACAGAAAAGCCACGCTCCTTGTGGACAACGCGGGCGACAGTTTCCTCAGAATCGACTATCGGATTTGTGCGCTCAGATTCCATAATAGACCAAGAACAAACGTACGCTCATGTCCCGCGCCACTGAATTCACGTCTCCTTTCCGCGTTCTGCCGCTGGGCCGGCTGGCCAAAGGCGGACGTTGGCGCACCGAAGCGATGCGCAGCTACGGCGCCCCGGTGCTGCTGTGGTTCACCCGTGGCCAGGGCCGCATCACCATCAACGGACGCACCAGCGGCTACACCGCCCATAACGCGGTCTTCGTGCCCGCCGGCACGATGCATGGTTTCGAGATGTCCTCGGCCGTCGCCGGCGTGATCGTGGTCTTCCCGGCCGGGATCGAGGACCAGCTCGACCTGCCCGAAGAGCCCGTGCACCTGCGGCTCACCGAGGCCGACCAGCACATCGAGCTCAACCGTCTGATCGAGGCGATCCAGCACGAGCTCGAGAACGGCGGCACCACCGCCTCCGACCGCGCGCTGATGAGCCATGCCGGGCTGCTCTCGGTCTGGCTCGAACGCCAGCTCCAGACCCACGAGGTCGAGGAGCAGAAGGAAGATGCGACCACCCGGCTCGCCGCCGCCTTCACCGCGCTGGTGGAAAAGGAATTCCACTCCGCCAAGACGGTGCGCGACTACGCCGCCGCCCTCGGGGTGACGCCGACCCACCTGAGCCGGGTCTGCAACAAGGCCTGCGGTCGCCCCGCCTCGGCGATCCTCGCCGACCGGGTGCATTACGAGGCCCGCCGCCTGCTGACCGAAACCCACATGCCGGTGAAAGACATCGCGGCCGCGCTGGGCTTTGCCTCGCCCGCCTATTTCACCCGCGCCTTCACCCAGCACACCGGCCGCACCCCCTCGCAGTTCCGCCGCGGCGCCTGATCGCCTTACGGTCCTGATCTCGCAGCGCCGCCGAAACCCGGTCCCGAGTGGCCGGGTTTTTCTTTTTTCGCGGTGAGGTCTTGACCCGCCAGGGGTGCGGCGGCACCGCTTTGCCATTCTCTTGCCGGAAATATCCCCCAGCTTGTAGCGCGGTGACGTGCGGAGGCGACATGATGGCAAGAGTTGCGATCCTGATCGACGGGGACAATATCTCCGCCGATCATGCCGTGCGGATAGCGCAATTCGGCAAGGGCAAGGGCCGGGTCGATGTTCATCGTGCCTACGCCGACGCCACCAACGGTTCGGGTTGGAGCGCGGTGCCCGGGGTGCGACTTGTCCATGCCGGGAAAGGCAAGAACGCCGCGGATCTCCTCCTTGCGATTGACGCGATGGAACTGGCGCTCAGTGGCGATTTCGAGACTTTCCTGATCGCAACCTCCGACGGCGACTTCACCCACCTCGCCACACGCCTGCGCGAACGCGGCATATGCGTGCTGGGGATCGGCGAAACCAAGGCGCCGACGATGTTCCGGGCGGCGCGTACGGAGTTCCTGGTGCTCGCATCCAAGGCACAAACGGCGTCCGGGAAGGCCGCCCCGCCAAGGCAGCGCGGTATCATGCCTCTGGATCAGCAAGTTCGAACCATGATCGCCCAGCACAGCAAGCAGGGATCCGGCATTCGGCTTGTCGAACTCGGGCCGAAAATGCGCGTCGCGCATGGCACCAGGATCAAGGACCACGCGAACACCTGGCGACAGTATCTCGCGGCGCGGCCCATGCTCTACGATCTCGATCCACGCGGACCCGACGCTTTCGTCCGGTTCAAGCCCGAAGGCTTCAGCGCGTGACGTCGCACTTTCCCCGTGCGCCGCTCCATCCATTTTCGTTGCATTTGCAACGGAAATGATCTACCCTCCTGCAAAACGGAGGAGCGCGCCCATGAAGATCGAGAAGATCCACCACGTCGCCTATCGCTGCAAGGATGCCAAGGAGACCGTCGAATGGTACGGCGAGATGCTGAAGATGGACTTCATCCTCGCCATCGCCGAGAACCATGTGCCCTCGACCCATGAGCCCGACCCCTACATGCATGTCTTCCTCGATGCCGGGATGGGCAACGTGCTCGCCTTCTTCGAGCTGCCGACGAAACCGGAAATGGGCCGCGACCCGAACACGCCGGCCTGGGTCCAGCACATCGCCTTCAAGGTCAAGGACCGGGCGGAACTGATTGACTTCAAGGAACATCTCGAAGCCAGGGGCGTCGAGGTCCTGGGCGTGACCGATCATTCGATCTTTCACTCGATCTACTTCTTCGACCCCAATGGCCACCGCATCGAACTGGCGTGCCCGGATCCCGAGGAAGAGGCAATGCTGGCCAGGCTCGACACGGTCAAATGGGAGATGCTGGAAGAATGGTCGCGGACCAGGCAGGCGCCACGCCATGCCGACTGGATGCACCAGAAGGAACTGTCCGACATCACCTGACCGATCGCGCCGAGCCTCTGACCCAGCCCTGCGACGATCCGCCCCGGATCGCCGCGCGAACCCGAGTGCCCGCCATGCCCGATCCCCTGGTTCCGAAGCTCACGCCGCCCTATAGCGTGGCCATCTTCTGCCTGCGTCCCGGGGCCGACGAGAGCGCGTTGCAGCGCCGCGCGGGCGAGTTTCTCCGCATAGCCGCCCGGTCGGAGGCCTTTCTCGGCGGCGAGCGGGCGCGCAGTGCGGACGGCAACGGGGTCGCGGTGTTCTACTGGAGAACGCGCGACGCTCTGGAAGACTGGTTGCGGACATCCTATCGCTCCGCCGCCCTGACCGATCCCGACGACGAGACCGGTCCGGTCGGCTACGATTACCTGTTGGATCGCCGATGTGGGGGCCGAATACAGCCTCTGGAATACGACCGCGCCTTCGGCGCAAGGTGATCAACCGCCGAGGATCGCTTTCACGTAGCCTTCGGTCTCGGCATAGGGCGGCACGCCGTCGTGCTTCACCACCGCATCCGGCCGGCATTGTAGGCGGCAGGCGCGAGCTTCGGGACTTGAACCGTTCGTACTGGGCCGCGAGATAGCGGGCGCCGCCCTCGCGAGATTGGCCGCCGGGTCGGTCGGGTCGACCCCGAGCCGCGCCGCGGCATCAGCTGTGCCAACCCGATGGCGCCGGCATGGCTGACCGGCCGCCGGGTTTCCAGCCCGATTCCTGCTGCACGAGGCGCAGGAACAGGTCCCTGGAACCCCGTGTTCTTCGCCGCCGCCTTGGCGGTTTCGAGAAGCTCTCCGCGATAATTGCCGGCATAGCGCGGAATGGCCGTCGCCGCCTCCGGCACGTAATCCGGCGTCAGCCGAGCGCTGCCGGCATATTGCTGCGCCGCGCGGCCGTCGAGCACGCTCAGCGCGTTCTGGAAACCGGACCGTCCGGACGAGATGGAAAACAGCGTCTCGGCCGACACCGGGCTGCCCGGGCCGACGATTGCCATGGCGAGCGCGATTGTGGCGAATGCGCCGCGTCAAATTCGCGTCTCATTGTGTCCCTCGCACCTTCTGTCCCTCGCACCGGGCCTTGCTCCGGGCCCGCGCACCATCAAATTCCAGCATAGAAATTTTTCCCCCGATGCCAGATTGTCTTTGCCCGGGCACGTATCCGTTCGACCCGGCCCATTGTCGCGGCTTCGGCCCCGGGTTCAGGCAAGTGTCTTTTCTTCACCGTCCACGGGTGTTGTAAGCAATGCAACCAGAAAATCGGATCCGGAGAGGCTTGCATGGCGGGTTCGGTCAACAAGGTCATTCTCGTGGGCAATCTCGGGCGCGACCCGGAAGTGCGCACGTTCCAGAAGCGGCGGCAGGTCGTGAACCTGCGCATCGCGACGATCCGAAAACTGGAAGGAGACCGCAGCACCGGCGAGCGCCGTGAAAGAACCGAGTGGCACTCGGTCGCGATCTTTTCCGAGCCGCTCGGGCGCATTGCCGAGCAATACCTGCGCAAGGGCTCCAAGGTCTATATCGAGGGCCAGCTCGAAACCCGCAAATGGCAGGACCAGTCCGGCGCCGACCGCTACTCCACCGAGGTGGTGCTGCGCCCCTATCGGGGTGAGCTTACGCTGCTCGACGGGCGCGGCGGTGAAGGCGGCGGCAGCTTCGGCGGCGGTGGCGGCGACTACGGCGGCGACGACCGCGGCGGTTACGGCGGCGGCGGCGGTGGGTATGGCGGCGGCGACCGCGACCGGGATCGCGGCTCCAGCGGCGGTGGCGGCGGCGGCTTCGACGACGAGATCCCGTTCTGACCCGGTCCGGCAGGCGCCCCCGGTCTCAATGCCGGTCCAGCGCGATCGGCCCGGACGGGCACAGACCGGCCCCGGACTTGAGAGACCGGCCGACCGAACACATCTGAAAAGGGCGCGGGGGCAACGCCGCGCCCTTCCCTTTGGCGATGCGGGGGCGTCACATGTCATGGTCCTTTCCCATCGGGCACCTGTTCGGCAGCGAGCTCAGGGTGCATGTCACCTTCTTCCTGCTCCTCGCCTGGATCGGTGCCTCGGTCTGGCTCGAGAGCGGCCCGGCCGCGGCCGCGGTGAGCCTCGTCTACGTGCTCGCGCTTTTCGCCTGCGTCGTCGCCCATGAGTTCGGCCATGCCCTCACCGCCCGCCGCTTCGGCATCCGCACCCCGGACGTGACGCTCCTGCCGATCGGCGGCGTCGCCCGGCTCGAACGGATGCCGGAAAAACCGGGCCAGGAGATCGTCGTCGCCCTCGCCGGCCCCGCGGTCAATCTGGTGATCTTCGCGGTCCTCTTCCTGGCCCTCGGTCCGGACGCCTTCACCGGGATCGACCCGTCCGCGCTGAGCTTCGCCGACCTGCCCGCCCAGATCGCGACCCTCAACCTGGTGCTGGCGCTGTTCAACCTGCTGCCCGCCTTCCCGATGGACGGCGGAAGGGTGCTGCGGGCGCTGATGTCCTTCGCCATGGACCGCGCCGCGGCCACCCGTGCCGCCGCCGCCGCGGGACAGGGTCTGGCGCTGGCCATGGGCCTCGCCGGGCTGGTCGCGGGCAATCCCTTCCTGATGCTGATCGCCTTCTTCGTCTTCCTCGCCGCCGGCTCCGAACGCGCCGACGAGGCGATGAAGACCCTCGCCCGCGGGTTGATGGCGCGCGATGCGATGATCACCGCCTTCGAGAGCCTCGCCCCCGATGACAGCCTCGACGTGGCGGCCAATGCGCTGATCCGCACCACCCAGCACGAGTTCCCGGTGGTCGACCGGGTGAGCGGCGCACCGGTCGGGCTGCTCACCCGCAGCGCGCTCTACCATGCGCTCGACCAGGGTCCGCGAACCCGAACGGTCGAGACCGCGATGTCGCGGGACCTGCCGGTGGTGGCCCTGGGCACCGGCCTTGCCGCGGTGCTCGAACGGATGCAGACCGGTGCCCCGGCGGTCGGCGTACTCGGCCCCGCCGGCGCGCTGGTGGGCTACGTGACCCGCGAGAACATCGGCGAGCTGATGGTGGTCGCGAACGCCCGGGCCGGGAAACGCCGCTGACCCCGGGCGCGGACGGCGTTTCGAAACGCCGTGCACCGCGCGTGCAAGCGCGGTGAAAGCCGCTTCGAAGCGGCTTCCCCCCGCGCCTACCGCCCCGCCAACCCGTCGTTGAGCACGCCCCGCACCACGTCGAGATCGACCCCGTCGGCGACGAAGGCCTCGCCGATGGCGCGGGCGAGGATGAAGCGGATCCGCCCCGCCTCCACCTTCTTGTCCTGCCCCATCAGCGCAATGAGCCCCTCCGCATCCGGCAGATCGCCGGGAATGTCGGCAAGGTCGCGCTTCATCCCCATCGCCGCGAGATGGGCGCGCAGCCGCGATGGCGCTTCCTGGCTCATCAGCCCCAGCCGTGCCGAGGTCTCGAAGGCCAGCGCGCAGCCGATTGCCACGCCTTCGCCGTGCAGGAGCCGGTCGCTGTAACCGGTCGCCGCTTCCAGCGCATGGCCGAAGGTATGGCCGAGGTTCAGGAGCGCCCGGTCGCCCTGCTCGGTCTCGTCGCGGGCGGCGATATCGGCCTTCATCTGCACCGAACGGCGCACCGCCTCCTGGCGCAGCGCGGCATCGCCCGCGGCCAGGGCCGGCCCGTTCGCTTCCAGCCATTCGAAGAAGGCGAGCGAGCCGAGGCCGCCGTATTTCACCACTTCGCCGTAGCCCGCGAGAAAGTCGCGCGGCGCGAGCGTGCCCAGCACGTCGATATCGGCCAGCACCAGCGACGGCTGGTGAAAGGCGCCGACCAGGTTCTTGCCGTGCGGCGAGTTGATCCCGGTCTTGCCGCCGACCGAGCTGTCGACCTGGGCGAGCAGGCTCGTCGGCACCTGCACGAAACGCACGCCCCGGCGCAGGATCGCGGCGGCAAAACCGGCAAGATCGCCGATCACCCCGCCGCCGAAGGCGACCACCACGTCCTTGCGCTCGACCTGCTGGCCGAGCAGCCACTCGACCACCTCGGTGAGATGCGCCCAGCTCTTGGTCGCCTCTCCCGGCGGCAGCACCAGCGCCTCCGCCGCGATCCCCTCTGCCGCGAGCGCTGCCACCAGCGCGTCGAGATGCAGCCCCGCTACCCGCGCTTCGGTGACGATCGCCACCTTCGGCCGCTTGAGCAGCGGCGCGATCTCGGCGCCTGCCCGGGCGATCAGCCCGGGGCCGATTCGCACCTCGTAGGACCGCGCGCCGAGCGCCACCTTCACCACGTCCATCGGTTCCCCTCCCGCGGGCCACAGCCCGTCCATTCGCCCCTGCCCCGCGACAGGCACAGAAAGCTCATTCTTCGGTCTCTGCCAGCACGTCGGGACGGGTCTTGAGCACCCGGATCACCTGCGCCGTCATGTTGGCGATCGAATAGCCGGGATGGGCATCGACCACCAGTTCCGCCTTGGCATAGGTCCCCACCCGCGCCTCGTAGAGCTTGATCAGCGTGCCCTTGGGATCGGGAGTGCGCAGCAGCGGCCGGGTCGACTTGTGCCGGACCCGTTCCCACAACAGCTCGATATCCGCCCGCAGCCAGACCGCCACCCCCAACTCGTGGATCCGGTCGCGATTCTCGGCCCGCAGATAGGCGCCGCCGCCGGTCGACAGCACGCAGGGTCCCGTGGCGAGCAGCCGGGCGATCACCTCGGCCTCGCGGTTGCGAAAAAACGCCTCGCCGTCGCGTTCGAACACCTCGGCCACCGTCATCGCAGCAGCCGCTTCGATCTCGTCGTCGCTGTCGAGGAAGGGCACGCCGAGCCGGGTTGCCAGCGCCCGGCCGACCGCGGATTTGCCCGCGCCCATCATGCCCACCATCACGATGGGTTTCTTCACAACCAGTGCCAAACGGCAAGCCTCCGCTCAAGAAATCCCCCACGGCGTCCATGGCGTGAACCCCGGAAACATGCCATATATGACTTCGTCGGGGGGGAAAACCGGGGAAAGCGAGGTCTCGATGCTCGGGCAGCTCATCAAACTCGTTCTTGGGCTCGCCGTCCTGGCCGGGATCGGGCTGGCCGTCTATGCCCAGATCGGCGATCTCGCGCCTGCCGCCCGCGACGAAACCCTCACGGTGATCCTGGATGCGGACTAGACGCAACAGCCGCCGCACGGCTGCAGGGACGGTCCCGGACCCACAGGACGCGCCGCGCCTGCGCCCCGCGATGCGCCTGCGACGGGCGCTGATCGCCCCGCTCTTCGCACTCGCCACCGCCGCCGCGGCGCAGGACGCGACTGAAGCGCCGGCCGAGACCGGCGACGCGCCGCTCTCGGCGATCGACTGGCTGTCGGACAGTGTCGCCGTGCCGGCGCCGGGCGAAGCGACCGCGCCCTCCGGCACCGGTCCGCAACTGCCCGCCTCCGTCCTGATGCCGCCGATCCTGCCGGGCACAGACGGCACGGGCCCCCTGCCCGCCCCGGCGCCGCTCGACCCGGTCGCGGTCGCCCCGCTCGACGACCTCGGCGCGGAGCCCGACGCGATCGGCATCCTGTCGCCCGCGGTGACCGGCCTGCCTGCCGGACTCTGGGGCGCGGCGCGGCCCGAGGACGTCGCCCGCCGGATCATCGCCGAGCGCCCCGAAATGCTGCCGGCGCTGCAGGCGCTCCTGCAGACCATCCTTCTCGCCGAGCTCGACCCGCCGCGGGGACCGGGTGGCGACGGGCGCGAGGTGTTCCTCGCCCGGATCGACAAGCTCCTGCAGATGGGCGCGCTGGAGCCCGCCAATGCGCTGCTCGAACGCGCCCCACGCGACGACCCGCGGATCTTTCGCCGCCATTTCGACGTCGCACTCCTGCTCGGCGAGGAACAGCCGCTCTGCGAATTGCTGGCGGCGAGCCCGCAGCTTTCGCCAACCTACCAGGCGCGGATCTTCTGCCTCGCCCGCGCCGGCAGCTGGGAGAGCGCAGCGCTGCTGCTCGGCACCGGCACGGTGCTCGGCCTGATCCCCGAGGAGGACGCAGATCTGTTCGCGCGCTTCCTCGACCCGGATCTGTTCGAGGGCGAGCCGCCGCTCGACATGCCGATCACGCCCACCCCGCTCACCTTCCGCATGTACGAAGCCATCGGCCAGGCGATCCCGACCCAGAGCCTGCCGCTCGCCTTCGCCCATTCCGATCTGCGCTCCAACATCGGCTGGAAGGCGCGGGTCGAGGCCGGCGAGCGGCTCGCGCGCACCGGCGCGGTCTCCGACAACCAGCTCTACGGGCTCTATACCGAACGCGAGGCGGCCGCCTCGGGCGGGGTCTGGGACCGGGTCGAGGCGTTGCAGAAGGTCGAGGCCGGGCTCACGGCCGCGGACCGTTCGGCCACCGGCAAGGCCCTGCCCGATCTCTGGGCGGCGCTCACGCTGGCGCGGGTGGAAGTACCGATCTCCCGCATCATCGGTCCGAAGCTCGCTGAATTGAACCTCAAGGGCGAGGCCCGGCAAATCGCCTTCCACATGGCGCTGCTGTCCGACAGCTACGAGGCCCAGGCCGCCGCGGCGAAACCCAGGTCCGACAGCGACCGGCTCCTGGTCGACGTCGCCCGCGGGCTGGTGACCGCGACCCGCACCAAGGACCCGCGCGAACAGGCGGTGATCGACGGCTTCACCACCGCCGAATTGCCGCCGCGCCTCGCAACCCTCGTCGACGAAGACCGTCTCGGCGAAGCGATCCTGCGGGCGATCACGCTGCTCACCGAGGGGGCCTCGGGCGACCTCGACCAGGTGACGGACGCGCTCGCCCTGTTCCGCTCGGTCGGGCTCGAAGACACCGCCCGCCGCGCCGCGCTCGAGTTTCTCATCCTCGACCGGCGGGGCTGACATGGGCGGGCCCGACAAGGCCGCGGCGCGCAGGACCGCCGACGGGTTGCCCGCAGCACAGGCGGCGCTGCTTGCCGAGGACGCGCGCTGGATCTCGGCCTTTCTCGAAGCCCAGGCGGCCGAGCTCGACGCTGCCGAGAACACCCGCCTTGCCTATGGCCGCGACCTCAAGCGCGCAGGCGTCTTCCTGTCGCGCCGGGGCGTCGGTTTCGCCACCGCCACCCGGGCCGATATCGAAGCCTGGATGGTCGGTTGCGAGGCCGAGGGGCTCGCAGTCTCGACCCGCGCGCGGCGGCTCTCGGCGGTGAAGCAGCTCTACCGCTTCGCCTTCGAGGAAGGCTGGCGCACGGACAACCCGGCGATGCGGATCTCGGGGCCCGGCAAGGCCCGCAAGCTGCCGAAGACGCTCACCGAGGACGAGGTCGCCCGGCTGATCGAGGCGGCCCGCAGCCATGGCCGCAGCGAGGCAGACCGGCTGCGCAACACCTGCCTGATGGAACTGCTCTACGCCACCGGCATGCGGGTCTCGGAACTGGTCGAACTGCCGGTGGCCGCCGCCCGGGGCGACCCGCGGATGCTGCTGGTGCGCGGCAAGGGCGGGAAGGAGCGGATGGTGCCGCTCTCGGTCCCGGCCCGCGCGGCCCTCGCCGCCTGGCTCGAGACCCGCGACACGGCCGAGGACACGGCGCGCACCCAGGGGCACCCGGCCTCGCGCTGGCTGTTTCCCTCGACCGGCAAGGGCGGGCACCTCACCCGTCACCGTTTCCACGGGCTCATCAAGGAAATCGCCGGGACCGCCGGCATTTCGCCCGACGCCGTCACGCCGCACCGGTTGCGCCACGCCTTCGCGACGCATCTCCTCGCCCACGGCGCCGACCTTCGGGCGATCCAGACACTGCTCGGCCATGCCGACGTCTCCACCACCGAGATCTATACCCACGTGCTCGACGAACGGCTGAAGGCGCTGGTGCTGGAGCATCATCCGCTGGCCAAGAAAGGGTGAGACGGCCGGCTGCGACACGATCCGGTGCCCGGACGGGGCATTGTGCCCGATCGTGACACAGTCCGGGAAAACCTCGCCACCGAGGGTCCCGGCGTAGCCGTCATGCGCCGGGGGTTTCCCACCCCCGGACCCGCGGAGAGTATTTTCGCCAAGAAAAAGGGGGCTGGATCGCGACGGTTGCCACGGAGCTACGGACCCGTCGGGCTCAGCCGTTCCACATCGCCCGCGCAACGGTCAGCAGCCGGTCGACCCCATCGCTCATCGGCCGCATCCCGGCAAAGACCTCTTCGTCATGCACCCAGGCCAGCTCGGCCGCATCGTCGGCCGCCACCGCCTGCCCGCGGGCGTCTTCGCAGAGCACCGCGACGAGAAAGTAATGGTATTCGAGTGACCCGTCGGCGGCGTGGTGGAGGATGTCCTTGGTGCCGAGCACCGGGCCCGGCGTGCCGATCAGCCCGGTCTCTTCCCTGAGCTCCCGCATCGCCGCCTCGGCCACGGTCTCGCCGAGCTCGACCTTGCCGCCGGGATAGCCCCAGAGCCCCTGGTCGGGCGGGTTGGCGCGCTTGACCAGCAGCACCGACGGCCCCCGCAGCGCCACCGCGAGAACACCGAGCGTCGGCTGGACGAGACCGGTCACAGCTTCGCTCCCGCTGCCAACGGCACCGTGCCGAGACGTCCCCGTCCGGGGGTAAAATCATTTCGACTCATGGAGATCACACCGGCAAACCGCGTCTGACAATGGCGGCCACCATAGGCGGCGGTTTCGCAAACGGCAACAATTGCCGCCGGTCTGCGCAATTGTTTTTCCGCACTGCGGCGGACCCGGGGATCTCCGGCGCCTCCCAACCGCCGAGCGGCCGGCCAGGACCGCCAGTCCCGGCACAGGTCGCCGCTACTCCGCCGCCGTGCGCCGCGGTTTCAGCATGTCCTTGAGGTAATGCCCGGTATAGCTTGCGGCCACCTGCGCCACGTCTTCCGGCGTGCCCTCGGCCACGATGGTCCCGCCGCCGTCGCCGCCTTCGGGGCCGATGTCCACGATCCAGTCGGCGGTCTTGATGACGTCGAGGTTGTGCTCGATCACCACCACCGTGTTGCCCTGCTCGACCAGCTCGTGCAGCACTTCGAGCAGCTTGCGCACGTCCTCGAAATGCAGCCCCGTGGTCGGTTCGTCGAGGATATAGAGCGTCCGCCCCGTCGAGCGCTTCGACAGCTCCTTCGAGAGCTTCACCCGCTGCGCCTCGCCGCCCGAGAGCGTCGTCGCCTGCTGGCCGACCTTGATATAGCCGAGCCCGACCCGCATCAGCGCGTCCATCTTCTCGCGGATCGACGGCACCGCCTGGAAGAACTGCTGCGCATCCTCCACGGTCATGTCGAGCACGTCGGCGATGGACATGCCCTTGTAGCGGATCTCCAAGGTCTCGCGGTTGTAGCGGTGCCCCTGGCAGGTCTCGCAGGTGACATAGACGTCGGGCAGGAAGTGCATCTCGATCTTGATGACGCCGTCGCCCTGGCAGGCCTCGCAACGCCCGCCCTTGACGTTGAAGCTGAACCGCCCCGGCTTGTAGCCCCGCGCCTTGGCCTCCGGCAGCCCCGCGAACCAGTCGCGGATCGGGGTGAAGGCGCCGGTATAGGTGGCGGGGTTCGACCTGGGCGTGCGGCCGATCGGCCGCTGGTCGATGTCGATCACCTTGTCGAGATGTTCGAGCCCTTTGACCGTGTCGCAGGGCGCGGGCGTCTGGCGCGCGCCGTTCAGCCGCATCGAGGCGGTCTTGAACAGAGTCTCGATGGTCAGCGTCGACTTGCCGCCGCCCGACACGCCGGTCACGCAGACGAACTTGCCGAGCGGGAAATCGACCGAAACGCCGCGCAGGTTGTTGCCGGTCGCGTTCTCGACCCGCACCCGCTTGCCGTTGCCCTCGCGGCGGAAGGCAGGGACGGAAATCTCGCGCGCGCCCTTGAGGTATTGCCCGGTGAGCGAGGCGGGGTTGGCGGCGATCTCGGCGGGCGTGCCCTTGGCCACCACCTCGCCGCCATGCACGCCGGCGCCGGGGCCGATGTCGAAGACGTAATCCGCCTCACGGATCGCCTCTTCGTCATGCTCCACGACGATCACCGTGTTGCCCTGGTCGCGCAGGTGTTTGAGCGTGTCGAGCAGCCGGCCGTTATCGCGCTGATGCAGCCCGATGGAGGGCTCGTCGAGCACGTAGAGCACGCCGGTCAGGCCGGAGCCGATCTGGCTCGCGAGCCGGATGCGCTGCGCCTCGCCGCCCGACAGCGTGCCGGCATTGCGGCTCAGCGTGAGGGTATTCGAGGCCGACGTTGTTGAGAAACCCGAGCCGCTCGCGGATTTCCTTCAGGATCGCCCGGGCGATCTCGTTCTTCTGGGCGCTCAGAGACGCGGGCACGCTGTCGATCCAGTCGAGCGCCTCGCGGATCGACATCTGCACCACCTCGCCGACGTGAAGCCCGGCAATCTTCACCGCCAGCGCTTCGGGCCGCAGCCGGTAGCCGCCGCAGGCGCCGCAGGGCCGGTTGTTCTGGTAGCGCTCGATTCCTCGCGGATCCAGTTCAGATCCGTCTCGCGGTAGCGCCGCTCCATGTTGGGGATCACGCCCTCGAACGGCCGCGTCACCTCGTAGACCCGCCCGCCCTCGTCGAAGCGGAACTTGATCTCGTCCTTGCCGGAGCCGTAGAGGAACACCTTCTGCACGTTCTCCGGCAGGTCCTTCCACGGCGTCGACCGCTTGAAGTCATAGTGCTTGGCAATCGCTTCGATGGTCTGGAGAAAATAGGGCGACTTGCCCTTGCGCCAGGGCGCGAGCGCGCCGTCGGCGATCTTGAGCGTCACGTCCGGCACCACCAGGCGCTCGTCGAAGAACAGCTCCATCCCCAGCCCGTCGCACTCCGGGCAGGCGCCGAACGGGGCGTTGAACGAGAACAGCCGCGGCTCGATCTCGGGGATGGTGAACCCGGACACCGGGCAGGCGAAATTTTCCGAGAAGGTGATCCGTTCCGGCTCGCCCTCCTCCTCTTTCGGCGCGGTTTCCAGCACCGCGATCCCGTCGGCGAGGTCGAGCGCAGTACGGAACGAGTCGGCGAGCCGCGTCTCCAGCCCCTCGCGCACCACGATCCGGTCGACCACCACGTCGATGTCGTGGCGGAAGTTCTTTTCGAGCTTCGGCGGGTCTTCGAGCTCGTAGAAACCGCCATCGACCTTGACCCGCTGGAAGCCCTGCTTCCTGAGCTCGGCAAATTCCTTGCGGTACTCGCCCTTGCGGTCGCGCACGATGGGGGCGAGCAGGTAGGCGCGCGTGCCCTCCCCCATCGCCATCACCCGGTCGACCATGTCCTGCACCTGCTGCGCCTCGATCGGCAGCCCGGTCGCCGGCGAATAGGGCGTGCCGGCGCGGGCGAACAGCAGCCGCAGGTAGTCGTAGATCTCGGTGACCGTGCCCACGGTCGAGCGCGGGTTCTTCGAGGTCGTCTTCTGTTCGATGGAAATCGCCGGGCTGAGACCGCTGATATGGTCCATGTCCGGTTTCTGCATCATGTCGAGGAACTGCCGCGCATAGGCCGAGAGCGATTCGACGTAGCGGCGCTGGCCCTCGGCATAGATCGTGTCGGAGGCGAGCGACGACTTGCCGGAGCCGGAAAGCCCGGTAATCACGACGAGTTCGTCGCGCGGAATGTCGACGTCGATGGACTTGAGATTGTGCTCGCGCGCGCCGCGCACTTCGATGAACTTCTGCTCAGCCATGGCCCACACCTTTCAGACCCGACCTCCATACGCGAATCCAGTCCCGGGGCCAACGACAAAGTGAGAACATTAGGGGAACTTTGCCGAGCCCGTGAACAATCCACCCGCGGGCTCGCCCGCCCTGCCCCGCCGGTCTCGCGCTTTCGTGAAAGATTTCGCTTATCCGGATCTTGTAATATTCAAAAAGATGAATATTAATGATCTCAACACCGCAACACCGCCCCGGGGATGCGCGAACAGGCCCCCGCGGCACGAGAGACAAGGACCGAAAACATGCTGAACTTCATGATGGGCCAGCGCGCCACCGCCTCGCGCCTCACCCCGCAGGACGCCGTCGCCATGGCCAAGGAAGGCCAGATCACCGTGATCGACGTGCGCGACCACAACGAGCTGGCGATGACCGGCAAGGCCCAAGGCGCCGTGCACATCCCGCTGTCGGTGATCCAGATGCAGGCCAACCCGGCCTCGCCCGATTTCAACCGCGCCCTCGACCAGAACAAGCCCGTCGCCGTCTACTGCGCCTCCGGCGCCCGCTCGTCGATGGCGACCCAGGTGCTGCAGCAATACGGCTTCACCGACGTGCACAACATCGGCGGCCTCGGCCACTGGCAGATGGCCGGCGGCGCGATCGTGCGCGCCTGAGCTGACCCGATCGTCCCTCCCGGACGTTTCTCGCCCCGCGGTTCGGATCTTCCGGCCGCGGGGTTTTTTATGCCCGGTCAGCGGCTTAGATCCATTCGCCGAGCAGCCGGTAGGCCCGAACGCCTCGTCTTCGGCGATCGCCCGGGTGAGCGCCGCCGGGCTGTGCCCGGTCACCCGGCGCACCGCGCGCCCCATATGCGACTGGTCGGAAAACCCGCCCTCGAGCGCGACCTGGGCGAGCGGCGCCTCGCTCTGCGCGCGAGCTGCCACAGCGCCTCGACCTGGGCATAGAGCGCGAGCTCGCGCCGGCTGTGGCCGGTGAGCGCCTTCACCCGCCGTTGCGCCTGGCGCAAGGACCGCCCGGTGCTGCCGGTGGCCGCCCGCAGGACCGTCGCCCGCACCCAGTCGCCGAGCCCGGTGCCGACCGCGCCCTGCCAGGCGTCGGGGCGCCGTTCCTCCCAAAGCGGCCGCAACGCGGCTTCGAACCCGGCGAGGTCCTCCGGCCCCACGACCGCCCCGACCGCGTCCCGGAGCGGCCCCGGCGCAACGGCCTCGGTGAGCGGCCGCGTCTCCGGAGAGACCCCGCCCGGCGCCGACCCGGAGAGGGCCGCCCAGGCCTCGGGCTTGAACGCCTGGGTCAGTGCCAGCACCGCGCCGGGCGACCATGAGGTGACCGGCGCGGGTTGCGGTCCCGCCACCGAGACCGCGGGCAAGGCCCCGGGGCGGATCCGCCCGCCTTCGACCAGGTGCAGCGCCCCGTGAAAGACCCAGGTGACGGTCACCAGCGGCGAGGCGGGAAAATGGTTGTAGAGCGCCGGCCCCGCGAGCCCGCGGCCCCGGGTGTCGCGCAGCAGCGCCCCGTAGAGGCAGCCCGACAGCGCGGGCGGCGGCAGGATCAGCCGGTCGCGCGACTCCATGTCGCAATCCTTCTATTCCGGGCGCCGGCCCCGCGGCAGGAAGTCCGTGGATGACCGTTGCAAAGGAAAAACCATGTCCAAGATGACCTTTACCGGCCCCTGGCGCTACCGGATTTCGGGCTATGCCACGCTCATGCGGCTCTCGATCACCACCGCGGTCCGCCACCTGACCGGCCGCCGCCTCGACCCGAGCTGGGGCACGGTCCACGAGATCGGCATCCGGTTCTGGCGTGACCGGTTCACCCGCGCGATCACCATGGACATCTCCGAGGGGCGGCGCCTGTTCGACGCGGTGCAGACCCGCACCGGTCTCGAACCGCAGCTCGCCCGGACCCCGGCAGGTGCCGGCGCACCGCCGGGTTTCTGGGTGACCCCGGCGCAGGTGACCAGCCCGGCGACGCTCCTCTATTTCCACGGCGGCGGCTACGCCTTCGACGCCTGGATGACCGACGATTTCGCGGCCCTCCTCGCCGAGGCGACCGGGGCGCGGCTGTTCCGCCTCGACTACCGGCTCACCCCGGAACACCCAGACCCCGCGCAACGCGACGACGCTTTCGCGGCGGTGCGCTGGATGCTGGAGCAGGTGCCGCCCGAGCGGCTCGTGCTGGTCGGCGACAGTGCCGGCGGGCACCTTGCCCTGATGACGCTCGTCGAGATGCGCCAGGCCGGGCTGCCGCAGCCGGCCCTCGCCATCGGCCTCTCGCCCTGGACCGACATCGCGCCCGCCGGGGCGTCCTACACCGCCCATGACCGCTACGACATCGTCGCCGGCTGGATGGCGACGCGGTTCGGCGAATGGCTCACGGGAGGCCGCGTGCAGGAAATGCGGGACGCCCTGTCGCCGGTCTGCCACGACTTCGCCGGGCTCGCGCCGCTCTACCTGCAGGCCGGGGGCATGGAGATGCTGGTCGACATGATCCTGGACTTCACCCATGTCCAGCAGCGTGCCGGCGCAGCGGTCACGCTCGACGTCTGGCCAAACATGACCCACGATTTCTTCGGCTACGGGGCCAGCCGTGCGGAAAGTACCGCGGCCCTCGCCCGGATCGGCGCGGCGGTGGCGGCGGCGATGGACGCCACCCCACTCGCCCGCATCGGCGAAACCGATCTGCAGGCCTGACGGCGCGCCGGGCCAAGACGAAACCGGCGCGGCCGCCGGTCCGCACCTCAGAAGTGGATCGCCTGGCCCCAGGCATCGAGCACGCTCTCGTGCATCATCTCGCTCAGTGTCGGATGCGGGAAGACGGTCTGCATCAGGTCCTCTTCCGTGGTCTCGAGCTGGCGGCCGACGACATAGCCCTGGATCAGCTCGGTCACCTCGGCCCCCACCATATGCGCCCCGAGCAGCTCGCCGGTCTTGGCGTCGAACACCGTCTTGACAAGCCCCTCTGGCTCGCCGAGCGCGATCGCCTTGCCGTTGCCGATGAACGGGAATTTGCCGACCTTGACCTCGTAGCCCAGCTCCTTGGCCTTGGCCTCGGTATAGCCGACCGAGGCGACCTGCGGGTGGCAATAGGTGCAGCCGGCGATGCTCTCGGGCCGCACCGGGTGGGCGTGCTTGCCGGCAATCAGCTCCGCCACCATGACCCCCTCGTGGCTCGCCTTGTGCGCGAGCCAGGGCGGGCCGGCGATATCGCCGATGGCATAGAGCCCGTCGACGCCGGTCCGGCAATATTCGTCGACCACCACGTGGGTCCGGTCGACCTTGACCCCGAGCGCTTCGAGCCCGAGGTTCTCGACATTGCCGACGATCCCCACCGCCGAGATCACGGTGTCGAAATCGCCGGTCGTGACCTTGCCGCCGGTCTCGATATGCGCCGTCACCTTGCCCTTGCCGCGGTCGAGCTGCTTGACCATCGACTTTTCGAGGATCGTCATCCCCTGTTTGACGAAGGCCTTCTTGGCGAAGGCGGAAATCTCGGCGTCCTCCACCGGCAGCACCCGGTCGAGCACTTCCACGACCGTCACATCCGCGCCCAGCGTGTTGAAAAAGCTCGCGAATTCGATCCCGATCGCGCCCGAGCCGATGACCAGAAGCTTCTTCGGCATCCGCGGCGGGTTGAGCGCGTGCTTGTAGTTCCAGACCAGATCGCCGTCCGCCTCCAGCCCCGGCAACTCGCGCGCCCGCGCGCCGGTGGCGAGGATGATGTTCTTGGCCGTCAGCTCCTCGCTGCCCTTCTCGGTCTTGACCGAGACCTTGCCTTTGCCCGCCAGCGTGGCGGCGCCCATCACCACGTCGACCTTGTTCTTCTTGAGCAGGTGCCCGACCCCGCCGGAGAGCTGCTTGGCCACCCCGCGCGAGCGTTTCACCACCGCGTCGAGATCGTAGCCGATCTTCTCCGCCGAGAGCCCGAATTCCTTGGCCCGCTCCATCAGGTGGAACACTTCTGCCGAGCGCAACAGCGCCTTGGTCGGGATGCAACCCCAGTTGAGGCAGATGCCGCCCAGATGCTCGCGTTCGACCACCGCGGCCTTCAGCCCCAGCTGCGCGGCCCGGATAGCGGCCACGTAGCCCCCGGGGCCCGCGCCCACCACGATCACATCATAGGTTGTCCCGGCCATGCGCGCCTCCCTTGGGAAAAGTAGTTTGGTATTACACTATTTTCCCGACCGGTTCAATCGCATGTCACCCCTCCGGGGCGGGCGGCTGCCATGCGGTGACGTCAAGGCGCGCTCGCCGGCCCGGACCACTGCCCCGCCGCGACACCGGCCCACCCCCTCCGGCCACGAAAAAGGCGCCCCGCAATCGGGACGCCTGATGGGATTGAGAGAGACCCTTAGCCGGGCCGATTTGCGTGCTCGCGGCCGCTCAGGCCCGCATTTCGCGCACCACCGCGCCGTAGCCGCCGGAACGGTCGAATTCCTGCTCATGCGGGGTCGACTCGCGCTGGAGCGCCTGGTTGCGGTACGGGAACCGTCCGAACCGCCGGATCACTTCGCGATGCGCCTTGGCGTGGATCAGGTTGCTCTCGCCGGTCTCGGGCATCCGGGTCAGCATCAGCCGCACGCAGCGGTCCTGGTCGGTCTGGCTCTCGGAATGCATCAGCGGCAGGTAGAAGAACTGCCGGGCGGGTTCGTCGATCCGCAGGTCCCAGCCCTTGTCGATGGCGCATTTCGCCGCCGCGACGGCGGCCGGATCCATCGAATAGGCACGCTTGTCGCCGCGGAACATGTTGCGCGGGAACTGGTCGACGAGGATCAGATAGGCGAGCACCCCGGACGGATAGGTCAGCCAGAGCGAATAGGCGCCTTCGCGGGCGTTTTCCCAGGCCGTGCCGAATTTCTCGCGCACCTTGTCGTCCAGCTCGGCGCCGCCCTCATACCAGCCCCCGGGCCCGACCTCGTCGAGCCAAAACGCCAACACCTCTTCCGGTTTGATCATCCGCCTGATCCCTTTCCGATACCCTTGACGAATCTTGTCTCGCGCGTGGCGCCTCATACTGCTTCGATCACGCCGATCACAGTGATATTTTCCGCTTCGAACCCCGTTTCGAAACCCGTTCCAATCCTTGTCCCGCAGGGCTTTCCCCGGGACCACGAGTCGAATCGTTACAAAAGTTACACATTCTGGCAAACGATTTTGTGAAAGTTGCGCGCCCGCTCAACGGACTGTTGCCGCTCACGACACAGTGTTCCCAACTCCGCCTCTATTTTGGGCATCTGCCGACCCGGAAGCCTCCCCGGCCGCCCCCTCGGCAGCCTCGACATAGAGTTCCTGCGCGAGATCCATCGCCACCGGCGAGGCCGAGGGCGACACCGGGGTGTAGGAGTGGGTCGCTTCGACCGGCACCGACGGGCGGCGGGGTCATCCGCCAGATCCTGTAGGCGAGGAGGAAGAAGAAGGCTACCGCGAGATAGGCAAAGAACCCGTTGGGCCCGACGGCCTCCAGCATCCAGCCGGTCGCGACCGGCCCGGCGATGGCACCGAGCCCGTTGAGGAACATCAGCCCCGACGAGGCCGCCGGCATGTCCTCTGGGTCCAGGAAGTCGTTGGTATAGGCGATCAGCAGCGCGTAGAGCGGGTTCGCCATGCCGCCGATGAAGAACGCCGCCACCAGCAGCGCGCCGAAGCCGGGCACCACGATCGGGATCAGCGCCCCGAGGGCGCCGACCGCCGCGCCGGCGACGATAAGCCGGCGGCGGTCCATCCGGTCCGAGACCCAGCCGATCGGAAACTGCAGCAGCATGCCGCCGACGTAGAACATCGCGATGAAGGTCGAGATCTGGCTCACGTTGAGCCCGGCGCGGGTGCCGTAGACCGCGGCCATCCCGAACTGCGCCGAAAAGATCAGCCCCATGATCATCATGCCGGCGACGCCCAGCGGCGAGATCCGGTAGAGCTGCCCGAGCGACATCCGCCGGGCGGTCCCGAACGAGGGGGTCGGCGTGATCGACAAGAGGATCGGCGCAAAGGACAGCGACACCAGCACCGAGGGCAGGATGAACAGCACGAAGCCGCCGGGATCGGCGGTCAGCACCAGGCCCTGGGCGGCAATGATGCCGACGGTCTGGACCACGAGGTAGAGCGACAGCGTCTGGCCCCGGGTCTCGTTGGTCGACTGGTGGTTGAGCCAGCTTTCGGCGGTCACGTAGACGCCGGAGAAGGAAAAGCCGAACACCACGCGGAACAGCGCCCAGGCGATCGGATCGACGATCACCGGGTAGAGGATCAGCACCGCCGAGATGAAACTCGCGAGCGCCGCGAAGACCCGCACATGGCCGACCCGGCGGATCAGGTAGGGCGTCGCCCGGCTGCCGCCGAGAAAGCCGACGAAATAGCCGGCCATGATGATCGACATCTCGAAGGTCGAAAACCCTTCGATCTCGCCGCGCAGGCCCAGAAGCGTGCCCTGGATGCCGTTCCCCAGCATCAGCAGCAGGATACCGAACAGCAGCGCCCAGGAATGTTTCAACGCGTCCAACATGGACGCCCGCATAGCAGGCCCGCGGCGCTACCGCACCCGGAAACCGACGGGTGGGAGGCGAATTGCGGCACGCCCACCGCGTGCCCCCCGCACTCCTCTACAGCGACGTCACCCAGAGGATCGTCGCGTCCTCGGCACTGACGGAGATCACGTTGTGCCCCATCGAGGCATCGTAATAGGCGCTGTCGCCGCGGCGCATCTCGATCGGCTCGTAGAACTCGGTGAGCAGCCGGATCGCGCCGGTGAGCACGTAGAGAAATTCCTCGCCGTCATGACGCACCCAGCCGTCGAACTCTTCGAAGCTGCGCGCCCGTACCCGCGCCCGGTAGGGCAGCATCGCCTTCTTGATGAGGTTGCCCGCGAGCAGCTCGTGTTCATAGGTCGTGGTCGGATGCGCCTCGCCCTCGCCCGACCGCGTCACCGCCATCCGCCCCGAAACCCGCGCGTCCTTCGACGGCGTGAACAATTGCGGCACCGAGATCCCGAGCCCGGTCGCGAGCTTCTTGAGCGCTTCGAAGGTCGGGCTCATCTGCCCGTTCTCGATCTTCGACAGCGTCGAGCGCGCGAGCCCCGCCTGTCCCGCCGCCTGTTCCAGCGTCAGCCCGCGCGCCTTGCGCAAGCTGCGCACCCGCTCGCCCAGGTCCAGGGGCTGCGGGTCGGGGGCGGCGTGACCGCTTTCGCGGGCGAGCTTGATCAGGCTCGGCTGGGCGGGGGCGTCTTCTGTCATCGTTCCCCTATACGCTGCGCCGCGCGGTAGGCCAACGCTCCCCTTCCGCAAACATCGCAAAGCGGTTACCTTGCGTCATGATTGCGCTTCATGTCTTTTCAGATCCGATCTGTCCCTGGTGCTACATTGGCAAGGCCAGGCTCGGTCGGGCCTTGGAGGCGCGGCCAAACCATCCCTTCCGGGTCGAATGGCACCCGTTCATGCTGAACCCCGAAATGCCGCCGGGCGGCATGGACAGGCGCGCCTATCTCGAAGCCAAGTTCGGCGGGCGCGATGGCGCCATCGCCGCCTATCTGCCGATCGCGGACGAAGCCGAAAAGACCGGCCTCTCGCTGCAGCTCGACGCGATCAAGCGCACGCCCTCGACGCTCGACGCCCACCGGCTGATCCACTGGGCCGGGATCGAGGGCCGCCAGACCGCGGTCGTCTCGGCCCTGTTCAAGGCCTATTTCGTCGAAGGGCGCGACATCGGCGACTCGGTGGTGCTGTCGCAGATCGCCACCGCCTGCGGCATGGACGGGGCCGTGGTGGCGCGGCTCCTGACCTCGGATGCCGATGTCGACGACATCCGCGCCCGCGACGCCGACGCCCGCGAAAAGTGGATCCGCGCCGTGCCCACCTTTCTGATCGCCGGGCGCCACGTGGTGCCGGGCGCCCAGCCGGTGGCGCTGTGGCTGAGCGTGATCGACGAGCTGGCCGGCGCCAAGGTCGACCCGGCGCAGGACAGGATCGACCCGCAGGACGGCCCCGCCTGCTGACCCCGCACACCCGCGGCTGCAGTTGCGTGCGGTGGACGTGACCCGGACACGCCACGGACGCACTCAACACAGAGCCACGCGCAGCCGCGACGCCGCCCCGCCCCGCCGCAGCCAGTGCACAGGCCCCGTGCGCGTCCCGACCGACATGCTCGCCTTCGGCGCTGGTATCCCCGGGGAAAAACCGGCATGACGGGTCCGAACGGATCCAGCGATATGCGCCTCACGACCCCCACCCGCCCCCTGCGCCAGACCGAACTGGTGATGCTGCTCGCCGCGCTGATGTCGCTGATGGCGTTCAGTATCGACTCGATCATGCCCGCCCTGCCCGGAGATCGCCGGCGACTTCATCCCGGATGCGCCGTCGCGGGCCCAGCTCGCGATCTCGTCCTTCGTCATCGGCACCGGGATCGGCCAGATCTTTCTCGGACCGTTTTCCGACAGCTTCGGCCGTCGCCCGACCCTGCTGCTGGGGATCGGGCTGTTCATCGCCGGCGCGCACTCTGCGCGGGTGTCGACCGGGCTCGAACCCTTTCTCGTCGCCCGCTTCGTCCAGGGGCTCGGCGCGGCGTCGAGCCGGATCGTCAGCCAGGCGGTGATGCGCGACCTCTATTCCGGCCGTGACCAGGCGCGGATTGGCTCGATCGTCTTCACCTTCTTCGTCGTGATCCCGGCACTCGCGCCGCTGATCGGCCAGGGGATCGTCGCGCTCACCGGCGGCTGGCGCGGGTTGTTCGCGGCCTATTCCGGTCTCGGCACCCTGGTGCTCGCCTGGTTCCTCCTGCGCCAGCCCGAAACCCTCGCACCTCGACCGGCGCCGGCCCTTCGGCCTCGGGCCGGTCATCGCCGCCGCCTGGGGAGGTCCTGCGCACGCCCGTGGCGCTGCGCTACCTGATCGTGGCCTCGCTCGCCTTCGGCCAGCTCATGAGCTACATCAACTCGGCCCAGCAGGTGTTCGCCGACACGCTCGGCGCCGGCACCCGGTTTCCGGTCTATTTCGCCGCCATCGCGCTGCTCTCCGGCCTCTCCGGCTTCATCAACGCCCGCGTGGTAATGCGCCTCGGCATGCGCCCGCTGGCGCGCCTCGCCTTCGCCAGCCAGGCGGTGATCGCCGGTGCCTTCTGGCTGGCCTGGCATTTCGGGCTGATCGACCGGCTCCCGGCCGGAACCACACTCGCGCTGTTCGTCGCCTGGTCGGTGACGCTGTTCTTCATGAACGGGATGACCTTCGGCAACATCACCGCGCTGGCGATGGAACCGCTCGGCCATGTCGCCGGCACCGCCTCCGCCGTGCTCGGCGCGCTCTCCTCGGTCCTCGCCATGGTCATCGCGGTGCCGGTCGGGCTGGCCTTCGACGGCACCCCGCGGGCGCTGCTGCTCGGCGTCGCGCTCTGCTCGGCGGCCGCCTTCTGGCTCATCCACCGCGACCGCGACCGGGTGCGCGATTGACCGCAGTCGTGCCAAGCCGCCGCACGCGCCCCCCGCGCCCGCCGATTTCCCTTGCCCCGCGTCCGCGCCTGCGGGACAAGGCGCCATGACCAACCGGATCGCCATCGGGCTCGCCCTCGTGATCGTCGCCGTCTTCGCGGTCGATGCCCTGGGCTTCGGCGGCACGCTGCCGGTGTTGCTGGGGCGCAAGGGGCTCGAACTCCTCGAATGGATCGCCTTCTGGCGGTGAATTCCCCGGCCAAAGCCGCCGCAATTGACCCGTGTCAAGGCGCATAGCGGTCATGCAGGGTCTTTGGCTTGACTATCGGGCGCCGGTCGCAATTATGGCGGCGCGAAATCCGCTCGGTATTTCCGGGCCCTTCACTAGACAAGGATGCAGAACATGACGGTCAAGGTAGCCATCAACGGTTTCGGACGGATCGGGCGCAACGTGTTGCGCGCGCTTGAGGAATCGGGACGCAAGGACGTCGAGGTGGTCGCGATCAACGACCTCGGCCCGGTCGAGACCAACGCCCACCTGCTCCAGTTCGACAGCGTGCACGGCAAGTTCCCGAACACGGTCAAGGTGAAGGGCAACACCATCGACGCCGGCTCCGGCCCGATCGAGGTGACGGCGATGCGCAACCCCGACGACCTGCCCTGGGGCGACGTCGACATCGTGCTCGAGTGCACCGGCATCTTCACCGACAAGGAGAAGGCCAAGATCCACCTCGAGAACGGCTCCTCGCGCGTGCTGGTCTCCGCCCCGTCGAAGGGCGCGGACAAGACCATCGTCTACGGCGTGAACCACGAGACCCTGACCAAGGACGATCTCGTCGTCTCCAACGCGTCCTGCACCACCAACTGCCTCGCCCCGGTCGCCAAGGTGCTCAACGACACCGTCGGCATCACCCGCGGTTTCATGACCACGATCCACTCCTACACCGGCGACCAGCCGACGCTCGACACGATGCACAAGGATCTCTACCGCGCTCGCGCCGCGGCGATGTCGATGATCCCGACCTCGACCGGCGCGGCCAAGGCCGTGGGCCTGGTCCTGCCCGAGCTCAACGGCAAGCTCGACGGCGTCGCGATCCGGGTGCCCACGCCCAACGTCTCGGTCGTCGACCTCACCTTCGAAGCCGGCCGCGCCACCTCGGTCGAAGAGATCAACGAGGCGATCCGGGCGGCGGCCAACGGCCCGCTCAAGGGCATCCTCGGCTTCACCGAAGTGCCGAACGTCTCGATCGACTTCAACCACAACCCCAACTCGTCCACCTTCCACATGGACCAGACCAAGGTGATGGACGGCAATTTCGTCCGGATCCTGTCCTGGTACGACAACGAGTGGGGCTTCTCGAACCGCATGCTCGACACCGCGGTCGAAATGGCCAAGTACATCTGACCGGTCCGACCGGACGGAACGATACAGGCGGCCCGGGGCAATCCCGGGCCGTTTTTCCTTGCCCGGCGTCACTTCTGTTGACCGGCGCCCTGCGATCCTGTCTCCTGAGAGCATTGACGCTGCAAGGGACAGATCCGATGGATTTCAGAACGCTCCTCTCCGCCACGCTCCTCGCGCTCGCCTCCGTGCTTCCGGGCCTCGCTGCCGCACAGCAGGCCGCGCCCACCTTCGGGCTCGATCCGTTCAAAGTGAAGATGTTCGGCCTCGACCCGGCAAGGTTCGTGAGGCTGCCCAAGCTGATCACGCCGGCCGATCTCGAAAAGCTGGGCTACGCGAGTTTCGAGGACGCAAGGCAGCGCGCCCTGGTCGAGATCGCCCATTCCGATTGTCCCAAGACCTGCCACGAAGACATCGGGCGCACGGAAAACACCGGGCTCTGCCTCTGCCCGCCGACCGGCGACGGCGCCTGCCCGCCGGGGGCCTCGCCCGCGAAACAGGCCGGCAAGCCGATCTGCACCGCACTGCCGGGCTACTTGACGATCTTCGCGAGCGACGGCGGGCTCGGGACAACGCGTGTCCGGCTGACCCCGTAGGGGGGGGATCCGGGGCGATTCAGGCTCCTTTCGTCGCGGCGATGCACCGGAAGCATATCCGAAAATCCAGATATGCCCCCGGCTAGACCCACGGTTTCGTGAAGATTTCATGATCGGAACTGCCGAAAAGCGCGGAAATGCCACGGTTTTCGGGCGAAATCCCGCCGAGCCTCGCGAAAACCCCCGGAAAATCAGGGGTTTTAGAGCCATGCATTTTTCGCAAGTCCGCTATCGCTAACGCGAAGTTGTGCTGCAGCGCAGCAGGGCTACATTCAGGGCAACAAGAGTGACCCAGCCCGGATCGCCGGGACGTACCGAGTACCACAACCCTGATCGAAAGGACCGAACAATGACCGCTTTTGAAAGCATCCGCGAAGCCCTCGCCAAACGCGCGCTCTACAACCGCACCATCCGCGAGATCGAAGCCCTGCCCACCGACCTCGCCATCGAAGACCTCGGCATCGTTCCCGCCGACGCCAAAGCCATCGCCAGAGCCGCGGTTTACGGCAACTGAGCCGATGCCGCGGGGGGAGACCCCGCACGACGGGGACGAACACAGAACCGAGCAGACAAACGACAAGAACTGACGGGCTGGCATCACGCCGGCCCGTTTCGCGTTCCAGGGCACGCGTGCCGCCCCGCCGCCCGCTACCGGGCTCCGCTCACGAGAACCGCGCCCGCACCGTCTCGATGTCGAGCCGCTGTTCGCTTAGCCCTTCCGGCTCCCATTCGCTGCGCTCCGCCTCGAAGAAATCGCCGCCATAAACATGCAGCGCCGCGGTCATGCGCGGGATCGGATTGGTGACCGAATGAATGATGTCGGGCCCCATCGGGCAGACATCCCCGGTCGAAAGCGCCCGTGCCCCCGCCGCCTCGATCAGCCCCTCAGGGTGATCCTTGATCCGTCGCCAGAAGATGTTGTCCTCACGCCCGTCGAGGATGCCGATCACCGCCCACATCTCGTGGTTATGCGGGGGAATGGTGAGCGAGGGCGCCCAGGTCAGGTTGACGATGGTGAGCTCCGCAGACTGGTAGAGCGGCGCGATCCCCGGCCCGGTCGGCGGGCCGAGCGCCGCCAGGATGACGCCGGGATCGGACATCGCGCGTCTGACCACTTCGCCGGCCGCCATGTGGGTGGGGTCGGTGCGTACGGCATCGCGGCAATCGGAAATGAACCTGTCGAGATCGAACATGGCGTTTCCTTTCCTGCGCCTATCATGCCACGAATCCGGCCGCACATGGTCCGCGTGTCGAGGATTTCACGCGATCGTGCGTTTGCCACGGCGTGAACCCGCACAACGTCCGCCGTAGTCCGGACTGTTGCCCGCCGAGTCAGCGGCCGATCCGCCGGTCCGGCGCCGCCCCTTCCCGCGGGGTGTTTTCGACACGCCACCGCCGGGCTGCAAGGCGCCCTATCCGGTCTCGAGCCGGAACTTGAGAAAGCGCTCCCCCTCGTAGTCGATATCGCCGACGAACCGCGCCCCCAACCGCTTCAGCGCGCCGAGCTTCCGGCGTGTGGGCGGCAACAGGAAGGTCACGTAGGGGATGCGCGGGTCTACCCGGGCAAAGGCGATGGCCCGCGACGTGATCGCCACGCCCTGCCCGAACGCCTCGGGCCGCAGCACCAGGCCATAGTCCCATTCCCCGTCTTCGAGCTGGAACCCGCCCCAGCCGGCATAGCGGCCATCGACCAGGATCGCCCAGTGGCCGAGCCCGTCGCGACGCCAGAACGCCTCCTTGAAGGCGACGAAATCGGCGACCCGCGCACTATCCCAGGCGCCTTTCAGAAGCGGCATATGCGCGGCGAGGCGCGGGTCCGACATATGGGCAAGGATGTCTTCGGGCGGAACCTCCGTCAGACGGAGGAAGTCGATTTCTGTGGTCATTCCGGGGTCATCTCCAGGGAAGGCCCCCTGAAGCGCCAGGAGGACGCCCGCGTCAACGCCTCCACGGCTGCCGCCCCCGTTCCTCCCGCTGTTGTGAACGCCCGCCCCCCGGCACGGCCGCGTTTCAATGGCCGAACTTCTGGTCCAGTGCCGTCTGCACGTCGGGGGTGACGAATTTGGATACGTCGCCGTCGAGCCGCGAGATTTCCTTCACCAGCTTCGAGGCGATCGGCTGAAACTTGGCGCCGGCCATCAGGAACACGGTCTCGATCGAGCTGTCGAGGGCCCGGTTCATGCCGACCATCTGGTACTCGTACTCGAAATCCGCCACCGCCCGCCAGGCCCCGCACGATGATCGTCGCGCCGACGTCGCGGGCGCAGTGGATGAGCAGGTTCTCGAACGGGTGGACGACGATCTCGCATCCGGTCCGTGCCGCGAGCGCCGCGGTTTCGGAGGTGACCATCTCGACCCGCTCCTCGAGCGAGAACAACGGCCCCTTGTCGCGGTTGATCGCCACGCCGATCACCAGCCGGTCGACCAGCGGGCAGGCCCGCTCGATGATGTCGAGATGCCCGAGCGTGATCGGATCGAAAGTGCCCGGATATAGGCCGATGCGCATCAAATTCCTCCTCCTCGCCTCCCGGCACGCAACGATATTGCGTCAGCGAATGCAAGGAGTTTCTGCGGTGCGGCGAAACCGGCGGCAGACCCGCCGGGCCCTCAATACCCCATGATCATGTTCTTCAGCGCCTCGGCCTGGGCTCCGAGCTCGTCGAGCCGCGCCTTGACCAGGTCGCCGATCGAGACCAGCCCGACCAGCCGGTCCTCGTCCATCACCGGCATGTGGCGGAACCGTTTCTCGGTCATCACCTGCAGCACCCGGACGGCGCGGTCGTTGGGCGCGCAGGTCACGAGATCCCGGGTCATGATGTCGTCGACCTTGTCGTCGAGGCAGACCGCGCCGCGCTTGCCGAGCTCGCGCACGATGTCGCGCTCGGTGACGATGCCGAGCGGCATACCATCGCCCTCTTCGGCCACCAGCACGCCGCCGATCTTCTTTGCCGACAACAGGTTCGCGGCGTCGCCCACGGTGGTTCCGGGCGCCACCCGGAGGGTCTCCTGGATCGACTTGTCCTTGAGTATCTGGCTGACGAGCATATGGGGTCTCCCTGGGTCTCTGCGGCGGCGTGGCCTCCCTGCCCCGCGCTCGCTTTTCCCTGCAAGGTCAACGTCGAAAACCTGCGACAAATTGTCAAGTGAGGGATTCGAGCCGGGCCACTTCGGCGCGCAATCCGGCGTGCAGCATGTCGCCGACCCGCGCCAGCCGTTCGATCCGCCGGTCGCCCGCATGACGCACCAGGTGGTAACTGCGGGTGAGCACGAACGCCTCCGGCAGCACCTTCCTGAGCTCCGGCACGAAGGGCAGCGCGAAATCATGGGCGATGCCCACGCCCGCGGCCTCGCGCAGGAATGACAGCTGCACCGAGACCGCGTTGGACCCGAGCCCGACGCCGCTCACCGGCAGCTCCGACAGGTAGTCGAGCGCCTTGTCGAAGACCATGTCGGGGATGTAACCGACCACCGGGTGATCGGCGAGATCGGCCAGCGCGCGGATCTCCGGCGCCCGGGCGAGATAGTCGCGGTGGGCGGCGAGGTGCAGGTGGTAATCGGCGATCTTCTGCACCGTGAGCCGGCCCGCGGTCGGCGGCGTCACCGCGATGGCGAAATCGGCCTCCCGGCGCGAGAGATTGACCTGCCCCGGCAGCGCGACGATCTGCAATTCGAGCCCCGGATGCTCGGCCCGGATCGCCGCGCACACCCTGGGCAATAGGAACACCGCCGCCCCGTCCGGCGCGCCGATCCGCACCTGGCCGGTGAGCTGTCCCGGCGCGCCGCGCAACGCCTCGGCCCCCTGGGCGACCGCCTGCTCGACCCGCTCGGCATGGTCGGTGAGCCGTCCGCCCGCCTCCGTGAGCCCGTAGCCCGCCGGGGTGCGCACGAACAGGGCCGCCCCCAGCGCCTCTTCGAGACGGCTCACCCGCCGGCCGACCGTGGCGGGGTCGCGTTTCAGCACCTTGGCCGCCGCCGACAGGCTTTCGCCGCGGGCGACGGCGAGAAACACCTTGAGATCGTCCCAGTCGGGATCCATCGTCAGTCGTCTTCGCCGTCGAAATAGTCGACCGCGCTGTCGAGCCGGCCGATGAAACGAAAGACCTGGGTCTCGCCCCCGGCCCGCGACGTGACGCCGAACTTGCCGCTGTCGGGGTATTCGACGACCTCCGGCCCCTCCTTGGTCGAGAAGGTCAGATAGCGCAACTCCGCCTCCGAGCTGTTCTCGAGCTGATGCGCCGTCGAACCATCGCCCGGCGGCGCGGCGATCAGATCGCCCGCCCGCACCGGCGCGCGCTCGTCGCCGCAATGCCAGGTGCCCGCACCTTCGAGGATGAAGAGCATTTCCTCGTTGGCATGATGGGCGTGCTTCGGGAAGGCGCACTTGCCGGGCGGCACCACCGTGAGGCTGACGCCGAGCTTGCGCGCACCCATCGCGGCCCCGAGCGAGGCCCATTGGCCCGCGAACCTGCCGCCGTTGCCGACCTCTTCGAACTGCGCTGCGTCGAGGTTGAGGATCTGTCTCATGCCGGTCTCCCTTCCGTTGCCCGACCCGCCCCGCTGCCCGCGGGGCGCGATCCGGCGCTATTGCAAAATTGCAAAACGCATTTGAGAGATTGTCCCTTCTTCGCGCAATATTGCAAGGGTAATGTGCCGCCAACACAGGAGGACCCCATGGTACGAAGTCGAACACTGGATCAACGGCAAGCGCGTCAAAGGCACGTCGGGCCGTTTCTCGGACATCTTCAACCCCGCCACCGGCGAAGTGCAGGGCAAGGTGCCGCTCGCAACCGTCGCCGAGCTCGACGATGCCGTGGCCAAGGCCGAAATCGCCCAGAGGGAGTGGGCCAAGGTCAACCCGCAGCGCCGCGCCCGGGTGATGATGAAGTTCGGCGCGCTCATCAACGAGAACATGGACCGGCTCGCAGAAACCGTCTCGCGCGAACACGGCAAGACCATCCCCGACGCCAAGGGCGACGTCCAGCGCGGCCTGGAAGTGGTCGAGGTCTGCATGGGCGCGCCGGCGATGCTCAAGGGCGAGTTCACCGATTCCGGCGGCCCCGGCATCGACCTCTACTCGATGCGCCAGCCGCTTGGCGTGGTCGCGGGCATCACGCCGTTCAACTTCCCGGCAATGATCCCGCTGTGGAAGCTCGCCCCGGCGCTTTCCGCGGGCAACGCGATGATCCTCAAGCCCTCCGAGCGCACCCCCTCGACGGCGGTGATGCTCGCCGAACTGCTGCAGGAAGCGGGCCTGCCCGACGGCGTGCTCCAGGTCGTCCACGGCGACAAGGAAGCGGTCGACGCGATCCTCGACAACGAGACGATCCAGGCCGTCGGCTTCGTCGGCTCGACCCCGATCGCCCAGTACATCTACGGCCGCGCCACCTCGAACGGCAAGCGCGCCCAGTGCTTCGGCGGCGCCAAGAACCACATGATCATCATGCCCGACGCCGACATGGAGAAGGCGGCGGATGCGCTGATCGGCGCCGGCTACGGCGCCGCCGGCGAGCGCTGCATGGCGATCTCGGTCGCGGTGCCGGTGGGCCAGGAGACCGCCGACAGGCTGGTCGAACTGATGGTGCCGCGGATCGAGAAACTGAAAGTCGGGCCCTATACCGCCGGCGACGACATGGACTTCGGTCCGCTGATCACGCCGATGGCGGTCGAGCGGGTCAAGGGCCTGATTTCCTCGGGCGTCGAACAGGGCGCGACCCTGGTCACCGACGGCCGCGACCTCAAGCTCCAGGGCTATGAAAACGGCCATTTCGTCGGGCCCACCCTGTTCGACAACGTCACCCCGGAGATGGACATCTACAAGGAAGAGATCTTCGGGCCCGTGCTCAGCCAGGTCCGCACCGACAGCTACGAAGAAGCGCTCGCCCTGGTGATGGACAACGAATACGGCAACGGCACCGCGATCTTCACCGCCGACGGCGAGATCGCCCGCGACTTCGCCTCCCGTGTCAATGTCGGCATGGTCGGGATCAACTTCCCGATCCCGGTGCCGCTCAGCTACTACACCTTCGGCGGCTGGAAGAAGTCGGGCTTCGGCGATCTCAACCAGTACGGCCCCGACGCCTTCCGCTTCTACACCCGCACCAAGACGGTGACCGAGCGCTGGTTCCAGCACATCCAGCATGGCGCGGAAACGGCGTTCAAGGCGATGGACTGAGCCCGGCCGACACAGGCCGGAATGCGGACCAAAAACGCGGGCGGCCCTCGGGTCGCCCGTTCCCGTCTCCGCCGCAGCGCGGCGGCCGCTCCGCAGACAATCCCGCGCCGCCCGGCGCCGTTGTTCCGATGCCGCGACGCGGCGCGGCGGCTTTCCGCCACGTAAACCCCTGTGGATAACAATTTTCTTCCGGATTGTCACATCCGGTTGCTATTTCTGTCCTATCCCGAGCCCCTGATCCCCCCTCGCCACAGGAGCGTGACATGCCCATTTCCTATTCCATCATGTCCGATCGCGATCTCGCCCTCGTCGTCTATGAAGGCGAGATCAACGCCACCGAGCGCACCCAGGTGATCTCGGAGGTGGTGCGTCACCGCAACTTCCGCCCCGACCAGATGCATCTCATCGACCTCTCCGGCGTCACCGGCTGGGAACCGGCGCTGGAAAGCGCGGTCATGCCCGGCGAAGTCCGCCGCGACTGGATGCGCCAGGCCCGCGAGACCCTCTGCGTCTACTACGCGCCGACCGAGGCCGGACGGGCCCTCGCCGCGATCCTGGTGAAAGCCTGGGACGGCATCCCCGGCGTGGTGCCGCTGGTGCTCGACGACGAGGCCGAGGCGCTTGCGATCCTCGGCCAGACCGAGCTCAGCGTCGCCGAACTGCCCCGCGCCGCCTGACCGCCGGTCCGGGCCGGTCCCCCAGCCCGTAACCGGGCGCCGCGCGGGCCGTCGGGTCCCGGCCCGCGATCCGCGCACTTCTCGCGATCTGAGCCCGAGCGCCCCAAGCCCACCGGCGCCGGTCCCTGACGAAGCACCTCCCCCGTGCTCCGCGGCACACGCCGGTGTCACATTCGCTTGAGTGAAGATGTTCCCCGTGGCACCGCCGCGCCCCGGGTGCTAGGCCAAGACCAACGCGCCCCTCCGAGCACGCCGCCCGGGCACACTTCCGGGCAAACGGGGCGTCCCGAACCGGACCGAACCCGGCCGCAGAACATGCAGGACCCCGCCATGCCCCACCGCCTCACCCGTCGCGGCTTCATCGCCGCCGCCTCCGCCTTGCCCGTCTTCGCCCCCGCCGTGGTGCGCGCCCAGCCCGGGACCGCCCAGCCCGGGACCGCCCAGCCCGGGACCGCTCAGCCCACCCCCGACGACAGCTTCGCCCGCCACAACATCTCGGCCTTCCGCGCCGAACGCTGGCAGGACCATTTCGACAGTCTCGGCAAGGGCGCGATCGTCGCCGACACGATGAGCCGGGCGCTGCATTTCTGGTCTGGCGACGGCCAGACCTACCGGCTCTACCCGACCTCGGTGCCCCGCTCCGACGAGCTCACCAAGCGCGGCTACACCGAGGTGGTGCGCAAGAAGGAAAACCCGACCTGGACGCCCACCGCCTCGATGCACGAACGCTTCGAGGACCTGCCCGACGTGTTGCCCGCGGGCCCCGACAATCCGCTCGGCGTGCGCGCGCTCTACCTGTCCTGGCCCGCCTACCTGATCCATGGCACCCACGACACCCGCAAGATCGGCCGGCAGAGCTCCGACGGCTGCATCGGCCTCTACAACGAACAGATCGTCGAGCTGTTCGATCTGGTCCCGATCGGCACCCAGGTGCGCCTGATCTGACCCCGCCGTTGCGCCGCCGGCCCCCCCGGCGCCGCGCCGCATCGCCGGGAGTCCGGCACCGAAACCCCGGTAAATCTCGCAAAACGCGCCCGAACCTGTCTAAAAGTGCATGTATTCATGCGATAATTTCGGTTGACCCACACAGCTTGAGCGATACCTTGTCTGCCGAGCCACCCACCCGGTGGGAGAGACAGGTCTGGGGTTCAGGCGGTAATGCCAATAGAGTTTCGTATCTTGCCCGACCGCGGTCTGGTCTATGTCCGCTATGAGGGCCATATCAGTTTCGACGAAACCGGCCGCGCGTTCGGCGCCTACATGCAGCACCCCGACATGCGGCTCGGCCAGAAACAGCTGGTCGATCTCGCCCGGGTCACCGACTGGGACCGGGACTTCACCCAGGCTCCTGAAACTGCAGGCCGGCAAGGCCGATGCCTTTCTCGGCGCCGGCCACGAGGTCCATTTCGTCTATTATGCGCCCTCCGAACACACCCAGCAGATGGCCCGGATGGTGCTGCGGTCCTGGGACGACGTGCCGGGGGTGATCCCGCTGCTCGCCGAGACCGAGGCCGACGCCCTGCAGGTGCTCGGGCAGCCCGAACAGACGATCGACGCGATGCTGCAGACGGTGTGAGGTCCCCCGGTGCCGGTCGATTACCGCATCCTGCCGGAACATTACCTGGTCTACTTCCGGATCGCGGGCTGGCTCGACATCGCCGAAGGGATCCGTGTCTCCGACACCTTCCTCGCCGCCCCGGACTACCGCAAGGGCATGCGCCGGCTGCTGGATCTGTCGACCATGACCGGGTGGGAACGCGACTTCACCTCGATCATGAAAGAACAGGCGCAGCACCTCGACCACTTTGACGACCCGCAGCGCCCGACCCTGATCGTCGTGCTCGCCCGCAACAAGGAAGCCATGAGCTTCGCCCATGCGATCCGGGCCCCCTGGGAAAGCACCGGGCGGGCGCTGGTCGTCATCGTCCAGACCGAGGCCGAGGCGCTGACGGTGCTGGGCATCGACGCGCCCAACTTCGCCACCGTCATCGAAGGGGTGTGAAGCCGCCATGCCGGTCTCCGTGCGTATCCTGCCGCGCCAGCATCTCGTCTACCTGCGCTACGTCGGGGTGATGGCGGCCACCGACAATATCTCGGCCTTTGGCGAGATCCTGGCCCATCCCGAGTTCCGCAAAGGGATGCGCGCCCTGATCGACCTCACCGATCTCAAAGACTGGGAACGCGATTTCGTGGCGATCATGGAGTTCGGCGCCCGCGAGGCCGAGGTCCACGACGATCCCGACCGCCCGACCGTCATCGTCTGCCTCGCCCCCAACGACCACACCCGCAGCCTCGCCCAGATCATCAACCGAACCTGGGACGGGTCGGGTCGCAAGGTCACGGTCACGGTCGGCTCCGAGGCCGAGGCGCTCGCAATCCTCGGGGTCGGGGCGACATCGATCGCCGCGCTCCTGCAGTCGGCTTGATGCGCGCGGACGCTTGCCACATATCCGTTTTCGGCGCAGGCTTTTCCCATGAACCCGCCTGACTTCACCATCGGCATCGAGGAGGAATACCTCCTCGTCGACCGCGAGACCCTCAAGCTCGCCGAAGCCCCACCGGGGCTGATGGAAGCCTGCAAGGCCGAGCTCGACGAGCAGGTCAGCCCGGAGTTCCTGCAATGCCAGATCGAGATCGGCACCCATGTCTGCGGCACCATCGCCCAGGCCCGCGACGACCTGCGCAAGCTCCGCCGCAGCGTCGCGACCCAGGCCGAGACCTTCGGCCTCGCGCCGATCGCCGCCTCCTGCCATCCCTTCGCCGCCTGGCGCGACCAGCACCACACCGACCGCGACCGCTACAACGACCTGCGCCGCGATCTCGGCGGCGTCGCCCGGCGGCTGCTGATCTCGGGCATGCACGTCCATGTCGGCCTGCCCGACAAGGAAGACCGGATCGACATCCTCAACCAGCTCACCTATTTTCTGCCGCACCTGCTGGCGCTCTCGGCCTCGTCACCGTTCTGGCAGGGCGAGGATACCGGGCTCGCCTCCTACCGGCTCACCATTTTCGACAACCTGCCGCGCACCGGCCTGCCGCCGCAATTCACCTCCTGGTCCGCCTACCAGCGCACCGTCGACGCCATCGTCGGGCTCGGGCTGATCGAGGACAGCTCCAAGATCTGGTGGGACCTGCGCCCCTCGGCCCGTTTCCCGACCATCGAGGCGCGGATTTGCGACGTCTCCCCGCGGGTCGAAACCACGCTCACCCTTGCTGCGATCATCCAGTCCCTCACGCGCTTCCTGTGGCGGCTCAAGAGCCAGAACCGCCGCTGGCGGATGTACGACAACTTCCTCCTCGAGGAAAACCGCTGGCACGCGATGCGCTACGGCATCTCCAACGGGCTCATCGACCTCGGCCAGCGCAAGCTGGTGCCCTTCGCCGACCTGATGGAAGAGCTGATCGAGCTCGTGCGCGAAGACGCCGAAGCACTGGGCTGCCTCGCCGAAGTCGAAGCCGCGCGCGAGATCGTCGCGAACGGCACCTCGGCGGACCGGCAGCGGGCGATCTACCAGGACGCCATCGAGGCCGAAATGCCGGTCCCCGAAGCGCTGCACGAAGTGGTGCGCCACCTGATGGCGGAGTTCCACGAAGGGTTGTAGCGGCGGACGGCGGCGCCGGGGCCCCCGCGCAGCCGGGTCCGGGATCCGCCCGCGTCTTGCTGTTTCGAAGCCGCGCCCCCGGTCGCAAGGCGTTTCGAAACGCCTTCGCCCTCCGCCTCAGACGTCCGCCACCGCCGCCCCGGCCCGCTGCGCCTCGCCCGCTTCGCGCAGGATCTCGGCAAGCCCGCGGAACCAGCCGTCCGGGCCGCCGAGATTGCGCCGCACGAGGCCGATCACCCGGCTCGGCTGCGGCTCGGGAAAGCGGATCACCCCCATCCGACCCGCTGCCGCCGCCTCCGGGCCGACCGCGATCTCGGGCAGGAGCGTCTGGCCGTAGCCCGCCGCCACCAGCCCGCAGAGCGTCGGCAGCGACGAGGCGCCGAGATCGACCTTGGTGGCCCCCCGCGTGGTGCCGCAGACGTCGAGCGCCTGGTCGGCCAGGCAATGGCCCTCGTCGAGCAGCAACAGCCGCGTCGGGTCGAGATCGCCGGGCCGCGGCACCCGCCCGGTCCGGCGCATCTCGGAGACCGGTTCGACACCTGCCGCGAGCACGAAATGGTCGGTGAAGAGCGGTGTCTCGACCAGCCCGGGCCGGCCCGCCGGCAGCGCGATCACCGCCGCATCCAATGCCCCGTCTGTGAGCGCGTCGAGCAAGGCTTCCGTCTGCGCCTCTTTCAGGCGCAGGTCCAACCCCTGCGCCCGGGTCCGGATATAGGCCAGCGCCCGTGGCAACAGGTAGGGGGCGACGGTCGGGATCATCCCGAGCTTGAGCCGCCCGCGCAACCCGTCCTGCCAGCGCGCCGCCGCCTCCATCCGCTCGACCTCGCCCATGATCCGGCGGGCCGACGCCAGCACCTCGTCGCCGGCGGGCGTCAGCCGCACCGACCGGTCGGAGCGGTCCACCAGCGGCGCCCCGAGCCGGTCCTCGAGTTCGCGGATCTGGGTCGACAGCGCCGGTTGCGACACGTGCACCCGCGCCGCCGCCCGCCCGAAATGCCGCTCCTCGGCCAGCGCGATCAGGTAGCTCAATTGTCGAAGCGTCACATTCATAATGGTAGATTATCGTTTCGATCCGAAAACGCAATTTCCTTTAATCGCATTCAAGGACTAACTTTCGCCCAAGCCGCCCCCCAACGGACGTCAGCGGCGAATGCGAAACACTTCCCAGGGAGAGAAGACCATGGACGCAAGCGATCCCAAAGGCACCGGCGGCTGCCCCGTCGCCCACGGCACCACCAATTTCAGCCAGCGCGGCAACCGTGACTGGTGGCCCAACCAGCTCAACCTCCGCGTGCTGCACCAGCACACCCTTGCCGAAAGCCCCTTCGGCCATGACTTCGACTATGCCGAGGAGTTCAAGAAGCTCGACCTCGCCGCGGTCAAGGCCGACCTCGCCGCGCTGATGACCGAGTCGAAAGACTGGTGGCCGGCGGATTACGGCCATTACGGCGGTCTCTTCATCCGCATGGCCTGGCACTCGGCCGGCACCTACCGCACCGCGGACGGCCGCGGCGGCGCCTCGACCGGCAACCAGCGCTTCGCGCCGCTCAACTCCTGGCCCGACAACGGCAACCTCGACAAGGCCCGCCGCCTGCTCTGGCCGATCAAGCAGAAATACGGCAACAGCCTGTCCTGGGCCGACCTCATGATCCTCGCCGGCAACGTCGCCATGGAAACCATGGGCTTCAAGACCTTCGGTTTCGCCGGCGGCCGCGAAGACATCTACAGCCCCGAGGAAGACATCTACTGGGGCGCCGAGACCGAATGGCTCGCCACCTCGGACGTCGAGCTCAGCCGCTACTCGGGCGACCGTGAGCTGGAAAACCCCCTCGCCGCGGTGCAGATGGGCCTGATCTACGTCAACCCCGAGGGCCCCGACGGCAACCCCGACGTGCTCGCCTCCGGCCGTGACGTCCGCGAGACCTTCGCCCGGATGGCGATGAACGACGAAGAGACCGTGGCGCTCACCGCCGGCGGCCACACCTTCGGCAAGACCCACGGCAACGGCCCCGCCTCCGCGGTCGGCCCCGAGCCGGAAGCTGCGCCGCTCGAGGCGATGGGCTTCGGCTGGCTGTCGTCGCACGGCTCCGGCAAGGGCCGCGACACCATCACGTCGGGCATCGAAGGCGCCTGGACCCCGGACCCGACCTCCTGGGACAACGGCTATTTCGACGTGCTGTTCGGCTATGAATGGGAACTCACCAAGTCGCCCGCCGGCGCCAACCAGTGGACGCCCAAGGACCTCAAGCCCGAGGACCACGCGCCCGACCCGGAAAGCGGCGAGAAGAACCAGAAGATCATCATGACCACCGCGGACATGTCGATGCGCTACGACCCGATCTACGGGCCGATCTCCAAGCGCTTCCACGAAAACCCGGAAGAGTTCGCCGACGCCTTCGCCCGCGCTTGGTTCAAGCTCACCCACCGCGACATGGGGCCGAAAGCCCGCTACCTCGGCGCCGAAGTCCCGGCGGAAGACCTGATCTGGCAGGACCCGATCCCCACCGGCAAGGCCCGCACCGAAGCCGAGGTCGCCAAGATCAAGGCCGCGATCCTCGCCTCGGGCCTCACCGTGGCCGAGCTCGTCCAGACCGCCTGGGCCTCCGCCTCGACCTTCCGCGGCTCCGACAAGCGCGGCGGCGCCAATGGCGCCCGCATCCGGCTTGCCCCGCAGAAGGACTGGGCGGCCAACAACCCGGCCCAGCTCGCCAAGGTGCTCTCCGTGCTCGAAGGCCTCCGCAAGGACCACGGCGATGTCTCGATGGCCGACATGATCGTCCTCGGCGGCGCCGCGGCGGTCGAGAAGGCCGCCGCCGATGCCGGCCACAAGGTCTCGGTCAACGTCTCCACCGGCCGCGGCGACGCGACCCAGGAACAGACCGATGCCGAGAGCTTCGAACCGCTGGAACCGGAGGCCGACGGCTTCCGCAACTACCAGCGCACCAAGTTCACCATCCCGGCCGAAGAGATGCTGGTCGACAAGGCCCAGCTTCTCGGCCTCACGGCGCCGGAGATGACGGTGCTGGTGGGCGGCCTGCGGGTGCTCGGCGGCAACCACGAGAACGCCCCGCACGGGGTGTTCACGGACCGGGTCGGCCACTCACGAACGACTTCTTCGTGAACCTAACCGACATGGACACCGCCTGGACGGCGGACGAGGGCGGCGATCTGTTCGAGGGCAAGGACCGCGCCACCGGCCAGCCCAAGTGGACCGCCACCCGCGTCGACCTGGTCTTCGGCTCCAACTCGCAGTTGCGGGCGCTGGCCGAAGTCTACGCTCAGGACGACGCGAAGGAGAAGTTCGTGACCGACTTCGTCGCCGCCTGGGTGAAGGTGATGGACGCCGACCGGTTCGACATCTGATCCGGGATCTCCGGAGAAACGCGCGAACAGCGGGGCGCGGCGGGCAACCGCCGCGCCCCTTTCGTTTCTGGGCTCGTTGGGGGTGTCGGGTGACGCCGGACACCGGTTGCGCCGCCGGCAAGCGGGAGAGTTGCCGCCGGGCCCGCCTTCTGCGGCCGGAAGACGCGCGTTTACGATCTGTTAACCCCATAACACGCCGAAATATCACCATATTTCGCGCTTTCCCGGATCCAGAAATCCGGATTTCTGGATTCCGTCCCGCCAGGCAACAACCACCCCGCAACGGCCGCATCCGCCCTCCAACGGAGCGCGCGCGCGCCGCCGCACCGGTCCCAACCCTGTCCTGACTGGAAAAGCCCCATCCCGCCGCACAGGGCCGCCCAGCCCCGGCGCACGGCCCGCTGACGCCCCGGGTACGCCGCCCAGAACGCGCCCTACCCGGCCACCTCGCAGCCAGCGAGGCGCACGTCCATGAACGGCGTCACCAGCATCACGTCGCCGGTCTCCATCCGCCGGATCAGCACCCGCCCCGCCTTGCTTCGGCCGTCGAGCGTGCACTGACCGTCGAAAAGCAACGCGTCCATGTCGCGGATCTGCACCGGGGCCGTCAGGCTGCAGTCCACGTCGAAATACCGCACCCGGTCGTCGGCGATCAGGATGTCGAGCGCGGCGCAGCCGCTCCAGTCGGGCGCACCCGCATCCGAATGCGCGACATAGACCCCGTCGAACGGTCCCGCGACGGCCGTAACGGCGCAGAGACCGAGCACAACCGCGACCGGCACAAGCGTCCGCATCACCCCGCCTCGCAGGAAATCCAGTCGAGCACGAAGCCGTCCCGGATCACGTAGAGCCCGAAGTCGTGCGTCATCAGCATGATCCGCCCGGCACTCGCGCCGCCCTCGCCGGTGCAGTCGGCATCGTACAGCACGGCATGCATGTCGCGGATCTCGACCGGCTCGGACAGGGCGCAGCTGTTGTCGATCGCCGTGAGCACGTCGCCCTCGATCGCGAGCGCACCGCCATCCTGGCCCACGCTCTTGCAGTCCCAGGCCAGCGCCCAGTCGTAATTGGGCCGGTACAGCCCGTCGAACGGGCCCGCCACCGCCGCGACGGGCCCGAGAAGCCCGCAGATCGCCCAGATCATCCCCTGCCGCATCGGCATCCTCCTCTGTCACGTCCCCGTCGCAGAACCGACCTTGCGGACCGCGCCGCCACCCGCCCCAATATGCGCGGCGCCGACGCAATCGTCCCCCGTGTTGCGCCACATCGGCACATTCAGGCTCATTTCGCACCGCGCGAGAAAGGCGCGCCCGTCGACCGTCAGGCAGATCGTCTGCCCGAGCTCGACGCGACTGCCGGAGCGGTCGGTGCAATAGCACTCGACCCCCGGCAGCGACGGTCGCCCGCCCTGCTCCTGCGCCGGATCCTGCACCAGGTCCTGCGCCTGCACCGCGCCGGTCAGCGCTCCGAAAATCACGAAAGCCAAACGCATGTCGCGATCCTACACCACCCTGCCCCCTTGACCAATGGATGCCGATACGCCACCTCGGACGGCATGGTTCCCATGGACAAACTTTCCGCCATCGTCGAGCGGTTCGAATATCTCGAAGCCCGGATGGGCGAAGGCCTCTCGGGCGCGGATTTCGCCCGGGTGGGCCGCGAATATGCCGGGCTGAAACCGGTGGTCGAAGAAATCGCCGACTACCGCCAGCTGCTCGACGACATCGCCGAGGCCCAGGCCATGCTCGCCGACCCGGAGATGAAGGCGCTGGCGGAGGAAGAGCTCCCCGCCCTGAAATCCCGCCTGCCCGAGGCCGAACAGACCATGCGCCTCGCGCTCCTGCCCCGCGACGAGGCCGACGCGCGCCCGGCGATCATCGAGATCCGGCCCGGCACCGGCGGCGAGGAAGCGGCGCTGTTCGCGGGCGACCTCCTGCGCATGTATCACCGCTACGCCGAGCGCCAGGGCTGGAGCTTCGACATCCTCGAGGAACAGCTCACCGAGCTCGGCGGGGTCAAGGAGCTGGTGGCCCAGATCAAGGGCGACGGCGTCTTCGCCCGGCTCAAGTTCGAAAGCGGCGTGCACCGGGTCCAGCGCGTGCCCGAGACCGAATCGGGCGGGCGGATCCACACCTCGGCAGCTACCGTGGCGGTTCTGCCCGAGGCCGAGGACGTCGACATCCACATCGACCCGGGCGAGATCCGCATCGACACGATGCGCGCCTCGGGCGCCGGCGGCCAGCACGTGAATACCACGGATTCGGCAGTGCGGATCACCCATATCCCCTCCGGCATCGTCGTCACCAGTTCCGAGAAATCCCAGCACCGCAACCGCGAGATCGCGATGCAGGTGCTGAAAACCCGGCTGTTCGACCTCGAACGCCAGAAGGTGCACGACGAACGCTCCGAGGCGCGCAAGACCCAGGTCGGGTCGGGCGACCGCTCGGAACGGATCCGCACCTACAACTTCCCGCAGGGGCGCCTTACCGACCACCGGATCGGGCTCACGCTCTACCGGCTGCAGGAGATCCTGGGCGGCGATCTCGACGAGGTGATCGACGCGCTGATCGAGGCCGACCAGGCGGAAAAACTCGCGGAGATGGACGCATGAGACTGACACAGGCCCTCGGCAAGGGCACCGGCCTTCTGGGCTTCGGCGGCAAACGCGCGGAGTCTGGCCGCGATTCCCGCGCGCTTCTCGCCCATGCGCTGGCGATGCGCCCCGACCGGCTGATGATCGAGCACGACCGCGAAGTGAGCGACGCCGAGATGACGGCCTACGAGGACCTGCTGCACCGCCGGCTCGAGGGCGAGCCGGTCTCGCGCATCATCGGCCGGCGGATGTTCTGGGGTCGCGACTTCAAGGTGACCCCCCAAGTCCTTGATCCCAGACCGGAAACCGAGACCCTCGTCGAAGCGGCCCTGCAAGGAAACGCGCCCGCGCGCCTGCTCGATCTCGGCACCGGCTCGGGCATTCTCGCCGTCACCCTGCTCGCCGAATGGCCCGGCGCGACCGGCCTCGCCACCGACATCTCCGCCGGCGCCCTGGCCGTCGCCGGCGCCAATGCCGAAGCCCACTGCGTCGCCGACCGCCTCACCCTCGCCGAGGCCGACTGGTGGGACGGGGTCGACGAGGCCCGCTTCGACCTCGTCGTCTCCAACCCGCCCTACATCGCCGCCGACGAGATGGCGGGTCTCGCCCCCGAGGTCCGCAACCACGACCCGCAACTGGCGCTCACGCCCGGCGGCGACGGCCTCGCCGCCTATCGCGCGATCCTCGGCGGCCTCAATGGCCGGCTCACCCCGCGCGGCCGCGTCATGGTCGAGATCGGACCGACCCAGGGCAAGGCGGTCGCGGGCTTCTTCGTCGCGGCCGGGCTCGAAGGGGTCACCATCCTGCACGACCTCGACGGCCGCGAGCGGGTGGTGACCGGGATCGCCCCCGCCTGAGCCGCCCCCCCCCCCGCCCCCGGCGCGCTGTTGAAACCGACGCGCCGGGCGCCTACCTCAGCTACAGCCCCTGTGTCCGGCCGCGCCCGCACACCGGGCAGACATCCGCCGGCGCGCAATTTCTGCTTGCCCACGCGGCACGGCCCCGCTAGTCAATAAGGGCGGCAGGGCGCAGTCCTCTGGATTGCCTGCCGCAGGCAAGCCGCAAAACTGGACCTGAACGACAGGCGCAATCGAGCGCTGGTCCTGCCAAGAAAAGCCACGAAGGCTGAAAGCAAGAACCTATGAGATCTTCGAAATCCCGCTCGCGCGGAAAGAACCGGAGCGCAAACCGCTCCCCGGCCAACAACATCAACCGGGTGTTCGACAGCTCGGGGCCCGAGGGCAAGGTGCGCGGCACGCCGCAGCAGATCATCGACAAATACACCCAGCTCGCCCGCGACGCCTTCCTCGCCGGCGACCGGGTGGCCGGCGAGAACTTCCAGCAGCACGCCGAGCATTACACCCGTCTGCTCAGCGAAGCGCAGCGCGACGCCGAAGAGAAGCGCCAGCAGAACGACCAGCAGAACCGCGACCGCCAGCAGCAGAAGCAGCGCGACCGCGACGACCAGCGCCTGCGCGACGGCGGCCAGCCCGACGCCGGGTACAACAACGGCGCCGACAACGGCGCGAACAATGGGTCGAACAACGGGTCGCAGGCGCAGGACCAGCCCTCGGACGTGGTCGATTTCGGCGATCTCGACAGCGCCAACGACAGCGGCCTCGTCGAAACCCCGGAAGAACAGCCGAAAAAGAAACCGGCCCGTCCGCGCAAGCCCCGCGCCAAGAAGGCCGAGGCCCCGGCAACCGACGCCGCCGAGCCGGCCGAGCGCGGCGAGACGCCGGTCGAAAGCGCCGCCGACGGCTCGGGCACCCCGGAAGCCGCCGCCGGCTGACCCGCTCCGAAACCACATGCACCAGGGCCGCCCCGCAGGGGCGGCCTTTGCTGCGGGTTCCGAACGGAACCGCAAGGACGACCAACTGATTGCCGGACCCCGGGCCGGCCGCCTCCAACATGCCGGGCGCCGAACCGGTTTCGAAACCGGTTCCCAAGGCGTTTCGAAACGCCTTCCCGCCCGAACCGGTTCCCTACGCCGGCTGCAACGTCTCGACCAGCCGGGCGAAGAAGCTCGCCCCACCGGCGCAATCGCGTCGTTGAAATCGTAGGCCGGGTGATGCACCCCGGGACCGCCGCCCTGGCCGAGGAACAGGAACGCGCCGGGCCGGGCGTTGAGGAAATAGGCGAAATCTTCCGCGCCCATTTCCGGCGCCCGGTCGGTCTCCACGCCGGAGGCCCCCGCAACCGCCCGCGCCACCTCGGCCGCCTTCGCGACCTGGTCCCCCGCATTGACCACAGTCGGATAGCCGCGGTCGTAGTCGAGCGCCGCCGTGACCCCGTAGGCGGCCGCGCTCCCGGCCACGATCTCGCCAATCCGCCGCTCGACCATGTCGCGCACCGCCGGCTTGAACGTCCGCACCGTGCCGCCGACGAAGGCGCCCTCGGGGATCACGTTGTCGGCGGAACCGGCGTGGATCATCGTCACCGAAACCACGAGGTTCTCGACCGGATCGTGGTTGCGCGACACGATGGTCTGGCAGGCCGAGGCGATCGCCAGCGCCGCCGGGATCGGGTCGATGGCTTCGTGCGGATAGGCACCGTGCCCGCCCTTGCCGGTGATCTGCACCCGGAAGGTGTCGACCGCCGCCATGATCGGGCCGGGTGCGGTCGAAAACGCCCCCTCGGCAATATCCGGGCGTTGTGCAGCGCATAGACCTCGGTGATGCCGAAGCGGTCGAGGATGCCCTCCTCGACCATGATCCGCCCGCCGCCGATATCCTCTTCCGCGGGCTGGAAGATCAGCGCCACCCGACCGGAAAACCGCCTTGTCTCGGCCAGGTAGCGGGCCGCGCCCAAGAGCATCGCTGTATGGCCGTCATGGCCGCAGGCATGCATCCGCCCCGGCACCGTCGAAGCGTGCGCAAGCCCGGTCAGCTCCTCCATCGGCAGCGCGTCCATGTCGGCGCGCAGGCCCAGCGTCGGCCCGTCGGCCCGGCCCCCTGCCCCTCGATGATCGCCACCACGCCGCTCCGGGCGATGCCTTCGTGGATCTCGTCGACCCCGAATTCCCTGAGCTTCTCGACCACGAAAGCCGCGGTCTCGTGGCAGTCGAGCTTCAGCTCCGGATGGGCGTGGATCCACTGCCGCCAGGCTTTCATGTCGTCGGCGAACTCGCCGATCCGGTTGACGATGGGCATGGGTTTCGGCCCCTCCAAGGCTCTGCTATCCGGAGGCGACACTTCCCGGAAACGAGGACCTGTGCAATGGCCAATTCTGCGACGCCTACGGCGGCGACATCATCCGATGAGATCGTCCACGACCCCGACGGCGGCATCGACCGGCTGGTCGAGATCATGGCCCGGCTGCGCGACCCGGCGACAGGATGCCCCTGGGACGTCGCGCAGAGCTTCGCGACCATCGCCCCCTACACCATCGAGGAGGCCTACGAGGTGGCCGACGCGATAGAGCGCGAGGCCTGGGATGAGCTCAGGGGCGAGCTCGGCGATCTGCTGTTCCAGTCGGTGTTCCATGCAAGGATGGCCGAGGAGGCGGGCATGTTCAGCTTCCACGACGTCGCCCGTGGCATGGCCGACAAGATGGTCGCCCGCCACCCGCATGTCTTCGGCGACCAGTCCGGGATCGACAGCCCCGACGCCCAGACCGAGAACTGGGAAGCGATGAAGGCCGCAGAACGCGCGGACAAGGCCCTGCACGGCACCCTCGACGGGGTTGCGGTCGGCCTGCCGGCGCTCCTGCGCGCCTACAAGCTGCAGAAACGTGCCGCCCGCGTCGGCTTCGACTGGCCCGACATCGGCCCGGTGCTCGACAAGGTCGCCGAAGAGGCCCGCGAAGTGGCCGCCGCCCGCGACAGCGGCACGCCCGAGGAATTGACCGAGGAAGTGGGCGATCTGCTCTGCGTGGTCGCCCACCTCGCCCGCCACCTCGGCGTCGAACCGGAAGCCGCCCTGCGCGCCGCCAACGCCAAGTTCACCCGCCGCTTCGAAGCCATCGAGGCCCGGCTCGCCGCGATCGGCAAACGCCCCGAAGACAGCACGCTCGACGAGATGGACGCGCTGTGGGACGCGGTGAAGGCCGCGGAAAAGGCGCGCTGACCCCTGTCGTCGCGCCTGTTCAGAGGCGCTCCGCCCCAAGGACGAACGCCCAACGCCACGTCCCACTCCGCACCGCCGCCGGCGGCGGCCGGAGGCGATGCCCCACCATCCCGGGCCGCATGTCTGCGCCCTCTTGACCCGAGTGTTTTTGTCGGATTTAACGTCTCCACCGAATGACAGGAGCTCCGACCATGCCGCCCATGACCGGCCTTGCCGCCACCCTCGCCGCCGCCCTGCCCCTGGCCACCGCCCTGCCGGCGCTCGCCGAGGTCAACGTCTATTCCTACCGCCAGCCCGAGCTGATCCTGCCGCTGGTCGACGCCTTCACCGCGGAAACCGGGATCGAGGTCAACATCGCCTTCCTCAACACCGGCCTCACCGAGCGCCTGCTCGCCGAGGGGAGCCGCACGCCCGCCGACATCATCCTCACCGCCGACATCCAGCGGCTGATCGAGGCGGTCGAGGCCGGCGTCACCCAGCCCGTCGAGAGCGACGTCCTCACCGCCAACATTTGCCGACGCCTTCCGCGACCCCGACGGCCAGTGGTTCGGCCTCACCTCCCGCGCCCGGATCGTCTACGCCTCAAGGAGCGCGTCGCCCCCGGCGAGGTGACCACCTACGAAGACCTGGCCGACCCGAAGTGGCAGGGCCGGATCTGCACCCGCTCGGGGACCCACGCCTACAACACCGCGCTTACCGCGGCGATGCTCGAGCATCATGGGGAGGAGTACACCCGCACCTGGCTCGAAGGGCTCAAGGCCAACCTGGCGATGAAGCCGCAGGGCAACGACCGCGCGCAGGTCAAGTCGATCTGGGCCGGCGAATGCGACATCTCGCTCGGCAACACCTATTACATGGGCGAAATGCTTGAGGACGACGAACAGCGCGCCTGGGCCGAGCGTGCGGATCGACTTCCCGGTCTTCGAGGGTGGCGGCACGCATGTGAACATCTCCGGCGTCGCGATGACCGCGCATGCCAAGCACCCCGACGACGCCCGCGCCTTCATGGAGTTCCTGACCTCGCCCGAGGCGCAGTCGATCTACGCCGCCGCCAACCACGAATACCCGGTCTCCGACGCCGCCGCGCCCTCGGAGATGGTGGCCAACTGGGGCAGCTTCACCCCGGACAACATCGACCTCGCCGCCCTCGCCCGCGAACGCGGCGAGGCGCTGAAGCTCACCCAGGAAGTCGATTTCGACGGCTGAGCGCGGCATGGTTTCGGCGCCGGCGTCCCGGAGTACGGACGTCGGCGGACCGCGCGCGGTGCGCCCGAGCCACCGTTCCGGTCCCGGTTCTCGGCCTGCACTGCCTTGACGGGGCCGATTCACGGGAAGCGTCCGCCGTTCGGGGGACGTTTCCCGACAATCGCCCACGCTCCCCCGATCGCACTAACGTTGGGCGTCGTGCCCCAACGGTTCCCCCGATGTCGTGCCTCCAGCAACACCGCCCGGAAAGGCGCAGCGCCCGGCTCACATCGCGCCCCCCGGTCGACCCCGCGACCCATCGGCGTCATCGGAAACCCATTCGGCCCCGCCCGGCCCGCCGCAAAGCCGGGGCCCCCGGATCTCACCCGACCGCGCAGACCTCGCGCAGCGGCTCCGCCTGCGCCGCGACGATCCGCTCGCCCTCGGCGATCGCCTCCGCGGCACGATGCAGTTCCAGCACCGTGATCCCGCGCAGATGCGCGTCGAGCTGCACATGCGGCGGCTCGCCCGCCACCCGGGCGCGGCGGATCGTGTCGGTCATCACGTCGATTGCCGTACTGAGCACGTCGAAGTAATTGGGCTCCACCGCCCGTCCCGGCGCCGCCGGGTTGATCCCCAGCGTCCCGTGCAGCGTCTCCGGCAGGATCTGCCCGACCCAGGCCTCGAACCCCGGCCGCGGCGGCGGTTCCTCCAGAACCGACCGAGCGCCCGTGCGTTGGGATTGACCGCGATCAGCACCTCGGCCCCGAGCGCGCGCACCGCCGAGACCGGCACCGGGTTGACCAGCCCGCCGTCGAGCAGCCAGCGACCGTCATGCTGCACCGGGCTCATCACCCCGGGGATCCCGGCCGAGGCCCGCACCGCCCGATAGCTCGGCCCCTCGCGCAGCCAGACCTCGCGGCCCGTCACCATGTCGGTCGCGACCGCGGTAAGCGACGGCGCCAGCTCCTCGATCCGCGCGGCAAGGCCGATCTCGCCCAGCATCGTCTCGATCTGGCGCGCCTCCACCAGCCCGCCGCGCCGCAGCGTCGGGTCGAGCAGCGTGACCAGCTTGCGCTGGGTGAGCCCGAGGGCCCAGTCTTCCAGCGCGTCGAGCCGGCCGCCGGCAAAGGCCGCGCCGACCAGCGCCCCCATCGAGGTGCCCGCGACCACGTCAATCTCGATCCCCAGCGCCGCGAGCCCGCGCAGTACCCCGATATGGCTCAGCCCCGCGCCCCGCCGGAGCCGAGCGCCACACCGATTCTGGGTCGGCGTCCCCGGTGTCCCGTCATGACGACCTCCGTCTTTCACCCGGCACCAGCTTCCCCGCACGGCCACTGCCGTCAAGCCTTGCCCGCGAGGGCCGGATCCCGCGCCTCGGCAATCCCCCGCCGGTTTTCCCGGTTTGGAAACACGCCTCTTGCCAGTCCGGATCGGAAAGGGAAAGGGGCTTATGACCCAAATGTCCCGTCGTTTCATCCTGGCTGCCCTGCCCGCGCTCGCACTCAGCGCCTGTGCCGCCCCGCGCGGAACCATCGGTTCGAAATCCGCACCGCCCTCGCGCCTGTTTTCCGCCGCTGAATCCGTGCGCCCCGCCGCGCTCCGGGCCGGCGACCCGCCGCTCTACGTCAACGAAACCATGGAACTGCGCGCGCTCATCAACAAATGGGCCGACTTCTACGCCGTCCCGCGCGACCTCGTCCACGCCCAGATCGTGCGCGAGAGCCGCCATACCCCCGGCGCGCGCAACGGGCCCTATTACGGGCTGATGCAGATCCACCCGCGCACCGCCGCCACGATGGGCTTCTCCGGCCCGAACGAAGCGCTGCTCGACCCGAACGTGAACCTGCAATACGCCGTCAAGTACCTGCGCGGCGCCTGGCTGGTTTCCCAGGGCGACAAGCAAGCGGCGATGCAGTGGTACGCCCGCGGATATTACTACGAAGCCAAGCGGCTGGGGCTCCTGGAAGCGACCGGGCTGGTCTGAGGCAAGTCCCGGTTTCGCTCACTCCAACAGAGCACTTAAGGGCACGGGCTACGTAGCGGAAAGATCGCGAGCAACTCTACTCTGCCTGAAGCGTGTACCTCTTCGCGGAATTCCAGCGGGTTGAGCGCGCGCCACGCATCTCCTGCGGCCAACCAGGTATCCTCCCGAAACGGGGTGTCATTCCACACACGAAGAGCGAGTTGGAACGCCCGATTTCAAGCTCAATCCAAAGCGCCCCGATACGACGCCACCTCGATTTGAAGTCCGCGATCGCTTGCGCGTCGTCGCTGGCGTTGCCATCGCGATCCGTCAACCAGGTGCTGGCCACGACGAAACCGTCGAGCGCCGGCATGTCGCCATGTCCACGAAGGCGGGTGTCGCATTGTTTGTCTGGTCGAGGGCACCTCGGTTTCTGCTGCAGTCCAGGTCGCTGCCGACAGAGAACTGATCCGGGCTCACGTAGATGTCGAACTGCCGGACGGCTCCGACCAACGGGAAGGACCTGTATCCCCGGTTGCGCCCGACGCTGTAGGAGGTGGCGAAATGCAGTTCGATCTCTGCCTCGATCGATTCTTCCGGGTCCCCGTTGGCGGACGAGACCGGAGCACACAAATAGCTTGTGGTTCGCATGGCGAACAACATGAACCTGAACCGGTCCTCGACTGCGTCATCGGTCAAAGAGCTTGCGGGCATTCGCAAGGTCCTGCAGTGCTCGTGTCTGGGACTCCAGGTCCGAAAGGCTCTTTGCGGTGTCGATCAAAGCCGCGTTCACGCGTTCCAGTTCTTTCTGGCTGACCGTGCCCGCTACGGAAGCTTCCAGAATGGCCTCTTCGATGCGACCGATGTAGGGTTCCACGGCTTTTTCGGCCCGTCCCGCGACGAAATCGTTGAACCCCAATATGGCAAGAAAACCCAGGATGGTTGTCGCGCCGGCAAGAATGGAACCCCACCACGTCAGGAGTTTTCGGTGGACGTCGAGGAAAAGCCTCTCACCCAGCATTTTTCGCTGCATGTCGAGCACGTCCAGCTTTGAATCGATGATATCTTCCAAGCCTTTCGCGCGGTCATCGTTCTTGGTCATCTCATACCTTCCAGATCGAAAATGTACTCTTTCAGAAAACGGCGCCGTACGACGCAGAGCGCACACGGGACCAATAAAGCAGGTATCCTACACAATTGTGGCGGCTGGTACGAGCATCCAGGCGCGGTCACCGCTGCCGACCGCGGGCGCGCGCCCAACGACCTGCGCGCACATTGGCGTTAACCCGCACGGGGACCGGGCCGATCAGTCCCCGTCCGCGCCTGGCTCGCGAGGCCCCAATCTCCGCGAAGAATGCCGGCTTTGCCACCCTTGGCGCGCAAGGCAGATGATAGCGCTATCATTAATAACATCAATCCCTTGACCCCCTGTGCGAGCTCGCCCAAACCTCGCACACCCCGCGCCGCAAACGAAAAAGGCCGCCCCGAAGGACGGCCTTTCCAATCCGGTGCGGCCCGGGCGATCACTCCTCGTCGAGCGCTTCCACGGCCTTCTCGAGATCCTCTTTCGAGACCTCTTTCTCGGTCAGCGTGGCGCCGGCGAAGATGTGGTCCACGACCTTGTCCTCGAAGATCGGCGCCTGGATCTGCTGGCGGACCTGGGCGTTCTGCTGCACGAAGTCGAAGAAGGCGCGTTCCTGGCCCGGGTACTGGCGGGCCTGGTTCATGATCGCCTGGGTCATCTCGGCGTCGGTCACGGTGATCTCGGCCTTCTGGCCGAGCTCGGCGAGCAGCAGCCCCAGCTTGACCCGGCGCTCGGCAAGCTTCTTGTGCTCGTCGGTCGTCTCGATCGCGCCGTGGTTATGGCCGTGCTCCTCGGGGTGATCGTCGTGCCAGAGCTGGTGGGCGATCTGGTTCGCTTCCGCGTCGACCAGCGACGGCGGCAGATCGAAGCTCACCGTCTCGTCGAGCACGTCGAGCAGCGCCCGCTTGGTCACCGCCCTTGCGGCACCGTTGTACTCGGCCTCGAGCCGGTCGCTGACCTGGGTCTTGAGCGCGGCGAGATCCTCGGCGCCGTAGCGCTTGGCGAGCTCGTCGTCGATCTCGGCCGCTTTCGGCGCCTTGACCGCCTTGATCGTGCAGGAGAACACCGCTTCCTTGCCGGCGAGTTCCGAGGCACCGTATTCCTCGGGGAAGGTCACGGTGACGTCCTTCTCTTCCTCGGCCTTCACGCCGACCAGGCGCTCCTCGAAGCCGGGGATGAACTGGCCCGAGCCGAGCACCAGCGGGAAGTCATCCGCGGCGCCGCCGTCGAAGGCCTCGCCGTCGACCCGGCCGACGAAATCGAGCACCACCTGGTCGCCGTCCTTGGCCTTGGAGCCCTTCTTGCGGTCCTCGAAGCTCTGCGCGTTCTCGGCAAGTGAGGCCAGCGCCTCGTCGATATCGGCCTCGGCCGCCTTGACCACCATCTTTTCGAGCTTGATCGCGGCGAGATCGACCGCCGGGATCTCCGGCAGTTTCTCGTAAGCCAGCTCGACCTCGACGTCGTCGCCCTCTTTCCAGTCCTCGTTGGTCATCTTGACCTGGGGCTGCATCGCCGGACGGTCGCCGGTCGTTTCGAAATGGGCGTTCATCTTGCCGTCGATGCTTTCCTGCATCGCCTCGCCGAGCAGGCGCTGGCCGAACTGCTTCTTGAGCAGCGCCATCGGCACCTTGCCCTTGCGAAAGCCCTTCATCTCGATCTCGGGCTGGGCCTCGACGAGCTTTTCGTTGACCTTCTCGTCCAGGCTCCTGGGCGGTGATGATGGTGGTAGGCGCGCTTCAGGCCTTCGTTCAGGGTCTCGGTGACCGACATGTTGCGTGTCCTTCAGTTTCTTGGAGCGTTGTTGCTCAAGGCGGTGTCTCTCGCAGCGCCGGGATCGCCACGCCGCCGGGGCAGCCCGGTCCGGCGCGGTGCGGCGCGGAAAATTCAGGCCCTTCTAGGGGCGCGCGCCGTGGGACGCAAGCCGTTTGAGGGCAAATCGGCCCGCTCTGCAAGGCTGTCGCGGGGCCCGGCCCGGCACAGACCCGCCAGCCCGCCGACCGCGGCACGTTTCCGGGCACCCCGCGCCCCGGCACCGGCGCCCCGAACGCGCCTGCCGCCGCGCCCTGGTCCAGGTCCATTCCCCTTCACGCCCCACCCGCCCGACCCGTCCGACAGCTCCTCCAGCGCCGCCGGAACCCTCCCCGCAGGCCCTTCTGCGACCGCCCGGGCCTGCGACGGGGATGCGCAGTGTCACAGCGAAGTGACGCAGAAGCAACAAACACGAGTTCCGCTTGAACATGCCCTAGTGTGGCCTCAAAAACGCCGACACAGACTGTCCTCGTTCGGGATACTTTTTATCCACGGGTCGTGGTGTTAAAAAAAGGTCAGGTGTGAGGGGATTGGAACGATTTCTAGAATGGACATACAGCGGGCGAGCCTCATAGACGCGTCGCCCAGCTCCGGTTACGTCGACGTCACTTTACGCGACGGAAAGCCGGAATTCGCCGGGCTGGCGACAGCCTCGTTTGGAACGAGAGCACCCGGGCGGGTCGCCGGAACCGCCCAGGGCATCCATGCCCGTTGGCATTGGGACGGCACGGTGCTGAGCGCCGAGGTCGATCCTTATGGATTCTACAGCCTCTACTATTGCGTCGAGGGAAATCGGGTCCGGGTCTCGCCCAGCGTCCTGCAACTGGCGGCGCTCGGCTGCGATCTGACCAAGGATCACCGCGCCCTGACGGTGTTTCACCGGCTCGGCTTCTTCATCAACGACGACACGCCGTTCAAGAACATCAAGGTCCTGCCCGCCGGCGGCAAACTGACCTGGCGCGGCGGCAAGGTCACGGTCGAGGCGCGCGAGCGCAAGTACAAAGAACTCGACATCACCCGGTCGCAGGCGATCGACGGCTATATCGATCTGTTCCGGCAGAGCATTTCGCGGACCCTGAAGGCCTGGGACGGCCCGATCGTCAGCCCGCTCAGCGGCGGCCGCGATTCGCGACACATCATGGTCGAACTGGCGCATCAGGGGCGCAAGCCCGATGCCTGCATCACCTTCCAGCACGGCGGCGACGCCTGGAACGCGGAAGTGAAAGCGGCCCGCGCGATCTGCGAAGCGGTGGGCGTGCGCCACGACGTGCTCGGCCACGTCCGCTCCCGCCAGGCCGATATCCTGCGCGCGATCGTCAAGACCGAGCTTTGCGCCGACGAACACGCGCAGATGATTCCGCTGCACGACTATTATCTCGACCGCCCGGCCGCCGCCTATGACGGCATCGGCGGCGACGTGCTCAGCGGCGACGTGCTCAGCCGCGGCGACGAGACCGACCGGATGGCGGTCGGCTGGGCCCGCGCGGGCGATTTCCGCCGGATCGCCAAGCACATGATCGACGGCCACGGCCGGGTCATCTCGGCGACCGCCGATCCGCGCGGCGCCGCCGACCTGTACTCGCCCGGCGCCGACGAGGAAGCCCTCGACTACGTCGCCGAGGCGATCGCGAAACACGCCGACGCGCCGAACCCGATCCAGGTCTTCTTCATCATGAACCGGACGCGGCGCGAGATCTCCTTCGTCGCGCGCGGCGTTCTGAGCTCGGCCGGGGCCGTCTTCAGCCCCTATATCGACGAGGACCTCGCCGATTTCTGCTTCAGCCTGCCGTGGGAAGTCTCGAACATGCGAGAAGACCTTCCACGACGAGGTGACCGACCGGGCCTATCCCGAGTTCGCCCATGTGCCCTTCGAGAACGGGTTCACCTCGGACCCGACACCGCGAACCCCGCTGCGCCACAAGCTGAAAAGCGTCGTCGACATGGCCCGCGTGGCCCGGTTCATGGCCACCGATACCTCGCCGATCGAGGAATTCGGCATCCTTCTCGGGCTCGGCCGGCCGCTGGGTCAGGGGTTCAACGAGACGATGCACATCCACGACCGGCTCGTCGACGGCCTGTCGCCGACCCGGGCGCGCGACCTTCTCGCCTTCGCCGACGAGCTGCAGCAGCACCGGCCGCGCCACCTGGTCAGCGACAGCTACATGCCGCCGGTCTCCGGGACGGCGCGCGACTGACGGATGTTTGCGCGCGTTTCGCACAAGCTCAACAAGATGCGGCGGGAGCGGGAACGCAACCGCCGCTACGGCGCCGCCTTCAACCCGGCGGCGCGCGAGCGGCTGCTGCTTGTGACTCTGCCGGAGCGGATCCCCGGCAGCCAGGTGTTTCCGTTCCACTTCTACCGCGAGGCGCTGCGCGGGATCCACGGGGCCGACATCAGCGAGGTCCATCTCGACGCTTTCCTCTCGGGCGAGACCACGGTCACCGGCGCGACGGTCGTGGCCTTCCAGACCGAGTACGACCTCGACGAGGCCCTGCGCGACCGCATCCTCGCGCGCATCCGCGAAACCTCGCCGGGCGCCCGGGTGGTCTATCTCGACTGGTTCGCGCCGACCGATCTGCGCTTCGCCGCGCTGCTGGGCCCGCATGTCGATCTCTACGTGAAGAAACACGTGCTGCGCGACCGGTCGCAATACGGACAGGAGACCTTCGGCGACACCAACCTGATGGATTACTACGGCCGGGCGAACGGGCTCGACCACAGCCCGGTCCGCTTCCCGATCCCCGACGGCTTTCTCGACAAGCTGGTGGTCGGCCCCTCCTTCGCCACCGCCGATTTCATCCTGCCCACGCTCGACCGCGCAGAGTTGCCCAAGGGGCCGCGACCGATCGACCTGCACGCCCGGATCGCCGTCGGCGGCACGCCCTGGTACCAGACGATGCGCGCCCAGTGCCACGAGGCGTCGGTGGCGCTCACCCAGGGTCCGTCGAAGCTCAACGTCGTCACCGGCACCGGCATCCGCCACGACCAGTTTCTCGCCGAACTGCGGACGTCGAAGATCTGCTTCTCCGCCTTCGGCTACGGCGAGGTCTGCTGGCGCGACTACGAGGCGATCCAGAACGGCGCCGTCCTGCTCAAGCAGGACATGTCACATGTCGAGACCCTGCCCGACGTCTTCGTCGCCGACGAGACCTACGTGCCGGTGCGCTGGGATCTTTCGGATTTCGAGGACAAGGTGCGCGTCCTCCTCGCCGACCCCGACCGCTGCGCCCGCATCGCCCAGAACGCGCTCGACGTGCTGACGGACTGGGCCCGCGACCGGGCCTTCGTCGACCAGGTGGCCCCGATCTTCGGCGCGACCCAACACCGCCGCTGACCCCGCCGCGGCCCGGGCTCCCGCACAGACGGCATATCCGCACGATAACCCGAAACCCCGGCCTTTCGCCTCAGCCGCGGCCGCGCTCGGCCGCGTCCAGCGTCGCGGCGATCTCGCCGAACAGCGCCTGGGCTTCGAGCGCATCCGCCTCCGGCACCACGCCCTGGACGAAGCCGAGGTGGATGGTCACGTAGTCGCCCACCGCGGGCGGTTCGTCGCCCATCAGCATCAGATCGGCCCAGCGTTCCGCGCCGAGCCCGACGCAGCGCGCGCGGTGCCCGTCGATCTCTTCGACCCGCATCGGGACAGCCAGGCACATGCCGCTTTCTCCTTCTCGACCTCGGCGTTGCGGCGCAGTATGCCACGCCGCCCGCAAGCGGCAAGGCGGCAAACGCGCCGCACCTTGATGACAGATCCCGCCGGCGGGCGCCCTGCGTCAGATCAAGGTCGGCCCTGCGGCCCTGCCCTAGGCTGCCTCACAACGCAGGTTCAGATCCGGAGGCGAAGATGCACGAAATGGCGCTGGCCGAAAGCGTGGTCCAGATCGTCGAGGCCCAGGCCCGCGCGGCCGGGTCCGACAAGGTGCTCTCGGTGCGCCTCGAGATCGGCGCGCTGTCGCATGTCGCGCCCGAGGCGCTCAGTTTCTGCTTCGACGCAGTGACCGCGGGCGGCATCGCCGCGGGCGCGCGGCTGGAGATCGACCGCATCCCCGGCCGCGGCTGGTGCCATGACTGCAGTACCGAGGTCGAGATCGACCAGCTCGGCGCCGCCTGTCCGCAATGCGGCGGCTACCGGCTGCAGGTGAGCGGCGGCCAGGACCTGCGGGTGAAGGAGATGGAAGTGGCCTGACCCGCCCCCGGCGCCGCGCCAATCCGCGCCCAAAGACCCCGCTCAGTCGCGGGTCATCACGTTGAGCTCGAACTCCGCCGACAGCCGGATCCCGGCGCCGAACGTGCTGCCGGCCACCGGCATCGTGCCGACCAGATCCGGTGCAGCGGCGACGGCGACATGGCCTACCCCCGTCCAGGCGCCGAGCGTCGGATCGACCCCCTGCCAGCCGCGTCCGGGCAGCAGCACCTCGGCCCAGGTCCGGGCCCCGCGCCGCGAGGCGGGGTGCACGCTTTCGGCCCAGTAACCGCTCACGAACCGGGCCGGAAGCCCCGCCCGCCGGGTCAGGTCGACATAGAGCGCCGCGATGTCGCGTCCGCTGCCGCGGCCGCGGGTGAGCGTCTCGCCCGGACTGCGCAGGGGCGCAATGTCTTCGGAATCGTGGGTGATCGAGGATTGAAGGATCGCGGCCAGGTGTTCGGCGAAGGACACCGGGTCGGTCCGGGCAAGCGCCCGCAGCCGGTCTGCCGTGGCAGCCACCCCGGCATCGGCGGCGCCCGGCTGCAGGTAGCGGTCGAGCCGTGCCCCGGTAGGCATATCGCCGGGCGGCCGGACCTTGCCGGTCTCGAGCTCGAACCGGGCTTCGATCTCCAGCGCCGAGGTGGCCCCCCTGAACCCGAGCCGGGTCACGAGGTTGCCGTGGTGATCGGTCTCGTCGCGCCGGTAGTTGGGTTCGGGCGTCACCCGGATTCCATGCGCCATGTCCACCGCCCCGCGCGGCGTGAGCCGCAGCAGGTACGGCCCGAGGGCCACCGGTGCGTCGTAGCGGTAGCGGAACTGGTGACGCACCCGGAACCGCATGCTCAGCCCCGGAACCCCGTCGCGACCACGAATTTCTCCGACGAGTCGGACCGCGAGGCGGGCGGCTTGAAGTTCACCACCTTGGCGAACTTCTGCTTGAGCAGCTTCTGCAGCTCGCCCTCGGCTCCGCCGGCAAGCACCTTGGCGACGAAGGTGCCGCCCGGTTCGAGCACGTCGAAGGCGAGATACGCCGCCGCCTCGCCGAGCGCGATGATCCTGAGGTGGTCGGTCTGCTTGTGACCCGAGCTCGCCGCCGCCATGTCCGACATCACCACGTCCGCCGTGCCCCCGAGCCAGGCCTTGACCTGTTCGTCGGCGCCGTCGGCCATGAAATCGAGCACATGCGCCTCGGACCCCGCCACCGGCTCGATCTCCTTGAGATCGACCCCCAACACCCGGCCCACCGGTTTACCGGCCACGTCGCCGAGCGCATTGACCCGGGCGACCGCCACCTGCAGCCATCCCCCCGGCGCACAGCCGAGGTCGACCACCCGCGCGCCGGGCACGAGAAACCCGAACTTGTCGTCGATTTCGAGGATCTTGTAGGCCGCCCGGCCCCGATAGCCTTCGGCCTTGGCCTGTTTCACATACGGATCGTTGAGCTGGCGTTCGAGCCAGAGGGTCGACGACAGTTTCCGCCCGCGGGCCGACTTCACCTTCACGTGCAGGTCGCGCTGCCCGCGGCCCGACGTGCCTTTCGTCCCTTTGCGTTTCACCATGCGCCCTTCTCCCGACGTCCAAGGACATACAAGCGCGGTTGATCGCCCGCAAGGACAGCGCCGCCCCAGCGGCGTAGCATCGCCCCCGCTTCCCGGGAGGAGACAATGACACACCCAACCTACCGGCAGAATGCCATCTTTGCCGGCATCTTCTTCATCATCGCGACGGCTCTGCTGTTCGTCGCCGAGCCTTTCTACAGACCCGCCCTCACCGGCCCGGACGTGCTCACCGCCGCAGCGGCGGCGAAATCGCGGGTCGCCGCGGGCATCCTGATCGACTTCACCTGCGCGCTGGCGATCCCGCTGATCGCGATTTCGCTCTACCCGGTGCTGCGCCGGGTGAGCGCTTCGCTCGCTGTCGGTTATGTCGGGTTCCGGGTGCTCGAAGCGGCGATCCTCGCCCAGCTCCAGGCCGACCGGATGTTCGTTCTTACCCTGTCCGACCTCTACGCCGCCCGGCCCGGCGCCGACCCCGAGACCCTGGCGCTGCTCGTCATGGCCCTGGTCGGCGGCGAAGCCTGGTCGGGCGCCTCGGGACCGATCTACAACCTCGCCTTCGTCATCGGCATGCTGATGCTGAACTGGGCGCTCTGGACCTCGCGTCTGGTGCCGCGCTGGATCTCGGGCTGGGGGCTCGTCACCGCGGTCGTCCTCGGCGTCCTGGCGCTGCTCGTGCCCTTCGTCGAGATCCCGGTCGTGCTGGCCGTCGTCCTGATCACGCCGCTCGCGGTGCAGGAAATGGTGCTCGCGCTCTGGTTCATCGCCAAGGGCTTCGACATGACGGCCGTGGCGCAGCTGGCGTAACGCCTCTGGCCGTCGCCGGTTCACGCAAGCGGTGCGGCCTCTGCACGCCGAGCCTCCGAGCCCGGCGCGCGACCCCGGCCCGAAGTCGTGGAGCGGGGCGCCCCTGGCTAGCTGTCGCCCTCTTCCAGCACCCCGTCCGAAGACATCTGCGCGTAGAGCAGCCCCTCGCGCAGCCCCCGGTCGGCGACCGAAAGCCGGTCGGTCGGCCAGATCCTGAGCAGCGCCTGCAGGATCGCGGCTCCCGACATGATCAGCGCCTGGCGGTCCTTGCCGATCCGCGGGTCGCGCCGGCGGCCTTCGGGTCCGGCGGCGAGGTAACCCCGGATCACCTTGTCGATCTGGTCCGAGGTCATCCTGAGCCCGTCGACCTTGTTGCGGTCGTAGCGCTTCAGCCCGAGGTGGGTGGCGGCGACGGTGGTGACGGTCCCCGATGTGCCGATGATCTGGAAGCCTTCGCGGTTCGGCACCCGGTGGAAGGGCGAGAAATCCCCCAGCTGCTCCTCGAAGAACCAGCTCATCAGCGCGAACCGCGCGCTGTCGTCGCTCACGTCGTCGAACTGCTCGCGCAGCGTCGCCACCCCGTAGGGCACCGAGATCCAGTCGACCACCCGCGCCGACGGGCCGCCGGGCAAGGGCTCCTTGCGCAAGCCCCGCTGCAGCCGCATGATCGAGGCCTGCCGCTCGTCCGGCGCCACCTCCGAGAGGTCGAGCCAGACCAGTTCGGTCGAGCCGCCGCCGATGTCGACCACCAGCAGCTGTTCGGTGCGCTTGCTCACCAGCGGCGCGCAGGAAATCACCGCCAGCGTCGCCTCTTCCTCGGGCTTGATGATTTCCAGCTTCAGCCCGGTCTCGCGCTCGATATAGGCCATGAAATCGCGGGCGTTCGACGCCCGTCGGCAGGCCTCGGTGGCGACCAGCCGCATGTGGCTGACCTCGTGTTTCGAGAGCTTCCGCTTGCAGATCTTGAGCGCCTGCACCGTGCGCGCCATCGACAAGCGGCTGAGCCGTCCCGAGCCCCCGAGCCCCTGCCCGAGGCCGACGGATTTGGAAAACGAATCAACCACGTGAAACTGATTGCCGTCTGGTTGGGCAATCAGCATGCGGCACGAGTTCGTGCCCAGATCCAGTGCAGCATAGAGGCTGGACGGATCGGTTTTCTTGTCCGGCGCGGGTGGCTCAACCGGTTTTGGGAACGCGCCCGCACCATCGGAGCGCCTGGGCGCCATCTGCGCGCCCTCCATTTCGAGTTGCCTCAAAGTTAGGCGCTCCGGGACCGTCTGGCAAGCACCCTCTGGGCGCGGAGACGCAGGCCGCGTCGAAGATCTTCATGAGCAACTTTCATCGCGCTTCCCCTTGGCCTTCCCCCGCCCGGCGGGCTATCTGCGCAGAGCGAACCGGTCCGCGCGCGGGTCGCCGCCCACACGGCGTCGTTAAACCCCCGCGGGAGGTCGAGTTTGGCCGCCGCGCGCGGGGGCCGACGCGGTAAGCGGGGGGAAGAGGAGAAGCACATGCCCGGTCTCACAATCGTCTACTGGCGCGACATTCCGGCCCAGGTGATGGTCGGCAAGGGCCGCACCGCCACCCGCGCCGAACTGCCGCCCCGCTTCGCCGAAGCGATCGACCGCGCAGCGATGAAAGCGGGCGCCGCCGGCACCGACGCCTATCTCGCCGACTGGCGCCGCGACGGGCCGGTCGAGACCGCGGGCACCCCCGACGAGATCGTCGCCGCCTGGACCGGCAAGCTCGATGCCGACTACCCGCCCGAGCGGCTCAGGACCCTCATCGACAACGGCGGCCGGACCTGACCCCGCCGCACAGAAAGAAACGAACCCATGCCTGCCCTTCTCTTCGACCTCGACGGCACGATGCTGGTGTCGGACCCGATCCACGAGGACGTGTTCCGCGAGCTTTGGGCCGAATTCGGCCTCCCGACCCCGCCCGGCTTCTATCTCGCCGGCATCCACGGCCGCCAGAACCAGGACATCTTCGCCGAATTCCTGCCCGACGCGCCCGACATCCTGGCGCTCCACGAGCGCAAGGAGGCGATGTTCCGTGACCGGCTGCCGCGTCCCTACCCGGCCATGCCCGGCGTGGTGGAGCTCGTCCGCCGCGCGGTGGCCGAGGGCTGGCCGCGCGCCATCGTCACCAACGCGATGCGGAAGAATGCCGACGCGATGCTCGAAGCGATCGGGCTGCGCGACGCCTTCGACTGCATCGTGATCGGCGAGGAATGCACCCGCGCCAAGCCCGCGCCCGACCCCTATCTCGAAGCCATGCGCCAGCTCGGCGTAACCCCCGAAGACAGCATCGCCTTCGAAGACAGCCCCGCGGGCCTGCGCGCCGCCGCCGCCTCCGGCGCCTATACTTTCGGCATCCGCTCCGCCCTCGACGACGCCGCCCTGCGCGCCGCCGGGGCGCATCAGACGCTGGCCGATTTCACCGACCCCGCGCTCAGCGCCTATCTCACCGCCCACATGAATGCCCACCCGGCCCGCCCTGAAGGAGCCCGCCCATGAGCACCAGCACCCGCACAATCCTTGAAAGCGCATCCAAGACCGTCACCATCGGGTTCGACGAACCCTTCTGCGTGATCGGCGAGCGGATCAACCCGACCGGCCGCAAGAAGCTGGCGGCCGAGCTCGAAGTGGGCGATTTCTCCACCGTCGAGGCCGATGCCGTCGCCCAGGTCGCCGCCGGCGCCACCGTGCTCGACGTGAACTCGGGCGCGGTGTTCTCGAACAAGATGGCCGAGGACCCGCGCTACGCCGACAACAACTTCGTCGAACCGATCCTGATGCGCGAGCTGATCGAAAAGGTCCAGGCCGTGACCGACGTGCCGCTCTGCATCGACAGCTCGGTCCCCGCCGCGCTGCAGGCCGGGCTCGAAGCCGCCAAGGGCCGGCCGCTGGTCAACTCGGTCACCGGCGAGGACGAGCGGATGGAGCAGGTGCTGCCGCTGGTAAAGAAGTTCAACGTCCCCGTGGTGGCGATCTCCAACGACGACACCGGCCTCTCGGAAGACCCCGACGTGCGCTTCGCGGTGGCGAAGAAGATCGTCGAACGCGCCGCCGACCACGGCATCCCGGCGCATGACATCGTCGTCGATCCGCTGGTGATGCCGGTCGGCGCCATGGCCTCGGCCGGCCAGCAGGTCTTCGCGCTGGTGCGCCGGCTGCGCGACGAGCTCGGCGTCAACACCACCTGCGGCGCCTCCAACATCTCCTTCGGCCTGCCCAACCGGCACGGGATCAACAACACCTTCCTGCCGATGGCCTATGCGATGGGGATGACCTCGGCGATCATGAACCCGCTGGCCCTGCCGGTGAACCAGAAGGCGATCGCCGAGAAGAAGGCGGCGGTGGAAGCCGCCGGGATCATGTTGCCGCCCGATCTCGACGACGAGACCTTCGTACAACTCTTCGGCCTCGGCTCGACCAGATACCGCCCCGGCCGCGAGATGGAAGCGATCCGCGCCGCCAACCTTCTGATGAACCAGGATGCCCACGGCATGGACTGGATCGCCTTCAACAAGCCGGCCGGCTCCGGCGGCGACAGCGGCGCGCGCGGTGGCCGTCGCGGCGGTCGGCGCGGCCGGACGGGCTGAAGCGCAACCCTCGGGGATGTGCTACAGTCCGGTGCGCGCCACGGGATTGTCGCCATTCCGTGCACAGCGCTCCGGCCGCCACGGGGACGCGGGCGCGCGCCCGCGTACCACGCCCGCGCGCGCGGGCTTCCCCCCGGGCCGTGCCGGCAGCGAACCGTGCCTGAGGGCGTAGCCATGGTCAGGGCCGTCGGGAGCCACGTGTTTCCCGCACGCTCACGCCTCCAGCTCGGCGTCCCAATAGAGGAAATCCATCCAGCTAGTGTGCAGATAGCCCGGCGAGAACTTGCGGCCCATATTCATCAGCTCCCCCGCGCTCGGCTGGCGCGGCGGCTTGCGCAGGGTCAGCCCGGAGCGCGCCAGCGAGGTCGAGCCCTTCTTCAGGTTGCAGCTCGAACAGGCGGCGACCACGTTTTCCCAGCTGGTGATCCCGCCGCGCGCCCGCGGCACCACGTGGTCGAAGGTCAGATCGCCGCGCGAGCCGCAATACTGGCAGCAGAACTCGTCGCGCAGGAACAGGTTGAACCGGGTGAAGGCCACCCGCTTCTGCGGCTTTATGTAATCCTTCAGCACCACCACCGAGGGGATGCGGATCTGCATCGAGGGCGAGCGCACCACCTCGTCGTATTCGGCAAGGATATTGACCCGGTCGAGAAACACCGCCTTGACCGCCTCCTGCCAGGGCCAGAGCGACAGGGGATAATAGGACAGGGGCCGGAAATCCGCGTTCAGCACCAGCGCCGCATGGGCCCTGGGATTCGCCTGCTCGCGCACGAAATTTGACCTGAAATCGCCGTCCATCGGGTGACTCCGCCCTCGCCCTGGCTCGCTTTGCCGGGCGGGGACCCCCGCCCCGTCATGTTCCGTGGAACCATATCTGGTTTCGCCGACCTGACAAGTCCCACGATCTGGGCGCATCCCGCCGCCGTTTCATGTCAGACACATGACGGGCTCGCGCGACTCAAGTGTTCGTGCCATGTTCCTTTCGCGCCGGACCACGATCCCGCAAGCGGCCGCCACAGGGAGCCGCCACAGGGAACCGCCACAGGGAACCGCCCATGTCCACGACCCACATCCTCGTCACCCCCGCCCCCGACTGCCCCGCCTTGGGCGCCGAGGTGCCGCCGGCGAAAGCCAAGCGGACAAGGGCGAGCATCGAGTACGACCTGCTCACACAGGCGCCCTACACGCTCGACCACCTGGCCTTCACCCACGCGGTCCACTTGGCCATGGCCGAGGCCTCGGGCAGGCCCGCCCTCGACTACGCGCATTTCCATGCCAGGGGACAGGCCTGCATGCGCGCCTCGCCGCTCACCAAGCGCTACGGCTGGGCGGCGCATTACGACGCGGCGGGGAAACTGGCGCTGGTCGATCCGGGCAGCGCCGCCTACGCCGCCCTCGCCGCCGACCCCGAACTGCCGACCGCGCCGGCGATGCGCTCGAAGCGCGGCTGAGGCGTGGGCCGGGGCCGAAGCCCCCCCCCCCTCACATCGCCAAGTCGTCGCGGTGGATCAGGGTCGCCCGCCCGGCGTAGCCCAGCACCGCCTCGATCTCGTGACTGTGCTTGCCGATCAGCGCCCGCGCCTCGGCGCTGGTATAGCGCGACAGCCCGGCGCCGATGCGTTCGCCCCGGGGGCCGAGAATGTCGACCGGATCGCCGCGGCCGAAATCGCCGGTGATCCCGGTGATCCCCGCCGGCAGGAGCGACTTGCCCTGCCCCAGCGCCCGCGCGGCCCCCGCATCGATCCGGATCGCCCCCTGCGGCTTCATCGCCGCGATCCAGTGCTTGCGGGCGGCGGCCGGGTTGGACCGGGCCCGGAACAGGGTGTGCCGCGCACCCGCTTCGAGCGCGGCCAAGGGGTTGTCGCGGGCCCCCAGCGTGATGATCAGGTCGCAGCCCGCCGCGGTCGCGGTCTTGGCCGCCATCAGCTTGGTTTTCATCCCGCCCTTCGACAGGCCCGACACGCCTTCGCCGGCCTGGCCGTCCATCTCCGGCGTGATCTCCTCGACCACCGGGTAATGCACCGCATCGAGGTCGGTGTTCGGGTTGCCGGAATAGAAGCCGTCGACATCGGACAGCAGCACGGTGAGATCGGCACCCACCGTCACCGCCACCTGCGCCGCCAGCCGGTCGTTGTCGCCGAACCGGATCTCGTCGGTGGCGACGGTGTCGTTCTCGTTGACGATCGGCACCGCGCCGAGGGACAGCAGCGTTTCGAGCGTCGCCCGGGCGTTGAGGTAGCGCCGCCGGTCGGCGCTGTCCTCCAGCGTCACCAGCACCTGCGCGGTGGTGATGCCGAGCGGGTGCAGCACCTCCTCATAGGCGCGGGCGAGCCGGATCTGGCCGACCGCCGCGGCGGCCTGGGATTGTTCCAGCGGCAGCGAGCCGCGCGCGAGGCCGAGCACATTGCGCCCGAGCGCGATCGAGCCCGACGAGACCAGCACCACGTCCGCCCCGCGCGCCTTCAGCGCCGCCACATCCGCCGCCAGCGACGCGAGCCAGCCCGCGCGCAGCTGTCCGGTCGCGGCGTCGACCAGCAGCGCCGAGCCGACCTTGACGACGATGCGTTCCGCCGCGTTCAGGGCTGCCACGACGTGTCCTCCGGCGCCTCCGGCGCCTCCGTCTTGGCCTGCCGCAGCTTGTCCTCGCGGATTTCCGCCCGGAGCGCGCGCAAAACCCGGGTCACCCCGTCCTTCGACACACCCGACATCGCGTAGACCCGGGTACCGCAGGCCTCTTCCAGCGCCGCCCGCTTCTCGGCGATCTCCTCGTCGAGCAGCGCGTCGACCTTGTTCAACACCGTCACCCGCGGCTTGTCGGCGAGGATGCCGCCGTAGAGCTCGAGCTCGGTGACGATGGTCTGCCAGTCGGCCACCACGTCCTCCGCGGTGCCGTCGACGAGGTGCAAGAGCACAGAAGTCCGCTCGACATGGCCGAGGAACTGGTCGCCGAGCCCGCGGCCCTCATGCGCCCCTTCGATCAGGCCCGGGATGTCGGCGACGACGAACTCGACCCCGTCGACCCCGACGACGCCGAGGTTGGGCACCAGCGTGGTGAAGGGGTAATCGGCGATCTTGGGCCGGGCGTTGGAGGTGGCGGCGAGGAACGTGGACTTGCCGGCATTGGGCAGGCCGAGCAGCCCGACGTCGGCGATGAGCTTGAGGCGCAGCCAGAGCGTGCGCTCGACCCCGGGCTGGCCGGAATTGGCCCGCCGCGGCGCCTGGTTGGTCGCGGTCTTGAAATGCAGGTTGCCGAAGCCGCCGTTGCCGCCCTTGGCCAGCACCACCCGGTCGCCCACCTCGGTGAGATCGACGAGCACCGTCTCCTCGTCCTCGTCGAGCACCTCGGTCCCCACCGGAACCTTGAGCAGGATATCGTCGCCCGACTTGCCGGTCTTCTGGTTGCCCTGCCCGCCCTGACCGTTCCGGGCGAAGAAATGCTGCTGGTAGCGGAAGTCGATCAACGTGTTGAGCCCGTCCACGGCCTCGATCACCACGTCGCCGCCACGGCCGCCGTCGCCACCGTCGGGCCCGCCGTATTCGACGAACTTCTCGCGCCGGAACGAGACGCAGCCATTGCCGCCCGATCCGGAGCGGATGTAGACCTTGGCGAGATCGAGAAACTTCATGTCGGCGCACCCTTTCCTTGGCCCCGAGCGATAGTGGCAAAGCGCCGGGGGCTCAAGTGGTGCCGGAATCGCGAGGGGCGCCCGGACCGGTTTCGGGTGACAAAACCAGCCCCGGGCGCGCGAGGCGGAAGGTGCGGGTCGGATAATCCCCGCCCTGCGCCGCGCTCGGCCCGGTCGCGGGTGCCCCCTCTTCGAAGCCGAGCTTCAACAGCACCCGGGCCGAGGCGGGGTTGGCCGTCAGCACGCCGGCATGGATCTCCGACCAGTCATAGGCGTTCCAGGCATGGGCAATGAGCGCCTGCGCCATCTCGGTCGCATAGCCCCGGCCCCAATGCGCCGGCGCGAACATGTAGCCGAGTTCCGCCGGGCCGCGTTCGGCGCTCACCCCGATCATGCCGACGATCTCGTCGCCTGCGAAGACCGGCCCGCCCATGCCCAGCTTCGGGTCCATCGGCGTCGCCCGGCGCGCGGTGAAGGTACGGTCGGCCGGCCAGGGCCAGGTCGCGGTCTGCTTGACCACGTCCCAATGCGAGGCAAGCGCGTGCAGCCCGTCGAGATCCTCGGGCCGGCTCCGGCGCAGCCGCAGCCGCGCGGTGACGATTTCGGTGTCCATCCTCAGCCTCCCGCCCGTGCCGCCCGGCCCGCCGCCCAGTCGGCCCGGGTGAGTCGCATCCGATGAATCGTAACCGTGGTCCCCCGCGCCCGCGAGGCCACGGTTTCGTCATGCGTGGGCCGGAACCCGAGCTTGCCGAGCACCGCCGCCGAGGCCGCGTTGCCGGTGAAATAGCCCGACTCCAGCATCTCCGCCCCGGTTGCCGTGAAATAATGATCGACCAGCGCGCGCGCCGCCTCGGTCATGTATCCATGCCGGTGATACGCCCGGCCGAGCCAGTAGCCCAGGCTGTCACCGATCCCGACCACGCCCATCACCGGCCCGCGCTCGCGGGTGATGCCATAGCCGTCAAACCCGCCGGCGGCCTCGAGATGCGCGAGGAACTCCCCGGCATCCTCCGGGCGATAGGGATAGGGCACCACGGCCAGCCATTTCGACACCTCATAATCGTCGAGCCCGGCCACGAGATCGGGGATGTCGTCGCGGGTCAGCGGCCGGAGCACCAGCCGCTCCGTGCGGAGGGCGGTGCGCCGGTCCATGGCTCAGCGCATCCGCCGGATATAGGTCCAGGTCGGCACGTTGGCGCCGCGTGCCACCGAATGCGCCTCGGCCTCGCCGATATAGGTGAAACCGGCGTTGGTCAGCACCCGGGCCGAGGCGGCGTTGTCCTGGAACACCTCGGCGAACAGGATCTCGTTGTCGAGCGGGTTCGCCTCCACCAGGGTCGTGACCGCTTCGGAGGCGATGCCGGTGTTCCACAGCGCCGGCGCCACCCAGTAGCCGAGCTGCGACTGGTTGCGGTCCATCCGCCGGAGCGAAATCACGCCCAGCAACTCGTGGCCCTTCTCGCCGCCGTCGAGCACCCAGACGTCTTCCTCGCGGTCGGGCTGGGTGGACCGTGCCACATAGGCTTCCGCGACACCCGGGGGCAGCGGATGCGGGATCGAGCGGGTGCCGCGCGCGACCCGTTTGTCGCCCGCATAGAGCGTGAGCATGCCGATATCGCCCGAGCGCGGCGGGCGCAGCGTGAACCGCGCCGTTTCGATCACCGATTGTCCGACGATGCCATCCTTCAGCATGGTCTCTTTCCTCCCTTGCCCCGTCTGCGCCGGACCTTGCGGTCCCCCGGGCCTCTGTCGGGCCGGTATCGCGTAAACGGGTGAAATGCGTTTGATCGTAACGAAAAGGGGACCGGCGGTTTCGCCGATCCCCTGGAATGTTCCGGTGCCGGGGTTCGGCTTACTCGGCGGCCTCCGCTACCGGAGTCACCGAAATGAAGGTGCGGCGCTTGAGGCCCTTGTGGAAAGTCACATTGCCTTCGACGGTCGCGAAGATGGTGTGATCCGACCCCATGCCGACACCCTGGCCCGGCCAGTACTTGGTGCCGCGCTGACGCACGATGATGTTGCCCGGGATGACGGCCTGGCCGCCCGATTTCTTGACGCCGAGGCGACGACCGGCGGAATCGCGACCGTTACGGGAGCTGCCGCCTGCTTTCTTGTGTGCCATCTCGTCCTACTCCTTACTTCGCCAGCTCTTTGGCCTGCTCGACCCAGCCTTCGCGCTCGATCCGGCCCTTGAAGCTCAGCTTTTCGTCGAATTCGGCGATGTCGGCCTCGGTCCACGCAGCGATTTGCGCGAACGAGGTCACACCGGCCTCGTGCAGTTTCTTCTCCAGCGCCGGGCCGACGCCCGAGAGCTTCTTGAGATCGTCCGCGCCCGCGGGGCGGCGGCGGCTTCCGCTGCCGGCTTTTCCGCCTTGGCGGGCTTCTCGGCTTTGGCGGCCTTGGCCGGCTTGGCCGCGGCCACGGCGGTCGCCGAAACCGAGCCCGCACCGATCGCCGCCATCACGCCGGACTTGTCGGCGCCGTTCTCGAGCACATCGGTGATCCGCAGCAGCGTGAGCTGCTGGCGGTGGCCACGGGTGCGCTGCGACGAATGCTTCCGGCGGCGCTTGTGGAAGGTGATCGTCTTTTCACCCTTGATCTGGTCGATCACTTCGGCCTGGACACCCGCGCCCTCGACGAGGGGTGCCGACGGTGCCGCCGACCATCAGGATTTCGTTGAACTGGATCTTGTCGCCGGCATTGGCTGCGAGTTTCTCGACGCGGAGCACATCGCCCGCCTGAACCCGATATTGCTTGCCGCCGGTCTTGAGGACCGCAAACATCTTGTCTTCCTTTTTCCCCGCGTCCTTCGGCCCCGAAATCCCGTCTCCGGGTCCCGGCGTTAGGTCCGGCGCCGCAGCGCCCGTCGCCTTCGAACAGCGCGCCCTTCCGGGCGTTGTGTCTCATATGGTCTTGCTCCGGCACCGGCAGAGCGCCGTCCGGAAGCCGGCTTATGTGGGCGTTTGCGGGTGAAGTCAAGGGATATTCCCCGCCGTCGCCCTGCCTTCGCCCTGCCTTCGCCCCACCTGCGACCGGCCATCGGCGAGCCACCGGGCGACCGCGTCCGGGTGCCCGGCATCGGCCCCCGGACGGCCCGTCGCCGGGCGCCCCGACCCTAAAGCTCGGTCTGCGGCGCGAGCCCCGCGACCTTGCCCGCCAGCACCTCGTAGCGCTCCGCCATCACCTGGTACTGGATCGCGTTCAGCGCCTCGTAGACCTGCTGCATCTGCGGGTCTTCCAGCGCCGTGCGGTAGGCGGCGATATCCTCGTCCGACACGTCGCGGTAGGTATAGGCCGCGCCGATGATCGAGTTGCGCGCGATCTCGGTCCGCATCGCCGGCTCCTGTTCCGCCATCAGCGCCCGGAGCTCGTCTTCCGAAAACTCGAAGTCCACCGTCCCCGCCCCCATCGCCGCGAGCAGGTAGCGGATCTGCACCTCGATGATCGCCCGCACGCTCGCGTCGACCCCGCCGATCGCATCCATCATCGCCTGGTAATCCTCGAGCCGCCCCGGGTTGTCGCGCATCAGCCCGGCGACGATCGCCTCGCCCTCGGATTGCCGGTCCTCCTGCGGCGCCATATGGCTTTCGTTCTCGACCGCGACCAGCCGCTGGCCGAGATCCGAGGCGTAGAACGCCGCGCCATGGGCCACGAGCTCGTCGGACATCACCGCCGCCATCATGTCGGTCGCCCGGTTCAGCATCAGCTCCGGATCGAACACCTGTTCGGCCAGTTTGACATACTGGCTGCCAAATTCGTTCGCCTCCTGGCCCGACATGCCCGGCCCCGACATCGCATCCTGCTGCAGCGAGGTGATCGCGACGTCGAAGCCGGTGGTCTCCAGGAACGCCCGGTAGACCTCGCGCTCGGCGGCACGGGCGGCCGCCCCCGACAGCATCGCCACGAGGACCAGCGCGACCGCGAAGGGCCAGGCCCCCGCCCATCCGCCAGCCCTTGCGCCGGCCCGGGCGTTGGCCCGCGATCCGGACAGGCGCGACTGCCCGATCCCGGCCGGGGCGTGTTTCACAGACTGCATGCTCTTCTCCTGTTCAGCGAGGACCCTGTCCCGCGTTCGCGGCGTGTCGCCGGCCCCGTGCCGGTCGCCGCCGCCGTTTTGGCAAAGTTAGGCGCACGGGTGCCGTCCCACAAGCCTCGCCCCGCTGGGCGCCGGCCGACCGGCAAGCCGCTGCCGGTGGCACGCGCGGCGGGATTTGCCCTGGGTCTTGTCCAGGGTCCCGGGACGTCCCCGAAAAAACCGGTTGCAAGCCCCTGCCCCTCCCAGTATGTCACCCGCCAGACCCCCGCGGAGAGGTGCCGGAGTGGTCGAACGGGGCGGTCTCGAAAACCGTTGTCCCTTCACGGGGACCCAGGGTTCGAATCCCTGTCTCTCCGCCATTTTCCCATGGCCCTTGAGCGCAAATCCAATCGGGGGCCGCGGGATCTCGCGAAGCCGCTACGCCGGTGAGGCCCCGGCCCCCGGGCCGCGCGATCCGGCCGTTCCCGCGACAGCACGCCGCTCCCGGAAATCTAGCAGGCCGCTGAAAAACTCCGCTGGGAGGAACGGTTTTCCTCTACGCGGATGCAGGGGGTGGGCCGGGTCTTGGACAGGTAGGCCCGACGGCGTTTTCGCTTGTCAGGCAGCAAGCAGTTTCGGCAGCCTTGCCAAGTTGCAGGCCGCCATCGTCAGCGTGAAGCGGGCACGCACGCGCTCGATGCCGCGATACATGGTCTGTCCCATGCCACCGACGGTCTTGGCCCAGCCGAAAGGCTCTTCGATCTTCTTTCTGCGCCGCTGGGATTTGGCATAACCCGGGTGTCGGGTGGTCCGACCGTCGATGGCGGAATGCCGCGACTTCTGCGCGACATGAGGCGTCACCACCATCTGGCGCAACTCGGCGACGAAGTCGGCGCTGTCGTAGCCGCGATCTGCAGCCAAGGTCAGGCGCCGCGTTGATCCAGGCGAATGACGGTGGAGCATGTCGATTGCCGCACGGCGTTCGGCGTGACCGTCAGCTTGCGTCAGATCTGCCTGCACGATCAGCCCGGAGCGGTTTTCCATCAGGCTATGTCCCATAAAGCATAATACCGCGCCTGTGCCGGGCGACTTCTTGAACAGCCGGGTCTCGGGATCAGTCATCGACGCGTGGGTTGCGTTCGAGCGTCGTTCACCACGGAAGTCGACTTCGGCGTTGCGGCTGCGGCGTGTGGGGCGGGGCATTGGTTCAGGCTCGGTCGTGGAGTGGTTAGAGGAGGATGGTGGCGATACATGGCCATCTGGCGGATCGCCTGGACCCTCGTCCCCGCCGGACGCAGCCCTTTCCTTCGGCTGGAAGCTCTTCATCGAAGCCCAAGCTTTCACCAATGTGCCGTCCACAGAGAAGTGGTCATCGGACAGCAGCGGTGCCACCTTGCGATGGGCCAGAATGGCGGCCATGATCTTGCGCGACATATCCGTGGTCAGCAGCCGGTCACGGTTCTTCGTGAACACGGTCGGGACCCAGATGGTATCATCGATCCCGAGGCCCACGAACCAGCGAAACAGCAGATTATAGTCCATCTGTTCCATGAGCTGCCGCTCGGACCGGATCGAGTAGAGGATCTGCAGCAGGCTGGCCCGGATCAGCCGTTCCGGTGCGATCGAGGGACGGCCCTCACCGGCGTAGAGCCGATCAAAGTCGGCATCCAGGGAGCGCAGCGCATCGTTGACGACGGACCGGATCTTGCGCAGCGGGTGTCGTGCCGGAATGCGCTCCTCAAGATCGACATAGCTGAACAGCGATCCCGTCACCTCGTCCGATCCGCGCATCGCCACCTCCGTCATACCGTGCTGGCGATGAATCATGTTCTACGGTGCGCGTCGAGACCGGAGTTTTTCAGCAGCTGTAGCGCCCTGCGGCCGTCGCACGGGCGGCAAACCCGAGACGCAGCTCAGGCGCTGGCACACCAGGCAGAGCACCAGGGTCCCGCATCGCAACAGCCCCGCCCACCCCGGGTCAATTGCCGAGCCCGGATTGACCGACGCGCAGGAATTTCGCGCTCATCCAGCCGCTCTGCCCGCGGTCTGTCCGGACATGAAACCAGAACACGTCGACATCGATGCAACTGGCGAGCTCCGCGCGGTCCGATCCGGCCAGCCCGCCCCCGATTTCGCCGCGGCAAAGCCCTCGCAGCGCGCCGAAATCGTCGGCTTGGCCAATCTGCGGGCGCCGTCGTATTGCACCGCCGTCCCCAGCGGCGCCTCGCCAAGGAGCCGATCGTAGTAATCCGTTCCCGATCGCAGGGTCGCGAACTCGTTCACATTCGTCACCACGAGGGTCCCGGGCGCCGGCGCGCAGATCGACTGCCGCTGCAGCGAATCCCGGCCGGGCTCCAAGAACCGGAGGTATTTCCCGCTCATCCAGCCCACCGCCCCGCTGGCCGCCTTGACCCGGAACCAGAAGACATCGTCCTCGATGCAGCCGGTGAGCGCCGCGCGCTGCGATCCGGCCAGCGTGCCGCCGATTTCCGCGCGGCAGAGCTCTTCGCAATACCCTGACTTCGCCGGCTTCGCGAGCCGCCGGTCTCCGGTCAGATCGACGGTCGTCCCGCGCGGCGCCTCGCCCAGGATCCGGTCCTGGTAATCGGTCCCGGAGCGCAGGGTCGCGAACTCGGACACGTTCCACACTTCCAGTGCATCTACATTCGGGGCACAGATCGACCGCCGCGCGACCTTTGCGACCTTGCTGCTGGCGGAGGACACCGTCTCTTCGGGCCGCGTCCCGGTTTCGGGTTTTGGGGGCTCGGCCTCCACGGGAATGTCCACGTTGATCCCGTAGGCATTGGTCAGGTGCGTCTCGCCATTCTCGATGTTGCGCACGAGAAAGACGACTTCCGCATGGACGACGCCGCCGACGCGCGCCAGCGGGACGACGAAAATGGTGATGGTCGAATCCGACAATCCGGCGAGCAGATCGTACATCTGCTTGCGGCCATTCGGGCTGTTGTCGCGGGTATAGGCTTCCTCGTCCAGGGCCGAGCCGTGAAACACCTGCATCCAACCGGTGCCCCGCAGCGCCTTGGTCAGCCGGTTCATCTCCCGCCGTTCGTCGATCGCCGGCATGTGCTCGCCGGACGTGGCATTGAGCACATAGACCGGGTTGGGGGAGTTCTGGCTGACCGAGCGGGATTTCAGTCATCCCAGGCTCTCGGCGACCACCTCGTCGACCCAGTCCTCCGCCGCGGAAGCGGCAGTGCCGACCAGCGAGACGACGGCAAAGAGCCAGATCCAGATGATGTGCCGCATGTTCCCGCCCCCCCGAACGAATCGTGCTCGGCGAGGATTGCAGAGCCCCGGGGACCATGCAATCGCCGGGGGAATTTTGTTGGATTTCCACTAGGAAACGGGGGGCGCAGTGTTACGCGCCCCATCCGCGCCCGGGTCCTGCTTCCGCCCGCCCGGCCGGCGAGGAGGAACGGACCGCGCGCGGGTCGACAGCGCACCGGTCAGTCCCGCCGACGGGCGCCGGGCACAAACCGGCCGTTACGCCCCGTGAAGCAATGGTGCGGGTGAAGGGACTCGAACCCCCACGCCTCACGGCGCCAGAACCTAAATCTGGTGCGTCTACCAATTCCGCCACACCCGCACGCGGCCCGTTTAGCAGCCCCGGCGGCGCCGCGCGAGAGATTTGTCGCGCCGTCGCCGGGCGCCTCTCCGCGAAAGAAATCCAGAAAATTGTCTCTGTTTACCGATCCTTGGGCTACCCTGTGGCAAAACGATAAGGCAAGCAGAGCAGGTAATCCCATGACCCGGACCACGACGGGCCCCACGCGCGACGGGCGCGTGTCCCTTCCCCCTTGTCAGAACGGTATCGGCCTCGGCACCGACGTGCTGACAGCCGACGGCGCCCTGCCGGTCGAGTATCTCGAACCGGGCGACCGCATCGTCACCTATGACCAGGGGCTGGTGCGGCTCGCCGCGGTCGAGGTCCGGATCGTGCCCGCGAGCGATACCGTCCGGGTGCGCCCCGCGGTGCTCGACCCCGACGGCGAAGGTCGCGACGTCACGCTTTCGGCCCGGCAACAGGTCCTCGTGCGCGACTGGCGCGCCCGCGCGCTCTGGCACCGGCCGATGGCGCTGGTCGAGATCCGCCGCCTCGCCGACGGCGCCCATATCGCCCGTCTTTCCGGCCCGCGGCCGCTGCGGCTGTTCCAACTCCTGTTCGAGGATCGCCAGCACCTGGTCGAGACCGCCGGCGGCTACCTGCTGGCCTCGGCGCCGATGCCGGTCGGCGCTCCGGGCTGAGCCCCCGGGCAGCCAGCACGTGCGGCGCGGCCCGTCGCAAGGCACACCACGACCACCGCATCGCCCCAACCGAACCGGGAAACCCTCCCTGTTGCAAATTCGGGTGGCAAACCTCCCGCCGGACCCGGTCCCGATACTGATCCCGCATCGCCGCCCTGATCGCGGCGCCGACACCCGCCACCCCGACGGCCGGCCTAGCGCCGTCCCTTCCGGCGACCTTGAAGACCGGGAGCGCCCGCCGGTCCCAAGCGCGACCAAGCGGTTTCGAAACCGCTTGCACCCGGCCCGGCCCTGCGGGACAAAACCTCCGACCGCGATCCCCGCCCGACCCGGCGACCGGACCGCACCTAGAACTTGCCCCCAACCCCGGAGGCCCGATGTCGAAATCCCTCGCCCGCGTCCGCCAGGCCCTCGAAGCGGCCGGCCACGACGCCGAGATCCTGGAGATGCCCGGCGGCACGCGTACCGCCGAAGACGCGGCGAAAGCGGCCAACTGCGCCCTCGATCAGATCGTCAAGTCGATCATCTTCCGCGGCGAGGCCGACGGGCACGTGGTGCTGTTCCTGACCGCCGGCGGCAACCGCGTCGACGCCGCCAAGGCCAGCGCGCTTGCCGGCGAACCGCTGGGCCAGGCCGATGCCGAGCTCATCCGCGCCGAGACCGGCTTCGCCATCGGCGGCGTCGCGCCCATTGGCCATCTCGGCCCGATCCGCACCTGGTTCGACCCGCGCCTCCTCGATTTCGACCTGGTCTGGGCCGCCGCCGGCACGCCCCGGCATATCTTCGCCGCCCCGCCGCGGGAAATTCTGCGGCTCTCCGGGGCCGAGGTGGCGACCTTCACCGCCTGATCCATGCGCGCTCTCCGCCGCCTCCCTGCCCTGGCCGCACTCGTTCTGCTCGGTGGACTTGGCTGGCAGGCCACCGGAGACCGGCCCCTGGCCCGGGTCCACAGGCTGGCGTCGGTCGAACTGGCCGGGATCCGTTCCGCCGATCCCGCGCAGGTGCCCCCGCTCTTGATCCAAGCCGTGGTCGCCGGCGACGATCCCGCCTTCCACGAACGCGCGGTGATCCTGTCGCCGATCGTCGCCGGTCTCGCCCGGATGATCCAGGCCGGCGCCGCCGCCGGGGCGCGCCACACCAACCACCTTGAGACGCTTTACCTCGCCACCCGGATCGGCCTCGCCGTCGACCGCGACCGGATCCTCGCGGCCTACATGGACCGCGCCTATTTCGGTGCCGGTTGCACCTCGGCCACGGCCGCCAGCCTCGGCCTGTTCGCGACACCCCTGCCACGGGCAAGCGACGCCGAGCTGCTCGCCCTGGCTGCCCTGATCCAGGCCCCGACGCGTCTCGTTGCCGATCCCGCGGCCCGCGCCGAGCGTACCGCCTGGATCGTCGCGCGGCTGGAAGCGGCCGGGCACCTTCCGCCGGCGGAGATCGACCGCCTCCGCAAGCTGCCGCCCGCGACCCTCGCCCCGGACGCGGGGTGCCGTTGACCCACCACGACCGGCCCGCGTCGGCATTGGCGCCTGAGACCTCCCGAGTCGTTCCCGGACGCGCGGACACGCCTCTTCCATGGCCCGAGCCCGCCCCGCTCAAACCTTCCATACGCCAGCCAACCCATTCATCTGAAACGACATTCCAAAATAATGTGAATCTTTTTCACATAAACGCTTGAAACTTCCGCCCCCGGGGGCAATCTAGGCAATGTAAAAGCACTTCACATCAACCCGAACCAAAGGAGCACCCCTGATGACTGTCGCCCTCGACTTTGAGACCCGCAAAACCGGTGAGGGCTGGTTCCGTCGGGCCGAAGGCTGGCTCGACGATCGCGGCAAACCCGCCTGGATCGCCGCCATGGTCCTCGGCTTCATCCTGTTCTGGCCGATCGGCCTCGCCCTCCTCTTCTACATGATCTTCGGAAAACGCATGTTCGCAAATGGCTGCCGCCACAACCGCACCCGCTCGGGCTTCGACGAAGCCATGAACCTCAACCGTCGCCACGGCTTCCGCTCGTCCGGCAACACCGCTTTCGACGCCTACAAGGCCGAAACCCTGAAGCGGCTGATGGATGAGCAGGAGCAGTTCGAGGCCTTCCTCGACCGGCCGCGCGCCGCCAAGGACCAAAGGAATTCGATGCCTTCATGCACGAGCGCGCCGATGCCGCCCGCGCCGATATCGACGACGCGGAAACCGCCGAAGACGACCGCGCGCAGACCAGCTGATCGCGCATTCCCGCCCGGGCCAAGCTGGCCCGGGCGTGCCTGTACCCCTTCCCGTCATCCCCGGAGGCCCCGCCATGACCGCTGCCCTGTCCCAAGACGATATGTCCACGCCCCATCGCGCGCCCCATGGCGCTTCCCAAGGTTCTGGCGCCCCCTGGGCGCAGCACCGCCGGCCGATCCCGGTCGGGGTCCAGGTGCTCTCCACGATCCTGTTCGGCGCCTTCGCCATCACCGCCACCGCCATCGCCTTCGACCATTTCTGGCCCGCCGGCGTGGCGCTCGCCGTGCCTCGGCTGGCGCGGCGGCTTCGTGCCGATGAGCCGCGGCGACGACCCCGCCCGCGAGATCATCGCCGAGATCCGCACCCTCAGCCCCGAGGCCAAGCAGCGCTCGAGCGGCAACGCGAGCTTCGACGCCTATCGCAGCGACACCCTGCACCGGCTCGAGGAAGAACAGGAGAACTTCTCCGATTTCCTCGACCGGCTGCGCGACGCCCGCGACCAGCGCGAATTCGACGGTTTCATGGACAGCCGCGCCGCCGCCGCCCGCGCCGCCCGGCTGGAAAATGCCGACGCCTGACCCCACATAATTCTCGACCCGGGCCCGCACGGGACCGGGACAACACGCGAGACCGACATGACCTATACCCACACCGCCTTCTGCCTCCCCGACCCCGACACCCAGGCCGAGTTCTACGCCGACGTGCCGCTCAAGCGCGCCATCGCCTGGGTGATCGACGTGGTCATCGTCTACGCGATCGTGATCCTGATCTCGCTCCTGACCTTCGAATCGGCTTCTTCTTCATCGGCTTCCTCGCGCTCTCCGTGGGCTTCGTCTATCGCACCGTCACGCTCGCCAACCGCTCGGCGACCCTCGGCATGCGGATGGCGGCGATCGAGCTGCGCACCGCCAAGGGCGAACGCTTCGATCTGCCCACCGCGACCCTGCACACCATGGGGTATTACGTGTCGATGGCTCTCTTCATCGCCCAGATCGCCTCGATCGTGCTGATGCTGACCTCGCCCCGCGCCCAGGGCCTGACCGACCACGTGATGGGCACCGCCGCGGTCAACACCGCCGCCCGGGCCTGATCCGGCAGCGGCAAGACCTCCACCGCCGCGCCGCCGGCCGGACGCACCGAAACCGATTGCATTTCCGACACGTCTCCGGCACGCAGTGCGCCCCGAGGGCTTGGCGTGTCACGAAATCGTTGCTAACTTCACCCCGGGCGAAACAACCTATCCGAAATTTCCACTCCCAGACCCCAAACCGATACAGACCGCCGAGACATGCGTCATTCCCTTCCGCTTGCCCCGCAATTCTACGTGACTGCGCCGCAACCCTGCCCCTATCTGATGGGCCGGATGGAACGGAAATTGTTCACGGCGCTGCAAGGCGAGCAGGCGGACGACCTGAACGACACGCTGTCGAAGCAGGGGTTCCGCCGGTCGCAGAACGTGCTCTACCGCCCGTCCTGCTCTGAGTGCTCCGCCTGCCTGTCGGCGCGGATCCGGGTCGCCGATTTCGAGCTGTCGAAGAACCAGCGCCGGGTCGAGAAGAAAACGCCTATCTGATGCGCCGTACCCGGGCGCCCGGGCGACCGAGGAACAATACGACCTGTTCCGTCGCTATCTCGATGACCGCCACGCCGACGGCGGCATGGCCGACATGGACGTCTTCGAATTTGCCGCGATGATCGAGGAAACCCCGATCAAGAGCCGGGTGATCGAATACACCACCGCCGACGAAGAGACCCCGCACCGCCGCGACCTGGTCGCCGTCTGCCTCACCGACGTGCTCGATGACGGCTTGAGCATGGTCTACTCGTTCTTCGATCCTGCCCTGCAGGCGGATTCGCTCGGCACCTTCGTGATCCTCGACCACATCCGGCTCGCGAAAGAGGCGGGGCTGCCTTACGTCTATCTCGGCTACTGGGTCGCCGACAGCCCGAAGATGGACTACAAGGCCCGGTTCTCGCCGCTGGAGATCTATGTCGGCGGCCAGTGGACCGAGCTTACCGATCCCGCCGCCTACCGCGCCGCGCCGCATCCGCTGTCAAACGACCCGATCGCCCAGCAGGTGGCCCAGATCACCCTGCCCGGCGTCCGCCCCGTCCGCGGCTGACCGTCCCCGCCCGTTGCGGCCGCCGGGACACCCCGGCGCGACACTTCCGTGGCGTGCCGCGTCGCTTGCAGCTTGCGTTCCGGTCGCGACTGCCCCGAAATGCTTCCATGGCTCGGACCACACGCTCCCTTGGACCCGCGCGCAGGATCGGCTTCCTGCCGCGCCGCACACCCCCCGGGGCCGTTGACACAGGCGAAGGACGACGACGATGAAACACTACCAGGTGATTGGCGCGCCGGTCGGCACCGGCGCCGGCCAGCGGTTGCCAGCTCGGACCGGAGGCCTACCGCGTCCTCGGCATCGTCGACGCCCTGAAGGCCCTCGGCCCGAGCGCGTCGGACCAGGGCGATGTCGCCCCGGATTTCGGCACCGAGATCGGCGACCTCGCCCCCTCAAGAACCTCGGCAAGGCCGTCGCCTGGACCCGCGCGCTCGAAGCCGCCGCTTTCGACGCCTATGCCGCCGAGACCTTCCCGATCTTCCTCGGCGGCGACCACAGCCTGTCGATGGGCACCGTCGCGGAGCGGCCCGCTACGCCGCCTCGGCCGGGCGCCCTCTGTTCCTGCTCTGGCTCGATGCGCATCCCGATTTTCACCGCCTCGACACCACGGCCAGCGGCAACCTGCACGGCACACCGGTCGCCTATGTCTCCGGGCAACCGGGGTTCGACAGGTATTTCCCGCCCGTCACGACCCTGGTGCAGCTGGCCAATGTCTGCATGATCGGCATCCGCTCGGTCGACCCGATGGAACACGCGCTGCTCGTCGAAAAGGGCGTCGAGGTCTGCGACATGCGCCAGATCGACGAGCTTGGGATCACCCGCCGCTCACGGCCTTCCTCGACCGCGTCGCGGCCGAGAACGGGCTTCTGCATGTCTCGCTCGACGTCGACTTCCTCGACCCCGCCATCGCCCCCGGCGTCGGCACCACCGTCCCCGGCGGCGTCACCTTCCGCGAGGCGCATCTGGTGATGGAGATCCTGCACGAAAGCGATCTCGTCACCTCGCTCGACCTGGTGAACTGGAACCCGCTGTGCTCGACCACGCCGGCAAGACCTGCCGGCTTATGATCGACCTCGCCTCCAGCCTGATGGGCAAGCGGATCATGGACCGGCGCACCAAGGGGCCCGACGCGCGGCGGCCGTCCGACCGCTGTCCCTATTGTACTCACCGCCCCGCCTCGCGCGGCGCGGCGAAAACGGCCCCGCCGAGGCAGCCGACTTTCCGAAAATTACCCGCAAGGCCCGCCTGGCGGAACAAAAAAACCGAAAAAGCGTTACATGCGACACTTTAGACACCCGTTTTGCCGTTGACGGCCCCTCCGACCGCTCCTAAGGTCCGGCCGACATCAAAAGGAGCCCGGGGAATGAACCTCTTCCTCATCGTAGTAGGGAACGACAGGCGCACGGGACGGTGACACCACCCTGAGACGATCCCTTGCGCCCCCGAAAACCGGGGGCCTTTTTTTTGACGACGCGTGTGAACGGAGACAGACAGATGACACGTCAGATGACCGGAGCGAAAATGTTGGTCCAGGCCCTGAAAGATCAGGGTGTGGACACGGTATTCGGCTACCCGGGCGGCGCCGTGCTCCCGATCTATGACGAGATCTTCCAGCAGAATGACATCCGCCACGTGCTGGTCCGCCACGAACAGGGCGCGGTCCACGCCGCCGAAGGCTATGCCCGCTCCACCGGCAAGCCCGGCGTCGTGCTGGTCACCTCCGGCCCGGCCGCGACCAACGCGGTCACCGGCCTCACCGGACGCGCTGCTCGATTCGATCCCGATCGTCTGCTTCACCGGCCAGGTCCCGACCTTCATGATCGGCACCGACGGCTTCCAGGAAGCCGACACCGTCGGCATCACCCGGCCCTGCACCAAGCACAACTGGCTGGTGAAGGACCGACAAGCTGTCCGAGACCATCCACCAGGCCTTCCACGTCGCCACCACCGGCCGCCCCGGCCCGGTGCTCGTCGACATCCCCAAGGACGTCCAGTTCGCGACCGGCACCTATACGCCGCCCGCCAAGGCGCGCACCGACCATTACAAGCCGGTGATGAAGGGCGACGCGGCCCTGATCACCCAGCTGGTCGAGCTGATGGAAAACGCCGAACGGCCGCTCTTCTACACCGGCGGCGGGGTGGTCAACTCGGGCCCCGGCGCCAGCCAGCCTCCTGCGCGAGCCTGGTCGACGCCACCGGCTTCCGATCACCTCGACGCTGATGGGTCTCGGCTCCTACCCGGCCTCGGGCAAGAACTGGCTCGGCATGCTCGGCATGCACGGTCTCTACGAGGCCAACATGGCGATGCATGACTGCGATCTGATGATCACCGTCGGCGCCCGCTTCGACGACCGGATCACCGGCCGCACCGACGCCTTCTCGCCCGGCTCGACCAAGGCCCAGATCGACATCGACGCCTCGTCGATCAACAAGATCATCCGCGTCGACCTGCCTATCATCGGCGATGTCGGCCACGTGCTCGAAGACCTGCTGCGCATCTGGAAATCCCGCGGCCGCAAGACCAACAAGGAAGCGGTGGCCAAGTGGTGGGCGCAGATCCACAAATGGCAGGAGGTGGACTGCCTCGCCTACAAACCCTCCGACAAGGTCATCAAGCCGCAATACGCCCTGCAACGGCTCGAAGCGCTGACCAAGGACAAGGACCGTTACATCACCACCGATGTCGGCCAGCACCAGATGTGGGCGGCGCAGTACCTCGGCTTCGAGGAACCCAACCGCTGGATGACCTCCGGCGGGCTCGGCACCATGGGTTACGGCCTGCCGGCCTCCAACGGTGTGCAGATGGCGCATCCGGATGCGCTGGTCATCAACGTCGCCGGTGACGCCAGCTTCATGATGAACCTGCAGGAGATCTCCACCGCGGTGCAGTACCGCCTCCCGGTCAAGCAGTTCATCCTCAACAACGAACGCCTCGGCATGGTGCGCCAGTGGCAGCAGCTCCTGCACGGCGAGCGCTACTCGCAGAGCTGGACCGAGGCGCTGCCCGACTTCCCGAAACTCGCCGAGGCGATGGGCTGCAAGGGCCGGCTGGTGTCCGACCCCGCCGAGCTCGACGACGCGATCCAGGAAATGCTCGCCTACGACGGGCCGTTCCTGCTCGAAGTCCTTGTCGAGAAACACGAAAACTGCTTCCCGATGATCCCGTCGGGCGAACCCCACAACAACATGCTCATGGGCGACGCCGCAGCCACCGACGCCATCCGGGGCGACGGCCAGGTCCTGGTGTAAGGAGAAAGAACGATGGCAGCGCTGCAAATCCAGAAAGGGTCCTCCCGCCTGTCGGCCTACGACCTGCGCGATCCCAATGCCGAAGTGATCGAGCGCCACACCCTCGCGGTGCTGGTCGACAACGAGGCCGGCGTGCTCGCCCGCGTGATCGGGTTGTTCTCGGGCCGCGGCTACAACATCGACAGCCTCACCGTGGCCGAGGTCGACCACACCGGCCACCGCTCGCGGATCACCATTGTCACCACCGGTACGCCGCAGGTGATCGAGCAGATCAAGGCGCAGCTCGGCCGCATCGTGCCCGTCCACGAGGTCCACGACCTGACCGTCGAAAGCGTCTCGGTCGAGCGCGAACTGGCCCTGTTCAAGGTCACCGGCACCGGCGAGAAGCGGGTCGAGGCACTCAGGATGGCCGACATCTACCGCGCCAACGTGGTGGATTCGACGCTCGAGAGCTTCATCTTCGAGATCACCGGGCCGACCACCAAGATCGACGCCTTCGCCGAGCTGATGCGCCCGCTCGGGCTCAAGGAGATCGCCCGGACGGGTGTCGCCGCCCTCGCGCGCGGCGCCGTCTGAGCCTGCAGTCAATTGATCCGGCCCGGGGGCGCCTCCGGGCCGGATTTCTCCGGCCTCATGCCGGCCTCCCGGCCGACGCGGCACGCGCAGCCCCGTCGCCGCGACGTCCGCCCGCAAAGAGCGGCACCCCACGTGACAGGCTCACCTCATTGAAATCCGCGCGGCGGAGGTTGACCCGTCCGCCTGCGCCGAGCCGCCAATTCAGGCCACGACCCGAAAGTTCCGCTCCCGTTCCCGGGTTTCGTGGAACCGCGCGATGATCTCCTGGGGATCGTGCGCGCCGTTGCCTTCGGTGACGCTCAGGACATCCCGCACGTAGCGCACGCCCTCGCGCAGCTCGAAGCTGAACACGATCTCGTCGCCGCATTGCAGAAGCGGCGCGTCCTTCGGGTAGGTGACTTCCGGCCCGAGGAACGCCAACGGGCCCTGGTCCTCGCACCAGACCATCCCGACACCAGGCTCTGGTTTGAACCAGAGGACAAGACCCATCATTGCGCGTTCCCTTTCGACGCCACCCCCAGCAACCCCAAATGGGATCCATGAATAATCGGGAAATACATACTATAGATAGCTTGCATTCTAGGTAAAGCTCCAGTTGACGCCATGACCTCAATCAATGGCGTCGATCCCGGTATGACCGGCGCGGATTGCGCCGATCCGGGCTCATTGATGCCCGCCGCGCGGCAATCCGGAAGCCGGTCGCTGCATCGGGTTGCGGTCGGAAACGACTCACTTCGCCGAGCCACGCGCGCGCCGGTGAGAGAAAACGGGGAGCCCGC
>JAWKXC010000013.1:0-147987 GCA_041397205.1 Paracoccaceae bacterium
AGCCGGGTCAGGCTCCGCTCGCTGTCGACCAGCGCCTTGGGACAGCCGAGGCTGACCATGCCGATCTTCGGCTGGCCGGGACGCGCGGTCTCGGTAAAGCTGGCGCGGGCGAGGTCGGGGCGAAGATCGGGCGGATTTTGCGACATGGCTTCCTTTACCTTGGGCGCCGGGCTAGGAAAATACCCATCCAACCGGGAGATCCGACATGCCCTGGCAGGCCTGGGCGCTGCTCGCCGCCATCTTCGCCGCCCTCACCGCGATCTTCGCCAAGCTGGGGGTCAACGACCTGCCGTCGGATTTCGCCACGCTCCTGCGCACCCTGGTGGTGATCGCCGTGCTCGTGGTGCTGGTCACGGCGACCGGGCAATGGCGGCCGGTCTCGTCGATCCCGGCCCGCGCCGCGCTGTTCCTGGTGCTCTCAGGGCTTGCCACCGGCGCCTCGTGGCTCGCCTATTTCCGGGCGCTGAAACTGGGCGACGCCGCCCGGGTCGCCCCGATCGACAAGCTCTCGGCGGTGCTTGTCGCGGTCTTCGCCGCGGTCTTTCTCGGCGAGAGCCTGAAACTGGTCAACTGGATCGGGATCGCCTTCGTCGCCGTCGGTGCGCTCCTCGTGGCACTCTGAATTACCGCTTGCGGTCGCGCCGCGACGACATCGGCTGGAAGGCCACGCCGACATGCGCCTCGCAATAGGGCTTGCCCTGTTGCACCGGCAACCCGCAGAACCAGAAATCGTCCGTCGCCGGATCGCCGATCGGCCATTTGCAGGTCCGCTCGGTCAGTTCCATCAGCGTGAGCCTCTTGGCGGTCTTCTCCACTTCGCGCACGGTTTCCAGCGCTTCGGGGCTGATCTCGTTGGCAGACGGCTGCGGCGGCAGCGGCTGGCCGGCCGGGATGATCGGCTTGCGCGCCGGCACCGGCGCGGGCGCCTCCGCCACGGGTTCGGCCTCGACGGCCGGTTCCGCTTCGGCGGGTTCGGTCTTCTTGCCGGTGGGTTTCACCGGCTTCGCAGTGGCTTTCGCGGGCTTTTCCTTGGCCGCAGGCTTGGCCGCCGGCGCGGTGGCGGTGCCGCCGGCCCGGTTCGACAGACCCAGACGATGCACCTTGCCGATCACCGCATTCCGGGTGACGCCGCCAAGTTCCTTGGCGATCTGGCTGGCCGACTGACCCTCGGCCCACATGCGTTTGAGGGTTTCGACCCGTTCTTCGGTCCAGGACATCGCGGTTCATTCCTCTGGGCAGGGCATTTCGCCCGCCTCTCTACAGCAAGCCGCCTTTGCAGTCAGCCCCGCGCAGGGCAGGCATTTGGCACTAGGCGGCGACGTGGCACGTTCCCTTACATCAAGGCAAAGGGGAAGGCCATGCCGGATCTTGCCGCTGCCGGCGGGCCACGCGGGCGGTCACCCCGGCCGCCCGGGACCGGTGCCGTCCGGCACCGGCAGCGCACGCCGCCGCCCCTCGCGCCAGGCCAAGAGCAGCCCACCGGCAAGGATCACCGCCGCTCCCAGCCTGGAAAGCCCGTCCGGCACCACCCCGAACACCGCGAGATCGTAGCCCGCGGCAAAGACCAGCGTGGTGTAGGAAAACGGCATCACGAAGCTCGCATCCGCCCGTCGCATCGCCTGGATGTAGAGCGACTGCGCGCCGGCCATCAGCACCCCGATCCCGGCGAGGATCAGCCATTGACGCGGGCTCGGCGCCTGCCAGACGAGGAGCGCAGCGGCGGTGGCGATGACCAGGCCGAAGGTGTTGTTGATGAGCAGGATCTGGAACGGCCTCTCACGTCCGCTGAGGAATTTCAGGATCGTGATCTCGGTGCCCATCACCGCCGCCGCGGCGAGCGCCACCAACGCGCCAGGCTGGAACGTGCCGGGGCCCGGGCGGATCAGGATCAGCGCGCCGGTCAGTGCGATCCCGGCGGCGAGCCAGCGCCAGGGACCGGCGCGTTCGCCCAGCACCGCGATCGCGAGCCCCATGGCAAAGACCGGGTTGAGAAAGGTGATCGCGGTGGCGTCGGCCAGCGGGATGAGCTGGACCGCGGCGAACATCAGCGTGACCCCGCCCCAGCCGGTCAGCGTCCTGAGCCCGTGCAGGTGCCAGGCCGGCCGGGTGAACTGCGGCCGGAGCACCGCCGCGGCGCTCCAGAAGGCGAGGAAGGCGAACATAAACCGGCCCTGGCTGATCTGCAGCGGGTGCAGGCCCTCCGGCCCCGCGCCCGCCATCTTGGCGAGCAGCGTCGTCCCGGCGATGAAGGCGGTGGCGGCGAGCATGAAACCCGCGGCCTTGATATTCTGCGGCGCGTCCATGCCGCAGCGCTAGCCGCCGTTGCGGCGGAAGGGAAGCGCTGTTTCGGCCGGCCGGCCGGCCGCGATCGCTGTCGGGCGTGTCGCCATCCAGGTGACGGCGTCGGTGAAATTGATCGGGGCGCAACCGGGCTGCACGCTTGATTTTCCTTGCGCGAACGCCCCAAACCGGGCAATTCAGCGCCATGACCAACGCTCACGCATATGCCGAGACCCGACGCCGACGCACCCGCGCCTGACGTCCCCATGGTCATATCCGGCGCCCGACCCGCGCCCCCCTTCCATAATCGTTGACACGAAGCCGCCCATACGGCACCCAAAGGCTTCTTTTCATGGAGTGATCCGATGATCCCGTCCGTTCTGCCGACCTATAACCGCGCGCCGCTCGCTTTCGATCACGGCGAGGGCTCCTGGCTGGTGACGACCGACGGGCGACGCTTCCTCGACCTCGGCGCCGGCATCGCCGTCAACGCGCTCGGCCATGCCAACCCCGACCTGGTCGCGGCGCTGACGGCGCAGGCGCACAAGCTCTGGCACGTGTCGAACCTCTACCAGATCCCCGGCCAGCAGGCGCTTGCCGATGCGCTGGTGGAGGCGACCTTCGCCGACACCGCCTTCTTCACCAATTCCGGCACCGAGGCGCTGGAACTGGCGGTGAAGATGGTGCGCAAGTACTGGTACGAGAAGGGCCAGCCCGACCGCATCGAGATCATCACCTTCCAGGGCGCCTTCCATGGCCGCTCCACCGCCGCCATCGCCGCCTCGAAGGGCGAGAAGATGATCAAGGGCTTCGGGCCGCTGATGCCCGGCTTCGTCCAGGTGCCCTTCGGCGACCACGACGCGCTGCGCGCCGCGATCACCGAGAACACCGCGGCGATCCTGATCGAGCCTATCCAGGGCGAAGGCGGCATCCGCCCGGTGCCCGACCAGTGCCTCAAGGGGCTGCGCGACGCCTGCGACGAGACCGGCGCGCTCCTGGTCTTCGACGAGGTGCAATGCGGCATGGGCCGGACCGGCAAGCTCTTTGCCCATGAATGGGCCGGCGTCACGCCCGACATCATGATGGTGGCCAAGGGCATCGGCGGCGGCTTCCCGCTCGGCGCCGTGCTGGCCACCGAGGCGGCCGCCGCCGGCATGGTCGCGGGCACCCACGGCTCGACCTATGGCGGCAACCCGCTGGCGATGGCGGTGGGCGCCAAGCTGATGGAGATCGTCACCGCCCCCGGCTTCCTCGACGGCGTCAGCCGCAAGGCGGGCCAGCTCCGCCAGGGGCTCGAAGGGCTCGTGGCCGTGCATCCCGAGGTCTTCGCCGACGTGCGCGGCGCCGGGCTCATGCTCGGCCTCGTCTGCCGGCCCGAGGTCTCCAACCTCGAGCTGGTCAAGGCCGGCTACGACCACAACGTGCTGACGGTCCCGGCCGCCGACAACGTCCTGCGTCTGTTGCCGGCGCTGACCATCACCGAAGACGACATCACCACGGCCATCGAGCGGCTCGACGCCGCGGCGCGGGACGTGACCGCGGCAAACAGCGCGGGCGCGAAAGAGACAGGCGCGAAGGATAAGGGCGCATGAGACATTTCCTCGACATCGACAAAACCGAACGCGACCAGCTCAAGGCGATCATCGCCCAGGCCCAGGCGATGAAGTCGGCCCGCGGCGACGTGCCCAAGGCGACCCCGGACGCCGAGCAGCCACTCGCCAACCGCATGGTCGCCCTGATCTTCGAAAAGCCCTCGACCCGCACCCGGGTGAGCTTCGACGTCGGCGTGCGCCAGATGGGCGGCGAGGTGCTGGTGCTCTCGGGCCAGGAGATGCAGCTCGGCCATGGCGAGAGCATCGCCGACACCGCCCGCGTGCTGTCGCGCTACGTCGACCTGATCATGATCCGTACCTTCGACGAGACCGCGCTGATCGAGCTCGCCGACCATGCCACGGTGCCGGTCATCAACGGGCTCACCGACCGGTCGCACCCCTGCCAGATCATGGCCGACATCATGACCTATGAAGAGCACCGCGGCTCGATCGCCGGCAAGAAGGTGGTCTGGGCCGGCGACGGCAACAACGTCGCCGCCTCCTTCATCCATGCCGCCGGCCAGTTCGGTTTCGACTTCACCTTCACCGGGCCGGCACAGCTCGATCCCGACCGGCGGCTGATGGACGAGGCCCGCGCCCGCGGCGTCGAGGTCGAGATCGTCCGCGACCCGGAAGTGGCCGTGGAGGGCGCCGATCTGGTGGTGACCGACACCTGGGTGAGCATGCACGACGCGCTCTCGACCCGCGAGCGGCGCCACAACCTGCTGCGCCCCTACCAGGTCAACCGGCGGCTCATGGCCAAGGCCGGTGACGACGCGCTGTTCATGCATTGCCTGCCGGCGCACCGCGGCGAAGAGGTGACCGACGCAGTGATGGACGGGCCGCAATCGGTCGTCTTCGACGAGGCCGAGAACCGGCTGCACGCCCAGAAGGCAATCATGCGCTGGTGCCTCGAGGTCTGACGCCCACACCCCACCGCCCGGGCGCCATCCGCTCCGGGCGGTTTCGAATTGTGCAACTCCGCGCCGCTCTCTAATGTGGATGCCGGGGGGGCACACCGGTCCGCCGAGCGGCGAACCGGCAAGACAAAAGCTGAGGAGGTAGGGATGACGACCGCGCTTCTGGTTGTGGACATGCAGACGAGCCTGATCGAGGACGAGACCCCCAATCCGGAGGAGATCCTCGGCACCGTGAGCGGGCTGGTCGAGGCCGCGCGCGGCGAAGGTGTGCCGGTGGTCTGGATCACCGACACCAGGGTCGGGCCCGATTCCTCCCTGCATTCGAGCTTCGCGCCGGCAGACGAAGAGGTGCAGATCGTCAAGTCGCATGGCAATGCCTTCGACGGCACCGATCTCGAGGCCGAACTGACCATTCTCGGAGCCGAACGGGTGATCGTCTGCGGTATGCAGTCCGACGCCTGCATCCATGCCACGGTCCGCGGCGCCGCGGGGCTCGGCTTCCAGGTGGTGCTGGTGAGCGACGCGCACACCACCCATGCCTTCGAAAGCCGCGACTGGCGCGGCGTCATCGCCGGCGAGAACGAAACCCTGGCCGGCGTCGACAATGTCGCCGTGCTCCCTCTCGATGAGGTCGTTCTCTGAGCGCCCGTCGCCGGCCGCCTGTTCGATGCAGCGGTGCGGCCCTGCGCGGCGCCTGAGAGGCGGTCGCAAGGCCCCATACGCTTGACCCTTGGAAAAGCCTGCCTGCGAAGCCGTCGGCCCATGCGCACCCGACGCCCCGTCTCGGCGACGGCCCCGGATCCCCGATAGCTCGTCACAAGTTGTGGTAAACTTCTCCGCAATTTGCAGACTTTTGCCACAATTGCGCACCGGTTAAGTCGGAATCCGGCGCGAACTTACACTCATCGGCAAGACAGATTGCCGCGGCGTTAAAGACGCCAGGCCCGAGAGGCCCCCCGCCGGAAACCGGTCGTCATCGCACATCACGAGACACGCATCGGCGCACAGCCGCCGTCTTCTGGGGAGAGATCCATGTCCGCCAACGTCATCGCCTTCGCCGGCCGCACCGCCAATCGCACCGCCGCTCCGTTGTCCGCCATCGCGGACTCCGGGACCGACGGCCGCCGCAACAACATCGTGCCGCTCGCCGCCTGGCGGGGACGGGCCCGGCCGCGGCGCACGCCGAACGGCGTGTTCTTCACCACCGGTGTGCTGGCGACGTTCGGCGGCGCCATCGCCTGATCCGCCCCTGACCCCCATTCCCTGCCGCAAGGCAGACCAAACAAAAAGCCGAGGGAACCATCATGACCAACTTCATCGAACACACCGCGCTCATCGAAAAAGCCCGCGCCGGCCGCCGCGCCGCGCTCACCTCGCTGCATTCGCGTCTCGGCCACACCGACAAGGTGGTCTCGATCTTCGACAACGCTTTCCCGCCGCGCCTCGCCGAGCCCGAGTTCCATTCGGTGCGCGCCCTGACCGCGCGCCGCGTCCTCCACGCCAGCGCCCACCTCGCCGCCGCCTGATCGGCGCACCGGTTTCCCCCGGTCCGCCTGCCAGCCGCAGACCCGGCCCAAAGATGGCGGCGATGCGTTGGATTCTGGCAGGCGGTACGGTGGATTTGCGACCAAACCGCGCCAAATCGCAGTTTTGCCACATTTCGGCGCGCAACCCGCCTGAATTGCCCCGAACACCGCCCCGATTTCGGCGCAATGCTTTCGAGTTGGTTACCGGACCGTCCGGGCAACACCCCCTGCGCAACGCCAGAAAATAAGGCCATTTCCGTCCAAACGTGGCGCGGAGCGGGTGTTTTGTGACGGCGGCCGGGAGAATTTGGGGCCGAACGATGCAAAATCACAGAAGTGACGCAATTCGGAGCGAATGAGGCCCGAATCGGAAGCGATCTTGTCTTCATCGGAACGGAAACAAGACGAAACAAGACAGGGGAGACACAATATGGCTGCCACCATGACCCCCCGTAGCCTCGTGCGGATCTTGCAACTGCAAGGAGATAGCGAGGCCGTGAGCCAGACGGATCGTCAGAAACGTCTGCCCATGATCAGCAGCGCAGAGGTCGACACCATCTTCGACCAGATGAGCCGCCAGACATTGCGCACCGCCCGCGCCGCCTGAACGAAGAACTCGGAACCTGAATTTTCGGCAGTACGCCGACACCTGGGGATAAAGAAATGCACACGCACACCAACGTCATCGCCTTCGACCGCAACCGCCGCGCCGGCCGCGCCTCGACCCGCACCACCGTCCGCGCCGCCGCCGAAGAGCTCCGCGACAACGTCATCGCGCTCGCCGACTGGCAGGGCCGGGCCCGCGCCCGCCGCACCCCCTCCGGCGTGTTCTTCACCACCGGCGTGCTGGCGACATACGGCTCCGTCGCCTGATCCACCCCTTCTTTCCATTCGGTCGCAAAACGCGCCCGACCCTCCTGCCCCCCTCGGAGATACTACCATGCTGTCCAACGTCACCTTCCTCGACAAAGCCCGCCAAGGCCGCCGTGCCGCTCTCGCCGCTCTGGCCGTTGCCCGTCTCGGCGACGACGATGACAATGTCGTGTCGATCTTTGACGAAGCCTTCGACGCCAAGTTCGACCGGTTCGACGCGCCCGGGTCCAACGTGATCCCGTTCCCGGCCGCCGCGACCCCCGCCCGGCATTGCTGGCCGCCTGAACCACACGCCCCCGCACGCCCCCGGCGGTCCCCGACCGCCCAGGACCCCGGCGGGCGCTCTCCGCCCTGCGCCCGCCCGCCGAATGCCCCCCGCGCGTTTCCCGCCAGACAGGGACCGGCGCCTACGCCCCCCCGATACATCACGCGTTACCCGACCAGGGTGCGCAGCGGGCCGCATCCAAACGTTCCCCCGACGGCGGCCCGCTCTCACCCGGCTTCGAAAAAGAAGCGCACGAGGTGAAAGAACACCGGTGCCGCGAACAGCACCGAATCCAGCCGGTCGATCAGCCCACCCTCGCCGGGCAATAGGTGCCCCCAATCCTGCACCCCCTTGTCGCGCTTGATCGCCGTCATCACCATGCCCCCGGCATATCCCAGCACCGAAACCGCCAGCGCCAGCAGCGCCGCCGCCCAGGGCCCGAAGGGCGTGATCCAGGCCAGCCCCGTGCCGACGATCACCCCGGTTCCAAGCGCGCCGACGAACCCTTCCCAACTGCGCGAATGGTGGATCTTCTTGGCGATTCGCGTCCGCCCGGCGAGCCGTGGCGCGATGAAATGGGCGATGTCGCCCGCCTGCACCACGATCACCAGCCAGGCGATCAGCAGGATCTCCCGGCCCTCGTAGCCCGGGATCTCGACCAGCAAGAGCGCCGGCACGTGGGCGGCGGCGAAGATGCACAGCATCAGCCCCCATTGCGTCTCCGCCACCCGGGTCAGGAACCCTGCGGTGTCGCCCTTCGCCACCGCGAGGACCGGCAGGAACAGGAAGGCATAGACCGGGATGAAAATGGAAAACAGTCCGACCTGGCCAAAATAGACCAGCAGGTACTGTCCCGGCAGCGCGACGAAGAAGGAAAACATCAGCACCCAGTGATCGGCGCGCCGCTTTGCCGTCAGGGTGAGGAACTCGCGCAGCGCCGAAAACGAGACCAGCGCAAACAGCACCACGATCCCCGCCCGCCCGGCGAACGCGGCGAGCGACAGCGCCACCAGCATCGCCCACCAGGCATTGATTCGCACAAAAAGAGTCTGCAGGATCAGGGCCTTGCGCCCGGTCGTGCGGCCCCATCGGCGAGCCGCGGCGGCCGCCAGCGTGGCCCCGAGCAGGGCCAGCACCAGCCCGGTGAACAATTGCGCGAACTCGGCGTGCTGGTTCATGTGCCCCCCGCTTTCGCCAGCGCCGCCAGCGCGGCCCGGGCGCGGTCGAGAAACAGGACCTTGTCCTCGCCGGGGCCCAGATGCAGCGCCGGTCCGAAGGTCACCGTGCAGATCAGCGGCACCGGGATGACCTCACCCTTCGGCAGCACCGAGTTGAGGTTGGCGATCCAGACCGGCACCAGGTCGACCTCCGGCCGGGCCTCGGCGAGGTGGTAGAGCCCCGACTTGAACGCCAGCACCTTCTCTTCGGTCAGGTTGCGCAGGCCCTCGGGAAGAGGATGAGGCTCGCGCCCTCGTCGAGCGCCGCCACCATCAGCGCCACCGGGTCCTCGTCCGCGGCGCGCGCCTCCCGGTCGCGGTTGATCAGCACCGCGTTCAACACGTCGCGGCCGAAAAACGCCCGGGTTCGGTTCTTGAGCCAGTAATCCGACGCCGCCACCGGCCGGGTCGTCGCGCGCAGAAACTCGGGCAACACCGCCCAGACGGTCGGGAAATCGGCATTCGACGTGTGGTTGGCAAAATAGATCCGTTGCCGCGGACCAGGCTCTGTTCCGGCCCAGATTGCCCGCGGCGCCGTGATGAGGCGCACGATTAGCACCAGTGCCCGGGCAGCAATCGCGGCGATCAGTCTTCTCAGCACGCGTCTCCCCCCGCGATCGGATCGACGATAAGGGCGCGGCGCGGAAAACCCAAGCGCAGAGCGCGTGTCACGGGTGCGCGTGGTGGCGTGCGCAATTGCGCACGGTACGCCGGGCGACAGGCCCGGAATCAGTCTCTAATCCGGGCCTAAACCGGCTTGAACGCGTCCGAAGCGGGGTCGTACCACCACAGATCGCCCTCGCCGATGTCGTTCCAAATCCCGTGCAGGGTGAGCGATTCGTCCTCGACCGCCTTGGCCACGAAGGGGAAGGTCATGAGGTTGTCGAGCGAGACCTTGACCGCCTCCTTCTCCAGCGAATCGATGCAGTCGGGGCCGGAGCAGCTTTCCTTGATCCGGTCGTAACCCGGCGCGAGCAGCTCCATCCAGCGGCCGACGAAGCTCGACCCGTCGGCAAGCTCCGGCGCGTTGCCCATCGCCATGTCGTAATACCCGCGCACCCCGCCGCAGGACGAATGCCCCATGACGATGATGTTGGCCACCTTGAGCGCCGTCACCGCGTATTCCACCGCCGCCGAGGTGCCGTGTTTCTGCCCATCGGGCTCGTAGGGCGGCACCAGGTTGGCGATGTTGCGGTGGATGAAGAACTCGCCCTTGTCGGCGCCGAACATCGAGGTGACGTGTACCCTCGAATCGCAGCACGAAATGATCATCGCGCGTGGATGCTGCCCCTCGGAGGCCAGGCGGCGATACCAGGTCTTGTTCTCGGCGTAACCGGTCGCCTTCCAGCCGTGGTAGCGGCTGGCGAGCGAGGAAGGAAGCGGGCGGGCGACTTTCATGGGGTCCCTTTCGCGCGGCTGATTCACTCCCGCGGTTCTAGAGCAAAGGCGCGCATGATTGAAGCGCGGGTTCGCCCGCGGGTCCGCCGCAGGGCGACAAGCGCGGACTGCCGGTTCAACGCCGGGGATTTAGATGAAATGCGAGGGATTTCTGTGCGCTCTGGAAACTCTTTCTTGAGGCACAGTTGGCAGGTTGGCGGCGTGGGAAATTTGGGAAACGTTGGGGTAGAGCGATGAGCGCTGTCTTGAAAATTGCCTATGATGAAACCGTCCGGCTCGACCGGTCGCAGCTTGAAGTGCTCTATCAGAGCCTGGGTCCGATCGGGGCCGACAAGGTCGTCAACCATGCGCTCGAGGAGATCTCGATCGCGCTGACGCGGGGGCTCAAGGAGTACCGCGATGGCCGGCTCGACGAGCTGCGGGCCACCGTGCGCGCGCTCGTCGCCGTCGCCCAGCAGGTCGGCATGATGACCCTCGCGCGAGTCGCCCGCGACGTGCAGGAGCTGTCGATGATCCACGATCCCGCCGCGCTCGGCGCCACCATGGCGCGGCTCGAACGGATCGGCGAGACCTCTCTCGTCGCGGTCTGGGACCTGCAGGATCTCAGCGTCTGATCGCCGCCTTCAAGGCGTCAGCAGGACGTCCGGAAGCAGCTCGTCCGCACTGTCCGTATGGGCAAAGGCCACCACCGGCGCTTTCGGCGCCCGGGGGTCGTAGCCGGGCCTGCCGCCGGACAGCACCTTGCCGCCCGCTTCGCCGATCACGAGACAGCCCGCCGCGTGGTCCCAGGGTTTCGCCTTGGGCGAGACCACGAAATCCGCCTGGCCGAGGGCCAGTTGGCGGTATTCGTGGCAGGAACAGCGCAGCGAATTGACCCGCCCAAGCGCGAGCAGGGCGGCCGCCACCGCCTGCCGGCGCGCGCCTTCGTAGAGAAACAGCGGCACATAGCCCTGCGCCGCCTCGCGCGGCCGCGGCGCCCGGCCTGTGAGACGGCGCGGCGGTTTGCCGGGCCCCGCGAACCAGGCGCCGCCGCCCTTGCGCGCCAGCACCCAATCGTCGATCACCGGGTCGTAGAGCAGGCCGAACACCGTCTCGCCCCCCGCGACCACCGCCAGGATCACGCCGAACACCGCGAGCCCCGCGGCGTAATTGCCGGTGCCGTCGATCGGGTCGACGATGACCGCGAGCTCTGCCGCCGCGAGCCGGTCGAGCAGCCCCGGATCGGCATCGACCGATTCCTCGCCGACAAACAGCGCATCGGGCAGGATCTGCGCCATCTCGGCCGCCAGCGCCTGTTCGGCACGCCGGTCAAACGCCGTCACGAGGTCGTCGGGGCCAGCCTTGGTGTCGATGTCGCCCGGAGCGAGCGCGCGGAACCCCGGCAGGATCTCGCGGGCCGCGACCCGGCGCACCGCCTGCACGAGCAAGCCTTCGGTCCTGGCATCGATTTGCATGGGGAGCGCCCTCAACGTTGCCCTCTTCGTGCCCGCAAAGCCTGCGGACCGCAACCCCGCCCGCGCTCGCACGGGGCGCCGCCGGCTCGGCCCCGCACCCCTTGCGGGCGCCACTGGCTGGGGTAGTCTGGCCGCAGTTTCCCCAAGCCGGAGCCCGCCATGCCGCTCTCCTTCGCCCCGCCCGCGGACAACACCCTGCCGCTCCTGCTCGTCGACGAGGCCGGGCTCGACGCGCTCGCCGAGGGGCTCGACCCGGCGCCGCGCGCCTGGCTCTCCGCCTCGGGGTTCAAGGCCGCGCTCGGCACCGTGGCGGTGCTCCCGGGCGCCGACGGCACCCCGGCCGTGGCCCTCGGCGGGCTCGGCACCGAGACCGCCCGCGCCCGCAGCCGCTTTGGCGCCGCCGCGATCCGCGCCCTCCTGCCGGCCGGCACCTATCACCTCGCCGCCGCCCCCGAGGGCGCCGCGCGCGAGGAGTTTGCGCTCGGCTGGCTGCTCGCCGGCTACCGCTTCACCCGCTACAAGGACGCCCCCGCGCCCAAGGCCGAGCTGGTCGCGCCCGACGGCATCGACGCGCGCCGGCTCGAAGCCATCGCGGCCGGCGAGGCGCTCACCCGCGACCTCATCAACACCCCCGCCTCCGACATGGGCCCGCACGAGCTCGAAGACGCCGCCCAGGCCCTCGCCGGGACCTTCGGCGCGCGGGTCAGCGTCACCACCGGCGACGCCCTCCTCACCGACAACTTCCCGATGATCCACGCCGTCGGCCGCGCCTCGCCGCGCGCGCCCCGGCTCATCGACATGTCCTGGGGCACGGCGGGCCCGCGGCTCACGCTGGTCGGCAAGGGCGTCTGTTTCGACACCGGCGGGCTCAACCTCAAGCCCGGCGCCTCGATGGGGCTGATGAAGAAGGACATGGGCGGCGCCGCCACCGTGCTCGGTCTCGCCCAGATGATCATGGCGCTGGAGCTGCCCCTGCGCCTGCGGGTGCTGATCCCGGCGGTGGAAAATTCCGTGAGCGGCGAGGCGATGCGCCCGAGCGACGTGCTCACCAGCCGCAAGGGCCTGACCGTCGAGGTCAACAACACCGATGCCGAGGGCCGGCTGGTGCTGGCCGACGCGCTGGCGCTCGCCGACGAGGATACCCCCGATCTGGTGGTCTCGATGGCCACCCTCACCGGGGCCGCCCGCGTCGCCGTCGGCCCCGATCTCGCGCCCTTCTACGCGACCGACCCCGGCGATGCCGCGGCGCTGCGCGATGTCGCCGCCGAGGTCGCCGACCCGGTCTGGGAGATGCCCTTCTGGGCCCCCTACGAGGCCAAGATCGAACCCCAGATCGCCGATCTCGACAACGCGCCGGGCGGCGGCATGGCCGGTTCGATCACCGCGGCCCTGTTCCTCAAGCGCTTCGTCACCGCGACGCCGCGCTACATCCATTTCGACATCTACGGCTGGCAGCCGGAAGCCGCGCCGGCGCGGCCCAAGGGCGGGGTCGGGCAGGGCGCCCGCGCCCTCCTCGCGGCGCTGCCCACCCTGCTCGATCTGTGATGGACCCGCGTCTCTCGCCCACCAACGGCCGCGTCGCCCATGTCTCGCTCAAGGGCAAGGTGACCGCCGAGCGTTTCACCGAGGGCGAATGGCGCCAGGTCGAAACCGGCGTGCTTCCGCTCCTCGACAGCCCCGGCGGTGCGCGGACCCGCGAGCTTTTGCAGGGCGCGCGCTTCTGCGTGCTCGACCGCGAAGACGGGTTCGCCTTCGGCTTCGCCGGGCTCGACGGCTATGTCGGCTGGGTGTTCGACGAGTTCCTGTTCCCCGAGCTGCCGCCCACCCACCGGGTCTCGGCGATCCGCACCCAGTGGCAGGAAGCGCCCGACATCAAGCGCGCGATGCGGCTGTTCCCGCTCTCCTTCGGCGCCCGACTCAGAGTGTCGCGGATCGAGGGCGCCTGGGCCAAGCTGACGATCCAGACCCCGCCCGACGCCATCTGGTTCCGCGAAGCCTGGCTGCCCGCGACCCATCTCGCGCCCGTCGACACCGTCGAGACCGACCCGGTCGCCGTCGCCGAAAAGTTCCTCGGCACGCCCTATCTCTGGGGCGGCAACACCGCCTTCGGCATCGATTGCTCCGGCCTCGTCCAGGCGGCCCTCACCGCCTGCGGCATCGCCTGCCCGGCCGACAGCGACATGCAATCCGCGCTGGGCGTCGAGGCGACGGGGCCGCATCAGCGCGGCGATCTGCTCTTCTGGAAGGGCCACGTGGCGATGGTGGTGGACCCCGAGCGCATGATCCACGCCAATGCCGGCTACATGGCGGTGGCGCACGAGGGCATCGACGCCGCCATCGCCCGGATCGCGGCCCAGGGCGATGGCCCGGTCACCGCACGCCGGCGTCTTCCGCCCGCCTGATCCACCCGATTTTCGTCAAATTCGAGCGATAGGCTCGCCCGGGTACGGACCGAGCGAATCGCCCATGGATACCCTTCCCGATCTCGAAACCTTCGCCCTCTTCCGCAGCCCCGACCGCATGCCGGACCTGGACCGGATCGAAGCGGTACTGACACGCTCGGAAAAGATCGCCGTGGGTCTCGCGGAAAAGTTCCCCGCCAACGCGGTCTTCGCCGCCCATCTTGCCACCACCCGCCGCGGCCTCGCCCGCCTCGCCGAGGCGCGCGCGGCGCTGGAGCGCGGCGACCGGCACCGGCTCGACGACATCGCCGCCGAGCTGGCCGGGCTTTTCACGTCGCAAGGACGGGCCGACCGGCTCCCCGGGCTCGGCCTGCTGCCGGACTGAGGTCTACTCGATCGGGCGGATCAGCTTGCGTTCGAGCATGTGCAGCACCGTCTTGAGGTCGGAACCCCGTTTCAGCACCCGCCCGTCCATGCCGAACAGCGCATATTGCCCCTGCCGCCCGCGCAGCTTGGGTCGTTTCTCGATCCGGTAGAGCGGGTGTTCGGCGGTGTGGCGGAACACGGCGAAAACGGCATGATCCTTGAGGAACGACATCGCGTAGTCGCGCCATTCCCCGGCCGCCACCATCCGCCCGTACAGCCCCATGATCACCCCGAGCTCGCGCCGGTCGAAAGCGACCTTCTCGTAGGGGTCGGGTCTGGGAAAGGCGTCGGAGACTGCACGGTCATGGCCGCAGGATGGGGTCTCTCCGGGCGCAAATCAACACTCCCGAGCGCGGCGAATGCAACGCAGGCGTGCGGCTGCCACGTTTCCGCCATGAAATGACCTTGAGCCCGCCCGCAAGCGTCCCGAATGCCGCCCGGTTTGGCGGCGATAACAATCCTACGTAGCGAGCTACAAGCTCACCCCGGTGCCGTTATCAACAGCCCCCACCCAGTTCGCGGCACCGGGGGCTACGCAGAACACCCCGCCCCCCAAGGCGGGGTTTTTCTTTGTGCCGTGTTCCGGTGCGTGCCCCGCGGGGGCGGGGCGCCGTCAGGTGGCCCGGCCATTGCGCTCGGTCAGGCGAACCGGCGCGGATCGGCGGCCCGCATCGTCGGGCGCGCGTCCCCGGCGGCTGCCCAGGCCCGCGAGCGTGATCGGCGCCTTGCGCGCCTCGGTGGTGCAGAGCGAGAGAACCGGCTCCGGTCCCCATTGGGTGTTCCAGTTGTCGCGAAGCGTGCCGTTGCCAAACATGTCCTTGTCCTTCCTGTTGTCCAATCCGGCCTTTGCTTATGTGGTGGCCGTTTCATGTCCTGGCGATTGGAAAGCCCAGACCGGGTTTCGCACGGCAGGCGCCCGGCGGACATGTATCGTGGTGGAAGGCAGGCAGGGTGCTTGGCGGACGCTCAGCGCACAGGGTCCCCTTCCCCGGCACGGGTTCGCAGAACTGCCCCCGCATTCCGGGGCTCATTCGAGAAACTCTCCGCGCGGTAGCGCTGCACTTCCAGCGTCTCGCTCCAGTGATCCACCGGCAGCCCGGCCTTGCGCTTGAGTTGCGCCCAGAAATCCCGCGGCTCCGGCAGGCTTTCCCAGACCATCGGCAGGAAGGTTCCGCGCCGGCCCCGGTCGACCAGGATCAGCCCGTCCTCGCCGGGGCGGAGCTGGCCGACCAGGTCGTCTTCGGAGGCGAATGTCATCGGCGCCGGTGGCTCCAGCACCGCAACCTTTACCCGGATCTCGTTGAGCTCGCGCAGCGTCACGCCGGGAAAGCGCGGGTCGTCATGCCCGGCCTTCACCGCGTTCTCGGCCACGTCGCGCACCAGCGGCCGGTGCGCCTGGAGCGACCCGATGCAGCCGCGCAGGCGACCCGCCTTGTTGAGGGTGACGAAAGCCGCGCCATAGGTCCTCAGCCGCGCCGAAAGCTCTCCTCGGCCACCTCCGGCGCGCGCCCCGTTTCGTGCGCGAGACCAGCGCCTCGCGCGCCACCCGGATGAGCGCGGCCCGGTCGCCCGGCGCAATCGCGTCGCCGTCGGGCCCGTGCAGCACTCGAGGCGCCGTAGCCCACCACCCGCGACTGGTCGCCGGAGACATCGGCCGAGGTTGCCCGCGCCAGCCTTGTGACCCGCGCCCCGGCACCGGCCCGTGACGCGAAGAACCCCGGATCGCCTTCATCCCGCAGGCATGCTGCCCGGTGAGCTCGCGCCAGCCCCGGTCTCGATCAGCCGCGCGGTCTCGTCGTCGCGGGCCCGCGCGGCGGTTTCGGTGAGGAAATGGCTGAGATCGCTCGACAGCACGAACAGCGGCCGGTCTTGTTTGCCGTCGAGCAGCGCGTCGAGCAGGTCGATCGCCGCCGCCACCTGCGCATCGTCTACCCGCCCGAGCACCAGCGGCAACACGTCGGCGCGGGCGTGCAGGGCGCTGAGGAACGGAAACTGCGTCTCGGCCCCGTGCTCGCGGTCATGCGCCGCGTCCTCGACATGGGCGAGCCCCGCCTCCACCAGCGCGGCGCGGCCCGTATCGTTGATCGCGAGGTCGAAGCCCGGCATCACGAAGCGTGTGCCCGAGGGCAGGGCGATGCCGTCGAAGGCATGCCGGTGCGAGGGCGACAGCACCACCGCGTGGGCGATGTCCGCGGCCTCGGTGCTGGCCCAGGCCGCGCCCGCCAACCAGCCGGAATAGACATAGCCCGCATGCGGCGCGATGATCGCCCGCGGCGCAGTCGGGGGGCTCACGGCCCGCCCGCGGTCGAGGCAGTCATGCACGGTCCGGTGAAGCTCTCCGGCGTCGGCCGGATAGAACATCCCCGCCACGGCGGGTCTTCGACTTGAATGCGCGTGCATCGTGCTCATGTTATTTTCATATAACCACGAGACGGACCTAGTGTAGGGCAAATCCGCGAGAAAATCATGACCGAGCCTCGTCACCCTGCGCGATATTGGAGCAAGCTGCCGGACGGACGGCTGCGCTGCGAGCTCTGCCCGCGGTTCTGCGCCCTGCGCGACGGCCAGCGCGGCATGTGCTTCGTGCGGATGCGCGAGGGCGACCGGCTGGTGCTCGACACCTACGGCCGCTCGTCGGGGTTCTGCATCGATCCCGTAGAGAAGAAGCCGCTCAACCACTTCCTGCCCGGCACCGCGGTCCTGTCCTTCGGCACTGCGGGCTGCAACCTCGCCTGCAAGTTCTGCCAGAACTACGACATCTCGACCGCGAAGAGCGTCGACCGGCTGGCCGACCGTGCCGCGCCCGAAGCTCTCGCCGCGGCGGCGCGCGCGCACGGCTGCGCCTCGGTCGCCTATACCTACAACGACCCGGTGATTTTCCTCGAATACGCCGTCGACACCGCGATTGCCTGCCGCGAGGTCGGCGTACGCTCGGTGGCGGTGACCGCGGGCTATATCGAGCCCGAACCCCGCGCCGAGTTCTTCGCCCGGATGGACGCGGCCAATATCGACCTCAAGGGCTTTACGCCGGAGTTCTACCGCAAGCTCACCGGCGCCCATATCGAGCCGGTGCTCGAGACCATCGCCTATGTGGCGCAGGAGACCGCCTGCTGGCTGGAACTCACCACGCTGCTGATCCCCGGCGAGAACGACAGCCCCGACGAGATCGCGGCGCTTGCCAGCTGGGTGCGCGACAGCTGCGGGCCCGACACGCCGGTGCACTTCACCGCCTTCACGCCGCAGCACCGGATGCCCCATCACCCGCCGACACCGCTCGCCACCGTGCTCGCGGCGCAGAAGATCGCGAGCGACGTCGGGCTGCACCACGTCTATTCCGGCAACGTCCACCACAAGCCCACCCAGTCGAGCTATTGTACCGGCTGCGGGCAGATGGTGATCGGCCGCGACTGGTACCGGCTCAGCGACTGGCACCTCGACGACACCGGCCATTGCACGGCCTGCGGCACCCGTTTCGCCGGGGTCATCCAAGGCCCGCCGGGCACCTGGGGCCCGAAGCGGCAGCCGATCCGGATCGGGGCGTGATCCCGTCCCGGGGCCTCGGAAACTTTTGGAGATGAGGCCTGTTCTGGCAAGGACGGGCCGTCTTTCGTCATGGTTTGATGTCAATCAAGATATTGATTAAAAAGATAAAGTCGCGTTAATCCGAATCCAGAAATCCGGATTTCCGGATTCGGGTTAACGGCGATCTTGCGCGGGCCGCCGGGCCGTCCTCACATCTCGGTCGGTGCCCCCTGGTTCCCCCCCCGGTGCCCCCGTCAGGCAAACGCCCCGTGGCAGAACCAGCCCGCCGACAGCGCCGCGCCGTGGGCGAAGTAGAGCCACAGCCGCTCGCCCCGTTCGGTGGTCACCCGCCAGTAATCGCGCTGCCCCGAGCGCCAGGCGGGTTCGTCGAGCCACCATTCCGGCGCGATCCGCTCCGGCCCGTCCGCCGCCGCCACCAGGTGATCGCGGCCGCGCCAGCGAAAGCCGGCGGGCAGGGTGGGCGCGGCCGGAGCCGTCACCGGCTCGGGCGGCCACAGCCGCAGCGGCCGCTCCGGGCCGGGGACCCAGTTCATGTCGGGCGCCGCGAAGCCCGCCGCCATCACCACGCCGGCCTTTTCCGGGATATGGCTCTCGCCCGGGTGCAGCCGGGTGAGCGCGTCAAGCCCCAGCCGGGCGCCGATCCGCCCCAGGAGATCGTCGATCTCCTGACCCTCAGGACGCCGCGCCGCCTCGCCCGCCGCCATGTGGCCGCGGTGCTGCACCGCGTGGACCGGTTCGTGCACCGGTACGGTGAGCCGCACGAGATCGATGCCGAAGCCCGCGTCGACATCGCCGAGCTTGAGCGCCAGCAGCGGGCGGATCCGGTCGGGCTCGGCGGTGGGGCGGGCGAGCCCGACCTCGATCGCCTGCAGCGTATGGTCGGTGCGGCTGAACTCGGCCCGCACCCGTCGCGCGCCCCGGCCCGCGCGTTCGAGCCGCGCGCTGAGCTCCGGCAGCAGCCGGTCGAGCGCGGCGACGAGGTCGCTCTCCAGCCCGATCGGCTCGGGCAGCCCCAGCCGCACCGCGAAGCGCAGGGGCGGGCGCGCCGGCGAGACCGGCTCGGGCTCGACCCCCAGCGCCTGGTCGAGCCGGCGCACCAGCTGGGTGCCGAACCGGCGGGCAAGCCCCGCGCGCGGGGTGCCGAGGATGTCGCCGATCCGTCTCAGCCCCAGCCGCGCGAGCCCCTCGACCACGTCGGGCTCGATCCGCAGCGCCGCCACCGGCAGCTCCGCCAGCGCGGTGCGCGCCCCGCCCACGGGTGCGATCCGCACCGGCATCCGCCCGGTCGCAGCCGGTCGCGGGGGTTGCCCGCCGCGGGTCCAGTGCCGCCGTTTCGCCGCCCGCGACCGGGTGGCGCGCGCCTCCTGGTCGATGGCATCGCCGCCCGCGCCGCGCTCCGGCCCATGCCCCGCGTAGCGCGCTAGCGCCCAGGCCGCACCGACGGTATCGGCGAGCCCGAGCGTGGCGGTGAGCCCGAGCCCGGCGAGGTCGCGCTCGATCGCCGCCACCAGCTCTTCTTCGCCGCCGAACAGATGCGCGCAGCCGGTGATGTCGAGCACCAGCCCGCCGGGCGGTTCCTCGGCGACCCAGGGGGTGAACTTGCCCGCCCAGCGCCTCAGCCGGGTCAGAAAGGCGGCCTCCGCCAGCGGGCTCTCGGGGCGCGAGACCAGCTCGGGACAGATCGCCCGGGCATCGCGCAGCGGCTGGCCGGGGGCGAGCCCCGCCCGGCTGGCCTCGGCATTGAGCGAGACCAGCACCTGCGCGCCGCGCCGGTCGGCCACCACCGCCAGCGGCCCGGCCGGCAGCCCGCGGTCGAGCCGCATCACCCGCTCTGCGGCAAGGCGGGGAAACCACAGGCTGAGGAGGCGCTTCTGGGGCATGGATCAGGGCATGGGGATGGCAAAATGTTCGCCTTATGTTCTCATCTTCGCCGCCGAGAGTCGAGGCCCTCCCGCCTTCGCATCACCCGTCTTCGGGCAGAAGCTTGTAGGCCCCCTCGGGCAGTTCCAACGCCGCCGCGAGGTCGCGCAGCTGGCTCATCGACAGGGTCACCCGCATCAGCGTGTCGGTGACCGGCTCGTGCTGCTCCAGGGTGACGCAATCCTCGAAGGCGTTGATGATGACGTCTTCGCGCAGGTGCGGCCCCTCCTCGTCGACGAGGGTGACGACGGTCGAATCGAATTCGTGCTCGATGGTAAACATGGGGTTCAGCATAGGCCGCTGCTCCGGCGGGGGAAACGGGTGGAAACAGAGCGCCACGCCCGGTTTTGATCTCGATCAAGGAAACAAGGGGATTTCCTGCTGTTCTAGGAGCGAAAACGGATCAAACCGAGACGGTTTGATCCCAGGATTTCGCTCAAGGCTTTGAATCTGCGCCAAAATCCTTTTTCAGACTGATCCGGTCTGAAACGGTTTTGGTCCAGAAGCAAAAGAGAGACCCATGACCGCCGACGCGCATCGCGCCTATCATGAACACCTGCTCGGCCGGATGGCCGATGTGCTCGGGATCAACCTCGATCTCGAAGTCGATCTCGCGCGGCTGTCCCGCGCTGACCTCGTCGACGCGATCACGCGGTGCAGCCAGTGTCCCGACCCCGGGGGCTGCGAGATCTGGCTCGACGAACACCGCGGCGGCGCGGTGGAAGCGCCCAGCCTGTGCCGCAACCGGGCACTCCTGGACCGCCTGCGCTGACGACCGATCCCTGCGCACCCGGACACGGAGCGCTGTGACACAATTCTCGGCCGTGTGCCCTCAATGCGCCTCGGCCCAGTTCGCCCCCACGCCGGCATCGACCACCAGCGGCACCGCGAGCTTCACCGCCGGGTCGGCCGCCCCCTCCATCACCACGCGAATCGCGGCGATGGCCGGGTCCACGGCCGCTTCCTCGACCTCGAAGATGAGCTCGTCATGCACCTGCAGGAGCATCTTCACCGGCAGGCCTTCGATTGCGGCAGGCATCCTTATCATCGCCCGGCGGATGATGTCGGCAGCCGTCCCCTGGATCGGGGCGTTGATCGCGGCACGTTTCGCAAAGCCCGCCTGCGGCCCCTTGGCGCCGATCTCGGGCGTGTGGATCTTGCGGCCGAACAGGGTCTGGACGAAGCCATGCTCCTTGGCGAAGGCGACGGTGTCGTCCATGTACTCGCGGATGCCGGGGTATTTCTCGAAATAGCGGTCGATGAACCCCTGCGCCTCGGCCCGCGGAATGCGCAGGTTGCGCGCAAGCCCGAAGCCGGAGATCCCGTAGATCACGCCGAAATTGATCGCTTTCGCCCGCCGCCGCACCTCCGAGGTCATCTCGTCGAGCGGCACGTCGAACATCTCGCTCGCGGTGGCGGCGTGGATGTCCTCTCCGTCCTTGAACGCCTGCCGCATGCTCTCGATCCCGGCGGTATGCGCGAGGATCCGCAGCTCGATCTGGCTGTAGTCGAGCGAGATCAGCTTCTTGCCTGCGGGCGCGACGAAGGCCTCGCGGATCCGCCGCCCCTCCTCGGTGCGCACCGGGATGTTCTGCAGGTTGGGGTCGGTCGAGGCGAGCCGGCCGGTATTGGCGCCGGTCTGCACGTAGGAGGTATGCACCCGGCCGGTCTCGGGGTTGATATGGCTCTGCAGCGCGTCCGTGTAGGTCGATTTGAGCTTCGAGAGCTGGCGCCAGTCGAGCACCCGGGCCGGCAGGTCATGCTCGGTCGCGAGGTCTTCGAGCACATCCGCCGGGGTCGAGTACTTGCCGTTCTTGCCCTTTTTGCCGCCCGGCAGGGCCATCTTCTCGAACAGGATCTCGCCGAGCTGCGCTGGGCTGCCGACGTTGAACGTCTCGCCCGCCAGCTCGTGGATCTCCGCCTCCAGCCCCGCCATCTTCTGGGCGAAGGCGTTGGACATCCGGCTGAGCGTGTCGCGGTCGACCACGACGCCGGTCATCTCCATCCCGGCCAGCACCGGCACCAGCGGCCGTTCGAGGGTCTCGTAAACGGTGGTGACCTTCTCCCGGTGCAGCCGCGGCTTGAAGACCTGCCAGAGCCTGAGCGTGATGTCGGCATCCTCGGCGGCGTATTTCACCGCCTCGTCGATGGGCACACGGTCGAAGGTGATCGCCGATTTGCCGCTGCCGAGCAGGTCCTTGATATGGATCGGCTCGTGCTTGAGGTAGCGGTCCGAGAGCGCATCCATGCCGTGGTTGTGCAGCCCCGAGAACAGTGCGTAGCTCATCAGCATGGTGTCGTCGATCGGCGCCACCCGCACCCCGTGGCGGGCAAAGATCTTGGCGTCGTATTTCATGTTCTGGCCGATCTTGAGGAGGCTGTCGTCCTCCAGCACCGGCTTGAGCGCCGCCAACACGTCGGCGAGCGGCATCTGCCCCTCGACCGGTTCATCGGCGCCGAACAGATCGCCCGCGCCCTTCTTGTGGCCGACGGGGATGTAGCAGGCCTCGCCCGGCACGACCGACAGCGAGATCCCCACGAGATCGGCCTGCATCTCGTCGAGCGAGGTGGTCTCGGTGTCGACCGCCACGTACCCGCGCTCGCGGACCCGCGCGATCCAGCGGTCGAGCGCCGCCATCGTATCGACCCGCTCGTAGGCTTCGGCGCAATCGCCGGCATCCCGGCGCGGCCGCCTCTTCCGCCTGTTCAGGCGTCTTCGGCTCGGGAATGTCCGGGCTCTCGACCCCCAGCACGTCGGCGATCCGCTTGCTGAGCGAGCGGAACTCCATCGCCGCGAGGAAGGGCAGCAGCGCGTCGGGCTCCGGGTCGCGCAGCTCCAGCGCTTCCAGCGGTTCCAGGTCGGGCACGTTCTCGTCGAGCGTCACCAGCACGCGGCTCATCCGGATCTGGTCGGCCTTCTCGATCAGAACCTCGCGCCGCTTGGGCTGCTTTATTTCCTCGGCCCGCGCGAGCAGCGTATCGAGATCGCCGTATTCGTTGATCAAGAGCGCCGCGGTCTTGATCCCGATCCCCGGCGCGCCTGGCACGTTGTCGACCGAGTCGCCCGCGAGCGCCTGCACGTCGACCACGCGCTCCGGCCCCACGCCGAATTTCTCCTCGACGCCTTCGATGCCGATCCGCGTGTTCTTCATCGCGTCGAGCATCTCGACGCCGCCGCCGACGAGCTGCATCAGGTCCTTGTCGGACGAGATGATCGTCACCCGCCCGCCGGCCTCGCGGGCCTGGCGGGCATAGGTGGCGATGATGTCGTCCGCCTCGAAGCCTTCCTTCTCGATGCAGGCGATGTTGAAGGCGCGGGTGGCGTCGCGGGTGAGCGGGAACTGCGGCACCAGGTCTTCGGGCGCCGGCGGCCGGTTGGCCTTGTACGCGGGGTAGATCTCGTTGCGGAAGGACTTGCCGGAATAGTCGAAGATCACCGCCACATGGGTCGGCGCATCCGCCCCCTTGTTGTCCTCGACCGTCTTGAACAGCATGTTGCAGAATCCCGCCACCGCGCCGATCGGCAGCCCGTCGGACTTGCGGGTAAGCGGCGGCAGCGCGTGGTAGGCGCGGAAGATGAAGGCCGAGCCATCCACCAGGTGCAGGTGGCATCCCTTGCCGAACGTGCTGGTCATCTGCGTCTCCCTCCGCTGAGAGGCCCGTTGTGCCATGCGGCGGAGGAGAGCGCTAGGCTTGCGTCGCCCCGTGGACACGTCTTGGGTCCGGAGATCGCACGGCGGAGCGGCTCGAGGGGCGGACGGACGCGCCGCTCAATGCGCGGCGGTGCCGGCGGTCTTGTCGAGCGCGTAGCGGATGTCGCACAGGGGCACTCGACCCAGCCGGTGTCGTCCGGGATCGTCAGCCAGACACGGGGATGACCGCTGGCGGCATCGTGGCCGTCGCAGGCGATCTTCTTCTTGTCGACGATCTTCGTCTCCGGAACGGGGTGGGTCATGTTTCGGGCCTCACGTTGGTGCACCGCGGCATTCTAGCGCGGCACCGGCGGGGAGCAAGACGCAAGCGTGCCGGGGCGAACTCTGCGCGCGGCCCCGGCGCCGGTGCGCAAACCGGCCGCGTTTCGGCCCCACCTGCGCGCGATTGCTGGCCGCTCCCGTTTGTCTTCTTCGGTTTCCAAATACCTCGGGGGTTCGGGGGCGGAGCCCCGGCTCGTCGCCCAGGCAAAGCCTGGGCGAAACCCTCAATCGCAGACCATCGGCCCCATCACCTTGCCCGACAGGATGTGCACATGCAGGTGCGGCACCTCCTGCACCCCGCGGTGCCCGCGTTCATGATCAGCCGGTAGCCCTGACCGCCGGCGCCGGGCTCCAGCCCCTTGGCCTCGACCACCCCGTGGATCGCTTTCGTGAAGTCGAGCATCTCGTCCGCCGTAGCCTCGGCGACGAAATGGTCCCAGTTCACGTAAGGTCCCTTAGGGATCACCAGCACATGCACCGGCGCCTGCGGGCCGATATCGTTGAAGGCGAGGCTGTGCGCGGTCTCGAGCACGGTGTCGTTCGGGATCTCGCCGCGGACGATCTTGGCGAAGACGTTCTGAGGATCGTAGTCGTAGGGCATATCCGGCCTTCCTAGTCGCTGAACAGATGGGCGGTGCGGGCGATCTTGAGCGCCCTCTCTTCCGGGATCGAGAGAAACCGCGCGAGCGCGCGGGCATTGTCTTCGGGCGCCGCAGTTTCGCGCAGCCGGTGGAGGTTGTCGAAGCCCGCGTCGCGGATGCGGTCGCTTTCGAGGTAGAGGTCGGAGCGGATCGTCGGCAGCAGCCGGGCGATGGCGGCCTCGGGCGTGCTCTCGCCGGCGAGGCCGACCCGCACCGCGTGACCGCGCAGCCAGTCGTCGGAAAACTCGCTTTCCACTTCCAGCAGCCGTGTCGTCGAGCGGTCGGCATAGAAGTCGCGCAACAAATCCATGTTGTTCGGGTCCATCGCCACCGCGAGCCGGTCGGTCTCGAAGTAATCGTAGAGCATCCGCATCAGCGCCCGGCGGTGGCGGGTGCGTTTCTCGAGGCTGGTCTGGATGCCGCCGAGATCGGGCAGATCGGTCGCCTGCTCGTCGAACAGGTAGTCGATCGTCGGCACGTTGGTCACCTGGCCGATCCGGCGCATCAGCCGCTTGCCGACGTGCCATTTCTTCGCGACCACGATCAGGAGTTCGCGGTCGCGCCCGATGGTCGATTCCGCCTCCCAGAACCGCGGCGCGAAGCGGCGGCCGATCCGTCCCCGCCCGACCAGGAAGGAAAAGAGGTGGCGGCCCTCGTTGGAGATGCTGAAGCGCACCCCGGTCTCGGCATAGAGCGCGCCGAGCCGGCGCTTGAGCTCGGTCGCCTCGGGGCTGATCTTGCGCGCGAACAGGTAATCCTGCGCCAGCAGCATGTCGTAATGGTCATTGTAGAACGTGACCGGCATGCCGTAATCGGTGAACATCAGGAAAGTCAGCGTGCGCGGGCGGATCTCGTCCGCCGGCACCATGTGGCGCACCAGCGTCTGGAAAAACGTCTCGTCCGGGATCCAGGTGGTGCGAAAGAACCGCACCACGTCCGGCCGCCGCCTGATGAAATCGAGGATCCACTCGATCGTGCGGCGGCGCAGGCACCACCACTGGCTGCCGATCATGATCTGCAGGTCCTCGGGGATCTTGCGTTTGAGCCCCAGCCGCCTCTGCCAGTCGAGCGCGGCGTAGAACAACGTCTTGTGGGTGCGCTCGTTGAAGTAGTGGCGGTAGATCAGCCGGTCTTCCTTGATCCCGGTCTTGATCCAGCCCGACGAGAAGAAGTCGACGCTCTCGATATAGTCGACGTCTTCGGCGTCGAGATAGTCGTGGGCGAACTCGGCCGACTTGATCGACATGCAATCGCCCGAGACCATGTAGAAATGCGTCGCCCGCGGAAAGGCATCCACCGCCGCGCGCACCGCTTCCAGCGTGCCTTCGACCAGGCTCCAGCCGCCCCAGCCGCATTTCAGCCGGCGGGCCGCGAAGGTGACGTTCGGGTTGTCGGCGAGCGCTGCCCGGATCTTCTCGTAATCGGCCTTCGGCGCACGGGCGTCGAAATGGATCGCGATGTAGTCGCCCACCGCCGTCAGCCGCCGGGCCTGGTCGACGATCGCGTCGGGGTCTTTGTGGCTGAGCAGGATGAAGGCGATCTGGGCCATGGCGCGTGCTGTGGAGGTCCCGTTCCGGGTGTCAGACACGAATACCGTCAAAGCCCCATTGAAAGAACAGGGTTTGTTTGCTTTTTTCTCCCCATGCGGCAATCGCTCCCGCAGCAGGGTCCGCAGGTAGGTCCGCAAGGGGGCGAACGGAGGCGAACGGCACTCATGGGCTTTCCCGGAACCTGGATGACCGAAAGCGAGAGCGTGGTCTACCGCGTGGTGCCGAAATGCGCCTGCTCGTCGATCGGCCAGATCATGTATTACTCCGACCACGGGCGGTTCTACGACGGCGACGTGCACGACGCCATGGAAGGCCTGCACAAATGGGCGATGGAAGACAGCCAGCCGCTGATCGAGGCCAACGTCAAGGCGCACAAGTCCTACGCCTTCACCGCGGTGCGCAATCCTTACGGCCGGATTCTTTCGTCGTTCTTCGACAAGATCTGCGGCATCCAGCGCAACGGCAAGCGCTACCGCGGCAACCTCGTGCCGCTGCTCGTGCAGAAATACGGGGTCGAGGTGGGCGATCCCGAGACCGGTTTCGAGTTCGACCAGATCCGCTCGTTCCGCCGGTTCCTGCTGTTCGCCCGCGACACCATCCGGTTCCGCCGGCCGATGGACCCCGATATCCACTGGTCGGCGATGTCGGGCCATGTCTCGACCTTCATCCAGAACGGCGGGCGCTACGACCACATCTTCCACATCGAGGACTTCAACAAGGGGATGCGCGAGGTGCTCAAGCACATCGAGACCCCGCACAAGGTGCAACTCGGCAAGATCCCCCGGTTCAACGAAAGCGCCGACCACGGGCCGAAGATGGCGCATCCGATCTCGGACTATTTCGACGACCTGTCGAAGCACCTCGTCTGGGAGATCTACAAGCGCGATTTCCAGCTGTTCAAATACGATTTCGACGACCCGGCCAACCGCAACCCGGTGGGCGAGATCGACCTCGACGAGGTGCACAAAAAGCTCGGCGACTGAGCCGGCACCGGTCCTCAGGCACGGGTCCCGCGCGCGCCGCTTTGACCGGGGTCAAGGACGCCAGCGCCGCCCCGTGGTCATACTCCCGAACGGGAGGACAGCATGGTAGACATTATCACCGTCACGGCGGACAACGTCGACGACTACGGCTTCTTCTGCAAGATGTCGGCCCGCAAGAGCCCCGCCTGGCAGGCCAAGCGCGACTGGCTAATGGCGCGCTTCGCGGAGGGGTTGCAGATGCGCCTCCTCGGCGACGGCGAGCGCGGGTTCATCGAGTTCATGCCGGGGCCGAAGAGCTGGCGCGCGGTCGACGATGTGAACGATTTCGTGGTGATCCACTGCCTCTGGGTGGTCGGCAAGTCGCGCGGCCGCGGCTTTGCCCGCGATCTGGTCGCCGAGGCCGAGGCCTGGGCCCGGGACAACGGCTATTACGGTGTCGCGGCGCTCACTTCGCGCGGCAACTGGCTGATCGCGCCCGGCATCGTCGAACACCTCGGCTTTCGCCGGGTCGACACCTGCGGTGACAAGTTCGAGCTCTGGGTCAAATCCCACAGCGCCCACAAGGTGCCGCGGATCTGCGGCGGTTGGGCGCGCAAGGCCGAGGCCTGCGGGCCCGGCGTGACGGTGCTGCGCAGTGCCCAATGCCCCTATCTCGACGATGCCGCCGCCCGGGTCCGTACGGTCGCCGCCGAGCTCGGCCTGCCGTACCGGGAAATCCCGCTCGAAAGCGCCGATGACGTCCGCCGGCTGTCGCCCACGCCCTACGGCACCTATGCGCTGGTCAAGGACGGGGTCAGCCTCGCCTGCACACCGCTCACCGAGACCGAGCTGCGAAAGGTGCTCGCAGCCTGAGCCCGGAGGGCCGGGGACGCGGCCGGACAGCATCGTCCGGCCGCGCCCTCTTGATCCCGGCGCCCGGCTCGGGCGCGTCCGTCCTAGCGCTGTTTCAGCTCGTCGGTGAAACGGACCGGCCCGGTCTCGCCGGTGCGCCGCGCCCGGTAGTTGGGCAGGCTCTCGGTCACCCGCATGACATAGGTCTGGGTCTCGTCGAAGGGGATCGATTCGATCCAGTCGACCACGTCGACATTCGCCGACCGCGGATCGCCGTAGCGCTCGATCCATTGCGCCACCCGCCCCGGACCGGCGTTGTACCCGACCGCGATCAGCACCGGGTTCTGACCGAATTTCTCGATCAGGTAGGCGAGGTATTCCGAACCCAGACGGGTGTTATAGGCGAACCCGTCATGCAGCTTGCCAGGCTCGTAGGCGATGTTGAGCCGCTTCGCCATGTCCTTCGCGGTGCCCGGCATGAGCTGCATCAGCCCCATCGCGCCGACGCCCGAGGTGACGCCCGGGTTGAACTCGCTCTCGCGCCGCGCGATCGCCAGTTCCAGGGGCCGCGGCACGCCCGGGTTGCCGGCGCCGATATCGGGGTTGGGGAAATACGGCCGGTTGTAGACGCGCCCATGATAGACGATCGCGTATTTCGCGAGCGAGAGCTGCAGGTAGGGCGCGTCCTGGTCCTCGGCCCATTGCATGAGCTGGCCGAGCGCGGTGGCATCGAGACTCTCCGACAGATGCGCCGCGAACCGCCGCGCGAGGTAGCGCTCGCCCGCCGCCAGCGACAGCCGCGCCGCCTGCATGCCGGAGCTGTTCCAGAAAGCGGCCTGGTCGTAGCCCGGGTAGGTCTGCGTGCCGGCCAGCGCCGGGTCATAGGACAGCCCCGCCTTTTCCGCGGCGAGGAGCCCGTAGAAGGCGGTCTGGTGTTTGCCCGCCGCCGCATAGGCCGCCTGCGCCTCGTCCTTGCGCCCGAGCGCCTCCAGCGCGCGGCCCTCCCAATAGCCGGCGCGCGACAGGCTGATCGGGGTTTCGACGCCTTCGGCGAAGGCGTGGAAATGTCTGAGCGCCGTCTCGGCGTCGCCGAGCTTGCGCAGCGCCACGTAGCCCGCAAGCCATTCGAGCTCGTTGCGGTCGTCGCCGGCGCCGAGGTAGTGGCGCGCGGCAAGCGCGTAGGCCGTCTTCGGCTTGTCCGCCCGCATCGCCCAGCGGGCGAGGTCGAGCCGCGCCTGCGCCCAGCGCTCCGGATCGCCCAGCGCGGCGGCCGAGCCCGAGCGCTCCAGGATCAGCTCGATGGCGCTGTCGTTGCGCCCCTTGCGCACCCGCCACTGGAACCGCTCGTAGGCGAGGCCGGGGTCGTCGGTCAGCGAAGCGGGGACGCGCGAAATGAGCTCGTCGACCCCGTTCGCACTCTCGCGCAGCCCGATCCGCGCATTGGCCAGAGCCTGGTGGGTCTCGTCGACCCGCGCGAGCTGCCGCCGCGCCTGGTCGGACAGACCGCGCCACAGGAGCATGTCCATCCGGTCCCAGTGATGGGCGGCGAGGGTCTTGGGCCAGTCGGTCATGAACCCGGTCTCTTCTTCCGGGCTCAGCGAAAACGTGGTCCAGCCGCGGATCGCCTCGGCCATCGCCTCCTGCTTGGCGCCGGTGTCCCACAGCGCCTTGGCAAAGCGCAGCGTGCCGGCGCCGGTCTGCGGCGGCTGGGCGAGAAAGAAATCGAGCACCGCGGCAGCGCTCGCGTCGTCGGGGATGGTCTGTTCCGAGCGCTCCCGCAGCAGATCGAGCCCGGGCCAGTCGGGGCGGCGGGCGAGGAAGGCGAGGGTTTCGGCGAAGCTGCCCTTCGACGACCGAAGCCGGTTCCACTCGACGATATCGCTGCCGATCGAGCCGGGCGGTCCGGCGGCGGTCCGCGCCTCGTCCCACTGGCCCTTGCGCATGAGCGCGAGGCCACGCTCCAGCGCCGCCACCTCGGCAGCGCTCTGGGCGCGGGCCGGCGCGGTGGCCAGCAGGGCGGCGGGTGCGGCGATGAAAATCAGGATCAACAGCCGCGCGAGCACGGTCTGAAGTCTGGGGGTGTGGGCGGGTTTTTTATTATTCTGCTCGTTCATGACGCATTGGTAACGTGCAGGAATCGCACATCAACACACAATCTTGGCATTTTCGATCCGGGCGGCTAGTTTCCGCCGCGTTTCCCCGTCAGTAGACTTGAGTCGCAAGGGAAACGCTGAAACCAAGCGAAGCAAAGGAGCGTGTCATGTTCAAGGGAAGCATTCCTGCCCTGGTCACGCCGTTCAAGAACGGCGCCGTGGATTACGACACGCTGAAACGTCTCGTCGAGTGGCATATCGACCAGGGCACCAACGGGCTCGTGCCGGTGGGCACGACCGGCGAAAGCCCGACGCTCACCCATGCCGAGCACGAGAAGGTGGTCGAAACCGTGGTCACCACCGCCGCGGGCCGCATCCCGGTGATCGCCGGCGCGGGGTCCAACAACACCGCCGAGGCGATCCGGTTCATGGAGTTTGCCAAGGAAGTCGGCGCCGATGCCGGCCTCGTGGTCACGCCCTATTACAACAAGCCGACCCAGCGCGGGCTGATCGCGCATTACACCGAGCTCGACAAGGTCGGGCTGCCGATCATCATCTACAACATCCCCGGCCGCTCGGCGGTCGACATGACCCCCGAGACGATGGGCGCTCTGGCCAAGCTCGACAACATCGTCGGCGTCAAGGACGCGACCGCCGATCTCTCGCGCGTCGCGAAACAGCGGATCACCTGCGGCACCGATTTCATCCAGCTCTCGGGCGAGGACCCGACCGCGGTGGGCTTCAACGCGATGGGCGGGCAGGGCTGCATTTCGGTCACCGCCAACGTGGCGCCGGCGCAATGTGCGGAGATGCAGGCGGCGACGCTGGCCGGTGACTATGCCCGGGCGCTGGAACTCTCCGACAAGCTGATGCCGCTGCACATCGCGATCTTCCGCGAGCCCGGCGTCGTCGGGGTCAAATACGCGATGTCGCGGCTGGGGCTCTGCGAACCGGACGTGCGTTCGCCGCTCACCGGGGCGCTGGACGAGACCAAGGCCGAGATCGATGCGGCCATGTGTTTCGCCGGGCTCCTGAACTGACCATGACGGAGCGGCCCGACCAGCCCGAGATCCGTCCCGGCGAGGTCGCGCTTCCCGACGGGATCGGGCCCGCGGAGGATGCGGGGCTGGTCTTCATCGGCCGCATCCGCACGCCGTGGAAACGCGGCGATTGCCCGAAGAACATCGCCGCCGCCCGCGACAGGGTGGCGGCGGAAACCGGCGGCGGCGGTGATCGAGCTCGACCCCGCTTCGCCCCGCGCTGACCGGGCTCGCCCCGGCCAGCCGCTCCTGCTGCTGTACTGGATGCACGGCGCCCGGCGCGACCTGCTGCTGCAGGCGCCCAAACACGTCGATGCGCCGCGCGGCACTTTCGCGCTGCGCTCGCCCAACCGGCCCAACCCGGTGGCGGCCGCCTGCGTGACGCTGACCGGCCTCGACCCGGAGCGCGCGGTAATGGAGATCGACGCGATCGACTGTTTCGACGGCACCCCGCTCGTCGACATCAAGCCCTGGATCCGGACGGTGGACTCGCCGCCCGCGCCGCCCGTCGGCTGAGCGGCATTCAGCGAATCCCGTTTTCCTGCTAGACTGCCGCCAGTGACAGGACCGCGGAGGAAAGCGCCATGCCGACCCACGACCGTGAACTGATCTCGAACGGCAACCCGATGGAGGCCATCGTCGGCTTTTCCCGTGCAGTCCGGGTCGGCCCGTACATTTCCATCGGCGGCACCGCTCCGGTCGGGGCGGACGGAACACCGTGGGCGTGGGGGATGTCGGCGCGCAGACGCGGCAATGCCTGGAGATCATCAAGGACGCGCTGGAGCGCGCCGGGTCGGGCCTGCACGACGTCGTCCGCACGCGGGTGATCCTCACCGATATCGACCGTTGGAAAGAAGCCATCGACGTGCGCAAGGAATACTTCGCCGACATCCGTCCCGTCGACATGATCATGGCGGTCACCAGGTTCGTGAACCCCGAATGGCTGGTCGAGATCGAGGTGGATGCAGTCATCGCGGGACGGTCCGACTCCTAGACATGGCCGGGTTTCATCTCTAGATGCGCCACATGGCGAAGAAACCGAAAAAAGACACGGACCCCAACTATAAGGTGATCGCCGAGAACCGGCGGGCGCGGCACGAATATGCCATCGAGGAGGACCTCGAATGCGGCGTCGTGCTGATGGGCTCCGAGGTCAAGGCGATGCGCCAAGGCGGCACCAACATCGCCGAGAGCTATGCCGCGGTCGAGGACGGCGAGCTGTGCTGGTCAACGCCCATATCGCGACCTACGAACAGGCCAAGACCTGGGGCCACGAGGAGCGGCGCAAGCGCAAGCTGCTGGTCTCGAAGAAGGAACTGTCTCGCTTGTGGAACGCCACCCAGCGCAAGGGGATGACCCTGGTGCCGCTGGTGATCTACTTCAACCACAAGGGCCTGGTGAAGATGAAGATCGGCATCGCCCGCGGCAAGCAGACCCACGACAAGCGCGCCGACGAGGCCAAGCGCGACTGGCAGCGCCAGAAGGCGCGGCTGATGCGCGAAAGGGCTGAGGCCCCGCTGGGGCAGCGACCCTCACCGCAAAGCGCAATCGAAGATTGCTTTCGCCTGCTGCGGGCGGGGGTGCGCCCCTGCGAGGCCCGCCTGCGGCGAGCGGTGCAGGGGGCTGTCTGCCCCCTCGCCCTGCGGGCTCACTCCCGAAGGTATTTGAAACCAAAGAAGCAACCTGCTGTTAACCTTGACGTGCCATTGTTGGTCTACGGTACAGGCTGAGGAGCCGATGACCGTAACCGAAGAAGCCCCCGTTGCAGTGCGCGACGGGGGGTGTCTTCTTCCTTCTTTGGTTTTCAAATACCTCACGGGGGTCCGGGGTGTGAAACCCCGGTCCAGCGCGGGACGTCAGTCCACCCGGTCCGGCAGGTCGAACCCTTTCAGGAACTCCCCTGGTCCATCGCCCGCTTGCCCGGCCGCTGGGCGCGGGTGATCTCGACGGCGCCGTCGCCGCAGGCCACGGTGAACGGCGGCAGGATCGTCCCCGGGCGCCGGCCCCGGCCACGCGCCGGGAGCCAAGGAGCTTCACCCGTTCGCCGCCGATCTCGGTCCAGGCGCCGGGGAAGGGCGCGAGCCCGCGGATCAGCCGGTCGATCTCGACCGCCGGCCGGGTCCAGTCGACCCGCGCCTCGGCCTTGTCGATCTTCGGCATAGGTGACACCCGCCTCGGGCTGCGGCTCCGGCACCAGGCTGTCGAGCCGGTCGAGCGCCTCGACGATGGCCGCGGCCCCGAGCGCCGAGACCCGGTCGTGCAACGCGCCGGTGGTCTCCTCGGGCCCGATCTCCAGCGCCTTGCGCAGGAGCACCGGCCCGGTGTCGAGCCCGGCCTCCATCTGCATGATGCAGACCCCGGTCTCGGCATCGCCCGCCATCACCGCCCGGTGGATCGGCGCCGCCCCCGCCAGCGCGGCAGCAGCGAGGCATGGATGTTGAGGCAGCCGCGGGCCGGCGCATCGAGCACCGCCTGCGGCAGGATCAGCCCGTAGGCGACCACCACGGCAATCTCCGCGGCGAACCCGGCGAACTCGGCCTGGGCCTCGGCGGTCCGCAGGCTCTTCGGGTGGCGCACCTCCAGCCCCAGCTCCAGCGCGCGGGCATGCACCGGCGTCGGCCGGTCCTTCTTGCCGCGCCCGGCGGGGCGGGGCGGCTGGCAATAGACCGCGGCCACCTCGTGGCCCGCCGCGATCAGCGCGTCGAGCACCGGGACCGAAAACTCGGGCGAGCCCATGAAGACCAGTCTCATCGTTTCGCCTTTCGCGCCTTCGCGACCAGCCGGTCGCGCTTCAGCTTCGACAGATGGTCGAAATACATCCGGCCCTCCAGGTGGTCGATCTGGTGCTGCACCGAGGTGGCCCAGAGGCCGACGAAATCGCGCTCTTCCACCTCGCCGGCTGCGTTCAGAAACCGCACCGTCACCGCACGGGGCCGCGAGATCGTCGCCCAGACGCCGGGCAGGTTGGGGCTGGCCTCGTCATGGTCGCGCAGCTGCACGCTCGCATGCAGCACCTCGGGGTTGGCCATACGCACCGCCTGGCCGCGGGTCTCGGAGGCGTCGACCACCGCGAGCCTTTGCAGGATCCCGAGCTGGACGGCGGCGAGCCCGACCCCCGGCATCGCCTCCATGGCGGCGATCATCTCGTCCCAGATCGCGCGGGTCTCGTCGGTGATCGCGTCGACCGGCGCGGCCGGGCTGCGCAGCCGCTTGTCGGGCCACATCAGGAAAGGGCGGTGGGCGGGTTTCATCTCGACATCCCCCCTGCGTCACGCGGGGCCCGGGTCAGACCCGCGCCCGCTCGCGCTTGAGTTTCTGGCTCTTGCGGGTGATCAGCTGGCGCTTCATCGCGCTCAGGTAGTCGATGAACAGCTTGCCGTTCAGGTGGTCGATCTCGTGCTGCACCACGGTCGCCCAGAGCCCACCGAAATCGCCTTCCTGCGGGTTGCCGTCGCGGTCGATCCAGGCCACGCGCACCTCGGCCGGCCGGGTCACCTCGGCATATTGATCGGGGATCGACAGGCAGCCTTCTTCGTAGATATTCATCTCGTCCGAGGCCGACAGGATCTCGGGGTTGAACATCGCCATCGGTCTCGGCGCAGCCAGCGGGTCCTTTTCCGCATCGAGCACGATCACCCGCGCGAGCACGCCCACCTGCGGCGCGGCGAGCCCGACACCGGGCGCGTCGTACATCGTCTTGAGCATGTCGTCGGCCAGCACCCGCAGCTCGTCGGAGAGGTCGGCGACGGGGTCGCAGACCTTCTTGAGGCGCGGGTCGGGATGGATCAGGATCGGGCGTATGGACATGGGCCTCATTTAGGTCAACGCGAAAGGCTGCGCAATGTCCCCTTGCACCAGCTTTTTCAGGCGCTAGCTTGGCTCAAGCGAAACAGGAGCCTGCAATGTCCCTCGACAAGACCTTCGACCGCATTGCGACCCGGTCCAGCAAGTGGACCGCGATGGAAGCGGGCTTCGGCCTCACCGGCGACGACCTCTTGCCGATGTGGGTGGCCGACATGGATTTCGAAGCGCCGGATTTCCTGAAGGACGCGGTGCGCGGCCTCGCCGACAAAGGCGATTTCGGCTATTTCAGCCATGTCGACAGCTATCTCGCCGCCGTCGCCTGGTGGGCGCAGACCCGGCACGGCTGGGAGATCGACCCCGCCTGGATCACCCCCACCGCGAGCCTCGGCAACGCCATTGCCTTTGCGATCCAGACCTGGTCGAAACCCGGCGAGGGGGTGGCGATCTTCAGCCCGGTCTACCACGAATTCAAGAACAAGATCCGCAAGAACCACCGCAGCCTGACCGAGCTGCCGCTCCGGGAAGAGGGCGGCCGGTTCACGCTCGACATGGAGCGCTACGACGATCTGATCTGCGGCAACGAACGGGTGTTGCTGCTGTCCTCGCCGCACAACCCGGGCGGCCGGGTCTGGACGGCGGACGAGCTGCGCGCCATCGCCGATTTCGCCGCGCGCCACGACCTCGTGCTGGTCTCGGACGAGGTGCACAACGACCTGATCGTGCCGGGCTACGCCCATGTGCCGACAGCACTTGCCGCGCCCGACATCACGCCCCGGCTGGTGACCATGACCTCGGCCTCCAAGACCTTCTCGATCGCCGGCTCGCGGCTCGGCGCCGTCATCATCGGCGACGCGGATCTGCGCGCGCGCTACGCCGAGACCGTCTCGCGCGCCGATCTCTACCCGAACCTGCTCGGCGTCACCCTGTCGCGCGCCGCCTTCTCGCCCGAAGGGGCCGCCTGGCTCGACGCGCTCCGGCCCTACCTCGCGGGCAATTTCGAGATCTTCCGGGACGGCGTCGGGGCCATACCCGGTACACTGGTCCACCGGCTCGAAGGCACCTATCTGGCCTGGGTCGATTTCTCGGGCACCGGCATTTCCGACGCCGAGCTCTGGACCCGCGCGACCGAAAAGGCCCGGGTCGTGCCCAGCCCCGGTCCGGCCTTCGGCACCGGCGGGTCCGGCGGGCTGCGGTTCAACCTCGGCACCCAGCGCGCCCGGGTGGAAGAGGCCGTCGACCGGCTCACGCGGGCCTTCGCCGATCTGCAATGAGACGCGCCGCCCGGGTGGTGGCCAACCTCCTGCTGGTGGCCGTGCTGGCCTATGTGGCGGTGGTGATCCGGGAGCGCTTCCGCCTGCCGCCGCCCCTGCCGCCGGAGCCGCTCACCGGTCGGATCGACCGCATCCTGATCGAGAAGGGCGCCCGCCGGCTCACCGTATATCGCGACGGCGAAGCGCTCAGGAGCTACCCGGTCGCGCTCGGCTTCGCGCCCGACGGCGACAAGGAGCGCCAGGGCGACGGCCGTACGCCGGAAGGTCTGTTCCGGATCGATCGGCGCAACGCCGGCAGCGCCTTTCACCTGTCGCTCGGGATCGACTACCCGCAGCCCGACGACATCGCCCGCGCCCGCGCCGGTGGCTATGCGCCCGGGGGCGACATCTTTATCCACGGCCAGCCCAACGGCTACGACGCCTATCCGACGCTCCGCTACGACTGGACCGAGGGCTGCATCGCGCTGGCCGATGCCGAGATCGAAGAGCTCTGGCGGGTGACCGGGATCGGCACCGAGGTCGAGATCCGGCCCTAGCCTGCCCGTGTTGCCTGGGCGTCGCGCGCCGCCCGCCGCAGCGCCGCGCGGCGTTCCCGCCAGACCGCGACCACGCCCGCGCCGATCACCATCGCCGCACCGATGGCGACATTGGGCTCCAGCTCTTCGCCGAAGACCGGGATCGCGATCATCGTGACGAAGACCAGCTGGAAATAGGCAAACGGCTGCACCGCGCTCGCCTCGACCACCTCGTAGCACTTGATGAGCAGCCAGTGCCCGCTCACCCCGGTGATGCAGAGCGCCGCCATCCAGCCCCAGTCGGGCCCGGTCATCGGCTCCCAGAACCAGATCCCGATCAGCGTCATCCCGATCGCCCCGACGACCCCGGTCCAGAAGAACGACGTCGTCGAGTTGTCGCGCCGCGCCGCGAGGCGGGTCAACACGCCGTAGACCGCCCAGAGCACCGCCGCCGCCAGCGCGATCAACGCCCGCGGGTCGAACACGGCCACGCCCGGGCGCAGGATCACCAGGATCCCGAGGAAGCCGACCCCGATCGCCGCCCAACGCCAGGGCCCCACCTTCTCGCCCAGCACCGGCCCCGACAGGGCCGCGATGATCAGCGGAAAGGAGGCGAAGATCGCATGCGTCGGGATCAGCCCGAGCAGAACGAACCCCATCACGGTCACGCAGATTTCGACGATCAGCAACAGCCCGCGGAAGATCTGAAGCCCGGGTTGGGTCGTTGCCGCCGCGGCGCGCAGACCCCCCGCCCGGCGCGAGGCGACCACCAGCACGAAGGCCCCGAAGAACCAGAAGCGGATCATCACCACCATGAAGACGTTGTAGTGCGCCGCGAGATGGCGCGAGATCCCGTCCTGCATCGCGAAGACGAAACTGGCGGCGATCATCAGCGCGATGCCGAGGCGCAATTCGCTGCGGATCATCGCTTCACCCCCCGGCTCATGTGGCGCTTGCGGCCGAAGCCGGGACGGCGCTCGACGGCAAAGCCCGCCGCCTCCAGCCCGCGCCGCACGAAGCCTGCGGCGGTGTAGGTGGCAAAGGTTCCATCCGATGCCGTATGGTTTGCCGCCGCCTGCATCAGTCCGGCTCCCCACAGCTCGGGGTTCTTCGCCGGGCTGAACCCGTCGAGATACCAGGCGTCGGCGAGCCCGCCCCAGCCTGGCAGGGTCGCGCGGGCATCGCCCTCGATCACCTCGACCGTCACCGCACCGAGCGCAAAGCGCCGTTCCCCGCGTGACCAGGCCGCGAGCAGCCCGTCGGCGGCCCCGCGTGCCTCGGGGAAGGCGGCCAGCGCCCGCTCCATGTCATTCACTGCCATCGGGTAGGCCTCGAAACTGGTGTAGGCAAGCGGCCCCGGCGCGCCCGCGGCCTCGAACGCGAGCAGCGTTGCGATCAGGTTGAGCCCGGTGCCGAACCCGAGCTCGGCAATCCGGAAGCCGGGCGCAAACCGTGCCGGCAGATCGTTGCCGCCCAGAAAAGTGTGCCGGGTCTCGGCAAGCCCGTCGTCGAGGCTGAAATAGAGGTCGTCGAAGCGGGTCGAGATCGGCACCCGCCGCGCGTCCCAGGCGACGACACCGCTCTCTTCTCCGGTCCGGCTTGCGATCTGGTCCCCGCTCATGCGATCCCCTGCAGCGTGATTGGCCGCGCGACGATGCGCGAGGCGGGAGGGCGATGCAATGGTCGACGTGACGGTGCGCGGGGCAGGGGCCTTCGGGCTGGCGGTGGCCTATGCCTGCGCGGTCAAGGGCGCCCGGGTGCGGGTGGTCGACCCCCATGGCCCGGGCGCCGGCTCGTCGGGCGGTCTGGTCGGGGCGCTGGCCCCGCACGTGCCGGAAAACTGGAACGAAAAGAAGGCCTTCCAGTTTGCCTCGCTCGACATGGCCGAATCCTTCTGGGCCGAGGTCGCCCGGACCGGCGGGCGCGACCCCGGCTATCTGCGCTCGGGTCGTCTGCAACCCGTCGCCGACCAGGCCGCGCTCGACCTCGCCCATGCCCGGGCAGAGACCGCGCGGGAGCTCTGGCAGGGACGGCATAGCTGGGAGGTCATCGCCGCCGACCCCGCCTGGGGCCCGCTTTCGCCCACCGGCTACGTCATCCGCGACACGCTCACCGCCCGGATGCACCCGCGCCAGGCGGTCGCCGCGCTCGCCGCCGCAGTCACCGCGCTGGGCGGCGAGATCGTGGCACAGGCGCCGGATGCGGGCCGGGTGGTCTGGGCCACCGGCTGGCAGGGGCTGGTCGCATTGTCCGAGCATTTCGGAAAGACCGTCGGCGTCCCGGTCAAGGGCCAGTCCGCGGCCCTCGCCTTCGACGCCCGCAGCCTGCCGCAGATCTTTGTCGGCGGCGTCCATGTCGTGCCCCATGCCGACGGCACCGTGGCCATCGGCTCGACCACAGAGCGGGAGTTCACAGAACCCGACAGCTGCGACGACCAGCTCGACGCGGTCATCGCCAAGGCCCGCGCCGCCGTGCCCGCGCTCGCGAGCGCCGCCGTCGTCGCCCGCTGGGCCGGCCTCCGCCCGCGGGCGAAAACCCGCGCCCCGATGCTCGGCCCCTGGCCCGGCCGCGATGGGCATTACATCGCCAACGGCGGCTTCAAGATCGGCTTCGGCATGGCCCCGATGGTCGGCAAGACCCTGGCCGCCCTCGTCCTCGACGGCGAAGATGCCATCCCGCAGGGCTTCCGGGTCGAAGCCAACCTCTGACCGCCCCCCTTTTTCTTGGCCGAAATACTCCGGGGGCTCGGGGGCGTCGCTCAGCCGTCTTTTGCAATCCGACGAGCGGTTCGTGACCTCGAAGTCGTGTCCCGGCCTGAGCCTGGAACGCCCCGAACTTCTGGTGGCACCCTTCCGGGGTGACGGGGCAGAGCCCCCAATCGACCCGCGATGCAAACCGGTGCGCGGCCCGGGCGGCGGCGCTCAGCCCTCCACCACCCCGCGCAGCTTCTTCATCAGCAGCCCCAGGAACTTCTCCGCGCCCTCGTCGACCAGCTTCCCGTCCGCGTCGAAGGCCTCGCGGCAGTTGGCGACCAGCACCTCCGGCCCGTAGACCAGGTTGGCGCGGAACGGCATCATGCACAGGATCAGCGAATGCATCGCCCGCTCGCCGCCGGCGCGCCCGTCCGCTGCCGCCAGCAGCGCCACCGGCTTGTCCTTCCAGGGGTTGCCCTTGACCCGGCTCACCCAGTCGAGCGCGTTCTTGAGCACGCCCGAGAGGTTCTTGTTGTACTCCGGCGTCGAGATCAGCACCGCGTCAGCCGCCGCGATCTGGTCGGCGAGCTTCTGCACCGCCTCGGGGATACCGTCCGCCTCCTGCAGGTCCTCGTCGAACAGCGGGAACCGGATGTCCGCCAGGGTCACCTCGGCGGCGCCAAACAGCCGCGCCGCCTCGCCGAGCAGCCGCCGGTTGCAGGCCCCTTGCCGCAGTGAACCCGAAATGCAAAGCAGGGTAGGATCAGACATCGCGCACTCCATATTCTTCCGCACGAATGTATGGGGCGGGACACAGGGTGCAAGGCAAAAGGCGCAAGCTGAAAGGCGGAACGATGCGGCATGGCGGTCAGATTCTGGTGGACGCGCTCAAGATCCAGGGCGTCAAACGCGTGTTCTCGGTGCCGGGCGAGAGCTTCCTCGCCGCGCTCGACGGGCTCCACGGCTCCGGCATCCAGAACGTCGTCTGCCGCCAGGAAGGCGGCGCGGCGATGATGGCCGAGGCCCATGCCAAGCTCACCAACACCCCCGGTGTCCTCTTCGTCACCCGGGGCCCCGGGGCCACCAACGCCTCGTCCGGCCTCCACGTGGCGATGCACGATTCGACACCGATGGTGGTCTTCGTCGGCCAGATCGCCCGCGGCCACCGCGACCGCGCGGCCTTTCAGGAGGTCGATTTCCGCGCCTTCTTCGGCCCGCTGGTCAAATGGGCCGCCGAGGTCGACGCCACCGAGCGGCTGCCCGAATACATCTCGCGCGCCTTCCATGTCGCGCTGTCAGGCCGCCCCGGTCCGGTGGTGCTGTCCCTGCCCGAAGACATGCTCTCGGCCCGCGCCGAGGTGCCCGACCTGCCCGCCGTCGCGCCCGCGCCCGCCGCCGTGGCGCCCACGCAGGTCGCCGCGGTCATGGACCGGCTCGCGGCCGCCGAAAGACCGCTCCTCATCGCCGGGGGCCCGCTCTGGACGGAGGCGGCCGCGGCCGACCTCACCCGTTTCGCCGAGGCGCAGGGTCTGCCGGTCGCGGTCTCGTTCCGCCGCCAGGATTACATGGACAACCGCCATCCCAATTACGTGGGCGACCTCAGCGTCGGCATGCGGCCCGACCTCAAGGCAGCACTGACCGAGGCCGACCTGCTGCTGATCCTCGGCAGCCGCTTCGGCGACGTGGCCTCGGGCGGCTACGCGGTCGACCCGGCCGCGCCCGGCAAGGCGATCGTCCACGTCCACCCCGACCCCGACGAGCTCGGCCGGGTCTTCCGCCCCGACCTCGGTATAGCCGCCCCGGCCCCGGCGATGCTGGCGGCCCTCGCGGCGGAAAACGGCCCCGGCCGGCCCGGCTGGGCGGATTGGACCGCACAGCTCCGTTCGGGTTACGACGCCTGGCGCGTGCCAGTCGAGACCCCGGCGCGGTCAAGCTCGAAAACGTCGTCGCCGCGCTCGCCCACCGCCTGCCCGAAGGTAGCGTGATCGCCAACGGCGCGGGCAACTACAACATCTGGCTGCACCGCTATCACCAGTTCACCAAGGCGAAATCCTACCTCGGCGCCACCTCCGGCAGCATGGGCTACGGCTTCCCCGCCGCCATCGCCGCGGCGCTGGAAACCGGCCGCCCGGCGGTGGCCTGGACCGGCGACGGCTGCTTCCAGATGACGCTCAACGAGATGTCGACCGCGGTTCAGCACGGCGCCCAGGTGGTGGTGATTGTCGCCAACAATGGCCGCTACGGCACCATCCGCATGCACCAGGAGCGCAGCTACCCCGGCCGCGTTTCCGGCACCGACCTCGCCAACCCCGACTTCGCCGCGCTCGCCCGCGCCTATGGCGGCACGGCGAGACGGTCGAGACCGACGCGGAATTCGGCCCCGCCTTCGACCGCGCGCTGGCCGCGGGCGGTCTCGCGGTGCTCGACCTCAAGCTCGACCCCGAGGCGCTCACGCCGACGCAGACACTGACAGAGGTCCGGGGCCGCTAGGCGAGGCGTTTCGAAACGCCTCCCGCGCGGTTTCGAAACCGCGATCCCCCTGCTCAGAGGCCGAGACGGGCTGGCAGCCGGTTACGGGTCGCGGCGGTGAAGTGAAACACCTGCCAGCCACGCGTCCGGGCGGCGCGGATGTTCTCGGCCGAATCGTCCACCAGCAGGATCGCCCCGGGAGCGATCCCGGCCCAATCCTCGATCCGGGCAAAGAAGCCATGGGTCGGTTTGGCCACGCCAATTTCCCCGGACGCAAACACCTTTTCGACCCGTGCCGCCCAGCCCGCGACCCGGCGAATATGGTCCGCGCGGTGGGTCTCGTTGGTGGTGGCGATGATCTGGCGCAGCGGCAGGCGCTCGGACAAGCGGATCATCTCTCCGTCGGGGCGGTCGTTCGCCCTGAGCCACCAGTCGAGCAGCCGGTCGACGCCGACCCGGCCGCCTTCCCCGGCGAGCCATGCGGCGAACAGATCCTCGATCCTCCGCGCGCCCGTGACCACGTCGGCAATTCGGTTTTCGGTGAAGTGGAAATCGACGAAACTGCGGAACGACAGGCCGAGTGCTGCGTCGAAATCGCGGGCGACCCGGTCGAAATCTGTCTCGTCCTGGTTCAGCACCCCGTCGAAATCCCAGGCGACGAGCTCGATTGCCACCTCAGAATTCCACCCCCGCCTGCGCTTTCACGCCGGAACGGAACGGGTGTTTGACGAGCTCCATCTCGGTCACCAAATCGGCGATCTCGATCAGCTCGTCCGCCGCATTGCGCCCGGTCAGGATCACATGGGTCATCGCCGGCTTCTCGGTCTTGAGAAACTCCACCACCTCGGCGATGTCGAGATAGCCGTAGCGCAGCGCGATGTTGATCTCGTCGAGCAGCACCATGCGCAGGCTCTCGTCGCGGACCAGCTCCTTCGACTTCTCCCAGGCGGCCTGCGCCATCTCGATGTCGCGGGTCTTGTCCTGGGTCTCCCAGGTAAAGCCCTCGCCCATGGTGTGAAAGGCGCAGATGTCGCTGAACCGGCTCTCGATCAGGTCGCGCTCGCCGGTCTTCATCCCGCCCTTGATGTACTGCACGACGGCACAAGGCATGCCATGGGCAATGGCGCGGAAGATCATCCCGAAAGCGGCCGACGACTTGCCCTTGCCCTTGCCGGTATGGACGATGATCAGCCCCTTCTCGTCGGTCTTGGTCGACATGATCTTGTCGCGCGCGGCCTTCTTCTTGGCCATCTTCTGGGCGTGGCGTTCGGGGTCGGTGTTGGTGGTCATGTCGGCCTCTCAGAGGAACCAGTGCAGGAGGGCGGGCGCGAGCACCGCGGTGAGCAGGGCGTTGAGCCCCATGGCGACGCCGGAAAAGGTGCCGGCGGTATCGCTTTCGTGGAAGGCGCGCGCGGTGCCGATGCCATGCGCCGCTGTGCCCGTGGCGACCCCGCGTGCCCGCGGATCGCGGATGCGCAACAGCCCCAGCACCGGGCCCGCGAGCACCGCGCCGGTGATCCCGGTCAGGATCACCAGCACCGCGGCGAGGGTCGGCGAGCCGCCGAGGCTCTCGGCGACGCCGATGGCGACAGGGGCGGTGACCGATTTCGGCGCCAGGCTCGCAAGCGTCTCCGGCCCCACGCCCAGCGCCTTGGCGAGCGCCAGCGCCGAGACGATGGCGGTCGCCGAGCCGGCGACGAGCGCGGCCAGCATCGGCCAGAGCGCCCCGCGGATCAGCCTCCGGTTGGCATAGAGCGGGACCGCCAGCGCGACGGTGGCCGGGCCGAGCATGAAATGGACGAATTTCGCCCCTTCGAAATAGGTGCCGTAGGCGGTGCCGGTGGCCAGCAGCCCGGCGGCGAGCAGCGCCACCGCCAGCAGCACCGGGTTGACCAACGGGTGCCGCCCGGCCGCCCGCGACAGCGCGTCGCCGACCGCATAGGCCACCAGCGTGGCGGTCAGCCACAGCAGCGGATCGCGCGCGAGGTAGGACCAGATCTCGGCGAATCCGGTCATTTCTGCGCGCCCTCGGTGATCCGGGCGACGGCAGCAAAGACCGCGCCGCCGACAGCGATGGCCAGGATCGTGGAGACGAGCACCGCGACCAGCAGCGGACCGCCATCGGTCCCGAGCCGGCCGAGATGGCCGACGATGCCGACGCCCGCGGGCACGAACAGCAGCGACAGATGCGCGAGCAGCCCGCGGGCGGTCGGCTCGATGCGCGGGTAGAGGCGCGGGAAGGCGGCAAACGCCACCAGCAGCGCCGCCATGCCGATCACCGGGCCCGGCAGCGTCAGGCCGAGGGCGCGGGCGGCGACCTCGCCGCCGAGCTGGAAAACGAGGAGGAGGGCAACGGCCTGGATCATCACGGGTCTCCGGACGGGGCTTTCGATCGTAGCCCGCCCGCCGGCGAGCGCAAGCGAAAGGGGAGGACCCTGCGGCCCGCCCCTTCCTGTTCTCGCTTTCACTCGTAAGGCTTATTCGGCGGGAACCGCGTCGACCTTGGCTTCCTTCACCTTGCCGAAGTGCTGGGCATTGAGGCGGAACAGCAGCCAGACCATCGCGAACTGGAACAGGATCGCCACGGCCGATTCGGTCCAGTAGATCGCGTCGTACTTCTGGATGATGCCGGCGGCGACGAGGCCCTTGTTGATGAAGAAGTGCAGCATCACCGAGATCGCGACACCGGGGCAGACCAGGGCGTAGGAGCCGGCCGAGGTCTTGGAGCCGAAGACGAAGTCCTTGAAGTAGCCCTGACGCACGAGGATCAGGAGGCCGAGGAACAGGAACATGAACTGGATCGACAGAAGCCGCGACAGGAACACCATGGTCTCGCCGGCGGTCGAGTGCACTTCGAAGGTCATGTGCAGCCCGTGGCTCTGGCGCAGCGCCATGATGCCGAGGGTGGTCATGATCGGGATGATGATCATCAGCGTCGGCGCGGCTTCTTTCGCGGTGCCGTAGTGCAGCATCGAGTTGAAGGCGGTGATGACGACGACAACCCCATAGACGAAGGACACGGTGCTGAAGAAGGTCGACAGCATGACCGAGGCCGAGACCACGAACGAGGTCGACGACATCGCGGCCGGAGCCGAAAGGCCGACGGCGACCATGGCCAGCGCGAAGGTCGGCAGCATCTGCGCGAAGGAGTTATGCGCGGTCACGTCGAACACGCCGCCCTTGGTCAGCACCCGGCCGAGGAAGTCGCCGATCGTCCACAGGGCAAAGGCCCCGATGGCGAGGAAGGCGGCCAGCGCGAAGGGGAACAGGTACTCGACGACGTTCCACAGCCCCGGCACGAAGACCAGGCCGACGATGAACAGCGCGTTGACCGACATCGCCAGCGCCAGCGGGTAGGCAAGCAGGGTGGTTTCGGCGTTGGAGTTGCGCAGGGTGGTGTAGGCCTCGGTCTTCTTGAAGGCGTTGAAGGCCGAGATGTTCCAGAACAGCTTCTGCAGGTTCATGATCGTAAAGATCGCGATGCCCGCCATCGCCACGACGATGGCGATCTGCGCCGGCAGGCCGGCGGTCGGGAAGAACGCGGCGATATCTTCGAAGATCGGTACCGGGCGGTCCTTATGCGGGACCCAGAACATCAGGTACATGAAGAAGGTGACGGCGAGGCCGCCGGCCCCGACCGAAGCCAGGAAATAGAGCGGAGAATACTTCTCCGCCGCGGGGGTGGTTTTCATCGGATTGCTCCATATTCATATATTCAGCGTTGTGAATGTATGTATCGGCGGAGTCCCGCTGCGTAACTGTGGCAGGGTGACGCAGAAACTGCGTTCACCTTTTGTTAACCAGGATGCTGTTAGCTAAGCCCATGAAACACGTTGTCTTTTCCCGCGCCCCCGTCGCCCTGCTGCTGCCGCTCCTGTTCGCCGCCTGCGCCTCGCCATCGCCGCAGATGATGCGCGGCGAGCGGTTCGAAACCGAGGTGGCGGGCGCGCGCTTCACCCTGTACCGCAAGGGCGACGTGGTCGAGATCTACCGCACCTCGCCCGAGATGCTGCCGAGCCTTTCGGAGGTAATGGCCAAGGCCGAGATCGCGGTCACCCGCACGACCGGCTGCGCGGTGAAGTCCGGCAGCCTGCGGGGCGACGCCGCGCTGATGACGGCCAAGCTCGCCTGCGGCTGACCGCCCCGCGCCGAAACTGCGCGACCGCTTCCCCCCGCAAGCGCCCGTGCCCTCCGCGCCCGTATTCCCCCGACTGCGGCCCCCGGTCCACACCGGCGCCGCGCCCGCCAATCCCCCTTTTCCACAGGCCCCGTTTGCGCTAAGTCCGCGGGCGTTCCCGCCAGTGGGAACACCTGAACAGGAGACCCCGATGGGCTACAAAGTCGTCGTCGTCGGCGCCACGGGCAACGTGGGCCGCGAAATGCTGAACATCCTGGCCGAGCGCCAGTTCCCGGTGGACGAGATTGCCGCGCTCGCGTCGCGCAATTCGCTCGGGACCGAGGTCAGCTTTGGCGACAAGACTCTCAAGACCCAGGACCTCGCCGCCTTCGACTTCGCCGGCTGGGACATCGCGCTCTTCGCCGTGGGCTCCGAGGCGACCAAGGAATACGCGCCCAAGGCCGCCAAGGCCGGCTGCACGGTGATCGACAATTCCTCGCTCTACCGCTACGACCCCGACATCCCGCTGATCGTGCCCGAGGTGAACCCGCAGGCGATCCACGGCTATGCCAAGAAGAACATCATCGCCAACCCCAACTGCTCGACTGCGCAGATGGTGGTGGCGCTGAAGCCGTTGCACGACCGGGCCAGGATCAAGCGGGTAGTGGTCTCGACCTACCAGTCGGTCTCGGGCGCCGGCAAGGAAGGCATGGACGAGCTCTGGGACCAGACCAAGGGCATGTACGTGCCGGGCCAGGAGCGCGAGCCCTCCAAGTTCACCAAGCAGATCGCCTTCAACGTGATCCCGCATATCGACGTCTTCATGGAAGACGGCTCGACCAAGGAAGAATGGAAGATGGTCGCCGAGACCAAGAAGATCGTCGACCCGTCGATCAAGGTCACCGCCACCTGCGTCCGTGTGCCGGTCTTCGTCGGCCATTCCGAAGCGGTCAACATCGAGACCGAGGAGTTTCTCGACGAGGACGAGGCCCGCGACATCCTGCGCGAGAGCCCCGGCATCCTGGTCGTCGACAAGCGTGAACCCGGCGGCTACGTGACGCCCGTCGAATGCGTCGGCGACTACGCCACCTTCATCTCTCGCATCCGCCAGGATTCGACCGTCGAGAACGGGCTCAACTTCTGGTGCGTCTCCGACAACCTGCGCAAGGGCGCGGCGCTGAACGCGGTGCAGATCGCCGAACTGCTCGGTCGGGAAGTGTTGAAGAAGGGCTGACCGCCGTCGGCATCTTCGCCGGGAACAAGGCCGTCGGGCAGGGGCCCGGCGGCCTTTTGCGTGACCGCCCGCGGTCCGGGCCGGGGAGCCATCCGGTACGGGTGCCCCGGCATCGCGGCGCTGAAACGGGTCACCAGTCGGGCATGGGCGAAGCCGGGTTCGGAGGATTTGCACAGGCGGATGCCCTCCGTATCGTAGAGGGGCAGCCCGCGGCCGGCCGGCCGGAGTTCATACCCGAGGTCCTTCAGGCGCCGGGCCAGACCGTCCCAGGACGTCGCCTCCGCCATCGGCACGGCGAGGAGCCGCGAGCTGCGCGCGCGACGAGGCGCACATCGGCCCTGACAGACCTCTTCGCCTGACCCCGCCCGATCTCGCGCTGTACAAGCTTCCGGACGATCTGTCCCGGCGCCTTGTCGCGTTCCACCACAAGCGCGCTCAACCCGTCGACCATCTCGGGCGGGAGCCGGAAGCTGACCTCGCGAAGCATCCCCGCCCCGCTCAGGCCGCCGTGGGTTCCTGCGCCATCGGCCCGCCGAACCTCTGCACGAGTTCCGGCCCTCCGAACCCCAGCGCCGCGCTGGAGCACAGCGGCTCGCGGGTGATCAGGTCGTGCAGCATCAGCCCGCCGGCGGCGTCCTTCAGTTGGACGCCGTAGAGCGCGAGCCGCGATTGCAGGTCGTCCCAGCCGTTGGCGCGGCCGATATCGGGGGCCAGCAGCTGGCGCAGCCGTGCGGCCCGGTTCTCGCGGGCCTCCATCGTGGCCCGGCTGGTCCTGAGACGCGTGGCTTCGCGGTCGAGCATGCCGCGCACCAGGGCGTCGACGCTCTCGTCTCGGTCGCGCGCCATCATGTGCAGCCGGCCCACGAGGTCGGTGGGGAGGGAAAGGGTCACGTCTTCGTATGTCATTGCCTAACGCCTGTCTGTCATGGCTTAACAATGACAGGTTCACCTTAATGCGCGGTAAACGGCCACCGGGGCCAAGCGCCCCGTCGTCCGTCTTCACCGGCTGCGTTCGCCGCGCTAGCCTTGCCCGCGAAACGGTTTCAGAAAGGCCCGTCCATGTTCCGCACCGCCGTCTCCCTTGTCGCCCTCGCTGCCGCACTGCCGGCCTTCGGCGACGACGTGACCGTCCAGGCCCCGGTGGCCGCCGTCACCGTCTATCCCGACGGCGCCGAGCTCACCCGCCGCGCGACGGCCGAGCTTCCCGCCGGCACCCACCGGGTCTTCCTGCCCTATGCCGGGCTCGACGATCTCTCGGCCCTGCCGCGGATCGCGACTTCGGAGGGCGTCACCATCGGCACGCTCGGCTTCCGCCGCGCCATGGCCGTCGACCGCGAGGCGCTGTTCACCGAGGCGCAGGCCGCCGCCTGGGCCGAGGTCGAGCGGCTGCAGGACGCGGCCGATGACGCGGCCGACGCCCGCGACCGCGCCGCGGCTGCGCTCAAGGCGCTGAAGGCCCGCCTAGCTTTCCTCGACAAGGTCGATCCCGGCGAGGCCGCCACCGCCGAAGGCGTGCTCGCGCTCGCCGCCAGCATCGCCGACCAGGTCGCCGAGGCCGAGGCGGCATCGGTCGAGATTCGGGCGACGCTTCGGCCGCTCGACGAGCGGATCGAGGAGATTGCCGCGGAGCTGAAAGCGGCTGAGGCGGCGTTCGACCGGCTGTCGCCGCCCGCCGAGGTCGCCGACATGATCTCGGTCGAGGTGACCCAAGCCGAGGCCGGGCCGGTGACGCTGGAGCTCACCGAGCTTGCCGCCTCCGCCTGGTGGGAGATGGATTACGACCTCGATCTCGACCGCGAGGCCGGCACGCTGGCGATCGACCGCAAGGTGATCGTCACCCAGGCCACCGGCGAGGCCTGGTCCGATGTCGCCCTCACGCTCTCGACCGCGCGCCCCGGCGAGGCGACCGGCCCGACGCCGGTCTATCCTGACCAGGCCCGGATCGCGGCGGTGCAGGAGCTTGCCCGCGCCACCGCCGCCCCGATGGCGATGGAAGATGCGGCGGGCTACGCCGCCGCGCCCGAGCCGATGATCGAGGCCGAGATGAAGACGGCGTCGATGCAGATCGACGGGCTTGCGCTGTCCTACGTCTATCCCGAGCCCGTGACCGTCGCCTCGGACGAGGCGGCGGAGCGGCGCTCGACACCCTGGCGCTCGAGGCCGAGCCCCTGGTCTGGGCGAGCCCGCGGCAGGACGAGACCGCCTTCACCGTGGCCCGGTTCACCAACACGACCCAGGAGCCGATCCTCCCCGGCATGGCCAACATCCTGCGCGACGGCCATCTGGTCGGCCGCCAGTACATCGAGATGATCCCGGCGGGCGGCGAGACCGAGATGGGTTTCGGACCGATCGAGGGCATCCGCCTCGCCACCATCTTCGAGCGCAATGCCGAGGGCGACACCGGGCTGATCTCGCGGTCGAACACCCGCGAGCAGCGCCTGACCTTCACCGTCGAAAACCTCACCGGCGAGCCGCAGGACGTCCGCGCCTTCTTCCCGCTCACATACTCCGAACAGGAGGACCTGCGGGTGCGGCTCACCGCGATGCCGGCGCCGGACGAGACCGATATCGAACGCGCCCGCGGCGTCTCTGCCTGGGATCTGACGGTCGCGCCCGGCGAGACGGCGGAGGTGAACATTACCGTCGCGCTCGACTGGCCGGAGGGGTCGGAGCTCTACTGGTATCCGTAAAACGCATAACGGGGCCGTGCCGGACCGGCGCGGCCCCCAATCGCCCCCCCTTGCCCCCTACGGGGCTCAGAACCCGATCTGCGCCTCGAACTCGCCCTTGCGCAGCAGCCACAGGCCCACGAGGTCGCGGAAATCGCGCTCCGACACGCCGTCGCGGCTGGTGGCGATGTCCATTTCCAGGCTGACCGACCCGTCCGCCCCCTTGAAGGCCCGGGTGAAGCGCCGGCCGTCGGAGCTGTTCCAGGCATTGATGACGTCGAGCGAGACATCCCTGCCGAGATCGTAGCCGGCGTAGAACTGGATCGCGAGGCAATCGGTATGGTCGGTGCAGTCGTAGAACAGCAGGTATTCGTCCTTGCCGTTTTCCTGGAAGATCAGCATCGGGTCCCCGACCTGGTCGGTGGTCGGCTGCGGCGCGCTGCCGCGCTTGTCGAAAAAGGCGGTGAACGAGGCCGGGTTGGACGCCTTCAGCACCGTATCGGCCACAGCCGGGGTCGCGGCTGCCGGCTGTGGCGCCGCATTGGCCGCGGCCGCGCCAAGCAGCCCCATCGTCGCCAGCTGGTCGGGGTAGTAGACGAACATCCGCTCGGGCGGCGTCTGCAGCATCTTGAGCACGATCTCGAACGGTACGCCGTAGGAGTAGAGCGAGGCGAAGACCTCCGAGAGCACTTCCTGCCCGAAAGTGATGTCGTCGCCGAGCCCCGCCAGCCGGTGCACGCCCAGCTTGCCCTCCGAACCGCGCTCGACGCCGGCGAAGAACATGTAGGCACAGGCCGAAAAACACTCGCCGTCGGCGGGGATATGGGTCTTGAGCCCGGCATCGTGGATCGTCGTCGCCATCGACAGCCCGTCATAGACCGTGCCGCCGTTGCTCGACAGCATCAGCGTCTCGACCTCGGGAAAGGCATGCAGCGCCCGGCCGAGGCGGAAGTCGGTCTGCGAGTTGATGTCGCCGTCGAGCGTAAGCACCGTCGCGTTCTCGGTATCGTAGTAGAACGGCGCGTAGTCGGTGATCCGTTCGGCCTGTGCCGCCAGCGGCAGGGCGCTCGCCGTTACCACAAGCGCGACCCGCGCCGCCACCCGACCGACGCTCCCGGGCGCCGTTTTACCGATCCTGTCTGCGCACATATCCATGCTGTCCTCGAGCTGTCGTTCGAAGAAGACCCTGTCACGAAAACTGGGAAAAATCGTGCCGTTCCGCCGGCAATTCGGCGGTTCAGTAGCCGATCTTCTCCTCGAACTCGTCCTTGCGCATCAGCCAGAGCTTCATCAGCACGCCGAAATCGCGCGCCGAGATCCCGTCCTGGCTGGTGGCGATGTCCATGTCGAGCCGGACCTTGGTCTGGCCATAGGTATAGGCCCGGGTGAACCGCTTGAGCATGCCGCTGTTCCAGTCGTTCAGCACCTCGAGCGGCACGCCTTCCTCCATCTGGAAGATGGTAAAGAACTGGACCGACAGGCAATCGGCATTGTCGGTGCAATCGTAGAACAGCAGGTACTCGGTCTTGCCCTCGTTGCGGAACATCACCATCGGGTCGCCGACCGTGTCTTCGCGCAGCTCGGGCCGGTATCCCTCGGTGGCGAAGAAATCGACGAATGTCTGCGGATCGGAGGCGAGCAGCTGCTGTGCCTGCGCGCCGGTCCCGAGCCCCGCACTGAGCCCCGCGGCCAGGGCAAAGGTTGCAAAATATGTCCCGAGCTTCATTTAGCCCTCCCGGTTCTGTCGGGTGCAGTGTAGCCGCATCGGCGCACGGATCAACGACGCTTTTCCCGCAGGGGCAGGCGTTTACGGGCCTTTTCGCCGGGCGGCCCGCGCCGCGACCCTCTGCCACGCCGGCAACCTCCGGAAGAACCCGCTCCGGCCCGTCCCGGACCGGCGCGCGCCTGCAGGGACCCGAAACCGCAGGGATCAGGCCACCAGCGCCTCGGCCTTCTTGAGGTCGACCGAGACCAGCTGGCTCACGCCCTGTTCGCCCATCGTCACCCCGAACAGCCGGTCCATCCGCGCCATCGTCACCGCGTGGTGGGTGATGACGAGGAACCGGGTGTCGGTGCGCTGGGTCATCTCGTCGAGCAGGTCGCAGAATCGGGTGACGTTGGCGTCGTCGAGCGGCGCGTCGACTTCGTCGAGCACGCAGATCGGCGCCGGGTTGGCGAGGAACACGGCAAAGATCAGCGCCATCGCGGTCAGCGTCTGCTCGCCCCCCGACAGCAGCGACAGGGTCGACAGCTTCTTGCCCGGCGGCTGGCACATGATCTCCAGCCCCGCTTCCAGCGGGTCGTCCGATTCGACCAGCACCAGGTTGGCCTCACCGCCGCCGAACAGATGCGTGAACAGCATCCCGAAGTTGGAATTGACCTGTTCGAAGGCGGTCAGCAGCCGCTCGCGCCCCTCGCGGTTGAGCGCGGCGATGCCGGAGCGCAGCTTGGCGATCGCGGCTTCCAGATCGGCCTTCTCGTTCACCAGCGTGTCGTGCTCCGCCTGCACCTCGCGGGCGTCTTCTTCGGCGCGCAGGTTGACCGCCCCCAGTGCCTCGCGCTGGCGCTTGAGCCGGTTGACGTCGTGTTCGATCTTCTCGGCAGACGGCATCGCGTCGGTCTCGGTGTCGAGGTCTTCGAGCAGCCCCTGCGGCGTCGTCTCCAGGTCTTCGGCGATCCGTTCGGCGGCAAAGCCCACCGCCTCGCGCGCCGCTTCCACCCGGGCCTCGGCCCGCGCCCGCGCCTCGCGGCCCTCACCGGCCAGCCGTTCGGCGTCGCGCTCCTGCACCGTCGCCTCGCGCAGCGCGCCTTCGCCGGCGCTGAGCGCATCGAGCGCCTGGGCGCGGCGCGCCTCGGCCTCGGCGATCGTCCGGGCCAGTTCGTCGCGCTTGGCTTCCAGCTCGCCCGGCGCGGAACGGGCCTCCTTCAGCTCGGCCTCGCTCTCGTCCTTGCGTTCGGCGATCTCGGCAAGCCGTTTGCCGGCGTTTTCCAGCCGCAGCCGCCAACCGGAGACCTCCTTGGTGATCTCCTGCGACCGCTTGGTCCGCGCCTCGCCCTCGCGCTTCAACTCCTCATGCGCCGAACGCGCCGCCAGCATCGCGCTGCGCGCCGCTTCGACCACGCGTTTCTCGTCCTCGACCTTGTCGCGCGCAGCTTCCAGGTCGGGCAGTTCAGCGGCCGCCTTCTCGGCCTCGGCCAGCCGGCCGCGGGCGGCCTCGGCCTCCTCGGCATGGCGCGTCACGGCCAGAGACAGGTTTTCGAGCTTGCCGGCGGCGAGGTTCTGGTCGGCCTCGGCCCGCGACAGCGCCCGCGCGCCCTCGGCCATCGCCCGGTCGGCCTCGCGCCGCGCATCCCGCGCCTGCCGGTCGGCCTCGGTCGCCTGTGCGAGCGCCGCGCGCAGGGTCTCGTGCGTCTCGCGGGTTCCGGTCGCCCGGGCCTCGGCCACGTCGAGATCGCTTTTGAGCCCGTCGAGCCGGTTCATCTGTTCGAGCCTGAGCGCCGCGGTCGAGGACGACGTGCCGGCGCCCGCGCGCAGCCCGTCCCAACGCCACAGATCGCCCGCGCGGCTCACCAGCCGCTGGCCGGGCAGGAGCGCCGGCTGCAGCCGTGCGCCGTCTTCGGGTTCGACCAGACCGACCTGCGCCATCCGCCGGCTGAGCACATTCGGCGCGCGCACATGTGTCACAAGCGGCGTGACCCCCGCGGGCAGCGGCTGCGGCGCCTCGTAATCGGGCAGCAGCGCCCAGCCCGACCCCTCGGCCTCGACCGCCGGCGCGCGCAAATCGTCGGCCAGCGCCGCGCCGAGCGCCTTTTCGAACCCGGGATCGACCCGCACCTTGTCGAGCACCTGGTCGCCGGCGCGGGTGTCGCGTTCGAGGAGGTTGGCGAGCGCCGTCACTTCGGCCCGGAGCGCGGTGACTTCGCCCTCGGCCTCGGACCGCGCCGCCCGCGCCTCGGCCTCGCCGGCCTGCGCCTGGCCGCGGGCCTCGTCGGCGGCCACCAGCGCCGCCTCGGCCTCTTCGGCGCGGGCGGCAAGCCCCGCCTGCGCGGTCTCGGCCCCGGCGAAGGCGGCGCGCGCCGCCTCCAACGCCGTTCCGGCCTCGTCCACGGCCACGGCGGCACGGGCCTCTTCGGCCTCGCTGCGCGCCAGCGTCTTGCGGTTGTCTTCGAGCAGCCGCTGGGCCGACTGGTGCCGCGCAGCAAGCCGTGCGACCTCCTCGTTGAGCCGGGTCAGCGCGTCCTCGCGCGCCTCGGCCGCCATCAGCGCCCCACGCGCCTCCTCGGCCGCATCCGCCAGCCGATCCTCGTGGCCCTCGCTCGCCCGGGCGATCTCGCGGCCTTCCCACTCCAGCCGTTCGATGGTCTCGCCGGCATCGCGGTTCAGTGCTTCCTCGCGCTCGGCATCGCGCACCAGTTGCGCGATCCGGCCCTCCAGCGTCTCGATCCGGTCCGCGGCCTGCGCCTGCTGGTCGGCAAGCTGATCGCGCGCCACCTGGAGGCGCTGCAGGATCGCCGCCGCGATGGTTTCTTCCTCGCGCAGGGGCGGCAACCGGTCTTCCGCCTCGACCCGCGCCCTGGCCGCAGCCCGCGCCGCCGCCTCGGCCTGCGCGGCGGCTTTCGATTTGTCGGTCAGCACCTGCTCGGCGGTCAGCCGCGCCTCGTCGGCCTCCTTCCAGCGCCGGTACAGGAGCAGCCCCTCGGCCTGCCGCAGCTCCGCCCCGATCGCCCGGTAGCGCGCCGCCTGCTTGGCCTGGCGAGCGAGCTGGGCGAGCTGGTGGGCGAGCTGTTCGACCACGTCGTCGACGCGGGCGAGGTTGGCCTCGGTGCCCTTGAGCTTCAGCTCCGCCTCGTGGCGGCGCTGGTACAGCCCCGAGATCCCCGCCGCTTCCTCGAGGATCCGGCGGCGGTTCTTCGGCTTGGCGTTGATCAACTCGGCGATCTGGCCCTGGCGCACCAGCGCCGGCGAGGTCGAGCCGGTCGAGGCGTCGGCAAACAGCATCTGCACGTCGCGCGCGCGCACATCCTTGGCGTTGACCTTGTAGGCGCTGCCCGCGTCGCGGGTGATCCGCCGCACCACGTCGAGAATGTCCGACTCGTTGAACGCCGCCGGTGCCAACCGGTCGGAGTTGTCGAGCAGCAGCGCGACTTCCGCGAAATTGCGCGCGGGCCGTGTCGCGGCGCCGGCAAAGATCACGTCTTCCATCCCGTCGCCACGCATCGCGGTCGGCCGGTTCTCGCCCATCACCCAGCGCAGCGCTTCGAGCAGGTTGGACTTGCCGCAGCCATTCGGCCCGACCACGCCGGTCAGCCCCTCGGCGATGACCAGTTAGGTCGGATCGACGAAGCTCTTGAAACCATTGAGCCTGAGTTTTGTGAACCGCACGCGGCCTGCCTCTCGACGTGATTCTCGTTGAGCCGGCATTTTCCGGGGCACGTACACCTGAGTCAACGCGCGGCCACCCCATCTTGGGGTGGGGTGGCAGGATATCCACAAAATGTTGCCCGGTTGTCGATTTCCAACCCGGACCGTCACAGAATGTAAAACAGGCTATACTGCGCGGATGACCCCGCTCGAAATCGTCCACGCCTTCAACGACGCGATCACCGCCGCAGACGCGGAGGGGCTCGGCCGGCTCATGACCGACGACCACCGCTTCACCGATCCCGCCGGCACCGAAATCGCCGGCCGTGCAGCGGTGCTTGCGGCCTGGGCAGGCTTCTTCGCGGCCTTCCCCGGCTATCGCAACCTGTTCGACGACATCCGCACCGCGGGTGACACGATCTGCCTGCGCGGTGTTTCCGAATGCAGCGACCCCCGTCTCGACGGCCCGGCGCTCTGGCGCGCGACCCTCGACGGCGGCCGGGTCGCGGCCTGGGAGGTGTTCGACGACACCCCCGAGACCCGTGCGCGACTCGGCTTCATGTCGGGTTAGCGCCTTGCAGAGACGCAATCCGACTTGACGCCGCCCCCCTGGACGGGCGACAAACTTTCCACATGGTTCCCGACGGCGGCGCAAAGCGTGCCTGGGAGAATAGGGAATGCGGAGCGGGCGACCCATGTCGGGGCCCTCGAGCCGCAGCCGCCCCCGCGACTGTATGCGGAGAGCGACCGTCATATGCCACTGGGGCCCAAACGCCCCGGGAAGGCGGCGGAAGCCGAGACCCGCGAGCCAGGAGACCTGCCATGTCTCATGCAACTCACCCGTCGGGGAGACGGGCAATGGAGACAGACACATGCATATCGCCCCCGGACTCATTGACGGCGCCAAGATGGTGCTCGCCTTCGGAACCTCCTCCGCCGCCGCGCTCTATGGCGCAAAGCTCGCCCTCGACACGGTGAAGACCTCCGGCGTCGCCAGTTTTGCCGCCCGTGGCCTGATCGCCACCGGCGCGGTCCTGACCTTCTTCCAGCTCCTGCCGCATCCGCCGGTGGGTGTGTCGGAGGTCCATCTCATCCTCGGTTCGACCCTCTTCCTCACCCTCGGCGCCGGCCCCGCCGCGCTGGGTCTCGCGCTCGGCCTGCTGCTGCAGGGCCTGTTCTTCGCCCCGTTCGATCTGCCCAACTACGCCGCCAACGTCACCACCCTGCTGGTGCCGCTCTACGCCATGGCCGCGCTGGCGAAGCGCATCGTCGCCCCGGGCACGGCCTATGTCGATCTGAGCTACGCCCAGGTCGCCAAACTGTCGGCTGCCTTCCAGGGCGGCATCGTCGCCTGGGTCGCCTTCTGGGCCTTCTACGGCCAGGGCTTCGCCGCCTGGGAATCGGTGGCCACCTTCGGGCTCGCCTACATGACCGTCCTGCTGATCGAACCGCTGGTCGATCTCGGCGTTCTCGCGGCCGCGAAAGCCGCGAAGGGCCTCCAGGGGTCCGGCCTAGTCACCGAGCGCCTCTACGCCTGAGCCGACCCACACTGACGTCCAGAAGCCGGGGCCGAACAGCCCCGGTTTTCCCGTTTTCCGGAGCCCGCGCCCCATGAAGAAGATCCCCGCCACCGTCGTCACCGGCTTTCTCGGCGCCGGCAAGACCACCCTCATCCGCCACCTGCTCGACAATGCGAACGGCAAGCGCATCGCCCTCATCATCAACGAGTTCGGCGACCTCGGGGTCGACGGCGACATCCTCAAGGGCTGCGGCGACGCGGCATGTTCCGAGGACGATATCTACGAGCTGTCGAACGGTTGCATCTGCTGCACCGTCGCCGAGGATTTCATCCCGACGATGGAAGCCCTGCTCGCTCGGCCCGACGCCCCCGACCATATCGTGATCGAGACCAGCGGCCTCGCGCTCCCGCAACCGTTGGTGCGCGCCTTCCAGTGGCCGCAGATCTCCACCCGCGTCACCGTCGACGGCGTGGTCACCGTGGTCGACGGCAAGGCGGTCGCCGAGGGACGCTTCGCCGCCAACGTGGCCGCGGTCGACGCCCAGCGCCGGGCCGATGGCAACCTCGACCATGAAACCCCGCTGTCCGAACTGTTCGAAGACCAGATCGCCGCCGCCGACATGATCGTCGTGAACAAGTCCGACCTGCTCGGCGCCGACGAGGCCGACGCGCTGGTGGCGAAGCTCGGCGCCGAAGCCCGTGCCGGCGTCCATGTCGTGCGCGCGACGCTGGGTCAGCTCCCCGTCGAGGTGCTGCTCGGCCAGGGCGCCGAAGCCGAAGCCAACATGGAGGGCCGCGACGAGGGCCACCATCATCACCATCACCACGACGATGACGACCACGATCACGATCACGACGACGATCATGACCACGATCACGATCACCACCACGACCACGACGATTTCGAAACCTTCGTCGTCGAACGTGCCGAGGTGACCGACCCCGCCGCCTTCGCCGAACAGGTCGCGGGCGTGATCCGGGCGCATGACATCCTGCGCCTCAAAGGCTTCGTCGCCGTCGCCGGCAAGCCGATGCGCCTCACCCTGCAGGCCGTCGGCCCGCGCATCGACACCTATTATGACCAGCCCTTCGGCAGCGCCCCCCGCGCGACCCGGCTGGTGGTGATCGGACAGGCCGGCCTCGATCGCGCCGCCATCACCGAGGCGCTGGTGGCATGAGCATAAGCGTCGAGCGGGGAGATCCGCGCGCGCCCGACGCGGCGGCGCTGCTCAAGCAGAGCCACGCGCTGATGCAGAGCCTGTTCCCGGCCGAAGACAATTTCTATCTCGATATCGACCAGCTCTGCGCCCCGCACATCGCCTTCTTCGTCGCGACCCGCGCCGGCGGGACCCTCGGCACCGCCGCACTCGCCGACAAGGGGGAATATGGCGAGGTGAAATCCATGTATGTGTCGGAAGCCGCCCGCGGCCTCGGCGCCGGTGCGGCCTTGCTCGCGGCCGTCGAGGTCGAGGCCCGCGCCCGCAGCCTGCCGGTGTTGATGCTGGAGACCGGCAATGTCCTGCACGCGGCGCACCGGCTCTATGCCCGCGCCGGCTTCACCCCGCGCGGGCGCTTCGGCGACTATCCCGACGCCAACTCGTCGCGGGTCATGGCAAAGCGGCTCACGTGATGTGGCAGGCGCACAGCCCCTGGGCGGCACCGGTGGCACCGTTGGAGGCCTCCGGCGGGAGTATTTTTTCCAAGAAAAAGGGCGGAGAGGGGGACCTACTTCTCGGTCCGCTTCCCGGCCGCTTCCTTCATCCGCGCGACCAGTTCCGCCTTGGTCGCGGCCTTGCCATAGGGGTTCTTCTCGGTGCCACGCGCATTGTGCTCGGCGTGGCGGGGGGCGTTCTTGCCTTTCTTCGGCGCGCCCGCGGCCTTGTAATCCATGACGTCCTCCGGATCCCGTTCGCCGCGCCTCCTGCCAGATCGCCGGGGCCGGCGCAAGCCATGCCCCTTTTTCTTGGCACAAATACTCATACGCGACGCCGCCACGCGAGCACGGGCTCGGCCTGATGCACCTGCTCGCCGCCACCCCCGGCCAGATCGACGACGGCAAGGAACCGGTCGACCTCGGCCAGACGCCCGCCGACGTGGTCTTCATCTCGGCGGCCGACACCGAGCTCGCCGCGCTGTCGGCCGCCCGCGCCGAGATGGACGCCCCGCCCACGCTGCGGCTCGCCAACCTCACCCATCTCGCCCACCCGATGTCGGTCGATCTGCACATCGAGAGCTGCGCGCGGCACGCCCGCCTTGTCGTCGCCCGGGTGCTCGGCGGCGTCGGCTACTGGCGCTACGGCGCCGAGCAATACGCCGCCCACCTGCACGCCGCCGGTGTGCCGCTGGCGCTCCTGCCCGGCGACGACAAGCCCGACCCGGAGCTGCGCCGCCTCTCGACCGTGGCCGACGACGATTACGACGTGCTCTGGGCCTATCTCGTCGAGGGCGGGCCGGAGAACGCCGCTGGGTTCCTGGCCCATACCCGCGCGCTGCTCGATGGCACCGAGCGCCCCGCACCCGCCCGCCCGCTCCTGCGCGCAGGCGTCTACTGGCCGGGCGCGGGGGTCAGCGATCTCGATGCCGCCCGCGCGCATTGGACCGAGGGCGCGCCGGTCGTGCCCTTCGTCTTCTACCGGGCGCTGGTCGAAGGCGCCGGGCTCGACCCGGTGATCCGGCTCACCAAGGCGCTGGTCAAACGCGGGCTCAACCCGCTGCCCATCTTCGTCGCCTCGCTCAAGGACCCGGTCTCGGCGGCGACGCTGGCGCAGCTCTTCGCCGCCGCGCCCCCTTCGGTGATCCTCAACGCCACCGCCTTCGCGGTCGGCTCCCCCCATGGCGACGGCACCCCCGACAACCCGCTGTTGGCGCCCGAAGCCAACGCCGCCCCGGTGTTGCAGGTGGTGCTCTCGGGCGGCGCCGAGGCGGCCTGGGAGGAGGGTCTCGCCGGCCTCTCGGCGCGCGACATCGCGATGAACGTGGCGCTGCCCGAGGTCGACGGCCGGGTGCTCACCCGCGCGATCAGCTTCAAGGACGAGGCCTATTTCGACGACGCCACCCAATGCCCGATCGCCGCCTACCGCGCGCGCACCGACCGGGTGGGGTTCGTCGCCGACCTCGCCGCCAACTGGGCGCGGCTGCGCCATACGCCTGCGCCTGAGCGCAAAGTGGCGTTGGTGCTTGCGAACTACCCCAACCGCGACGGCCGGCTCGCCAACGGCGTCGGGCTCGATACCCCCGCCGCCACCGTCCACGCGCTCGGACTGCTCCGGGATAATGGCTACCGGGTCGAAGCCCCGCCCGCGGACGCCCAGGCGCTGATGGACGCGCTGATGGCGGGGCCGACCAACTGGCTCACCGACAGGGCACAGCGCTCCGGTGGGGTAACACTTAGCCTTTCGGCTTACCATGCCTTCTTCGCCGCGCTCCCCGAAGCGGTGCAGGCCCGGATCGCCGCCCGTTGGGGCGCGCCGGAAGACGATCCTTTCGTCGAGCCGGGGAAGGTTCAAGCTCTCGGTCCTGAGCTTCGGCCATGTCGTCGTCGGCCTGCAGCCCGCGCGCGGCTACAACATCGACCCGACCGACACCTACCACGCCCCGACCTGGTGCCGCCGCACAATTACCTCGCCTTCTACATCTGGCTGCGCCAGGCCCCGGTACCCAGGCGATCGTCCACATGGGCAAGCACGGCAACCTCCGAATGGCTGCCGGGCAGGCGCTGCTCTGTCGAGACTGCTTCCCGGAAGCGGTCCTCGGGCCCATGCCACATGTCTACCCGTTCATCGTCAACGACCCGGGCGAGGGCACGCAGGCCAAACGCCGGGCCCAGGCGGTGATCGTCGATCACCTGACCCCACCGCTCACCCGCGCCGAAAGCTACGGGGCCATGCGCGACCTCGAGGCGCTGGTCGACGAGTATTACGAGGCCGCCGGCGTCGATCCGCGCCGGATCAAGAAGCGCTCCACGAGATCCTGACGATGAGCGCGGCGACCGGGCTCGACGCCGATGTCGGGATGGGCGGCGCCGACGCCGAGACCGACCTCGCGAAGCTCGACGCCTATCTTTGCGAGCTCAAGGAAGCCCAGATCCGCGACGGGCTGCACGTCTTCGGGGTCAGCCCCGAGGGCCGGCTGGAGCGCGACCTGATCCAGGCGCTGGTCCGGGTGGCGCGCGGGGCCGGCAAGGGCGGCGACGCCTCGCTGCCGCGTGCCCTCGCCGCCGATCTCGGCCTCGGCTTCGATCCGCTCGATTGCGACCTCTCGGCACCCTGGGACGGCCCGCGCCCCGCCATGCTCGACGCGCCGGACCCTGGCGCAGCCAGGGCGACACCGTCGAACGGCTCGAAGCGCTGGCGGCCCGGCTGATTGCCGGCGAGGAGGTCCCGCCGGGGCCGATGGGCCGGGCCGTCCTCGACGAGATCGAGGCGACGATCAGACCTGCGGTCCGCGCCTGCGGCGAGCGGGAAGGGGAGGGCTCCTCACCGCCCTTCAGGACGCTTTGTCGCCCCTGCGCCGTCCGGCGCGCCCACCCGCGGCCGTCTCGACACGCTCCCCACGGGGCGCAACTTCTACTCGGTCGACACCCGCGCCGTGCCCACGCCCACCGCCTGGGCGCTGGGCTGGAAATCGGCGAACCTCCTAATCGAGAAGCACCTGCAGACCGAGGGCGACTGGCCGCGCGCGCTGTTGCTGACCGCCTGGGGCACCGCCAACATGCGCACCGGCGGCGACGACATCGCCCAGGCGCTGGCGCTGATGGGCGTGAAGCCGACCTGGGACGCGCAGAACCGTCGCGTCACCGGCTTCGAGATCATCCCTGCGACCGCGCTGGGCCGTCCCCGCGTCGACGTCACGCTCAGGGTGTCCGGCTTCTTCCGCGACGCCTTCCCCGGCCTCATCGCGCTGGTCGACAGCGCTGCCCGCGCCGTCCAGGACCTCGACGAGCCCGCCGACGCCAACCCCGCCGCCGCCCGTGCGCGGGCGGGCGACAGCGGCGCCCGGGTCTACGGTTCCAAGCCCGGGGCCTACGGGGCCGGTCTCCAGGCGCTGATCGACGAACGGATCTGGTCGGATCGGGCCGATTTCGCCGAGGCCTATCTCGAATGGGGCGGCTACGCCTATGGCGCCGGCGCCGAGGGCACAAGCGACCGCGCGGGCCTCGAACAGCGGCTCTCCCAGGTCGAGGCGGTGGTGCAGAACCAGGACAACCGCGAACACGACCTGCTCGATTCGGACGACTACTACCAGTTCGAAGGCGGGGCCGCCGCCGCCGTCGCCACCCTTCAGGGCCGTGACCGCCCGGTCTACCACAACGACCATTCCCGCCCCGAACGCCCGGTGATCCGCACGCTGGACGACGAGATCGGCCGGGTGGTGCGCGCGCGGGTGGTCAATCCGAAATGGATCGAAGGGGTCAAGCGCCACGGCTACAAGGGTGCCTTCGAGATCGCCGCGACGGTCGACTACCTCTTCGCTTTCGCCGCCACCACCGGCGCGGTGAAGAACCACCATTTCGACATGGTCCACGCGGCGTTTCTCGAAGACGACGCCACCCGCGCCTTCATCGCCGAGCACAACGCCCCGGCGCTCGCCGAGATCGCCCAGCGGCTCGGCGAGGCGATCGACCGCGGGCTCTGGCAGCCGCGCTCGAACTCGGCGCGCGCGCTGATCGAGCGGCTGTCGCAAAGGTGAGGGCGATGCCTCCGGCTGGCTCATTCCGGGATTTGGGACACGGATGAGCGCCAACGGTGTGTTTCCCGGTGTCGCACAATCGGGACGCAGGAACTCGAAGCGGATTCGGCAAGAGCAGCAAGAACACTTGCCGCTCTTGTGCCGTGTGCCGATTGCTTCGGGTCGCAGCAAATCTGCCCCACGTTGCAAGCCCATCATATGATGTGTTTGATGTGTTGCTGGTTGCGCGTTGCCGCGTGTCCAATCAAGCCCCGCGCAATGTCCGTGACCTGCACCCATCTGCAACGTTGAAGCGCTCCGCAGCATTCGACCTGAAGAGCGGGAGGTGTGGACTCGATTCGTCGCAGCAAAAAGTCGCGACTGCTGGCGAGCCGACCTTGAGCACGCCAAACTGACGATTGTCCGGCTCGTCGATTAGAGTCCGACCCAACTTGAGACCGGACAATGCAACGAACGATATTCACGGACGATTAGAACACCACCGTTCTCAGCCTGAGCTCGCCGACCGAGTATGAGAACGTATCACGCTGTGTAATCACTCCCGCCTATGGACCACACCCACGTCTTCACGAACGTCAATCGCCAGAGCCTTCCAGCCCCAGCTGCGTTTCTTCTTGTTGAAGTTGATGACGGCGCGACCTGACACGAACTCGTCGTCCTGCATGTTATGGGAGCGAACGATGTCGGGCGGAATGAATATCCCGTCATCAGTGAAGCCCATGCCATTTCTGATCCGCACGGTGGATCGGAAGCTTCGGCAGACATTGCCGTCCACCTCCGCATCAGTGGGTGTCGCAGTGACCACACGGGTCCGCAAACCTTTTCGCGTGTTGTAGCGGGCAACCCGCAAGGCGATGTGATCGCCTATGGAAGCGTTGATGTCCGAAAGAGAAATCACGCTATCTATCTCGCGGCCCGCGATGACATGAAGAACCCCTTTGGGCATGTTCACGTGATCAACGACGCCTACGATTTGGTGGAAGATGTCGTGAAATACCCCGTGATCGCGTAGAGCGGCTGTATAGAGCTTCGCACCGTCGCTCACAGAGTGCCCGAGATCAGCCTTGATCCGGATCGGCTGCCCCAGCTTTAATTCCTTCATTCCCAGCGCGCGCTCGGGAACGGTGATCTCCCGCGCTGTCGGCTTGTCCGCGATGTATAGCCGGCGAAGGGTTTTTCGTTTTTCGCCCTCGATCGTGAAGCTTTCGCCGACGCACGCGTCGATCCAGTCGAGATCCTCGAACAGGATTTCCTCTGCGCGACGGGCAAATCGGATATAGAACTTCTTGCTCGGCGGCGCGGCCGTGGCTTCCATATACCAAGGCGCCGCCATGAGCTCTTCCGCCTCGCGAGGAACGCGGTATCCTGATTTCGCACGGTGCCTGAGAGTTGTCTCGATCTCGCCCCGTGCCTCGGCTGGATACCCCTGCGCGTTCAACTCCCGCGCGAGCTTGAGGCGCAGACGCCCCACGAAATCCTCTTCGGAGGGGCACAGCAAGCCCTTGCAGTAGCATGCAACCCGGAGGTTCGGATCGGCCTGGAGGTCGCCCAGCAGATCCCAGGCCCAGAACTCCTGCGACTTCTCCCTGGCGAACAGGATCGCTTGCTCGCGTGCCTCGTCCTGGCGGCCAAGCGAAGCAAGGAACTTGACCAGGTTCTGACGGAACCAGACGTTATCGGGATAGCGCGCCATCATCGCTTCGAGATGCGGCATGAGCGCGGCGATGGCTCGCGGATTCCCCGCCACGGCGGTATCCTTGGCCGCGCGCTGCACAACCTTCTCCGCAAGTGCCGGCAGCGTCTTGCCGTCAGCTGTCGTGAAGCGGTCGTAGTCGTCAGAGAGAAAGTTCTCGAGGCCCCACAAACCAACAAAAGCTGGTAGGTCGAGATGATTGCCGGAGGCAAGTTGCCAAGCGATCTTCAGCATGCAGCTGTGGAGGGGCGAGGGCCGGTCGACGCTGAGCTTCATGTAGATGTTGAGATTGCGCCGGGCTTGCCCGATTGCAGCAGGTGTAGGGGTGTCGGATACGGACAGGATGTCCTTCGTCCAGCGGTAGAGATCCCAGCCGTAGCCCGCGTGATCGGCTGGGTAGAGCGCATCCCTCGCAAGAAGTTCGTGGTAAAGACGGCAGGCTTGCTCGTGACGACCCGCCTTGCTGTGGTTCCGTGCGGAAAGAATCTCGTGTCGTCCATTCTCCGCGAGAGAGAGCGCGAATAGACGCTGATTCTCGAGGATATCGTCCCCTGCTGGCAAGGGCAGTGCCTCGAGCTCGGCGGCAAAAGCTGAAAGGCGCGCCCTGTCGTTCTGGCGGGCGGCACGCTTGAGAAGATCGACAAGACACCAGCTTAAGGCCCGAACATCCCAGTCATCGGTATCGGGACCCGCCATCGCCTCTTTTGCCAACGTATAGGCCAGGTCGATTTCTCCCGCCTTCCGGAGGCGGAAGATCTCCTTCGTGTCGCTCATGCGCTCATCTCGACCGTCAGGATTTCGATCACGTCGCGCAGGAGGGCAGATGGCTCGCGAACATTTCCGACCGGCTGACATGTTGTGAAGACATGCTTGCGGTTGTAGTAGATGTCGACAACAGCATGCTCTCCAAGGCGCTGGAAGCTGTAGCGCTGAAACCACTGCTTCTGCTCGAGTCCTGCGACATCAATCGCGTGAGCCTGCATTCGGCTCGAGAGCTTGTGGTGAAACTCTTCCAGAAACTGTTGCGCAAAACTTGGTCCGTGAACGCCGCTGGCCGCAGCGCCCCCTCGTGTTGAGCCCGGAAGCGCAGCGCAGCTTTCGCCGACTATGCCCGAGAGCTCTGCCATCAGCAGGTCGGTCAGCTCGCCCGATTGCGCGGCGATGACGCGGGTGATCTTGAGTTTGCCGTTGTAGCAGATGTTGATCCTCGCCTGGCTTTCGCCTCGGCGAAAGAAATAGGCCTCCTGGTATTGGTTATGATCGATGCCTTCGATTTCGATGGCTACTCCGGAAAGAAGGGCTTCGACCCGCTGGCGGATGACCTCGCGAAAACCAGCCGGCTCCGGTTGGCCTGAATCGCTCGATGCTGTGCTCGCGGGCTCGGCCACCGCGAGGCGCCTTGGTGCCGCGGTCGCCTCGACATTCGAGGGGGAAGTCGACTCGCTGAGAAGACCTGGAGCGAGACCCGCAGATTTAATGCCAGATCCCACCTCGGTGGATCAAGAAGGAAGAGGTGCGATTTCGCGCGCGTGCATGCCGTGTAGAGCCAGCGAAAGTTGTCGGCCGCCAGCGGATTGCCCAGCGAAGTGCAGCTGACGATAGCAGTGTCCCACTCGCTGCCCTGTGCCTTGTGGCAGGTGATCGCATAGCCGAACTTGACCCGCAGCGCATTAAAGAATGGGTCATCCATAAGTGCCTGTCGGAAAGCCTGTGGGTCCTTCCTGAGGTCGGCATACCTCTGGCAAAAATCGACGTAGAGAGCCTTGTTCTCGTCCGAGGTGAGCTGAGGCCGATCCTCGTAGAGAAGGTTCTCGAGGATGTTCGTGGTAACGAAGACCGCCGACCCATCGATCAGGCGCAATCCGAGTTCCGCCTCCCTGAATGAAAGTTCCACCAGGATCTCTTCGACGGCGCCGGTTACCTCGTTTTTTCTGCGAAGTGTGACCCGGCGAACCTTGCGGTTGTCTGAGATGGATCGGACGAACGCGAAATCCCCGTTCGCGATGCGGATACCCTCGACTTTGGTGTTCTTCACCACCATGAGCTTGTCGCCTGCGGCGGCTTCGGGGTGTCCCAAAAACAGACGCTCCCGGATGGACCGATTGAACATCCCGGCCTCGGCGTTCGACCGGGTGATGACAACGGAAGTGTTGTTTACCCGATTGTCGGATGCCTCGAGGAAAGTCGAAACGACCTGATCCATTTTGATACGGTCTACGTCCGGCGGTTCGGCGTCGAATGCCAGCTTGTTGAAGACACCACTCTTCAGGCTTTCCCGCAAGGGTTGGACATTCCTGAGAATGCCGCTGTCGGTTTTCTGACGAACGACATCGGTGAGTTCGTAGTCGAACACCCGAACCCCGAAATTCTCCGCGAGGTAGTCGATCGAGAGGGCAGGCGAGAACGACATGCCGACAGGCGGCAACTGAGCATCGTCACCAATCAGGATCAGCTTCTTTCGATGCTTGTTATTGTCGAAATTGACGAAATGCATCAGGTCACGCAGCACGTAACCCGAACCGAACTGAAAGAATTCCGCTTCCGAGTATTGATCGGAGATCAGAGAAGCCTCGTCCGTGATGAAGACGGTGTCCGCTGGTGACTCGTTCACCGATAAGCTGACGATGAGCTTATATGTCTCGGAGCCTTCCACGCCCTCGGTCTTGTGCTCTTCGATCTTGTCGAAGTCGTAGATCATGCCGTGGATGGTTGAGGCGTCGGCTTGGGTTTTTTCTTGGATGACCTTGGCCGCTCGGCCTGTGGGAGCCGAAAGAGCGTATGTCCTGTGCTGAGCGCGCAGCAACTTGATGAGAGCATCGATCAGAAAGGTCTTACCGGTGCCCGCATGCCCCTTGAGGACGAACACGTCGTGAGTGTCGCTGTCGAGGAAGTTGCCCAGATGGATAACTACCTCGGACTGCCCGGGCGTCAGATCGTAATCGCGGAGAAGGTCGAATAGGTATTCAGCTGAACTTGTCAGGCCGTCACTGTTTAGCAATTGCGTGTCCAAATGTGTTCGGCGTTGAGCCGCTCCTGTTGTCACCAATGCCTTTCCGAGACGAAGGGCTTGGCACGTAAGTTGCCTCAATCGTTAGCCAATCATGAAGGCCCTCGGTGTATCAAGCCTACTTAGTTGCACTGTTCGCCTGGCGCTCGAGGTTCTTTTTCCCGAAACGACTTTTCCCACGGCCTCTGTTACAGGTGTGCCGAACGCGGTTTGGCAGTTCAGGATGGCGAAGCGGACGGACATACTGAGGTGCGCACGAAGGACTGCTTCGGAAACATGGTTCCAGATTTCAGGCGGGCCAAATGCCTCCTGCCACATTGTCGTTGTGATGTCGCAGGACACCATCCTGCTTCACAGAAGCGTTGCCCTACCGATCCTCGAACTTTCGCCACAGAGGTGTGCCGTGAAATAGCCACGGCCGATACAGGACGCGGCGCGGATCCGGGGGTCTCTGGGTTTTCTTCGGGTCTTCGATCGGGTCCGCGCCGAGGCGCATTGCCGGCGTCCGCATCACCGGCGTCTTCTTGCGGCGCTTGGGGACCTTGACCGTTTCCTTCGAGCCCGGCACCGTTACTGATGACAGGCCCTTCTCGACCTTCTCGGTGCTTTCACCGGCCGCGCCGGAGGCCACGTATTGCCGGTTCTCGAACCAGTTGTAATAGATGCGGTAGATGTTCAGGATCGCGATCAGAACCGCCGGGTTGAACGCGGCGCCATTGATGTAAGCAGGGCCGTTGCGGGCGCTGTTGCCGCCGGCGCGCTCGGTGGGACTCGTGCGGAAACGCATCGAGTTCATGAAGGCGGACACGGGTTGGATGGTCGCCTTCAGAATCCGGCGCGCCAGCGCCGCGCGCAGGTCCGGGTCGCGGATCTCCTGGTCGAATGCGAGCGGTTTCAACTGGGTGCGATACTTCTTCCGCAGGACGGGGAATCCTACGACCTTCTGGGTTTCCCCAAAATGCTGAACTGGTGATCTGATCCAGGTCTGCGGGAACTGCTTCGACTGGAAGTTGGCGATCGTGAAGGAGCTTCGGGTTCCGTCGGGTGCCTCGTTATACGCCGTGGAAAGGCGGTCGGCGCAGAAACGCTCGAGCATCTCGTAGTCGGGCACGTCGTTCACGCCCTTGGATTTCTCTGCCCTCTTGAAGACCTCGAGATCCGCCTTGAAGTCGGCGATCCGGGTCTTGTTCTTCGGAGACGACGCCTCCTTGTCGAACGAGATGACGAACCATTCGAACAGGTCGTCGGCGATCATGTCGCGAAACACGTGGGGCACTACCCGCACCATGGTGGACTCCTGTTCGCCGATCAGGGTGATCTTCCCCTTGGGCAGCATGTCGCGCAGGCAGGCAAGATGTGCGGCCTTGGTGTAGGTCGGCTTGACGACGCTCCCGTTGAAGCTGCCTCGAAAGTCCCGGTCGCTGTCCTTGAGGCCGAAATACCGGTTCCGGATCTCGTCCATCAGCGCCCGCTGGCCGCCTGCGCGCTTGAGGTTCAACTCCACGTCCTGCGGAAGGTCCATCCCCAGCGCGATCTCGTCCTCGTAGGCGCGCTTGATGCGCTCCTCGAACACCCGCCAGCGGCCCTCGGCGCTGGCGAAGAGCATGGCCTCGTCGAAGCGCCCGCTCGGTCGTTGGAAATGCATCCTGGGTGCGGTGAAGGTAATCCCAGACGCTTGGGTGTAGGTCTGCCGCAGGTTGGTCGGGTTGCCGTCCTGGTCGAGGTAGTTCTGCTCGAAGAAATCTACCGGGTCGACCCGCGGGTCGAAGTTGGCGTCGATCCGGAAGACGTAGCCACTCCGGATGTCGGCGGAGACCGTGAACTGGAGCTGGGTCAAGCGCCGATCGAACCGGCTTTCCCAGTTGACCGAGATCGTCACGTCGTCATGCGCGATCCGCATATGGCTGAAACGGTCGGACGCCTCGACCCGATCCTTCCACTCCTTCAGCTTCGCCCGCTCGAAGGCGAGTAGGGTCTTCTCCAACCAGAAGATGCGGCTGTAGAGCCGACCGACCCCGATCTTCTTGCCGGTATCCGGGTCCGAAATGAGCCGCCTCAGGGCAGTAATGCTGGTTGAGTCCACCAGTTCTCGCAGGATCTGGACGTTGTCGTGCTGAGCCTTCTGGGCCTGGTGGTCGAGAGACACGGATATCCGGGCTCCAGGCTTGCCCTTGCAGGGCCGGTGGATGATCCGGAATCCTGACGGCTTGGGCTTTTTCCGATTGCCTCGAGGCTTCAGTTTGCCATGGGTGCCGTTGAAGATGAACTCGTCGGGACAATCCAGATAGCGGGTGCCGCAATTTCCGCAAACCGGGCCCTCGAGAAGCCCGTTGACGGTTTCCAGGCGATTGCACTCCTCCAGGAAATGCTCATTGGAGAGCATGACCGTAGAAATGCCACAGATGCCATTGCCGCGCCGATGTCCGCATTTCATCGAACGCCCATCGTCCCAACCTACCGGGTCGCCGTGGTATTCGAAGGCCTCCGAAATCCGAGGACTGCTGTCGTCGCTGCCCATGGTGTAAATGCCGCGCCCGGACGACAATGCGGCAAAGCTCACCGCTGCCTGCTGTTTGCGCTGTTGTGCGTCCGGCCCTCTGAAGGCCGGCAGAGTGAAATCCGGTGCGACACCGTAGTTCCCACAGTCCGGGTCGCCACATGTGTTGAGGTTGATGTCCGCCGAGGCAGCAGGGTATACCGCCTCCAGCGTCATCTGCTGGATGCTCTTGACCACGCGATCTCCGATTTTCCGGGTTTGTTGCGTCAAGATGGCTTCCTGGGCCGATCGGGATATTGGCCGTTTCCGGCGAAGCGGAAATCCCGAGGCAATTTTTCTGCGTTGTGTTGCGTCGGGACAATTCTCCCAACGCGCTCGCAGCAAGAAAGACGAAATCCACGTGAAAAATCAAACGCCTACCGAGCGGATGCCCGGTAGGCGTTGCATTTGTGTCCCAAAACCCGGAATGAACCAGCCTCCGGCGGGAGTATTTTTTCCAAGAAAAAGGAGGGGGCGATGACCCCGGTCCGGCTCACGACGGGCGACGATCCCGCCCCGGTCCTCGCCCTCATCCGCACCGCCTTCGCCTACATGGACGGCCGCATCGACCCGCCCTCGTCGATGCACCGTCTGGACGCGGCGGAGGTTGCCCGGCAGGCGGAAACCGGCGAGGTCTGGGTGATCGGCCCTGCCGCCGACCCGAGCGCCTGCGTGTTCTTCACCGCGAAGCCGGCCGCGCTCTATATCGGCAAGCTCGCCGTGGCCGAAGCCGCGCGCGGGCAGGGCCACGCCCGCAGCCTCGTCACGCTGGCCGAGACCCGCGCCCGGGCGCTGGGCCTGCCTGTGCTGGAGCTCCAGACCCGGATCGAGCTCAACGAAAACCACGCGACCTTCGAACGGCTCGGCTTTGCCCGTGTCGGCGGGACGGCGCATCCGGGCTACGACCGGGTCACCTCCCTCTCCTACCGCAAACCGGTCAGTCCACCCGGTCGCGGCTGAACAGATAGACCAGCCCGCCCAGCACCAGCGGTACGGCAAAAAACAGAAACACCGCCCGGTAGCCCGCCACCGGGTCGCCCGCGACCTTGGCGCCTTCGTAGACCCAGCTCGAGGTGAACTGGAACAGCCCGACGCCGGAGATGCCGAGCAGGTTCATGAAAGTGACCCCGCGGCCGGTGAGATGCGGCGGGAACCAGGCCCTTGCATGGGCCATGATCAGCGGGAAGGCGGCGCCGAAAAACCCCGTCGCCGCAACCAGCAGCGTCACCGCCACGACCCCGGACGTGGGGAAGGCCCAGAGGGTGAAAATCGCGCTCGCGGCCAAGACGTTGCCGCCGAGGATCGCCCATTTGCGGGTGCCGAGGATCCGGTCGAGCGGCCCGTAGGTGAGGTTGCCGAGGATCATCGCCAGCCCCATCGCCAGCGTGACCATGCCGATGCCGCCGGCGCCGAGCCCGTAGACGTCGCGCAGAAGGCTGGTCCAGGCCCCGCGCAGGCCTGCAGCGGGGGCGTAGTTCACGAACATCAGCGGGAAGATCAGCCAAAGCGCCGGGATCGCCAGGATGGTCAGGAGCGAGCCCTGGCCTCGGCATGTCCCTCCGGTTTCGCCGGGTCGCGGACGACCGCATAGATCAGCACGGCAATGGCCAGGGTGAGCCCGGCGAGCCCCCACATCGTCGCCCGCCAGCCGAAGGTCCCGCTCGCCCAGGCCAAGGGCAGCGAGCCGAGGATATTGCCGAGCGACCCGATCCCGAGCACCAGCCCCGCGAGCGCTGAACATATGCGCCGGAAACTCGCGCGCGATGATGAAATAGGCCGCCATCAGCACCGCCGAACAGCCGATGCCCATGAGCACCATGGCCCAGAGCACATGGACGGGGGTCGTCGCCAGGGCAAAGACCGCGGCAACCGACACCGGCCACGCCAAGCAGCCCGGCGGCGAGCCGGCGCGCGGCCTTCGATATGGTCGAGCGCCCATCCGACTGATCGCATCGCCGCGAAGGCGAGGAACCACAGGCCCGAGGCGCGGCCGAGCCCTTCCGGCGTGGCGCCGAGATCGACCTCCAGCGCCGGCGCGAGCACCGGCAGGAAGGCACGGTAGAACTGGCTGAACACGTAGCCCGCGATGAGCGTGACGATCCCGGCCTTCATCGCCGATCCTCCCCTCGCTCGGTCCTGATGGGCCGCCGGTGTTCCCCGGTGTCCCCCGGCTCCGTCGGTCGCGCCAGTTGGCATGGTCCGGCCCCCGGCGCAAGCCCGCCCGAGGCTTGCGCTCTCAGGGTGAGTAGGGTCTTATCGTTGCAAACAGAATGACGGAGCCGTCCCGTGACCGATTTCAACCTCGACGACTTCCTTCCCTACCAGCTCGCCGAATTGTCGCGCCGGGTCAGCCGGGTTTTCGAAACACACGCGACAGCTACGGCATCTCGGTGGCCGAATGGCGGGTGCTGGCGCATCTTCAGCAAGGACGAGGCTGTCTCGGTGGGGCGAGATCCACGTCCGGGTCGGCATGGACAAACCCAAGGTAAGCCGCGCGGCTTCCCGGCTCGAAGCGGCGGGCTACGTCACCAAGGCGGTCAACCCGGCCGACCGGCGTCTGGTCGAGCTGTCGCTCACCGGCAAGGGCCGCGAGCTGATCGCGACACTCGCGCCGATCGCCTCCGACTACCAGGCCAGCCTGATGGCCGCGCTCGGCGAGGGGGCGGAGGAGTTCGTCGGCACCGTGCGCACGCTCACCGGCCAGATCGCCGCCGAGGAGGCGAGCGGACAGGGGGCCTGAAGCGGCCGGGTCTGCCGCGAAGTGCCCCCGCGGCTGTCGGCCCCACGGCCCAAAGCACGACGGTCCCGCCTGACGGCTGCGCCCGGATGGTCAGTCAAATGGCCGCGGGGCACGGGTTCGCGGCGACGGTTCCGGCTCAGGCGGTCCCGCCGTCGGCTGACAACAGCAGCGGGTCGATGCCGAGCGACTTCAGCGCGCGCAGCCATTTCCCTTCGTCGTCGGGATCGAAGACGATGGCGCTGTCGGCGTCGACCGTGAGCCAGGCGTTCTGCCGGAGCTCGCTCTCCAGCTGTCCCGGTCCCCAGCCCGAATAGCCGAGCGCCGCGAGCGTGTTGTCGGGCCCGGCGCCGCGGGCGATGTCGACCAGGATGTCGCGGGTCGCGGTCATCGCAAACCCGTCGTCGACCCTGAGCGTGCCCGGGTATTCGGCTGCATCGGCATTGTGCAGGACGAAGCCGCGCGCGCCTTCGACGGGGCCGCCGAAATGCACCGCATGGCCGCGGCTGCCATCGCCGGCGGCGATCTCGAGCTGCTCCAGCAGGTCGTCGAGCGCGATCTCGGGCACCCGCTTGTTCACGATCAGCCCCATCGCGCCTTCGTTGGAATGCGCGCAGAGGAACACGACGGTGTGCTGGAACCGCGGATCGCCCATGCCGGGCATGGCGATCAGCAGCTTGCCGGTGAGGTCCTTGGGGGTGTCAGCGGTGCCCATGCCCAGATCATGGGGGCGAGACGGACGCCGCACAAGGGGGGTGCGATCTTTCAGCAATTTCCCGCAGATGTGATTTCCGCGTGCCCGCTCCGATCCTGTACGGAGGTCCGCATGATGAAATTCGCACCTTCCCTGCTCCTGGCCGCCCTGTCCGGCACCTTTTCGACCGGCCTCGTGCTGACCACCCCCGGGGCGGCCCTCGCCGATCCCGACGGACATGCCGTCGTCGAGGTCCTGCCCGGCTGGCGGCAGCCCGACGGCACCCACATGGCGGCGCTCCGGATCACCCTCGACGAGGGCTGGAAGACCTATTGGCGCGCGCCGGGCGAAGCCGGCATCCCGCCGCAATTCGATTGGGAAGGGTCCGAGAACCTCGGCGCGGTCGATTTCCACTGGCCGCTGCCGGAACGCATCGTCTCCGACGGGGTGACAAGTCTCGGCTATCTGCACGAGTTGATCCTGCCCATCGAGGTGACGGCGGCCGACCCCGCCGCCGACATCGCCATCGAGGGCCGGCTGGCTTTCGGCATCTGCGAACATGTCTGCATGCCGCTCGATGCGCAGGTCTCGGCCGTGCTGCCCGCGGCGGCCTCGGCGGAGGATCCCCGCATCGCTGGCGCCCTCGCCGCGCGCGCCGATACCGAGGTCGAGGCGGCGGTCGCCTCGGCCGCCTGCGCCATCGAGCCGATCGCCGACGGGCTGCGGGTGCACGCGCGGATCGAGATGCCCGAGATCGGGGCGGATGAATACCTGATCATCGAGCCCGCGGACCGCTCGGTCTGGGTGTCGGAAGCGATGGTCACGCGCGATGGCAACACGCTCACCGCCGAAGCCGACCTCGTGCCGCCCGAGGCCAAGCCCTTCGACCTCGATCCGGCGGAGCTGCGGATCACCGTGCTGGCGCAGGGCCGCGGCGTCGACATCCAGGGCTGCGACAGGGCCGAGTAAGCCCCGCTTCGAGGGGCGCCTAAGCCCCCGGGAGCAGCCGCTCAGCCCGCCGCCCGCCGGCGGGGGGGGGGGGGGTGCCCGAGCGACGCCGCGATCCAGGTGCCGAGCACGATCACCGCGGCGCCGGCGATGAACACACCCGTCGCCACCGCCGGCCCGGCCCCGGGCGCAAGCCCGAACGGCAGGGCGCCGGTCACCGCGACCCAGCCGAGCGTGGCCGCGAACAGCGCCGCGAGCAGCACCGCAGCAAAGCCGGTGCCCAGCGCCGCGCCCCAGGCGCCGCGATGGCGCATCCGTCCGACCCGGCGCAGAGCCCGCAGCTGGCGGGCGAGGTCTTCCTGCACCGCCACCAGCGCCGGCACCACCAGCAGCACCAGCACGAAGCCGAAGCCGAGCCCGTAGACCAGCGTGATGACCGTGGGCTTGAGAAACTGCGCTTGGCTCGAGCTTTCGTAGAGCAGGGGGGCCAGGCCCAGAACCGTCGTCGCGGTGGTCAGGAACACCGGCCGCAGCCGGTCCGCCACCGCGTCGACGATCGACGGGATGAAGCCCCGGTCCTTGGCGTATTCGTCGATGGTCGAGACCAGCACGATCGAATCGTTGATGATGATCCCGACCATGCCGATCAACCCGACGATCGAGAACATGCTCATCGGCATGTCCCAGACGTAATGCCCCCAGATCGCGCCGACGAGGCCGAAGGGGATGATCGCCATCACCACCAGCGGCCGGGTCCAGCTCGAAAAGATCCACGCCAGCGTGATGAAGATGCCGACCAGCGCCATGATCAGCCCGAACTGCGCGTCGCCGAGAAATTCCTCCTGCTGCTCCGACAGCCCGCTGATCCGGTACTCGACGCCGTAATCTTCCGCGATCTTCGGCAGGATCTCGTCCTCGATCGCCTTGGTGATCTCGGTCGCCCGGTCGGCGTCGGTCTCGTCGATATCGCCGGTCACCTCGACCACCCTGAGCCCGTTTTCCCGGTTCACGGTCGAGAACCCGGTCTTCGAGGTCACCGTCACCAGGTCGGCAAGCGGCACATAGGCGCCCGACCCGGTGCGCATCCGCGTGGTTTCGAGGAAATCCGCGGTCAGCTCGTCCTCGGGCAGCTGCACCAGGATCGCGGCCGAGCGCATGCCCGCGGGGTAGGTGGCCGCCTCGATCCCGTTCAGCCGGTTGCGCAGCTCGCGCCCGACCGCGTCGATGGAAAAGCCGAGCGCCTTGCCTTGCGCGGTCAGCTCCAGCACCAGCTCGACCTTGTCATAGGCCAGGCTGTCTTCCACCGCCGAGACCTCGCCGAACTGCGCAACGGCGGTCTTCAGCGCTTCCGCCGCCGCCTTCAGCACCTCCGCATCGGCCCCGGTCAGCTCGACGTCGAGCGCGTCACCGCCCGGCCCGAACCGCCCGCCCCGCGCGCTCAGCTCTTCGAGCAGCGGATGCCGCGGCACCCGGTCCTGCAGATCGCTCACGAAGGTGAACGAGGAATAGGGCCGGAGATCTGCGTCGATCAGCGAGATCGAGACCGCGCCGAGCAGGTCGTCATCCTTGTCCTCGGCCGAGGCGAGCCCGCGCCCGGCATTGCCGCCGACCTGGCCGAGCACATGGGTCACCGGGTCGTTGCCGTGCTCGGCGGCGAGCGCCGCGCCATAGTCGACCACCGCTTTCTGCAACATCTGCAGCATCTCGACCGTGTCCTCGCGGGTCGCGCCGGGCGCCATCGAGAAGTTGACCGTCACGTCCGACTGCTCCGGCGCGTTGAAGAACCGGAAGCTCACGTCGCCGCGGGCAAACAGCGCCACCTGGGTCGCCAGCACCAGCACCGCGCCCGCCAGCACCGGGTAGCGCGCCCAGATCACGAAGCGGATGAACGGCCGGAACAGGGTCTCGCGCACGAAGCGAAAGCCCTTGTTCACCTGCCGCGAGGGCCAGTCGTACCAGTGGTGCTCCTTGGAATGCGAAATCGCATGCGCCATGTGGTTGGGCAGGATCAGGAAGCATTCGACGAGCGAGGCGACCAGCACCGCGATCACGGTGAAGGGGATGTCGTAGATCATGTCGCCGAACCGCCCGCCGATCGCGGTAAGCCCGAAGAACGCGATCACCGTGGTCAGCGTCGCCGAGAACACCGGCGCAAACATCCGTCGCGCAGCGTTTTCCGAGGCGGTCACCGCGTCCTCGCCGCGATGCTTGGCGCGGAAATCGGCGTGTTCGCCCACCACGATGGCGTCGTCCACCACGATCCCCAGCGTGATGATGAGCGCGAACAGCGAGATCATGTTGAGCGTGAGCCCGAAGGCATACATCACCGAAATCGCGGTGAGCATCGAGACCGGGATGCCCACCGCCACCCAGAAGGCGGTGCGCGCGTTGAGGAACAGAAACAGCAGCATCAGCACCAGCCCGAGCCCCATCGCGCCGTTCTGCAGGAGCAGATCGAGCCGGCCGGTGATCAGCTCGGCCCGGGTCCGCACGAGCTCGATCGCGACCCCCTCGGGCAGGGTCCGCAGCATGTCGTCGCGCACGTCCTCGACGATCCCCTGCATCCGCACCGCGTCGCCCTGCGCCGAGCGGCTCACGTTGATCGACACCGCCCGTTCGTCGCCGACGAAATAGGCGGTGTTGCGGTCGATCCCCTCGACATAGACCTCGGCCACATCGCCGATGGTCAGCTTCGAGCCGTCCGGGTTCGAGCGCAGCACGATGCCGAGGATGTCGTCCTTGGTGCGCTTGGCGACGCCGGTGCGCACCCGCGCCGACCCCGACGCGACATTGCCCGCCGGATCGGTCGCCGCCTCTTCGGCGATGGCGTCGGCAATCTCGCTCATGGTGACGTCGTTCAGGATCAGCGAGGCGGAGCTCGCCTCGACCACCGTCTGCGGCGCGGCGACGCCCCGGATGGTGGTGCGCGTCACCCCCTCGGTGAACAGCCGCGCCACCATCTCGTCGGCGAACCGCGCGAGCTGATCGACGCCGACCGGGCCAGAGATCACCACGTCGGTCACCGGGTCGCGCCAGCTGCCGCGGCTCACGTCCGGGTCCTCGGCATCCGCGGGCAAGGTGCCGACCCCGTTCGCGGCCTCTTCGACATCCGCGGCGGCGCGGCCCATGTCCCATCCGGGCTCGAATTCGAGCGTGATCCGGGCGCGGCCCTCGGTCGAGCGCGCTGTGCTCGATGTCACCCCTTCGACCGCCAGCAGCGCGGGTTCCAGCGCCTGGACGATCCCGGTATCGACGTCCTCCGCCCCGGCGCCGTCCCAGCGCACGCTCACCGTCACATCGTCGACGACCACGTCGGGAAAGAACTGCGCCCGCATCCGCGGCAGCGTCGCGATACCGACGGCGATCAGCACCACCAGCAGCAGGTTGGCGACCGTGGCGTGACGGGTGAAATAGCTCAGGATGCCCTGGGCGGCGATTGCGGGTTTGCGCACCATCGCCATGGCTCAGCCCCCCATCCGGCTTTCGAGCCGCTCGACCATCGCGGCCGGCACCTCTTCGGCCTCGAGCTGTTTCAGGATCCGGTCCTTGGCGTCGTCCGGCATCATCGGGTTCTTCTTCACGAAGGCGACGAGCGCCTCGCGCCGCGCGGGCTCCAGCGCGATCATCTCGCCGCCCTCCGCAGCTGCGCCCGTGCCGGCCCCGCTGCCGCCGCCCATGCCACCGCCGCCCCCGGTCCCCGCACCGGCCGCGGCCGTCTCGACGGCCCCGTCCTCGCGAAACGCCCGCACGGCGATGCCCGCGCCCAGCAGCGGCGTGCGCTGGGCCACCACGTCGCGGCCCGCGAGCGCGCCCGCGCGTATCAGTACGCTGTCGCCCTGCCGGCGCAGCACTTCGACGGGCAGCTCTTCCAGCCGATCCTCCGCCCCCAGCGCCAGCACGGTCGAGGCGCTGTCGACCGCGGCCGCGGGCAGCAGGGCGACGTCGTCCAGCGCCGGTTCGCGGATCTCGACGGTCACGAAATCGCCGGGGCGAAACCCGGGCGCGTCGTCGAGCCGGGCAAACAGCAGCCGACCGGTCAGCCCGTCGCCCACCTCGGCGCTCTCGCGGTCGATCTGCCCATTGGCCACGAGGTCGACCCCCGAGACCGCGAGCCGCACCGTCACGCCCGCGCGGGTGAGGTTGCCGCCGGCATCCACGAGACGGGCATATTGCGCCGTCGACAACCGGAACGAGACCTCCAGCGCCCGCGGATCGACCAGCGTCGCGATCTGCTCGTTCGCGGTGATCAGCCGGCCTTCGACCAGCGTGACCCCCGACAGCGTGCCCGCAAACGGCGCGCGGATCTCGGTCTCCGCCAGCCGCCGGCGTGCCTCGTCGAGCGCGATCCCGCGCCGCGCCAGCGTGTTCGCGGCGGTCGCGACCCGGGCCTCGGCGCTGGCAAGCGACGAGCGGCGCGACAGTACCGCCTGTTCGGCCGTGGCCGCGGCCAGCGCCGCGGTCTCCACCGCCGCCTCGGTGCCGACCCCGCGCGCGGCAAGGTCGCGTTGCCGCGCCAGCGCCTGGTCGCGCAACTCCACCTGCGCCCGGGCCGAGGCAAGGTCGTCCTGGGCGATCTCCAAGGCAGCCCCGGCGTCGCGCACCTCCGCCTCCGCTTCGGCGCGGTCGGTCTCCGCGAGCGCCAGCGCGTCTTCGAGATCCGAGGGATCGACCCGCACCAGGATCTGCCCGGCCTCGACCCGCCCGCCTTCCTCGAAGCCCGCGCCGAGCTCGACCACGGTGCCGCCCACCTGGCTGCGGATCTCCAGCTCGCGCCGCGCCCGCACTTCGCCGAAGGCCTCCAGCACCGGCTCGACACGGTCCCCGGTCACGGTCACGACGTTGACGGCATAGACCCGCTCTCGGGCGGGGCGCGAAAAGCTCTCCTGCGCCATCCGCTCCTCGACCGCCGAGCGCACGGTCTGCGCCGCGAGCGCGATCAGCGCGAGGGTCACGGCAACGAGAAAAAGCCCGGTCAGGCTGCGGCGGAGGAAGCGCATGCGATGATCCCTGTTCGTTACCAGGCCCACCTTTGCCCGCGCCCGTTCCGGGCGCAATTGGACAAAATTGACAAGGCCGTTACGAGGTCAAACGCCCGCCCGGATCATTTCCGTCGCTTGTGTTCGTCGAGACGCGGAAAAATCTCGACGAAATTGCACGGCGGGTGCCGGTAGTCGAATTGCGGCGCCAGGATCTCGTCCCAGGCATCCTTGCAGGCGCCGGTCGAGCCGGGGAGCGCGAACAGGTAGGTGCCGTTGGCCACGCCCCCGGTGGCGCGGCTCTGCACGGCCGAGGTGCCGATCTTCTGGTAGGAGACCAGCGCAAAGATCGTCGCGAAGGCGTCGATCTCCTTCTCGTAGACATCCCGGTGCGCCTCGACGCTCACGTCGCGCCCGGTGAGCCCGGTGCCGCCGGTCGAGATCACCACGTCGATGGCCGGGTCTTCCGACCAGGCGCGCAGCTTCGCCGCAATCACCCCCCGGTCGTCCTTGACGATGTCGCGCGCCGCCAGCACATGCCCCGCCGCCTCGAGCCGGGCGACCAGCGTGTCGCCGGAACGGTCGTCCGCCAGGCTGCGGGTGTCGGAGACGGTGAGAATGGCAATGCGGACGGGAATGAAGTCGCGGGCATCGGCGTCGGTGATCTGGTTCATGGCTGGTCCTGTCGTGAAAAGGGCGGTCCGTCGGTGCCGCCGGGTGCGCGCCGCGCGCGCGGCGCTGGGCCCCCGGCGCGCGCCGGGGCGTCCCGGCTCAGATCTCGAACCAGTTCACTGTCGGCCCGAGGTTCTTCACCCTCGTCTCGCCGATCATCCCCTCTTCGCCCCAGCAATCGTGGATATGGCCGCAGACGAGCAGCTTCGGCTGCACCCGCGCCGCGGCGTCCCGTACGGCGGTGGACCCCACCGACAGCCCGGTCGCGGTCCGGTCGGCGATGCCCTTGGGCGGGGAATGCGAGATCATCACGTCCGCGCCCGCGGCACCGGCCAGCAGCTCCTCGGCGTCAAGCTCGCTCAGGTCCCAGCTCCAGGCGCCGAAGGGGGTGACCGGGATGCCGCCGCCGATCCCGTAGAGCGTGACACCGTCGATCGTCACCGTGTTACCGTGTAGCACGATTGCGCCCTCGGGGGCGGCCGCCTGCAACTCGTCGAGGCTCTCGTTGTTGCCCGGCACGACGACGAAATGTGTCTCTATTCCGGCCAGAAGCCCCATCGCCTCGGCCACGCCCTTGCGCATGTTGCCGAAGTCGCCGGCGCCGATCACCAGGTCGGCGACCCGGCTCGCGGCGACGATGTCCGCCGCCCGGGCCCGGGAGATGTGGAGGTCGGAAAAGGCAAGGATCTTCATGATGTCTCTCTCAGTTTCGCCTGGATTTCGAGGAGGTCCGCCCAGGCTTCGCGCTTGGCGGCGGGGTTGCGCAGCAGATAGGCCGGGTGCGTCATCGGCATCACCGGCCGGTCCTCGGCCTGGGTCCAGCCCCCGCGCATCCGCAGGATCCCGGTCCGCCCGAGAAGCGCACCGCAGGGGGTGTTGCCCATCAGGATCAGCACGTCGGGGTCGACCAGCGCGATGTGGCGGCGCAGGAACGGCACCATCATTGCCATCTCGTCGGCCGTCGGCGTGCGGTTACCGGGCGGCCGCCATGGCAGCACGTTGGTGATGTAGACCGCGCGGGCCGGGTCGGGGTGGTCGCGGGCCAGCCCGATGGCGGCCAGCATCCGGTCCAGCAACTGCCCCGCGCGCCCGACGAAGGGCCGGCCGATGCGGTCCTCGTCCGCCCCCGGGGCCTCGCCGACGATCATCACCCGCGCCGCCGGGTTGCCGTCGGCAAAGACGAAATTGCGCGCGCCCTTCTTGAGCTCCAGCCCCTCGAATTCGCGCATCGTGTCGGCCAATGCCTCCAACGTGCCCGCGGCCCCGGCCCGGGTGACCGCTTCGGCGCCGGGATCGTGGCGCACCGGCTCCACCGGAGCGGCCACCGCCGCGACCGGCTTGCGCGCGGGCTTCGGCGCGCTGTCGGCCAGCGCATAGCGGTCGACGGGGGCATCGCCCACGGCGTCGACCACCCCGAGGTCGAGGTACCACTCAAGGAGCGCCTTCGCGCCATGCCAGTCCAGTTGGGGGTCCGCCGCCGATTCCATGGCCCCAAGCTATTGCCCGGTCCCGGGGGCGGCAAGCGGTTCAGGCCGTGGGTTACGCGGTGGCGCGCGCGAGCCCGTCGACTACCGCGGTAAAAGCCTCGGCCCGCGCCTGACGCGCGCCGGGGCAGACCTCGCGCGCGGTTTCGGTGATCATCGTCATCAGGCTCGAGCCCCCCACCAGCACCACCGTGCCCACGGCGTCGGGGGTCACATTCGCCTGCATCAGGGTCGCATAGAGCGCGCCCCTCAGCGCGTCGCGGTATTGCGCCAGCGCCGCCGCCAGCGCGCCCGGCGTCACCGGATGGCCGAGCCCCGGTTCGATCATCGCCATGTCGATCGCCGCCCGCGCGCCGCCATTCGCCGCCACCTTGCCGGCCTCGACCGCAAAGGCCAGCTCATGCCCCAGCCGCTCCTCGATCACCGTCGACAGCCGGGCCAGTTTCTCTGGTTCCACCGCGTGGCGGAACAGATCGTCGACGAGCCGCTCGGTTTCGCGCGTGTAGAGGAAGGGGATCTTCGCCCAGGTCGCGAGATCGACATAGATCGACCGCGGCACCGGCAGAAGCCCCTCGCCGAAGGTCCGGGTAAGCTCGCCGGCCATCCCGAGCAGCGGCATCGCCTCGGCAAGCGACAGCGCCCGGTCGAAATCGGTCCCGCCGAGGCGGATACCGTGGCTCGCGAGGATCTCGACCGTGCCGCCCGCGACCCGGAAGGCGGAGAAATCCGAGGTGCCGCCGCCGATGTCGACGATCAGCCCGATCTCGCCCTCGCGCCCTAGCGCCACGCTGTTCAAAGCCGCCGCCTCCGGCTCGAACAGGAAGTCGACCGCCTCGAACCCGGCGGCGAGATAACAGCCGCGCAGGTCGACCTCGGCGCGGGCGTCGCGCTCCGGATCGTCGGAATGGAAATGCACCGGCCGGCCCGACAGCGCGCGGTCAAACCGCGCCCCCGTCGCCGCCTCCGCCCGCGCCTTCACCTCGGCGAGGAATGCGGTGACCACCTCGGCCAGCGTCCGCCGCCGGCCGCCCACGAGCCGCGCCTCGTGAAACAGCGCCGTGCCGAGCACGCTTTTCAGCGCCCGCATGTAGCGCCCGTCCTCGCCGTCGATCAGTGCCCGCGCCGCGTCCGTGCCCACCAGCATCGGCCCGCCCTCGGTCGGGAAAAAGACGGCGGTCGGCAGGGTGTCGGCGCCCGGCTCCAGCGCGATCCGCCGCACCGCGCCGTTCTCGAAAACGGCGGCGGCCGAGTTCGAGGTGCCGAAGTCGATGGCAAGGGTGGACATGGCAAACTTCCGGGGCGCAGGGGCGAGGCAGCGGCACCTAAAGGATTGCGCGCGACGGGGCAAGCCTGCGCGGCCCCGTATCGACCGGATCGCGAAATCCCGTGGAACCCCCGCTCGCCTTGCCGCATTCCCCTCGCACGGGTACACCGGGACCAAACAGGGAGCCGCCGCCATGACCTTCCGCCACCGCCACCTGCTGGGGATCGAACCGCTCTCGCCCGCCGAGATCACCACCGTGCTCGATCTCGCCGACAGCTATGTCGATCTCAACCGCCAGCCCAAGAAGCGCTCGAAGGTGCTGCAGGGCCTGACCCAGATCAACATGTTCTTCGAGAACTCGACCCGCACCCAAGCCTCGTTCGAGATCGCCGGCAAGCGGCTCGGCGCCGACGTTATGAACATGGCGATGCAGGCCTCCTCGATCAAAAAGGGTGAAACCCTGATCGACACCGCGTTGACGTTGAACGCGATGCACCCCGATCTCCTGGTGGTGCGCCACCCCAACTCAGGGGCCGTCAACCTGCTCGCCGAGAAGGTCAACGCCGCCGTGCTCAACGCCGGCGACGGCAAGCACGAGCACCCGACCCAGGCGCTGCTCGACGCACTGACCATCCGCCGCGAGAAGGGGCGTCTCCACCGTCTCACCATCGCGATCTGCGGCGACATAGCGCATTCCCGCGTCGCCCGGTCCAACCTGATCCTGCTCGGCAAGATGGAAAACCGTGTCCGCCTCGTCGGCCCGCCGACCCTGATGCCCGGCGGCATCGGCGAATTCGGCGTCGAGGTCTACGACGACATGCGCGAAGGTCTCAGGGATGCCGACGTGGTGATGATGCTGCGGCTGCAGAAAGAGCGCATGGACGGCGGCTTCATCCCGTCGGAGCGCGAGTATTACCACCGCTACGGGCTCGACGCCGAAAAGCTCGGCTTCGCCAAGCCCGATGCCATCGTGATGCACCCAGGCCCCATGAACCGCGGCGTCGAGATCGACGGCACCATCGCCGACGACATCAACCGTTCGGTGATCCAGGAACAGGTCGAGATGGGCGTCGCCGTGCGGATGGCGGCCATGGACCTGCTCGCGCGCAACCTGCGGGCCGAGGCGGAGCCGGACGGGGGCGTGATGGTATGAGCGACGACCTCACGCTGCCCGCCCGCAACGACGCCCGCGCCATCTGGGTCTTCACCGCCGCGCTCGATGCCCCCGCTTTCGCGACCTTCACCAAACCCGGCGAGACCTGGCCGCTGGCGCAGGCGCTGGGCCTGCCCGGCCTCCGGCCCGGTTCGGTCGAAACCTTCCTCGCCAGCGATCTCAAGGACTACGGGCTCGACCGCTACCTCACCGAGGCGCATGGCATGGACCCCGAGAGCGTCGCGCCCGATGCCGACCGCCTCGCCGCGCTCGAGGGCCCCGTCGTGCTCCTGTTCAACCGCGACCTGCCCGCGGGGGCGACCCGGCTCGACCCGGAACCGCCGCTCGCCTTCGTCGGCCGCTACGACGCGCCCTACGACCTCGCCCCCTCGGCGCCGCACCCCGAAACCGCGAGCACCCGCGGTGCCCTTGCCGGCCCCGCCGGGCCGGAGCCCGATCCCGGGCCGATGCGCCGGATGCTCCTCGTCACCCTCGCCGTGCTGATCGCCCTCGCGCTCCTCGTCCTGGCGCTGGCGTAGGCGCGCCGAAACCGCTATTCCGGCCCCCGCGCGCCAGTCCCGATCGGAGCCCCCCGCATGACCACGCCCCTTCCCAGCCTTGCCGACGGTGAGACCCTGGTCGCCCGCTTCAAGGGCCACCCGACGACCTACATCAAGGAACACGTGATGCTCGCCGCTATCGGCGCCGTTGCCGCGACCGGCGTGCTGATCGCGATGGGCAACCCGCATGCCTGGACCGGCGCGGTCGGTGCCCTGCTGGCGATCGCCATCCGCGGCGTCTACGTCTATTCCGAGGCGGTCGAGCAGACCTGGCAGCTCACCGACCGCCGCCTGCTCTCGCCCGCGGGCATGACCATCCGGCTCCACGACATCGCCGACGTGCGCACCATCATCTCGGCCGCCCAGGTGGTGACCCGCACCGGCGACAAGTACCTCATCAAATACCAGCCCGACCCCAGGGCGGTCGCCGAAACCATCAAGTCGCGCCGCGCCTGAGCCGCCGCGTGGCCGCCCCTGCGCCCGGCATAGCCCCGCCCCGCAGCGCGCGCATCCCCTGCTGCCCCGTGTTGCCCCGTGCCGCGACCCCGCCTATACCGGGCCTATGGACGCCGACGGGCCGCAGATGACCGCATTGACCGATACCGACCCTGATCCCGAGCCCGAGACCCGAACGGTTCCCGGTTGGGAAGGCATCCTCGACCCCGACGAGCGCATCGTCTGGCAGGGCCGGCCCGACCAGGGCTTCCACGTCGACGGCGGCGATCTCTTCGGCGCCGGCTTCGCCGTGGTCTTCGCCGGCTTCGCGCTGTTCTGGATGACCATGGCGGCCCGGATGGGCGGCGCCTTCTGGATGTTCGGCCTGATCCATTTCTCGGTCGGGATCGGCATCTTCGCCAAGTCGATCTTCGGCGACACCTTCGAACGGCGCAAGACCTGGTACACCCTCACCGACCGCCGCGCCTTCATCGCCACCGACAGCTATCGCAAGGGCAAGCGGCTCACCGACTACCCGATTTCCGCCGACACCCGGATCAGCTTCTTCGACGGCCCCCCCGACACCATCCATTTCGCCCGCGTCGAGCGCACGACCGACAAGGGCCGCAGCTACACCGTGCCGGTCGGTTTCGAACGCATCGCCGACGGCCAGAAGGTTCTGTCGCTTCTGCGCCAGGCCCAACGCAGGAAGAAAGACCGATGAGCGACCGCCCCGATATCGCGTCCCGCCTGCACGAGGGCGAAAACCTGCTCTGGCAGGGCCACCCCAAACCCGGCCGCAGGATCTCGACCCGGGCCGGCGCCATCGGCGCGCTCTTCTACGCCGCCGCCATGGCGCTCCTGCTGTTCGCCTGGTGGCTCGAAATCTATTGGGGCCATGTCCCCACCTGGCACCTCGCGGTCTACGGCGTGATCGGCACCGCCGCCTTCTGCACCTTCGTCGGGCTCCGGATCACCCTGCTCGACCGCCGCCGCGCCCGGTCCCGCGATGCCCGCACCGCCTATGCGATCACCGACCGGCGGGTGCTGGCCCTGTTCGGCCCCTATATCACCGAGATCGCCCTCGGGCCCGAGGTCCATACCGAGCTCGCCGGCGGCGGCGTCAATGTCGAGAAGGGCGGCGCCTCGATCCGCTTCGAGCGGCTGAGCGACGCGAAATCCGTCCACGGCATTCTCCTCGACGCACTCGGGGGCAAGCGATGACCACCACCACCTTCACCAATGCCCCCCTCGTCGATCCCGAGACCGGCACCGTGTCCGAGGGCAACCTGACGATCCGCGGCGGGCTGATCCTGGGTCGCGACCTGCCGGCCGACAGCGTCGTGGGCGGCGAGATCGTCGACTGTCGTGGCAAGCACCTCGCCCCGGGCCTCGTCGACATCGGCGTCAAGATCGGCGAGCCCGGCGAGCGCCACAAGGAGAGCTTCCGTACCGCCGGCGCCGCGGCCGCGGCCGGCGGCGTGACCACCATGGTCACCCGTCCCGACACCACCCCCGCCATCGACACGCCGGAAGTGCTCGATTTCGTCACCCGCCGCGCCCGCGAGGTCGCCCCCGTGCGGGTGCATTCGATGGCGGCGCTGACCAAGGGGCGCGATGGCCGCGAGATGGTCGAAGTGGGCTTCCTGATGGACGCGGGCGCCGTCGCCTTCACCGATTGCGACCACGTGGTGACCGACCCCAAGGTCTTCTCCCGCGCCCTGACCTATGCCCGCTCGCTCGGCGCGCTGGTCATGGCCCATCCGCAGGACCCGGGGCTCTCGAAAGGCGCCGCGGTGACCAGCGGCAAGTTCGCCTCGCTGCGCGGCCTGCCTGCCGTCTCGCCGATGGCCGAGCGCATGGGGCTCGAACGCGACCTCGCGCTGGTCGAGATGACCGGCGCCCGCTACCACGCCGACAACCTCTCCTCCGCTGCAGCGCTCCCCGCCCTCGAACGGGCGAAAGCCGCCGGGCTCGACGTGACCGCCGGCGTCAACATCCACCACCTCACCCTCAACGAGCTCGACGTCGGCGACTACCGGACCTTCTTCAAGCTCAAGCCGCCGCTCCGGTCCGAAGACGACCGGATGGCGATGGTCGCGGCGGTGGCCTCGGGGCTGATCGACGTGATCTCGTCCATGCACACGCCGCAGGACGAGGAGTCCAAGCGCCTGCCCTTCGAGGAAGCCGCCTCCGGCGCGGTCGGGCTCGAAACCCTGCTGCCCGCGGCCCTGCGGCTGGTCCATGCCGGCGCCATCGACCTCGCGGTGCTCTGGCGCGCGCTGTCGACGAACCCGGCCCGCCGCTTCGGCCTGCCCGGCGGCACCCTCGCCCCGGGCGCGCCCGCCGATCTCGTACTGTTCGACGCCGATGCGCCCTTCGTGCTCAACCGGTTCGAACTGCGCTCGAAATCGAAGAACACCCCCTTCGACGAGGCCCGGATGCAGGGCAGGGTGCTCGGCACCTGGGTGGGCGGGACCAGGGTCTTCGGCTGACCCCCGAGCGGTCGGCGCTGTCGCGCGCCCGGGCCCCTTCGCCCGCCCCGCGCGCGCAAAATGTTGTTAGCGATAACATAAATAATCCCAAAGACTTGAGACTATGTGCGAGCTCGCACACCCCTCGCACACCCCGCGAGACCATGCCCAACATGTGGCCCGACGCCCCTCTTCTTTGGTCTCCAAATACCTCGGGGTCCGGGGCAGAGCCCCGGTCCGTCGCATCCGACCGCGTTGCCGCTCGGTCCGGTCGACCCCCGTTTTCCCTTGCGGCGCGACCCTCCGCCGGGGAATAGATGATGCATGCCCGAGCTCACCACGCCCCTCGCCCTCCTCGCCCTCACCTTCCTGGCCGGCTACCTGCTCGGCTCGGTGCCCTTCGGCCTGGTCTGGGCCAGGGTTTTCGGCCTCGGCGACATCCGCCAGATCGGCTCCGGCAATATCGGCGCCACCAACGTGCTCAGGACCGGCAACAAGCTCGCGGCCTTCCTCACCCTGGTGGGCGACATCGGCAAGGGCGCGGCCGCGGTGCTCGTCGCCCGGGCGCTGATGTCCGAGGACGCGGCCCAGGCGGCCGGGCTCGGCGCCTATCTCGGCCATCTCTACCCGGTCTATATCGGCTTCAAGGGCGGCAAGGGCGTGGCGACCTGGCTCGGCACCCTCGCGGCGCTCGCCTGGCCCGTCGGGCTGGCGGCGGCCGCGACCTGGCTGCTGGTGGCGGCGCTGTTCCGGATCTCGTCGCTCGCCGGGCTCACCGCCGCGGCCCTCGGCCCGGTCTGGGCGCTTCTCCTCGGCCGCACCGACGCCGTGCTGATCGCGCTCCTGCTCGGGGCCCTGATCTTCCAGCGCCACCGGGCAAATATCGGCCGGCTGATGCGCGGCGAAGAGCCGAAAATCGGCCGCAAATAGTGCCCGTCCCGGGGCCGACGGCACCGGGACCCCGGCCTGCGCCCGCGCCATCGCCATTGAATTGACGCAGAAATCTGTGCAGGCTTCGCGGTGAACATTGCCTCAGGGAGACCCCCATGTCATTCGGCGACGCGATCAAGACCTGTTTCTCCAAATACGTGACCTTCTCCGGCCGCGCGGCACGGTCGGAATTCTGGTGGTGGATGCTGTTCGTCTGGCTGGTCCAGATCGGCCTCAGCATCGTCGACTCGGTCCTGTTCGGCACCGTCGAAACCGGAGACGGCAGTTTCTCGGCCTCGACCAACACGCCGATCCTCTCGTCGATCTTCTCGCTCGCGGTCTTCCTGCCGACGATCTCGGTCACCGTGCGCCGGCTGCACGACACCGACCGCAGCGGCTGGTGGTACTGGCTGGCGCTGATCCCGCTGATCGGCATCATCGTGTTGATCGTCTGGTGGGCGAACAAGGGCACCGACGGGCCCAACCGCTTCGGCGACGACCCGCTGAACCCGGGCGCCGGGGGCGGCACGCGCTACGGCGGCGCCGGCCTCACCGCCTCGTCGATCCCGACCGTCCCGCGCGACTGAGCCCTGCGGCCGACCGGCGGAAGCCGTCCCGGGCCCCCCGCCATCGGCCCCGCGCCGGGCGGGGCCGATCGGTCCACTCCACCCGGTCGGACCAAGTAATACCACCCCGGTGCCAAACTCGGGTCCGAATCCTCGTGTTCTCTCTCGCCGACTGATCTCGGGAGAAGGGAAAGACGATGGGGTTCTTGGGCGCGATTGGCATCTGTTTCAGAAAATACGTCTCCTTCTCGGGCCGCGCCGCGCGGGCCGAGTACTGGTGGTGGACCCTGTTTCTGATCGCCGGCAGCCTGCTCTACGGCATGGTCGCCTACACTTTCCTCTCGCCCTTGCAGGGCGCCGATCTCGAAACCTTCTCGATGACCGACCTTGCCCGGATCATCGCCATCGGCTGGGGCTTCTGGATCGTCACCATCCTGCCCACCCTGGCCGTGACCGTGCGCCGGTTGCACGATACCGGCCGCACCGGCGGCTGGATCGTGGTGCCCTGGATCCTCAACGCGGCCTCGATCTACGGGGCGATGATCGCGCGGCCCGAAGCGATGCGCGCGCTCGGGCTGGACCCGATCAAAGGTGACCCCTGGCTCGGGGGCGCGCTGATGTATGGCGCCGGCCTCGTGCTGACGATCCTGTCGCTCAACATGCTGATCTGGATGCTCAAGGCCGGGACCCGGGGCGACAATTACTACGGTCCCGACCCGCGCGGCGGTGACGCCAGCGCTTCGTACAGCGAAGACTACGCGGCCGCCTACGGCACCCCGAGCCCGGATCCCTCCGCGGCCGCCGCCACACAGCGCAGCCACCGCGAAGAGGTTGCGGCGCTCTACCAGCAACGGGTGCTGGGTCGGCCGGCCGGCTAGGGCGGGCGCCCGGGCCGATCACCCGCAGGCCCGGGGACGACGCCTAGTAGCTGTACGCGCCGTAGATCCGGGTCAGGTCTTCGTTCCAGTCGCCGTAATAATGCTCGAGAAGCTCGTCGGCCGGGGTCTTGCCGTCTTCGACGCTGTCTTCCAGCGCGGTGAGGAAATGCCGCTCGTCGGGCACCATGCCGCCGAAGCCGGGCCGCGCCCGACGCCGCAGCCCGCCACGGGAGATGTCGAGCACGGTCTCGGCGAGCGCCTGCATCGACAACCCCCTAACCCGCGCCTGCAACCCGTCGACCGAGGCCGCGACCCGCAGCTCTTCGCGCATGTCGGCACTCCAGCCCTTCACCAGCTCCCAGGCGGCGTCGAGCGCCGGCTCGTCATACATGATCCCGACCCAGAACGCCGGCAGCGCACAGATCCGCCGCCACGGGCCCCCGTCGGCGCCGCGCATCTCCATGAATTTCTTGATCCGCACTTCCGGGAAGATCGTGGTGAGATGATCGGCCCAGTCGCTGAGCGTCGGGATCTCGCCCGGCATCGCCGGGAGCTTTCCGTTCATGAAATCGCGGAAGGACTGCCCGCGCGCGTCGATGTAGCTGCCGTTCCGGTAGACGAAATACATCGGCACATCGAGCGCGTAGTCGACATAGCGCTCGAAGCCCATGCCGTCTTCGAACACGAAGGGCAGCATCCCGGTCCGCGCCGGGTCGAGATCGCGCCAGACCCGCGACCGCCAGGACTTGTGCCCGTTGGGCTTGCCGTCGAGGAAGGGCGAGTTGGCGAAGAGCGCGGTGGCGACCGGCTGCAGGGCGAGGCCGACGCGGAACTTCTTCACCATGTCGGCTTCTGAGGCGAAGTCGAGGTTCACCTGCACCGTGCAGGTGCGGTACATCATCGTCTTGCCGAGTGTGCCGACCTTGTCCATGTAGTCGGTCATCAGCCGGTAGCGGCCCTTGGGCATCATCGGCATGTCCTCGTGGCGCCAGATCGGCGCGGTGCCGAGGCCGATGAACCCGGCGCCGATCTTGTCGGCGACATGCTGCACCTCGCGCAGGTGTTCGTTCACCTCGTCGCAGGTCTGGTGGATCGTCCCGAGCGGCGCCCCGGACAGCTCGAGCTGCCCCCCGGTTCGAGCGAGATGTTGGCGCCCTTGAGTTCGAGCCCGATGATGTGCTCGCCCTCGTGGATCGGCGACCAGCCATAGGTGTCGCGCAGCCCCTCGAGCATCGCCTTGATCGACCGCGGGCCGTCATAGGGCAGAGGTTTGAGCGTGTCTTTGCAGTAACCGAATTTTTCGTGCTCGGTCCCGATCCGCCACTCTTCCTTGGGCTTGCAGCCGGAAGCGAGATATTCGGCGAGCTGTTCGGGACGTTCGATCGGTCCGCCGCCGGACTGGGGAATGGACATGGGGGGCCTCCGGGGCTGGTCGGTTCGCAGTCCCGCGATTCCTGTGGGAAGTGGGGGGCGGTGTCAATGTCATTACTTGGCGCGCAAACATGTCTGTGATACCGGGGGGAGCGCATCCAGAAATCCGGATATCCGGATTCCTGGTTTCCTTGTATCCATCTGAAAAGAATATGGAAAGCGCGCGCCTCGCCGATCAGATCAGGGCAGCGCAACGTTTCCTTAACCCGTTCACGCGTGGGCCCGACCGGGCACCCTGCGTCATCTTCGCCAGATCACGACCGTCCGCTCCGGCCGCCCCCGGCTGGCCCGGATCGCTGCTTCCATGTCGGCGCCCGGCAGGGCGGTGATCGCGTCGAACAGGACTTCCGTCCCCGCTGCAGAAGCCGGCACGCTCAGCCGTTCGCCGCCACCGGTGAACCGCCAGACCGGCAGGCCGGCCCGGTCCGGCGCGATGGCCACCTCGTGCAGCGCGTCGAGCGACAGGATCCCGCCGCCGACCGGGGCCAGGTAGACGATCTGGCGTTCGTCCACCTCCACCACGCCGAGCCCGCCGCTGCCGCCGTGGAAGCGCGCCCGTTGGATCGAGGCCCAAAGCATCGCCGCCCCTCCTACCGCCAAGGCCCAGCCGGTCCAGCGGACAAGCCCGAGCGACGTCAGCCCCCACCACAGCCCGAGCACCACGACGGCGCCGGCGGTCATCGCGCCGCGCCAGCGCCTGAGCTCCGCGGCGGCTTCGGGTCGGATGAAACTCATGGGCGGCCTCCGTCGAAAAGGTGCGCGCCGACCGGCTCCCCCGGCGCCAGGGCGCCGCAGCGCACGAAAGCGGCGATCCCGGTTCCAGGGGCGAGGTGCACAGCCAAGCCGCGGTTCGAACAAGCGCTCATGCCGCCCGCCCGATCACCACCGGCTCTTTCAGGAACGACAGCGCATAGGTCCCGATTCGCGCGAACCCGATCGCTTCGTAGGCGCGGCAGGCCGCGGGGCCCGAAGCGAACAGGATCGCCGTGAATACGCCGGCGCCCCGGAGCGCGGCCATGTGCAGCGCGACGGCCCGGCGGGCATATCCGCGCCCCCGCAGCGCCGGTGGCGTGTAGACCCCGCCGATCTGCACCATGTCGGGCAACCGCGCGTTCAGCGCGGTCATCGCGACGGGCCTGCCGTCGACCTCGAGCAGCCTGACGTCGTCCCCGGCGATCGCCCGATCGGTCCGGCTGCGCGCCTCTTCGTCGAGCCGGTCGGGCGACGACATGTGCAGTTCCGCCGTGTAGGCCCGGGACCAGCCGTAGATCAGGGCGCGGTCGGTTTCGACGGGCGCGCGGATCGCGCCGGGTCCGGGGGGCAGGGCGAGCTCGTCCAGCGCCAACCGGTAGAGCGGCTCCGTCGCGTCGAGGGCGAAGCCTGCCGCAGCGATCCCGAGGGCGTCTTTGGTTACCGCGACCTGTTCCGGGATCCCGGTCACCCCCTTCACCGCGCGCCCCGCGATCCGGGCGGCGAAGGCGCGGTAGAGCGCCGGCCCGGCGCCCGGCGCCTGCATCTGGACATAGCCGGCGTTGGAGATCCCGAAGACGGCGGTGATCTCGTCCCCGTCAGACAGCCAGAAGGCCGTTCCATGCGCCGACGTATGGTCGGAGAGCCCGTGCGCGGCGAGGCTCGCACGTAGAAACATCGAGGTCTCGGCATGGCCCGCGAGAAACGCCGCGAGGGCCGCCTCGTCCCCCGGCCGGGCCGCGCGCAGCATCACCAGTCCCCCAGCCGCGACTGCCACAGGGCGAGCGCCGCGACCGCCGCGGTATCGGCGCGCAGGATGCGCGGGCCGAGGCGCACCGGGTGGGCCTGGGGCATCGCCCGCAGCCGGGCGCGTTCGCGGTCGGAAAACCCGCCTTCAGGGCCGATCAGGATCGCCCAGGGCGCGGCGGTCCCCGCCTCGACAGAGAAGTCGGCCGGATCTTCCCCGGCGCCCGCCAGCGTCTCGTCGGCGAACAGGATCTGTCGCTCCGCCGGCCAGTCGTCCAGCAGGGCCCCGAGCTTCGCCGGCGCCGCGACCGGCGGCACGAAGGTGCCGCCGCATTGCTCGGCCGCCTCCACCGCATGCGCCTGCAGCCGATCCACCCGGACGCGTTCGGCATTGGTAAATTCCGTCAGCACCGGCAGGATTCGCGACGCCCCCATCTCGGCGGCCTTTTCGACGATGAAATCGGTGCGCGCCTTCTTGATCGGCGCAAACATCAGCCACAGGTCGGGCGGGTCGAGTTGCTCCGCCGCCTGACCGAGGCAGACGAGTTGGCCTGCGCGCTTTCCCGCCTCGGCAACCTCCGCCGACCATTCGCCGCCGATCCCGTTGAAAAGCGCCACCCGCGCGCCTGCCGTGAGCCGCATCACGCCGAACAGGTAATGCGCCTGGTCGCGGTCGAGCGCGACGGGTTTACCCTCCCCAAGGGGCGTCTACAAAGAGGCGGATTTTCTCGCGGGGCCACATGGGGGGCACGATATGGTGGCAGGCAACGATAGGCCAGAGGCACCGCAGCCAGCGGGTCAGGTTTCCGACGCCGTGCGCGGCAACTGGGTCGACCATCTCGCGCCGCCCCGGTCGCGCCCCTACCTGCGTCTCAGCCGCGCCGACCGGCCGATCGGCACCTGGCTCCTGCTGCTGCCGTGCTGGTGGGGGCTGCTGCTCGGGATCGGCCAGACCGGCCGTATCGGCTGGCCCGACGCCTGGATCGCGCTCGGCACCGCCATCGGCGCCTGGCTGATGCGCGGCGCGGGCTGCACCTGGAACGACATCACCGACCGCGAATTCGACGCCGCCGTTGCCCGGACCCGGTCGCGCCCGATCCCCTCGGGCCAGGTCAGCGTGCGCCAGGCCTTCGGCTGGCTCGGGCTTCAGGCCCTCATCGCCTTCGCGATCCTCGTCACCTTCCACCCCAATGCGATCCTGCTCGGCCTCGTTTCGCTCGGTCCGGTGGCGATCTACCCCTTCGCCAAGCGCTTCACCTGGTGGCCGCAGGTCTTCCTCGGCATCGCCTTCAACTGGGGCGCGCTGCTGGCCTACACCGCGCATACCGGCACGCTCGGCTGGCCCGCCGTCGCGCTCTATCTCGCCGGCATTTCCTGGACGTTGTTCTACGACACGATTTATGCCCACCAGGACAAGGAAGACGACGCGCTGATCGGGGTGAAATCCACCGCCCGGCTGTTCGGCGCCCATACCGTTGCCTGGCTCAGGGCCTTCCTCGCGCTCGCGGTGCTGCTGATGACCCTCGCGGTGGTGCTCGCCTTCACGCCCGACCGCAGCGTGCTGGCGCTGGTCGTGGCGCTCGGGGGCCCGTGGTTTTTCGGCTGGCATCTGTCCTGGCAGTTGCGGGTGCTCGACACCGAGGACCCGGACACCTGCCTCATGCTGTTTCGCGCCAACCGCGACGCGGGTCTCATCCCTGTGCTGTTTCTTGCCGTCGCCGCGCTCCTGTGATTGCGCGCCCCGGCAGCCCGACCTATTGAGGCGCATCTGAACCGGAACATCCATGTCTGAGCTTATCCCGCCTCTCAAACCGCGCCGGACCTACGGCTTTCTTTCGGTTGCCGTGCTTGCGGTGGCCGCGGTGATCGCCCTCGGCGCCGCCTGGGCTGCGCTGGTTGCCGTCGAACACAGCTCCAGGACCGCGGTGACGCGGGCGCTGTTCCTCGCCGGCGAAGACTGGGCCCAGGTCGAGGTCAAGGGCTTGCAGGTGATCCTGTCGGGCGACGCCCCGACCGAGGCCGCCGCTTCGCGGCGCTCTCCGCCGCCGGGCACGAGGTCGACGGCGCAAGGGTGATCGACCAGATGGCGCTGCCCGAGGCCGTGGCGATCGAGCCGCCGCAGTTTTCCGTCGAGATGTTGCGCAACGAGGCCGGCATTTCGCTCATCGGGCTCATTCCGGCCGCGACCGACCGCGAGGCGCTGACCCGGCGCATGCGCGCGATCGACCCGGTCCAGCCCGTCGCCGACTTCCTGGAAACGGCCGAGTTTCCGACGCCCGAAGGCTGGGACAATGCGCTCGACTTCGCCCTCGAGATGGCGGCGATGCTGCCGCGGTCCAAGATCTCGCTGTCCGCCGACAGCGTCACCGTCGAAGCCATCGCCACCGCGCCGGACCAGAAGCGCGAATGGGAGCGGGTGATCCGGCGCGAACGCCCCGCCGGGCTGCGCCTCGCGCTCGACATCCGGGCGCCGCTCGACGTGATCTCGCCCTATACGCTGCGCTTCCTCTCCGACGACCAGGGCGCGCGGTTCGATGCCTGCACTGCCTATACCACGGCCGGGCGCAACAAGATCATTTCCGCCGGGATCGCCGCCGGCGTGAAGGGCACGGTCGATTGCACCATCGGTCTCGGCGTGCCCTCGCCCGACTGGCCCGACGCGGTCGCGCGCAGCATCCAGGCGGTGCGCGACATGGGCGGCGGCGCGCTTACCTTTTCCGATGCCGACATCAGCCTGATCGCCGCCGCCGATACGCCGCAGGACACCTTCGACCGGGTCGTCGGCGAGCTCGAAGCCGACCTGCCGGAGGTGTTTTCGCTGCACAGCGTGCTGAGCGAGCCCGAGACCGGCCCGGCCTCGCCCGCGGGCATCCCCGAGTTCACAGCCTCGCTCGCGGAAAGCGGCGCCGTCAGCTGCGCGGCCGGGTGGCGAGCGAACAGGACCGCACCATCGCCGAAACCCTCGCCCGCGCCCGCTTCGGCACCCGCAAGGTCTACGCGCCGCTGCGGGTCGATCCGGGGCTGCCCGAGGCCTGGGCGGTGCGCACCCTCGCCGGGCTCGAAGCGCTCGACCAGCTCGCCCAGGGCCGGGTCGTGGTGCGGCCCGACATCGTCACCGTCGCCGGCACCACCGGCGACAAGCGCGCCTCGGCCGAGATCTCGCGGCTGCTCTCGGAAAAACTTGGCGAGGCCGAGGATTTCCGCGTCAACGTGACCTACGAGGAGGCGCTCGATCCCGTCGCCGCGATGCCGACGCCGCAGGAATGCGTCGCCGACGTCAACGCCGCACTCGCGCGCAGCAAGATCACCTTCGCCCCCGGCTCGGCCGACATCGAGCTTGGGTCCGGGTCGACCGTCGACCGCATCGCCGAGATCCTCAAGACCTGCCCGGACGTGGCCATGGAAATCGGCGGCTACACCGACAGCCAGGGGCGCGAGGAAATGAACCAGGCCCTGTCGCAGCGCCGCGCCGAGGCCGTGGTCTCGGCCCTGCTCGCGCGCCGGGTCCTGACCACCAACCTCAAGGCGTTCGGCTATGGCGAGGAATTCCCCATTGCCGACAACGACACCGAGGAGGGACGCGAAGCGAACCGGCGGATCGAGTTCAGCCTCGTCGGAGAAAGCCGCCCAAGCGCGGAGCCGGAGGCGGAGGGCGACGACCCGACCATGCGGCCGCGGTCCCGCCCGGGCGATGCTGTTGGCGACGACACCGCGCCGGACGCGGATGCGGCCACCGGCGACGACACGGAAGCGGTGGAGCCCGAGGACGCGTCGGATGCCGGCGACGAAGCGGCACCCGGGGCGCCCGACACGATGGTCGCGGACGGCGCCGAGCCTTTGGACGACGGCGAGGCGACCGGCGAAGATCCGGCCGCCGAAGAGCCGGCGGCGGATGACGCGGTCGAGCCGACAGCCGAGCCCGCGGAAGCGGTCCCGACCGAGCCCGATGCCACCGCCGACCAGGCGGTGGAGGGCACGGACCCCGCCGCCGCGGACGCGGATGCCGGGATCGCCGCTGCGGAAGCGCCGGAAGCGACGGCCGAAGCCGCGCCGACCGACGCCGAGGCCACCACGCTCCCGGTCGCCGAGGGCGCGGAACCGGATCTGGCAGCCGACAGCCCCGCGGCCGAGACCGCAGAGACCGCGACGATGGACGACGCGACCGAGGACGCGGCGACCGGCGAGACCGCGGGTGCGGTCGATCCGCAAACCCCGGCCGAGACCGCCCCCGCTGAGACGCCCGTGCCTGACGACGCCCCCGCGGAAACCGCACCGGTCGCGGCGCTCGAGGACGACATGGCCCCGGAAGCGGAGCAGGTCGCCGGGACCGCTGAGGAAGACCCCGCCGGTGCGGCGTCCAGCCCTGAGACGTCTGACCCTGCCGCCGAGGCACTGGCCACCGAGGCACTGGCCGCCGACGCATTGGCCGCGGAGGCAGCGGCCGAAGAGGTGACGGGGACCGTCGCGGATGAGGCGCTCGCCGCGGCCGGCAGTGCGGATGCAGCGGCCGCTTCGCCGGCGGCTGCCGACCCCGAGACGGCTCCCACAAGCGGCGCAGAGGAACCGGAGGGCACCGGTGGCATCGCCCCTGCCAGGACCGAAGCGGACGCGACCGAAGCCACCCCGCCGGCACCCGATGCCACCGCGACCGACGACGTCGTCGCCGAAGGTGCCGACGGCCCGCCGTTCGCATTGCCCGACATTCCCGCGATCCGCCCGCTCGCCCGGCCGCCGATCGTCGTGAACCCGGAGCTTGCGGGCATCCGGCCGCGGCCGCGTCCCGCCATCGTCCCCGACGCCCCCAGCACGGAGTGAAGCCCCATGAACCGCACCGAGTTCATCATCGTGACCGCCATCATTCTGTTCGTAGCCTTCCTGCTGGGCTGGTTTGCGCATTGGCTGATCCACCGCTTCACCCGGGTGGCCACCGGCGACATGAGCGAGCTCGACCGCATCGCCCAGGCGCTGCACGAGGCCGAAGAAACCCGCGACCAGGCGATCACGTACCTGCAGAAACGCGAGGCCGAGATGTCGAACAACCTCGCCCAAACCCAGGCAGAGCTGAACGCCGCGATGGAGGGCCTGCGCGACGCCCGCCAGGAATCGGAGGAACTGCGCTCCTATATCGAGGCGCAGAGCCAGCGGTGACCCGCGCGCCGGGCGTCAGGTCAGGGCGCAGGCGCCATGACGATGCCGGGCCTGGCCCCCGTCCGTTCTGACAAGTTCATGGAAAACCGCGTCGCTCGGCCAGATCGCACGCGCCCGGCCGCAGACGGCTGTCAGGAAATATACCCGCCGTCGACGTCGTCGCCGGTCTCGTTGATCAGCCGTTCGAGCGAGGGCACCACCACCCGGCGCTTGCCGTCGAGCTCGATGATCCCGGCCTTCTTCAGCGCCGAGATCTGCCGGCTGACGGTTTCGAGGGTCAACCCCAGGTAGTCCGCCATCGCCTCGCGGGTCAGCGGCAGGTCGAAGTTCATCCCGTCTTTCGGGGAGTGCTTCTTCAGCGCCGCATCGCGCCGCGCGACGATCGCCAGCAGCGAGGCGATCTTTTCCCGCGCGGTCTTGCGGCCCAGCACCAGCATCCATTCGCGGGCGGAATCAAGCTCGTCGAGGGTCATTTCCAGGAGCCGCATGCCGATATGCGGAGTCGTGGTCATGAGCTCTTCGAACGGGTTCTTGCGGAAACAACAAATCGTGAGGTCCGAGACCGCCACCACGTCGAACGGCGCCGAGTCGCGACCCGGCCGGCCGATGAAATCCGACGGCAGCAACAGCCCCACCATCTGGGTGCGGCCGTCCTCCATCGTCTGGCTCAGGCTGGCGATGCCGGTGACCACCGAGGCCACGAATTCCATGTGATCGCCGGCCCAGATGACCGGCTGCCCGGCCTCGTAGTTGCGGTAATACTTGATCTCTTCGAGCCGTTTCAGCTCGTCAGGCTCGCACCGCGAACAGACCGCCTGATGCTTGATCGGGCAGTTCCAGCATTCCTTGGTGTCGACAGACAGATCCATCTTGGCTTTCATGCCGGGAATCCGGTTTGATCCTGATCAAAGTGGCGCGCGCAGTTTCCGCTAGAGCCTAGTCGAATGCAGTCACTCACGCAACTTCGCAAACTCGGGTTGTTCGACGCCCGGGTGCCCCGCTATACGAGCTATCCGACCGCGCCGCAATTCAAACCCGGCGTCGGGGGCGACCTCGTGTCCCGCTGGATTTCCGAGATTCCGGAAGGCAGCTCGGTCTCGCTCTACGTCCACGTGCCGTTCTGCCGCAGGTTGTGCTGGTTCTGCGCCTGCCGCACCCAGGGCACCCAGACCGCCGAGCCGGTCGCCGCCTATGTCGGGACCCTGAAGAAGGAACTCGCGCTGATCAAGGCGGTGCTGCCGCGCGGGGTGACGCTCGAGCACCTGCACTGGGGCGGCGGTACGCCGACGCTCCTGGAGCCACAGATGATCGCCGATCTCGCGGGCGCGATCTTCGACGTCGCCCCGCTGGCCGAGGGCGCGCAGTTCTCGGTCGAGATCGACCCGACCGAGATCGACGACGCGCGGCTCGATGCCCTGGCCGCGGCGGGGTTGAACCGCGCCTCGATCGGGGTGCAGGATTTCGACCCGATGATCCAGGAGGTGATCGGCCGGCCGCAGAGCTACGAGGTGACCAAGGAGGCGGTCGACGGGCTCAGGGCCCGCGGCATCCGCTCGCTCAACGTCGATCTGCTCTACGGGCTGCCGCACCAGACCGATGCCCGGATCACCGATTCGGTGAACAAGGTCATCAGCCTCGGTCCCGACCGGATCGCGCTGTTCGGCTACGCCCATGTGCCATGGATGTCGAAACGCCAGCAGCTCATCCCGACCGACGCGCTGCCGACTCCGGAAGCGCGGCTGGAGCTCTACAACGTCGCCCGCGACCTGTTCGTCGGCGCCGGTATGGAAGAGATCGGCATCGACCATTTCGCCAGGCCCGACGACGGGCTCGCGGTGGCGCATCGCAACGGCACGATGCACCGCAATTTCCAGGGCTACACCGAGGACAAGTCGCCGGCGTTGATCCCGGTCGGCGCCTCCTCGATCGGGCGGTTCCCGCAGGGCTATGCCCAGAACGAGCCCGCGACCTCGAAATACCAGGAACGCATCCGTGCCGGCAGCCTGGCGACGGCCAAGGGCCATGTCTTTGCCGGCGACGACCTCGTGCGCGCCCGGATCATCGAGCTCCTGCTGTGCGACTTCCGCGCCGACCTGCGTGCCGTCGCGGCGGAGAACGACGTGGCTCCCGATGGCGTGCTGGCGATGGCGGACGGGCTGCACGAAGCGCTGCCCGGGACGACCACGCTCGAGGACGGGGTGCTCACGATCCTCGACGATGCCCGCCCGCTCGCCCGCATCATCGCGCGCTACTTCGACGCCTATGATATGGCGTCGGCGCGGCACTCGCAGGCGGTCTAGGCGTCAAGGGGCCGGTCGGGGGCAAAGGCGAAAAGCGTTAACGAAACGTTACCTGCGTCCGTCGCGATGCTGGCGGAAATGGTTTTTCCATTTGACAGCAACAGGATAGCGCCTCTCCAGAAATCCGGATATCCGGATTTCTGGATTCGGGACCTCCGCACAAGACCTTGACCCGCGGCCTGCCGCCGGTATCGACTCCACCAAAGCCGCGTCGACCCGACGGCGCCGGGATCCGGAGCGCCGGGGCCGCCCCGGACCCCGCTGTGGAGCCCGATGCGGCGTCAGGAGAACAAGATGGACTTCATCACCCGCGCCCGCGCCATTGTCGGCAGCGCCAACCTTCTGACCGGGGCGGACACGGCGCGCTACGCCAGCGACTGGACCGGCAAATACCGGGCCGAACCGCTCTGCGTGGTCCGGCCGGCGGACACGGCACAGGTATCCGCCCTGATGGCGCTCGCCAGCGAGACGGTGACCCCTGTCGTCCCGATCGGCGGCAACACCGGGGTCAACGGCGGGGCGCAGGCGCCGGGCGCGGTGCTGCTCTCGCTCGAACGGCTGAACCGGATTCGCGAGATCCGCAGCGCGGCCCGGGTCGCCGTTGTCGAGGCCGGCGTGGTGCTGGAGCGGCTGCACGAGGCGACCGCGCCCCACGGCCTCACCTTCCCGATGACCTTCGGCGCCAAGGGTTCAGCGACGCTAGGCGGCATGATGTCGACCAATGCCGGCGGCTCCGGCGTGCTGCGCTACGGCAATACCCGCGCGCTGGTGCTCGGCGTCGAGGCGGTGATGCCCGACGGCGCGGTGCTCGACCTGATGACCGCGCTGCACAAGGACAATTCGGGCTACGACCTCAAGGACCTGCTGATCGGTGCCGAAGGCACGCTCGGCATCCTCACCGCCGCGGTGGTCAAGCTGGTGCCGCTGCCGCGGGCCCGGGCCACGGCGCTCCTGTCGCTGCGCGCGCTCGACGATGCGCTGGCCCTGCTCAACACCGTCCAGGAAGAGACCGGCAACGCGGTCGAGGCCTGCGAATACATGCCCGGCGTCTATCTCGATGCGCTCGCGAAACTGCACCCCGAGATGCGCCAGCCGCTCGCCCGTGCCGAGGTGGTGGTGATGCTGGAGGTGGGCGCCCGGGCCGGGCGCGACGCCGAGCCCGGTCCCGATGGCATCGCACCGGTGGCCGCGCGCCTCGAAGAGCTGCTGGCGGCGGAGCTGGAGGCGGGCCGGGTCCTCGACGCGGTGATCGCCCGGACCGAGGCGCAGCGGCGCGAGATCTGGGCGCTGCGCGAGGCTGCGGCCGAGGTGCATTTCGCGAGGAAACCGGTGGTCATCAACGACATCGCCCTGCCGCTCGACCGGATCGCGGCGTTCTTCGACCGGGTCCGCGCAGAGATCGCCGCGCTCGACCCCGAGGCCTGGGACATCCCCGTCGCCCATCTCGGCGACGGCAACATCCACTTCGCGGTCTACCCGGGCCGCGATGACCCTGCGCATCTCGACGCGATCATGCAGATTGTCGAGGAAATCGCCCTCGACATGGGCGGCTCGTTCAGTGCCGAACACGGGATCGGGCTGTCGAAAAAGCCCTCGATGGCCCGGCGCAAGGACCCGGTGGCGCTGGACGTCATGCGGGCGATCAAGGCGGCGCTGGACCCGAAGGGAATCATGAACCCCGGCAAGGTCCTGCCCGACTGAGGTTCGAACCGCTCACGCGGTCCGAGCCGGGCGGGGGGCCCTGCCCCCCGCACCCCCCGAGGTATTTCCGGACCAAAGAAGGAAGGGGGCCGCTGTCCGCCGCCCCGGTCCTGTGACTATTTCCAGTCGAAGAACCCGTCGCCGGCCCGTGCCAGCAACCGCGCGGCCATCGCCCGGCCGATCTCGGCCCCGTCCTCGACCGGCCCGCTGACGTCGTCGCCGAGCGCCTCGGAGCCATCGGTGCGCAGGATCTCGCCGCGGAGCCGCAGCGTTCCCCCGTCGAGCGTGGCGAGCCCGGCGATGGGCGTCTCGCAGGAGCCGTCGAGGGCGGCCAGGAAAGCCCGTTCCGCGGCGAGGCGCTGGCCGGTCTCGGTGTCGTGGATCGCCGCCAGCATCTCGGCGGTGCGGCTGTCGTCCGCGCGCCGTTCGATCCCGATCGCGCCCTGGGCGATGGCGGGCAGCATGTCCTCGGGCGCGATCTCCGCATGCGGCACCGTGCCGCTCATGCCGAGCCGGTTGAGCCCGGCGAGCGCTAGAAGGTCGCTGCGGCGACACCGCTTTCGAGCTTGCCGAGCCGGGTCTGGACGTTGCCGCGGAACTCGACCACCGTGAGATCCGGCCGCCGGTTGAGCAGCTGCGCCTTGCGCCCGAGCGACGAGGTGCCAACGACCGGCCCTCGAGGGGATCGGCGATCGCCCGGTGCTGCAGCGAAACGAAGGCATCGGCCGTGCTCTCGCGCGGCAGATAGCAGTCGAGCAGCAACCTGTCGGGCTGTTCGACCGGCATGTCCTTCATCGAATGCACCGCGATGTCGATCCCACTTCCGTTTCCCTGGCCAGCAGCTGTTCCTCGATTTCCTTCGTGAACAGCCCCTTGTTGCCGATCTCCTTGAGCGGTCGGTCGGCGGCGATTAGCGCCGCGTCGTCGCCGGTGGTCTTGATGACCACGATCTCGAAGGCGTCTTCGGGCAGGGCGAAGGCATGGGCCAGCCGGCGGCGGGTTTCATGCGCCTGGGCGTAGCGCCAGCGGCGAGCCGCGGGGTGCCGATCCTGAGGGGGCGGCGGGGGAGGGGAGAATGAGCGTCATGATCGAGGGGTTTAAACGCGGCAAAACGGCCTGTCCACGCCCCATCTCCTGTCCCCCAGCTTGACAAGCCGCGCCGGTCTTGGGAACCAGCTTCGACCAACGAGAGGAAGCCCCGATGACCAAGCTCCTGCTGCGCGCGCTCGCCGGCGAGACCCTGCCCGTTCCGCCGATCTGGATGATGCGCCAGGCGGGCCGCTACCTGCCGGAGTACCGCGCCACCCGGGCGCAGGCCGGCGACTTCCTCAGCCTGTGCCAATTCCGAGCTTGCCGCCGAAGTCACGCTGTAGCCGATCCGCCGCTACGGTTTCGACGCGGCGATCCTTTTGCCGACATCCTGCCCGGCCGCAGGCGCTGGGGGCGGATCTGTGGTTCGTCACCGGCGAGGGCCCGCGGCTGTCGACCGTCACCAGCCAGGCCGACTTCGACAGGCTGAAACCGGCGAGCGAGATCCACGACACCCTCACCCCGATCTACGAGACCGTGCGGATCCTGAAGCGTGAACTCCCGCCGAGACCGCGCTCATCGGCTTCGCCGGCGCGCCCTGGACGGTCGCGACCTACATGATCGCGGGCCAGGGCACCCCCGACCAGGGGCCGGCGCATGCGCTCAAGGCGGAAAACCGCGCGCTCTTCGAAGCGCTCCTCGACCGGCTGACCGAGGGCACCATCGACTACCTGTCGCGGCAGGTCGAGGCGGGCGCCGAGGTGGTGAAGCTCTTCGACAGCTGGGCGGGCTCGCTCAAGGGCGAGGATTTCACCCGCTACGCGCTGGAGCCTGCGAAGCGGATCATCGCAGAGCTCAAGGCGCGCCACCCGGGCCTGCCGGTGATCGCCTTCCCGCGCGAGGCGGGGGAGGAGTCGGTTTCGCGAAGGCGACCGGGGCCGATTGCGTTGCCATCGACAACTCGGTCTCGCCGGAATGGGCCGCGGAGCACGTGCAGGTGGACGGCTGCGTCCAGGGCAACCTCGACCCGAAACACATGGTGACGGGCGGCGAGGCGCTGGTCGCGGCGACGCGCGAGGTGGTGGCGGCCTTCAAGAACGGCCCCCATATCTTCAACCTCGGCCACGGGATCACGCCGGACGCGGACCCCGAGAACGTGCAGCTGATGATCGACACGGTGCGGGGCGGCTGAGGGCTTTCGCCCGCTGTCGCGGGCGACCCGGCTGGCGATCTGATCGCCATACAGGATGAGGGTCCTGGGGACCAGATCAGGGGCGAGACGCGGGTCTTTCGCAGAGTGTGCGAGGTTTGTGCGAGCTCGCACGCCCACTCAAGTAATTGATTTTATTGATGATAGCGATAACTGCGTTTCGCACGCGCGAGGCAGGCTGCGCCGCCGGCCTGACGTCTCCACCGACGGCGCACCGCGCCCCCGGGGCTCAGTCAGCCACCTTCTTCACGAATTCCGACTTCAGCCCGATCGGACCGTGCCCCGGCACCTTGCAGTCGATATCGTGATCGCCCGCGACGAGACGGATGCCCTCACCTTGGTGCCGACCTGATCACCGACGAGGTACCCTTGAGCTTGAGGTCCTTGATCACGGTCACCGTATCGCCATCGGCGAGCAGGTTGCCAACGGCGTCGCGCACGCCCTCCCCGGCCTCGGCGGCCGGCGACCATTCATGGCCGCATTCCGGGCAGACGTAGAGCGCGTCCATCTCGTAGGTCAGGGTCGAAGCGCAGTCGGGGCACGGGGGCAGGGTAACGTCATGCACCTGCCCATAGCCCCGTTGCATCGCCCGGGCCAGCCCTATCGCCCACTCACACCCATTTCGCGAGCGGCGGCAGGCTCATCAGCACGGCATTGGCATCGTGCCCGGTGGCGAGGCCGAACTTGGTGCCGCGGTCGTAGACGAGGTTGTACTCGGCATAGAGCCCGCGGTGGACGAGCGGGTATCCTTGTCCGCCTCGGTCCAAGGGGTGTCGCGCCGCCGCTCGGTGACCGGCAGGAAGGCGGGCAGGAAGGCGCGGCCGACGGCCTGGTGAAGGAGAAATCCGCCTCCCAAGCGCCGGTGTTGAGATCGTCGTAGAAGATCCCGCCGACCCCGCGCGCCCGGCCCCGGTGGGGCACGAAGAAATACTTCGTCGGCCCAGGCCTTGAACCGGGGTAGTAGCCCGGGTCGTGTGCGTCGCAGGCTTTCTGCATCTCGGCGTGGAAATGCGCCGTGTCGTCGGCGTATTCGATACAGGGGTTGAGGTCGGCGCCGCCGCCGAACCACCAGGCGTTCGGTGTCCAGAACATCCGCGTGTTCATGTGGACCGCCGGCGTATGCGGGTTCTGCATATGGGCGACGAGGCTTATCCCCGAGGCCCAGAACCGCGGGTCGGCCTCGATCCCCGGCACCCCGCGCGCCGCCATCGATTTCTGCGCCGCGTCGCCGAGCCTGCCGTGCACGGTCGAGACGTTCACCCCGACCTTCTCGAACACCCGGCCGCCGCGCATCACGCTCATCAGCCCGCCGCCGGCGTCGGACCCGTCGTCGGAGGCCCGCTTCGTCTCGCTCACCTCGAACCGGCCCGCGGGCGCGCCTGCAAACGGCCCGCTCGCCTGGCTGTCTTCCAGCGCTTCGAAAGCGGCGACGATCTCGTCGCGGAGCGCGCGGAACCAGGCGCTGGCGCGCGCCTTCTCGTCGGTCATGGTGGAATCGGTCATCGGCATCCTCTCGTCTCTCGGCCCCGCGTCTCGCCGCCCCGGGGTGGCAGGTGTGTTGGCTAGCAGGATTGGTCCGGGCGGCAAAGTGTGATTTGCCGCCGCACGCGGGCGCGCTATGATCCGGTCCGGAGGAGCAATGCCATGCGTGCGATCCATCTCGTCGTTCCGGCCCTGGCGGTTCTCGCCGCCTGCGCCACCACCCCGCGGCAGAGCTGCGAGGCGACCTACCGCAACCAGTTGGCCACCGTCCGGTCGGAGATCCGGGACACCGAACAGGTTCTCCAGCGCGGGTTCCGACTGGTGCCGACCCTGTCGACCTTCGGGCCGCATTACTGTCTCTCGCCGGGCGGCCATGTGCGGCCGTGTTTCGGCAATGAAGAGGGACCGATGTTCGACAAGCGGCCGATCAACCGGCGCGCCGAAACCGCCAAGCTGACCGCGCTGCGCCAGGAGGAGACGCGGCTCACCGCCGGGCTGGCGCAGTGCGCGGTGCAGTACCCCGAGTAGCGCCCGCAGCGGCCCCGGCCGGTCCGGACCTCAGTGAACCGGCGCACCGACGACGTCGACCAGGCCCCGGCCGCCATCGACGGTCAGCACCTGTCCGGTCATGAACCCGGAGCCGTTCGAGGCGAGGAACCGCACCGTCTCGGCCAGTTCCGAGGCGCCGGCGATCCGGCCGAGCGGGGTACCGTCGACGATCAACCCGCGCAGATCGGGCTCTTCGCGCAGGGTATCGCGCAGCGACGCGCTCATCACCGAGCCGAAACTCACCGCGTTGACCCGGATATGGTGCGGGGCGAGCGCGACGGCGAGCGCCCGGGTCGCCTGTTCGAGCGCGGCGGCGGCGATGGAAAACGCCATCAGACCGGGCTGGGTGCGGGTCGAGGCGATCGAGGACAGGTTGATGATCGCGCCGAGCTGTTCGTCGGATTCTTCCGGCAGCGCCTCGCCCTGGGCGATGAAGCGCTTCGCCACCGCCTGGCTGAGGCGGAGCGCGGTCATCAGGTTCTGTTCCAGCAACAATTCGACCGTCTTGTCCTTCATGTCGAGCGGGTCCGAGGCGACGACCTGGCGCGAGGCGTTGACCAGGATGTCGACCCGGTCGAAGGCGTCGACGGCGGCGGCGACCAGGTTGGTGATCGTGAGCTTGGTGCGCAGATCGCCCGCGTGGATGCGGATGTTGCTGTCGCCACCCTCGTCCGAGTGGCTGTTCTCGGGGTTGGGTCCGAATTCCTCGATGAGCTTGGCCTCGTCGATATCGGCGCAGACCACGTTGGCGCCCTGTTCGGCGAAATGCCGGGCGATGGACAGGCCGACGCCGTTCGCGGCGCCGGTGACGATGGCGGTCTTGCCGTTGATCGAAAAGGACATGGCGTCTCCTGATTCCCGTGGGCGAGCCTAGAGCCGTCCCGGGGTATGTTGAAACCGGATAACCGCGGCGCGCGGTCGCAGACCCGGCGAATGTTGCGACCAAAGGGCGAACCGGCCGTGGGTTAGGCTCATTTCAGCAACAATCCCAGTCGATTGGCACAATTGTTTCGGAAAACGGCGCATCTCGGCAGCATGGCGGGTCACCGCCGGCCGCGGCGGGGCTGCCGGGCATGGATGACCTTGAACCCGCCGGTATCCGCGACCGCCTCGACCTCGCGAAAGCTGGCATCGAGCTCGGCCTCATACGGCAGGTGCCGGTTGGCGACCATCCACAGGCTGCCCGACGGTGCGAGCATCGTAGCCGCGGCGGCGATGAAAGCCCGCCCGAGCCCGGGATCGCCGCTGCGGTCGCGGTGGAAGGGTGGGTTCGACACCACCGCGTCGAGCGGTGCGGAGGGGCGCCAGCGGGTCGCGTCGGCCCAGTGAAACGCCGCCCGCGGGTCCGGGACGTTTTCGCGCGCGCAGTCGAGGGCGATGGCGTCGGTCTCGACCAGGGCGAGCGCGGTCACGGCATCGCTTTCGAGGATGTGCCGGGCGAGAAAACCCCAGCCGGCGCCGAGGTCGGCGACGCGCCCTTGAGCGGCGCTAGCGCCGCGACCAGGGCCAGCGAGCCCTTGTCGGGCCCGTCCGCCGAGAACACGCCCGGGCGGGTGACGAAGCCGCCGATGTCGCGCGGCGCGCCTGCCCAGTCGGCGAAGGTGGCCCCCTCGATCCAGAACAGCTTGCCATGCGCCTTGGCGAGACTGCCGGTGATTGGCGCGCGCGCGCGCACCGCCTTCAGCATCGCATCGACCCCGTCGTGCTTCTGCCCGTCGATCAGCACCAGCGGCGCAAGCGCTGTTGCCTGGGCGATCAGCGCCTTCTGGGCCTCTCGGGCGCGGGGAAGCACCACCAGCGCGGCCGCGACGGGTCCCTTTGGCGCGCGGGTGACCGCGTACCCGGCCGCCTGCCATGCGGCGGTGGCGATGGCGTCGTGGCTCACGAGCGTGAGGGCCTCGCGCGGGAATGCGGAGAGGTCGGTGCCCGGCGGCGGTCCGAACAGCGCGACGGGTCCCGCAGGCAGGGCCAGCGCACCGGTTTCGAGCGCGTGGGAGAGGCGGGAGGCGGTCATGGCTGGGAGCGCGCGCATCGACCGCGGCTGCGGTCGCATCGTGAGGGCGGGCCGTGGGGCCCCTGGAGCGGCGCTATTCCTTCTCCATCGTGCATTGCAGCGGGTGTTGTTGCTGGCGGGCCAACTCCATCACCTGCGTCACCTTGGTTTCGGCGATCTCGTAGGAAAACACGCCGACCACGGCGAGTCCCTTCTTGTGGACCGTCAGCATAAGTTCGAAGGCCTGGGCGTGGTTCATCCCGAAGAACCGTTCCAGAACCAGCACGACGAACTCCATCGGCGTGAAATCGTCGTTGAGAAGCAACACCTTGTACATAGGTGGCTTCTTGGTGCGGGTCTTGGTTTCGACCGCGACCACGCCGTCGGGCGTACCATTGCCCCCGGACATCAGGATCTGTTCAATCGGGTCCCTCGACACGAAGTCACTCCGCTGCGCTTTTCAGCCATATTCAGATCGGACTATATAGCGACAAAGCGCGGCATGAAAAAGGCCAAGCTGAGATTCCTTTGGGTAGATTGTCCGGACCGGGCGTCTGCCGGGGCTGCGACCGGGGGGGTCATGGCGAACAGGATCACCGCAATCGGGTTCGACGCCGACGACACGCTCTGGCAGAACGAACAATTCTTCCAGATGACCCAGGGCCGTTTCGCCGAACTGCTCGCTGATTACGCGGCCCCCGACCACCTCGCCGAGCGGCTGGAGGCGGCCGAGCGGCGCAACCTCGGGCACTATGGGTTCGGGATCAAGGGGTTCGTCCTGTCGATGATCGAGACCGCGATCGAGGTCACCGGCGAGCGGGTGCCGGCGCGGGTGATCCGGCAGATCGTCGAAGCGGGCCAGGAGATGCTGGCCCATCCGATCCACCTGATCGACGGCGCGGCGGCGGCGGTCGAAGCTCTGGCGCCGGGCTACACGCTGGTGCTGGTGACCAAGGGCGATCTCCTCGACCAGGAGCGCAAGCTCGCGCAATCCGGGCTGGGCGAGATGTTCGATGCGGTCGAGATCGTCTCGGACAAGACCCCGGCCACCTACAGCGCGGCCTTCGCCCGCCACGGCACCGGCGCCGAAGCGGCGCTGATGGTGGGCAACAGCCTGAAGTCGGACGTGATCCCGGCGCTCGCGGCCGGCGCCTGGGGCGTGCACGTGCCGCACGACCTCACCTGGAGCTTCGAACGTGCCGAGCCGCCGGTCGCGCATCCGCGGTTCGTCGAGATCGACGGGCTCGCGGCGCTGCCCGACCTGGTGGCGCGGCTGGCGTGACGCCGGGACCGGATCGGGCGGGCGAAGCGGGGGGCGCAGCGGGGCGCGCCGGACGGTTCCGATTGGACCGGCCCGCCACAATGTCGCCACAATCCCCGATCTAGTTGTTGCTTGCATTTTTCATACCAAATATGGCTGCGACCCGTTACCACAACCCCGGAAAACATTGAAAAACAGGTATTTCCGCTCGGGCCCGCCTCTGTTAACCTGTGCCTCACACCCGGGCGCAGATCCGGGGCGCATCGAGGCAGCAAAATACAGGTGACGACGTGAAACGGCGTCTTGGGCAGTACTTTCAATACGTAGCACTTCTGATCGCGGCGATGTCGTACGCGCTCGGAGCCGGGGCGGCGCCGCGGGCCGAGTTCGTGATGGACATGCGGACCGGCGAGGTGATCCATGCGGAAAACGCCGATACCCCGCTCCATCCCGCGTCGCTCACCAAGATGATGACGCTCTACATCGCCTTCGAGGCGGTGGAACATGGCGAGATCGCGCTCGACACGATGGTGACGATCTCGGCGCATGCGGCCAACGAGCCGCCGTCGAAGCTGGGGCTGAAGCCCGGCCAGAAGATCCAGCTGCGTTACCTGATCCGCGCCGCGGCGATCAAGTCGGCCAACGATGCGGCGACGGCGATCGGCGAGGCGATCTCGGGATCGGAAGCCGCCTTCGCCCGGCGGATGAACCGCACCGCCGAAGCGCTGGGCATGACCCGGACCACCTTCAAGAACGCCAACGGCCTCACCGAGAACGGGCACCTGTCGACGGCCCGCGACATGACCACGCTGGGTCGGCATCTTTTCTACGACTACCCGGACTATTACCACCTGTTCAAACGCACCTCGGTCGACATCCCCGGCCAGACGCTCCCCAATACCAACCGCCGCTTCCTGACCGCCTACAGGGGCGCCGACGGGATCAAGACCGGCTTTACCAACGCGGCCGGCTTCAACCTCGTCGCCTCCGCCGAGCGCGGTTCGCAGCGGGTGATCGCCACGATGTTCGGCGGCACTTCGACCCAGGCCCGCAACGACCGGGTGGCGCAGTTGCTCGACCTCGGCTTTTCCAGGACCCCGGAGCGGGTCGCCGTCCAGCGGCCGGCGCGGCCGGGTTACGTCGGACCGAACGGGCAAACCATCCGGCTCGCCGGCGCGCCCGAAAAGTCGATCCGGCCGCGGCCGAAGCCGGGCTTTGCGGCACCGGCGGAGGAGGTCGTGCTGGCGCTCGCAGAGGGCATCGAAGCGGTGGTCGAAGAGCTTGCCGAGACCGGGACCGCGGCGACAGCGGCGCCGGCACAGGCCTTTGTCGCCGGGACCGACATCGCGCCCCCGGCGAAGCCCGCGGTGGCGGCGGCGAGCGCCTTCGGCCTTGCCCCTCGGTCCTGAACGAGATCGCCAACGCGGTGGTCGACGCGGTTGCCCGTGACGAAAGCGCCGTCACCGCCCCGCAGGAGCCGCCTAACCCGGATCATCCTCGATGCGGTCGAGGTCGCCACGCCGACCCCGAGCCGGTCGAAGTGGTCAACCGGATCTCGACCTCCGGCGGACGCCACTGGGGCGTCAACGTCGGCCGGTTCAACACCCGCGACGGCGCCGACCGGATGCTGATTCGGACCGCGCTGGCCGAGCTTGCCTCGCTGGGCGAGGCGCTGCGCAAGGTGGTGAACGGACCGAAAGGGTTCGAAGCGAATTTCGTCGGCCTGACCCGGAGGGGCCGATCTCGCCTGCCGCCGTCTCGCGGCGCGGGGCACCGAATGCACGGTGCTCGGACCGCCCAGCTGATCGCGGCGCAACGCAACACCGACGAAGGGCGCGCCGGACCCGGCCGCGCCCTTTTCCATGCCCGGCGGGTCCCCGCGCCTCAGCGCAACACGCCGCGGTGCACCATCGCCCGGGCATAGAGCCAGAGCCCCAAGGCCACCACGATCAGAACCCCGGTGAAGGCGAGATTGCCTTTGCCGAGCAGCTCGACGGCCTCGGCGCCGGCGGTCGCGAACAGCCGGGTGGTGTTGACCATCAGCCCGATCAGCGACAGCCTGAAGGCGAGGGCCGCGAACCGCGACCGGGCGAGCAGCAAGATTGAGCCCGCCAGCGCGCCCCAGACCCCGAGCGCCCAGAACGCCGTGGCCCAGGCGGGAAAGCCCGCGTAATAGGCCTGCTGTTCGGGCGTCGCCGCGGCGAGATAGGTGTCGGGCGCAAAATGCGCCATCACGTAGTCGAAAGCGCCGCCTGCGTTCCACAGGAGCGACAGCGCGCCGATCAGCCACAGATGCCAGGGTGTCTTCATCTTCGCCTCCCGTCCCGCCGAGTGTGGCCGAGCCGACGCGGCGCGGTCAATGTTTTCTGGGATATCGGTGAGTCACCTGGGTCTGGGCGCCCAGCGCATCTTCATGTACCGGGTGCCGCCGGCGAGCTCCTCGAGCATCTGGGCGAGGCGCTTTTCCCGGGTCTCGGGCCGTTTCGCGCGCGCGATCCAGCCGAGGTAGTCGTTGCGCTGATAGGGCGGTCGGGCGTCGTAGGCCGCTCGCAGGCCGGCCGCGTCGAGCCGGGCGGCGACGTCGTCGGGCATCGGGTTCTCGTCGCGCTGCAGGACCATGGGCGAAGCGTGCTCACTGGACGCCGGACTGTCAACCGGGCAGGGTCTGGCGATGAACATCGTCATCCTCACCGGCGCCGGCATCTCGGCCGAAAGCGGGCTCGGCACCTTTCGCGACCGGAACGGCCTCTGGGCGCGCTACGACCTTGGCGAGGTGGCGACGCCGGAGGGCTTCGCGCGCGACCCGGCCAAAGTTCACGCCTTCTACAACGCCCGGCGCGCCAATGCCGTCTCCGCCCGTCCCAACGCGGCGCATACCGCACTGGGGCGGTTGCAGCAGGCCCGGCCGGACCGGGTCACGCTGGTGACCCAGAACATCGACGCGCTGCACGAACAGGGCGGGGCGGAGCGGGTGATCCACATGCACGGCGAGCTGTCGCGGGCGCTCTGCGCCGCTTGCGGCGCGCGCTGGGACGCACCGGCCGAGATGCACCCGCAGGACCGCTGTCCGGACTGCGGTGCCCGGGCCACCCGGCCCGACGTGGTCTGGTTCGGCGAGATCCCCTATCACCTGGACAGGATCGCGGCGGCGCTCGCCCGGGCGGATCTGTTCGTGGCGATCGGCACCTCGGGCAACGTCTACCCGGCCGCGGGCTTCGTCGCCGAGGTGCGGGCGCGGGGCGCGGCGACGCTGGAGCTCAACCTGACCCCCTCCGATACCGCCGGCGCCTTCGACGCCGTGCGCCTGGGCCCGGCCTCGAAAGTGGTGCCGGATTGGGTCACCGACATCCTCGCGGGACCGGCCTGAGCACAGGGGCTGCCACGCACCCCGGCCTCACAGGATGAAATCGGTTACCGCCAGCAGGTGCCAACCGGTGAGTTCGATCTCGACGTCGGGCGCGGCGTCGCCGTCGAGGTCGATCTTGACCAGGCTGCGCGCGGTCGAGTGGACGTAGCGAAACTCGCCGGGCGTACCGTTGAAGTCGCCGTGGCCCAGGAAGTGGAGCGGGTCGTTGCGCTCGGTGGCCGGATCGCCGTCGAACCCGGAGAGGTCGATCCGGTCGATCCCGTCCTGGTAATCGGTGATGATATCGCGGACCCCGGCGCCCGGGCGGCTGTCGTCGAGGGTACGGAAGACGAAAGTGTCGGCGCCTTTGCCCCCGGACAGAATGTCGGTGCCACTGCCGCCGTTGAGCGTGTCGCTCTTGGCGCCGCCGCGCAGGCTGTCGTCGCCGTCGCCGCCGTCCAAATGGTCGTCGCCGTAGCCGCCGTTGAGCGTGTCGTCGCCCTGGTCGCCGGACAGGAGGTCATTTCCCTTCCAGCCTTCGAGCTGGTCGCCGGCGGTGCCGCCGAACAGACTGTCCGCACCGGTGCCGCCCTGCAGCCGGTCCGCGCCGGCCCCGCCGCGCAGGATGTCGTTGCCGGACTTGCCCTTGAGCGCGTCGTCGCCGTTGCCGCCATCGAGGCAATCGTCGCCAACGTAGCCCACCAGCCGGTCGTTGCCCGCGCCGCCGGTGAGCGTGTCGTCGCCATCCGCACCGACGAGGGTATCGTTCCAGATCGTGCCGGTGAAATCGTCGTCGCCCGCCGTGCCCACCCAATCGGCCGCGGTCTCGCGCAAGTCGAGGATCCGCGCCCGGATCGCGCCGTTGGACGGATCGTCGCCGCCGGTCTCGACACCGTAGGAATAATCGCTCCAGGTGAAGACGACCCGGCCGTCGTCCAGCTGCGCCATCTGCGGCTCGTTCTGGTGCCCGGTGGTGGTGACGTTGACGAGGAACTCGTCGCTGTCGGGGCTGCCGTCGGGGTTGAAGATCCGCGCCCGGATCGCCCCGAACTCGGGGTCGTCGCCGCCGGTCTCGAGCCCGCTGGAGGTATCGCTGAAGGCGACGATGAAGCGGCCGTCGGCGAGCGCCAGCACCTCGGGCTGCGATTGGCCGTAGGTGGTGACCAGGTTGACGCGAAACTCGGCCCCGACCGCGGTGCCGGCGGCGTCGAACAGCTGGCCGCGGATCGCGTAATGCGAGGCATCGTCGCCCGCGGTGTCGACCCCGCGCGAATTGTCGGTCCAGGCGACGAAGAAACCGCCGCCGGCCAGCGCGGTGATGCTGGGCTGGAACTGGTCGCCCGTCGCGGTGGTGTTGACGATGACCTCTGCCCCGAGCGGGGTGCCGTCGGCCGCGAAAAGCCGCGCCATGATCGCGCCGAGCTCGCCGTCGGGGCCGGTCGCATCGACCCAGGCCGCGACGAAGCCGCCGCCCGGGAGCGCGGCGATGTCGCACCCGAGCTGCATCCCCGATTTTTCCGAATTGAGCATGAACTCCCCGCCGGACCGGGACCCGTCGGCATTGAACAGCTGCGCGTTCATGTCGACCTCGGCGCCCGGGTAGCCGTCGTCCCAGCCGACCACGAAGCGCCCGTCTTCGAGCAGCGCGACACAGGGGAAGTCCTGCGTGGCGAAGACGGTGGTGTTGACCAGGGTTTCATTGCCGGTCTTGCCGCCGTCTGCGTCGAACATCTGCAACCGGACCGCCTCGTCCCAGCTGTCGTCGCCGGCGCTGTTCCAGCCGGTCGACGAATCGGTCTAGGTCACCACGAACCCGCCATCGGCGAGCGCGGCGATCCGCGGCGAATGCTGGGCGTAGCTGGTGACGGTGTTGACCTGCACCGCGGTGGAACAGGCGGCGCCGGTGCTGGAGAACACCTGCGCGCGGATCGCGCTGTCGGAGAAATCGGTGAAACCGTCGAGCGACGCGCGCGAGTAGTCGGTATAGGCGATCGCGAACCGCCCGCCGGCAAGCGCCGTGATGACCGGCGTCATCTGCGCCGACCACGTCACCGCGTTGACGAGAAATTCCTCGTCCCAAACCCCTGGCGCTGCCATGGTCCCACTCTCCCATTACCCGGGGGCGAGAATGGGCAAGGAGTGTTAAGACCCGGTTCGAATCCGCCGGGACCGTTCGAGTTTTAGGGATAATCCGGCAACGAAAAAGGCCCCGCCGAAGGCAGGGCCATCTCGTTCACGCCGAAGGGGATCAGGCCTGGGCGGCCTGGGCCTTGGCGAGTTCTTTCTTGATTTTCAGCGCGTTGGCCGAAAGCTCTTCGTCGCGCGCCTTGGCGAGGAAGGCGTCGAGCCCACCGCGGTGGTCGACGGTACGCAACGCCGAGGCCGAGATCCGGAGCTTGAAGCTCTTGCCGAGCGCCTCGGAGACGAGCGTAACGTCGTTGAGGTTGGGCAGGAAACGGCGGCGGGTCTTGTTGTGGGCATGGCTGACATTGTTGCCAGTCATCGGGCCTTTGCCGGTCAGTTCGCAGACACGCGACATTGTCTTTTCCTCATTTTCCGGGCTGGTTCCGAAGGCCCGTCGCAGGGGCCCCGGCCTGGCCGGTCAACACAAACGGGCGCCTCACCACGGGCGCCCCGAATTCCGTCCCGCGCGTTTAGGCGCATTTGGGAAGGGCGTCAAGTGAGTCGGGCCCTCGCGCAGGCGCTAGGCGCGGGCCGGGGCGGCGGCTAAGGTCGCGCCATGGACGAGGCGCGGCGGATACGGGTACGGGGACAGGTGCAGGGCGTGGGCTTCCGGCCCTTCGTCTGGACAATTGCGCGGCGCGAGGGGCTGCGGGGCCGGGTGCTGAACGACGCCGAGGGCGTGCTGGTCTACGCGGCCGGCCCGGCCGCGGGGCTCGACCGGCTCGAGGCGGCGCTGTCCGGGGAAGCGCCGCCGCTGGCGCGGGTCGATGCGGTGGAGCCGGCGCCCTGGGCGCCCGAAGAACTGCCGGCGGGCTTCGAGATCGCCGCCAGCGGGCCCGCCGGGGCCGAAACCCGGATCACTCCCGATGCCGCGACCTGTCCCGCCTGCCTCGCCGAGATCCGCGATCCGGCGACGCGCCGCTTCCGGTATCCTTTCACCAATTGTACCCATTGCGGCCCGCGCTTCACGATCATCGAGGGGCTGCCCTACGACCGGCCCAAGACCACGATGGCGCCGTTCGAGATGTGCCCCGATTGCCGGGCCGAATATGCCGACCCGGCCGACCGGCGGTTCCATGCCCAGCCCATCGCCTGTCCGGCCTGCGGGCCGCGGATCTGGCTGGAACGCGAGGGCGCCGAAGCGCCGGGCGATGCCATGGACCTGGCCGCGGAGGCGCTGCGGAGCGGCGAGATCGTCGCGATCAAGGGGCTCGGCGGCTTCCACCTCGCCTGTGACGCGACCGATGCCGGTGCCGTGGCGCGGCTCAGGGACCGCAAGCGCCGCCCGGCAAAGCCGCTAGCGCTGATGGGCACCGACGAGATGATCGCGACCCATGCGCGGGTGAGCGCCGAGGAATGGAGCCTGCTGCGTGAACCGGGGGCACCGATCGTCTTGTTGGTGAAGGCGGGCCGGCCCCTGCCCGAGGCGCTCGCGCCCGGCCAGGCGGCGCTCGGCTGGATGCTGGCCTACACGCCCCTGCACCACCTGCTGCTCGATGCAGTCGCGCGGCCGCTGGTGATGACCTCGGGCAACCTGTCGGGCGAGCCGCAGGTGATCGGCAACGCTGAGGCGCGCGACAAGCTCGCGGGCTTTGCCGACGCGATGCTGATGCATGACCGCGAGATCGCCCGGCGGCTCGACGATTCGGTCGAGCGGGTGACGGCGGCAGGCCCGATGGTGATCCGCCGCGCCCGCGGCCGGGTGCCGGGCACGCTGCCGCTGCCGCCGGGGTTCGAAGACAGCCCGCCGGTGCTCGCGCTGGGCGGCCAGATGAAGGCCGCGATTTGCCTGACCAAGAACGGCCAGGCCCTGCTCGGCCACCACCTCGGCGAGCTCGACGACGCGCTGACCTGGGCAGCGTTCGAGCAGGCGCGCGCCGATTACGCGGCGCTGTTCGACCACCGCCCCGCACGCGTGGCGGTCGATCTGCACCCGGGCTACCGGGCGACGCAGGCGGGCGAGGCGATGGGTCTGCCGCTCATCCGGGTCCAGCATCATCACGCCCACCTCGCCAGCGTGCTCGGGGAAAACGGCTGGCCGCGTGCGGGGGCGGGTGGCGGGGATCATCCTCGACGGGCTCGGGCTCGGGACCGACGGCACGATCTGGGGCGGCGAGGTGCTGGTCGGCGATTATGCCGGCTTCGACCGGGTCGGCTGGCTGAAGCCGGCGCCGCTCGCCGGCGGCGACGCCGCCAACCGCGAGCCCTGGCGCAATGCGCTGGTGCGACTCGATGCGGCCGGGCTCTCGGCGCGGGCCGATGCGCTGATGCCGGAGCACCCGCGTGATCTGCTTCGCCAGGCGGTGGCGGCGGGCGTGAACGCGCCGCTCTCGTCTTCGGCCGGCCGGCTGTTCGACGCCTTCGCCTTCGCCCTCGGCCTTGCGCCGGGCCGGATGAGCTACGAGGCGGAGGCCGGCATGGCGCTGGAAGCGGCGGCCGCTGCGGCGCCGGGGAGCGAGGGCTGGCCTTTCGACGTGACCGGCGGCGAGATCGACCCGGGTCCGATGTGGCGGGCCTGGGAGGCCGCCGACGTCGAGGTCGGGGTGGCCGCCGCGATGTTCCACGAGGGCCTCGCCCGGGCCTTCGCCGCGCTCGCGCGGGCGGAAGTCGAGGCGGGACGCGCCGAAGCCGTGGCCCTGTCCGGCGGTGTCCTGCAGAACGCGGTGCTGCAGGCGGCGCTCCTGCGCCATCTCGACGGGCTGCCGGTGCTGCTCCACCACGGCGTGCCGGCCGGCGACGGCGGCCTCGCGCTCGGTCAGGCGCTGGTAGCGGCGGCAGGTTAAGGACCGCATCCGGGACCCGGTGGCGAGCGTCCCGCCGGGGGCCGCCTCAGGTCCCCCTGGGTTTCGCCCGCAGCGTCGGGGTGGCGGCCATCGGGTCTTCCGGCCAGGGGTGTTTGGGGTATTGCCCGCGCATGTCCTTGCGCACGTCGGCATAGGAGCTTTTCCAGAACCCCGGCAGATCGGTCGTGGTCTGCACCGGACGGCCCGCGGGGCTCAGGAGCGTGACCCGCAGCGGGGTGCGGCCCACCGTCGGATGCCGCGTGAGGCCGAACATCTCCTGCAGCCGGACCGCGATCTCGGGCGCCTCCGCGCCGTAGTCGATCGGTACCTTGCGCCCCATCGGCGTGGTGAACTGCGCCGGTGCGGCGCGGTCCAGCACCTGCATCTGGCCCCAGTCGAGCCGGGCGCGCAGCGCATCGAGGATGTCGAAACGCTTCCAGTCAGCCGTGCTGCGCACCCCTGCAAGATGCGGCAGGAGCCAGTCCTCGAGCGTCTCCATGAGCGTTGCCTCGGTCGTCTCCGGCAGGGCTTCTCCGGCCGCGCGCACGAGCTCGACCCGGGCCATGAACCGGCGCGCGGCGTCGGAGGGCAGCAGGCCGAGCTGGCGCACGCCCTCCAGCATCGCCCGCGCCACCACCGCCGGGTCGGCATCGCGCCAGACCCGGTCGTCAAGCACCAGCGCGCCGAACCGCTCCTGTTCCCGCGCGACGACCCGCCCTTCGCGTTTCGACCAGGCGCAGCTCTGCACCCATACGATCTCGTCTGCGAACAGCGCCCGCAGCTCGGCTTCGGAGATCGCAGTCGCGAGTCGCACCTTGCCCTCGCGCGGGTCGCCATCGGTGTCGGCGACCACGATCAGCCGCTGCCCGGCAAGCGGGTCGGCCTCGTCGAGCACGGCGCCCTTGCCGCCCGACAGCACGTAGCGTGGCGCCTCGCCCTTGCGCCGGAGCCCGACCCGGTCGGGATAGGCAAGCGCGACCCTCTGCGCGGGCGACAGCCCGGCGTCGTCGCCGGCCAGCCGGGCGAGCCGTTTCGCCTCGGCCCGGATCCGCTCGATCGCGCCGCGATTCGGCTCGACCCCGCGCTCGCGGCGGAACCGCGCCGGGTCGGCGATCGCCGCCAGCCGCAGGTCGAGCTCCACCGGTCCGCCGCGGGGCAGGGGATCGCGCTCTTCGAGGAGGGCCGCGAGCGCGGCCGCGTCCGGCCCGGCCAGGGCCAGCATGTGCCCGAGGCGCGGGTGCAGCGGCAGCCGGGCGAGCCGCTTGCCATGCGGGGTGATCCGCCCCTGCCCGTCGAGCGCGCCAAGGCTCGCGAGCAGGCCGCGCGCCTCGCCGAGCACGCCGGGGTTGGGTGGCGTGAGGAAGGCGAGCCCTTCGCCGTCGCCCGCGCCCCAGAGCGCCAGTTCCAGCGCCAGCGGCGCGAGGTCGGCCACCTCGATCTCGGCCGGCGGAAAGGCGGCGAGCGCGCCTTCCTCGCCCCTGGTCCACATCCTGTAGCAGGTGCCCGGCGCCACCCGGCCTGCGCGGCCGCGGCGCTGGTCGGCCTCGGCCCGGCTGACCCGCTCGGTCACCAGCCGCGACATGCCGGTGCCGGGATCGACCCGGGCACGCCGCGCGGCGGCGGCGTCGACCACCACGCGGACGTCCTCGATGGTCAGCGAGGTCTCGGCAATCGAGGTGGCAAGCACCACCTTGCGCGGGCCTTGCGAAGGCCGGATCGCGGCGCGTTGCCCGGCGAGGTCCATCGCGCCGAAGAGCGGGCGCAGCACGCACTGCGGCAGCCGGCCGGCGAGCAGGGCCTCGACCCGCCGGATCTCGCCCTCGCCGGGAAGGAACACCAGCACCCCGCCCTCGGTCTCGCCCACCGCACGGGTGACCAGCTCCGCCACCGCCTCTTCGAAACGGGACCGTTTCTCCATCGGCTTGTCGAGCCAACGGGTCTCGACCGGATAGGCGCGGCCCTCGCTGGTCACCACGGGGGCGTCGTCGAGCAGGGCGGCGACCGGTGCGGCATCGAGCGTCGCCGACATCACCACCAGCATCAGGTCGTCGCGCAGCGCCGCGCGCGCCTCCCAGGCCAGCGCCAGCCCGAGGTCGGCGTTGAGGGAGCGTTCGTGGAACTCGTCGAAGATCACCGCGCCGATGCCGTCGAGCCCGGGATCGGACTGCAGCATCCGGGTGAGGATGCCTTCGGTCACCACCTCGATCCGGGTGCCCTTGCCGACTTTCGCTTCGCCGCGGATCCGGTAGCCGACCGTCGCGCCCACCGGTTCGCCCAGCGTCTCCGCCATCCGCTCGGCGGCGGCGCGGGCGGCAAGCCGGCGGGGTTCCAGCATCACGATCCGCCCCGCCACCCGGTCGAGCAGCGCAAGCGGCACCCTTGTGGTCTTGCCCGCACCGGGCGGCGCGACCAGCACGGCGCGGCCGGCCGCGGCGAGGGCGGCGCGCAGGCCCGGCAGGGCGTCGTCGATCGGCAGAGGGGCGGGGGCGGAGGCCATGGCGCTCTTGTGGCACCCGGGCGGCGGCTGGACAAGCGCCGCGCGCGCGGGCATCACGGGGGCCAAACGGAGGACATGGGCGACAGATGGACACGCAGGACCTCGCGCAACGGGTGAAGGCGGGCGAGCGCCGGGCGCTGGCCCGGGCGATCACGCTCGTGGAAAGCAACCGCGCCGACCACCGCGGCCATGCCACCGCGCTGATCGACGCTCTCGCCGGCACCGGTCGCGAGGCGCTCCGCATCGGCCTTTCCGGCACGCCCGGCGTCGGCAAGTCGACCTTCATCGAGGCCTTCGGCATGTTTCTGATCGCGCGCGGGCTCAAGGTGGCCGTGCTCGCGGTCGACCCGTCTTCGGCGCGTTCCGGCGGTTCGATCCTGGGCGACAAGACCCGGATGGAACGGCTCTCGCGCGAACCCAATGCCTTCATCCGCCCTTCGCCCTCGCAAACCCAGCTCGGCGGCGTCGCTCGGCGCACCCGCGAAGCGGTGGCGCTCTGCGAGGCGGCGGGGTTCGACGTGGTGCTGATCGAGACCGTCGGGGTGGGCCAGTCGGAAACCATGGTCGCCGGCATGGCCGATCTGTTCCTGCTGCTGATCGCGCCGGCCGGCGGCGACGAGCTGCAGGGGGTCAAGCGCGGCATCATGGAGATGGCCGACCTGGTCCTGGTCAACAAGGCCGATGGCCCGCTGCTCGCCACCGCGACCCGCACCTGCGCCGATTATGCCGGCGCGCTCCGGCTCCTGCGCAAACGCCCGCAGGACCCCGACGGTTTCCCGCGGGCGATGACCGTCTCGGCGATGACCCAGGACGGGCTGGCGGACGCCTGGGACGCCATGTCCGAGCTTGCCGACTGGCGGCGGGCGCAGGGTGTCTGGGACAAGACCCGGGCGGCCCAGGCCCGCGCCTGGTTCGAGGAAGACCTGCACCACGCCCTGGTCGCCCGGCTCGAGCGCGATCCGAAGATCCGTGCGCTGGTGGCGGCGCTCGGCGACGAGGTCGCCAGTGGCACGACCTCGCCGACCGCGGCCGCCGAACAGGTGCTCGCAGCGCTCGACGGCTGAGGCCCTTTCCCCTTTTTCTTGGGAAAAATACTCCCGGGGGTCTGGGGGTGGCCCTCAGCCGGCGCGGCCCCGGATCGGGCAGCGCGAAAAAGAGGGGGTGACAGAGCGGTTCGGAGGGTCTATCCCCTTTGCACCCCATGACGGAGGCACGGATGTACGCAATCAGGACCCCATATCGCGGCTAGGCCGCCGGTCCTGATCGGGCTGGCCTGCCAGCCCCGCGCATCCTCCAATTCCCGAAATCCAGACCCGGATTCCCGTCATGTTCCGTTTTTTCGAAAACCTCGTCGATCCTTTCGCGCCCTCCGATGGCGCGACCCTCCAGCGACTGTCTGGGCCTTTCTCAAGTCCCACTACGGCAATTTCGGCCGCTACATGTGGTGGATGGCCGCGACCGGCGTCGTCGTCGCGCTGATCGAGACCGGCCTCATCTTCTACACCGGCCGGGTGGTCGATCTGATGGACGAGACCGCGCCCGCGGCTTCTGGCAGACCCACGGGGTCGAGCTCATGCTCGCGGCCCTGTTCGTCCTGTTCCTGCGGCCCCTGGCGATCGTGCTCAACCATTTCCTGCTCGAACAGACCCTGGCCGGCAACATGCAGGACCAGGTCCGCTGGCGCGCCCACAAGCACATGCTCGGCCAGTCGATGGGCTTCTTCCAGAACGACTTCGCCGGGCGGCTCTCGAACCGCGTGATGCAGCTCGGGCCCGCGGTCGAGGACAGCACCTACATGGCCTTCGAGGGCATCTGGTATTCCGTGACCTACGTGATCGCGGCGATGACCCTGCTCGGTCAGGTCAACCCCTGGCTGGCGCTGCCGCTCGCGGTCTGGCTGGTGCTCTACATCGCCTATACCCGCTTCGTCGCGATCCGGGTGGCGGAAGCGAGCGAGAAATGGTCCGACGCCCGCTCTCTGGTCACCGGCCGGGTGGTCGATGCCTACGCCAATATCGAAAGCGTCAAGCTGTTCTCCCAGGGCGACCGCGAGGAGGCCTGGGTGCAGACCGCGATGCGCCGCCACCGGCTCCGGTTCCAGCGTTTCCTGCGGCTGATGACTGAGCTCAGCTTCGGCCAGAACGTGCTCAACGGCCTCCTCATCTCCGGCGTGCTCGGCCCGGCGCTCTGGCTCTGGACGCAGGGCATCGTCACCGTCGGCGAAGTCGCCGCCGCCTCGGCCCTGACCATCCGGCTCAACGGCATGTCGGGTTGGATCATGTGGGTCACGATCCGGCTGTTCGAACATGCGGGCACCATCCGCGAGGGGCTGCGCTCGATCTCGGTGCCGCACGAGATCACCGATGCCCCCGGCGCGCCGGCCCTCGTCCTGCTTGAAGGCAGGATCGTGTTCGAAGACCTGAGCCACCATTACGGCAAGGGCTTCGGGCGGGCTCGACCATGTCTCGCTCACCATTCCCGCGGGGCAGAAAGTTGGCCCGGTCGGCCGCTCCGGCGCCGGCAAATCGTCGCTGGTGAACCTGCTGCTCCGGTTCCGCGACTGCGAGGAAGGCCGGATCCTGATCGACGACCAGGTGATCTGCGACGTCACGCAGGACAGCTTGCGCGCCGCCATCGGCATGGTCAGCCAGGACAGCTCGCTCCTGCACCGCTCGGTGCGGGCCAACATCCTCTATGGCCGGCCCGATGCCAGCGAAGAGCAGATGATCGCCGCCCGCCGCGCCGAGGCCCATGGCTTCATCCAGGGGCTCGAAGACCCCAAAGGCCGGACCGGCTACAACGCCCATGTCGGCGAGCGCGGGGTCAAGCTCTCGGGCGGCCAGCGCCAGCGGGTCGCGATCGCCCGGGTGATGCTCAAGGACGCACCGATCCTGGTGCTCGACGAGGCCACCTCGGCGCTCGACAGCGAGGTCGAGGCGGCGATCCAGGACACCTTGTATGGCATGATGGAAGGCAAGACGGTGATCGCCATCGCCCACCGCCTCTCCACCATCGCCCGGATGGACCGGATCGTGGTGCTGGATCAAGGCCGGGTCGTCGAGGACGGCAGCCATGAGGATCTGATCGCCGCGGGCGGTCTCTATGCCGACCTCTGGGCGCGCCAGTCGGGCGGGTTCCTGGCGGAGGACTGACCTCTCCGCAGCGGGAAGGCGTTTCGAAACGCCTTCCGACGCGATTTCGACATCGCGTGGCAAGGCCCCTGCAAGGGCCTTGTCGCGCTCACGGGATTGCCGGTTGCGCCGCATGCGGTTTTCGCGCCATCTCGGGCACAAGGAGTGAAACGTGCGCCCATCTGAGTTCATCGACCCCTACCGCCCGGCCGAAACCGCGCCGCCGGGCACGCTCGTTGCGTTCATTCGCTGGTGCCTTGCGGGCAGTTGGGGCGTGCTCGGCGCGGCGGCGCTGTTCTCCTTCGTCGCCGGGCTGACCGAGACAGGCACCGCCTGGGTGCTCGGCCGGGTGGTCGACGCAGTGGTCGCCCGCGGGCCCGACGCCTTTTTCTCCAGCGCCAATCTCGGGGTCTTCACCCTTGCGCTGGTGTTCTTCCTGGTGATCCGCCCGGCCGCCTTCGGGCTGTCGAACTACGCCACCTCCGTGGTCGTCGCCCCGTCGCTGGCACCGATGGTGATGGCCCGGCTCTACCGCTGGATGCTGGTCCAGTCGGTGGGCTTCTTCGACGACGACTTTGCCGGGCGTCTCGCCCAGAAACAGGCTCAGACCGCGCGCGCCACCACCTCCATGGTGGTCGAGACGATCAACGTCGTCGCCTTTGCGCTCGCTTCGCTCGCCGGCACCTTCCTGCTCATCACCACCATCGACCCGGGGCTCTCGATTGCCTTCGCCGCCTGGCTCGTCGTCTATTTCGGGGTGATCCGCTGGTTCATGCCCCGGGTCCGCACCCGGTCCAAGGCCCGCGCCGGCGCCCGCGCGCAGGTGACCGGCCAGGTGGTCGACACGATCACCAACATCCGCACCGTCAAGCTGTTCGCCCATGCCGACCGCGAAGATGCCTCCGCCCTCGACGCGATCGAGACCTTCCGTGCCGCGTCGCTCGATTTCGGCCATCTCTCCGCCGGGTTCCGGCTGACCCTGATGGTGCTCGCAGGGATCCTGCCCCTGATGCTGACCGGCGGCGCGCTCATGGCATGGTCGCGCGGCGAGACCAGCGAGGGCGCCATCGTCGCCGCCGGGGTGGTCGCCATCCGCATTGCCCAGATGACCGGCTGGGTCTCCTTCGCGCTGATGGGGCTCTACAGCGATATCGGCGAGGTCGAGGACGGCATGCGCACGCTCTCGCCCGACCGTCGCCTGCCCGACGCCCCCGACGCGGTGCCGCTCGTGACCTCCGGCGGGGCGATCCGCTTCGAGGGCGTCAGCTTTTCCTACGGCAGGAGCGAGAACCGCGAGAAGACCGGGGTGACGGCGATCGACCTCTCGGTCGCGGCCGGCGAAAAGCTCGCCATCGTCGGGCCCTCGGGCGCGGGCAAGTCGACCCTGGTTGCGCTGCTGCTCCGGCTCTACGACCCGGAGACGGGGCGGATCAGCATCGACGGGCAGGACCTGCGCGGCGTCACCCAGGACAGCTTGCGCCGCGCCATCGGCATGGTCACCCAGGAGACCGCGCTTTTCAACCGGTCTGCCCGCGACAACATCCTCTACGGCGACCCGGAAGCCGACGAGGCCCGGCTTGTGCGGGCCTCGCGCGACGCCGAGGCGCATGGGTTCATCGAGGCTATGGTCGACAGCCATGGCCGTGCCGGATACGACGCCCATCTCGGCGAGCGCGGGGTCAAGCTCTCGGGCGGCCAGCGCCAGCGCATCGCGCTTGCCCGGGCGATCCTCAAGGACGCGCCGATCCTGGTGCTCGACGAGGCCACCTCGGCGCTCGACAGCGAGGTCGAGGCGGCGATCCAGGAGACGTTGTATGGCATGATGGAAGGCAAGACGGTGATCGCCATCGCCCACCGGCTCTCCACCATTGCCCACATGGACCGCATCGTGGTGCTGGAAGCCGGCCGGATCGTCGAGACCGGGACCCATGAGGACCTGCTGGCCGCAGGCGGGCTCTACGCCCGGCTCTGGACCCACCAGTCGGGCGGCTTCCTCGGCGAGGCGTGACGCCGGCCGCGCGCCTACCCCTTCCGCAACCGTAGGTGCGCCTTGATCTGCCCGTGGTCGGAGGCGAGCTTGTTGTAGGGCGCTTCCGGGTGCGCGCCGTCGGTGATGTGGTCGTTCAGCACCGAGAAATACTCCATCTCCGCCAGCCGGTCGGGATTGTCCGGGTGGAAATGCCGCGACATCAGGATCTGGTCGATGGATTCGTAGACCCCGCCGAAGGCCGAGGTATAGACCATGTCGCGCATGCTTTTCTGCACGAAGAGTTTCTCGGCCGAATGCAGCCGGCTGCGGTCGACCGCGGCGGTGATCGCGATGTGCTCCTCGACACTGTAGCGGTCGGTGTAGCTCTCGGCATCGTGGCGCAGCATCCAGGAATAATTCTTGAACGGCACCTCGCCGGAGACGATCTCCGACGACACGGCGTGCTCGCCGTCGTTGAAGTCGCCCAGTGCCACCACCGGGTGGCCGGCGGCGAGCTCGGCGACGATCTCGCGGCGCAGCACCCAGGCCTCGGCCATCCGCCGCACCGCCGCCCGCATCGCGCCGAGCGCGCGGCCGACGGGATCGTAGCGGGTGAGGTCCTCCTCGGGCGCGAACCGGGCGCCGGGGGGCGTGACGTACTCGCCGAGCTTCGATTTCAGGTGGCAGTTGAACAGGGTCAGCGCCGTGTCGCCCACGGGGATGCGCACCTTGAGGATCGGGCGCGACAGGCGCCGCAGGGTGTAGCTGCCCGCGTCGAGCCCGCTATCCATTCCGCGCAGCGGCTGGAACGGGATCGTCACCGGTTCGGCGAGGTCCTGGATCACCTCCGGCGCCCCGGCGAAGCCGAGCCGCGACAGCACCGCGAGCCCCGGCCTGCGCTCGCCCGGCACGCCCGCGTCGGCGGCGTTGGGCGCGAAGGCGAGGGCGGCATCGTCCCAGGGCGTGACCCCGAGCTTGTCGAAGATCACCTTGCGGGCATAGGCCTTGCCGCGCGCCGGGATCACCGCGTCGTTCAGCGTCCGTGCCCGGGCCGAGGCTTCGGCCACCACGTCGGCGAGCGCCTCTTCCTCGAAGATTTCCTGGAATCCGATCACGTCGGCGTCGAGATCGACGAGCTGCGACGCCATCCAGTCGCGTTTCCAGGCGTATTCCTCGGGCGTGTAGGACTGGAACCGGTAATATTCACGGTCCGGTCCGATCAGGTTCTTGACGTTGAAACTGGCGATGGAAAACCGCATCGGGGCCCCTTTTCTGGTCGCGCGCCTCCCTGTGTGACACAGATGGGGTCCGCAAGACAGGGGAAGCCTCAGGCGTCTTTCCCGCCCCGCTTCCCGGCCTTCTTGCGGGTCTTGCGCCGTTTCGCCTTTCCTGCCGCAGCGACACTCTCGCCCGATGCCGCCTTTGAAGGCTTGCGCGGGCTGACCTCGAGCCGGATGTCGCGGTCGGGCCTGAGCGTCAGGATCAGCTTCGGCTTCGGTGCCGGTTCATCGGTGAGCTTGAACCGGTGCCGCGCCAGCAGCGTGGCGAGGATGATCGTCGCCTCCTGCATCGCGAAATCGGCGCCGATGCAGACCCGGGGGCCGACCGAGAACGGCACATAGGCGAAACGGTCGATCGTGGTCATGTCGTCGAAGCGTTCGGGGACGAACTTGCGCGGCTGGTCCCACAGGCGGCGATTGCGATGCAGCGCGTAGAACGGCACGATCATCACGTCGCCCTTCTTCACCGCATGGCCGCAGACCTCGTCGTCGGCGGCGGCGGTGCGCAGATGCACCGGGATCGGCGGGTAGAGCCGCATCGTCTCGTAGAGCACCTGCTTGACGTAGGTGAGTTTCTCGACGTCCTCCGCCGTCGCGGCCCGCGCGCCCAGCACCGCCTGCGCCTCCTGCGCAGCGCGTTTCTGCGTCGAGGGGTCCAGCGCCAGCAGATAGAGCGCCCAGGACAGCGTGAGCGCAGTGGTCTCGTGGCCGGCGATCAGGAAGGTGATGAGGTTGTCGCGCAGCTCCGCGTCGGTCATCCGCCGGCCGGTCTTCTTGTCCTCGGCGTCGAGCAGCAGGTCGAGCAGTGCCGGGGCGTCGGCATTGGGATTGCGCCGGCGCTCGGCGATCGCGGCATCGGCGCCGTCTTTCAGCGCCTTGAGCGTCGGATGGGTGCGCACCCGGCCGGGGCGCGGCACCCAGGCGGGCACGCCGAGAAAATCAAGGAGCGACACCCGCGCGGTCTTGGCGAGGTAATGCTCGATCGCCTCGCTCACGGTGTCCATCGGCACCGTGCTTTCGCCGTCGCCGCCGGAGAAGGTCACCCGCACGATTACGTCGAAGGCGGTCTTCATCATCTCGTAGGAGATGTTGACCGGCCCCTCGGTGGCGGCCAGACGGGCGCTGGATCCTCGGCGCAGCGGGTCATCGGCGGGGTCAGCCGGGCGACGTTGCGCGGCGCGAAGGCGGGGTTGAGCGCGCGCCGTTGCCAGCGCCATTCCTCGCCCTCGATGACGAACAGCCCGCGCTTCAGCGCCTTGGCCAGCACACCCTTGGTTTCGGGCGATTTCGGGTAGTTGATGAAATTGGTCTTGAACAGCTGCCGGTTACCGTCCGGATCGGTGACGAAGTGGAACCGCCGCAGGATCTTGCCCGAGATGATTGGCAGGTGCGTCGTCGCCTGCGGGATCACGCTCAGGATGTCGCCGCGCGACAACCGCCGGAGCCCGAGGAGACTGGGCCGGCCGGTGAGCAGGCTGGCTTCGGGGGCGACCTTCCGCGCGGGACGGTCCCTGGATGTGGCGGCGCCTGTCTCGGCCTCTGCGGCGCCCTGGCCGGTCACCGGGCATGTGCCGCCCGTTCCTGTGGTCTCGCTCATGCCGCGATACCTACGGAGAAGCGCGTGCGGGGGCAATGTCGATCTCGTGGCGGGGCAGGGCCGGCGGCGTCTTACCGCGCGCCGGGGGCATGGCTGTGGCAGAACTGTCGCAACGCCCGGACATACTGCGCGTCCCCCCGGTCTGCGCCGGTTTGCATGCAAGGGCCGCGCAGGCTATCCAGACAGGAAGTCGAATCCCGAGGTCCCGGGTCACAGCGCTCTGCCGCGACCCGGGAGCCCGCAGAATTCACGCTCGCAGGGAGCCTCCGCCATGACCTTCGCCTCGCGCCTCGTTGCCAATGCTGCCGCCTCCGCGGTGTCGCGTGTCACATCCCGGCTCACCGGTCTTGTGCTCGCTGCCGGCCTGGTCGCCGGCTGCGCGGTCAACGATCTCGACGACACCCCGCCGCCGATGGGGCGGTTCCTGCTCGGCCACAACGTGGCGATCGTGGTCGACGGGGCCGAGGTCGGGCCGGCCTCGCGCCGGCTCGACGACGCCGCCTGGGTGGGCGCGCTGCGCACCGCGGTCAACGACCGGTTCTCGCGCTACGACGGCGACCGCTACTACCATATTTCGGTCGCGGTGCTCGGCTACGTGCTGGCCCAGCCCGGCATCCCGGTGGTCGCGGCGCCCAAGTCGGTGCTGATCGCCGACGTGCGGATCTTCGACGATACCCAGGGCGGCAAGCCGCTCACCGAGGAGCCGAAGCAGTTCACCGTCTTCGAGGAGGGCGGCGAGGTGCTGGTCGGTTCCGGCCTCACCCGCACCGCCGAGGAACAGGCGGCGAGCCTGTCGCGCAACCTCGCCAAGCAGATCCAGGACTGGATGCTGGAGAACCCGGACTGGTTCGGCGACGCGGCCGAAATGGATCCGGCGACCACCTCGCCCGGACGCCCGGTACAACCTTTGCCGCCGCTTGCCGGCGAGGGTTGAGACCGCCGCGGGACCGAGGGCGCGACGGGCCCGGAACCGCAGGCGGGATCGGCGCTCAACCGAAGGTGAGATCGGTACCGAGCGGCTTGATTTTCCCGGTCCAACGCAGTAACGAGCGCCGGAAACGAACCGGGTCCGGGACCGGACCCCCCAATTGACGAGGCTTGTGGCACATGGCCAAGGAAAAGTTTGCACGTAACAAACCGCACGTGAACATCGGCACGATCGGTCACGTTGACCACGGCAAGACGACGCTGACGGCGGCGATCACGAAGTATTTCGGCGAGTTCAAGGCGTATGACGCGATCGACGCGGCGCCGGAAGAGAAGGCGCGCGGGATCACGATCTCGACGGCGCATGTCGAATACGAGACCGAGAAGCGTCACTACGCCCACGTCGACTGCCCCGGCCACGCCGACTACGTGAAGAACATGATCACCGGTGCCGCGCAGATGGACGGCGGGATCATCGTGGTTGCGGCGTCGGACGGCCCGATGCCGCAGACCCGCGAGCACATCCTGCTCGCCCGTCAGGTCGGCGTTCCGGCGCTGGTCGTGTACATGAACAAGGTCGACCTGGTCGACGACGAGGAGCTGATCGAGCTGGTCGAGATGGAGATCCGCGAGCTTCTGACCGAGTACGACTTCCCGGGCGACGACATCCCGGTGATCAAGGGCTCGGCCTACAAGGCGATGATGGGCGAGGAGCCGGAGATCGGCGAGAACTCGATCCGCGAACTGATGGCGGCGGTTGACGAGTTCATCCCGACGCCGGAGCGGGCGATCGACCAGCCGTTCCTGATGCCGATCGAAGACGTGTTCTCGATCTCGGGCCGCGGCACGGTTGTGACCGGCCGCGTCGAGCGCGGCGTGGTGAACGTGGGCGACGAACTGGAAATCGTCGGCATCCGCGACACCCAGAAGACGACCTGCACGGGCGTCGAGATGTTCCGCAAGCTGCTCGACCGCGGCGAGGCGGGCGACAACATCGGCGCGCTGCTGCGCGGCATCGACCGTGACCAGGTCGAGCGCGGCCAGGTCCTGTGCAAGCCGAAGTCGGTGAACCCGCACACCAAGTTCGAGTGCGAGGTCTACATCCTGACCAAGGAAGAAGGCGGGCGTCACACGCCGTTCTTCGCGAACTACCGTCCGCAGTTCTACTTCCGGACGACCGACGTGACCGGGACGGTTCAGCTCCCCGCAGGCACCGAGATGGTGATGCCGGGCGACAACCTGAAGTTCGAAGCCGAACTGATCGCGCCGATCGCGATGGAAGAAGGCCTGCGCTTCGCCATCCGCGAAGGCGGCCGTACCGTCGGCTCCGGCGTCGTCTCGAAGATCCTCGCGTAGGGTCGCGTTTTCGCCAGAAAACGCTGGTCCGGGCGACAGGGGCTTTTCGCCCGCGAAAAGCTCCCGAAAGCCACACCGGTTGAGTTTGAGAAGGGCCGTCCCCAGGGGCGGCCCTTCTTTTTTCCGGAAAGGCTTCCCATGGCGAAGCTGTCTCGATCTGTCTGCGTCCTGCGGATCCGGGGCGACGACGACCGCGACATCTGCGCTGGCGATGATGGACCGACCGCCAGGCGGAGTGCAGCCCGCTTCAAGCACGCCTTCGAAGGCGCGTTTCACCGCCTTTCGAAAGGCGTTCGCCCCCGAAGATTGAGGGCTTGAAAACCCCCGGGCCTTGCGCTACCTCGTGCCTCGGCCTTAGGGGTATAGCTCAGTTGGTAGAGCGACGGTCTCCAAAACCGTAGGTCGCGGGTTCGAGCCCTGCTGCCCCTGCCATTTCCCGCCCGCATTACCATTTCGGCGCTCCATTTGGGCGGAGCGGCACGCAAAGCCGCGGTTCAGAAGAACAGGTATTTCACCCCGATCCCGGCGACGATGACCCCCATCGCCGCCTGCAGCACGGCGTTGGGCAGCCGCTTGTTGATCTGCGGTCCGAGCACCGCCCCCACCACCGCGCCGGCCACAAGCACCGCCAGCAGGCCCCAGTCGACCGCCGCGCCCCGGCTCATGAAATTGCCGACCGAGACGGCGAGCGACATGAAGATCGGGATCGCCGTGGTGGCGGGGATGATGTGCATCGGCATCGCCAGTACCGAGGCCATGTAGGGCACCAGCAAAAACCCGCCGCCGACCCCGAACAGCGCCGCGGTGAACGAGATCAGCGCCCCGGCGACGAGCGGCGAGATCACCGGCACCCGGTAGCGCGTGCCGGCATAGGTGAAGCACATGTAGTGGGATTGCAGCACCTTCTCGGTGACCCCGCCGTGAAACGGCTGCATCGGCGCCGCCGTGCCGGCGCGCCGGGCCTGGACATGGTTCCAGAGCTTCCAGCCGATCTGCCCGGCCACCGCCAGGGTGAGCACCCCGAACAGCGGCCGGAACGTGGCCATGTCGGCGAGATAGCGCGAGGACACCGTGCTGCCGACCCAGGCGCCGACGATCCCGCCGAGCCCGAGCAGCAGCCCGAGCGCCGGCACGATGGCGCCGCGCCTGAGGTAGCCGGGTACGAAGACCAGCGCGGTGGCGAGTACCACGATCTGGGTCATCGGCTTGACCGCGTTCGGGTCGGCGACCGCGAACAGCGTGATGAGACCGAACGAGGTCAGGATCCCGCCTGCCGCCCCGATCGCCGAGAACACGATCCCGACCAGGGCGCCCCAACCCAGAACGGCCGTCAGCGTGGCGATGTCCATGATGCCTCCCCGGCAAGTGCTATCGCCGGAGGCTAGGGGGCGGGTCCCGCCGGTCCAATGGCGCGCGATGCCGCACCCGCGATCCATCTCGAATTTCGCCCGGATACCGCCCTAATTCCCCTTATCTGCCCGATTGGTGCCGGATTCTCACGGGACAAAGGGCCGGTAATCCGAATTTGACAGCGAGGGATCCGATGGGTCGTCTGTTCGTTCTGTTTTTCCTGATGCCGTGGTGGGCCTATGTCCCCGCCGCGATCGGCGTGTACTGGGTCGGGGAACGTGTCTACGAACAGGCGCTGGAAACCGAGGCCGAAAAAGCCGCGGCCCTCGAGACCGCGGCGCCGGAGCCGATCGACATCGCGACATTCGACAGCGCGCGCGACATCCATACCGCCGACGAAGTGAACCTGGTCGGGTTGATCGACCACGACCTCGACTACGAACTTGTCGAACGGACCAATGGCGTGCCCACGACGACGCGCTATCTCTACATGATCTTCGGCGCCGACGAGTTCGGCTCCAAGGTCGTGCGCGGGGCCCTGATGCTCGACAAGCGCGAGGAGGCCGCGTTCATCGAGGCCAAGGCCGACGAATGGGCCATCGACGCTACCCCTGACTACTGGGTCTACGCCTTCAACGGCTTTGCGGACCGCTCGGTCACGCTCGACGGGATGGCCGACGATGCGATCGCGGAACAGGGCCTGACCAAGGCCGAGGATTTCATCTTCATCGAACCCTTCTTCGAAGGCCGCGAGGCGGCGCTGACCGCCCATGGCGTTCCCGAACAGTCGCGCCAGATCGGCTGGGCCATCGCCGCTTTCGTGGCCCTGATCGGGGTGTTCAAACGGGTGACGTCGATGCGCGCCCGCCCGACAGACGACGCGGACGAGGCGGCGGTGGACCTCACCGCGCTCGACCCGGCCCCGCCGGCGCCCGAGCCGGAAATCTACGCCGCCACCGCCGCGGCCTATGCCATGCCGGACGCGGCCGACGACGATACGCCGATCGGCCGGCTCACCCGCCGGTCCCACGCGCAGGCAATGCCTGCCGAGAGCGAGATCCTGTCCTACAGCGCCTACGGCGCGGCGGAGGCCGAGCCGGACGGGTATGCGGAAGAAGACGAGGACGAGCCCTATGCCATGGAGCCGGCCCAGGCCCAGGCCTACGAAAGCGACCCGGAGCCGGCGACCCCGGCGGAACTCCCGCGCAGGTCCTCTGCGGCTGCCTTCTACGCCAAGCTCGCGCTCGGGATGCTGGTGGTCGGCACGCTGGCCTACGACCCGTCGTTCCTGTCCGCCGGCCTGCCCGTTGCCGGGATCGCGCTGTTCTGGTTCGGCGTCTATCTGGCCTTCCGGCGGCTGCGCAACGGCGCCCGCAAGCTCGTCGGCCGCGCCCAGCCCGCGCCGCAGCACACCCGCCGGCCGGATGCCGGGCCGCAGATCGACCTCGCCGCACCGGTGCGCGCCGGCCGGCGAGAACGCGGCGTGATCTGACCGCAACCATCCGGCCTCGGCTCATCTCTGTCACCCCGCCTGCGCCCCGTCCGCCGGCGGGGTCCTTGCGGTCCGCCCCCCGTTGCAGCCCCGGTCGCGGGGCCTTGAAATGCGCCGTCACTTCCCGTAAGTGCCCCTTGTTCCGCGAAAGGCAGCATGATGGCGAAGACGAACCCGTTCCAGTACATCCAGCAGGTGCGCTCCGAGGTCTCCAAGGTCGTCTGGCCGACCCGGCGCGAGGTTCTGCTGACCACCGGCATGGTCGTTGCCCTCGCCGCGCTGACGGCGTTGTTCTTTTCGCTGGTCGATCTCGTGATCCGTTTCGGGCTGACCAGCGTGCTTTCCGCCTTCGGCTGAGGTCGCGCCGGAAACTCCTTGAACCGATGGGGTTTCGGGGCTAATCCGGGCGCCAACCCTTTTCGGCGTGCGCGGGCACGCCGGTTTTCTGTTGCGGGTCGGGCGCGAGACGCCGTCCCCCGCCAAACCCTGAATGCCGGGCGCCTGCGGGGGCCCACCAGACACGAGGCTGAGACGAAATGGCGAAACGGTGGTACTCGGTGAGCGTGCTCTCGAATTTCGAGAAGAAGATCGCCGAACAGATCAAGCAAGCCGTTGCCGAGAACGGGCTCGAGGACGAGATCGACGAGGTGCTGGTGCCGACCGAAGAGGTCATCGAGGTGCGCCGCGGCAAGAAGGTCACCACCGAGCGCCGGTTCATGCCGGGCTACGTGCTCGTGCACATGGAAATGTCCGACCAAGGCTACCACCTGATCAACTCGATCAACCGCGTCACCGGCTTCCTCGGCCCGCAGGGCCGGCCGATGCCGATGCGCGACGCCGAGGTGCAGGGCATCCTCGGCCGGGTCGAGGAGGGCGTCGAAGCCCCGCGCACCCTCATCCATTTCGAGATCGGCGAGACGGTGTCGGTCACCGACGGCCCGTTCGAAGGCTTCGACGGTCAGGTCGAGGGCGTCGACGACGACAACCAGCGGCTCAAGGTCTCGGTCTCGATCTTCGGTCGCGCGACCCCGGTGGAACTCGAATTCACCCAGGTCTCGAAGCAGGCCTGATCGCGGCTGTTCGCGCCCGGGATGTCCCGGGCGCAAAAGGTCTCTTGTCGGACGCCCGGTCAGCCCTTGCGCACGATCCGTGCCGGCACACCGACCGCGACGGCACCTTCGGGAATGTCCTTCAGCACCACAGCATTGGCCCCGACCTTGGCGCCGCGGCCGATCTCGACCCTGCCGAGGATGCAGGCGCCCGCACCGATATCGGCGCCGTCGCCGATCACCGGCCAGTCGCGCAGCCGGTCGGTGCGCGCGATCCCCAGCGTGGTGTTCTGCCGGAGCGTCACATCGTCGCCGATCGCGCGGGCGACCAGGATCATGCCGCCGAAATGCTCGAGCGTCACCCGGCGGCCGACATTGACCGTGTAGGGCAGGTCGATCCCGGCGAACCATTGCGTGAGCCGGGCGCCGATCCGGTAGACGAGGCTGAGTGGCGCGCGCAGGACCTTGGGTTTCACCGACATCCGCCAATTGCCGAACCGGTGCCAGAACAGCGCCCAGAACCCCTGGCTGAACAGGCTGCCGCCATGGGTGCGGTAGTCTTCGGCGACCAGCGCCGCCAGCCCGATGTCGGCCGGGTTGCGATTGGCGACACCGGTATTGTGGATGTCTTCATGCAGCGACGGATCGTCGATGATGCGCTGCGCGTAGCTCGTTCGGGCGGGACCGCCCGGACGCAGTTTCTTTTTGGCGACGCGTCCCGCAGGAACAACGTCGTCCATCGATAGGTTGATTTCGCTCACGGCCACCTGCCCAGTTATTGTTGTTTGCGGACCACGGCTCAGGAATCGCGCGGGCAGGCGGTCATGTCAAGCGGGAGGCGGGCCCTTGTGATCACATCCCGGGATCGCGCCGCGAACGGGCCACATCCCGCGCATCGGACGCGTCGATTCCGGCAACGCTTCGCCGAGCGGGCGAGACATCCGCAGGGGTGCGACCCGGCGCCCGCCCTCAGCGCTCCAGCGCGCCCTTGCCGGCGAGGATCTTGTCGCGGAATTTCGCGATCCGCGCCACCCGGGTCGCGGATTGCTTGGCCCCGTTGAGATTGATCACATAGCTCTTTTGCCGCCCGGGCGTGAGCGCGTTGAAGGCCTCGGCAAGCTCCGTGTCTGTGTCCAGCGCCTCGGTGAGTTCCTCGGGCCAGTCGAGCTCGCGCTCCACCTTCGGCGGCTTCACTCCGCGTTCGGCATAGTCCATGAGCTCGGCCAGATAGGCCCGGATCACCGGTTCGAGCTGCGCGGGGCCGTCGTTCGAGGTGAAATAGAGCACGTTCTTCACCGCCGAATTCGGACCGGCGGGGCGCAGCACTCCCTCGGGATCCTTCAGGAGACTGCCGTTCATGAAGGTGAAGCGGAAATCGTCGCGAAACGCCCCGATCAGGGCGATGTTGCGGTCGGCATGCATGTACACCGGATGCGCCCATTTCACGTGTTCGCTCAACCCGATGTCGCGGCAGATCCGCCGCAGGTCGTTGAGCCCGTCGATCCACCGCCGGGTCGAGCAATCGGGCGTGGCGAACCGGTCGCAGCGGCCGCAGCCCTTGGTGAAGTACTCCTCGATATCGGTGATCATCGCCATCCGAACGCGCCTTTGACAGGACCGGGCCCGGCCGGCGGGACCGGCGGACCGCATCGTGCAAGCCTAGCACGGGCCGGTCCCCGCACAAGCGCGCCCTTGCCAAACGGCGGCAACAGGCGTATCCCGCGCCCGTTCGGGGCGTCCCTCACGGGAATCGGCCCCTGGGCTTCATGCGTGGGAGGCGAGGGCGCGCGCGTCCGGACCGGACCACGTCAACACACCAGGCGGCCGACGCGTTGTGCCGCTGTTGATCAAAGGAGACACCAGATGGCCAAGAAGGTCGCTGGCAAGATGAAGCTGCAGATCCCTGCAGGCAAAGCCAACCCGTCGCCGCCCGTCGGTCCCGCGCTCGGTCAGCGCGGCATCAACATCATGGAATTCTGCAAGGCGTTCAACGCCAAGACCGCAGACATGGAAGAGGGTGCGCCCTGCCCGACGCAGATCACCTACTACCAGGACAAATCCTTCACGATGGATATCAAGACGCCGCCGGCGTCCTATTACCTCAAGAAGGCGGCCGGCCTGAAGCCGGTGGGCAAGCGCAACCGTCCGAAGGGCGCGGTCAACCCGGGGCGCGAAGTGATCGGGACCGTGACCCAGGCCCAGGTGCGCGAGATCGCCGAGGCGAAGATGAAGGACCTCAACGCCGTCGACGTCGAGGGCGCGATGATGATCATCATGGGCTCGGCCCGTTCGATGGGTATCGAGGTGAAAGGGTAAATCATGGCCAAGCTTGGAAAACGTACCCGCGCCGCCCGTGAAGCCTTCGCCGGCAAGGAAGACCTCACCGTCGAGGAAGCGATTGCGCTCGTGAAGGGCAACGCCAAGGCGAAGTTCGACGAGACCGTCGAGATCGCCGTCAACCTCGGCGTCGACCCGCGCCATGCCGACCAGATGGTCCGCGGCAAGGTCTCGCTGCCCAACGGCACCGGCAAGACCATGCGCGTCGCCGTCTTCGCCCGGGGCGACAAGGCGGAAGAGGCCAAGAAGGCCGGGGCCGACATCATCGGTGCCGAAGACCTGATGGAGACCATCCAGGGCGGCAAGATCGAGTTCGACCGCTGCATCGCGACCCCGGACATGATGCCGATCGTCGGCCGTCTGGGCAAGATCCTGGGCCCGCGCAACCTGATGCCGAACCCCAAGGTCGGCACCGTGACCATGGACGTCAAAGAGGCCGTCGAAGCCGCCAAGGGCGGTGAGGTCCAGTTCAAGGTCGAGAAGGCGGGCGTGGTCCATGCCGGCGTCGGCAAGGCCTCGTTCGATGCGGCGAAACTCGCCGAGAACGTCCGCGCCTTCGTCGATGCGGTGCAGAAGGCGAAACCCGCCGGCGCCAAGGGCTCCTACATGAAGAAGGTGTCGATCAGCTCGACCATGGGCCCGGGCGTGTCGATCTCCGTGGAAAGCGCCACCGGCAACTGAGCCGTCGAACAACAGATTTGGAAAGGGCGCCTCGCGGGGCGCCCTTTTTCGTTCCGGCCGGCTCGTTATGCAGGCTCAGGCGGGATCCGCCGGCGGCCGCGCAAGCCGCCCGTCGCGGTCGTTGAGCACCAGCCGGCAGGGCAGGGCATCGCCCCAGCGCCACAGCACCATGTTGAGATCGCCGGGCAGGGCGGCGGGCGCGAAGCTCGGCGCGATCAGCCCGGCGTACCCTTCGGCGATGAGCGCGGCGGCGAGGTCCTGGGTCGGCACCGGGGCGCCGTCGGCCATGCGCGCGCGCCAGAGATCGTCGCCGAGGTCGGCACCGGCAAGGCCGTAGGGGGCGAGGGCACCAAAGCCCGTCGCATCGAACACCGGGTCGAGATCGGCGGCGAAACTGACCATGGTGGTGGGCTGCAACGGGCCGATCTGGTTGGCCTCGCGCAACGCGGTTTCGGGCGCGAGCGAGCAGTAGAGCGCCGGCGTGCCGCGGGCGTTGAACCGACCGCCATGCAGCGCCGCGCCCTCGCCCGACAGCGCGCGCCGGGCCCAGTAGGGGTTGAGCGCGCGGTAGAGTGTGCCGGTGAAATGCATGCAAAGGGCCCGGGGCGCGTCAGGCGTGCCCGCCGGCGTCGATCGCGTCGATATAGGCCATCACCGCGCCCGCGCGCCCTTCCTGGACCAGCGCCATCGGCGTGCGCCCGCCCCAGCCCGGCACCGGCTGCGACCGGTACCAGGCGTAGGCCATCAGGTCGGAGCCGAACCGCGGCGCGACCCGGTTGAGGATCTCGACCATCTCGCGCAACCGGCTCTGGGTGCGCACCGTGGCGATGCGATCCTTGCGCGACACCGACTCGCGGCGCAACCCGACGGTCCGCGCCACCTCCTCGACGGTGGTGTGCAGCTCGGCCGCCAGCCGCTTGGGGGCGATGGTGTCGTTCTCGCTCAGGGCTTCCAGGCGCATGTGAACCTCCGACGGCCCGGCAGGGGCATGTCACAAAATATGTCCCAATATATGGGCAAAATACGTGAACATCAAGTTTGGCCGACGCCCGGGACCCGCCCGACCGGTTTGCCCGGCCGTGCCACCCGACCCCGCGGCCGGCTCCGTGCCGCCCGGCCCGGACCCGCCGGCGCCGGTCTCCGGTTGGCGGTGGACATATTACGGTTTCCAGATGATTACCCTTGCGCCCGGGGGCGTTCCCCCCTATTTCCACCCCTGCAACCCAGCGTGCGATTCGTCGTGCGCTGTTTTTGCGTTCGTCCGAGACGGTGGGTTGGTGCCTCAGGGGGCCAATAAATCCTGCCCGAGACGGGAAAGAACGAGATTTCTTCGGAAGCCTGCCGGCTCCCGGGGCGACTTGGACGGACCCGTAAGGACCCGACATCGGGCTCCTGCAGCCCGGTGAAACATGAGCCGGGAGGTCATCCCTCCCACACTTGGAGTGAAACTGTGGATAGAGCCCAGAAAGAGAAAGTGGTCGACGAACTCGGCCAGATCTTCGAAAGCTCTGGCGTCGTGGTGGTTGCCCACTACGAAGGTCTCACGGTTGCCGAGATGCAGAACCTGCGCGGCCAGATGCGTGACGCTGGCGGTTCGGTTCGCGTCGCCAAGAACAGGCTCGCCAAGATCGCCCTCGAAGGCAAGCCGGCGGCTTCGATCGCCGAATACCTGACGGGCATGACCGTACTCGCCTATTCCGAAGACCCCGTGGCTGCGGCCAAGGTCGCGGTGAAATACGCCAAGGACAACGAAAAATTCGTGATCCTCGGCGGTGCCATGGGCGAGACGGCGCTGGATCCGGCCGGTGTCAAAGTGGTCTCCGACATGCCGTCGCGTGAAGAGCTCATCGCTCAGATCGTGTCGCAGATCGGCGCGCCCGCTGCCAACATCGCCGGGGCCATTGGCGCACCTGCTTCGAACATCGCATCCATTCTCTCGACCATCGAGGAAAAGGCTGCGTGAGCAACCAAGAGGCCAGCGTGGCGTGCGAACGCATGACGTTGGAACACATCTGTTAGGAACGGAAAAAGCAAATGGCTGATCTGAAGAAACTTGCTGAAGAGATCGTGGGTCTGACCCTTCTCGAAGCCCAGGAACTGAAAACCATCCTCAAGGACGAGTACGGCATCGAGCCCGCCGCCGGCGGCGCCGTCATGATGGCCGGCCCGGCTGCCGAAGCCGGCCCCGCCGCCGAGGAGAAGACCGAGTTCGACGTCGTGCTGAAATCGGCCGGCGCCAACAAGATCGCGGTCATCAAGGAAGTGCGCGGCCTCACCGGCCTTGGCCTCAAGGAAGCCAAGGAGCTGGTCGAAGCCGGCGGCAAGATCAAGGAGCAGGTCTCCAAATCCGAGGCCGAAGAGGTCCAGAAGAAGCTTCAGGAAGCCGGCGCCGAAGTCGAGCTGGCCTGAGCCTGCTGAAGGTGGGTTGAAAACCCACCGTACGAATGTGGCTGGGTCCGGAGAAATCCGGGTCCAGCCGAACCTGTCTTGGCAAGGGCTCTTCCCGCGGAAGCGGCCCGAGCCCTTCCCAAGGCGCGGTTCGAAGGATCGGGCGGAGGTCTGTGGGAGGACCTCCTGGTATGGATCCGAACCCCCTGTTTCGAACGGTGCGCAGGCCGCGTCCCCCGGCGGCATGGCGCATCAGTGAGAAAAGAGAAGGTAAATCCTTATGTCGCAGTCCTATCTGGGCCAGAAACGTCTTCGTCGTTACTATGGCCAGATCCGAGAAGTGCTGGAAATGCCGAACCTGATCGAGGTGCAGAAAAGCTCCTACGATCTGTTCCTCAAGTCCGGTGACGCCGAGCAGCCGGCCGACGGCGAAGGCATCCAGGGCGTCTTCCAGTCGGTCTTCCCGATCAAGGATTTCAACGAGACCGCGGTGCTCGAATTCGTGAAATACGAGCTCGAAGCGCCGAAATACGACGTCGAGGAATGCCAGCAGCGCGACATGACCTATTCGGCGCCGCTGAAGGTCACCCTGCGCCTGATCGTGTTCGATGTCGACGAGGACACCGGCGCCAAGTCGGTCAAGGACATCAAGGAGCAGGACGTGTTCATGGGTGACATGCCGCTCATGACCCAGAACGGCACCTTCATCGTCAACGGCACCGAGCGGGTCATCGTTTCCCAGATGCACCGCAGCCCCGGCGTCTTCTTCGATCACGACAAGGGCAAGACCCACGCCTCGGGCAAGCTGCTTTTCGCCTGCCGCATCATTCCCTACCGCGGCTCCTGGCTCGACTTCGAGTTCGACGCCAAGGACATCGTCTTCGCCCGCATCGACCGGCGCCGCAAACTGCCGGTGACCACGCTGCTGTACGCCCTCGGTCTCGACCAGGAGGCGATCTGCGACGCCTATTACGACACCGTCACCTACCGGCTGCGCAAGCACGAGGGCTGGGTCACCAAGTTCTTCCCCGAGCGCATCCGCGGCACCCGGCCGACGATGGACATCGTCGATGCCGACAGCGGTGAAGTGCTGTTCGAAGCCAGCAAGAAGGTCACCCCGCGCGCGGTCAAGAAGATCATCGACGAGGGCAAGATCACCGAGATCCTGGTGCCCTTCGACAAGATCGTCGGCCGCTACGTGTCGAAAGACATCATCAACGAGGAAACCGGCGCGATCTACGTCGAGGCTGGCGACGAGCTGACCTGGGAAACCGACAAGGACGGCGAAGTCACCGGCGGCAGCCTCAAGGAGCTGATCGACGCCGGCGTCACCGAGATCCCGGTGCTCGACATCGACAACATCAACGTCGGCCCCTACATCCGCAACACCATGGCGGTGGACAAGAACGTGGGCCGCGACACCGCGCTCATGGACATCTACCGGGTGATGCGCCCGGGCGAGCCGCCCACCGTCGAGGCCGCCTCGACCCTGTTCGACAGCCTGTTCTTCGACAGCGAGCGCTACGATCTCTCGGCCGTTGGCCGGGTCAAGATGAACATGCGCCTCGATCTCGACGCCGAGGACACCCAGCGCACCCTGCGCAAGGAAGACATCGTCGCCTGCATCAAGGCGCTGGTCGAGCTGCGCGACGGCAAGGGCGAGGTCGACGACATCGACCACCTCGGCAACCGCCGGGTGCGTTCGGTCGGCGAGCTGATGGAGAACCAGTACCGGGTCGGCCTGCTGCGCATGGAACGCGCGATCAAGGAGCGCATGAGCGCGGTCGAGATCGACACGGTCATGCCGCAGGACCTGATCAACGCCAAGCCGGCGGCGGCGGCGGTGCGCGAGTTCTTCGGCTCGTCGCAGCTCAGCCAATTCATGGACCAGACCAACCCGCTCTCGGAAGTCACCCACAAGCGCCGCCTCTCGGCGCTTGGCCCGGGCGGCCTGACCCGCGAGCGCGCCGGCTTCGAGGTGCGCGACGTGCACCCGACCCACTACGGCCGGATGTGCCCGATCGAGACGCCGGAAGGCCCGAACATCGGCCTCATCAACTCGCTCGCCACCTTCGCGCGGGTGAACAAGTACGGCTTCATCGAAACCCCCTACCGCAAGGTGGTGAACGGCCAGGTGACCGACGAGGTCAGCTACATGTCGGCCACCGAAGAGATGCGCCACACGGTCGCCCAGGCCAACGCCCATCTCGACGCCGAGGGCCGGTTCGAGAACGATCTCGTCAACACCCGCCAGTCGGGCGAATACACCATGGCGCCGCGCGAAAACGTCGACCTGATCGACGTCTCGCCCAAGCAGCTGGTCTCGGTCGCCGCCGCGCTCATTCCGTTCCTCGAGAACGACGACGCCAACCGCGCGCTGATGGGCTCGAACATGCAGCGCCAGGCGGTGCCGCTCCTGCAGGCCGAGGCCCCGCTCGTGGGCACCGGCATGGAAGGCAAGGTTGCGATCGACTCCGGCGCCGCCATCCAGGCCAGCCGGGGCGGGATCATCGACCAGGTGGACGCCACCCGGATCGTGATCCGCGCGACCGAAGACCTCGAGGTCGGCGATGCCGGCGTCGACATCTACCGGCTGCGCAAGTTCCAGCGATCGAACCAGAACACCTGCATCAACCAGCGTCCGCTGGTGAAGGTCGGCCAGGCGGTGTCGAAAGGCGAAGTCATCGCCGACGGCCCCTCGACCGACATCGGTGAACTGGCGCTCGGCAAGAACGTGGTCGTCGCCTTCATGCCCTGGAACGGCTACAACTACGAGGACTCGATCCTGATCTCCGAGCGCATCGCGCAGGATGACGTCTTTACCTCGATCCACATCGAGGAATTCGAAGTCGCCGCCCGCGACACCAAGTTGGGCCCGGAAGAGATCACCCGCGACATCCCCAACGTCGGCGAGGAGGCTCTGCGCAACCTCGACGAGGCGGGCATCGTCTACATCGGCGCCGAAGTGCAGCCGGGCGATATCCTGGTGGGCAAGATCACCCCCAAGGGCGAAAGCCCGATGACGCCGGAAGAAAGCTCCTGCGCGCCATCTTCGGCGAAAAGGCCTCGGACGTGCGTGACACCTCGCTGCGGGTCAAGCCGGGCGATTTCGGCACCGTCGTGGAAGTGCGCGTGTTCAACCGCCATGGCGTCGAGAAGGACGAGCGGGCCCTGCAGATCGAGCGCGAAGAGGTCGAACGCCTCGCCCGCGACCGTGACGACGAGCTCGCGATCCTCGACCGCAACATCTACGCGCGCCTGCGCACGATGGTCGAAGGCCGGGTGGCGGTGAAGGGGCCCAAGGGCGTGAAGTCCGGCACCCCAATCGACGCTTCCCTGCTCGACGACCAGCTCTCGCGCGGCCAGTGGTGGCAGCTCGCCCTCGAAGACGAGGCCGACGCCGCCCAGGTCGAGGCGCTGCATGCCCAGTACGAGGCGCAGAAGCGCGCCCTCGAGCACCGCTTCGAGGACAAGGTCGAGAAGGTGCGGCGCGGCGACGACCTGCCGCCGGGCGTGATGAAGATGGTCAAGGTCTTCATCGCGGTGAAGCGCAAGCTCCAGCCGGGCGACAAGATGGCCGGCCGTCACGGCAACAAGGGGGTCATCTCCCGCGTCGTGCCGATGGAGGACATGCCCTTCCTCGCCGACGGCACGCCGGTCGACTTCTGCCTCAACCCGCTCGGCGTGCCGAGCCGGATGAACGTCGGTCAGATCCTCGAAACCCACATGGGCTGGGCCTCGCGCGCCCTCGGCCTCAAGGTCGACGATGCGCTCGCCGAGTACCGCCGGTCGGGCGACCTGACCCCGGTGCGCGAAGCGATGCACGAGGGCTATGGCGACGAGGTCTACGAAGAGGGCATCGCCGGCATGGAGGAAGCGGACCTTCTGGAAGCGGCGGGCAACGTGACCCGCGGCATCCCGGTCGCGACCCCGGTCTTCGACGGCGCCAAGGAAGCGGGCGTCGACGACGCGCTGCGGCGGGCCGGCTTCGACACCTCGGGCCAGTCGGTGCTCTACGACGGACGCACCGGCGAGCAGTTCAGCCGCAAGGTGACCGTGGGCGTGAAGTACCTGCTGAAGCTCCACCACCTGGTCGACGACAAGATCCACGCCCGTTCGACGGGGCCCTACTCGCTCGTCACCCAGCAGCCGCTGGGCGGCAAGGCGCAGTTCGGCGGTCAGCGCTTCGGCGAGATGGAGGTCTGGGCGCTCGAAGCCTACGGCGCCGCCTACACGCTGCAGGAAATGCTCACCGTGAAGTCGGACGACGTGGCGGGCCGGACCAAGGTCTACGAGTCGATCGTCAAGGGCGAGGACAACTTCGAAGCCGGCGTGCCGGAGAGCTTCAACGTGCTCGTGAAGGAAGTTCGCGGCCTCGGCCTCAACATGGAACTCCTGGATGCGGAGGAAGAGTGACGCGGAGTCGGGCTGAAGCCCGACCTACGGTCCTTGTAGGCCGGGCTTCAGCCCGGCTTGCCTCCCGCCCCCTTTCAAGGATTTGGAAATGAACCAGGAACTCTCGACCAACCCGTTCAACCCGGTTGCCCCGGTCAAGACCTTCGACGAGATCAAGATCTCTCTGGCATCGCCCGAGCGGATCCTGTCTTGGTCCTATGGCGAGATCAAGAAGCCGGAAACCATCAACTACCGGACCTTCAAGCCCGAGCGTGACGGGCTGTTCTGCGCCCGCATCTTCGGGCCGATCAAGGACTACGAATGCCTTTGCGGCAAGTACAAGCGCATGAAGTATCGCGGCGTCGTCTGCGAGAAATGCGGCGTCGAGGTGACGCTGCAAAAGGTGCGCCGCGAGCGGATGGGCCATATCGAGCTCGCCGCCCCCGTCGCCCACATCTGGTTCCTGAAGTCGCTCCCCTCCCGGATCGGCCTCATGCTCGACATGACCCTGCGTGACCTCGAGCGCATCCTCTACTTCGAGAACTACGTCGTCATCGAGCCGGGCCTCACCGACCTCCACTACGGTCAGCTGATGACCGAAGAGGAGTTCATGGACGCCCAGGATCTCTACGGCATGGACGCCTTCACCGCCAACATCGGCGCCGAGGCGATCCGCGAGATGCTGTCCCAGATCGACCTCGAAGCCGAGGCCGAGCAGCTGCGCGCCGACCTCGCCGAGGCGACGGGTGAGCTCAAGCCCAAGAAGATCATCAAGCGCCTCAAGATCGTCGAGAGCTTCCTCGAATCGGGCAACCGTCCCGAGTGGATGATCCTAACGGTCATTCCGGTGATTCCGCCGGAACTGCGCCCGCTGGTGCCGCTCGACGGCGGCCGCTTCGCGACCTCCGACCTCAACGACCTCTACCGCCGCGTCATCAACCGCAACAACCGCCTCAAGCGGCTGATCGAGCTGCGTGCGCCCGATATCATCGTGCGCAACGAAAAGCGGATGCTGCAGGAATCGGTCGACGCGCTGTTCGACAACGGCCGCCGCGGCCGGGTCATCACCGGCGCCAACAAGCGCCCGCTCAAGTCGCTCTCCGACATGCTCAAGGGCAAGCAGGGCCGGTTCCGCCAGAACCTGCTCGGCAAGCGGGTCGACTTCGGGCCAAGTTCCTGGTCATCGACCGGTCCGGAACTGAAACTGCACCAGTGGCCTGCCGAAGAAGATGGCGCCTGAACTGTTCAAGCCGTTCATCTACTCGCGGCTGGAAGCCAAGGGGCTCAGTCGTCCGTCACAGGCGAAGAAGCTGGTCGAGAAGGAGCGTCCCGAGGTCTGGGACATCCTCGACGAGGTGATCCGCGAACACCCGGTGCTGCTCAACCGCGCCCCGACCCTGCACCGCCTCGGCATCCAGGCTTCGAGCCGATCCTGATCGAGGGCAAGGCGATCCAGCTGCACCCGCTGGTCTGTTCGGCCTTCAACGCCGACTTCGACGGCGACCAGATGGCGGTCCACGTGCCGCTGTCGCTGGAAGCCCAGCTCGAAGCCCGCGTCTTGATGATGTCGACCGGTCATCAGCTGTCGCCCGCCACCCGTGCGCCGATCATCGTGCCCTCGCAGGACATGATCCTCGGCCTCTACTACATCACCATGCAGCGCGAGGGCATGAAGGGCGAAGGCATGGTCTTCTCGGATATCGAGGAGATCGAGCACGCGCTGGAATCGGGCGAGGTGCACCTGCACGCCAAGATCACCGCCCGGGTGCGGCAGATCGACGAGACCGGCCAGGACGTCTGGATGCGGTTCGAGACCACGCCCGGCCGGGTGCGGCTCGGCAACCTGCTGCCGCTCAACGCCAAGGCGCCGTTCAGCCTGGTCAACCGGCTTCTGCGCAAGAAAGAGGTGCAGCAGGTCATCGACACCGTCTACCGCTACTGCGGCCAGAAGGAGTCGGTCATCTTCTGCGACCAGATCATGTCGATGGGCTTCAAGGAGGCCTTCAAGGCCGGCATTTCCTTCGGCAAGGACGACATGGTCATCCCCGACAACAAGTGGACCATCGTCGACGGCGTTCGTGACCAGGTGAAGGAATACGAACAGCAGTACATGGACGGCCTCATCACCCTCGGCGAGAAGTACAACAAGGTGGTCGACGCCTGGTCGAAGTGCTCCGACGCCGTGGCCGACGCGATGATGGGCGAAATCTCGGCGGTGCGTTACGACGACGCCGGCGCCGAGCCTGAACCCAACTCTCGGTCTACATGATGTCGTATTCCGGTGCCCGGGGCTCCCCGGCGCAGATGAAATGCTCGGCGGGATGCGCGCGGGCTCATGGGCCGCCTCTCGGCGAGATCATCGAGACCCCGATCATCTCGAACTTCAAGGAAGGCCTGACCGTGCTCGAGTACTTCAACTCGACCCACGGCGCCCGCAAGGGTCTGGCCGACACCGCGCTCAAGACCGCGAACTCCGGTTACCTGACCCGTCGCCTCGTCGACGTGGCGCAGGACTGCATCGTGCGCGAGCACGATTGCGGCACCGAGAACGCGATCACCGCGCAGCCGGCGGTCAACGACGGCGAAGTGGTGGCCTCGCTGGCCGAGCGCATCCTCGGCCGGGTCGCGGCGGAAGACGTGATCAACCCGACGACCGGCGAGATCGTCGTCGCCCACAACGAGCTGATCGACGAGCGCAAGGCCGATGCGATCGAGGAAGCGGGCGTCGCCTCGATGCGGATCCGCTCGCCCTTGACCTGCGAGGCGGAAGAGGGCGTCTGCGCCATGTGCTACGGCCGCGACCTCGCCCGTGGCACCATGGTCAACACCGGCGAAGCGGTCGGCATCATCGCCGCCCAGTCGATCGGTGAACCGGGCACCCAGCTCACCATGCGGACCTTCCACATCGGCGGCATCGCCCAGGGCGGCCAGCAGTCGTTCCAGGAAGCCAACGGCGACGGCAAGATCGAGTTCCGCAACGCCAACACGCTGGAAAACGCCAATGGCGAGATGATCATCATGGGCCGCAACATGCAGGTCGCGATCGTCGACGACAACGGCGTCGAGCGGGCGGCGTTCAAGCCGGGCTACGGCTCCAAGCTGTTCGTCAAGGATGGCGCCGCGGTCAAGCGCGGCGACAAGATGTTCGAGTGGGACCCGTACACCCTGCCGATCATCGCCGAAGCCGCGGGCACGGCGAAGTTCGTCGACCTCATCTCCGGCATCTCGGTCCGCGAGGACACCGACGAGGCGACCGGCATGACCCAGAAGATCGTCTCCGACTGGCGCGCGGCCCCCAGGGGCAACGAGCTCAAGCCGGAGATCATCCTCGCGGACGAGGACGGCGAACCGGTGCGCAACGACGCCGGCAACCCGATCACCTACCCGATGTCGGTCGATGCGATCCTGTCGATCGAGGAAGGGTCGCAGGTGCAGGCCGGCGACGTGGTGGCGCGGATCCCGCGCGAAGGCGCCAAGACCAAGGACATCACCGGCGGTCTGCCGCGGGTGGCGGAACTGTTCGAGGCCCGGCGTCCGAAGGACCACGCGATCATCGCCGAGATCGACGGCTATGTGCGCTTCGGCAAGGACTACAAGAACAAGCGCCGCATCTCCATCGAGCCCTCCGACGACACGATGGAGCCGGTCGAGTACATGGTGCCCAAGGGCAAGCACATCCCGGTGGTCGAAGGCGACTTCGTCCAGAAGGGCGACTACATCATGGACGGCAACCCGGCGCCGCATGACATCCTGGCGATCATGGGTGTCGAAGCGCTGGCGGACTACATGATCGACGAGGTGCAGGACGTCTACCGGCTGCAGGGCGTGAAGATCAACGACAAGCACATCGAGGTGATCGTCCGCCAGATGCTGCAGAAGTGGGAGATCTCCGAGTCCGGCGACACCACGCTGCTCAAGGGCGAGCATGTCGACAAGATCGAGTTCGACCAGGCCAACGAAAAGGCGCTGGCCAAGGGTGGCCGTCCGGCCGAAGGCGCGCCGATCCTGCTCGGGATCACCAAGGCGTCGCTGCAGACCCGGTCGTTCATCTCGGCCGCGTCCTTCCAGGAGACCACCCGCGTGCTCACCGAGGCCTCGGTCCAGGGCAAGCGCGACAAGCTGGTCGGG
>JAWKXC010000014.1:0-137333 GCA_041397205.1 Paracoccaceae bacterium
CTGCCAGACCGTTCAACGTGGCGTTGGAGACGCCGGTAAGATGCGCGGCCACGACGATGGCGGCAAAGACCGGCAGGTTTTCGATGCAGTTCGCATGGGCGCGCAGGGCGCGCAGATACCAGTCTGCACCCTGCGGGCGGTCCCCGCGCCACTCGCGGACCGTGGCCTGGCCCGCGAAGACGCGCGACCAGCGATAGACGCCGACCGTGGCGCCGAGAAGCAGCAATGTCCAAACGGAAAACGCCAGGAGGGCGGCGACAGGGACAGTCATTTCAGGTCTCATCATTTGGGGTTTCTCGGTCTTGCGGGGGGCCGGCACCGGGCGGCCGGGGCCAGGCGACATGGCCCCCGTTCAGGCGGCGGTTGCGGCCGGTCGCGGCGCCGTCCGCAGCTCCGCCATTTCGGATTTGATGCACCGGTTGAGGTCCTGGTGCAGCGCCTTGAGCGCGTCGAAGGTCCAGTCCAGCGCGGCGATCTTCCGGGCGATGTCGAACATCGGTGCCGCCACCGCGTCGCGCGCCCGTTGATAGGCGGTGGGGCAGGAGGGCTGCGACCGGAGCGCCGCGACGAGGCGGTGGGCGTCGAGGAAGGCGTCGGTGATGCCGTGGGCGGTCGCGGGATCCTTGAAGTAGCCCGCGTCGCCCACCAGCGCCCAGCCCGGACCGGCGCAGGCGCGGATGTGACCGGGGGCGCCGGCAAACCGGCGCAGGTGGCCGGCGCGCGGAAGGTCTTTCAGGCCCTCGGCAAGCGCCGGATCGCATTGCGCGATGACGCAAGCGATCCCGCCGACGGGATCGGCCGCGAAAGTGCTCTTGAACACCTCCGGGCGCACGGCCGCAAACACGCAGTGGGCGCCGTCGTTGGTGGGTATCGCGCCGGCGTAGTTGCCGTGCCCGAAGTACCAGCGGGTGCCTTCGTTCGCGATCCCCTTGAAATAGCCGTAGAGGACCGCGCCGCGCTCCTGAGCGGCCGACCGGACAGGCGCGCCGACGGCATCGGCCACCGCCGACATCCGTCCATCGGCGCCGATCACGATATCTGCCGTCGCGCTCAGCTGCGTGCCGTCCCGGGTCGTCATCACCGCGCCGCGCACCCGGCCGCCGGGGCCGCGCAGAACGTCCCGGAAGGCAAGGCCATAGTGCATCTCGGCGCCGGCCGTGGCGGCCGCTTCGGCAAGGATGCGGTCGAGGACCAAGCGGCGCGGGGCATAGAGGCCCTGCGCCCCGCCCTCGGGTTTGATCGCGATCGGGATCGTCTCGTCGCCGTAGGAGAAACTCGTGGTGCGGATGACCGGCGTGCCGGCCCGTTCGACGGCGGCGATCAGGCCCCAGTCATCGAGCAGGGCGACGGCCGGGCGCATCAGCGCGTGGGTGGAGAGCGTGTCGGTGCCGGGCCGGTCGCGGTCGACGACGAGCACGCGTCCGCCGGCGCGAGCGATCTGCAGGGCGGTTGCGGCGCCGGCGCAGCGGGCGCCGACGACGATCGCGTCGTAGTGGGTGCGGGCGAATGCGGGGTTGGTCACGGGATGTCTCCTTCAGGCGGCCCGGCGCTGGCCGAGGCGGGTTGCGAGATGGGTGGCGAGGTCGCGGGCGTCGTCGCTCGCCGTCGATGAACGTGGATTTTCGGCTGCGCGGGAACGGTAGCCCCCAGGACGTAGAGCCCGTCCGCCACCACGCCGCCGTCATGGCGGATCGGCCTCCGGTCGAGAAGACCGGCAGGTTAGCCATGATCGGGGCGGGTGCCGGTCGCCCAGACGACCGACCCGAAGCCCTCGCGGGCGAGGTCGATGGTGAGCCGCCGGGGCGTGCGGGATGCGGGTGGCAGCGGGGCGGTCCGGCGCGGGCAGGGTAGGTCGAGACCGTTCTCCCGCACCAGGCGTCGATCCCGGCAAGGGCCTGTTCTGCTTCAGATCGGCAGAGGCGCAATGGTTGGCGAGCGACCCGGAGAACAGCGCGACGCCGTCATCGGATCCCAGCCTGCGGCCGACGATCTCGACGCCGATCTCCTGGAGGCATTCAGCCCGAGCGGGTTGTCACCGGCCAGGCCGGTGGATTGCAACGAGGAGCGGGCGCTGGCGGTCGAGGTCTTCGACTGCGTCAGAAAGCGGTCGTTCCAGCGGCCGATGATGTCGAGCAGGCCAATATGTCGGTGCCGCGGTGGCGGCGCAGCTGCCTGGACATGGGCGCCGACGGCGGGGTCACGTCGCGGCCGGCGCTGCAGGCTCGCGGGCGATCTGGCTGCCGGAGGCAGGCGCCGACCACCAGCACCCGGCCCGGCGGCCAGGCGCTTGTAGTCGAGCGGTGTGATCTGGGCGATCCCGGCGGGCAGGTCGCGGGCGAAGGCGGGGCGGTGGGCGCGGGCGGCGGCGCCGGTGGCAGGGACGAGCGCGCCGCCGTCCGCGCCCTGGTCGGTCTGGACCCGGTAGCCCGCGCCAGGACGCCTGCACGCCGAGCACCGTGGTTTCGTCCGCACCGGCGCCATTGGCGGCGGCTGGCGTTCAACGACCGGCGAGGCGCTGGCGGTCATGTAGCCCTCGGGGTCAGGCCCGGTATAGCCATGCCCCGGCAGCCGGCTCTGCCAATTCGGGGTCAACAGGCGCAGCGAGTCCCAGCGTTCGTGCGCCCAGGAATTGGCGACCTCGCCGCGCTCGATCAGCACGTGCGGCTCCGAGCGCAGGGTCAGTTCCCGGCTCATGGCGAGCCCGGCCTGACCGGCGCCGACGATGAGGGTTGAAATGTTTTTCATGGGCCTCGGGTCCTTTGGGCGGCGATTGAAATCGAAGATTTTCCCCCGCCGAACGGTGCCGGCGGGGGCGTCGGGTCAGGCGACCGAAACCGCGACGTTGGGCGGGTTGGTCAGGATGTCGAACACCGCCGAGCGCTTCTGCGACTGGGCGACCAGCGCCTCGATGTCTTCGCGGCTGGCGTCGGCGTCGATCTCGAACGAGATGCGGATGTTGGAGAAGCCATTGCGGATCTCCGGGTCCATGCCGAGGATGCCGCGCACGTCGACGTCGCCCTCGACGGTGGCCTTCACCGCATTGAGCTGGATGCCGCGGTGCTGGGCGACGGCGGCGAGACCGCCGGTGAGGCAGCTGGCGAGCCCGGCGAGCACGATCTCGGGCGGCGTCACGGCCCGGTCGCCGGCATGGAACACCTCGGGGTGATCGCTCTCGATCGTGTAGGCCTGCTTGCGCTCGTGCTCCTGGCCGAGGCCGAAATAGCCGTTGATCGTGTTGGTGTTGTAGGTGCCGTCGATCCAGCTGCACTGGCTGCGGAAGGTGAAGGCGGCCGCTTCCGGCATCTGTTCGAAGGCGCCGCGGGCGCCGATCAGGGAGTCGGTGTCGACGCCATTGTTGGCTTTGATCGTGGTCTGGTAGGTCATGGTCTTGGTCCTTTCGGGTTGGGTTGGGTTGGTCTTGGGTCTTGGGCCTCGGGGTCCGGTCGAAGGTCGGGATCACGCCGGGGCGCGGGCGGTGATGAGCCAGGACGAGCTGTCCATCCACAATCCGCCCTCGCGGTCGATGACCTCCTCGAAGAGGTCGGACAGCGCGATCACGATCTCGGCGCGGCGGGCTTCGCCGAGGGCGCCGGATTCGCGGTAGGTCTCGCCGGCCGGGCCGATGGCGAGCTGGAAGCAGACGGCATCCTCGATGTCGCGCCCGACATTCACCTTGGCGTCGATCCGCTCGAACCGGATGTCGGTGAAGCCGGCCGCCTCCATCTGGGCGCGGGTGGTCGCTTCGTCGGCCATCGAGAACGGGCCGGGTCTGCAGTTCAGCGCGTCGGGGCCCGGGGGCGGCAGGAACCGGCGCACCACGTCGCGGGCGGCGATCAGCCAGGGGTTGTCGGCGCGCTCGCGCCGAACGATGTGCGCCATCCGGCCGCCGGGTTTCAGGGCCCGGCGCATCGCGTGCAGCCCGGCCACGGGATTGGCGAAGAACATCGTGCCGAAACGCGAGGACGAAGTCGTATTCCGCCGTGCCGAGATCGTGTTCGGCGTCGCAGGTGCGGAACCTGACATTGGGCGCGAACATCTTCTCAGGACGGGTCCGGGCGATGTCGAGAAAGTCCTCGCAGCAGTCGACGCCGACCACCCGACCGAAGGGCGAGACCCGGCAGGCGAGCGCGATTGCGGTGTCGCCGAAGCCGCAACCGACATCGAGGATCGTGTCGTTGAAGCGGATATCGAGCCGCGGCATGACGATCTGGCTGTGGCGCGAGGACCGCCTTCCATGATGTGCCGGTACTTCACGAATTTCGGCGCGAGCGTCTCGTTCCAGAAGTCGACGAGCGGCGAAGCGGGGGCGCGGTGGGCGCCGGCGGGTCGATGTGCTGGAGGGTCATGTCAGGGTCTCCGGATAGGTGGGTTTCGGTCTGGGGTTGCGATGGCGTCTTCGGGGCTCACGCCTGCCAGTGGTCAGGGCATCCCAGAACAGGCGGCGGCTTTCGCGGCGGGCGGCCGCTCTGTCGATGCCGATATCGGCAGGTCAGCGTCACTCAGGTGCGCCAGCGCCTTTCGTTGACGCGACAGCTCGCTCAGTGCCAAGATGCGGGTCATCAGAGAGTTTGCCCGCCGCGCCCCGTTGGTGCGGAACCAGGTCATGGGGCGGCGGGTCTTGCCGGCGGTTGCAGGAATTGGGTGGTCATTCCGGTCTCCTTTCCTCGGCCGGATCAGCCGGCGTTGAAGAAGAGATACAGGCGGGCGGTGGTGTGAGCTTGAGCGTGGCTTGGGGATTTCCTGGGGAATGTCTGAGGAACTCGGGGACAAAGAGACTTGGAAGTACCGTTTCGATGATTTCACGCTGGACCTGGACCGCGGCGAGCTGCGCCGCGGCGATGCGCCCGTGGCGGTCGAACCCCTCGCTTTCGCGCTGCTTTGTCACCTGATCGAAAACGCCGGCACGCTGGTCGGAAAGGATGTGCTGGTCGAAACCGTCTGGGACGGGCGTTTCATTACCGATGCCGCGATCTCGACCGTCGTCAAGTCCGCCCGGCGTGCGCTTGGCGACGATGGAACCCGGCAGAAATACATCCGTACCGTTCATGGCCGCGGGTTTCGGTTTGTCGCGGAGGTGACCCTCAGGGCGCCGGCACCGGCCGCCGCGCAGGCCGCGGTTCCGGGCCCGGAAATGCCGCAGGTGCCCTCCGAGACCGACCCGATCGGTGCCGGACCGACACTGGCGATCGTCCCGTTCGGGTTGATCGGCGAGCCGGCCAATGGCCAGTTCATCGCAGACGGGCTGCCGGCCGAGCTGATCACCACGCTGACGCGGTTGCGGTGGCTCAAGGTGATCGCGCGCGGATCGAGCTTCCGCTTTCGCGGACCCGAGATCGACATGTCCCAGATCCGCGAGGCCTTGAAGGCGAGCTACGTCCTGACCGGCGAAGTGGAGCTTCTGGGGGCGCATCTGGCGGTGAGCGTCGAGCTCGTGGATGCGCGCTCCAGCCAGGTGGTCTGGGCCGAACGGCTGTCCGGGCCGCTCGACGAGGTCCACCGGCTGCGCGAGGAGTTGGTGGTGATGATCATTGCCGCGCTCGAGCTTCACATTCCCCAGCACGAGGCGCAGCTGGCACGGCTCAGGAGCCCGAACCTGCTGGATGCCTGGGGCCATTATCACACCGGCCTCCAGCACATGTACCGCTTCAACAAGGCCGACAACGCTCTGGCCGACGCCTATTTCCGCCGCGCGGTCGATCTCGATCCCGGGTTCGCCCGCGCCGATGGCGCCCTGTCGTTCACCAGCTTTCGGTCGGCATTCCTGCGCTACGGGGGCGACCGGCAGACAGCGATCAGCGCGGCGCGCGACTACGCGCTCCGGGGCATCGACCTCGATCCGCTGGATCCCTTCGTGAACTACAACCTGGGCCGGTCCTATTGGCTGGAGGGTACCCCGCAGAACGGGTTCGGCTGGCTCGAACAGGCCACAGCCCTCAGCCCGCATTTCGCCCACGGCCTCTATGCGCGCAGCTGGGCCGAGGTGATGGCGGGCGACGGTGCGGCGTCGCTGGAGCATGTGACGCGGGCGATCGAACTCAGCCCGATCGACCCCTTCCTCTACGCGATGCTGTCGGCGAAGGGTCTTGCCCATCTGCAGATCGGCGATCTGGAACAGGCGGCCGACTGGGCGGAGCGCGGTGCCCGCAGGCCGGGCGCTCATTACCTGATCAAGGCGATCTCGGCCGTGGCCTGCCAGATCGTCGGGGATACGAGCCGGGCGGTCTACTGGAAGGATCAGAGCATGGCAGCCCGCCCGGATGCCTCGGTCGCGAAGTATTTCGCGGCCTTTCCGTTCCAGGACGAGGACCTCAGGGGAAAGATGCGAGAGGCGTTGTTGAGCCTCGGATTTCCCGAGACCTGACCGCGTGGGGTCAGCCGGCCGTGCCCACGATCTCGGCCATCGCCTGCAGGAATTTCGCGACTTCGGCCTCGGTGTTGTAATGGCAGGTGGAGACCCGCACGCAGTATTCCATGCCGAGCGGCGCGAGGACGTTGGCCGAGTAGTGGTCGGCCTTGCGCATGTGGACCCGGACGCCGCGGTCGCGCAGGGCCGAGACCACGTCGGGGGCGGGGATCGCGTCCAGCGTGAAGGAGACGAGACCTTCGCGCAGCGGGTTGTCGACACCGCCGAGGATCGTCACACCTTCGTAGTCGGCGAGCCCCTTGAGATTGCCGGTGCCGTGCAGCATCGCCTGCGCGAGCTTCGATTCCTGCGCATGGATCGCCTCGCCGGCCGCGACGATGCGGGCGCGGCGGTCGTCGCTGTCGGTGGTGGGCCCCGAGCCCGGTCGAAATAGCCGACCACGTCGGAAAAGGTCGCATAGGCGCCGGTGTCGCGGGTGCCGGCGCCACAGGGAGTGCCGTGGGGGCGCCGGTCAGGTGGTCGTGGGGCGGGGCGGCGGCCGGTCGGAGATCCAGGCGAGGCCGTGGCCGTGGCGCGAAGACCTTGTAGGGCGAGGACCGTAGCCGTCGATGTCGTAGCTCGCGATGTCGAGCCTTCCATGGGCGGCGTGCTGGATGCCGTCGGCGATGATGATGCAACCGAGCGCGACGGCCCGGATCTGCCGGGCGATGGCGGCGACGTCGACGCCGTGCCGGTGACCGGCGAGGTGTGAACGATGGTGGCGACCGCGGTGTCGGGTGAGATGCGCGGCATAGGCCTCGGCCGAGACCGAGCCCGTGGCATTGTCGCATGCGCGACGAGCGTGTAGGGCTTGCCGGCAATCGCGGTCAGCGGTCGCAGGCGCTGCGGGTGGCGGGATGTTCGAGGCGAGCTGCCGATGACTCGGCCCTCGGGCGTGCCGAGACAGGCGGCGCGGATCGGGCGGAACAGAGCTCGGTGCCGCTCTCAGCCGACGAAGAGTTGCCCGGTCGGGGGTGTTGAAGAACACCTGCATGTCGCCCCTGGCGATCGTCGATCATCTGCTGCAGCGCCCGCGACGCGCCGTTGTCGCGGCCCTGATTGTCAGGGATCGCGGCGAGGCGGAGCCGAGGTCTCGACCACGCTGTTGAGGGTGAGCGCGCCGCCGGCGTTTTCGAAGAACACCCGCTCGCCCTCGAACGGGCAGGTCTCGACATGGGCGAAGCGGGCGCGGATCTCGGTCGAAGCTCGGGCGTGGGGTCGGGCATGGTCTCGAGGTCCATCTGGTTACGGGCACAGGGCTGCGCTCAGCCTGCGCCATCGCGCGGCGCGCCGGGCTTCAAGGTGCGGTTGGTCGCGGCCCGCCGGATTTCCAGGCCACATGAGCGCCACGAGCACGGCCGCGCCGATGGCCTCGACGGTGATGCTCGGCCAGAAGACGACGACGATGGCGGGCAACGGCAGCGCTACAAGGGCGGGGCCAGGGCGGTGGCCTTCCCGAGGCAGCGCCGCGAGCCCGCCCAGCGCAACGATGGCGATCGCCCGTTCCAGAGCACGAGCAGCAGCAGGCCGCCGAGGATGATCGCGTCGTTGAACACCATGAAGAGCGGGATCAGGTAGAGACCCTTGGCGTATTTCCATGCCTGGAAACTGGTCTCCATCGGCTTCGACCCGGCGATGGCGCTGGCGGCGAAGCCCGCGGGAGGCGACCGGTGGGGTCACGTTGGGATCCTGCAGTACCAGAACACCCGCAGATGCGCGATCCAGGAGCGGCGCCGAACTCGTTGGTCAGCGCCGGGCCGACGAGGATGATCAGCACGATGTAAGCCGCGGTGCCAGCAGGTATGCACCGAGGATTGACTCGCGAGGATCACGAGCAGCAGCGCCGGCACCCCGTGTTGCCGCCGGAAGAGGCTGAGCATCATGGCGGAGAACTTGAGCCCCAGGCCGGTGAGCCCGACGATGCCGACGATGATGCCTGCGACCGCGCAGGCCTGTCGAGACCCGCCACGGCGTTGCGGGCGCCGAGGAACCGAGCGCCTGAGCGTCGGCGGGCGCCATGCCGGGTCAGCGCCCAGATCCGTGGAGCGTGGGTGCGTCGCGAAAGAAGGACCACAACGCCCGGCCGACGGCGGCAATGGCGATCGAGACGACGGCGAAGAACCCGACCCGCATCGGCGAGTATCCGGCGATCAGGAAGTACATGAGCGCGACCAGCGGCAGCAGGAAGTGCCAGCCCTCCTCGAGTACCGCGCGCACGCGCGGCAGCTCGCTCGCCGGCATGCCTTCGAGCCCGAGTTTGAGGGCTGCGATATGGACGAGCAGGTAGACCGATCCGAAGTAGAGGAAGGCCGGGAAGATCGAGACCAGCACGATGTCGATATAGGGGACCTGGGTGAACTCGCTCATCAGGAAGGCGCCGGCGCCCATCAGGGGCGGCATGATCTGGCCGCCGGTCGAGGCGGCGGCCTCGATCCCGCCGGCCTGCGCCGGACGGTAGCCGAGCCGCTTCATCAGCGGGATGGTGAAAGCGCCGGTGGTGACGACGTTGGCGATCGCCGAGCCCGAGATCGAGCCCATGCCGGCCGAGGCCAGCACCGCCGCCTTGGCCGGCCCGCCGCGCTGGCGACCGGTGGCGGCATAGGCGAGGTCGATGAAGAACTTGCCGGCACCGGTGACTTCGAGGAGGGCGCCGAACAGCACGAAGACGAAGATGAAGGTCGAGGCGACCCCGAGCGGGATGCCGAAGATCCCCTCGGCGCCGAGGGTGAGCTGGCTCGCCACCCGTTCGATCGAATAGCCGCGGTGGTTGAGGATGCCGGGCATCCAATCGGCGAGGAACGGCAGTTCGCCGCGCAGGCCGGCGAAAGCGTAGAGGATGAAGATCGCGCCGATCAGGGTCATCACCAGCCCGACGGCGCGGCGCGCGGCTTCCAGCACGACGAGGGTGGTGACGATGCCGACGGCGATGTCGACCTGACGGGGGAAGACCGAATTGGCGATGACGTCGATATTCCACGGCACCCAGAAACCGACGAGCACGCCGCCGGCAATCAACGGGGCGTCGATCAGCCAGCCGCGCAACCCGCGCGGTTTGCGGCCCGTCACCGGGTAGATCAGGAAACAGAGCACCAGGATGAAGCCGAGGTGGATCGGGCGCTGGTAGAACAGACCCAAGGGCCTGATGCCCGCGGCATAGAGCTGGAACAGCGACAGCGCGATCCCGACCACGGCGATGAGCCGCAGCACCGCGGCGGGCTGCCGCCGGGAGGTTTGCGCGGTGTCTTCCCCGGTCATCGCGCGTCCTCCGGGGTGAGCGAAATGCGCACCCGTTCGTGTTCGGCCAGCGCCGAGAGCGAGATCACCCGGGCGCCGATGCTGAGCCGGTGGTCCACCGCCATGCTGCCGGGCCGGAGGATATAGGCGTTGCCGGGCACCGGCTCGTCGAGATCCTCGATCCAGTAGCCGCCCATGCCGTCCGAGCGTTGCACGCCGCGGCCCGGGATGTGGTCGAGCCCGGCGGCGAAATCGGGCAGGTGGGAGCGGTCGAGCACCATCCGGCCGGCAAGGTTCAGGTAGCAATCGGCGACCTCGAACCCCTGGACCGAATGCCGCCAGAGCACGCACCAGCCGGCGCCTTCGGCGATCTCGGCCGAGGCCAGCACGCGGCCGTCTGCAACGCGCGATGCAACCAGCGTCTCGGCATGACCCGGCGCGGACAGGACGGTGAGGAGGAGCACGGCGGGTGCTCCTCCACGGAACGGCGTCACGGACGCAGGCGGTCCGGGATCGTCGCGCCGGCTTCCTCGTAGTAGCGCAGCGCGCCGGGATGCAGCTTGATCGGCGTCGCAGCGAGGGTGAAATCGATCGTGGTCTGCAGGGCCGCCGGATGCACCGCCTGCAGATCGCCGATGTTCTCGAACATCGCCTTGGTGATCGTGATAGGCGAGATCGTCCGACATGGCGGACGAGGCGACGAGCACGTTGGGCACGCCCAGCACGGCCATGTCTTCGTCGACGCCCTGGTAGACGCCGCCCGCGAGCGTCGTCCTGGCGAACAGCGGTTCGGCAGCCTGCGCGGCGGCGATCTGGTCGTCGGTGAGCGCGATCATGTGGATCGCATTGGTGGTCGCGAGGTTGAGGATCGACGAGGTCGGCGCGCCGACGCTCCAGAACCCGGCGTCGATGTCGCCGTTGGCGAGCGCATCGGCGGTCTCGTTGAAATTCAGCCGCTGTTCGTCGATGTCGTCGTAGCTGATCCCGGCCGCGGTGAGCACCTGACCGGCGTTGACCTCGGTGCCCGAGCCCGGCGCGCCGATCGACACGCGCTTGCCGCGCAGGTCGTCGAGCGTGGTGATGCCGCTGTCGGCCAGGGTGACGATCTGGATCATGTTGGCGTAGAGCGAAGCGATGCCGCGGATCATCTCGAGCTGCTGGCCCTCGAACCGCCCGGTGCCGGTCTGGGCCTGGTACACGGTGTCGGCGAGGCCGATGGCGAGGTCGGCGTCGCCGCTGGCGACCAGCCCCATGTTCTCGACCGAGGCGCCGGTCACCTCGGCGGTCGCGGTGTAGCCGTCGACCTTGGTGTTGATGATCTCGGCGAGCCCGCCGCCCATCGGGTAGTAGACGCCGCCGGTTCCGCCGGTTGCGATCGACAGCGGCGTTTGCGCCGTCGCGGGGGCGGCGAAGAGCAGCGCTGCGGCCGCAAGTGCTTTCAGTGATCTCATGGTGTCCTCCCTGGTGTTTTCCGGTCTCGTGCCGAGATGTTCTGCCGGCCTCGTGGTTCGGGTCGGTCCGGGACAGGAGACCAACCCCGGGCGCCCCAGTCAACCGCTTCGGTCCTTGCGGGGCCATTCCCGTCCGTCCGGTCCCATGTTTCGGACGGGTCGGGCGCGTCGGGCTTGTCCGCGGCGCCGTTCTGGTTCTACGCTGGTGGGGCAAACCGAAGGAGGGCGGTATGAGAGCTCCACTTTTGATCGGCACGCTGGTGTTGATGGCGGCCTGCGCCGAGCAGACGACCTACCAGGACCCGCCCCCGACGGGCGCGGCCGCGGCCTATGCGCCGTCGCAGGCCAACCCCTGCAAACGGTCGGATTTCCCGGCCGGAGCGGCCGGGGACACGGCCTATACTCAACTGCATCATCGAGAGCTGACGCCGGTTAGCCGGCGGCCCGGTCGCGCAACCAGTTGACGATGGCGCCGGGCGCCGAGGTGTCGATGCCGGTCTTGCGGCGCGCGATCCACCACACGCCTGCAAAGCCCAGGAAGAACGCCATGAAGAACCCGATGCTGGTGACGCGCAGGGCGTCGGCTTCGGGCATGAGCACGGTCAGCACCGTGCTCGCCGGCAAGAGCGCGAGCGTGAGGGCGTGCATGATCGTGATCCGGGCGCGCAGGTTGTGCACCAGCAGCACCAGGTCGGCCCGGCCGAACAGCGCCTTGGCGACCGGGATGCCGAGCAGAATCAGGGTGATGTCGCTGGCGCCGGAATAGTGTTTCCCGAAGAACCCCAGGATCGGTTCGAGCAGGAAGAACAGGATCGGGGCGAAGGCGACGATCGAGGCGATCTTGGTGCCCCCGGCAATCGCCAGGAACTTGTTGGTCCGTTTGCGGTCCTTGGCGTGCAGCGCCCGGGAGAGCTTGGCGGAGAAGGCCATTTCGGTCGCGGTGAGGGCGAAGTTCAAGGGCCCGATCAGGCTGAGCGCGACGGTGATCACGGCCACCTGCTCGGGCGACAGGACAAGTGCGGCCGAGACGATCAGGATGTTCTTCAGGTTCTCGCCGATGATCCGCGACGGCAGCAGCAGGAAGCCGGTCGAGATCCAGTGTCCGGGATTCTCGATCCGCGGTTCATGCTGGTCGGCGAAGGACAGGGCGGTTCGGAGTACGATGTATTGGACGATGAGGTTCACCAGCACGGAGATCGGGAAGATCAGGAGGGCCATGTTCAGCGACAGCGGCCAGCCCGCGGCCCAATAGACCGTCAGGATCGCCAGCACCACGAGGGGCCGGACCAGGATCCGCGGAAACTGGCTGATGACGGGCCGGTCGAGCGAGAGGCCGATGGTCGCCCCGATCTGGATATTGGCGACGCCGATGATGCCGAGGGCCATCAACCCAATACCGACCGGGGCCTCGGTCAGCAGGTCCGGGTCCTGCACCCAGGTCACGAGCACGAAGAGCGCGATCACCAGGGGCGACGAATACAGGACAACCCGGCGTGCGAACCGGAAGAAGCCGGCGGCCAGCGCGTCGTCGCCCTGCTGCCGGGCCTTGACCACGGCCTGGATCGCGACCGGCGCCAGGTTGAGCATCGCGAAGGGGACCAGGATCAGCGACATGGCCCAGAGCGACGAGACGGTGCCGAACTGCTCGGGGGTGAGCAAGCGGACGAAGATGAGAGTATAGGCGAGCGTGGCCAGGTTGCCGCCGACCTGGACAGCCATCAGGACCGAAAACGAGGCGAGCGCCTGGAGGGTTTCCGATCCGGCAATCCGATCCCTGAAGTACTTCAAACCAAACTTCCCCGCTGGACAACGCCGGAAATGCCGGCACGCCCCCGTGCTCCGTCGACCACCCGGCCTCATTGCCACAGCGGTGGGCCGGGATAAAGCACAAACCCTTTTTTCGCCTTGGGGGGCCGGGTGCAGGGTCCGGGCGCGGGCTGCGCCGGTGTCGGCTTCGTCACAGCCTTGCAGGCGAAGAACGCGCGCCCGCTGCCGGCCGCGGCGGTCGCCCCGATCGACCGTGCAGCCGGCCTGCGCCCCGCGTGGATCCGCATGGAGACCGCCCGCCGCCGACCGGTGCCGGCGGCTGCCGTTTCGGTGGACCCTCGGCCCATCATGCAGTATCAGGGAGTCCGGAAATGCCTGCAGAGCCCGGGTGCGGTTTTCGGGTCGCTCCGACCGACGGACTTGCGTGGGGGCGGGCTGCCGATCCGGTCCGCAAAGGTGCGACGGACACAGGGGTGCGACGAGAACGGGGCGCGAGAAAGACCCTCCGGCGGGGGCAACGAAAATCGGGAGACCTGACGTCTCCCTGCGGCACAGTGTGAAACCGACATGACCCATTCCGTGACAGATCTGAGCTATGCCAGGGCGCCGATGCGCCGCGCAGCGCCCGACCTCTGGGCCACGGTCGATGCGTTCCTGTTGGTCGTCGTCTTCGCAACCAGCAGCGACATGTTGATCCAGGTCGGCGGCCTGCAGTCTCCGGTCTGGATGTTGTGCTACCTGCTGGCGCTCCTGCGGATCGCGACGCTCTGGCCCTACTTCCTGACCGTGCTCCAGCGCAACAAGCTGATCTTCGCCTTTCCGGTGGTCGCGCTGTCCTCGGTCCTGTGGTCGGTGTCGCCGGTCGACACCCTGGTCTTGAGCCTGCAACTGTTCATGACCGTGCTGATCGCCGCCTATCTCGGTTGGCGCTACTCGCTCTTTGCGCTGACGAAGGCCCTGGCGGTCGTGCTCTCGGCGGCGGCCGTGCTGTCGCTCCTGCATTGGGCGACGGGGATCTTCCCCTGGCCGGTCCATGCCCCTGCCGGCGGGTTGATGGGGATCTACTCGCAGAAGAACATGCTGGGCCAGCGCATGCTGTTTGCGACGATCGCCATTCTCACCCTCTGGCTGATGCCGCAAAGCAGGATGCGCGCCGGTGCGAAACGGGCGTTCATTCTGCCGCTCTTCCTGGTCCTTTTCGCGCTGATCCTGTCGAAATCGGTCACCACCATGCTGTTGCTGCCGATGGCCCTGGGGATGTGGCTGGTTCTGCTGCGCCGTTACGTGCCGGCCGCGATCACCGTGCCGGTGTTCCTGGCCGGCGCGCTGCTGCTGGCGATCGTTCCGCTGTTGCTCGGCGCCAACGGGATCGATCCGATCGAGGCGACGCTGGATGCCTTCGGCAAATCCTCGACCCTCACCGGACGCACCCTGATCTGGGACGTCGCTCTCGGGGTCATCGCCGAACACCCGATCCTGGGCGTCGGCTACCGCGCCTTCTGGCTCGCGCCGCAATTCGCCAACGGCCAGATGGCCATCGTCGACGCAGGCGCCGTGACCAGCCGCTCGTTTCACAATTTCGTCCTGGAGATCCTGGTGTCGGCCGGCTGGCCGGGGCTGATCGCGATGTTCGCGCTGCTTGGGCTCACCCTGCTGCGCCTGTGGCAGCTGTTCACCGATTTCCACTCCGTCGAGGCCGGGGGCGCCATCGTCCAGGTCGTGTTTTCCGTCGGGCTCTCGCTGCTCGGCACCTCGCTGTTCCGCGGGCACGAGATCATGCTCATCATGGTCGTCGCCTTCATGGTGAGCAGCCAGGAAGACCGCATCGCGCGCCAGATCGACCTGCGCGGCTTCGGGTGAGCCGTGGAGCGGCCCGGGACCGGTGACCCGGTCAGTGCCGGCTGTCAACGGCCTGTGATCTGCCCGTGGCAACGACGGCCCCGTGTCCGTGAGGAAACGCGGGGGTCGGTCGGGTGCGGGCCGACGGCCGTTCTGCCCCCGGACCTTCTGCCCCCCGGACCTTCTCCCCCCGGACCCGCGCGGATAAAATTTGACCAATTGATCGAGATCGGCCATTGTTTTCGGCAAGTCACTTAACGGTCATGGAAAGGGAAACCGATGAAGAAACAGCTTCGCACAGCCAGCCTCCTGGCCTCCACCGCAGGTGTCGCGTTGATCGGTCTCTCGGTCCCGGTCCAGGCCGATACGCTGCGGCTTCTGACCTGGGGCGGCTACGCGCCCGAGGACGTCATCGCGCTGTTCGAGGGGCAGACCGGCCATACCGTCGAGGTGACGACCTCGAACAACGAGGAGATGATCTCCAAGTTGCGTGCCACCGGCGGCAGCGGTTTCGACCTTGCCCAGCCCAGCCAGGACCGGATCGCCGGACCACAGGCCGAGTTCGGCATCTACAAGCCGATGGACCTGTCGAAGCTCGACACCGCGCTGTTCATCCCCTCGATGCTCGAAGCGACCAAGGGCAACACCACCGTCGACGGCGAGGTCTACGGCGTGCCGCATGTCTGGGGCACCTCGGCGCTGGTGGTCGACACCGCAAAGGCCGGGATGGTGAAGGATTACACCGATCTCTGCCTGCCCGAGCTTGCCGGCAAGGTGACCTACCGTCTCAAGCGGCCGACGCTGATCGGCTTCGCCTACGCGTTGGGCATGGACCCCTTCGCCGCCTATGGCGACGCGGCCGCCTACAAGGAGATCCTCGACGCGGTCGAGGCCAAGTTGATCGAGTGCAAGCCCAACGTGAAGACCTACTGGTCGGGCAGCGATGAGCTCCTCAACCTCATGCGTTCGGGCGAGACCGTCGCCTCGATGGCCTGGGATACCGGCGGCTGGAAGCTCAACGACGACAACCCGGACATCACCACCGTGGCGCCGGCCGCGGGTGCGCTCGGCTGGATCGACACCTTCGTGCTGCCGGCCAAGGGCCAAGCCGACGAGGCCGCCTATGCCTGGATCAACTTCGTGATGCAGCCCGAGATCGCCGCGATGATCACCGAAGCGGCGGGCAACTTCACCGCCTCGGCCGGCTCCGACGCCTTCGTCAACGATGCCCTCAAGGCGAAGTTCCAGGCGACCTTCCCGCCGGAAGCCGTCGACAACATCGTGTACCCGCCGGTGCCCGCCGGTCTCGAAGCGCTGGAAGGCGACACGCTCGACCGGGTGCAGGCCGCCGGCTGACGGCTGCGCGACACTCCTGCGGCATCCGCTCCGGCGGGTGCCGCCCGCCTGGATATCGGACCGCCCATGACCGCTGACACCGCCGCCGATCTCGAATGCATCGACCTGACCAAGCGCTTCGGCGATTTCACCGCCGTGGACGATGTGTCGTTCTCGGTGCCGCGGGGCTCGTTCTTTTCGATCCTCGGTCCGTCCGGCTGCGGCAAGACCACGATCATGCGGATGGTCGCGGGCTTTCTCGCGCCGACCTCGGGTGACATCGTGATCAAGGGCCGGTCGGTGCTGGACGTGGCCCCCAACAAGCGCCCGGTGAACATGGTGTTCCAGCACCTCGCGTTGTTCCCGATGATGAACATCGCCGACAACATCGGCTACGGGCTGCGGCGGCAGAAACTGCCCAAGCCCGAGATCGCCCGCAAGGTCGACGAGGCGCTGGAGCGGATCGGCCTGCCGGGGATCGGCCAGCGCAAGGTGGGCGAGCTGTCGGGCGGGCAGAAGCAGCGCGTGGCGATCGCCCGCTGCATGGTGATGGAGCCCGACGTGCTCTTGCTCGACGAGCCCTTGGGCGCGCTCGACCTCAAGCTGCGCGAGCACATGAAGATCGAACTGAAGGCGCTGCAGGCGGCCTTCGACACGACCTTCGTCTACATCACCCACGACCAGTCGGAAGCGCTGGTGATGTCGGACCAGATCGCGGTGATGAACGAGGGGCGGTTCGAACAGATCGGCACCGGCCAGGATCTCTACTACCGTCCCGAAACCGCCTTCGTCGCCGGGTTCATCGGCGAGGCCAACGCGCTGGCGCGGCAGGATCGAACGGGTGAACGGCGACCAGATGGAGATGCGAACCGAGACCGGCATGCTGATGCGCGGCGCCACCCACGGAAGGGCGCTGGCCCGGGGGATGCCGCCGAGATCTTCGTCCGCCCCGAAGCGATCCGGGTGGCGCGCGACGCCGCCGATCTGGAGGGCTTCGACAACCGGATCGAGGGCACCGTCACCAGCCTCTTGTTCAACGGCGCGGCCAGCCGCATTCTCGTGCGCGATGCCGCCGCCAGTGAAGAGATCGAGGTGAACCTGCCGCAATCGGGCGAATACGCCGCGCTCCGGCGGGGCGACCGGGTGCAGATCGGCTGGTCGGGCGCGCAGGGCAACTGCTTCCCGCTGGGCGCAGTCTGATGCGGGCCGGCGCGCGCCTCGGCTTCTACCTGCTCTTGATGCCGCTCGTCCTTTGGCTGGCGCTGCTCATCGTGATCCCGCATATCGACATGTTCCTACTCTCGATCCGCGAGCGGGTGGGCGTGCGGCAATACGAGACCAGCTTTGCCAACTACCTCGCCTTTTTCACCGAACCGCTCTACATCCGCACCTTCCTGCGCACCGCGGTGATGTCGGTGCTCGCCACCGCGGTCACGCTCGTAATCGCCTTCCCGGTGTCCTACTACATCGCCAAGATCGCCAAGGGGCGGCTGCAGCAGGCGCTGTTCCTGCTCTGCCTGATCCCGTTCTACGTCTCGGAACTGGTGCGCACCTTCGGCTGGATGATCCTGTTGCGCGAGACCGGGATCGTGTCGAAGCTCCTGCAATGGACCGGGCTCGCCGCGCAGCCGGTCGAGATGCTCTACAACGACGCCGCGATCATGGTCGGGCTGGTCTATACCTCGATGCTGTTCATGGTGGTGCCGCTGGTGACCACGCTCGAAAGCCTCGACGACAGCGTGATCGAGGCGGGCTACGACCTCGGCGGCACCGGGCTGTCGGTGCTGCGCGAGATCATCATCCCGCATGCCGCGCCGGGGATCGTGTCGGGGTCGATCGTGGTGTTCATGCTGTCGCTCGGGAACTACCTCACGCCGACGATGCTGGGCGGCAAGGACAGCCTGTGGTTCACCGAGATGATCTACAACCAGTTCATCGTGCGCTTCAACTGGGAGCTCGGCGCGGCCTTTGGTTTCATGCTGCTGATCCTGTCCTCGGTGATCGTCTGGGGCGTGCTGAAACTCACCGGGCAGACGCTCGAAGAGACGGTGGGGTGAGGCGATGATCCCGACCATCCCGCAACCCCGGCTGCTGCGCGTCGCCTACGGTACCTACGTGGCGCTGTTCTTTCTCTACCTCGCGCTGCCGCTCACGGTCGTGGCGGTCTTTGCCTTCAACGACAGCCAGTTTCCGTCGCTGCCCTGGGCGGGCTTCACCTGGGATTGGTTCTTTGGCGACACCCGACCGATGATCGGGGTGTTCCATGAACGCCCGATCCTGCGCGCCATCGGCACCTCGGGTTTCGTCGCGCTGTTCGTGTCGGTGATGTCGGTGGCGGTGGGCACGTCCAACGCTTTCCTGTTCAACCGCTACGAGTTCCGCGGCAAGGGGCTGCTCTACGTGCTGATGCTGCTGCCGCTGGTGATCCCGGGGATCGTACTGGGGATCTCGATCCTTGTGTTTTCCTCCACCGTCGCCAATGCCGCCTGGGACATGGCCGCGGTCGACATCCAGGCGCTGCGCCCGGGGATCCTGCTGGTGATCCTCGGCCAGTTCTCTTTCATCGCCACCATCGCAACGCTGGTGGTCTCGGCGCGGCTGCAGAAGTTCGACCGCACGCTGGAAGAGGCCGCGCTCAACCTTGGCGCCGACCGGCTCACCGCGGTGCGCACCATCACCATCCCCTTCCTCGCGCCGGCCATGGTGGGCGCGCTGGTGGTGGCCTTCCTGATGAGCTTCGAGAACTTCAACACCACCCTGATGCTGGTGGGCTCCGACGCCCCGCTCACCATCGCCATGTTCGACCGGCTCAAAGAGGGATCGACGCCGCTATTGAACGCGGTCTCGCTTCTCCTGATGCTGGGCTCGTCGCTGCTGGCGCTGGTGATGATCCTGTTCCAGCGGCGCGACTGACTGTGCGGCCGCGCCGGCCAGGCACCCGACCGAGGCATCCAACCGAAACAAGGCCCCGAACCCGATGAACGCCGAGTTGAACCAGATGGAGTTGGCCACCGGCCTCGTCGGGGGGCTCGCGCTGTTTCTCTTCGGCATGGACATCATGACCCGGGCGCTCAAGCAGGTCGCCGGCGCCTCGATCCGGACGCTGCTTGCGCGAATGACCGGCAACCGGTTCCTCGGGCTGGCCGCCGGCGCCTCGCTGACCGCGATCATCCAGTCCTCGTCGATCACCACGGTGCTGCTCGTCGGCTTCATCTCGGCAGGTCTCATGACCACCGGCCAGAGCGTCGCGGTGATCTTCGGCGCCAATATCGGCACCACGGTGACCGCGCAGATCCTCGCCTTCAAGGTCACGGCACTGGCGCTGCCGTTGCTGTCGCTCGGCTTTTTCGTCTCGTTCATCGCGCGTGAGAAGGTCATCCGGGAATACGGGAGGATCGTGCTCGGGCTCGGGATGATCTTTTTCGGCATGGCGACGATGTCGGACGCGATGAGCCCCCTGCGCAGCTACCAGCCCTTCGTGGCCTTCATGCTGTCGCTCGACAACCTCGGGCTCGCGGTGCTGATGGGCGCCGCGTTTACCGCGCTGGTGCAGTCTTCGGCGGCGACCATCGGGATCCTGCTCGTGTTGGTGGGGCAGAGGCTGATCGGGCTGGAGCCGGCCATCGCACTCGCGCTGGGTGCCAATATCGGCACCTGTGTCACGGCGGTGCTGGCGGCACTCGGCAAGCCGCGCGCGGCGGTGCGGGCGGCGCTGGTGCACGTGCTGTTCAACGTCGCGGGCGTGGTGATCTGGATCTTCTTCGTCGACGATTTGGCCGCGCTGGCCCGGCTCTTCGGTTCGGCCGTGGGCACATCCGACGCCAACCTGCCGCGCCAGCTCGCCAATGTGCATACCTTCGTCAAGGTTGCCGACGCGGCCCTGTTCATCGGTTTCACCACCCAGATCACCCGGCTGGTGGAATGGCTGGTGCCCGACCGTCCCGACGTGCCGGAGCCCGATTTCGCGCCGAAGCATCTCGACCCGGATTTCCTCGGCGTGCCCGCCATCGCGATCGACGCGGTGCGACTGGAGATCGGACGCCTTGCGGTGATGGTGCGCGACATGACCGGCGCGGCCTGTCCCGCGGTGATGACCGGGAGCCCGATCGACCTCGACCGGTTGCACGTGATGGACCGGCCGGTGGATCTGCTGCACCGGGCCATCGTCGGCTACATCCGCCGGATCAGCCTGTCGAGCCTGCCGGCGGACCAGTCGCGCCTGCTCATGGCGCTGGTCAGGATCGCCAACGACCTCGAACATATCGGCGATCACGTGTCGGCGGGGCTGGTGTCGACCGCCCGCAAGCGGATCGACGAGAACGTGGTCATCAGCCCGACGACCGCCGGGGTGATCGCGGCGCTGCACCGCGAAGTGGTCGAGGCGCTCGACGGGGTCATCACCGCGCTCGACACCCAGGATGCGGTGCCCGCCGACCATGTGCGCCAGATGAAGGCGGGGTTTACCGCGCTGATCGAGGATATCGCCGGGCATGAGATCGGGCGGCTCTATGCCGACGAGCCGCGGCGGCTGCAGACCTACGCCCGCGAGATCGAACTGACCGAAACGCTGGACGACATCTTCAAGATCGTCCGCCGGATTGCGCGCACCGAGATGATGGTCTTCGCCCGCTCCGAGCCCGCCGCCGCGCAGTAGGGGCCGGGCTACGGGCCGTCGAGGCCGATGAGCACGCCCGGATCGATGAGACCCACCCGCCGGGCGAGGCTGATCGGGTAGCCGTCGTCGCGGGCGAAGGCGTCGAGGCTGAAGCTCTCTTCGAGCGCGGCGAGGTCGCGGGCCATCCGGACGGCGCGGTCGCGCGGACCGTGATGGGCGTAGAGCGCGAGCAGGTAGCGCCGCGGCGGACGGAACGAGGGCGCGATCGCGGCGGAGGTTTCGAGCGAGCGGCGGGCAAGCTCGATCCGCCCCGCCGCGAGGGCGGCGAGGCCGAGCTGGAACTGGCACCAGAACTGCAGCGGCGTGGCCCAGGCGAGCCGGGTCGCGGTCATGGCGCTCTCCAGCGCGCGGTCGAAGGACTGGGTATAGAGCGCCACGTTGGCCTGCGCCCACCAGGCGAGCGGGTTGGACCGGTTGGTCTGCAGCGCCAGCGTCGCCAGTTCCGCTCCGGTGTCGATGTCCCACTTGAGGAAGACGTTGGCATTTGCGGCGGCGGAGAGGACCTGCGAATTGAACGGGTCGGCCTCGATTGCCTTGGCGGCGAAGTAGAGCCCCTGTTCGACGGTTTCCTCGGGCGCCGCGGTCAGCCGTTCGATATCGCGGATCACCGAGATCTGGGCGCGCATCCCGAGCACCACGCCGCGTTCGCGCCCGTCCTGCAAGCCCAGAAGCGTGCCGTCGGTCTGGGCGAGCGTGTCGGCGTCGAAGCTGAAGACCCGCTGGGTCGACCGGGCGAGCACCCGCGCCTCGGCGTCGAGCCCCGGCGGCAGGTCGGCGGCGCGGGCGATTTCGCGCAGGATCGCGGCATGGGCGTTGGCGAGCAGAGCCATCAGCGGCTCGGTGTCGTCGAGCGTGTCGGGCGTGACCCGGACGGTCTCGGTGGCGGACCACAGGGTCCGCCGCCGCTCGGGCCGCGTGACCGACACCCGGGCGCCGTAGCGCGCCTCGCCCAGCGGCGTGAGCGCGAGGGCGACGTCGATCGCCAGCGGGTCGCCCGCGTCGTTGGGCGTGCTGGCAAGTTCCGCGATCCCGGTTTCGAACAGGCTCTTCGCCAGCCGGCTGTGTAGCTGCGCTTCGAGATGGGCGACGAGGCCTTCGGCGGTGCCCGAGCCGATCAGCGCGACGCGCCAGCGCCGGTGCCGGTCGAGCGCCGGGGCCGGCGCGGCGCGGTACATCGCGGGCTGCGCCGGCCCGTTGCGCCGGGTCGTGAGCCAGTCGCCGAACTCGGGGTCGTCGATGTCGATGCCTTCGAGGAAGCTGTCGGGGTCTTGGGTCGCGTGCTCGGACCAGTCGGAGGCGAACAGGTGCGGGTCGAGCCAGACCGCGTGCCGGTCGGCCTGGAGCAGCTCCGACCACGGGCCGAGCGCGCGCCGCAGCGTCGCCAGGACCTGGCGCAGGTTGGCACTGCCACTGGCCGGGTCGCTGCGGCTCCACAGCTTGTCCTGGAGCCAGCTGCGGGTGCGCTTGTGCTGCGGCGCGGTGACCAGCAGCGCCAGGAGCGCCTGGCCCTTGGCGCTGCGCGGCGTGAGGTCGCCCCCATCCGGCCCGGTCACGCTGAACGCGCCGAACAGGTGAATCGTCACGAGCCTGATCGTGCGGTCCGTCATTGTCCCCAACCGGCGCCGGTGTGTCGCACCCCCCTCGGGTGCGGAGACCCGGTCTTGCCGATCTTTCCTGTGTCCCGCGCCGAGCTTGACACGAAAAGCAAGTAATTCAAAACTTTTGGTGCATTTCATGGGAGGATTACGATGCCTTTTGCACAGAATTTCCTCGGTGGCGGCAAGGGCGGCGGCAAGGGTGGTGGTAAAGGCGGCGGAAAAGGCGGTGGCAAGGGCGGAGGCAAGGGCACCGACGACGACGCGATGATCGCCGAGGCGCGACAGACCCTTCACGATGCCATCGCCGCGGATTGGGACGGGACACCGGGCCGCAGGGTCTCGGGTTTCACGCCGTCCAACGACCTGAAATACCTCTCGCAGGAGCGCCGGCTCGACCTGCTGCTCGGTGTGGCGCTCGCGGCGTTCACGGTGCGCGCGCAGGGCGATGACGGCGCCCGCTGCACCGTGGCGGCCGGCGGGCAGGACATCTGCACGCTGACCCGGCCCGGGATCGCGCTCCTTGAACGGCAGTTGGGCTGGGTGCGGGCCTACGCCGATCTGCGGGGGGACCGTTCCGGCGAGATCCTGTTGCAGCTCGACGAGATCGTGTCGGCCTTTTCCGCGGTCAGCGCCTTCGATCTGCCGTCGCGCGAGGCGACCGCGGAACTCGTCGCGCTCACCCAGGACGTGGCGATCCTGGTCGAGATGCAGGTCAAGCACATGCTGCGCTCGCCGCGGCCGGCGGATTTCTCCGAACGGGTGATGCCGATGATCGACACGCCCGATCACAGCAGCTTCCCGTCTGGACATGCCACGGAAGCCTTCGCGATCGCCACCGTACTCGCCCGGCTCACGCGCTGGCAGCGGCCAAAGGCGGCGGACGGGGGCCTGTTGTTCCCGCTCGCGCACCGGATCGCGGTGAACCGCACCGTTGCCGGGGTGCATTTCCCGGTCGACAGCGCGGCCGGCGCGCGGCTCGGCTGCGCCATCGGCGAGGCGATCTGCGCGCTTGCCGGGGCCGGCAACGCGGCGCGCTACGATTTCGACTGCAACGCCGCACCGGCGGGCGACGATCCGGACAAGCACAATCCCGATTTCAACCGTCGCGACCTTGCCGACTTCCTCGCGGCCGAACCGGCCGACGATGTCGAGGTCGCGGCACCGGTCAACCCGGCGCTTGCGGCGCGGTGGCAGGCGGCGCTGGCCGAATGGCCCGACCGCGACGACGGTCCGGACGGGGACCCGGAAGGCCCGGAGGAATGACCGGCTGGCAGGACTGGCGGGCGCATGACCGCGACTACCGCTCGCCCTATGTCGACTGGGAAGTCGCGCTGTTCGACCGGCTCGGCAAGCTCGACGGGATGACGATGATCCCGGTGCCGCCGCTGCTGGTGGGCGCGGAACGGGGCGGGCAGGCGCCCACGGACGCGCGCGAGGTCTTCCCGGTGCCGAGCGCGGTGGCGAACCCGGACCCGGAGGCGAACCTGCCGGGCGAAGGGAGCCTGCCGCCGCCGGATGCCGCGGACTTGCCGCTGTTCGATGCCGCGCATGCCGCGACCACGGTGGTGGTGGGTGTGATCGACATCGACATCGCCTTCGGCCACCAACGGTTCCGGACCGGCGATGGCAAGAGCCGCGTGCTCGCCGCCTGGCAACAGGGGGCGCCGTGGCGGCCCGAGACCCGGCCGGGCCTGCCGTTCGGCGAGGAGCTGTTGCAGGACGGGATCGACGGGCTGCTCGAAGCGCATCGGCTCGGCGGCGCGGCCGGCACGCTGGACCATGACGGGTTCTACACCCGGCTCGGGCTCATTTCCCACGACCGGATCGAGGGCATGGGCGCGCTGGCGCGTCGCGAGGCGCACGGAACCCATGTGCTCGGGCTCGCCGCCGGGCAGGACACGGGCGCGGACCCGACCGGGTTCGCCGACAACGTGCGGCTGCTCGTCGTGAACCTGCCGCCGCCGTCCTTCTTCGGCGAGGGCGGGGCGTTTCTCGACTATTACCTGTCCTACGGGCTGCAGTGGATCGTGAAGACCCACGCGGCCATCGTCGCGGCGAACCGGGCGGCCGGGGTGATCGAGGCGGCGCCGCCGCTGCTCGTCAACATCTCGTTCGGCAAGCAGGCGGGCGCGCCCGATCCGTGGCGGGCGGCCGAGGGCGGGGCCGTCGATCCTCTGGCAACGGGCGGCGCGGCGGGCGACCCGGACCCGGTGGTGCTGGTGCCGGCGGGCAACGACAACCTCGAACGCTGCCACGCCCAGTTCGACCTCGGCGACGGGGAACGGACCCTTGCCTGGCGGGTGCAGCCGGACGACGAGACCTCCAACTTCCTCGAAATCTGGGCATTGCCCGAATACCGGCCGGGCGCCGACGGCGGATTGCCCGAGGTGCCGCTGCCGCTGGAGATCGACCTCGAGCTGCCGGACGGCACACGGGCCGGCTACGGCACGCCTGGGCACCGATCGGTGCGCGACCTCGACGGCGGCCTCGGGCGGATCTACTGCGACTGGGTCTATAGCGACCAGCGCGCGGCCTACCGGCTGCGCTACCTCATCTGCCTTGCCCCCGACGGGCTGACCGTGCCGGGCGACCCGGCGCTGCGTGGCGCGCCCGCGGGGCGCTACCGGCTGCACCTGAAGAACTGCTCCTGCCACAGCCGGCTGGAGGTGCGGGCCCGGATCCAGACCGACGAGGCGACGCTGCCGTCGGCCCGCAACGCGCGGCGGGCCTATTTCGAGGACCCGGACTACGTGCTGTTCGAACCCGACGGGCGGCTCGCCGACAGCTACCCCTATCCCGGCGGGCCGCGGCCCGTGAGCTACGACAACCAGAGCCCGATCCGGCGGCACGGGACGATGAACGCCTATGCCGCCGACGACCGGGTGGTGGCGATTGCCGGGTTCCGGTCGTCGGACGGGCGGCCCGCGGCCTATTCGGCGACCGGGCTCGGCTTGCGCGATGCCCGCTGGGGTCGCGCCGCGCCCACGGCGGCCTTTCCCAGCGACGACGGGGCGGTGCATTTCGGCCTGTTGTCCGACGGGGCGCGGGACGGCTCGGTGGTGGCGCTGCAGGGGACGAGCTTTGCCTGCGCGGCGGCCACGCGGTTCGTCACCGAAGCGGCGCTGTCGGCGCTGATGGCGGGGCGCGCTCCGGAACTTGCCGAGGCGCTGGGAGACAATCCCGCCGACGCCGGCTGGCTGAGCCCGCATGTCGCCGTCGCCAAGGCCGGCTGGGGACGGGTGCCGTTCCAGCCGGCGCGACCTGTCGACCGGATGTAGCCGGGACGAGATCCGCCGGCGATCCGGCCCGGGGTTTCGGGCCGGATCGGACCGGATCGTTTTTACCCGCGATTCACGACAGTCACGTTCGGAATCACGCAACGATCACGCACGCCCTGTAATGACGGGGCGTCACAAGTGCATTCGCCCGTTTCCTGGCCTGTGCCGGGCCGGTCCGTCCCGCGCAGCGCCTCATCACTACAGGTCTCCGACAGGCCCTGACCGCGCGTGGTCGCGGGGAGGACGCTTGCCGGGCCAGGCGCCGGTCCGGCGCGGAAGGGAGCCGACATGTCGCACGCGATCTGCTTCGTGATCGAGGGCAAGCTGCGCACCCAGGTGCGGGTGAGCGGCAACCTCGACGGAACGCTGTCCTTCGAATTCACGATCCTCGGCGCCGGTTCAGCCGCGGCGATCGAAGCGGTCTTTCTCGACCTGAACCGGCCGCTCGACGGCGCCGGCTTCAGCATCTTCGGCGACGCGGGGCTCTCCCTCGGGCCCTGCGTCGCGGAAGGGGTCGACACGCTCGGCCGGGCGGCCACGCTCGCCCGGCCGGCAGTCGATGTGCTGGGGGATTTCGACATCGGCATCACCTTCGGCCCGCTCAGGGGCGCGATGCCGGCAGGTCGCAGGATGGGGTTCACGCTCGCCCACGCGGCGGCGCCCCTGTCGCTCGACATGATCGACCTTGCGGATTTCGCCCTGCGCCATGCCGGGCACGGTGTCGAGCGCGCCGATGCGGGCACCGCGGCGGGCACCAGGCCCGCGCGCGAGGTGCTGGAGGTGATCGAGATCCAAACCGTGACGGCGCGCCCGCTTGCCGAAGATCCCGCCGGCGGTACGCTCGCGGTGGTCGATCTCGTCGACCTTCGCGACAGGCTCGCCGGCTTCCCCGACGGGGTGGACTGGGCGAGCGGCGGCGAGAGCTTTCCCTTCGGCGACGATTTCGCGAGCGCCGCGTTTCAGGATCGCAGGGTCTGACGGGGTTCTGGCGGGCCGTTTGGGACCGGCGGTTCAGCCGTCGTAGCCCATCAGCCGTGGCAGCCAGAGCACCAGGTCGGGCAGGAAGATCATCATCCCGAGGGCGACGAGCAGCGCGCCGAGGAAGCCCCAGATCTCGCGGATGATCTCGCGGAGCGGGATGCCGGTGGCGGCGTTGATGACGAACAGCAGCACGCCATAGGGCGGGGTGATGAGCCCGATCATCGCATTGACCACCACCAGCACGCCGAAATGCACGAGGTCGATCCCGAGCGCGCCGGCCGTGGGCAAGAACAGCGGCACGATCACCAGGATCAGCGTGGTGGCGTCCAGCAGGGCACCGAGCAGCAGGATCAGGAGGTTGACGCCAAGGAGGAAAACGACCGGCGAAACCTCGACATCGACCAGGGCTGCCGAGATCGTCGCCGGGATGTTTTCGATCGCGACGACGAAGTTGAGGATCATCGCGCCGGCGATGACGATCCCGATGGCAGCGGAGGCGCGGGCGCTCTCGACGAAGACCCTGTAGAGCGTGCCGAGCGTCAGGGCGCGGTAGACGATGCCGGCGAGCAGCAGGGCATAGAGTGCGGCGATGGCGGCGGCCTCGGTGGGGGTGGTGACGCCGCCGTAGATGCAGGCGAGAAGGATCACCGGCATCAGCAGAGCGGGAAGGCGCGCGCGGTGCGGCGCGGCAGTTCGGCGCGCGGCACCGGCGCCTCGGTCGGGAAGGCGCGGCGGCGGGCGACGCGGGCGTTCATCGCCATCAGCACGGCCGCCATCATCAGCCCCGGCACGATGCCGGCGAGGAACAGCGCGCCGATCGACTGGTTGGAGACCAGCGCGTAGAGCACCATCGGGATCGAGGGCGGGACGATCGGGCCGATGGTGGCCGAGGCGGCGGTAAGGGCGGCGGCATAGCCGCGGGGATAGCGGCCGTCCTTGGTCATCATCGCGATGACGATCCTGCCGATCCCGGCCGCATCCGCCACGGCGGAGCCCGACATGCCGGAAAAGATCAGCGAAGTCAGGATGTTGACCTGCCCGAGCCCGCCGCGAAAGCGGCCGACGAGCGCCTGGGCGAAGCCGAGCAGGCGGTCGCTGATCGTGCCGGCGTTCATGATGTTGGCGGCGGTGATGAAGAGCGGCACGGCGAGCAGGACGAAGCTGCCGTAGAGCCCCTGCAGTGCCGTCTCGCCGGCGAGCGCGAGATCGCGGCCGCCGATCCCGAGGTAGAGGGTGGCGGCGGTGAGGATCGCGTAGCCCACCGGCATGCCGATCCCGGCGAGGCCGAACAGGGCGACGAGCAGGACGCCGAAAGCGAGGCTCACGGCCTGTCGTCCGCGGGCGGGTCGGCCGGGGCGTGCCGCAGCAGCGTCGCGATGCGCCACAGGGCGCGTAGCACGAGGGCGAGCATGAACAGGGCGTAGACGGCGAAGACCGTGCGCAGGGGGATGCCCGTGCCGGTGACCGGGTTGCGCACCGACGCGGTCTTCCGGATCGCCATCCAGTCGATGTAATCCCAGCTCGGAAGCAGGGCCGCGGCCATGGCGAGCGCCAGTGCGGCGGCCGAGACCAGCGCCATCGCCCGGCGCAGGCGGGTAGGCGCGGCCTGGGCCAGGAGGTCGAAGCGGACGTGGTCGCGGTCGCGCAAGGCGAAGGCGCTCGCGAAGAACACCAGCCAGACCCAGAGGATCAGGCTGAGCTCCAGCGTCCAGCCGAACGGGGTCTGCATCACGTAGCGCGAAAAGACCTGAACGAGAAAGGTGAGGAACAACGCCGCCAGCAACAGGGCGGAGACGGCTTCGGCGCCGCGGATGAGCCAGGACAGCGGCCGGTTCATTGCGCGCCCTCCGCTGCCGTCGTCAATCCGCCAGCGCGTTGATGCGCGTGAGCAGGCCCTCGGGCCAGGCGGCGGCAAACTCCGAGCCTTCGTAGGCGGCCTGGACATGGTTGCGGAAGGCGTCGAGGTCGGGCGTGTAGAGCTCCAGCCCCTCGGCGCACAGGACGTCGGCGAGGCTGGCCTCGTCGTCGAGCTGCTTGAGCCGGGCCCAGGCGGCGGCCGCGTCGGCGGCGCGCTGGACGGTCAGCTGCTGGTCGGGCTCGAGCCCGTCCCAGACCGCTTTCGAGAAGGCGATATAGTTGAGGTCGACCAGATGCGCGGTGACCACGATCTGGCAGGTCACCTCGTAGAACTTCGCGTCGACGACCGTCGGCAGCGGGTTGTCCTGGCCGTCGATGGCCCCGGTCGCGAGCGCGGTATAGACCTCGGTAAAGGCCATCGGCGTCGGCGCGGCGCCGAGGGCGGCGCCGAGGAACTGCCAGGCCTCGGTCGCCGGCATCCGCAGGTTGATGCCGGCGAGGTCGTCCGGCGTCTGCACGTCGAGCTCGTCGCGGCAGGGACGCAGGTTCACGTGGCGCCGGCCGAGATACATCACCGACAGGAGCTTGACGCCGAGCAGCTCCTCGGTCTGCTGCTTGAACGGGTCCATCAGCGGGTCGTTGAACACCCGGACCTGGTGGGCGGCGTCGCGGTGGACGTAGCCGGCGGTGAAGATCGAAAATGCGGGGATGTATTGCGCCAGCTCCTGCGCCGAGGCGATGGCCATGGTCAGGTTGCCGCGGCTGATCGCTTCGAGCTCGGTGCCCTGGGCGAACATGGTGCCGTTGTAGGCGGGCCGGTAGTCGGCGAAGCCTGCCACCATCGGGCCGAAGATCTCGGCGAGGGCGACCGAGCGCCGGTCGGTCTGCGAGGCCGGCGTGGCGAGGGTGAAGGTCGGCCGCTCCTGGGCGGCGAGGCGTGCCGGCGCCGCGACCAGCAGGGGGACGGCGAGGCAGGCGACCAGAACCGCGCGCACGGACGGAAACAACCTGCGGTAGATCTTGCTGGGCATTGCCGGTTCCTTCCCTCGCCTGTGCGGTACCGCCGGGGCCCGCACGGGCTTTGTGACGGCATTCGCGTCGGTTTGCAAAAAAATCGCAGGGCAGGCGACCGCCGCGGCCAAACGGAATCGCACGAATCCATCCCGGGTACCGTGGTCCGTTTCCACGTCGCACGACGCGCCGATGAGCGAGCGGGCACTCACGGTCCGGCCCGGTTGTTTCCGCTAACCAGACAATGGGAGGCGAGCGCCGCCCCCCGGCCCGGTCCCTCCGCCGGCTGCGAGCCCGCTGGCATCAAACGGGAATTTCCCGTTCTGTAAATTCTTTCACTGAATTTACAGAACCTGAGCCCAGTGCTTTACAATTTTTTCAATGCAAATGATGAACTAATCCAAAAATTTTCAAACTCGCCTATGATCGCGGAAAATCGACGGGCACCACGGGTGCCGCGTGTGGGGGCGAACCATCCGCAAACGTCGCAGGGCTGATCGCTGCCGTCCGAGGAAACGGTCGCGGGAAGAATCGGTTGCACGGACGAGCCGTGCCGACCGGGAGGAAACGGAAAGGGGAGGACCTATGTCCGACAACTCAACCAACAACGCATACTGGTCCGCCAACGTGCGCATCATTCTGATCAGCCTCGCGATCTGGGCGCTGGTCTCGTTCGGGTTCGGGATCCTGCTGCGTCCGATGCTGAGCGGCATCCGCGTCGGCGGCACCGATCTCGGCTTCTGGTTCGCCCAGCAAGGCTCGATCCTGGTCTTCCTGGTGCTGATCTTCAATTACGCTTGGCGGATGAACAAGCTCGATCGCGCCCACGGCGTCGACGAAGAATAAAAGGGACGGGGACAGATGGATCAGTTCACAATCAACCTGCTGTTCGTGGGCGCGTCTTTCGCGCTCTACATCGGCATCGCGATCTGGGCCCGTGCGGGCTCGACGTCGGAATTCTACGCCGCCGGCCGCGGCGTTCACCCGGTCACCAACGGCATGGCGACCGCCGCCGACTGGATGTCGGCCGCCTCGTTCATCTCGATGGCAGGCCTCATCGCCTTCACCGGCTACGACAACTCCACCTACCTGATGGGCTGGACCGGCGGCTACGTGCTGCTCGCGCTCCTGCTCGCGCCCTACCTGCGCAAGTTCGGCAAGTTCACGGTGTCGGAATTCATCGGCGACCGGTTCTACAGCCAGACCGCGCGCCTGGTGGCGGTGGCCTGCCTGATCATCGCCTCGGTCACCTACGTGATCGGCCAGATGACCGGCGTCGGCGTGGCCTTCGGCCGCTTCCTCGAAGTGTCGAACGAGACCGGTCTCTACATCGGTGCGGTCATCGTCTTCGCCTACGCGGTGTTCGGCGGCATGAAGGGTGTGACCTACACCCAGGTGGCGCAATACGTCGTGCTGATCATGGCCTACACCATTCCGGCCGTCTTCATCTCGCTGCAGCTCACCGGCAACCCGATCCCGGGTCTGGGCCTGTTCGGCGACCATGCCGCCTCCGGCGAACCGCTGCTGCAGCGGCTCGACCAGATCGTGCGTGAGCTCGGCTTCAACGAGTACACCGCACATAACGGCGACACCTTCAACATGTTGCTGTTCACCCTGTCGCTGATGATCGGCACCGCCGGTCTGCCGCACGTCATCATGCGGTTCTTTACCGTGCCGCGCGTGGCCGACGCCCGTTGGTCGGCCGGCTGGGCGCTGGTCTTCATCGCGCTGCTCTACCTCACCGCCCCGGCCGTGGGTGCGATGGCGCGGCTCAACATCACCGAGATGTTCTGGCCGAACGGCGGCATCGAAGGCGGTGCGGTCACCACCGAGCAGATCGAGACCGATCCGGAATACGACTGGATGGCGACCTGGCAGAAAACCGGCCTGCTCGGCTGGGAAGACAAGAACGGCGACGGCGCGATCCAGTACTACAACGACGCCAATGCCGATCTCCAGGCCGTGGCTGCCGAGAAGGGCTGGCAGGGCAACGAGCTGACCAACCTCAACCTCGACATCCTGGTGCTCGCCAACCCCGAGATCGCCAACCTGCCCGGTTGGGTGATCGGCCTGGTCGCCGCCGGCGGTCTCGCCGCCGCGCTCTCGACCGCGGCCGGCCTCTTGCTCGCGATCTCGTCGGCGGTCTCGCACGACCTGATCAAGGGCGCGATCAACCCGGGGATCTCGGAACGCAGCGAGCTCCTGTCGGCGCGGATCGCGATGGCTGTCGCCATCGGTGTGGCCACCTATCTCGGCCTCAACCCCCCGGGCTTCGCGGCCCAGACCGTGGCGCTTGCCTTCGGCCTCGCCGCCGCGTCGATCTTCCCGGCGCTGATGATGGGGATCTTCTCGACCAAGGTGAACAACGCCGGCGCCGTCGCCGGGATGCTCGCCGGTCTGATCGTGACGGTCATCTACATCTTCCTGCACAAGGGCTGGTTCTTCATCCCCGGCACCAACAGCTTCACCGACGCCGATCCGCTGCTCGGCACGATCAAGTCGACCTCGTTCGGCGCGGTCGGGGCGGCGATCAACTTCGGGGTGGCCTACCTGGTGTCGAGCATGACCAAGCCGCTGCCGCAGGACATCAAGGACCTCGTGCAGAGCGTGCGCATCCCCCGCGGTGCCGGCGCTGCGCAGGATCACTGATCGGACAGCTGAACGGGGCGGGCGGGTCGCGTGGCGACCTGCCCCCTTCACTTTCGGTCCTGTCCGGTCTCTGATCGGGCAGGACTTTCCGTTTCTCCGTAGCCGCTTTGTCGAAAAGGCACGTCGCCCATGTCCCTCAGCCCCGAGCAGATCCTGCGGTTCCTGAAATCGGTGCATCCCTACGACGGGCTGACCGAGACCGAACAGGCGGCGCTGGTGCCGCAGTTCGAGGTCATGAGCTGTGCGGCCGACACGGCGGTCTATGCGCTGGGCGACCGGTTGCCGGGGCTGTTCATCGTCTACGAGGGCAATGTCGAGATCACCGACGAGAACGACGTGGTCGTCAGTCACCTCGGATTGCGCAACCAGTTCGGCGAGCGCGGGCTCCTGCGCGATGGCCTGGCGGTGACCGCGGCGCGAGCGGAATCGGCCACGGAGCTGCTGATGCTGCCCGCTGAGGCCTTCCACGCGCTGATCGCCGAACACGAAGCGGTCGCGCGGTTCTACAACCGGTCGCGGGGGCCGCGGCCCAAGGGCAACGACCTCGCCACCAGCCGGGTCGAGACGCTGATGACGCCGAACCCGATCACCTGCCGGCCGGACACGCCGGTCCAGGATGCTGCGCGGCTGATGCGCGACAGCCGGGTGTCGTCGCTCTGTGTCACGGAAGCCGATGACGCGCTCAAGGGCATCGTGACCACCCGCGATCTGTCCGGCAAGGTGCTCGCCGAGGGGCTGCCGCTGGCCACGCCGATTGCCGCGGTGATGACGCCCGATCCGCTCACGCTGAGCCCGGCCGCCATCGGTTCCGACGTGCTGCACCTGATGATGGAGCGCCGGATCGGCCATATCCCGATCTGCGAGGCCGGAAAGCTCGTCGGGATCGTCTCGCAATCGGACCTGACCCGGTTCCAGGCGGTGAGCTCGGCGGAGCTGGTGGCGGAGATTTCGGCGGCCGGCACGGCCGAGGAGATCGCCGCGGTGACCGCGCGGATCCCGCAGTTGCTGGTGCAGCTCGTCGCCGGCGGCAACCGGCACGAGATCGTCACCCGCCTCATTACCGACATCGCCGATACCGCGACCCGTCGGCTGCTGGCGCTTGCCGAACAGGCGCTGGGGCCGGCGCCGGTGCCCTATCTCTGGCTCGCCTGCGGCTCGCAGGGACGCCAGGAACAGACCGGGGTCAGCGACCAGGACAATTGCCTGTTCCTCGACGACCAGGTGACCGAGGCCGACCGCACCGGCTATTTCGCCGCGCTCGCCAAGTTCGTTTCCGACGGGCTCGACACCTGCGGCTATGTCTATTGCCCGGGCGAGATGATGGCGACCAACCCGCGCTGGTGCCAGCCGGTTTCGGTCTGGAAGGGCTATTTCGACGGCTGGATCCGCAAGCCCGACCCCGAGGCACAGATGCTCGCCTCGGTGATGTTCGACCTCAGGCCGATCGGCGGCGACCAGTCCCTGTTCGCGGATCTCCAGCAACAGACCCTGGAAACGGCCAGCAAGAACTCGATCTTCGTCGCCCACATGGTCGCCAATTCGCTCAAGCACATGCCGCCGCTCGGGCTGTTGCGCGGGCTCGCCACGATCCGCTCGGGCGAGCACAAGAACGCGCTCGACATGAAGCACAACGGCGTGGTGCCGGTGGTCGACCTCGGCCGGGTCTACGCGCTGCAGGGCCGGCTCGGCGCGGTCAACACCCGGGCCCGGCTGGAGGCGGCCGAGCAGGCGGGCGTGCTGTCGAGCGCCGGGGCGGCCGATCTGATCGACGCCTACGACCTGATCGCCGAGACCCGGCTCCAGCACCAGGCGGAACTGGTCAAGCAGGGCTCGGCGCCGGACAATTTCCTGGCCCCCGCCGATCTGTCGGAATTCGAGCGCAGCCACCTGCGCGACGCCTTCGTGGTGGTCAAGACGATGCAATCGGCGATCGGGCACGGGCGGGGGATGCTGAGCTGACGTAAGGACGCGGGCGGCCGCGCCGGAGGAGGGCGCGGGCGGCCGGACAGGCTTTCGGGGGGAAGCGCCCCCGGGGGGAGGAGGACGGATGTTCTGGGAATTGATCGCCACCTTCGTGGCGGGGGTGGCTGCGGCCGGGGTCGTGCTGCTCCTGAACAAGCTCCTGCGCGGGCGGTTGCCGCGCTGGCTGATGCCGGTCGCGGCGGGGGCGGCGATGATCGCGATGGCGATCTACAACGAATACGGCTGGTTTCCCCGGACCGAGGCCAACCTGCCCGAGAGCCTCGAGATCATCGACATGGTCGAGAGCCGGGCGTGGTACCGGCCCTGGACCTACGTGACCCCCTTCGTCGAACGCTTCGTCGCGGTCGACCGGGCCTCGGTCAGGACCCACGAGGCCAGGCCCGACTACCGGCTGGCCGACGTCTATCTGTTCGGCCGCTGGTCGCCGGTGCACAGACTGCCGGTGCTCGCCGATTGCGCCGAATGGCGCCGGGCGGCGCTCACCGACGGGTTTGCCTTCGAGGCCGACGGCAGCGTGACCGGGGCGGACTGGGCCAGCGTGGCAGAGGATGACGCCATCGTCGCGGCGCTCTGCGGAGCGGCGTCATGATGAACCGCCTCAGCCTGTTCCTGTCGCTCCGGGTCCGGATCTTTCTGTTCTTCGCCTTTCTCGCGGTTGTCGGGCTTGTCATCGTCGGGGCGGCCCTGGTGGTCGGCTACCGGCGCAGCGCCGGCGACGGCGCAGGGGGCGGTTTCGTGCTGGCGGGCATTCTTTCGGGCTTCGGCCTCGTCGGCCTCACCGCCGGGGTCTGGCTGCTGTTCGACGAGAACATCGCCAAGCCGATCGAACGGCTCGCGGCGGGCATGCGGACCCGGGCCCATGCCGGCGTGCAGATGAGCGTGGACGAGAAACAGGTGCGCTACCTCGGCGATCTCGGCCCGGCCGCGCAGGCCGTGGCGGGCAAGCTCAGCCAGTCGACCCTCGATGCCGCCGAGGCGGTCGCCTCTGAAACCGCCCGGCTCGCCGCCGAGAAGGAGCGGCTGACCGCGATCCTCTCGGCGATCCCGATGGCGATCGTGCTGGTCAACGACGCCCACCAGATCACCCTCTACGACGGTCAGGCGGCGGAGATCCTGGGCCAGATCCACGTGCCGCGGCTCAACGCGCCGATCTTCGACTATTTCCGCGAGGACGAGGTGCGCAAGGCGCATGCCGAGATGAGCGGCCGCGGCACCGAGGTGGCGCTGACCGCGCGCGGCACCCAGGGCAAGCTTACCTTCGACGTGCGGATGAAACCCTTGCCCTTCGGTCCCGGCTACATGCTGCTGATCGACGACGCCCATGCCGTGATCTCGCCGCAGGCCGCGCGGCCGCTGGTCTATGATTTCGACCTCGCCGAGACCGCCTCGGAACACGCCATCGAGGACCGCCCGGTGCAGGGGCTGACCTTCATGGTGTTCGACACCGAAACCACCGGGCTGGTGCCGCACAAGGACGACATCGTGCAGATCGGCGCGGTGCGGGTGGTGAACGGGCGGATCGTGCCGGGCGAGAGCCTCGACCAGCTGGTGAACCCGGGGCGTGCGATCCCCGCCGCCTCGACCAAGGTGCACGGGGTGACCGATGCCATGGTGGCGGACGCGCCGAACATGAAGATCGCCGGGAAGCTGTTGCACCAGTTTGCGCAAGGGGCGGTGCTCGTCGCCCATAACGCGCCCTTCGACATGGCGTTCCTGCGCCGTTACGGCGCCCGCGACGGGCTCGCCTGGGATCACCCGGTGCTCGACACCGTGCTGTTGTCCGCGGTGCTGTTCGGGGCGAGCGAGACCCATACGCTCGACGCACTGTGCGAGCGGCTCGAGGTGACCATCCCGGAGGAGGTGCGCCACACCGGGCTGGGCGATGCGCAGGCGACGGCGGAAGTGCTGTGCAAGATGTTGCCGATGCTGACCTCGCGGGGCTACCGCACCTTCGGCGAGGTGATCGCCCAGACCCGCAAGCACGGGCGGTTGTTGCAGGACCTGAACTGAGCCGCGCGCCCGGTGGCGGGGGCGGGCAGGGCCGGCCCCGCGCCGGTCAGGCGGGCGCCGAGACCCGGGGCATCTCGATGTAGAAGGTCGAGCCCTCGCCCTCGACGCTGTCGAAGCCGATCAGGCCCCGGTGCGCGTCCATGATCCGTTTCGCGATGTTAAGGCCGAGCCCGGTGCCGCCGGTCTTGCGGGTGTCGGAGCTGTCGATCTGGCTGAACGGGGCGAACACCCGGTCATGCGCCCCTTGCGGGATACCGATGCCGTGATCGGTGACCGAGACCCGGATGCCCGAGGGTGTCTCGGCGACCTCGACCAGCACGTCGCCGCCCTTGTGCGAAAACTTGATCGCGTTCGACAGGATGTTGGTGAGTGCCTGTTCGAGCCGACAGGTCGGCGCGCGCTACGGAGCGCTGGTCGATCTGCGCCGCGGTGATCCCGACCTCGAAATTGACGCGATCGGGTCGGGTCAGCTCGATCAGCCTGCTCCACCGCCGCGCCGATCTGGACGGGCGCGGGAAATGGTAGTCGAGATTGCCGGTCTCCATCTCTGGATCTGGAGCAGGTCCTCAACCAGCGGGCCGCCGCGAGGCGCCGGGAGCGTTCTGGCGATGGCGAGGATCTCGCGGTCTTTTCCGGCGAGGCGGCCAGCGCGCCCGAGGAGATCAGTCTGGAGCGAGCCCATGATCGAGGTCACCGGCGCGCAGCTCGTGGCTGACGGTGGCGACGAATTCCGATCGGCCTGGCCCGCCTTCTGCCTCGGATCAGGCGTTTTCCAGACGGTGCGCGGTGCCGACGAAGGTGAAGGCCGCGACCACGAGCACGAAGACCGTCACCGCTGTGGTGATCAGGGCTACGGCAGGCTGATGCTGGCGAGCACCCGAAGCGCCCGGGCTCGGCGCGGTCCAGTTGACGGAGCCGATGAATGTGCCGCGCGCATCGCGCAAGGCCAGGCCGGTCTTGTATGGCGTGCGCCGTCTGAGGCCCAGCCAGCGAGGTCGTGAATGAGGAACGGCGCCGATCTCGGCGAGGACCTCGGGGCGACAGGCGTCGTCTACGACCAACCTCGTCGCATTGTCGGGGTCTCGGCGCGATCCTGTTCCGGTGGCACGACGCGCGATATGGCCAACAGCCAGACACTGCTGTCGATCCTGGCGAAGGTGCTGCAGCCGCTGCTGCGGTCGGTCACCGGCGCCCGGTCGAGCTGTTCGTGAAGAAGGGCGTTACCGCGGTCGAGCCCGCGCCGCGGCGCAGCGCCGCGATGTCGGAGCGCCAGCCGAAATCGGCGCGGCCATTCCTGGCGATGACGACGGAATGTCCGACCTGTGCCTTCTTCGCGGCGACGTCGCAAGACCAGTCGACGTCGTCGCGCAGCGCCGCGCGGTAGAAATCGTCCCAGAACGCATAGTCGCGGTCAGCGACAGCACGCGTTCCTCGAACCCCTTGGAGCCCGCCCTCGACCATGCGTTGCGAGGTGTCGAGCGGCGAGCTGGTCGTGACCCTTGCTGATCCCGGAACATCAGGCCGGCGATGGCCGCGGCCGGGCACGATGGCGGCGGCGAGCAGTGCGCTTTTCAGGTTGCGGGTGAAATGCGGCTCGCGCCCGAGGATCGCGCCCGGATCGTCCAGCGGTTGGCGCCGGTGCCTGTGTCGACGGCTGGCCGGACTGCCAGGCGCTGCCGGTCCGGTTGCGGTGTGCGATCGGGAAGCCTGATATTCTGGAAAATCGTCAGCACGGGTCCGTCTGGTTGTGCGAACCCAGTTATCGGCCATATCGCCCAATTTGTATTGTGAACTGGCTTGGCCTGGGGTGGGACTGGAGCTCCCCGATTGGCGCAAAAATGCAAAACCCGCGCCAGTTTTCGCGCTACTGGTGTCGTAAACGCGTGCCGCGGGAGGAATGCGGGCCAAAACGGGTTTAGACAAAAAACTTTTTCCATTTGGTCAAGTTCGTCACGAATGGAGCAAATCGCGATCCTGGCGAAGGCGACGGGAGAAGACGCGCGCTGAACCCTGGCGAAAACCTCAGACTGATCCTGACCGGCTGTGGGACAGCCTGACGGAGATGGCGATCGGGCTCGCTCGGCGGCAATAACCGCCAGACGCTGACTGATGCTGACGGCGAGGCCAAGAAGGTTCAAACGCGCCAGTGAGGAGGCGGGATGCAGCGTCGGTGCCGACACCATGGGCAATATGTTCGCCGAACGACCGTGAACCGATCTGGACGCGTTGCCGGTCTATGTCGGCCCGCATCTCGACACGCAGCCGACGGGCGCATACGACGCAGGTAGCGTCGGGGTGCTGGCGGGCTGGAGCTGGCGCACGCTCAACGACCTGGGGTGAAGACCAAGCACCTGATTCTGGTACCAACTGGACCAACGAGGAAGGCAATGCGGTTCGCGCCACGCTGGCGTCGGGGCAGTCTTGCCGCGTCCACACCGAGGACTGGGGCCAAGGACCGGGTCGACCACGAGGGGCTGCGGTTCGGCGACGACCAAGCGGATCGGCTGGGGAAGGTGACGAGCCGGGTGGGGGGCGCAAGGACAAGATGAAGGCGATGTTCGAGCTGCATATCGAGCAGGCCCGATCCTCGAAGCCGAGGGCAGCGGACATCGGCGTCGTGACCCACGGCCAGGGGCTGTCCTCGACCGAGGTCACGATCACCGCGCGAGTACCGGCTCGACGCCGATGCCGATGCGGCGCAAATGCCGGGTTGGGCATGGCGCGGGTGCTGGAAAAGGTCGACGAGATCGCGCTGTCGCGCCCTTACGCGGTGGGGGCCGCGGGGCATATCGAGGTCTTCCTGTTCGGCAACGTGATCCCCGGCAAGGCGGTGTTCATGGTCGATTTCCGTCACTCCTGGAGGAGGCATCGAGGACATGGAGAAGCGGCTGGCATCGAGGGCGACAGGATCGCCGCCGAAATGGGGCCGGAGATTTCCTACGAGAAGGTCGAGGCTTCGGACCCGGTGAAGTCTGACGAGGGCTGCGACGGCGGCAGCAGCAATGCCGCCGAGAAGCTCGGCTACAGCCACATGAACATCGCACCTCGGCGCCGGCTACGATGCCTGCCGGGTCAACCAGGTGGCGCCGACCTCGATGATCATGCGCCCTGCGTCGACGGGGCTGTCGCATAACGAAGCGGAGGACATTTCCAAGGAGGCGGCGGCGGGGGTCGACGTGCTCTTGCATGCGGCGCTGGAAACGGCTGGAGATCGTCGAATGAGGGCCTTGCCGCGCTCGACGGCGCGGCGACCTGGAGGGGGCCCAGCCCCGCACCCCGGAGTATTTTCGCCAAGATAAAGGAACGACTGGATGGTCCGGCAGGCGGGAAAGGCGATGAAGGCGACAGCCAGGACAGGGGCGTTACTGCAGAGGCCGCAGGGCCGGGAAGCGCGGGGGAAGACATGATCGACCCGATGCGGATCCGGACGCGATGGACCGTCCCGCCCTCCTCGCCGAGGCGCGCAGGCTCCGTGCAGGCATCCGGAGCACTTCGCGAGTCCAGCGGTCATGACCTGTGCCGGCACTGGGCCCGATCTCTGGGCCATGCTGCCTCGACACGCCCCCGGCGGACAGAAGGTGCCGACCGGCCGCAATTCGAGCGGCTGCATCAGGATATCGCGCGTCGCTCGACATCGAGCTGGCCGATGCGCCGCGAAACAGACAGGGAGTTTGTGCCACGACCACCACAGTCATCAAGGGCGGCACAATCAAAGCCACTTTCGCCGACCTCACCTAAGGTCGCCGATGCTCGTCGAGGGCGGCAAGATCATCGAGATCGGCAAGGGCCTGAAGGGCGACGAGACCTGGACGTCATCGGCTGCTACGTGATGCCTCGGCGGGATCGACCCGCATACCCATCTCGAAAATGCCCTTCATGGGCACCTATTCGTCGGACGATTTCGAGAGCGGCACCCGGGCCGGGGTGCTTCGCCGGCGGCACCACGATGGTGGCCGACTTCGCGCTGCCGAACCAGGGCGAGCTCGCTCGATGCGCCCGCCGACAACAAGGCGACGCGGCCAACACTGACTACTCCTTCCACATGGCGGTGACTGCGGGGCGAGCAGGTGTTCAACGACATGGAAGTCGTGGTCGGCGAGAAGGGGATCAATACCTTCAAGCATTTCTGCCTACAAGGGCGCCTTGATGGTGAATGACGACGAGCTCTTCGCCTCGTTCTCGCGGCCTGCCGAGCTCGGCGCCACGCCGATGGTCCATGCCGAGAACGGCGACGTGGTGGCGGAGCTGTCGGCGAAGCTGCTGCGCGAGGCAATACCGGGCCGAGGCGCATGCGTATTCGCGGCCCAGCCGTGTGTCGAGGGCGAGGCCATCAACCGCGCGATCGCGATCGCCGATGCGGCTGGGGCGTTGCCTCTACGTCGTCCACACCTCCTGCGAGGAGGCGCACGAGGCGATCCTTGGCGCCCGGATGCAGGGCAAACGGGTCTGGGGGCGAGCCGCTCATTCAGCACCCGACCCTCGATGAGAGCGAATACTTCAACCCCGACTGACCATGTCGCGCGCCGGGTGATGAGCCCGCCGTTCCGCAAACAAGAAGCACCAGACAGCCTCTGGCGGCTGCATCGGGCCTGCTGTCGGTCGTGGCTACTGACCATTGCGCCTTTACCACCGAGCAGAACAAGAGCGGGTGGGCGGGACTTCACTAAAGATCCCCAACGGAGCACCGGGGGCTTGAAGACCGGATGCCGATGCTCTGGACGCACGGGTGGCGACGGGGCGCTGATGAACGAGTTCGTCGCCGTGACCTCGACCAACATCGCCAAGATCCTCAACTGCTATCCCCAGAAAGGGGCGATCCTGGTGGGGGCGGATGCCGATATCGTGGTCTGGGACCCGGAGAAGGAAAAGACCATCACCGCGGACACGCAGCAGTCGAACATCGACTACAACGTCTTCGAGGGCCATCACGTGAAGGGCCTGCCGCGGTTCACGCTCTCGCGCGGCTACGTGGCGATCCACGACGGCGAGGTGCGCACCAGGGAGGGTCACGGCCAGTTCGTCGCCCGCGAGCCCAATGCGACGGTGAACAAGGCGCTGTCGCAATGGAAGGCGCTCACCGCGCCGCAACCGGTGATGCGCACGGGCATCCCGGCGACGGGGGTCTAAGGCGCCGATGGCCCCTCGGATGTCAATCGGGGACCAGCGCCTCAAGCTCGGGGAGCAACACGACGCTCTCCTGCTCGTGCGGATCGGTGCGGGCGATGACCGCGACCGTCTCGATGTCGGACGGGTTGAGGGGCAGATGCGGCACGCCCGCGGGGATGTAGATGAGATCGCCGGCGTTGGTCTCCATCAGGTGTTGCAGCCGGTCGCCCCAATACATGATCGCGCGCCCCTCGATCACGTAGATCGCGGTTTCGTGGCTCTCGTGCATATGCGCCTTGGCGCGGCCGCCCGGCGGAATGCGCAGCATATGCATGCAGATCCCGACCGAACCGGTGGTCTCGCGGGCAATGCCCTCGAAATAGCTGAACCCCTGTTTTCCGTCATAGGTGGTCTCAAGTCGCAGCTTGCGGCAGTCTTTGGGCATGTCCTGGCTCATCGCGCGATCCTTTCCTGCGGAAACTTCAGCGCAGCACGGAGGCCGATGACGTGTCAACGATAGTCTCAGCCCGGAGGCGCGATCGCGGCCCGAGGGCCAGCAACCGGCATGTCTCTGTCCCGGAAGGCGCGCAGGTGTCGCCGGGGGTCCCGGGGGCCAACCGGGCGTGCTCGACTCGGGCGAGAGAGGCCGTCCGGGCCTTCGGCGCCAGTGACCGGCGGGCCCGAAACCATGTGCGCAAGCCGGATTCCGCTGAACTTCCGAGGGTAGAGACGTGACCGTCATCAAAGCCAGCGCGCTCGACCTGACCTTTCAGACCCGCGACGGGCCGGTCCATGCGCTCAAGGGCGTGGACCTCGAGATCAACCGCGGCGAGTTCGTGAGCTTCATCGGGCCGTCCGGCTGCGGCAAGACCACCTTCCTGCGCGTGGTGGCGGCGCTGGAGCATCCGACCGGCGGCACGATCACGGTGAACGGGATGACGCCGGACGAGGCGCGGCGCTCGCGGTCCTATGGCTACGTGTTCCAGCATGCCGGGCTCTACCCATGGCGGACCATCGCCGGAAACATTAAGTTGCCCTTGGAAATCATGGGCTTCCCACATCCCGAGATGGACCGGCGGGTGGAAGACGTGCTCAAGCTCGTCGACCTCGAAGGGTTCGGCGGCAAGTTCCCCTGGCAGCTTTCGGGCGGCATGCAGCAGCGCGCGAGCATCGCCCGGGCGCTCGCCTTCGACGCCGATATCCTGCTCATGGACGAGCCCTTCGGCGCGCTCGACGAGATCGTTCGCGACCACCTGAACGAACAGCCGCTGGCGCTCTGGGCACGGACCGAGAAGACCATCGGCTTCGTGACCCACTCGATCCCCGAGGCGGTCTATCTCTCGACCAAGATCGTGGTGATGTCGCCCCGCCCGGGGCGGATCACCGACGTGATCACATCGACGCTGCCCCGGGAGCGGCCGCTCGACATCCGGGACACGCCGGAGTTCCTGAAACTCGCGCACCGGGTGCGTGAAGGGCTGCGGGCGGGCCATGCCTATGACGATTGAGGCCGCGCAGTCCGGTGCGGGTGTCGCGCGATGAGAGCTGTGGTTCCCATCGTCACCGTCGTCGCCGCCATCGTCGTGCTGTGGTACGCCGCTGCCGTCCCGATGAACGCGCAATGGGCGCGGGATCAGGCGGCGCGGGCGGATGTCACGCTCACGACGAAAGAGCTCATCGCCGACACCTGGAGCCAGGAGCGGCCGCGGCTGCCGGCGCCGCACCAGGTGGTGGCGGAGCTCTGGGGCTCGACCGGGGCGCTGGCGCTCGACGGCCGTGCCTTCTCGAAGAAATCGCTGATCCTGCATGCCTGGTACACGCTCTCGGCGACGATGCTCGGCTTCGTCATCGGCACCGCCGCGGGCGCGCTCTTGGCGGTGGGGATCGTCTACAACCGGGCGATGGACATGGCGGTGATGCCCTGGGCGATCGCCTCGCAGACCATCCCGATCCTCGCCATCGCGCCCATGATCATCGTGGTGCTCAACTCGATCGGTATCCAGGGGCTGATCCCCAAGGCGATCATCTCGGCGTATCTGTCGTTCTTCCCGGTGGTCGTGGGCATGGTGAAGGGGCTGCGGGCGCCCGGGCGCGACCAGCTCGACCTGCTCGCCACCTATTCGGCGACGAAGCCCAACACCTTCTGGAAGCTGCGCCTGCCGGCCTCGATGCCCTATTTCTTCACCGCGACGAAGATCTCCATCGCCGCGGCGCTGGTCGGCACCATCGTCGGCGAACTGCCCACGGGTGCCGTGCGGGGGCTGGGGGCGCGGATGTTGTCGGGCAGCTATTACGGCCAGACGATCCAGATCTGGTCGGCGCTCTTCGCCGCCGCAATCCTTGCCGCTGCGCTGGTCGGCGTCGTCGGGCTGATCGAACGGGCGACGCTCAAGCGGATGGGGATGCAGGCATGACGCTGGTGCTCCTCTCCCTCGCCTTCTGGCTCGCGGCCTATCTCGTCAACAACCGGCTCGCCAAGTCGCGGCTGCAACACCAGCGCTGGGTGCGGTTCTTCGTGCCGGCGCTGTTCGGCGTGACGGTGATCGTGGTCTGGGAAGGGCTGGTGCGCGGGCTCAATGTGCCGGGCGTGATCCTGCCGCCGCCCTCGGCGATCGCGGCGCGGTTCGCGAGCTCGACCGACGTGCTGTGGATCGACTTCGTGCAGACCTTCGTCAAGGGCGCGCTCTCGGGGTTCCTGATCGGGACCGGCGCGGCCTTCGTCACCGCCATCGCCATCGACCGCTCGCCGTTCCTGCAGAAGGGCCTCCTCCCGGTGGGCAATTTCGTGGCCGCGCTCCCCATCGTCGGCACCGCGCCGATCCTGGTGATGTGGTTCGGCTTCGACTGGCAATCCAAGGCCGCGGTGGTGGTCGCGATGGTGTTCTTCCCGATGCTCGTCAACACGGTACAGGGGCTCGCGGCCACGGACCGGATGCAACGCGACCTGATGGCGACCTACTCGGCGAGCTACTGGCAATCGCTCCTGAAACTGCGTCTGCCGGCGGCGATGCCGGCGATCTTCAACGGGCTGAAAATTGCAACAACGCTGGCACTGATCGGCGCTATCGTCGCCGAGTTTTTCGGCAGCCCGATCAAGGGCATGGGATTCCGCATTTCCACAGAGGTCGGCAAGCTCGGCCTTGATATGGTGTGGGCAGAAATCACCGTCGCCGCCCTGGCAGGCTCGGCCTTCTACGGGGTGGTGGCGATGATCGAGCGGGGGGTGACCTTCTGGCACCCGTCGCAACGCAAATGAACAACAGGGAGTATCTCCGATGATCAAGTACATGACGGGGGCCGCGGTCGCGCTCGGGCTTATGAATGGCGCGGCACTGGCGGCCGACGCGGTGACGCTGCAGCTCAAATGGGTGACCCAGGCGCAGTTCGCGGGCTATTACGTGGCGCTCGACAAGGGCTATTACGCCGACGAAGACCTCGAGGTGACGATCCTGCCCGGCGGCCCCGACATCGCCCCCGTGCAGGTGCTGATGGGCGGCGGCGCCGACGTGATGGTCGACTGGATGCCGTCCGCGCTCGCGGCCCGCGAACAGGGTGCGCCGGTGGTCAACATCGCCCAGCCGTTCAAGTCGTCGGGCATGATGCTCACCTGCCTCAAGGAATCGGGCGTCGCGAGCCCGGAAGACTTCCCCGGCAAGACGCTCGGCGTGTGGTTCTTCGGCAATGAATATCCGTTCCTGAGCTGGATGAGCACGCTCGGCATCCCGACCGAGGGCGGCGACGACGGGGTGACGGTGCTCAAGCAGGGCTTCAACGTCGACCCGCTGCTGCAGAAGCAGGCCGCCTGCATCTCGACGATGACCTACAACGAATATTGGCAGGTGATCGACGCGGGCATCAGCCCCGACGACCTCATCACCTTCAAATACGAAGACCAGGGCGTGGCGACGCTCGAGGACGGGCTCTACGTGCTCGAAGCCAACCTCGCCGACGAGGCCTTCAAGGACAAGATGGTCCGCTTCGTGAAGGCCTCGATGATGGGCTGGAAATGGGCCGAGGAAAACCCGGAAGAGGCGGCGATGATCGTGCTCGACAATGACGAGACCGGCGCCCAGACCGAAGCGCACCAGGTGCGGATGATGGGCGAGGTTGCCAAGCTCACCGCCGGTTCCAACGGCGCACTCGACGTGGCCGACTACGAGCGCACCGTGGCGACGCTGATGGGCGGCGGGTCCGACCCGGTCATCACCATGGAGCCGACCGGCGCCTATACGCTGGAAATCACCGACGCCGCGCTTCAGTAAGCACCGCACGTAGGATCGGAAGGGCCCCGCTCCGGCGGGGCCTCTTTGCTCCTAGCCGAAAGACCCGCCAACCTTCAGGTGGGGCCCGTTCGGCTCGGGTCCGGTCGCGGCCGCCTTGTGCCGGTACATTTCCCGGTCGATCGAGGTGAGGATCTCTTCGAGCGGCGGCACGTCGTTGTGCGCGACATAGGTGCAACCGACGCTCAACCGTGACGCGGTCTTCCAACTGCGCCTCGATCTGTGCCTTGATCCGGGCCGCGGCCTCGGCGGCCGAGGCGGCATGGGGCATCGGGAAGATGGCCACAAACTCGTCGCCGCCATAACGGAACACGTGTTCTGGGTCCGGCACGCCGACCTGAAAGGCGCGGGCGACGTTCTGGAGCACCCTGTCTCCGGCCAGGTGACCGGCGGTGTCGTTGACCTGCTTGAATTTGTCGACGTCGAGAAAAGCGACCGCGAAAGAGCCCCTCCGGCTCCTGATCCGCAGGATCTCGTCGGCGAGGGCGGCGATCATTGCGCGGCGGTTCTTCAGTCCGGTGAGGTCGTCGGTCTGCGCGAGCCGCTTCAGAGCGGCCGTCCGTTCCGCCACGGTCCGTTCGAGGCTGCGGGCGTCGGCGGCCACTTCGTCCTTCGCCGCGGTGACTTCGTCGACGAGCCCCTGGATGTAGGTGTCGAAAACCAGGACGAGGTCGAACAGCAGGATCTTGGCCAGCGCAACGCCGACCTGCGGGCTGGTCCCGACCGCCGCCAGGCGCTCCATCAGCAGGTACTCGAGCTGGTGTACCGAGGCCACATAGAGCATCGGCTTCACACCGATCCGGGCGTGGATCACGCCGATCCGCAGCCGCGAGTTCACGTATCTCTCGCCATAGTCGCCGCTGAACAGCGCGGCGATGTATCCCCGCATCGCTCCTTTCAGCCGCGAGAGTGTTTCGGCGTCCCGGATCGATTTCCGGATCTCGGGGATTTCGAGCTGGCCGGCGTAGAACGCCTCGATGATCGTGTCGAGCTGCGGCAGGATCGTGTGTCTGCAGCCGGCGAGAAGCGCCAGGAGCTCTGGCGTGAGCCCGAGGAGCCGCTTGCGTTCCTGGATCTCGATCTCCGAGATCCGCATCTGTTCGGACAGGCTCTTGAGGTGCATGGTCCCGGTGCCTCGTTACTGCGGTACATCATCGAAGGATGTGTTCCGGCCCGGGTTTCTGCGACCGGGCTCCGTTAACAAATGCATGGGTTCCGTTAACAAGTGCTTAATCGGAACTCGGACTCGGCCGATTGCCGCCCGGTTCACACGGTTGTGTCCCGAAGACCCGGCACAAGCTACCCGGCGAAAAGCAAACCCCACCGCGGGGGTGGGGTTTGGGGGCGACGGAAGAGGTCGTCGCCCCGGTCGCGGCCGCAGGGTCAGGGTCCCTGAGCCGCTGGGAGGTTCACTTGGCCGGCTCGGGATCCCAGCCGCAATTCGCCACCGTGTTGTTGGGGTGCTGCGGCCAGGTGATCGCCGGTTCCACCTTGCGGCCGGTCCGTTCGTCGAGGGCGCCGAGCGGCAGTTCCTTCATGGTGATGCAGTCCTCGACCGGGCAGACGTTGACGCAGAGGTTGCAGGCCACGCATTCGTCGTCCTTGACCGTGAAAACCCGCTCGGGGCTCATCGCGATGGCCTGGTGCGAGGTGTCTTCGCAGGCGGCGTAGCAGCGGCCGCAGCCGATGCATTTCTCCTGGTCGATCACCGCCTTGGTGACGTAGTTGAGGTTGAGCTCGTTCCAATCGCGGACCTTGGGCACGGCCCGTCCGGTGATGTCGGAGACCGAGGCGATGCCCTTCTCGTCCATGTACTGGCTGAGCCCCGAGATCATCTCCCTGCACCACCTTGAAGCCGTAGGTCATGGCCGCTGCGGTGCAGACCTGGACGTTGCCAGCCCCAGCGCAAGGAATCCCGACCGCGTCGCGCCAGGTGGTGACCCCGCCGATGCCTGAGATCGGCAGACCGGCGGTCTGGGGATCGCGGGCGATCTCGGCCACCATGTTGAGCGCGATCGGCTTAACGCGGGCCCGCAATAGCCGCCGTGGGCGCCGTAGCCGTCGATGGTGGGCTCGGGGGTGAGCGTGTCGAGGTTCACGCTGGTTATCGAGTTGATCGTGTTGATTAGGCTCACCGCGTCGGCGCCGCCGGCCTTGGCGGCGCGGGCGGGGAGCGGATGTCGGTGATGTTCGGCGTGAGCCTACGATCACCGGCATGCGCGAGGCGTTCTTCACCCAGCGGGTCACCATCTCGATATATTCCGGCACCTGGCCCACGGCAGAGCCCATGCCGCGCTCGGCCATGCCGTGCGGGCAGCCGAAATTGAGCTCGACCCCGTCGGCGCCGGTGTCCTCCACCGCGCGCATGATCTTTTCCCAGGCCCCTGTTCGCAGGGCACTATGAGCGAAACCACGAGTGCGCGGTCGGGGTAATCGCGCTTGACCGACTTGATTCGCGCAGGTTCACCTCGAAAGGCCGGTCGGTGATGAGCCTCGATGTTGCTGAGTCCCAGCAGGGTCCGGTCGGGCCCGTGGACGTGGCGCCGTAGCGCGGCCCCGAGACGTTGACGACGGGCGGGCCCTCTTCGCCGAGCGTCTTCCAGACCACGCCGCCCCAACCGCTTCATAGGCGCGGCGGACATTGTATTCCTTGTCTGTCGGCGGCGCGGAGGCGAGCCAGAACGGGGCTGGGAGACTTGATCCCGATGAAGTCGGTGGTCAGATCGGCCATGGGTTACTTGCCTCCCATCAGCGTGGCGTGGATGTCTTCGGCCGCGTCGCGGCCCTCGGCCACGGCGGTCACGGTCAGGTCGTCGCCGCCCGCGGCGCAGTCGCCGCTGGCCCAGACGCCGGGCATCGAGGTGCGGCCTGCGCCGCTGACGGCGATCTTGCCGTCCTTGAAATCGAGCACGTCGGGGGTGGAGCCGAGCGCCTGGCCGATGGCGACCAGGATCTTGATCGGCGGGCAGGATCGTCTGTTCGCCGGTCATCTTCAGCTTGCCGCCGCGCGCTTCGGTCCGCGCGATCGTGATCGAGTTGGCCGACATCGCCCGCGGCACCGCGTTGAAGATGAAGTTCACCCCCTTGCTGGCGGCGAGCTGCTGTTCGTAGGCGGAGGCCGACATCGCCGACCGGTCGCGTCGGTAGACGATGGTCGCCGACCGCGCGCCGAGCAGCTTTGGCTCGACCGCGGCATCGACCGCGGTCATGCCGCTGCCGATGACGACGACGTCCTTGCCGACGGGCACGTCGGTCTCCGTCCTCGGACTGGCGCACCTTTTCGATCCACTTGGTCGCATGGGCGAGCCTGGCATGTCTGCTTCGAGCACCAGCGCCTTGGCGCCGGTGAGCCCGAGGCCGAGAAAGACCGCATCGAACCCGTCCTGCAATTCGCCAAGCGTCATGTGCTCGCCGAGCTTGCGGTCGTATTCGGCAGTGATGCCGCCGATCTTGAGGAGCCAGTTGAGCTCGGTCTGGGCAGTCGCCCGGCGCCTCTGTAGGCGGCGATGCCGTATTCGTTGAGCCTGCCGCCGCGCGGCTTGTAGTCGAAGATCTGGACCCGGTGGCCATGCATCGCCAGCCGGTGGGCGCAGGCGAGGTTCTGGAGAGGCCGGCGCGACCATGGCGATGCGCTTGCCGGTTTCGGGGCGCGGGTGAAGGGGTGGATGCCCTTGCCCTGGAGCGTGTCGGTCGCGTAGCGCTGCAGCCGGCCGATCTGTACCGGCGCACCTTCCGCCTTCTCGCGGACGCAGGCCTGCTCGCAGAGATTCGGTCGGGCAGACGCGGGCGCAGATGCCGAGATGTTCTGGGGAAAGATCGTCCGCGCCGCGGCCTCCGGGCGTGCCGGTGGCGATCTGGCGGATGAACAGCGGGATGTCGATCTGGGTCGGACAGGCATCCATGCAGGGCGCGTCGTGACAGAAATACCAGCACCGCGCGGCGGCGACATGCGCCTCGTGCGCGTCGAGCGGTGGGTGAAGATCGCCGAAGCGCTTGGCGATTTCATTCCGCCGGGAGGCGGCTCCGGGCTACACTCTGTGTCGGGGTTTCAGGCATCGGTTTTTCCCTGGTGGTTTGGTCACGGTCGGATTCGTGCTTTTTGACTTTACCATACGGTCAAAACATTGAATCGACCAAGCAGATTGCAGGGCCGGGGCGAAACCCGCCGCGGAACCGGCCCGCAATTGCGGGGTGAAACAGGGCAACGCCCGGTTTCGCGGCGCAGATTGCGCAAAGTCTGGGCAGTGCCGGGATCACCGGGGTGCGCTCCGACCGAAGCGCCGGGCCGTATCCCACGCAAACGGCGGCCCCCCGCGATGGGAAGGCCGCCCCGCGTCTTCGGATCGCCGGTCCCGCGGACCGGACTAGGCGGACGTCAGAGCCCGATGAACTCGAACTGGTCGGCCGGCGCCAGCCGGTCGAGTTCGATGGCGCTGATCGCCACCATGGTGCAGTCGCCGACTTCGATCTCGACTTCGTCGAAGCTCGTGTTGCCGGCGAGATCGTAGGCCACCCTGTTGTCGACGATGGTCAGATCGACCTCGTCGACCACGACGCCATCCTCGCGGAAGGTGAGCGTGACCTCGCCCACACCCCTGACCTTGCCGAACTCGAATTCGACCCCGAGCGCGTCGCCGACATGCTCCTTGTCGGTGAGGTGGAAGACGATGCTTTCCTCGTCGTCGAGCATGTTGCCTTCGAGCTTGCGGGGCGAGCCGTCCTTGCGCAGGTCACCGTATTTCGACCAGACGCCGAGCCCGTACTGGTTGATGGTCAGCAGGTCCTTGCCCTTGAGGTGGTCGAAGCCGTCGATGTAGAGCCCGTCCTGGTGCAGGTTGAGCACCTTCTGCGGTCCGTCGACCCGGGCGACGTCGAGCTTTTCGCCGTCCTCGAAGTAGATCACGCGGTCCTTGGTGTCGCGGCAGTTCGAGGTGAATTCGTAGCGCGCGGTCACGGCCGGGTCGTCGAGCGTGAGACCGATCAGCATCGGGTCGTGGTCCGAAACCGCAAACGCGTCGTCGTTGTAGAAGGCCGGGTCGTTGAAGGTGCTGTCATAGCTCAGGAGGTCGGGCTCGTCGGCGTTGATGTGCCATTCGGCGGCGCCGGTGACGTTGTCGCGCAGGCCCTCGCTGGCGAGGCCGTAGTCGAGCGTGCCCTGCTGGCCGTCGAAGACGTAGGAATAGCCTCGGGCCTGATCAGCGCCTGGGCGAGGTCGGTGAAGCCCGCCTCGATGAGCGCCTGCACCGGGTCTTCCATCGCGTAGGAATTGAGATCGCCGGAGCAGCACAAGGTTGTCGGTCGAGGTCGCGCCGGTCGGGTTGGTCTGCAGCCACTGGGCCAGTTCGAGCGCGGCGTCGGTGCGGACCTGGTTCCAGAAGCCCTGGCCGTCGCCCTGGTCGAAGTTCGGGTCCTGGATCAGCGCCAGGACTGGCCGGCCGGGACGCCGGTTGCGATCGCGTCTTCCAGCAGGTCGTAGAGACCGCTGTCGCCCTTGCACTTGTAGTGGTTGACCGCGACGGTGAATTCGTTGCCGTCGGCATCCGCGAAGGTCGCGGCGATGGTCGACCGGTTGCGGTCGAAATCGTCGACCGGGTCGGTCCCGGTGAGCGCCTGGATCTGTTCGGCAATGGCCCAGGTCGCGTCCGCCGAGCTCTCTGCGTAGTCGAGCACGGCAAAGCCGGTGACGGTGACCACGTCGTGCTTGTAGATGATGCCGGTGGTGATCGCGTCGGTGCCGACGAAATCGGTGCCCGGATCGACGAAGGAATAGACGTCGGCACCGAGCGCGGCGTTGAGCGCGTCGACCAGCGCGGCGATGGCGCTGTCGGGGCCGAAGCCGTTGTTTTCGAGCTCCTGGAGACCGATCACCTCGGCGTCGAGCTGCAGGATCGCCTCGACCAGTTTGTCGAGTTGGCGAGTGTATTCCTCGGGCGTATCGGCACCGCGCGGGTCGAGATCGCCGTTCGGGCCGGTGCCGGCGCCGGGCAGGTCGATGGTGGTGAAGAAGTTGAGCACGTTGAAGCTCGCGACCTGCAGATCGCCGCCCACGTCGGGCACCGCGTCGGGCCGCTCGCCGGTGCCCTCGACCACCTCGAGCGGGGCGTCGACCTGGAGGCGGTAGTCGCCGAAACCGTAGTTCATGATGCCGGTGACCGAGTTCAGTTCGGCGCCGAGCCGCAGCGTCGGGCCGTCTTCGGTGATCGGGTCGCCCAGGGTGAGCGGGGTGCCGTCGTCCGTCGCGATGAGCACCTGGGTATCGGGGTTCTGGTTGGTGAGGTTGTCTTCGATGATGAGCCGGTTGGCGGCGTTCTGTTCCGCCAGCGCGTCGATCTCGGCCTGCTGGGTCTGCGCGTCGTAGATCTGGGTCGGCTGGGTCTGGAGGCCTTCCGACACCACGACCTCGCCGAAGCGGTCGAGGTTGAAATTCTCGATCACGGTGAGCGGGTCGCCGCCGCTCGAGACCAGCTCGACGCGCATCCCTTCGACCGCCTCGTAATCGGCGTCGAGGCCGATGTTGATGATCGTGACGGTGGGCAGCTGCACGCCGGTGTCGAGGGTGGCGATCTCGGAGACGCTGGTGAGCTCGGTGAGGCCGTTGAACTCGTCGACCGTGGCGGTGACCCGGACCTTGTCGCCGACCGTGACGCTGGCCCCGGGCATGAACACGTAGATGCCTTCCGAAGTGGCGGCGTCGGCGTCCGCGTCGGCATCCTCTTCCTGGAGGAAGAAGCCGACCACGTTGCTGCCGGAGTAGACGAGCCCGGTCACCACGGCCTCGACGGTCACCTCGTCGCCGTCCATGGCCGAGGCGTCGCCGGTGCCCTGGATGTCGTGGATCGCGGTGATGGTGTAGTCGTTGTCCTCGATCGAGACCGAGAGCGGGTTGACCGCGAGCTGGTGGTAATCGGGGTCAGCGCTGGCGGTCGAGAAGGTGATCTCTCCGAAATGCGGCGAGGCCTCGTCGATGCTGTCGTTGAGGGCACGGACATAGACCGTGATCGGCGTGGTATCGGTGGGGCCGACGATCACGTTGTTGGAGAAGAACACGCCGTCGAGGCTCACGAGGCTCTGGCTGTCCGGCGCGCTCACCGTGACCGCGACCGGGTCGGTCGGCACGGTCGAGAGCTCGACGGTGAAGGTGTCGATGATCGTGAGATCCTCGTCGACCGAGATCCCGTCGCCCGATCTGACGATCACCGCCGGTTGAACGGTGCCCCCCGAGGAGCCGATGACGCGGAAATTGTCGACCGCGAAGTCTTCGTCGCTGGCATTGACGCTGACCTCGAGGGTCAGGTCGAGCGTGGAGCCGGTGCCGGCAATATCGGCGAGGAAGGTGGAGAGCTCGCCGGTCAGCTGGGTGCCGTCGCCGGTGCCGTCGAGATCGGTATCCAGGCGGAAGACGCCGTTGAATGTCTGGTCGCCGCGGAATTCGAAAAGGATCTCGGCCGGGCCGCCGTCGATGCTGGCGGAGAGCCGGATGAAGTCGTCCTGGTCGATGTTCCCGGAGTTGTCGAAGAACTCGGCGAAATCGCCTTCGAACCTGAGGTCGGTGAGGCCGGAAATGTCGAGCCCGGACCAGGTGGCGGTGATCGGCAGAGTGGCGCCTTCGCCGTCGACATCCATGCCGGTCAGGAAGCGGCCGTCGGTGCCGGTGTAGGCCTTGATGCCCACCGGCGCGGGGTCTCCGCCGAAATCGTTGTCGCCGGCACCGTCGGTCAGGCCGAAGAAGTCGAAGCCCGAACTCACGGCGGTATCGGAGAAGAAGCCGGTCGAGGTGGTGAATTTAGAGGCGTCGTCGAAGGTCTCGTTCAGAACATCGATGTCGGAGGCGACAGGGGTGCCGGTGATTGTGAGGTCGTCGAAGGCGATGTCTTCGTCGCCGTCGTTGAGGAATTCGAAGGTGACCCGCAGGTCGAGCTCGGCGCCGGTCCCTGCGATCGCCGCGGAGAACTCGCTGAAGGTATCGGTGAGGCGGGTGCTTTCGCCCTCGCCGTCGAAGTCCGTGTCTAGCCCGGGCTCCGCCGCGTTGCCGCCGGAGCTTGCGAATTGCACGAGCTTCACCCAGGCGCCGTCGTCGATCCGGGCTTCGACGTAGACCAGAGTCGGGTCGGCGATGACCTGGTCCCAGTCTTCGTTGCTGTCATCGGAATCGTCCTCGCCGAACAGACCGGTGAAGCCGAGGTTGGTCATGCCGAGAATGTCGATATTGTCGATCTGGAGCGTCACGACGCCCTCGGTGCCGGGCGAACCGTCGGTATCCTGGACAGCGAAAAAGTAGCTGCTGGAGACTCCGGCGATGAAGTAGCTGCTCTCGATATTGCTGCCGTCGGTGCGGGTGAAGAAATCACCATCCCCGTCGGAAAACTCTGCAACGGACGTCGTGTACCGCGTGCCGTTGCCGTCGGATTCGAATCCCTCTGTGTAGATCACAGCCATGGCCACCCCTCCCGGGAGATTGAATTGAACACCTGCCCCGGAGGGGCCCCACGGCGGAAAGTGAACATGGTTCGCGTAACGTTAAGAAGACAAAATTTGGAAACAGTCGATTTCTTGCCGCTTCGTTGACACATTCCGACCTTGTTTCGCGGTTTCGGCGCGATATTCCCGTCCGCGCGCTGTGGTTCGGGCCTGTGGACTGCCGGTCCGTCAGACAGGGGGCGCCGATACCGGTCCGGAGCGCGCCGGGGCGGCGCGGTTTGCCGATGATTCGGCGCCCGGGTGGGACCGGAACCGGTCGATTCACCTCGCCCGGGCGGCGTGCGGAAGACGGGTTTCCACCTGCGGGTTCTCCATGGGGAAAGTGTCCTTAGTTCTGGCGGCGTATTGCCTGTGATCGGGACATTGTTCCAAAATTCCGCCAGAAACTGGAGACGGAGACGACCATGTCGAGCCAAAACCCGGCCCAATACGTGACCGCCAACGACCTGCTCACCGGCGAAGTCCTCTACCTCGCGGCCGATGGCGGCTGGGTTGCGGACATCGCCGGCGCGGCGCTCGCCAGCGATGCGGGCGAAAATGCGGACCGTCTGGCGCGCGCCCAGGGCGACGAGGCCCGGGTGGTGGGCGCCTACCTCGCCGATGCGGCCGTCGGTGCGGTGGCGTTGCATTTCCGTGAACGGTTCCGGGCCACCGGGCCGTCCAACTATTTCCATGGCAAGCAGGAGCGCGGGTCCCATGTATGATCAAGCCGAACCCCACGCCGAACCCCATGTCGATTTCGAGGCCGCCTATCTGCGCGCCCGGGTCGATCAGTTCCGCGACCAGGTGACGCGGCGGATCGACGGCAGCCTGACGGAAGAGGAGTTTCGCCCGCTCCGGCTGATGAACGGGCTCTACCTCCAGCTCCACGCCTACATGCTGCGGGTCGCCATCCCCTATGGCAGCCTGACGCCGGACCAGCTGCGCAAGCTCGCCTGGATCTCGGAGACATGGGACCGGGGCTACGGCCATTTCACCACGCGGCAGAACATCCAGTTCAACTGGCCACAGCTCACCGACGTGCCCGACATGCTCGAGGCGCTGGCGGAGGTGGGGATGCACGCGATCCAGACCTCGGGTGCGACGATCCGCAACGTCACCGCCGATCATTTCGCGGGCGCTGCAGCGGACGAGATCGAAGATCCGCGTCTGACGGCGGAGTTGATCCGGCAATGGTCGACCGATCACCCCGAGTTTCAGTTCCTGCCGCGCAAGTTCAAGATCGCCGTCACCGGCGCCGAGAGCGATCGTGCGGTGACCCGGGTGCATGACCTTGGCATCCGGATCGTGCGCAATGCGCAGGGCGAGACCGGCTACCGGATCGAGATCGGCGGCGGGCTCGGGCGCACGCCGATGATCGGCCAATGCCTGCGGGAGTTCCTGCCCAAGGCCGATCTGCTGCCCTATCTGGAGGCGGTGGTGAGCAGCTACAACCTGCTCGGCCGGCGCGACAACAAGTACAAGGCGCGGATCAAGATCACCTTGCACGAACACGGGATCGACAGGGTCCGCGAGATGGTCGAGGCGCGGTTCGCGGTGCTCAGGCCCGTTTTCGCCCCCGTGGCCGAGGCGCAGCTCGCCGAGATCGCGGCCGGGTTCGCGACGCCCGCGTTTCGGGACGGCGACACCGCGGGCTACGAGGCCGCGCGGGCGGCGGACCCGGTGTTCCGCGCCTGGAGCGACGTCAATCTCGACGCCCACTGGCGGGCCGACCATGCCATCGTGACGATCTCGCTCAAGGCGCCGGGCGAGACCCCGGGCGATGCCACCGCCGACCAGATGCGGCTGATCGCCGATCTCGCCGCGTGCTACGGCTACGGTGACATCCGGGTGAGCCACGAGCAGAACATCGTGCTCCCGCATGTGCACAAACCCGACCTGCCGGTGCTGTTCTCCGCGCTGAAGCCCGCGGGGCTCGCCACCGCCAATGCCGGGCTGATCTCCGACATCATCGCCTGTCCGGGGATGGACTATTGCTCGCTGGCGACGGCGCGCTCGATCCCGGTCGCGAAAGAGATCGCGGCGCGGTTCCGGGCACTGGAGGCCGAGCGCGACATCGGCCGGATCAAGATCAAGATCTCGGGCTGCATCAATGCCTGCGGCCACCACCACCTCGGCCATATCGGCATCCTCGGGCTCGAGAAGGGCGGGGTGGAGAGCTACCAGATCACCCTCGGCGGCGACGGCGGGCCGGCGACCGCGATCGGCACCCGCGCCGGCCCCGGCTTTGCCCAGGACGAGATCGTGCCGGCGGTCGAACGGCTGATCGACGCCTATCTCGCACTGCGTGCGGGGGAAGACGAGACCTTCATCGAGGCATTCCGGCGCCTCGGCGCGGCGCCGTTCAAAGCAGCCCTTTACCCGGAGGTGAAAACCCATGCCGCGTGATATCGAGGTGGAAGATCTGTCGGCGCATGTCGACGCGCTCAACGCAACCTTTCGCAACCGCCCGGCCTGCGCGGTTCTGGCCCAGGCGCTGGGCGACGAGTGGCTCGGGCCGGTGGCGCTTGCGTCGAGCTTCGGCGCCGATTCCATCGTTCTGATCCACATGGTGGCCCAGCTGGACCGGACCCTGCCGGTGCTGTTCCTCGACACCGGCCAGATGTTCGCCGAGACCCTGCGCTACCAGCGCCGGGTGGCGGCCGACCTCGGGCTGACCGACCTGCGGGTGGTCCGCCCCGATCCGGCCGAACTGCTGGTGCGCGACACCGACGGGATCCTGCACCAGGCCGACCAGGACGCCTGCTGCACGTTGCGCAAGGTCGAGCCGCTGGAAAAGGCGCTCGCGGGCTTCGGCAGCTGGATCACCGGGCGCAAACGGTTCCAGGGCGGGCGGCGGGTGGCGCTCAAGCATTTCGAGATGCAGGGGGGGCGGGTGAAGGTCAACCCGCTGGCGCATTGGAGCCCGGCGGAACTGCGCACCTATGTGATCGAGAACGACCTGCCGCTGCACCCGTTGCAGGCCAGGGGCTATACCTCGATCGGCTGCGCGCCCTGCACTGTGCCGACCCGGTTCGGCGAAGATGCGCGGGCCGGGCGCTGGCCCGGGGGCGAAGGTGGAATGCGGCATCCATTTCGAAGACGGCCGGGCGGTGCGGTCGGGTGCAGTGGCATGAGCGTGCTCGTGACCGATGCCGGGTTTGCCCCGGACGACTGGACTGGCGGTTTCGTGCCGGTCGAGGCGCTTGGCGATCCGGCGTGGCGCGGGGTGGCGGTGGAGCTGGGCGCCGAGCTGTTGCCCGATGCGCTGGCGGACCTTGCCCGGGCGTTCGACCGGATCGCGCTGATCCGCATCCCGTTTGCGCATTTCGCCGACGGGCGCGGGTTCACGCTCGCGCGGGAGTTGCGGCTCCTGGGCTATGCCGGGCGGTTGCGCGCCGTGGGCCACGTGATCGCCGACCAATATGCGATGGCCCGGCGCAGCGGGTTCGACGAGGTCGAGATCTCCGACGATCTCGCCGCCCGCCAGCCGCAAGCGCAGTGGCTGGCCCGGGCCGACTGGCAGGCGTTCGACCATCGTGCGCGGCTCGGGGCGCGGCCGGTGGTGGGAGGCATCGGGTTCGATCTCGTGTCGCAGCACGGTTAACGGGAGGTTGACTGCGGTCACGGCACCCGGTTCGGAACTCGGTAACACATTCATATGACAACCTAAAAACGAAATCCAGAAATCCGGATATCCGGATTTCTGGATTCCGACGGCACGGTTTGGCCGGGCCTTGTCGCAAGACCTTCGCCCAAGGGGCTCGCGCACCGCGCCCCAGCACGGGTCCGGAAACACGACGGGCCGCGCCTCACCGGCGCGGCCCGTCCTCCTCCCCATTGGCGGCGTTCAACTCACCTTGATCTGCATTGTCTCCTCGCCGTCCTCGCCGACCATGTGCACCGCACAGGCGATGCAGGGGTCGAAGCTGTGGATGGTGCGCAGGATCTCGAGCGGCTGCTCGGGGACCGCGAGTGAATGCCCCTTCAGAGCCGCCTCGTAGGGCCCGGAGGCGCCGGTCGCGTCGCGCGGCCCAGCATTCCAGGTCGTCGGCACCACCGCCTGGTAATTGGCGATCTTGCGGTCTTCGATGACGATCCAGTGACCGAGCGCGCCGCGCGGTGCCTCCATGTAGCCCGCGCCCTGCGCTTTCGACGGCCAGGTCTTCGGATCCCACATCTCGTTGTTGTGGGTCTTGAGGTCGCCCGCGCGGATATTGGCGATGAGCTCGTCGTACCAGCCGCGCATCCAGTCGAGGAAGACCTTGGTCTCCAGCGTCCGCGCCGCGGTGCGCCCGAGCGTCGAGAACAGCGCGTCGATCGGCACATCGAGCGTGGACAGCGTGCTGTCCACCAACTCCTTGGCATGCGCATTCCCGGTGCCGTAGAGCATCAGCATCCGCGCGAGCGGGCCCACTTCCATCGCCTTGCCCTTCCAGCGCGGCGATTTCAGCCAGGAATAGCCCTTGTCGACGTCGAGCTGGTCGTAGGGCGGCTGCGGCCCGTCATAGGCGAACTCGGTTTCGCCGACGAAGGGATGCAGGCCCGTGCCCGGTCCGCCCTTGTAGTCGTACCAGGCATGGTCGACGTTTTCCTGGATCTCGTCCTCGGCATAGAGGTCGACCTCGTGGATGGTCGAGAGGTCGCGGTCGAGGATCACGCCCCGCGGCACCAGGAAGCTCGACGGATCCCAGCTGTCACCGCTGGTCGGGAAGTCGCCATAGGTCAGGAAGTTGCCCACGCCTTCGCCCATCGCGCCCCAGTCCTTGTAGAAGGACGCGATCGCCAGCGTGTCGGGCAGGTAGGCCTGGTTCACGAAGGCTTCCATCTTGTCGATCACCGACGAGACCTCGGCGAGGTCTTCCATGGTGAGCGCGCCGTCCGAGTTCGGGTCGATCGGGCAGGGCACGCCGCCGACCAGGAAGTTGGGGTGCGGGTTCTTGCCGCCGAAGATCGCGTGCAGCTTGACCACGTCGCGCTGCCATTCGAGCGCGTCGAGGTAGTGGGCCACGGCCATGAGGTTGGCCTCGGGTGGCAGCTTGTAGCCCGGATGGCCCCAGTAGCCGTTGGCGAAGATGCCGAGCTGGCCCTGTTCGACGAAGACCTTCAGCTTTGTCTTCACGTCGGCGAAGTAGCCGGGCGACGACTTCGGGTAGGACGACAGCGAGCTTGCGAGTTCCGCGGTCGCCGCCGGGTCGGCGTCGAGCGCCGAGACCACGTCGACCCAGTCGAGCGCGTGCAGGTGGTAGAAGTGCATCACGTGGTCATGCACGTATTGCGCCGCGATCATCAGGTTGCGGATGAGCTGCGCGTTCTTCGGGACGCTGATCTTCAGCGCATCTTCCACCGAGCGCACCGAGGCCATGCCGTGGACCAGCGTGCAGACGCCGCAGATCCGCTGAGCAAAGGCCCAGGCGTCGCGCGGGTCGCGGCCACGCAGGATGATCTCGATGCCGCGCACCATGGTGCCAGAGCTGTAGGCCTCGGCGATCTTGCCGCCGTCCATCTGCGCTTCGATCCTGAGGTGCCCCCTCGATCCGGGTGATCGGGTCAACGACCAGTCTTTGTGCCATGTTCCCCTCTCCCTTACTCTTCGAGATATTCGGCCATCATCTCGGTGAGGCTGGCCACTTCGATGTCGTCCATTTCGGCAATCTCGAGCTGATCCTCGAGCGTGGTATGGCAGAAGGAGCACATGGTCACGATCTTGTCGGGGGCCACGTCCTGGATCTGCTTCTTCTTGCGCCCGAAGGCCTTTTCCTGGATCTCGTTGGCGCGCTGGTTGGCGCCCACGCCACCGCCGCCCGAGCAGCACCAGTTCATCACGCCGGCGATTCTCGGTCTCGACGAAGTTGTCGGCAACCATGTTGAGCAGGTTGCGCGGCTCCTTGATCACACCGCCGCGGCGGGCCACCTGGCAGGGGTCGTGGAAGGTGATCTTGGCATGATCCTTCTCGCCGTTGGTCTTCAGAAGGCCCTTGGCGCGGAAATCGTCGAGCACCTCGATGATGTGCTTGACCTCGAACTTGTAGGGCCGGCCGATCAGGTTCGGCCCTTCCCAGCGGACCGCCTGGAAGGCATGGCCGCATTCGGGGCTGATGACCGTCTTGACCCGCAGCTTTTCGGCCGCGTTGACGATCCGCATCACCAGGTTGGCGGCGATGTCGCGGTTGCCGAGCTGGATGCCGACGTTGGTCGCTTCGAAGCCCTCGGTCGAGATCGTCCAGGACTTGCCGGCCTTGGCCATGATCTTGGCGACGCTCTCGATCATCTCGGGCCCGGCCGCGATCTCGTGCGAGGAGAGCAGCAGCAGGTAGTCGACATCGGGCTTGTCGAGCACGATGTCGAGATCGGTGAGCGCTTCCGCCTGCTTCACCCGGGCCTCGAGCGCCTTCGACAGGTTGCCCATCGGCGAGGTGCCCTCGGTGTGCCGCACGGCGGCGCCGTTCAGTTCGACGGGGCCGTGGCCAGAGGCCGACATGCCCTCGCGCAGCTTGCGCACCATCAGGGTGATGTCGTTGCCCACCGGGCAGACCAGCGTGCAGCGGCCGCAGAGCGTGCAGCTGTCATAGACCAGCGTTTCCCATTCGGTGAGCATCGCGTCGTCGATCTTGTGGCCCAGGCCGAGCATCGACTTCGCCTTGCCGAACAGGGTGAACTCGTTGGCCCACATCCGGCGCATCGGTTCGAGCTTGTGGATCGGAGTATACTTGGGATCGCCTGTTTCCTTGTAGAACAAGCAGGCCTCGGCGCAGAGGCCGCAGCTCACACAGGAGGTGAAGAAGCTCGCGACCGGCGCGTCGATCTGTTCGCGGAGCGCGTTGAGGCCACGTTCGAGTGTCGCGGTCATGATTCAGCTCCTTTCCGGCCCTGGATCGAGCCGTTGTAGTAGCGGGCCACCGCGAAGGTGACGGCATGCATCAGCTTGGTGAAGGGGAAGGCGACCATCAGAAGCTCCGCGGTCAGAATGTGGATCGCCATCCACAGGGTGGCGTCGACGCCAAAGACCCGGTTGACCGCGATATAGCCGGTGACGAGCGGCAGGACCGACAAGAGCAGCACCACCCAGTCGTCGAACTTCGTGAGCGCCTTGCGCACCGGGTCGGTCAGTCTCGTATAGGCCAGTGCCAGCGCCGAGATCACGGCCAGCGCCGCGGCCGATTCGATCAGCGCCTTGTTGAGGTCGAACCAGCCAAAGCCGATCAGCGACTTGATGAGCGCGATATGGGCGCCGAGGAACAGGAAGGCGATGAAGAAGCCGAGGTGGAAGATGTAGCCCGCGACATAGGTGACGGGCGCTTCCTTCATCATCCCCTTGCGGGCCACCGAGCGGGTGAAGATCGTCTTGATCCCCTGGGCAAGGCCGTTGCCCTTGGGCTGGGCATAGTCGGTCTTGCGGCCGAGCACGAGGATCTCGATCAGCCGCAGCAGGATGCCGCCCACCAGGATGACGAGGGCGATGTTGAAGCCGGGGCCGCGGACCCACATGAGAAAGTCGAAATAAGCGTTGTTCATGACTTCTTCTCCAGATCATGGGCGTCGACGACCTCGTGGTTGCGGGCCGCCTTGGCCTTGGTCGACCGCGCCAGCGCGCCCCCGGCGACCCCGAGCGCCGCGCCGGCCGCGATGGCGGCGTAGCCCGCCTGGCGGTAGTCGCCCGCGGGCGTCGAGAGCGGTTTGTAGAAGCCGCCGTTGTCCCAGAAATCGGGCTCGGTGCAGCCGAGGCAGGGATGGCCCGACTGGATCGGGAAGGAGGTGCCGTCGTTCCACTTGACGGTGGCGCAGACCGACTTGGTGGTCGGGCCCTTGCAGCCGAGCTTGTAGAGGCACCAGCCGGCGCGCGCGCCCTCGTCGTCGAAGGTCTCGGCGAACATCCCCTTGTCGTAGAACGGCCGGCGGTAGCAGCGGTCGTGGATAGTCTCGCCGAAGAAGGCCTTGGGCCGTCCGAGCTCGTCCACCTCGATGCTGTCGAGGCCGAGGGCGAGGAACTGGGCGATGACGGAGGTCATCACGATCGGGATCGGCGGGCAGCCGGGGATGTTGATGATCGGCTTGTCCTTGATGATCTCGCTCACCGCAACGGCGCCGGTCGGGTTCGGGTTGGCGTGCGGGATACCGCCGAAGGCCGCGCAGGTGCCGACCGCGATGATGGCGGCGGCGCCCTCGGCCGTCTGCTTGAGCATGTCGAGGTTGGAGATCCCGGCGATGCAGGAGTATTCCGGGCGGTCGAGCGGGATCGAGCCGTCGACGATCACCAGGTAGTTGCCGCGGTTTTCCTCCATCGCCTTCTCGCGGGCTTCCTCGGCGGCGTGGCCGGAGGCGGCCTGCAGCGTGTGGTGGTAGTCGAGCGAGATCGCGTTGAAGATCAGGTCTTCGATGGTCGGCGCGTGGCTCCGGGTGATCGCCTCGGTGCAGCCAGTGCATTCCTGGAAGCTCAGCCAGATCACCGAGGGTCGTGCGGCGTGTTCGAGCGCATAGGCGATCCTGGGCGCCAGCGCCGGGGGCAGGGCGAGCGCCGAGGTGAGCGAGGCGCAGTATTTGAGGAACCCGCGTCGGCTGACCCCGTGTGCACGCATCAGCTCCGGTAGCATCGGTTTTACGGCCATGTCGCTCCTCCCTGAGGGTCTAATCGAAGTCGCCGGACGCGAGATAGGTGTCCAGCCGCCGCAGGCCCTCGACGGCGTCGGGGACCTGGGTCTTGAGGATGTCGGGCACGAGGGTGATCTCGACGAAGCGCGACAGGGTCTCGCCCTGCTGGTCGAAATGGTCGATCCGCCAGACCCCTGGGGTCGCGGTCTCGGTCACGTGGCTGGTGCCGAGCGCCTCGATCCTGGCGGTGAGCTCGCCGGTTCCGAGCGCCGCGTCGAGGGTCTTTTCGTCGCCGGCGCTGAACGGCAGCGCGCCGAGATCGATCGTCGTGGTTTCACCGGTGTCGAGCAGGCGGGCGAGGGCGGCGGCGATTTCCCGCAGGACCGGCCCGGCGTTGCCCGTGGGCACATGCGCACGCAACGCCCGGATGGAATTGATCTGTCCCGATGACCGCTCGCCAGCGTTCACATCGGCCTCCCGTCGTATCAGTTGCTAACGTGAGAACTCGAACCCTGATCCCGGGAGAGTGCCAAAGGCGAGGCGATTTTGTCTTGATCTGAATCAAGCCATGAACACATTCATATTATTGAATTGTAATGATATTTCTTACATTTAAGATGTAAGTTTTGACCCGTGCCAACGTTGCGCCAGCGCGAATACCGCCTCCACCGCGGCGGGCACGGCGGCGGCCACGGCGGGGGTCATCGCCTCGCCGACCCTGAGGTCGGCGGGCTGCACGCCGACCAGGGCGCGGTTGTCGGGCATGGCGCCGCGCAGGCGCAGGCCGTCGAGCATGTCGTCGAGCCCGATGTCGTGCGGGTTGCGCCCGCGGGTGCGCAGGAAATGGTCCATCGCTTCCGCTTCGAAGCTCTCGACGGTGCCGGGGGCGGCGGTGAGCTGGGCGGCGTCGATCACCACCATGGCGTCGGCGTCTTCCATCTCGACCAGCAGCGAGAGCCCCATCGTGCCGCCGTCGCGGGCGCGGATCCCGAGCGCTGCGGCGCGCGGGTCACGCCCGACCGCTTCGGCGACGCGTACGCCCACCTGCTCGTCGGTGAGCAGGGTGTTTCCGAGGCCAAGGACGAGGATCGTGGAAAGGGGCGTGGTCATGGGTGATTCTTACGACCGGCAGCTTGTCCGCCGCAAGTCCTCCCACCGTGTCGGATCGCGAAACAAACCCGCAGCATGGCTGCGATTACCGGTGATTCCGCCCGATTCGCCCCACAGGCGCATGTGCGCGGTTTTGTCGCAATGAGCGGAGAATTGTACACTTTGTGTGTACGATTCAATCAATTCTGGCCGAATTGCCCCGAATCGAGCCACATTCCATCCACAGTATCTCCAAGTTTACCATTTCTTGCCCGAGTTCGGTCCAAGTTCGTAACCAGTGTGCCCTTCGTTCGAGGCGAATGTTGATGCCTCGGTGAAGGTCCAAAGACTGATCGCCCCGCTGCCAAAAAATGGGGCCACCTGGGAAAGGCTGAATGCCATGCGGCACTCTTCAGCCGGTCGCGTACGCGCGCTGCGCGCGTTCGCCTCGGCACTACTATGTGCGGCGGTCACCGCCGTGCTCCTCATCTCGTCGACTCAACCCGTTTCCGCGCGATTCCTGCAACACAAAGGCGCCGCGCCCGCACCCTCCGGGGCGCAATCCATCTGCCAGACATATGACTGGGCCTGTGCAGCCTCCGCGAGCCAGGGTCTTGCGGACGGTGACGAGCTCGAATGGGTCTCGACGGTCAACGCCCGGATCAACCATTCGGTCCGCGCCATCGAGGATGACCAGCAGTACGGCGTTTCCGAATATTGGGCCCTGCCGACGACGACGGGCGGCGATTGCGAGGATTTCGCGCTCCTGAAGAAGCGCGAGCTGATCTCCGTCGGCGTCGATCCGCGCCGGCTGCTGCTCGCCACGGTGCTCGATCGCAACCGCAACCCGCACGCCGTGCTGGTGTTCCGGTCCGCGAGCGGTGATCTCGTCCTCGACAACCTCACCGACCAGATCCGCTCCTGGTACGACACTCATTACATGTTCCTGCAGATGCAGGACCCCGATCGCCCGTCGCGCTGGGTGAACGTCTTCGCCAGCGGCTGACCGCCGGGAGCCGACGTCCACAGCCTGCGTCCTGCGCGGACCTCCGAAAATGCATCCGGCGCGCCGAGTATCGGCGCGCCGGAGCTGTGTCTGAGCCGTGATCGTGGCCCGGCGTTCAGGCGCCGGGCGCGATCTCAGCAGTCTTTTTCGTAGTGGCCGCCGCCGTGACCGTAGTCATGGCCACCTTTGTCGTAATCGTGGTCATGATGGTGGTCGTGGTCCCAATCCTTGCCACCGTTGTCGGTGCCGCCGCCATTGTCGGTGCCGCCGCCATTGTCGGTGCCGCCGCCGTTGTCGGTGCCGCCGCCGTTGTCGGTGCCGCCGCCGTTGTCGGTGCCGCCGCCATTGTCGGTGCCGCCGCCGTTGTCGGTGCCACCACCGTTGTCGGTGCCGCCGCCATTGTCGGTGCCGCCGCCGTTGTCGGTGCCACCACCGTTGTCGGTGCCGCCGCCGTTGTCGGTGCCGCCGCCGTTGTCGGTGCCACCACCGTTGTCGGTGCCGCCGCCGTTGTCGGTGCCGCCACCGTTGTCGGTGCCGCCGCCGTTGTCGGTGCCGCCGCCATTGTCGGTGCCGCCGCCGTTGTCGGTGCCGCCGCCATTGTCGGTGCCACCACCGGAGCCGTTGCCTTCACCCTTGCTGCCGCCATGCGAGGTGCTGCTGTTGCCGCCGCCGGTCGACGCCGTGGTGACGTTGGCGAGCACGTTGGCGAAGCCGCCGCACTGCTGAGAGGTCTGGTCGAGCAGGACCTCGAGGTCGCGATGCCGGCGGATGAACTCGATCATCTGGACGCTGACGACTTCGCAGCTGCAGAAGACTTCGGACACGGCTTCGAGGTTTTCTTCGAGGTCGAGGTCGAACGACATCAGGCGCCGGGTCAGGCGCAGGTCGCATTGTTGCGGGAATTCATCGAGGCCAATCAGTGTCAGTGTGTCTGCCGAGGCAGGGGCGCTGGCCACGGTGAAGGAAGTTGCGAAAGCAAGGCTACCAACGGCGGCCCTTAAGGGAAGTACTCATGTCTGCTCCTCAATCACCCACAGGTTGCAAATCGGTCCGTGGGCTCGTGTTATCATTGCGAGCATTATACGGCGGTTTGTCGCCATCTGGGAAACGCATTAATCAGGATTCCCGAAAAAAATATCAGATTCGAACTGCGGGCCGGATTTTCCCAATAAATCACCAGATATTGCGGGCATTTCTTTCACAAATACAACATACCCACATATCTGGTGTTGGGATTGAGCAACAGTCCCCGGCGCCGGCAGGCCGGCGCGGGTGTGCGGCGCGGGGCTCGCCATCTTGTGACCGCTCCGGACCGCCCATCGTCGCCGACGAGCGCTCCGCGGCGCGCGAAATCGGGCCGGACTCCGCTCAACTCGAAGTGGTTGGACCGGGGGCGGCCGACGCGCCTCCCCGCGGTTCAGCAGGCCGTCGGAGCTGCGGGCAACCCCCTCCGGGCTGCCCCCCGACGCCCCGTCGCCGGCCGAGGCGCGACCGATCGCGCGGCGCGGCCGGCGGGCCATGCCGGCGCGCCCGCGCCACCGCGCCGTGCGCAGCACCAGACCCGGGCTGCGCCGTCACGCCCGGCGCCGGCGACCGGAGCCAGCCGGCGCCGGGAAACAGCTACGAGCCCGGCGAGGCCGACCAGCGCCGCCACCCGGGTCACGCTGGCCGCGGTGGCCTTCAGCACCGGGTTGTCGAGGAAATTGGTGCCGGAATGGAAGGCGGCGAGCTTCCAACCGTCCGGCTCCTCGACCGAAACCGCCGTCCAGCGATCGAAGATGTCGAAGGCGCGGCCGTCGGCGAGGGTATAGGTCTCGACCGTGTCGCCGGTGGTGACGGCGAAGGTGCCGGTGTAGATCGTCGACAGCGCATCGGCCTCGGCCTGGAAGGCGATGCTCTCCATCCGCAACAGGTTGCGGGTGAACAGCCCGTCGAAAATGGCCCGGCCCGCGTCGATCGAGGTGATGTGGTCCTGGGTCACCATGGTGGCGGTGAAGGGCGTGTTGGTCAGCGTCGCGAGGCGGTCGAAATCCTGTGCGTTCAATGTCTCGACTAGCGCCGCTTTCAGCGCGCGCAGCGCCTCGTGCTGGGTCTCGGTGCCCGGGTCCGGGTCGAGCGCGAGGGCAGGGGCGGCGATGAGCGCAGCGAAGAGCGCGGCTGTGCGCGGAGCGAGACGGGTCACGACGGGGTCTCCTTTGGTCCTTGGCTGGGGGTGAGCGGGGCGGGCGCGGGGCCCGGCGGCGCCGGACGGGCGCCGCGGAACAGCCCGAGATAGATCGGCCAGAACCCCGGGCGCGGGTCGTCTGGCCCGACCCGGGCCGGCAAGCCGGTCCAGGGCACCGAGGGGTCGCGGTGGTGGGCGAGGTGCAGGTTGTAATTGAGAAACAGCGCCTGGGTCACCGGCCAGACCCGCAGGTTCCACGCGCCGTCGATCACGTCGCGGGGGCTGCCGGCGTGGTCGGTATATTGCACCGACGACCAGTTGATCCCGAAGGCCCAATAGGCGGCGAGCCAGCCCCAGACGCTCAGATCGAGCGACAGGATGAGCGCGAGTTGCACCGCGAGCGTCACCAGCCCCTGCGGCCAGACCACGCGCAGGGGGGCCGCGGCGATATCGGCGACGAAGGGCTCGAACCCCACCAGCGCGCGGGGCCGTGCAGGAACGCTTTCGAGCGGAACGCCCAGGGCGCGACCATATAGAGGAGCATCGCGACGGGGATGATCATCCAGTAGAAGCCGAACAGCAGGCAGTAGATCCAGTAGGTCTTGAGCCACCACGACTGGCCCGGCAGCACATAGTCATAGAGCTCTTCGTCGGTGCGGTTGCGGCGGTGGTGGCCGAGGTGGCTGATCCGCTGCACGGCGAAGATCGTCGGGAAAAAACCGGCAAAGAGCACGCCGGCTGCATCGTTCACCCGAACGTTCGGGTGGAAATGCCCGTGCACCGCTTCGTGCTGCAGCGAAAACACCGTGTTGTTGGTGAAGGAGAAGGCGAAGGCCGCCAACGCCGTGCCCCACCAGGTGCCGGCGTGGCTCGCGATCCACAGGAGCGCGACATTGGCGGCGAGCGCGGCGGCGGCGATGGCCAGGTTCACGTGCGTGGGAACCGGGGCGGGGATCGGCGCGGCGCTCATTCCTCCGTGCCCTGTTCCGGCGGCCAGCGTTTGTGCGGGCCGAGGTGGCGCGCGGCGGGCAGGGTGGCGCCGGGGGCGAGCACCGCGCCCGGCCCCATGCCGGCGTCGCCGCCGACGATCGCATCCGCGCCCACCGCGCAGGGGGCGACGATCACCTGCCAGCGGCCGGCCGCGTCGCGAAAGGCGATATGGCCGGCAAAGCCTGCGCGGGCGCCGAGCACGGCACGGGGGCCGACGCGGATCAGGTGCCGGTCGCCGATCATCACGCCAGGGCCGACGAAGCTCTGCGCCGACAGATGCCCGCCCCAGAGCCGGATCCAGGCCGGATAGAGCCCGGGGACGAGGCGGAGCGCTTCCTCGAGGAAAGGCAGCCGGTTGAACGGAAGCTGGAGCTGGAGCATCAGCCACCAGTGGCGGTAGCCCGGGTCATCGAGCCCGAAGCTGCCGGTGGGGGTGGGCCGGAGCCGGGTGACGAGCCCGCCGAGGGCGGCCGGCACGAGGTAGAGCCAGGCGAGGAACAGCGCGACGGCCGCCGCGCCATCGGCGAGGGCGACGGACAGCGCGGCGCCGAGCGCGAGGAGCGCGAAGGGCAGGGCGTTGAGCGCCAGCGACAGCCCATCGGGCCGCTCCGGGGCGAAACCCTCCGGCACGGCCTGCTCTTCAATCCCTTCCGTTCCCTCATCGCCCACGGCGGTCGTACCCCCACATGGTCTTGCCCAGCCCCGCCAACTCCTCGGTGCCGTCGAACATGTCGAAGCTGAAGGGCATGAGCTTGCGGCTGAACAGGCTCTCCTGGAAGGCGCGGTTCGTCCTGAGCCCGATCAGCACGCGCAGCATCTCGTCTTCGCGATCCTGCAGTTCGGGCATCTCGCGCACCAGCTGGCGGATGACCCTGGCGCCAGAGCCGCCGCGCGTCGGCGTCACCACGCCGTGGAGCATTTTCTCGAACACCCAGGCGTTGAGCCGGCGCCGTCGCGGCGATTGCCGGCCGATGGCGAGGTCGATCAGGATGCCGTCGATATGGATATGCCGCGCCTCGTCCTTCATGTGCTGGATGTGGACCTCGGCGAAGCCTGCGTCGATCCGCCCGAGGGTTTCGGTCTCGGGGTGCCCCTGCATGGCCCGCGCCAGCGCCATCGCGCTTTCCTCGAGCGCCATCACGTACCACATCGAGAAGGCGAGCTTCGAGACCAGGAGCCCCGAGACCGCGAACATCGCCCGGGTCCAGGCCGGCAGCTCCGAGAACAGACGGTCCTGGCCGGGCGGGTAGAGGTCGGGGCGGGCGCTGCGGTTGAGCGCGGCGAAATTGGCGTGGTGGCGCTTTTCCTCGTCGAGCATGGTCTGCATCGCCTCGACCAGCGCCGCGTTGCCCCGGATCTCCGGGTGGCGCATCAGCGGGATCAGCAGCCGGTCGATCAGGTCGCCCTCGAGCATCATGATGTATTCGTTGACGCGCAGGGCGAAGAGCTGGTTGTAGCGTAGCCGGTGTTCGTAGTGCAGGCCCTGGTAGAGCGGCGTGTAATAGAGCTGGGTAAACTGTTCCGGCACCCAGGGGGCGCGCGGGTCGACCGTGACCTGCATGTCCGCGGGCATCTGGCGGGCGGGGTCTCCGGCGAGCGCGTTGATCTTCTCGGGCGCGAGCCAGTTCATCTCAATCCCCCCGTAGGCCGGGCTTCAGCCCGGCATGACCGTAGACCAGAAGCGACCCGATGACATAGGCCGCGGAGGTAAGGCCGATACAAGCGGCGGTGAGCCCGAGCGTGACCAGCGCGGCGTCGGTGGCGTCCGCAATCCAGGGTTCGGCAAGCCGCAACCCGCCCGCGTAGATCACCCCGAACAGCCCGAAGAACGGCAGCACGTAATCCGCCGCCGCCCGCCAGGGCCCGGCGCCGCGCGAGGCCGCGGGGGTGTAGACCCTGAGGATCCCGTATTTCAGCACGGCCGCGTCATAGGCCCAGTTGACCGCCAGCAGAACCGCGCCGACCCGCAGCGCGCTGGCGAGCGCTGTGCCCGGGTCCGGGGCGTCGAGCGGCGCGCCGATGAGCGGCCAGGCGAGGAGCGCCGTCGCCGTGCCGAAGACGAAGCCGTGGTGCGGGCGGAACCTGCCCAGCCTCACCCTGGTGTCGAACTCCCACATGCCAAGCACGTTGGTGCCCACGGCGGGCACGACATAGGCGTGGATCACCGGCACCAGCAGCGCGGGCACCGCCAGCACCCAGCTTCCGTAATGCGCGTGCCAGGCCCAGGCGGCGAGGGGGCCCAGGATCAGCGGTCCGAGGTATTGGTATGCGCCGAGCAGCCGCTTCATCACCGCGCCCCGAAATGGCCGAACTGCATGCCGTGTTTCTTGAACACTTCGCGGCGGAAGATCGGCGTGAAGCGCCAGAATTCGCGGGCGCGGCGCAGCGTCCGCAGGTTGGTCTTCACGTCCGAGAACCGCCACAGCAGCGACGAGACTTTGTTGAATTCCTTGCGCGCGTCGTAGCAGAGCGCGGTGAGCTCGTCCGGGCTCATCTGCGCGGGCACGAAGGCAGCATCGTTGAACCGGTACTCCGGATGCAGCCACCACTGGCCGTCGTAGAGGTGTCGGCCTTCGCGCGCGAGCCTGTCGTAGAAGGGCGTGCCGGGGTAGGGCATCAGGATGTTGAAGGCGGCAAAGGTGAAGCGGTTTTCCAGCGCGAAATCGAGCGTCGCCTTCACGCTGTCGGCAGTGTCGTGGTCGTAGCCCAGCGTGAAGGCGGCCCAGGTCTGGAAGCCGTAGTCGCGCAGCACCTTGATCTGGGTGGCGTAGCCGTCGAACTTCCCCAGATTGGGCGCCTTCTTCGCCTCCTTCACGCTCGCGCGGGTGATGCTCTCGAAGCCCATGATATGGCCGAGGCAGCCGGACCGCGCCATGAGGTCCATCAGTTCCGGGTCGGTGGTCACGTCGAGCGAAGCCTGGCTCACCCAGTTGATCCGCATGCCGATGAGCGCGTGGCAAAGCTCCTTCAGCGCCTTGCGGTCGGAGGCGATGTTGTCGTCGACGAAGAAGATCAGCCGCCGGTTCTGCGCCTCGATCTCGGCGAGCGTCTCGTCGATCCGGCGGATGTAATGCTTGCGACCGAAGTATTCCGTGACCGAGCAGAAATCGCAGACGAAGCGGCAGCCGCGGGAGTATTGCATGAGCGAGAGCGGCAGGTAGCCCTTGCCCTCGTAGATGTCGCGCCGGGTGAGCACCCCGGTCTGCGGCAGGCCCGGCGGGCCGGCATAGCGCGGCTTCAGCGCGCCTTTCCGGGCGTCGTCGATCACCTGCGCCCAGATCGTCTCGGCATCGCCGATCACCAGCGCGTCGGCGTGGCTCTCGCATTCCTCCGGCACGAAGGTCGGTTGGAAGCCCCCCATCACCACCGGCACGTCGCGGCGACGGTACTCGGCGGCGATCTCGTAGGAGCGGCGCGCGGTGTAGGTCTCGACGGTGATGCCCACGAGATCGGTGGGCTCGGCGTAGGGGATCGGCTCGCAGCGGTCGTCATACATCACCACCTCGACATCGGGCGGGGTGAGGGCCGCGAGCACGCCGAGATTGAGCGGCTCCATCCGGCCTTCGTCGACATAGAGGCTGTGCTCGGGGCGCCCGATGGTGGGCTTGATGAGGGTCAGCTTCATTCGGCGGCCTCCGGGAGAGTGGCGACGGGGGCCTCGGAGGACAGGGCGCGCGCCTGTTTGCGGGCGATCTCGCGCCGCGACAGGACGTTGGCGAGCAGCATCAGCCCGGTATTGCGCGCGCCCCAGGGACGCAGGCCCCGCGCCGCGCGCGACAGGATCGCGCCCGGGGCATAGAAGCGGCTGCGCGCCCGCATCGCGCCGTCGCGGAGCGCCGCGGGGCTCATGCCGCGGGGGGTGAAGATCGCGTCGCCGTAACGGTATCCGGGGTCGACCCACCACGCGGGCCAGAGGAGCTGGCCGTTGTCCTTCAGACGGTCGTATAGCCCGGTGCCGGGCATCGGAGTGAGCGGGTTGAAATTGGCGATGGCGAGGCCGGTGTCGAGGGCGAAGCCGGCGGCGGCATCGTAGGCGGCGGGGGTATCGGCATCGTAGCCGAAGACGAAGGTGCCATAGACCATGATGCCGTGGGCGTGCAGTCGCGCGATCACGTCGGCGTAGCTGCCGCCCACGTGGCTCCAGTTCTTGCGCATCTGGCGGCGGTTCTCCGCGTCGAGGCTCTCGAATCCGATCAGCACCAGCGCGCAGCCGGCCCGCGCCATTTCTCCCATGAGGCTGTCGTCGCGGGCCATGTCGATGGTGATCTGGCAGGACCAGCGCCGCTTCAGGGGCGCGAGCGCCGCCATCAGGGCGAGGAAGGTCTCCCGGGTCCAGTAGAGGTTGTCGTCGGTGAAGAAGATCATGTTGCGCCCGGGCAGGGCGGCGATCTCGGCGGCCACCTCTTCGGGCGGGCGCATCGCCCGGGCGGTGCCGTAGAAGGCGTGGATCGAGCAGAAGTCGCAGGCGAAACGGCATCCGCTCCCGGCCTGCACGAGGTCGACGGGGGCGTAGCGGCGCCCGGTCCAGACCGAGCGGTCGGGCCGGTGCGGCCGGCCTTCGACCAGCCCCATGCCGCCCTGGTAGCGGGCGCGCAGACGGCCGGCTTCGACATCGGCGAGCAGTCCGGGCCACACGCTCTCGGCATCGCCCACCACCACCGCATCGGCATGGGCGGCGGCCTCGTCCGGGCACATCGACGGGTGGTGCCCGCCCATCACCACGGTCACGCCGCGGGCGCGGTACCAGTCGGCCAGCTCGTAGGCCCGGCGCGCGGTAAAGGTCTCGACGGTGATCGCGACGAGGTCGGTTTCGACCGGGGCGAAGGGCTCGACCCGTTCGTCGATCAGGTGAGTTTCGACATGCGCGGGCATGAGCCCCTTGAGGATCGCGAAGACCAGCGGCGCCATCGCGTCATGCGGCGGGCCGAAGCCGAGGTTGGGACGCAGAAAGGTGACGTGCCGCATCACATCAGCCCCGCTTCGGGGTGGATCGGCAGGGCGGGGTCGAGGACCGGGGCGGGGGTCTCGGGCCAGTGAACCGCGTAGAGGCGGGTGATCAGTTCAACCGCGCGCATACGCTTGCGTATGGCTTGGAGCGCGGGGTCGTTCGCGGGCAGGCCGAGGAACAGCGTGCCAAAGCCGCGCCGCGCGGCGCGGGAGCGGAGGCCCGCGAGCAGCGGGGCGACGTGCCGCCCGTCGAGCGCCGCGAGATGGCTCACCGCAGCCTGGCCGATCTGTTCGCCGACAGCCGGCAGCCGGGGCAGGCCGGTAAGCGGACCGAGGGCATTGGCGAAAAGGCGCAACCGCCCGAGGCCGCCCTGATAGCCGCGCACCACCGCCTGGCGGCGGGGGGACTGGTCCCAGAGCGCGGCGCAGGCGATGAGGTCGCCACCTTCTTCAATGAGCAGGAAATCGTCCGGCCGCAGACCGCTGGTGGCAAGTGTGGCCAGGCGCTCCTTTGACCATACGGGTGCGAATTGCCGCGCGCGGCCGACCCGGTTCAACAGCTCCGCGATACGCGGCAGGTCGTCTGCGCGGCCCTCCCGCAACCCCTCCGGAACCGCCGTCCGGCGGGCCCGCAGAAACAGCGTCACGTAGCGCCCGAGCTCGGTGTAGCGCGGCAACCCGTCGATGCCCGCGGTGAGCAGGCGCCGCGCCGGCGCGTTGTCCTCGGCAATCGAGGTGAGGGCAAAGGGCAGTTCGCCCTCCCGCGCGGTATCCCGCAGCGCCGCAAACCCGCCGCGCAGCACGCGGATGCGGTTGCGGTGCGCCGTCGCCACCCGAAGCGCGCCGAGATAGGGCAGCTGGGTGGGCGCGCCGTTCACGAAGGCCTGCCAGGTGGTTCGCTCGCAATAGCCCACCGCTTCCCCGTCGCGGTGCCGCGCGAGGATCGTCGCGTGGTTTTCCGAAAGCCCGAAATCGGCCGCGAAGGGATCGGGCGCGTGTTCGAGGCTCACGCGGATACGCCCCTCCATCGGGTTCTCGGCGAGCAGGCAGTTGATCTCCTCCGCCTCCGCCGGCGTGGCCCGGGCGAAGGCATAGGGTCCGTCGCGCAGCAGCGGTTCGGTCACGTCGCGCATATCAGCTCGCCCCGAAAGCCCGGGTCGCCGAGCGGGAACCGGTCGCGCTTGTCGAGCTCGAACCGGTGCATGAGGTTGATCGGCAGGAAGCTCTTCGCCATCACCGCATCGGCGAGGTTGACCCGGTCGAGCCCGCGGCGCGCGATGCCGCGCCAGGAGTAGAACCGGTGCCGGGCGGCGAGGCAGCCGGCCCGGATCGCGCCCGGCGCGGCGCCTTCTGGCAGGAACGGCAGATCGTTGTAGAGGTAGTCCGGATCGAGCCACCAGGCCTCGTGCAGCAAGCGCCCCTCCGCCTGAAGCCGCTTGAACAGCGGCGTGCCGGGGAAGGGCGTGAGATGGTTGAAGGCGGCAATGTACATACGCTCACGTATGGCGAAGTCCGCGGCCTCCAGGAAGGACTCTTCCCGGTACGGGCCGTAGCCGAAAACGAAGGTGCCGTAGACGCGGATGCCGTGACGGCGCAGGTTGGCGAGCGCCGCCCGGTAGCCGCCCTTCATCGCGTTGAAGTTCTTCTTCATCTGCCGCAGCAGGCCCGGGTCGAGCGTCTCGAAGCCGATCAGCACGCCGACGCAACCGGCTTTCTTGAGTTTCACCAGCAGCGCCTCGTCATGGGCGGCGTTGATCGACATCTGGGTCACCCAGCGCAGCCCCAGCGGCGCGACGGCATCGGCAAAGGCGGCGGCAAAGGCGATGTCGGCGGCGAAATTGTCGTCGACAAAGAAATGGAACTTCGCCTCCGGTCCCGGGCTTTCGAGATCGGCGAGGATGTCGGCGATGGGGCGGTGGCGCACGCTGCGGTCGAAGAAGGTCTGGATCGCGCAGAAGTCGCAGGGGAACCGGCAGCCGCGCGTGGTCTCGGTGAGCCGCACCGGCAGGTAGCGCTTGCCCGCGAACAGCGACCGGTCGTAGCGGATGCGCCCGAGGTCCGGCTGTCGCGCGGCGCGGTAGATCTTTTGCAGCCGGCCGCTCCGGGCGTCGTCGATCACCTCGCCCCAGATCTCCTCGGCCTCGCCGATCACCACGGCCTCGGCAAACCGCGCCACCTCGTCTGGGGCGAGGGTGGCGTGGAAGCCGCCCATCACCACCGGCACGCCGCGGGCCCGGAAGGCGCTCGCGATCTGGTAGGCACGCCGCGCGGTGTAGGTCTCGACCGGGATCGCCACGAGGTCGGCGGGCCGGTCGTAGTCGATGGCCTCAAGCCGGTCGTCGTAGAAGGCCGTTTCTACGTCGGGCGGGGTGAGCCCGGCGAGCAGCGCGATCGGCAGCGGCTCCATCTGCCAGGACCGCATGTAATCGGTGCCGGGTTTGCGCCCGATCGCCGGCTGGACGAAGGTGAGCCGCATCAGGCCGCCACCCCGGTCGTCCCGGTCGCGCCGTTGCCCCCGGCCATCTCGGGCCAGTCGCAGGTGTAGAACCGCGCGAGGTTGTGGGCGTAGAACCGGTAGCCGAGGTTCGAGGTCAGCGCGAGCGGCGCCTGCCGCCCGGCGCGCCAGGTCCGCCGCGCCACCGCGCCCCAGGAATAGACCCGCTTCCACGCCGCCTCGTGGCCCAGCTCCAGCTCCTGCACCGACAAGCCCTTCGGTTCGAACACCACGTGCTGGCCGTCGTAGAGCTCCCAGTCGCGGGTCAGGATCCGCCCCTCGGCCTCCAGCCGGGCGAACAGCGGCGTCCCGGGAAAGGGGGTGAGCACGGCGAAGCGCGGCAGGTCGATGCCGGTCTCCAACACGAAGTCGGTGGTCTCGCGGAAGGTCTCGGCCGTGTCGGCATCGCCGCCGAAGACGAAGGTGCCGTTCACCGCGATGCCGAGGCGGTGCAGATCGTCGATCAGCCGGGCGTAGAGCTCGGGCTTGTTGAACCCCTTGCGCACTGCGCCCAGCCCGGCCTCGGCGATGGTCTCGAAACCGATCAAGAGCCCCCTGCAGCCCGAGCGCGCCATCAGCTCCATCAGCTCCGGGTCGCGGCCGATGAGTGAGGTGGCGAGCCCGTACCAGCGGATGTTGAGCGGCACCAAGGCGGTGAACAATTCGCGGGCATAGCGCTTGTCTGAGACCAGGTTGAGGTCGACGAACAGCGCCTTGTTGGTGCCGGTGCGGCGGATGTCTTCGACCACATGCGCGACCGGCTTCTGGTATTGCTTGCGCCCCCAGGCGGCGGGCGCGACGCAGAACTCGCAGGCATGGGCACAGGCGCGGGTCGCCTCGAACACCGCCTGGGTCAGGAACTTGCCCTTCGGGAACCGGTCACGCTCGGGAAAGACCGGCGTGTCGAGGCTGAAATCGGCGGCCTGGTCGTAGCGCGGGCGCATCCGGCCGGCGGCATGATCGCGCAGGAGCCGGGGCCAGGTCTCCTCGGCGTAGCCCACGACGATGGCATCGGCTTCGCGCTGCGCTTCGTCGGGGTTGAGCGTGACATGCGGGCCGCCGAGCACCACGGTCACGCCCGCAGCGCGCAGTCGCCGCGACAGCGCGTAGGCGCGCGGCGCCGTGCCGGTGATGACGGTCATCCCGACGAGGTCGGCATCGAGCGTGTCCGGGATCTCGCCGATGCTCTCGTCGATCAGCGTGATCTCGGCGCCAAGCTCGGGCGGCACCAGGGCCGACAGCGTCGTGAGGGTGAGCGGCTGGTAGCGCAACGATTTGCCGAAGATCCCCCCGCGGTGGCGGTAGAGCGGTCCCTTCGGCGAAATCAGCGTGATCTTCATGGGGCCGGTTTCCTCGGCTGACATCCTTTGACGATAGGCGGTGCCGCCCGGCGTTTCAATCGGCAGAGGTGGCGAGCGGGACCAGCACCGCGGGCTTGGCGTCGCCCAGACGCTTTCCGGACTGCGCCCGCGCCTCGGCCTCGCCGCCGGGGTCGTAGCTGGCGGGCGCCGCGACGAGCGGGCCGAGCTGGCCCATGCGGCGGGCATGGGCGTATTGCAGGTTGGCCCCGAGCGCCCGGTCGAGCGCGGCAAGATCGGCAGGTCCGGTGCCGGCAGCGCGCAGCACCCGGTAATGCGGTGGCGGTCCGGCGCAGGCTTCGAGCCGGGCCGGGCCGTCGAGCGCCGCCAGCACCCGGGCGACGAAGCCTTCGTCGAGCTTCTCGCCGACCATGTCGCTGACCCCGCCGGCGCGGCCCTCGAAGGTGAGCCGGGGGCAACCGTTCTCGACCGCGACACAGCGAAACCGGTCGCCGACGTCGTAGCGGTAGAAGCCGCCGCGGGTGGTGAGGATCGCGTCATAGAGGGCGCCCGGTTCGAGCCCGCCCGCCAGGTGGCAGGTCCCGCTGCCTGGCTCGCGAAACTCGAGAAACGTGCTTGTGAGCGCGGGCCAGGCGCCCGGGCCGGGACCGGTCGGCACGGTGAGCGCGCCTTCGGTGGCGATCACCCCCTTCGGTGCAAGCGCGGCCTGCGGGCAGAGCGCGGCGAGGCGGCGTGCGAAGGGGGCCGAGCTCGCATCGGTCCAGGTGGAGATCGCGGCGAGCCGCGGCCAGAGCGTCGCTGTCCCCCCTTCAGGGCCTTCCCCGAGCCAGCGTTCGAACCTTGCCCGGGCCGGGGCGGAGAGCCCGGGCAGAATCCGGTCCGCGTGACCCGGCAGCGCCTCGATCAGCGCGGTGAGGAAGCTCGGGCTCCAGATCGTGACGAAGCTCAAGGTCTCGGCCTCGACCAGATGGGTAAGCGTCGCTGTTCGCCAGGTGTCGATGTCGGCCATCGCGCCCACCTCCGGCGGCACCGCCAGCAGCCGGGCGAAGGGGGCCGCGAGGGGGCCGAGATAGGCGGCGTCGGAGCCGAGCCCGACGGGGATCCCGGCGGCGGTGACCTCCGGCGCCCGCGTCGCGGGGCTGATCGCGGCGTAGAGCGGCCCCGCGCCGATGCCCGGAAACCGGGTGACGAGGTCGTGCAGCATCGGCTGGACCGCGGCCGCGAAGCTCGCGAGCTGCGCCGCGCCGTAGGGAACGAGCTTGCCCCCGGAGGTGGTGCCGCCGGTGCGTTCGAAGGCGAGGGGCGGGCCCGCGAAGAGCCGGTCCCGCGCCCCGTCCGCCATCTCGGCAATCGCCGGCGCGAAGCCGTCGTAGCCCCGGATCGGCACCGCCGCGCGGTAGGCCTCGTAGCTGGCGATCCGGTCGAACCCGTGCGCGCGGCCGAATTCCGTCCCGGCATTCGCGGCCAGGATGTCGGCGAGCAGGGCGCGCTGGGCGGCGTCGGGGTCGGCGCGCGCGGCTTCGAAGGCGCGAAAACCCGCCTGCGTCCCGGTCAGGATCTGCCGCCAGGCCTCTTTCATGCGTGCGCCTTCCGGGTGAGGCGGCGGGCGAAAGGCCGCATGTTCTCGGGCTCCAGCGGGCACAGGCAGACCAGCTCGTCGCCCCGGATGTAGCCCGGGTTGAGGCGGGCGAAGCGCTGCGCCTCGATCGCGGCACGTCCGGCCCGGGGCAGCCCGGCGAGCGCGGGGGCGAGATGCTCGCGCGGCGGATCATGGGTGACGATGCCGCGGACGGGATTGAACTCCGCGCCGAACAACCGTGTCGCGAGCCGGTCGCGCAGGGCGCACAGGCCCGGGTCGTCCGTGGCCGGGGCACCCGGCACGTAATGGTTGGCGAAAGCGGAGAGGTAGCGGTAGGTGCGCACGCCCTTCGAGATCAGGAGCCAGTAGAGCGGCGTCTCGGGCGCTTCGTCCCGGATCGCGGCCACGTGCCGGATCCAGGCGAAGTTGAGCACCTGGGTCCCCCAATAGGCCGGGTCCACCACGGTATCGCCGGAAAACAGGCAGCGGATCGGGCGGCCGCGGTCGGTGTCGTCAAACAGGGCGAGGGTGGTGAAGCCGACGATCCGGCCGGCGCCGTCATAGAGCAGCAACACGTCGCGCTTGGCTGCAAGGTCGGCGTCGAACCGCGCCCGGTCGGTCCCGGCGTAGGCGCGGGCGAACAGCGCGTACATCTCGTCCCGCACGGTCGGGCTGAGTGCCGACGCGGACTGCACGTCCGTCCGCAGATCCCGGCGGTGCGAGGAACGGATGGCGGGCTGGGACGGGTCGGGCTGGGGCACGGGCGGCGCTCTCGCGGATGGGCACAACCGCGGAGGTCCGGCGCGGTGCTTTTCGTAGATAGCGCAGATCGCCGATGGGAAAAAGCTCGAGGCAGGCGCGGTTCGACCGGCACCCATCCCGCACCGCCCGTCTCCTCTTGTGTTCATCGCGCAACAGACGGCAGGTCACCCGATGCAGAGGCCGGGCGGAACGGCCCAAAGCCGGGTGTTTTGGTTGTCGCGCTCCGGGCGCTTGGGTAATTTCGGGGCGTTGTTCGCGACGCCCGCCCGCCCCGATCCCGGACTGGAGACACTCACCTTGCGTCTGGCCGCCCTGCTTTGCCGATGTCTCGGGGTCCTCGCCGCTGTCGCCGCGGTGCTGGCGCCGGTCGGGGTGCTGGCCGAGGCGCCGGGGACGCGGCTGCTCTATGTCGGTCTCGCTCCGGCCACCGGAACCGCGGCGGCCACGCCCGAGGCGGTCATCGCCTTCGACAGGCTGCCCGTCGACGGCCGCCTGCAGGAGGCGCTGTACGGTGCGCGGCTCAGGGCCAACCCGGTCACGACCTTCCCCGACACGCGGCCCGCGCCGTCGGTCAGCGTCGACGAGTTCTTCCTGGTGATCCGGGCCGAGCTCGGAGAGGGCGACACCGGCGCGCGGCTCTCGCTCGGCGGCGAGGCGCTGACCATCCCCGGTTTCGGCGCGCGGCTCGCGAGTACGGTCGGCGCTTTCGATCTGCGCTACCGCCGGGCGGTGTTCCTCGAGGTCGTCGATCCCGACAACGCCTTTCCCGCCGCCATGTCGGACATCCGGGCGGCGCTGGACCCGCTCGGCTTCGATCTGTCGGTGGTGACGGTTGCTGGCGCCGCGGCGGCCTCCTGCGTCGGTGCCCAGCCGATCCCGCTGAGCCTCGCCAGCGGCCTCGCCGACCGCGCGCCCTTCGGCGACGCCAACGGTGCGACCACGCTGCGCGAGGCCGAGAGATATCTCGGCGATGCGCTGCGGCGTGCGGTCGGGCGCGGCTGCGGGCCGGCCTACAACCTGATCTTCAAGGTCGAGGACGAACCTTCCCGGGTGGTCGTCTCGCATCCGCTGGCCGCCGCCGCGTCGGTGGAAGACACGCTGGAGCGCGAGGCCTTTGAGGCGATGTTCCTCGACGGCTCCGACAACGTCTCGGCGCTCGCCGACTACCTCGGCACCTGCACCTATTGCCCCGGCGAGGCGGCGCTCACCGCGCGGCACGACGCGATGGCGTCGCGGGCGCGCATCGCGGCGCTGGAGGCGGCGATGTGGGACGAGATTGCCGACGACAGCCACCGCGAGCGGCTGGCGATCTATGTCGACCATTGCACGCTGTGCCTGCACAGCGACGAGGCGCTCACCCGGATCGAACGGCTCGATGCCCAGGCGGCGGCCGCGGACAGCGAGCGACAGGCGTTCCTCGCGGCCGAGGCGGCGCGCGACCTTGCGGGCCTGCGCGCCTATGTCACGAGCTGCGTCGCCTGTGCCCATGCCGACGAGGCGACCGCGCTGATCGGCGCGATGGAGGCGGACGGCGCCTACCAGGCGGAACGCGCGCTGTTGTCCGCCGCCCTCGTGGAGGAAGACCGCGACCGGCTCGACGCCTATCTCGACGCCTGTACGATCTGCGACGGCGCCGACGAGGCGCGGGATCTGCGCGACCGGCTGGCGGCGCTCGACACCCTGCGGGCGCCCTGCCTCGCGGCCGCGGGCCTGCCGCAGATGGGCGGGCCGCGCCTGCTCGAAGACATCGACCACGCCAGCGCCACCGCCGCCTGCGCCACCGCGGCCGAGGCCTTTCCCGAGGACGGGCTGGTGCGGGTCGTCGCGGGCCGGATCGCCCAGGCGGCGGGCGATGTCGCCGCCGCGACCGAAGCCTATGCGCGGGGCATGGAGCAGGGCGTGGCCGCCGCCTTCGGCCTCGCCGCCTATGTGGCCTACGCCCCGGCCGACGGCGCGCCGATCGACCCGCTCGAGGTCGAAGCCCTTGCGCGCAGGGGCGCGGAGGACGGCGACTGGCTGAGCCGGGAAATGCTCTCGGTGCTCTATTCCAAGGACCTGGTGCCGGGGAAATCCGGGCCCGAGGCGCTGGAGATCGCCCGCGCGCTCGCCGACGACGGCGATCCGGTCGCGCAGTATCTCGTCGGGGCCTTCTACCTGCAGGGGACCGGCACGGAGCCGCAGCCGGAAGAGGCCGAGGCGTGGCTGGCGCGGGCGGTGGAGGCCGGCTATACCGCCGCGATTCCGCAGCTTGCCGACCTCTACGAGCGGGGCACCGGCGATGATGCCGGGGCCCGTCCCGACGCGGCTGCGGAGCTCTACTGGTCGGCGCTTGGGCAAGGCGACGCCGCCGCGGCGGACCTGCTCACGACCGATCTTGCAGAGCGCAGCGCGGAAGTCGTAAGGATCATCCAGGGGAAACTGCGCGAGCAGGGTCTGTATCGAGGGGCTGTTGACGGGGTGCCGGGTCCAGGGACCGAGGCGGCCATTCGTGCCTATGCAAATTCGCTCGGCGGCCAGGGATAGGCCGGAACCGGGATAAAGGCTTGAGGGGTTGGGTATGAAATTGAGATTGATCGGTGCGGTGATCGGGCTTGCCGTCATGGTCGCAGGGGCCGCGGGCGGCATCGCGCGGGCCGATACGGCACCGGCCTGTCCAACGGCGCCGATGCGAATCGTCGTCCTCGGCGACAGCCTTGCCGACGGGCTCTGGGCGTCGTTCCAGCGCAGTTTCGCCACCTGCGACACGCTCGAAGTCGTGCGGCTCACGGCGGTGTCCGACGGGCTCGCGAAGAGCTCGGGCGAGGAATGGATCGACCGCTACATGACCAAGGCGGGGCTGCCCGAGGACGGGACCACCGACGTCGCCGTGGTGCAGATCGGCGCCAACGACATCAATTTCATCCGCAACGGCAATTCCCGCGAGATCTTCAACACCGAGCTGTGGAACGAGCTCTACGCGGCACGGGTGCGCGAAATCACCGGCACGCTGCGCGAACACAGCGCCGCGGTGTTCTGGGTCGGGCTGCCGGTCGTCGGCAACAACAAGTTCGAACCCAACTACCAGATCATCACCGCGGTGCAGCAGCAGGCGGTGCGCAAGGCCGGCGGCAAATTCATCGACATCCACGAGCTGACCAAGTTCGGCACCGGCGATTTCGCGATGAGCGGCAAGGTCGACGGCCAGATCGTCAAAATGCGCGCGGCCGACAAGGTGCATTTCACCATGCCGGGCTACGACGTGGTGGCCCAGGCCGTGCTCGAAGATCTCATCGACATCATCAACAAGACCAACCGCAGGCTCGCGCTTCAAGATGTTCAGATTCAGTAAGGCGGTCCTGCCGCTCCTGCTTGTCTTCACGGCGGCCTGCGGCACCGACCTGCAGCGCGCGAGCGCGCAGGATCTGGGCGCGGCGCTGCGCGCGCCGGCGCCGGCGGTCAGGGAGGGCACGGGCGTGAGCGACGAGACGGCGAAGACCGAGACGGTGCTGGTGCGGGGCGGGGCCCTGCCGCAACGTGTGACACGCGCGGTGAGCGCCTCCGACCCGCTCCGGGTGATGGTGATCGGCGACAGCCTTGCCGACGGGTTCGGGATGTTTCTCGAACAGATGGTCGCCCAGCGCGGCCTGCCCGTCACGGTGATCAACCGCGGCCGCACCTCGACCGGTCTTGCGCGCAGCGATTTCTACGACTGGCCGGGCCAGTTCGCGGCGATGGCGGCGTCGAACCGGCCCGACATCGTGGTCGCCAATTTCGGCGCCAACGACAACCAGCCGATCCGGCTCGCGAGCGGCACATCGGTGCCCTACGACACCGCCGACTGGGATGCGGCGTACAAAAGCCAGATGCGCGACATCCTCGATACCGCCGCGGGTGCCGGGGCCGTGTTCTACCTGCTCGGGCCGGCGCCTGATGCCGACAGCCATCGTAATGCCTTGTTGTCCAAGGCAAACGCTCTGTTTCGCGACGTCGCCCGCCAGACCGGCGCCCACTTCATTTCGCTCCCCGCGATCACCGGCGGGCCGAACGGCGAATATGTGAAGGTCGCGAACGGCGCGACCATCCGCTCGGGCGACGGCTCGCATTTCACCGGCGCGGGCTACACCCTCGTGGTGACCGAGATCCTCGCCGCGATCGAACGTGACAATCCCGGCCTGTTCTCGCCTTCCAACGTCGAGATCGCCAGCCTGCAATAGACGATGCTGTTCCCGACGCTTCAGTTCATCGGGTTCTTCGTCGTTGTCCTGGCGCTGAACGGGTTCACCTGGGACCGCCCGACCGCCCGCAAGGCGCTGCTGATCGCGGCGTCCTACGTGTTTTATGCGGCCTGGGATGTCCGGTTCACGCTGCTCATGGCCTTCGTCTCGGTGACCGCCTGGTTCGGCGGGCTCGCGGTGACGCGCCCCGGGCTCGCCCGGGCGGCCAAGGTGGTCTCGGTCACGCTCATGCTCGGCGTGCTCGGCGTGTTCAAGTATTACGACTTCTTCATGCTCAACCTCGCCCGGCTGCTCGAAGGCACCGCGCTGGCCCGCGACCTCACCTGGATGACCCTGATCCTGCCGGTGGGGATCTCGTTCTACACCTTCCAGGCGATCTCCTACGTGATGGACGTGGACCGCGGCCATGTGGCTGCCCGGCGCAACCCGGCGGACGTGTTCCTGTACATTTCGTTCTTTCCGCAGCTCGTCGCCGGCCCGATCGTGCGGGCCGCGCATTTCCTGCCGCAGATCGACGCGCCCGTGCGCCCCGACGCGGCCGCGCGGGCGGCGGCGGTCGTGCTGATCCTTTCGGGGCTGTTCAAGAAGATGGTGGTGGCCAATTACCTCTCGGTCCTGCTGGTCGACCCGGTCTTCGGTTTCCCCGACGGGCAGAACTGGCTCTCGGCGCTCACCGCGATGCTCGGCTACGCGGTCCAGATCTACTGCGATTTCTCGGGCTATTCCGACATCGCCATCGGCGTCGCGCTGCTGCTCGGCTACCACTTCCACCGCAACTTCGACCAGCCCTACCGGGCGGCGTCCTTGCGGGAGTTCTGGCAGCGCTGGCACATCTCGCTGTCGACGTGGATCCGCGATTACCTCTACATCCCGCTCGGCGGCAACCGCGGCGGGCCGGGGCGCCGGACCGCGGTGCTGATGGCGACGATGACGCTCGCGGGGCTCTGGCACGGCGCCGGCTGGACCTTCCTCGCCTGGGGGTTCCTGCACGGGGCCGGGCTCGCGCTCGAGCGCGGGCTGCGCCGGGCAGGGGTCGCGTTGCCGGCCCTCCTCGGCGCCGCGCTCACCTTCGCTTTCGTCGTCCTCCTCTGGGTGCCGTTCCGCTCCGCGAGCCTCGGCGACGCGCTCGGTCTCTTCGCCGCCCTCGGCCGGACCGAGGCGCTGTCCGCCCCTGCGCTCACGCCCTTCGCCGTCGCGCTCGTCGCCCTCGGGCTCGCGATGAACTGGCTGCCGCTCGGCTGGCGCGACGGTGTCGAGGCCGGGCTCGCCCGGCTCGGGCCGGTCGCGCAGGCCGGGATCCTCGGGCTCGGCACCTGGCTGCTCTTCGCGGTGACGCAGGACGGCGTCGCGCCCTTCATCTATTTCCAGTTCTGAGGTCCGGCGATGTCGCAGAACGCAAGGTTCATCACTGCCTCCGCCGCGCTCCTGGTCCTCGCCTGGCTGTTCTCGGGCACGCGCCTGCTGGACGCGGTCTTCGCGATGCCAGACGTGGGGCCCCTCGACGACGCGGTGATCGCGTTGACGGTCGCCGCCGAAGACCTGAAAGCGCAGCTCGGCTTGCCCGATGCCTTCGGTGCGTTGCGCGGCGCGTTGCACGGGCTGCTCGGGGTGTAGCGGGGGTGCCACCGGGCGTGGCATCTGCCACGCCGCGGACCTGCGCCGGGATGCAAATTGTCCCGGCCCCGGTGCCGGTAACCGATGGCACCCGCAGGCGGGCATGGTATAGGGGGCGGTGAGACCGGGTGGCATGGGTGAGGCCGTGGTGAAGTCCCTTTCCGTGTGTATGCCGCTCCCTGGAGCGGCCAGGCCGCGCCTTGCGTCGGGACGGGACGCAGCGTGCGGAGGAGCGGCATGAGCCCCACCTTCGACGTCCGCCTCAACGGCACCGAAATCCATTGCACGATCACCGTCGACAGGGCGCTCACCGCGCCGGTGTTCTGCTTTTCGCTGATGCTGCCGGCCCGGGTCGTCTCGGGCGGCACCGCGGGCAAGGCGCTCGGCGGGCATATCGAGGTGGCGCTGCCCGACCTGGCACCGGGGCGGCCGCATGTGGTGGTCGTGTCCTACCGGCGCAAGCGCACCGTGCCGTTCAACCGCGCCTGGCTGCCGCTCGGCCCCTACCTGCGCCACGCGGACGGCATCCTGCCCCTGCCGCCCGCGGAAACCGGGGTGCGCACCGGCCCCGCGCCCGAACCGCGCGTCGCCGGGTCCGACAGGCTCCTGCTCTGCCCGCCGCCGACGGCGCAGGTGCTGACCGGCGGCGTCGCCGACGCGCGGCGTGGCTTCGCCTGCGACCACGAGGCGTTCGAGACCGTCGCCGCGCTCCGGGTGCGGTCGCGCCTGCAGGAGGCGCCGTTCCTGTCGCCGGACGGCCTGCCGGTGAGCGTCGCAATGGACGGGGCACTGCCGCCCGAGGGCTATTTCCTGGTGATCGACGCGGGCGGCGTCCGGCTCTCGGCCGGCGACCGCGCGGGCGTGCTCTACGGGGCGGTGACGCTGAGGCATCTGCAGATCACCCACGGCGCGGACCTCCCCGCCGCCCGGATCGCCGATGCGCCGCGGTTCGGCTGGCGCGGCCAGCAGCTCGACTGCGCGCGCAACTTCCATTCCGTCGAGACCATCCTCGACCTGCTCGATTTGATGGCGCTCCTCAAGCTCAACCGGTTCCATTGGCATTTCGCCGATGACGAGGCCTTCCGGCTCGAGGTCGAGAGCTACCCGGAGTTCTGGCAGAAGACGGCGTTTCGCGGCGAGGGCGAGATGTTTCCCGGCTTTCGCGGCGGCGGGCCGCGGGCGGGCGGCAGCTATTCGCGCGCCGATGTCGACCGGATCGTGGCCCATGGCCGGAAACTCAACATCGAGGTGATGCCCGAGATCGAGATGCCGGCGCACAGCTTCGCGCTGACCCGGGTCATGCCTGAGCTGCGCGACCCCGCCGACACCAGCATCGACGGTACGGCGCTGGGCTACCCCGGCAACACGATCAACCCGGCGGTCGATGCGACCTGGGAGGTGCTGCCGCGGCTCGCCTCGGAAGTTGCGAGCTGGTTTCCCTTCGGCCACCTGCATCTCGGCTGCGACGAGCTCTCGACCAGCGCCTGGGTCCGGTCGCCCGCGGTGGCGGCGCTCAAGAAGCGTCTGCACCTCGCCGACAACGACGACGTGCAGGGCTGGATGATGGCGCGGATGGGCGCGCACCTGGCCCGCGAGGGCATCCGCCCGGCGGCCTGGCAGGAGGCGCGCAAGGGCCGCGGCGGCGGCATCGGGCACAACGCGATCCTGTTCGCCTGGCTCGGGCAGGAGGCGGGCGTGGCGGCGGCGCGGGCGGGTTACGACGTGGTGATGTGCCCGGCCCAGCATGCCTATCTCGACATGGCCCATACCGGCCAGCGCGACGACTGGGGGGCCTTCGGGGTCGGCAATACCGTGCTTGAGGAGACCGTCGGCTGGAACCCGGTGCCGGCGGGCGCCGAGGACGTGGCGCGCCGGATCATCGGTGTGCAGGGCAATTTCTGGAGCGAGTTCACTACCGATGTCGACCAGCTCTGGCCGATGCTGATGCCGCGGCTGCTCGGCGTCGCGACCACCGCGTGGAGCCGCCAGGGCGCGCTCGACGGTCCGGGCCTCCGGGTGCTGGCCGATGGTTACCGGGCCAGCATGGCGGGGTTCTGGCGCTGGAACCATTCCGCATGAGGACGGCTGCCCGGCCCCGGCGGGCCGGCGGGGTTCCGCCGTCTTCGAGGCGGCCCCGCTTGCCCGCGAAAGAGGCGCCGATTGCCCCCGCTTCTGTGTCACAAATCAGTCGATCGCCGCGCCGCGGCGAATTTCACCCTCACAAAAGCGCGAGCGCCGGAATGTTCGAATCAGACAAGTATCGAGTCTCGAACATGCATAAATCGCCAATAAATCAAGAAAAAAATCATTTCTGCTTTACAGGCCCCGGGCGATGCCGCACCGTGCGCTCCAGGGATCTGGCGCGTCAGACGCCGGACCTTCAGAGGCAAACGAACTTTGGTGATTTTCTGCTCCACCGAGGTTCTCGAGAGCAGAAAAGGACAGCCAAATGGCGGCCACCGAGCACTTCCTTGAGCCGGAAGACCTGCATCCTATTGACATTGTAGAGACCCTCGCCGAGGCGCAGGCGTGGGATTTCAACCGCGTGGCAGACGACCAGATCGCGATGGCGGTCGAGGGTCAGTGGCGGACCTACTCGATCACCCTCGCCTGGAGCTCCTACGACGAGACGCTTCGTCTGATCTGTACCTTCGAGATGGAGCCGCCCGAGGCGCGCCTGCCGCAACTCTACGAGGCGCTCAATCTCACCAACGACCAGATCTGGACCGGCGCCTTCACCTATTGGTACGAGCAGCGGCTGATGGTCTATCGCTACGGGCTGGTGCTGGCCGGCGGCCAGATGGCGGGACCGGAGCAGCTCAACCTGCTGATCGGCTCGGCGGTGACCAATGCCGAGCGGTTTTACCCGGCGTTCCAGCTCGCGACCTGGGGCGACAGGTCGGTCGAGGACGCGATGAAGGTCGCGATCTCCGAGGCTTACGGGCGCGCCTGAGCGCGGGCCCCGGGTCCGGGGCCGCGGCGGCACGCCTGCGAACGGACAAGACGCCCGTGTGAAACGGCGCATGTGCAGTAACCACTGCCCTCGATGCCCCTCGCGTCGGGGGCACATTCAGGTCTGGGAGCACGGGGGCCGGCCCTGGGCGCCGGGCCGGACGCGAAGCGCCACACCCTGACCGGGCGCGCGGGAAGCCGCTTCGAAGCGGCTTGTGACGCGGTTTCGAAACCGCGTCCCCCGCTCGGCCCCCTCCGAGAGACGGTCCCGTCAGGCGAACAGCGCCACCAGCGCGTCGAGCTGCGCTTCGATCCCGCCGCGGCGCATTTCGGGGCCGTCCGAGGGCGGGAAATGCGCGCCCTGTTCGGTGACGGTGAGTTTGCATCCCGCTTCGGTGGGCGCGAAGGTGACCGTGACGAGCGAGGCGGAATGCACCCGCCCGTCCCAGGCCATCGAATAGGCGTAGCTGATGCGCTCGCCCTCGACGACATCGAGGTAGGTGGTGGCGTTCTCGTGGACGCCGGCGCCGGGGCCCTCGTCGAGCACGAAGCGGCCCGCCTCGCGGCCCCGCGGCCCGAAATCCAGGCTGTACTCGGAGCTGGACAGGCCGGGATGTACGAACCATTGCCGCTTCAGCTCTTCCTCGGCGAAGGCGCGGAAGACGTTGGCGGGGCTGGCGGCGATGATCTTTTCGATGGTGAAGGTGCCGTGGTCGACGTTCATGAGAGTTTCTCCAGGTACGCGGTGAGATTGTCGAGCGCCGAGCTCCAGCCGGTGCGGAAGCCGGCCACGAGATCGGGGCCGACGAAGGAGCTGACCCAGACGGTGACGGCGAGCCGGCATCCGGCCTCGGTCTCGGTGAGCGCATAGTCGACCTGCGATGCCGACAGCAGCCGGCCCTGGGCGCGCATCACCTCGGTGAAACAGGCGGCGTCGGGTTCGGCGATCCGGTGCCAGATGGTGGTGACCTCGAAGCCGGGGTCGGTTTCGGGTCCGCAGAGATGCACATCGTGCCCGCCTTCGCGGGTATCGGTCGCGGTGAAGCGCAGCACCTCGCCCTCCGAGGGTCCCCAGGCCTGGCGCAGCTCCGGGTCGATCAGGCTCTGCCAGAGCACGGCGCGCGAACAGGCGATGACGCGCTCGAAGTCGAGCCGGTCATGGGCGGTCGCGGGGTACCGCTCATGTCTTGTCCTTTCCGGGCATCGGGTTGGTCTCCAGTTCCAGCCGGCGGGCGACGGCTTCGAGCCGGGCGAGGCGGCCGTCCCACAGGCTGCGTTGCGCGTCGAGCCAGCCGTCGATCGCGTCGAGTGAGCGCGGCCGCAGCGCGACGATGCGCTGACGGCCCCGTTTGCGGCTGGCGACGATCCCGGCCGCTTCCAGCACCTCGATGTGGCGCAGGAAGGAGGGCAGCGCCATGTCATGCGGCGCGGCGAGGGCGCCGACCGGCTGGGCGCCCTGGCTGAGCTGTTCGACCACGGCGCGGCGGGTCGGATCGGCGAGGGCGGAGAAGAGCGAGTCGATTTGGTTAGCCATGTTGCTAAGTATTTTCGGCGCGCCGCCGCCGTCAAGAAAAACTTAGCACCAAGGCTTAGCTTTCGCGCTTTCCCCCCGCCGCCCGTCCCCTTAGACTCGCCCCCATGACCGACGCCCCCCGATTCATCCACCTCCGCCAGCACACCGAATATTCGCTCCTCGAAGGGGCGGTGCCGGTCAAGAAACTCGCCGGTCTGTGCGAAAAGCATTCCATGCCCGCCGTGGCGGTGACCGACACCGACAACATGTTCTGCGCGCTGGAGTTTTCCGAATACGCCTCGGGCGCGGGGGTGCAGCCGATCATCGGTTGCCAGGTCACCGTGGGCTACGACAGCCCGGCGCCGGGCGAGGCCGCCCGCCCGCCCGCGCCGCTGGTGCTGCTCGCCCAGAGCGAGGCGGGTTACGAGAACCTGATGAAGCTCAACACCTGCCTCTACGTCGACAAGCACGAGGGCCTGCCGCAGGTGACGCTGGACGAGATCGAAGCCCATGCGGACGGGCTGATCTGCCTCTCGGGTGGGGCCGGCGGACCGGTCGGCAAGCTCCTGCAGCTCGGCCACCGCGCCGAGGCAGAGGCGCTCATGGCCCGGCTCGCGCGCGCCTATCCCGACCGGCTCTATGTCGAGCTGCAACGCCACCCGGTCGAGACCGGCCAGTTGCCAGAGCCCGAGCGCCTGACCGAGCGCGGCTTCATCGAGATGGCCTATGCGATGGCCCTGCCGCTGGTCGCGACCAACGACGTCTATTTCCCCAATGCCAAGCTCTACGAGGCGCATGACGCGCTGATCTGCATCAAGGAAGGGGCTTACGTCGACCAGCAGGAGCCGCGCCGCCACCTGACGCCGCAGCATTATTTCAAGTCGCCCCAGGAGATGGTGACGCTGTTCGCCGATCTGCCGGAGGCGGTGGAGAACACCGTCGAGATCGCGCGCCGTTGCGCCTTCAAGGTGGCCAAACGCGACCCGATCCTGCCGAAATTCGCCGACGACGAGGTCGAGGAGTTGCGACGGCAGGCCTGGGAGGGGTGGAGGCGCGGCTTGCCGTCATCGTTCCGGCGGCGCCGCGCGAGGTCTACGACGAGCGCCTCAGGTTCGAGCTCGGCATCATCGAGCAGATGGGCTTCCCCGGCTACTTCCTGATCGTGGCCGATTTCATCAAGTGGTCGAAGGACCAGGGCATTCCCGTCGGTCCCGGCCGCGGTTCCGGCGCGGGTTCGCTGGTGGCCTATGCGCTCACCATCACCGACCTCGATCCCTTGCGCTATTCGCTGCTGTTCGAACGCTTCCTCAACCCCGAGCGGGTGTCGATGCCCGACTTCGACATCGATTTCTGCATGGACCGGCGCGAGGAAACCATCCGCTACGTGCAGGAGAAATACGGCCGCGACAAGGTCGGCCAGATCATCACCTTCGGCGCGCTCCTGTCCAAGGCCGCGGTGCGCGATGTCGGCCGCGTGCTGCAGATGCCCTATATGCAGGTCGACCGCCTCTCGAAGATGATCCCGGTCGAAGGGGTCAAGCCGGTGTCGATCGAAGGCCCGGGCCGAGGAGCCGCGGCTCGGCGAGGAGGCACGGCGCGAGGAAGTGGTGGCGCGGCTGCTCGATTATGCCCAGCAGATCGAGGGCTCCTGCGCAACGCTTCGACCCATGCCGCCGGCGTGGTGATCGGCGACCGGCCGCTCGACCGACTGGTGCCGCTCTACCAGGACCCGCGCTCCGACATGCCGGCGACCCAGTTCAACATGAAATGGGTCGAACAGGCGGGGCTGGTGAAGTTCGACTTTCTCGGGCTCAGACGCTCACGGTGATCCAGAACGCCATCGACCTCATCCACGCGGGCGGGCGCGATCTGCATATCGCGCCGGACGGGAGCACGATCTACACCCCCGCCGAGGGGGCCGAGAACCAGATCAACGCGATCCCGCTCGACGATCCGAAGACCTACGCGCTCTATGCCAGCGCCCGGACCGTGGCGGTGTTCCAGGTGGAAAGCTCGGGGATGATGGACGCGCTGCGGCGGATGCGGCCGACCTGCATCGAGGACATCGTGGCCCTCGTCGCGCTCTACCGCCCCGGCCCGATGGAGAACATCCCGACCTATTGCGACGTGAAGAACGGGGTGAAGAAACGCGCCTCGGTGCACCCGCTGATCGACCATATCCTCGAGGAGACCCAAGGCATCATCGTCTACCAGGAGCAGGTGATGCAGATCGCCCAGATGATGGCGGGCTATTCGCTCGGCGGCGCCGACCTCCTGCGCCGGGCGATGGGCAAGAAGATCAAGGAGGCGATGGACGCCGAGCGGCCCAAGTTCGAGGCGGGGGCGGCCGAAAACGGGGTCGACGCGAAGAAGGCTTCGGAGGTGTTCGACCTTCTCGAGAAATTCGCCAACTACGGCTTCAACAAGTCCCACGCCGCGGCTTACGCGGTGGTGAGCTACCAGACCGCCTGGCTCAAGGCCAACCACCCGGTCGAGTTCATGGCCGGCGTGATGAACTGCGACATTCACCTCACCGACAAGCTCGGGGTCTATGCCGAGGAGGTGCGCCGCGGGCTCGACATCGAGATCGTGCCGCCCTGCGTGAACCGGTCGGAGGCGACCTTCACGGTGAAGGACGGGCGGATCCACTACGCGCTCGGGGCGCTCAAGAACGTCGGTGTCGAGGCGATGCGGCTGATCGTCGAAGCGCGTCGGGTGGACGGGATCGACAAGCCTTTCGTCACTCTGTTCGACCTCGCCCGGCGGGCGGACCTCAAGCGCGTCGGCAAACGCCCGCTGGAGATGCTGGCGCGCGCCGGGGCCTTCGACGTGCTCGACCCCAACCGCGCCCGGGTGCTCGACAGCCTTGATGCCCTCGTCGGCTATTCGGCGGCGATCCACGACCAGCGCAGCTCGGCCCAGGTCTCGCTGTTCGGCGAGGCGGGCGACGACCTGCCCGAGCCGCGGCTCTCGCCCGTGGGCGACTGGCTGCCCTCGGAACGGCTCGGCGAGGAGCACAAGGCGGTCGGTTTCTACCTGTCGGGTCACCCGCTCGACGACTACCTGCCGGCACTCAAGCGCAAGGGCGTGCTGACGCTCGAAGAGGTGATGAAAAAGGCCGAACGCGCGCCGCTCATCGCCAAGATGGCCGGCACCGTCTCGTCGCGCCAGGAGCGCAAGTCGGCGCGCGGCAACCGCTTCGCCTTCGTCGGGCTCTCGGACCCAACCGGGCTCTACGAGGTCACGCTGTTCTCCGACGTGCTCGACGTCGCCCGCGACCATCTCGAAACCGGCGCCAACGTGGTCGTGACGGTCGAGGCCAACATGGAGGCCGAACAGCTCAAGCTGCTCGCCCGCTCGGTGGCGCCGGTCGATACCGTGGTGGCCGATGCCGGCGGCATGGCGCTCAAGGTCTTCGTGACCGAGGCCGCGGCGGCGGCGACGGTGGCGGACTTGCTCGCCAACGCCGCCCGGCTGGCCAAGGGCGCGCGGCCCGGCTCGGTCTCGCTCTGCCTGATGGACCCGACCCTGCCCGGCGAGGTCGAGGTCGACATCGGCGACAGCTTCCCGCTCAACCCGCAGATCAAGGGCGCGCTCAAGTCGCTGCCCGGGGTCATGAGCGTCGAGGAACTCTAGCACTGTCCCGCGGCGCGCCTGCGGCGCAAGACGTCTGAGCGACGGGGGCAAGCCCCCGCGCGGGTTGGTTCTGCCTGTCAGCCGTAGCGCGAAGGGCTCAGTGCGGCGACCATGGCCGGGTCGAGCGCCGGGGGGCGCCCGCCATGGAGATCGGCGAGCAGCTGGCTCGCCGCCGGCGCGGTCTGGAAGCCGTAGCCGCCTTGCGCGGCGAACCACAGGAAGGCCGGGTCCTGCGGCGACGGCCCGATCACCAGGTTGCCGTCAGGCGAAAAGGTCCGCAGCCCCGCCCAGTTGGCGAGCATCCGGGTAACCGGCGTGGTCACGTGCTCTTCCCAGCCGGCGATGCCCTCGGCAAGGCTCATGTCGTCGGCCCAGGCATCGTGCGGCTCCACCGGGGTGGCATCGGCCGGCGAGATCAGGAGCGCGCCCGCGTCGGGCTTCATATACCAGCTCTCGCCGGCGCCGAGGATCATCGGCCAGCCCTTCGGATCGTGCCCCTCGGGGGCTGCGACCCGGGCCATCGAGCGGCGTTTCGGCGTCAGCCCGAGCGGCGCGATCCCGGCCATCCGGGCGATCTCGTCGGCCCAGGCGCCGGCGGCGTCGACCAGCACGCGGGCCGCATGGGTCTCGCCCCTGGCGTCGACCTCCCAGCCCGCGCCGGTGCGCCGGATCGCCGTCACCCGGGCGCCGGTCACGACCCGGCCGTTCGCGCGGATCTCGCGGGCGAAGTCCTGGATCAGCCGGTCGGTGTCCACGTCCCAGGCGTCGGCGTGCCAGGCGGCGCGGGTGATGCGGGCCGGGTCGAGCACCGGCACACGGGCGCAGGCCGCCTCGGGCCCGATCTCTTCGAGCGCCATCCCGGCGATGTCGTGGGCAAACTGTTCCTCTTCCTCGGCACTGGCGACGAACATCAGCCCACGGGGGCTAAGCACGCCCGCCGCCTCGAGAAACTCGGCCGAGGCGAGCGACAGGGCAACCGTCGGTGCGAGGCCGTAGTACGGTTCGAACAGCGCCGCCGAGCGGCCCGAGGCGTGGTAGCCGAGCGCGGTTTCGGCTTCGAGCAGGGTCACCCGTCCGAGGGTCGCGAGCCGCGCCCCGGCACTGGTGCCGGCGATGCCGCCGCCGATGATGAGAAAATCGTCCATGCCCCGTTCTGGCATGCCGCCGGCGGCGGCGAAAGGCTCAATCCCGCGCCGCGGCCACCCAGTCGCGCACCAGCCCGGCGAGCCAGTCGGCGCCCGCTTCGATCTCGGCGCGCGAAGCGAAGGCCACCTGTGCCCGCTGGTCGGTGGCCCAGGTCAGCCGCTTGTCGGCGACGTCGAGTAGCCGCGCGCCGGTCTTCGTGTCGACCGCCTTGGCCCCCCTGTGCAGGATCACCCGCGCCCCGCCGTTCTTGGGCCGCATCAAGGTGACGAGGTGCTGTCCGCCGATGGCGAAGCTCGGCGCGTTCCACTTCACCTCCTCGACCGCCTCGGGGAGGGCGGCCCGCAGGATCGTGACGAGCGCGTCGGAAAGGTCGGTCCAGTCGTCCATATCGTGGCCCCGCGCCTGCATCGCTCCCCGGCCTGTGCCCGGCCGAGGGGTCAGAACCCGAAGGTAAAGCCGCCGCGGTTGCCGCCGCCGAAGCCGAAGGAGCCGCAGAAGAGGGGGAAGCCGCCGCCCGTGGGCGCGCCGTAGGCCGCGCCCGGACCGCCGCGCCAGCTGTTGTAGTCGGGCGCCGCGGCGAGCACGGCATAGGGCGCCGCTGCCGGAGGGGCGCTCGCCTGCGGGGCCGGGTCCTCGATGGCCACGGCGGCCAGGGTCACCGCAGCCGCCGTCTCGTCGGTCGGGTAGGTCGGTGCCCCGCTCGGGGTCTCCGTCCGGCTCCAGATGTTCTCGGCATGACCGGGCCCTGCGTGAAGGCTCACGGCGAGGGCCAGGGTGCAGGCCAACGTGGGGGCCAGAGTATGGGCGGGGGGCAGGGACATCGCGTTCTCCTCAGCCGGTTGGGCTGCGTGCGCCGGGGTCGGATCACGTCGGCGCAGGGTCGCATGTCAGGGGCGGGAAGGAAACCGAAAAGGCCCCGCCGTGGGTCGGCGGGGCCTTCACGTTGTCCGGAGCAGCCTCCGGGGCAATAACCCGGGGCGGGATCAGCGGCGGCCGGTTCCGAAGTCGTCGATCGTCACCACGCCGTCGCCATTGCGGTCGAACCGCGTGAACCAGTCTTCGCCGGTGGCGACAAACTCGTCGGTGCTGACGACACCGTCACCATCGCTGTCGAGCATGGCGAACTCGTCAGCCGCGCCGCCGAAGCTGCCGCCCGCCTGCGGACCGGCGCCCCAGGGGTTGCCCTGGGCACCCCGCGCCCCGTTGCCGGGACCGAACCCGCCCTGCATGCCCTGCGGCCCGTAGCCCTGTTGGCCGTAGCCCTGCGGACCATAGCCCCGCTGGCCGTAACCCTGCGGACCATAGCCCTGCGGCCCGTAACCTTGCGGCGCGTTGCCCCAGCCTTGCGGGCCCCAGCCCTGCGGCGCGTTGCCCCAGCCTTGCCCCATGCCTTGCGGGCCGTAGCCCGGGCCCATGCCCTGCGGTCCCCAGGCCGGACCGTTCGGCTGCATCATGCCGTAGCCGGGCTGACCCATCTGCTGGCCGCCCCAGCGGCCCCAGCCGGGCTGGCCGCCCATGCCCATGCCGCCGCGGCCCTGGCCGCGCTGCTGGCCGTAGCCCTGACCCTGGCCATACCCCTGGCCCTGCTGCCGCCCATAGCCCTGGCCCTGCTGCTGACCGTAGCCGGGACCGGCGCCGGGACCAGCACCCTGGCCCGCCCCCGGGGTCACACCGGCCTCTGCGCGGGCGCTGTCGCGGGTCTCCCACATCGCGTCGCGCATCTGGTCGTGGTTGGCAAATTCCTCGCGGGTGAGCTGCCCGTCGCCGTTGTCGTCGAAGCTCGCGAACAGATCGCCGCGGCGCTCCAGCACCTCGTCGACCGTCACCTGGCCGTCGCTGTCGTAGTCCCAGCTGTCGATGAAATTCTCGCCCGGCGTCCAGGTGTTGGCGACCTGCGCGGTGAGCGGCAGGGCGACGGCGATCAGGGCGGCGGAAAGCAGGGTCGTGCGTTTCATGGGGTGTCTCCAGAGGTCTCGTTTCGTTGCATCTGGAATTCAAACGGGTGAATGCGCCCGTTCCGCCGCGGCTGCGACACCCTGTCACGAACAAGGCCCCGCCTTTTCGGGCAGGGCCTTGAAATCGCTTGATCTTCGAGATGGGATCAGTTGGGGATCTCGCCCTCGATGCCCTCGACGTAGAAGTCCATGCCGGCGAGCGTACCGTCATCGGCGGTCTCGCCCTCGGCGAGCCAGTCGGAACCGTCCTGCTTCTTGAGCGGGCCTGTGAAGGGGTGGTATTCGCCGGCGGCGATCGAGGCGGCCAGCGCCTCGGCCTCGGCTTTCACCTCGGCGGGCACCGCGTCGGAGATCTCGCCGATCTTGACCATGCCCGGGCCGATGCCGTCCCAGGTGTTGTCGCTCTCCCAGGTGCCGTCGATCACGGCCTGGATGCGCGCGATGTAATAGGGACCCCAGTTGTCGATGATCGACGAGATCCGCGGCATCGGGGCGTATTCGGCCATGTCAGAGGCCTGGCCGAAGGTGTAGACGTTGCCGGCTTCGGCGGCGGCGGCCTGCGGCGCGGTCGAGTCGGTGTGCTGCAGGATCACGTCGGCGCCCTGCTCGATCAGCGCCTTGGCGGCGTCGGCTTCCTTGGCCGGGTCGAACCAGGTGTAGGCCCAGACGATCTTGAACTGGACGTCGGGGTTGACCTTCTTGGCGTGGATATAGGCCGAGTTGATGCCGCGGATGACTTCCGGGATCGGGAAGGAGGCGATGTAGCCGATGATGTTCGACTGGGTCATCCGGCCGGCGATGGTGCCCTGCACGGCGCGGCCTTCGTAGAAGCGGGCCGAGTAGACGCCGAGGTTGTCGGCGGTCTTGTAGCCGGTGGCGTGTTCGAATTTCACGTCCGGGAACTTCTCGGCCACCGCGACGGTCGGATCCATGTAGCCGAACGAGGTGGTGAAGATGATGTTGGCGCCCGACAGCACCATCTGGGTGATCGCGCGCTCGGCGTCGGCGCCTTCGGGCACGTTTTCCTGGAAGATCGTCTCGACCTTGTCGCCGAAATGCTCTTCGACCGCGAGACGGCCCTGGTTGTGCTCGTAGGTCCAGCCGCCGTCGCCGACCGGGCCGACATAGATGAAGCCGGCTTTCACCGGGTCTTGGGCGGCCGCGGCGCCGGCGAGGCCGAGCGCCAGGGCGGTACCGGCCGCGAGGGTCTTGAGAAGGTTCATGTGGTAGTCTCCGTCGTTTGGTTTGTTTGGAGGTCGTGAAAACGGGGGGCGGGCGGTCGCGGCGCCTCACCGAGGCATGGAACACCCGTCCGAGCGAGCCCGGTGCGCCGTGGTTGCCGCGCAGCGAGATGATGACGAGCACCAGGATGGTGACGAGATAGGGCGAGCTCGACAAGAGCAGCGTGTCGGAGCCCGAGGCGAAACCGGTGGCGAGGCCGATCAGCCAGACCACGAGCGCCGCGGCGAGGAAGATCGCGGGCCAGGTCAGGGTGGCGCGCAGCGCGATCCGGCCGCGCGCCGCCTGTGTCGCCAGGCCGACGGCCAGCGCCACCGGCGCGAGCAGGGCCAGGAGCCAGGGCAGGGCCACGAGCAGCGGGATGCCGGCGGCCTGGAGGTTGAGCTGCAACACCGTGAGCCCGCCGAACAGATAGGCGCCGAGCAGCACCCGCACCGGCCGCCAGCTCGCGAAGACGACGATGGCGAGCGCGATCCAGCCGGCACCCGAGGTCATCCCCTCGGTCCATTGCGGCACCCGCACGAGGCTGACATAGGCGCCGCCGAGCCCCGCCATGGCGCCGCCGAACAGGATCGCCGCGAGCCGGACGCGGACGACCTTGTAGCCGAGCGCATGCGCCGCCTCATGGTTCTCGCCCACCGCGCGCAGGATCAGGCCGGCGCGGGAATAGGTGAGGACGGCCCAGACCGCCACGACGGCGAGGATCGAGAGATAGACCATCGGGTCATGGCGGAACAGGATCGGCCCGAGGACCGGGATGTCGGACAGCACCGGCAGATGCATCTTGCCGAGCGTCGTCGCCTTCATCCCCTCGTAGGGCTTGCCGATCAGCGACGACAGCCCGAGCCCGAACAGGGTGAGCGCGAGGCCGGTGGCGACCTGGTTCGACTTCAGAAACTGGGTGATGAGCCCGAACAGCAGCGACAGCCTGGCGCCGGCGAACCCGGCCGCGAGAAAGCCCGCCGCCGGGCTCTGGGTGTTGACGCCGACCGCAAAGCCGACAACGGCGCCGGTGATCATCATCCCCTCGACGCCCAGGTTGAGCGCGCCGGCCTTCTCGACAACCATCTCGCCAAGGGCCGCGAGCAGGATCGGCGTCGAGGCCACCATGAGGGAGGCCGCCAGCAGGATCGGGTTGATCTGTCCGAAATCCATCAGTGTGCCTCACCGAATCGAGCGGCTGCGCCGCGCAGGTTTGTCTGTTGGGGCGCTGCCCCCAAACCCCCGAGGTATTTGGAGACCAAAGAAAGCGGGCGCGGGACCGTGGGACGCTGCTCATGCCTTCACCTCCGTCCCGATCACCCGCACGCGGTAATTCGCGAAGACGTCCATCGCGAGGAGGAAGAACAGGAGCATCCCCTGGAACAGCTGGATCGCGGCCGCCGGCATGCCGATCATCGTCTGCGCCAGTTCGCCGCCAATATAGGTGAGCGCCATCAACAGCCCGGCGAGCAGGATGCCTACCGGGTGCAGCCGGCCGAGGAAGGCGACGATGATCGCGGTGAAGCCGTAGCCGGAGTTGAAGTCGATCGAGATCTGGCCCGCGGGCCCCGCAGCCTCGAACAGCCCTGCCATGCCGGCGAGCGCGCCGCCGGTGCCGAGGCTGAACAGCACCAGCCGGGCCGGGTTGACGCCGCCGAAGCGGGCGGCCTTGGGCGCTTCGCCCGCGAGCCGGATGGCAAAGCCCATCTTGTGTCGGGTCATCAGCACATAGGCCGCGATCACCGCGATCAGGGCCGCGACCACGCCCCAATGGATGCCGGTGCCGGAGAAGAGCCTCGGGGTTGGAGGCGGCGGGGAAATCGCGCGCGAGGTTGCGCGAGCCCGGGAAGCCCCGGCCTTCGGGGTTGCGCAACAGCCCGGTCGACACGCTGGCAAGGATGTTCTGGGCGACATAGACCAGCATCAGGCTCACCAGGATCTCGTTGGTGCCGAGCCTTGTCTTCAGCAGCGCCGGGATCATCGCCCAGGCCCAGCCGCCGAGCGCGCCAGCGGCGATCATCAAGGGAAAGATCAGCCGGTTCTCGGTCGGGTAGAAGGCTAGCCCCACGCCCGCGCCCACCACCGCGCCGATGATGTACTGCCCCTCGGCACCGATGTTCCAGATCCCCGCCTTGAAACCGAGTGAGAGGCCGATGGCGATCAGGACCAGGGGCCCCGCCTTGATGAGCAATTGCCCGCGGGTGTAGCTCGCGAAATCGCCGAACAGCGGGTCCCAGAAGATGATCCGGATCGCTTCGAGCGGGTTGGCGCCGAGCGCCCAGAACATGATCCCGCCGGCGATCATCGTGGCGATCACGGCAAAGATCGGCGTGAGCCCGGTGACGAGGCCCGAGGGGGCCGGGCGGCGTTCGAGCTTGATCCTCATGCCACCGCCTCCGTCTCGGCGACATCCTTCATGTCATGCGCGCCCCCCATCATCAGCCCGACTTCCTCGATGGTGAGGCCGCGGGCCGGGCGGATGCGGGCGAGCGTGCCCTCGTTGAGCGCGGTGAAATGGTCGGAGATGTCCATGAGCTCGTCGAGATCCTGGCTGATGACGATCACCCCGGCACCGCCGGCGGCGAGGTCGAGCACCGCCTGGCGGATCGACGCGGCGGCGGCGGCGTCGACGCCCCAGGTGGGCTGGTTGACGACGAAGACCGTGGGTTTCTGCAGGATCTCCCGGCCGATCACGAATTTCTGCAGGTTGCCGCCCGAGAGCGCGCCGGCGGCGGTCTCGGTGCCCGGTGTGCGCACGTCGAAGGCCTCGATGATCCGGGCCGCGAAGTCGCGGGCCTTGCCCCAGCGGATGAACCCGGCCGAGGACAGGCCTTCGCGGATCTCGCCGGTGAGCAGCGCGTTTTCGGTCAGGCTCATGCCGGGCGCGGCGGAATGGCCGAGCCGTTCCTCGGGCGCCGACAGGAGCCCCAGCGCGCGGCGCGCGTCGGGCCGGGCGCGCGAGATGTCCTTGCCCGACAGCGTCACCGAGCCGGGGGCGGACAGCCGCTCGCCCGAGAGCGCCGCCAGCAGCTCGTCCTGGCCGTTGCCGGCGACGCCGCCGATGCCCAGCACCTCGCCGGAGTTCAACTTGAAGGAGATGTCGCGCAAGCTGGTGCCAAACTCGTTGGGCGCGGGCAGGTTCAGCCCCGAAACCTCAAGCAGCACCGGACCGGCCTCGCCGCCGCTGCGGGCGGGCACGTGCAAGGCGCTGCCGACCATCATCTCGGCAAGCTCCGAGGCGGTCTTTTCACGCGGGTCGCAGGTGCCCACGACCTTGCCCAGCCTCAGCACGGTGGCGTCCTCGCACAGGCTGCGGATCTCTTCGAGCTTGTGCGAGATGTAGAGGATCGAGGTGCCTTCGGAAGCGAGCTTCCTGAGCGTGTGGAACAGGATCTCCACCTCCTGCGGGGTCAGCACCGAGGTGGGCTCGTCCATGATCAGGAGCTTGGGGTTCTGCAGCAGGCAGCGCACGATCTCGACCCGCTGGCGCTCGCCGGCGGAGAGGTCGCCGACCAGGCGTTCGGGGTCGAGCGGCAGGCCGTAGGCGGAGCTAACCTCGCGGATCGAAGCCGAGAGCTCGCGCCGTCCCGGCGGTTCGTCCATGCCGAGGGCGATGTTCTCGGCGACGTTGAGCGCCTCGAACAGCGAGAAATGCTGAAACACCATGGCGACGCCGGCGGCGCGGGCGGCCCGCGGGTTGGCGGGGGCAAAGGGCTTTGCGTTGAGCGTCATCCTGCCGGCATCGGGCTTCACCAGCCCGTAGATGGTCTTGACCAGCGTCGACTTGCCGGCACCGTTCTCGCCCAGCAGCGCATGGACCTCGCCGGGCTTGATCGAAAAGGAGACACCGTCGTTGGCGACGACCCCGGGGTAAGCCTTGGTCAGCCCTTCAAGCTGCAGAAGCGCGTCTGTCATTCAGCCCCCTTGTTCGGCGACCGGGCCATCTGCCTCTTTTTTCGCCAGCTCCATGAGTAACGCGTGTGCAACGCCGACCGCAATGGCCGCGGGCTGTTTTCCGAGCGCCGGCGTGCCGATGGGGCAGCGAATGCGGTCGATTGCAGCCGGCGCGTGGCCCTTCTGCACAAGACGTGAGCGAAACCGGGCTCGCTTGGTGGCCGAGCCGATCAGCCCGGCGGCACCGAAGCCATGCGCGAGCAGCGCGTCGCAGAGCGCGAAGTCGAAATCGTGCGAATAGGTGAGCACGTAGTGGTGGGCGCTGGCGGGGGCGTCGGCCACCGCGGCCGGCATGTCGGGGGCGATTCTCCGCGTGACGCCCTCGGGCAGGGGGTCGGGGAAGCGCTCGGGCGCGGTGTCGACGAGGGTCACCGCGAGCCCGGGCAGCGGCGCGAGTACGGCGGCGATGGCGCGCCCGACATGGCCCGCGCCCCAGATCCAGACCGGGGTGGTGGCGGCGCCGAGGCGTTCGAAGAACCAGCCGTCGACCAGCGCGGGCAGGCGGTCGGGCAGTGCGGGGCAGGGGCCGGCGGTCTTCTCGACCGGGCGGGCATAGCGCGTGCCCACCGCGGGCAGCGCCTCGTAGCGTTCGTAGAGCAGCCCGACGGCGCCGCCGCAGCACTGGCCCATGTCGGGGCCGAGGATGGCACGGGCGAAGCGGCGGACCTCGCCACTGGCCAGCATCTCGCGCGCCACCTCGGTGGCCTGCAATTCCAGCGTGCCGCCGCCGATCGTACCCTCTTGTCCCGTCGTCCAGACCAGCATCGAGGCACCCACCTCGCGCGGGGCCGAGCCCTGGACCTCGGCCACCACGACCCGCAGGATCGGGCCCTGCGCCGCCATCGCGCCTGCCAGCGCGTCGAGGTCGAAGCTCACCGGCGGACCTTCTTGACCGCCCAGAGCATGCGCTCGGGCGTCGCCGGCGCATCGAGCGCCGGGTAGCGCTTGCCGCAGGCGGCGGCCGCGTCCGAGAGCGCCATCAGCGCCGAGATCCCGAGCATCAGGGGCGGCTCGCCGACCGCCTTGGAGCGGTAGATCGTATCGGCCTCGTTGGGCTTGCCCCAGAGGGTGACGTTGAACACCTCCGGCGCGTCCGAGGCGGCGGGGATCTTGTAGGTCGAGGGGGCATGGGTCGCGAGCCGGCCCGCCTTGTCCCAGACCAGTTCCTCGGTGGTGAGCCAGCCCACGCCCTGGACGTAACCGCCCTCGATCTGGCCCATGTCGATCGCCGGGTTCAGGCTCTGGCCGACGTCGTGCAGGATGTCGGCCCGCAGGATCCGGTATTCGCCGGTGAGCGTGTCGAGCACCACCTCGGTGATGGCCGCGCCATAGGCGAAGTAGAAGAACGGGTGGCCCGTGCCCTTCTCGCGGTCCCAGTCGAGCCCCGGCGTGCGGTAGTAGCCCGCCGCCGACAGGCCGACCCGGCCTTCGTAACAGGCCTGGACCGCCTCGGCGAAGGACAGGATCACGCCGCCGACATGCACCGAGCCGTCGCGGAAGGCGATCTGCCGGGTCCGCACCCCGTGGGCATGGGCGAGGAACCGGGTCATCCGGGTCTTGATCTCGTCGCAGCCCACCTTCACGGCCATGCCGTTGAGGTCGCTGCCCGAGGAGGCGGCGGTGGCCGAGGTGTTGGGCACCTTGGAGGTGTCGGTCGCCGCGACCCGCACCCGGTCGAGGCCGATCCCGAAACACCGCGCCGCCACCTGCGCCACTTTCAGGTGCAGCCCCTGGCCCATCTCGGTGCCGCCGTGGCTGAGCCCGACCGAGCCGTCGGTGTAGACGTTTACCAGCGCGCCCGCCTGGTTGAGATGGGTGAGCGTGAAGCTGATCCCGAACTTGACCGGCGTGAGCGCGATGCCGCGCTTCAGCACCTCGTGGCGCTTGTTCCAGGCCGCGACATCGGCGCGGCGCTTCTCGTAATCGGCGTTGGTCTCGAGCTGCTTGACCATGTCCGGCAGCACGAAGCCGGGCACCGGCTGGCCGTAATGGGTCTCCTGCGCCTTGGTCTTGGCGTAGAAGTTTTTCTTGCGGATCGCCAGCGGGTCCTGCCCGGTCTCGTGGGCGATGTGGTCCATCACCCGTTCGATCCCCAGCATCCCCTGCGGCCCGCCGAAGCCGCGAAACGCGGTGGCCGAGGCGGTGTTGGTGCGCAGCCGGTGGCTCACGATCCGCATGGCGGGCACGAAATAGGCGTTGTCGGCATGCAGCATCGCCCGGTCGGCGACCGGCAGGGTCAGGTCGGCCGACCAGCCCGCGCGCACGTAATGGGTAAAGTCGAGCCCGGTGAGCTTGCCCGCCTGGGTGATGCCGGCGCGGTAGCTGATGCGGAAATCGTGCCGCTTGCCGGTGATCGCCATGTCGTCGTCGCGGTCGTAGCGCATCTTGCACGGCCGGCCGGTCTTCTGCGCGGCGATGGCGCAGGCGACGGCGAGCGCGTTGCCCTGGCTTTCCTTGCCGCCGAAGGCGCCGCCCATCCGGCGAACCTCGATCCGGACGCTGTGCATCGGCAGATCGAGCGCCTCGGCGACCTTGTGCTGGATTTCCGTGGGGTGCTGGGTCGAGCTGTAGACGGTGATCTCGCCCGCCTCGCCCGGCACCGCCAGCGCCACCTGGCCTTCGAGGTAGAAATGCTCCTGGCCGCCGATCTCGATCGTGCCCTCGATCACCTTGTGGGCATCGGCGAGCGCCGCGTCGACATCGCCTTTCGTCCAGGTGATCGGGCCCTGGTCGATATAGCTTTCCGCCGCCAGCGCCTCGTCGATGGTGACGAGCGGCAGGCGCTTCTCGAACTCGATCCAGGCCCGCTTGGTGGCCGCACGCGCGGCGCGGTGCGAGGTGGCGGCGACGAGGAACAGGGGCTGGCCGTGGAAATGCACCTCGCCGGTCGAGAGCAGCGGCTCGTCATGGGCGGCGGGCGAGACATCGGCCGGGCGGTCGAGGTCGTCGGCCGTCCACGCCGCGACCACGCCGGGCTGCACGCGCACATCCGCGAGGTCCATCGACAGGATCAGCCCATGCGCCTCGGGGCTCATCCCGACGGCGAGATGCAGACAGCCGGGCGGGGTCGGAATGTCGTCGATATAGCGCGCGGTGCCCGTGACATGCTGGCGGGCGCTTTCATGGGGCATGGGACGTCCGGCACTCATGCGCGCACCTCCGCCAGACGGGGTTCGGCGCCATCCCGGTCTTCGAGCCAGTAGCGCATCAGCATGTTGGCGGCGGTGGCGAGCCGGTAGGCGACCGAGGCGCGCAAATCGCTGAGCGGGGTGAAGTCTTCCGACACCCGGCCCATCGCCGCCTCGACGGTCGCGCGGTTCCAGTGCTGTCCGACCAGCGCCTGTTCCATCGCGCGGGCGCGTTTCGGGGTGCCGGCCATGCCGCCATAGGCGATCCGGGCGCGGGTCACCTTGCCGTCATCCACCTGGATGTCGAAGGCGCCGAGCACGGCGGAAATGTCCTGGTCGATCCGCTTCGACAGCTTGTAGACCTTGAGCCGGTCGGGGGCGCCGGGTTCGCGCGGGATGGTGATCGCCTCGATGAACTCGCCCGGGTGCAGGTCCTGCTTGCCGTAGTCGATGAAAAACTCCTCGAGCGGCAGCTCGCGCATCATGTCGCCGCGGCGCAGAAGCAGCACCGCGTCGAGCGCGATCAGCGGCGGTGGGGTGTCGCCGATCGGCGAGCCGTTGGCGATGTTGCCGCCGACGGTGGCGGCGGCCCGGATCTGCGGGCTCGCGAATCGCGCCAGCATCTCGGCGAAGGCGGGGTGCAGGTGGACCATGGTGCGGCGCAGCTCCTCCACCGTCGCCGCCCCGCCGATGCGCAACAGGTAGGGCGCGGTCTCGATCCGGCGCATCTCCTCGACATGGGTGGTAAAGACCACGCGGCCGAGATCGGCCATGGCCTTGTTGACCCAGAGCCCGACATCGGTGCCGCCGCCGACGATCCGGGCGTTGGGGAAGCGGGTGAGGTAGGTCGCGAGCGCCTCCGGCGTGGTCGGCATCTCGGGTTCGTCCGCCCGGGTCGGTGCCGGGCCGAGCCCGGCCAGCCGGTCGGGCACCGGCCTCTGCGCCGCCGCCTCCGCCGCGCGCAGGATCGGCGCGTAGCCGGTGCAGCGGCAGAGGTTGCCGGCGAGCTGGTGGGCGTGATCCGTCTCGCCCGCGATCTGGCCGGCAGCGAGGCTCACGACGATGCCGGGCGTGCAGAAGCCGCACTGGCTGCCGTGGTGCTCGATCATCGCCTCCTGCACCGGGTGCAGCGTGCCGTCGGGGTCCGCAAGCCCTTCGATGGTGGTCAGGGTCTTGCCATTGAGCTGCGGCAGGAACATCACGCAGGCGTTCATCGCGCTGGTGCCGGTGTGGTCGCTGACCATGACCGTGCAGGCGCCGCAATCGCCCTCGTTGCAGCCCTCCTTGGTGCCGGTGAGCCCACGCTCTTCGCGCAACCAGTCGAGCGCGGTCGCGGTCGGGTCGATGTCGCGCAGTTCGACCGGCTCTCCATTGAGAATGAAGGCGATATCCATCCGTCTGCCCGCCGCCTTACTCTGTGGCCCGGTCTCCCCCCGATGCGGCGTAGGGGGGCGGGCATCGCCTGTGCCGGCAGGAAACCGCAAACCGCCGGGCAAGGCAAGCGGCCTTGACCGCGGACATGGCGGCTTGGCCCGCGGTTGGTTAAGATCCGTGCGCAACAGAGCGGAGGGTGCCCATGAAATCCATCCTGATCGGTCTCGGCGTCCTGGCGGTCGTCGCCCTGGTCGGCGTGCTGCTGCTCGCGGCCGGGTTTTCCCGCCAGATCGCGCGGGCCGAGGCGCGCCTCACCGAGACCCCGCCGGGCCCGGTGCGGACCGATCTGCCCGCCGCGGTGCAGGGTTTTGCCGAACGTGGGCTGGCCGGCGCGCGCCCCGGCGCCGCGGTGCGCCTGACCCAGGCCGCCGAGATGCGCCTCGACCGCGGCGCCACCTGGACGGCGCTCTCGGCCCGGCAGACCATCGCCGCCGCGGAACCGGGCTTCGCCTGGGTCGCCGAGATGAAAATCGGCCCGATCCCCGCGGTGCGGGTGATCGACAGCTATGTCGACGGCGCCGGCCGGCTCGAAATCCGTGGCCTCGGGGCGGTGCCGATGGGCTCCGACACCGGGCCCGAGGCGACGCTCGGCGAGGCGCAGCGCTATCTCGCCGAGCTTCCCTGGGCGCCGGATGCGATTCTCACCAACCGCGCGATCACCTGGACCGAGCTTCTCGACGGCGTCGGCGCCGCGCTCGAGACCGCGGGCGGCACCGCTTCGGTCCGGTTCGGCTTCGATGCCGCGGGCGATATCGCCACGATGGAAGCCGACGAACGCCCGGCGAAGCTCGCCGACGGCACCGTCGCCCTTCTGCCCTGGCGCGGCTGGTTCAAGGACTATTCCGAGATCGGCGGCCGCCGGATCCCGGTCCAGGGCGAGGTCGGCTACGTCTACCCCGAGGGCTACGAGAGCTATTGGCGCGGGCGGATCACCGGCTACGCCGTGGTCGCCGAGTGATCTGCACGACGCCTGCGCTTGATCCGCCCCCGCGCCGCGCCTAACCTGCGGGCGCGCCGCAGCGAAAGGCCCGCCGATGCCCCGGATCGCGACCTACAATGTCGAATGGTTCAACGCGCTGTTCGACGACGACGGCGTGATGCTCGAAGACGAAGAATGGTCCGCGCGCCAGGACGTCAAGCGCCACGAACAGCTCACCGCCCTTGGCATCGTCTTCACCGCGCTCGACGCCGACGCGGTGATGGTGATCGAGGCGCCCGACGACAACCGCCGGCGTACGACCGTGCGGGCGCTCGAAACCTTCGCCCATGCCTATGGGCTCAGGGCGCGCCGGGCGCTGCTCGGCTTCCGCAACGACACCCAGCAGGAGATCGCGCTGCTCTACAACCCCGACGTCTTTTCGGCGGTGCACGATCCGCAGGGCGAGGAGACCGGCAAGAAAGGCGCGCGCGACGCGCCGCGGTTCGACGGCGTGTTCCGGTTCGACGTCAACATCGACGCCAGCCCCGAACTCATCTCCTTTTCCAAGCCGCCGCTGGAGGCGACGTTGACCGACCTTGCGACCGGCGGCCGGCTGCGGCTGATCGGGGTGCACGCCAAGTCGAAGGCGCCGATCGGGGCCAAGACCCCCGACGAGGTGATGCGGCTCGCGATCCAGAACCGCCAGAAACAGCTCGCCCAATGCGTCTGGCTGCGCCAGCGGATCGACCGGGTGCTCGAACTGGGCGATCCGCTGATCGTGCTGGGCGATTTCAACGACGGCCCCGGGCTCGACGAATACGAAAAGCTGTTTGGCCGTTCCGGCGTCGAGATCGTGCTCGGCGAGGACGGCCACGAGGAGCTCTACGACCCGCATGCCCGGATGGCGCTGGGCCGCCGGGTCGGGGCGATGCCGGCGACGGCGCGGTTCTACCTCCACCAGGAGAAACGCTACATCCAGGCCCTGCTCGACTACGTGATGGTCTCGGCGGACCTGCGCGCCAAGGCGGCGCCGCGCTGGCGGATCTGGCATCCGTTCGACGATCCGGTCTGCTACAACACACCCGAGCTGCGCGAGGCGCTGCTGACCGCTTCGGATCATTTCCCGGTCTCGCTCGACCTCGATCTGGCCTTTCTGCAACCTTAGCAGATCTTTCAGGCGCCCCGCCTCCCCTCGGGTTGTGTGATACACGTATTGGGCGTTACTATGGAGACAATGCAATCCTGAAGGGTGCATTGTTGCGAATCCTGCTGCGAGTCGGGAACTGAAAGGCGTGCCATGGTCGCCGATATCATCACGACGGATCAAACCTCCCAATACGTCATCGGCCCGACCGCTTTCGTTGCCCTGGTGCCCGATGTGAGCCTCACCATCGAGGCCGATACCAGCCCCGGCTTCCTTGCCAACCACGACGACACCTTCACCCTCACGGTGCTGGGCACCGTGGTGACCTTCGGCTCGGCGGCGCAGCTCGGGGCCACCAGCCTCGCCTCGGCCTTCGCCGCCGTCACGGTCGGGGAGACCGGGCTTTTGCAGTCGCTCACCGGCTACGGCATCGATTTCCGGCGCAGCGGCACAAGGGTCGACAACGACGGGGCGATCTCGGGCGGGAACGCGGCGATCCGCTACGCCGCCAGCGTCGACGGGGGCACGGTGCTCAATGCCGGCACGCTGTCGTCGATCCAGGGCTCCGCCATCCTCGTCACCGGCGCCGCGGGCGGCGGCACGCCGGGCCTGTTCTCGGTGGTCAACACCGGCCTGATCGAGGCCATGACCCACGGCGTGTCGGTCGCCGCGGAAAGCCTGCTGCTTTCCAACCACGGCGAGATCGTCGCCTCGGGCATCGGCGTCAGCCTCACCGACGACCCGAGCCTCGACAACAGCCTTACGCTGGTCAACACCGGCCTCATCCGTGGCCGCACCGGGGCGGTGACGGCGACCGGGCACGCCGACGTCATCACCAATGACGGCACGCTCGTCGGCGCGGTCCTGCTCGGCGATGGCGCCAACCTTTTCGACAATTCCGGCACCACCGACGGCGCTGTCAGCGCCGGCGCGGGGGTCGACCGGTTCACCAACACCGGCGTCGTGACCGGCACCGTCAGCCTCGGGGGCGAGACCGACTGGGTGGTCAATCTCGGGCGGCTCGGGGCCGGGCTCGACCTCGGCGACGGCGACGACCGGCTCACCAACGAGGGCACCATCCTCGGCGACGTGCTGCTCGGCGATGGCGGCAACAGCGTCCGCCTCGGCGGCAGCCTGTTCGGCGATCTGCTGGGCGGCGGCAATGCCGACAGCGTCGCGGTGCTCGGCCTGGTCAGCGGCGACGTCACCCTCGGAGACGGCGCCGACACGCTGGCGATCGAGGGTCGCATCGAGGGCGATGTCGACATGGGGACGGGCACCGATACCCTCCGGCTGCGGGCGGCGGCGGTCGAAACCGCGGGCAGCCTCGACGGCGGCTCCGGCGACGACGTGCTGATTGCCAGTGTCGATGTGGAAGACTGCTTCAATTTCGAGACCATCACGCTCAAGGGCGGCGCCGATCTCGGCGTCGAGGCCGATGCGATCGACAACATCATCACCGGCAACCGCGGCGACAACGAGCTCGCGGGCAACGGCGGCGCCGATCTGATCTTGGGCGGCAGCGGCGATGACGTGCTCATTGGGGGCAGCGATGCCGACGAGCTGCGCGGCAACCGCGGCGCCGACGAGCTTCACGGCGGCATCGGCGCCGATACCCTGAGGGGTGGGCGCGGTCGCGACAGCTTCGTCTACGAAGCGCTGGCCGAAAGCCGAAAGACCAGCCCCGACCATATCCTCGACTTCGAGACCGGGCGCGACACCGTCGATGTCTCCGAGCTGGTCGCGGGCACCGTCACCTGGCTCGGCACCGACCGGTTCTCGAAATCGGGTGTCGCCGAGGCGCGCTACAGTCTCGACGGCGACGATCTCGATCTGCGGATCGACCTCGATGGCGACGGCAAAGCCGAGATGGCGATCCTGTTCGAGGATATCGCGCGGCTCCGGGCGGGCGACTTCGACCTCTGACCCTTCCAAACCGCGCCCCGGCCGCCCATATGCGGGGCATGAGCACGAACGCAACATTCCGCCCCGGTGCCGGCCTCATCGCCCTGGCCCTCGCGCTGCCCCTGTCTCTCGCCGCCGTACCGCTTTCGGCGCAGGATACGGCCGAGCGGCCGCCCAACGCCGACATCGCCGAGGGGGCCGGCCCTCCTGTCGGAAGGCTTCAAGAAGCTGTTCCACGGGTTGATGGGCGAGCCTCGAGCCCGCGGGCGACGCCGCCGAACAGGGCTGGAACGACCTCGTCGACTGGCTCGGCGATCTGTCCGCCTACGAGGCGCCGGAACGGCTGCCGAACGGCGACATCCTGATCCGCCGCAAGGAGCCTGTGGCGCTCAGCACCGATCTCTGACGGCGCACACCGCGCGCGCCGGCTCCGCGGTCACCGCCGCCGGGTCACCACCGTGTCGGCGCCGAGCGCCTGGGCGAGGCCCTGGAACCGCGAGCGCGCCACCTCGCCGAACAGATCCGTCGCTCCCGGCCTCACGGTGAGGTGCAGCTCGCGCTTCTTCGGCCGCCACAGCAGCGTCGCCTGTTCCGCCGGACGGTCCATCGACAGCATCGCGCCGAAGCGCATCGCCTTGCCGAGCACCTCGGCGCGGGTGCGTTCGGCCTCGGGCAGGATCTCGAAGATATCGCGGAAGTGGCAATTGTCGCGGTTGTTCTTGTAGCGGTGCAACAGCGCCAGCCCGAGAAACACCCGTTCCTGGTGGGTCAAGCCCCCGAGGTTGGCGCGGGTCGCGGTCTGGAACGCCTCCTCGTGGCGGTAGTCCGGGTGCGCCCGCCACGACACGTCGTGGAGCAGGCAGGCGGCCTTGATGATCCGGAGCCGCGCCGGGCTCACGCCGTTGTAGAGCGGCCGGATAAACTCGAAGAGCTCACCGCCGAAGCCGGGCAGCCGCGCGTCCTTCTGTTCGATGAACCGGCAGGCCTCGATCAGCGGATCGCGGGTGCGCAGCCGTGGCGGCATCTGTTCGTAGAGCAGGCCCTCGCGGATCCCGTAGGCGGAGATCGCGATCTCCTTGGGGTGGAAAGTCTGCACCAGCCGCTTGAGCACCTGCGCGGCCACCGGCACCAGCGACATCCGTTCCGCCGAGGTCGAGGTTTCGGCGCGCAGCTTTTCGAGATCGGAGCGGGCGATCCAGTCGAGGGTCTTGGTCACGTCCTTGGGCGACATCCGGTATTCGTGCAGCACCCACAGCGGGTAGCCGCGCCGCAGCATGTCCAGCTTGGCGATCGCCCGCCACGACCCGCCGACGAGGAAGAGCCGCTTGTGCCCGGTGCCGACCTGTGCCGCGAGCTCCTCCATCACGGACCTGATGTGGGCCTTCAGCGCCTTGTTGCTGCCCGCGAGCCCCTGGAGCTTCAGCGGCCCGAGCCCCGAGGTCACCCGCCGCCCGACCCCGCCCTTGCCGATCTCGGCCAGTTCCATCGACGAGCCGCCGATGTCGCACATCAGCCCCTCGGCCTCGGGCCAGCCGAGCAGCACGCCCTGGGCCGAGAGCCGCGCCTCTTCCTCGCCGTCGATCACGTAGAGCCGGATCCCGGTCTCCTGTTCGATCTGGTCGCGAAAGGCCGGGCCGTCCTCGGCGTCGCGCACCGCGGCCGTCGCCACCGCCGAGAGCGGCGGCAGGTCCATCGCCTCGGCGAGCAGCTTGAATCGGCGGATCGCCGAGAGCGCGCGCTCCTTGCCCTCGGGGTTCAGCATGCCGGATTCGCCGAGGCCCGCGCCGAGGCCGCAGAGGATCTTCTCGTTGAAGAAATAGGCCGGGCTGCGCGCGGCGCCATCGAAGACCACGAGGCGGACCGAGTTCGAGCCCACGTCGAGCACGCCGATCCGGGACAGGGCCCGCGCGCTCGGATCTTCGAACACCGGCCTTCCGAGCGGCCCCCAGTCGTGATTGTCGCTGCCGGCCATGATTCTCCCGTTCTCGTTGTCGGCGTTATCGCAAACGCGCCGCGGCGGGGTCAATCCGCGTGCCGGCCAACGCGACGGGGCGTCACGGAGCAGCAACGTCATGTCGCACCCCCTGCGCCGAATTGCCGCCGCCCTGCGCGGGCGCGGGAAGGCGGCCGGTCGCGGGTTGCGCAACGGTCCGGGGCGGTGTTTCGGCATCATCGCCGCGTCGGAGGCGGTTTCACGATTTTGCCGCAATCGGGCCAAATTAACTCTTCGTTTGCCATATTCTCGCCAGACTTGCCCTGTGAATGTCACAGGAGACTTGATTTCGACATACTTCTTCTGAGCGGGGGCGACATGAAGAACATCATCACCAAATTCCTGCGCAACGAATCGGGCTCGGCGAGCGTCGATGCCATCGTGGTGCTCGGCGGGGCGACCTGGATGCTGATCGCGGTGGCCGTGGATATCAGCTCGGCGACTCTCGACCTGGCCGACCGGGTCAACAACGAGCTGCGCTACAATTCCGTCGTCTACGACATCCTCGAAGGCTACGGGCCCAATTCGCGCAAGGTTCGCTGAGCTTTTCGCGTTTGAGCTGCCTGCGGGCATTCAGCATGGGCCCACGCGGTGTGCGTGGGCCCATGCGCTCGGTGCGGTGCGCTGCGCTGTCCGAAGCGGCCGCCAAACGTCCTTCGCGCATTGTTCCAGTGCGAATCACCTGTCCGACCGGCGCTGCCAAGCGGTTTTTCAGGAAGATTTTCCGGTCCGCCCGTCCGGCTGTCCGCTTCGCCGGTGGCCCACCGCGAAACACTCGGCGTCAGGATCCGCGCAATGTTCACGGCCCGACAGCCGTTGCACATTCCTGCCCCAATTCACTTAAAATTAAGCATGCTCCGACATTCCTTTGCCGAAGATGACTTCTATTCCTTTCCCTACACGAAACCTACCAATGCTCGGGGGAGCGACATGATCAACAGGTTCAAAGAATTCCTTCGCGACGAGAGCGGCAACGCGACCATCGAAAGCCTCGTGGTGATCGGCGGCTCGGTCTGGATGGCCGGCGTGGTCGTCACCGACGTGACCTTCGCGTCGATGACGGTGACGGAGAAACTCAACAACCGGCTCGAATACACCTCCATCGTCAGCGATATCCTGGGTGACTTCGGCACGCCGGTCGACGTCGCCACGGCCGATCCCGATTTCTGCGCGGCCAACCCGGGCAACGACAAGTGCGTCGGCCACGCGGGCGAAAATCCGAACGGCGACGACGATTGGGGCACCGGCTCCAACGGCCAGGGCGACGTGTCCAGCAGCAACGAGAACATCGGCGGCAACAGCAGCAGCGCCCCGGGCCAGAACAAGTAAATTCCGGCTACACTTCTTCAAGGCGACGCCCGCTCTCCCCAGCGGGCGTTTGCGTTTTTGCGCCTTCCGCAGAACTCCGCGACGCGATCCACCATCGGGCCTGCGCCGGTTCCCGGGTCCGCCTTTCTCGGTCGTCCGGGTATCGACGCCGAGCCGACTTGGCGGTCACACGAAAGCCTGACCTTCCCCCAATTTGTCCAGAAGTTGATTCGGATCCGACATTTCTTCGCCGAAGATGACCCCTATTGATTCCCTCATGGTCAAGCTCACGCCCGGGGAAGTTACATGTTGAAGTCCTTTAAAGATTTTCTGCGCGACGAAGGCGGCAACGCCACGATCGAAAGCCTCGTGGTGATCGGCGGTTCGGTCTGGATGGCGGGCGTTCTCATCTCCGACATCACCTTCGCCACCATGGTCGTGTCGGAGCGGCTCAACAACCGGCTCGAATACACCAGCATCGTCGAAGACATCCTCGGCGGTTACGGCACTGAAGAACAGCAGGCAAAATACTCGGATTCGGAAGTCAGCGACGAGACGGACGATACGGACTATGCCGAGGATACCGGCGACACCGACGATACCGAGGACGAGGTCGATTGCGTCGGCAACCCCGGCAACAACAAGTGCGTCGGCAACGCGGGCGAAAACCCGAACGGCTCCGACGACTGGGGCAGCGGGTCCAACGGCCAGGGCGATGTCAACGGCAATGCCACGAACGGCAACAGCAACGGCAACGGCAACGGCAACAACGGCGGCGGCAACGGGAACGGCGAGAACGACACCGACACCGACAGTTCGTCCGACGACACCGACTCGAGCCCCGGCAACAGCGGCAACGCGCCGGGCAAGAACAAGGACAAGTGATCGGCGTCCACGCCTGATCGAAACGCCCGCCCTCCCCGGCGGGCGTTTTCCGTTTCCGGGACTTGCAGCCTGGCCGTGCCTTCCGGTCGGCGCGCAGGTGTCGTCCATGCCGCCGGGGTCCAAACACCGACACGGTGTGCACACGCCGCCCGCTACGGCGGCAGGTGCACAGCCCTTCGGGGCACCCGGACAGCGGCGCGGCGTGCGGCATCGTCGTGCCTGGAGATGACGGCCGCCGCCGCCCGCCCGCTTCGGCCGCCGTCTCAGTCGTGGCTGTGGGTCAGTTCCGGCACATCGGCCGCGCCTGCCGAGCCGCGGCCCGACAGCGAGGGGTTCTCCATAAAGAAGCGGTGGCAGTTGAACGGCTGCTCGATCCCGGCAAGGTCGGGCCGCAGGAAGCTGCCATCCGGCTGCATCACCCAGCTCTGCGCCACGTCGTGCAGGTTCGCGGCCATGATCTGGCCGACGATCTGCGCCTTGACGGTGTCGTTCTTGACCTCGACCAGCGTCTCGACCCGGCGGTTGAGGTTGCGCCCCATCCAGTCGGCCGACGACATGTAGACCCGCGCCGCCTTCGACGGCAGCCCGTGGCCGTTGCCGAAACAGACGATACGGGAGTGTTCGAGAAACCGCCCGACGATGGATTTCACCCGGATGTTCTCGCTCAGCCCCTTGATCCCCGGCCGCACCCCCGCAGATCCCGCGCACCACGAGGGTGATCTTCACCCCGCGCTGGCTCGCATCGTAGAGCGCCTCGATCACGTCGCGTTCGATCAGCGAGTTGAGCTTGACCCAGATCTCGGCGGGCCGCCCGCCTCGGCATGTTTCGCCTCGTCCTCGATCCGTTCGAGCAGCGTCGCCTTGAGCGAAATCGGCGAGATCGCGAGGCTTTCGAGCTTGTCCGGCAGCGCGTAGCCCGACAGGTAGTTGAACACCCGTGTCGCGTCGCGCCCGAGCGCGGCGTCGCAGGTGAACAGGCTGAGGTCGGTGTAGATCTTGGCGGTGATCGGGTGGTAGTTGCCGGTGCCGAAATGGGTGTAGGTGACCAGATCGTCGCCCTCGCGCCGCACCACCGTCGAGATCTTGGCGTGGGTCTTGTAGTTCATGAAGCCGTAGACCACATGCGCGCCGGAGCGTTCCAGCCGCCGCGACTGGCGGATGTTGGCGGCCTCGTCGAAGCGGGCCTTGAGCTCGACCAGCGCGGTGACCGACTTGCCGGCCTCGGCGGCCTCGCAGAGCGCGCCGACGATCGGCGAGTTGCGCGAGGTGCGGTAGAGCGTCTGCTTGATCGCCACCACGTCCGGGTCGAGGGCCGCCTGTTCGAGGAACCGAACCACCAGGTCGAAGGTCTCGTAGGGGTGATGCAGCAGCATGTCCTTGCGACGGATCGCGGCGAACATGTCGCCGTTGTGGTCTTCGAGCCGTTCCGGCACGCGCGGGGTGTAGGACGGCCAGAGCAGGTCGGTGCGCTCGTCGATCACCAGTTCGCTGAGATCGGCCTTGCCGATCAGCCCGGCCACCTCGACCACCTCCTCCTCGCCGACATGGGTCTCGCGGCGGATCATCTCGGCGAGATTCTGCGGCGCGCCGGCGCTGATCTGCAGGCGGATCACCTCGCCGCGGCGGCGCCGCTTCAGCGCGGTCTCGAACTCGCGCACCAGGTCTTCCGCCTCGTCCTCGACCTCCATGTCGCTGTCGCGCAGCACCCGGAAGGCGCAGTTGCCGGTGAGGCTGTAGCCGGGGAAGAGCTTGCCGATCTCCAGGAGCAGCAGGTCCTCCAGCGGCAGGAACCGCGCCTGACCGGGCTCCGCCGGCAGCCGCACGAAGCGGTCGATCTGGTTGGGGATCGGCAACAGCGCCTGCAACCGGCGCCGGTCCTCGTCCCGGATCAGCTCAAGCGCGAGGGCGAAGCCGGTGTTGGGGATGAAGGGGAAGGGGTGGGCCGGGTCGACCGCGAGCGGCGACAGCACCGGGAACACCCGGCGCAGGAACACGTCTTCGAGGAAGTCGTGATCGCTCTCGACCAGCATGTCGCGGTTGCACAGGACGATGCCCTGTTCGCGCAGCTCGACCTGCAGCGTGCCGAATACGTCCTGCTGGTGCGCCATCAGCCGGCGGGCATCGGCGTGGATCAGCTTGAGCTGTTCGGGCGGGGTCAGCCCGTCGATCGACGCCGTGGTGTTGCCCTCGCGCGCAAGCTCGCGCAGGCCGGCGACCCGCACGGTGTAGAACTCGTCGAGGTTGGTCGCCGAGATCGACACGAAGCGCAGCCGTTCAAGGAGCGGCACCCGCGGGTTTTCCGCCTCTTCGAGCACCCGCCAGTTGAAGCCGAGCCAGCTCAGCTCGCGGTTGAAGAACCGCCGCGGGCTGTCGATTTCCTCCGCCGGCAGTTCCACCGGTTCGGGAAAGGTCGTCTGCAGGAAATCGGGGTTGATATCGGGCCGTCCGGCAGGCCGCCCGGCGCGGGTGTCTTCGGCACTGTCGTCAGGGTGATCGGCGGGGCGGTCGGGCATGGTGTCGGACTTGGTCATGGCTTCACTATCGGGTGTCTTTGTAACCGTCGGTTGACGTTAGGCCCGGCCGGGAAGGGAGTCCAGCGATGGCCACCTGCGCCCGGGAAGCGATTTCGAAATCGCTTGCAAACGCCTTTCGCAAAGGCGTTCCCGCACGCCGGTTCAGCCGTTTTCGTCCGGGTCTGCCCGGTCGCCGTCGGCAAGGAGTGCGGCGGCGAGGTCGAGGCTCACCGCGCGGCCGGCGGCGAGGGCGGCGGCGTCGAGCCGGGCGACGATCTCCTGCGCCGCGGCGAAGGAGCGGTCGATGCGCAGGCCGAGGTAGTTGACCACCCGCGGCGAGACGTCGAGCTGCCGGTCGGCAAAGAGCTTGACGATCACCGCCGAGAGCAGCGCCTCGTCCGGCGGGTCGATCCGGACGAGCGGCGTGCCTTCCATCCGGCTCTCGACATCGGCAAGCCCGAGCCCCCAGCGCCCCGGCGCCGCGCGGGCGGTCACCAGCAGGTGGCCGCCTTCCGCCAACACGATGTTGTGCAGGTGGAACAGCGCCTCTTCGCCGGCCGGGTCGCCGGCCAGACGCTCGGCAACCCCCCCCCCCCCCCCCCCCCCCCCCAAGGCGGCGGGGTCCCCTGCGGCGAGGTCCGCCGCGGCGATCCCCTCGGCGCCGGCGAGATCGGCCCAGACCTGGACGAGGTGGCTCTTGCCCGCGCCCTCGGGGCCGACCAGCAGGAGCTTGCGCGCCGGCCAGTCGCGCCAGCCCTCGATCGCGGCGAGGGCGGCACGGTTGCTGTCGGAGACGAAGAAGTCGCCGCGTCCCCGGGCCGTGCGGTGGGGAAGGTCGAAGGCAAGCTGCCGGGTCATCTCAGCTCCGGTCTTTCCCGTCCTGCAGGTCCGCACCGTCCGCGTCGGGCTCCAGGGTCGGATCGGGCGTGTCTTCGAATACCGCCGGCCGCCCGGACGGATCGCCGGGGATGCGCCCGGCGAGGCCGCGGTACAGCAGCCCCTCGCGGTAGCGGTCGATGAAGAACCGCACCACCACGCCGATGGCGGCGGCCACCGGCACGCCGACCAGCATGCCGACGAAGCCGAACATCGAGCCGAAGGCCGACAGCGCGAAGATCAGCCAGACCGGGTGCAGCCCGACCGACTGGCCCACGAGGTTCGGCGACAGCACGTTGCCCTCGATGAACTGGCCGAAGAAGAAGACGATGGCGACGGCACCGATCATCCACCACTCGCCCCAGAACTGGAACAGCGCGAGCCCGATGGACAGGACTCCGCCGACCAGCGCGCCGACATAGGGGATAAAGGTCAGGAGCCCCGCGGTCACGCCGATGACCAGGCCAAACTGCAGCCCGATCAGCATCAGCGCGATGGCGTAGAAGGCGCCGAGGATCAGGCAGACGGTGCCCTGTCCGCGCACGAAGCTCGCGAGCGTCCGGTCGATGTCGTGGGCGATCTGGCGGACCACCGGCGCGTGGTCGCGCGGCAGCAGGTTGTCGATCGCGGCCACCATGCGGTCCCAGTCGTAGAGCAGGTAAGAAGGTGACGACCGGCACGATGACGATCAGGAGCGCGATATTGAACACGCCCTGGCCGAGGAAAACACCGCCTCGATCAGCTGGCCGCCGCGTTCCTGCACCGTCTGGCCGAGGGAGGCGAGCGACTGGCGCAGGATCGAGCCTTCGTCCATCAGCGACGGGAAGCGTTCGGTGAGGAATGCTCTGGAAATTCTGCGCCAGCGTCGGGGCGCTGTCGGCGAGCCTGGGCGGCCTGCGCCACCAGGGTCGGGATCACCAGGAGCGCCAGCAGCACGAAGGTGAGTACGCTGACGACCGAGATCACGATGGTCGCCAGCAACCGTCCGAGGCCGAGGCTTTCCAGCCGGTCGGCGACCGGGTCGAGGAAATAGGGCGAGCGCGCCCCGACCACGAAGGGCAGGATCACGTCGCCGAGGAACCAGAGCACGACGAAGAACACCGCCGCAGCGATGGACCAGTAACGCAGTTGGGTCGAGACGGGCAGGGCCATGCAGGTCTCCGGAACGGTTGCGGCACAGTTGGCCTGTTTCGGTCCCGCATTCAAGGGTTTCGGTCCGGGCCTCGCGGCGCCGGGACTGTGCTACAGGATGCGCCGTGCGCCGGGGATCAGGCGCAGGAGCGTGGCGAAGCCGAAGCTCAGGACCAGTGCCGCGACCGTGACCAGTGCCCATTTCGCGAGCGCCGGCCAGCCGAACCCGACGAGTGCTGCCTGCAGTCCGATCACGAAATAGACGTGGAACAGGTGAGACCCCGTAGACCGGCCCTTCGAGGCGGCTGAGCCAGGGCCGGTCCGGGCCCAGAACCGGCGGGCCAGCGCCGTGAGGCCCAGGATCATGCCGATTCCGACCGGCGCTTCGAGAAAGCCCCAGGCGATCCGCAGCGCGACATAGTCCGGCAGCGCGAGGCGCGGGAGCGCCAGCGCGGCGGTGACGGCGAAGACAACTGCGCCGACCCCGAACCAGGTCGCCGCGACCCGGCCGTCGATCTCCTCGAACCAGCGCCCGCGTCCGGCGAGGATGCCGATTGCGAACAAGCCGATATATTGCGGCAATCGCGCGGGTTCGGCCGGGATCAGCCCGCCGATCCGCACCCAGTCGTCGATCGGGTACCAGATCCTCGTGAGCGCGGTCACCGCACCGAGCCCCAGCACGAAGCCGAGGATCGCGCGGTGTCCGGGCGCCCGCGGGGCCCGCAGCCAACGCGCCTCACCGGCGAAAGTGGCGCGCCACAGGGCGTAGACGAGGATGTAGACGAGCAGATGCGCGATGAACCACAGCGGCCCGAATTCCGGCGTGCCGGGCAGGTAGCGGGTCAGGAGGAACGGGCCGTAGCCCATACCCTCGCCCTCGATCGCCCAGCCGATGGCACCGTTCAGGAACACCACGATCAGCACCAGCGGCACCCCGAGCCTGAGCAGCCGGTCGCCGATCACCCGCGCCGCCCCGTGACGGTCGAGGCTGGCATCGAGGAAGTAGCCCGAGATCAGGAAGAAGAACCCCATGAAGAAGGTGCCGTTCAGCACGAAGGGCGCGAGCAGCAGCGCGCTTTTGGCCGGGTCGCTGACCATCCAGCCGCCGCCTGTGACCACATAGGGCTCGGCGGCGTGCTGGCCGACCACGAGGCAGATCAGCAGCACCCTGAGCCATTGCACGTAGTGGAGCCGCTCGGATTGCGCGGCGGTGGCGAGCATCGTCGCGCCGAGCGCCGCGGTGTGGGGGTGCAAGACGGCGGAATGTGCCATGGTCGGTCCTCCCTGTGCGCCGACCGGTGGGACATGCCTTCGCCCGCGCGGCCGGAGCCGATCTGAGCGTGGGCGGGACTCTACCCGGTCGCGGCGCCGCGCGCCTTGATCTGGCCCCGGATACGGGCCGCTCCGCCCCGGCTTCGCCCGCGATAACGCAGTTAGCGCTAACCGAAAGAAGATCAATGCCTTGGCCCCCTGTGCGATCTCGCACACCCCTCGCACATTCTTCGCCCGCCCGCGCCTGAGGCGCATTTTCCCCGCGAAACCCGGGGCGGCCTTGCCGCAGGAGAACGGCTCGGCTAGGGAGATTTCCAACGAAATCCAAACCGAAACCTTGCCCCAAGAGCCCTCCCATGCGCCTGTCCCGCTACTTCCTGCCGGTCCTGAAGGAAAACCCCGCCGAGGCGCAGATCGCCTCGCATCGGCTGATGCTGCGCGCGGGCCTCATCAAGCAGCAGCAGGCCGGGATCTATTCCTGGCTGCCGATGGGCTTCAAGGTGCTCAGGAAGCTCGAAAACATCGTCCACGAGGAGCAGGTGCGCGCCGGTCATATCCCGATGCTGATGCCGACGCTGCAACCCGCCGATCTCTGGCGCGAATCCGGCCGCTACGACGATTACGGCGAGGAGATGCTGCGCATCACCGACCGGCACGGCCGCGACATGCTCTACGGCCCCACCAACGAGGAGATGATCACCGACATCTTCCGCGCGCATGTGTCCTCCTACAAGGACCTACCGCTTACCCTCTACCACATCCAGTGGAAATTCCGCGACGAGATCCGCCCGCGCTTCGGGGTGATGCGGGGCCGCGAGTTCTTCATGAAGGACGGCTACAACTTCGACATCGACTATCCGTCGGCGATGCATGCCTACAACCGCCACATGGTGAGCTACCTGCGCACCTACGAGCGGATGGGGCTGCAGGCGATCCCGATGCGCGCCGATTCCGGCCCGATCGGCGGCGACGACACCCACGAGTTCCTGGTGCTGGCCGAGACCGGCGAGTCGGAGGTCTTCTACGACAGCGCCATCACCGATCTGAAGCTCGGCGACCGGGTGATCGACTACGACAACTGGGACGAGGTCGCGGGCATCTGCACCGAGTGGACCACGCCCTATGCCCGCACCGACGAGACCCACGACGAAGCGGTGTTCGCCGCGGTGCCCGAGGCGCGGCGCAAGACCTCGCGCGGCATCGAGGTCGGCCAGATCTTCTATTTCGGCACCAAGTATTCCGAGCCGATGGGCGCCACGGTGCAGGATGCCGACGGCAACAAGGTGCCGGTCCACATGGGCTCGCACGGCATCGGCGTCTCGCGTCTCATCGGCGCGATCATCGAGGCCAACCACGACGACAACGGCATCATCTGGCCCGAGGGGGTCACGCCCTTCCACGCCGGCATCGTCAACCTGCGCCAGGGCGATGCCGCGACCGACGCCGCCTGCGAGGATCTCTACAGGGCGCTCACCGCCGCCGGGCTCGAGCCGCTCTACGACGACCGCGCCGAACGCGCCGGGGCCAAGTTCGCGACGATGGACCTGATCGGCCTGCCGTGGCGGATCACCGTTGGCCCCCGCGGGCTGGAGAAGGGCGTGGTCGAGCTCACCTCGCGCCGCACGGGCGACAGCGAAGAGCTTGGCTCCGAGCTGGCCGTCGCGCGACTCAAGGAGATCTACGCGGGCCACATGTGATGCGCCGCGACCGGCTCCCTCGGCACCGTGCCGGGACGGTGCACCGCGACCGGCGGTCACGCCGCGGTCACGGCGCGGACGGCCGGGCATGAGGGTGCAGGACGCAGCACAGGGCGCAACCTGCGCCCCGCCCGGGGCCGCCCCGGGGTATCTCTACACCCTCGCCGCGCTCGCCTTCCTCGGCCACAATGTCGAGGAGGGGCTCGGCCTCGGCCGCTGGGCCGCGGGGCAGGGGGTCGCCACGCTCGACCCGGCGGGCCTCACCATGGCGTTGGTCTGGGTCACGCTCGGCGCCACGATCCTCCTGCTCCTCGGCCGCACGCTCCAGCTCACCACCCGGGTCCAGCGTCTGGTCGCCGTGCTCGCAGGTGCGCTGCTCGTCAATGTCGGGGCGCATCTCGGCTTCAGCCTTGCGACCCGCAGCCTGATGCCGGGCGTCGTGACCGCGGTGCTTCTCATCGCGCCCGCCTTCGGCTGGCTGATGTGGCGCCTGCCGTTGCCGCGCCGCGACAAGCTCGTGGCCACGGCCGCGGGCGCGGCGCTGCTGCCGGTCGTGTCCTACCTCGCGCTGCGCCTTTCCGGCGCGCTCGGCTGACCGGCGCCACCGGGCCGGCGGCCACGCCGGGCCCCTTGACCGATCCGCGCCCGGCCCCCATCCTCGCCGGAAAACAAGACCGACGCGGCAAGAGACGCGGCAAGAGACGCGGCAAGAAACGAGGCAAGAATGCGGATCCTGGCCCTGGCAGGGGGCATCGCCGGCGCGGCGGCGCTGTCGCAATTCCCCGAGTTTTCCCAGCAATACGTCCAGCGGCTGTCGGGCGCGGTCGACGAATTGCGCGCGGTCACCTTCGCCTTCGACACCGCGGCCAAGGTCGGCGGGCTTTCGCGCGACGAGGCCCTCGAAGAGCTGCAGGGCACCCGGTTCGGCGACAGTTTCTCCGGCGACATGCGCGCCCGGATCGCCCGGTTCGAACGGCTCGACGCCGATTACGAGGCGCTCGCACAGGCCGAGCCCTTGCAGAGGCTCGCGCGGTTCTGGCACATCCGCGACCCGGAGCTCGCCCGCCGCACCTGGGACGATTTCCAGCCCGCCGCGCCGATCAGCACCGAGGGGCTGGTCTTCGCCGGTCTCGGCTACGCGGGCGGCTGGCTCGCGGTCGCGCTGGTCCTCGGCGCCCTGTTCGGCCGCCGGCGCCCGCGCTGGGCCTGACCCGCGCCACGCCCGCCCCACGTCTTGCAACCCCCGGTACGGCGATTAGGGTGGGCGCGGCAGGGCAGGGAGGCGAAGATCAGGGTCGTATTTCACATCGGCAGCGCCAAGACCGGGACGACCGCGATCCAGCAGTTCTTCCACCGCAACCGGCGTGCGCTTCTGGAGCAGGGGCTGTTGTACCCGAAAATGCTCGACGGCAAGAAGCACCACAAACTCCTGTCGGTGCCCTTCGACGAAACCGTGCAGCGCGGCACGCCCTTCGGCGCGGACTACCCGGCCGCGGTCGAAAACGCCCGCGCCGCCTGGGCCGGCGTCCGGCGGCAGATCGCCAACAAACGCCCCGACACGGTCCTGATCTCAAGCGAGTTCCTCTTGATGGCCACGCATGTCGAACGGATCGCGGATTTTGTCGCGCCCTATGTCGGGCCCGATGCCGCGCTCGAGTTCCTGGTTTACCTGCGGTCGCCGTCCGACTGGTACGTCTCGGCGATGCAGCAATGGTTCAAGGCGAGCGCCAATCTGCTGCCGCTCGAGCCGCCGCCGGTGCTGGCCCAGCTCGACCGGTTCGCGGCGCTGGGCAAGGTGACGGCGCGCCGGTTCGACCGCACCGGGTTCCGCGACGGCTCGGTGATCGCCGACATCTGCGATCTGCTCGGGGTAGACGGCGCGCCGCTCGACCACGCTGCGGATGACGCCAATGTCTCGATCAGCGCCGAGGGCATCATCCTGCTGCAAGCCTACCGGCGCCAGCATCATGCCGCCGCGGAGGCTGTCTTCACGCCCGACACCCGGGCCTATATCGACAAGATCGCCGCCGAGGAGGCGGCCCAGCCCGGGCTCTACACCAGGCCCCGGCTGAAGCCCGACCTCGCCCGCGCGCTCGACCGCGAGACCCCGGATCTGCGGGCGCTGCGCCTGCGCTACGGGGTCGCGCTGGCGCGCGGGCGGAGACTGCCCTTCGGTCTCGGCGCCAGGGCCGGGCGGATCGGGCCCTTCACCGAGGCGGCGGAGGTCATCGTGCATGACCCGGCGCTGGTGGACCGGCTGCGCCGCGCGGTGGGCTGACGGGGGCGGCTCGGGGGGCCGGGTGCCGGACGTCGCGTGGCCCTGTCGGCGCGCGGATCGAACAGGCAGTGCGGAGGTACCGCGGCCGGATTGGCCGACCCCGATGCGGTGGCAAGGGCCGCGCGAAAACCGGGTTCGCCCGTGCGAACTAAGTTAGCGCTATCATAAACAAAAACAAAACCTTGACCCCCTGTGCGAGCTCGCCCACCCCGCGCACACTGCCCGCCCGCCCACACCGCGCGGCTTCGGGCACCCGGTCCCCGCCTCCTTTTTCTTGGTCCAAGTACTCAAAAATATTCCCGCCAGGACCAGGCGGACCGCAGGACACGGCGGCCCCGGAACCCGGAACCGCCCTGCCGCGAACACGCTTTCGCCAATGGGGACGGCTCCGGCTTGACCTTCCCCGCCCCGCGCCGCAGGGTGCCGCAAATTCTCGCAAGCCGTCTCGAAAGGCGTCTCGAAAGGCAAGGAATTTGGCCAGAAGCCCCGCCCCGTTTTCCCGCTTCGAATGGATGATCGCCTGGCGCTACCTGCGCGCCCGCCGGGCCGAGGGCGGGGTCAGCGTGATGACCTGGATCAGCCTCGTCGGCATCACCCTCGCGGTGGCGGCGCTGATCATCACCCTCGCGGTGCGCACCGGGTTCCGCGAGGAATTCGTCGACACGATCCTCGGCGCCAACGCCCATGTGACGATCTATTCCCAGGCAAGGGTCGATGCCGCGGGCAATCTCGACCGGACGATCTCGGACTTCGACGCCTGGGCGGAAAAGATCGGCGGGGTCGCGGGCGTGACCCGGGCGGCGCCGCTGGTGAAGGGCCAGGTCATGGCAAATTTCGGCGCGGCCAACACCGGCGTCGAGATCTACGGGATCCGGCCCGCCGATCTCGCCACCATCCCGCGGGTCGCGAGCCCCGAGACCGCCATCGGCCGGCTCGACGATTTCCCCCGCGGCATCGCCATCGGCTCGGGCGTGGCGCGCGAGCTCGGGGTCGGGCTCGGCGACAAGATCAAGATCATCTCGCCCAACGGGGTCAAGACCGCCTTCGGTACCACGCCGCGGGTCAATGCGTATGAGATCACCTATGTCTTCACCGCCGGGCGCTGGGACATCGACCAGACCCGGATCTATCTGCCTTTCGACGAGGCGCAGCGGTTCTTCAACAAGGAAGGCGTCGCCGACGAGATCGAGGTGATGGTGACGGCGCCCGAGGAGGTCGAGCGCCTGCTGCCCGCGTTGGTGGCGGCGGCGGGGCCGGAAGCGGCGAGCTGGACCTGGAAGGATTCGGCCGGCTCGTTCCTCAGGGCGCTGGAGATGGAAGACAACGTGATGTTCGTGATCCTCAGCGTGCTGGTGCTGATCGCCTCGATGAACATCATCTCGGGCCTGGTCATGCTGGTGAAGAACAAGGGCCGCGACATCGGCATCCTGCGCACGATGGGCCTGACCGAGGGCTCGGTGCTGCGGGTGTTCTTCCTCGTCGGCGCCTCGACCGGGCTGGTCGGCACCGCGATGGGCGTGGTGCTCGGGGTGCTGTTCGCGATCTACATCGACCCGATCTTCGGCCTCGTCGACTATCTCTCGGGCGGCGGGGTCTGGGACCCCTCGGTGCGCGGGATCTACCGGCTGCCCGCCAAGATCGAGCTCGCCGACGTGATCTCGGCGGTGACCTTGTCGCTCGGCCTGTCCTTCGGCATCACGCTCTTGCCGGCCCGGCGGGCGGCGCGGATGAACCCGGTGGAGGCGCTGCGCTATGAGTGAGCCGGTGCTGGCCCTGTCGGGGGTCGAGAAGATCTACAACCGCGACCGCCCCGGCGAAGTGCGGGTGCTGTCGGGCACCTCGCTCGAAATCCATCCCCGCGAGGTCGTCGCCCTGGTCGCGCCCTCGGGGGCCGGCAAGTCGACGCTCCTGCACATCGCGGGCCTGCTCGACGCGCCCGATGCCGGGACGGTCGCGATCGCCGGGCAGGACATGACACGCGCCTCGGACCGGGTGCGCACCGCGGTGCGGCGCGAAAAGGTGGGGTTCGTCTACCAGTTCCACCACCTGCTCCCGGAATTCACCGCGCTGGAAAACATCGTGCTGCCGCAACTCGCCAACGGCGCCGGTCGCGGCGCGGCGCGGGACCGGGCCCGGGGGCTGCTCGACCGGGTCGGGATCGGCGCCCGTGCCGACCACCGGCCGGCGGCGCTGTCGGGCGGCGAACAGCAGCGGGTCGCCTTCTGCCGGGCGCTCGCCAACACCCCGGCGCTGCTGCTCGCAGACGAGCCCACCGGCAACCTCGATCCGGCCACCTCGGACACCGTGTTCGAAACGCTGATGGAGCTGGTGCGGGAAACCGGGCTGTCGGCACTGATCGCGACCCACAATCTCGATCTCGCGGCGCGCATGGATCGCATATTGCGGCTCGACAACGGGATTGTTTCTTATGCCTAAAATTCGCCTTATAGGTTGATTTTTTAAAATTCAGCAGTACCCTTGCGACTCGGGGTAACCAAAGTCTGCAACCAAAAAAGTCTGCCAAGATGAACATTGTTATGAAGGCCATTGCGCCCGCCCTTGCGGGTGTGGCGTTGCTTGCGACAGGGGCGCAAGCGACCGAACGACTGTCCACTTCGGGACGATCGGACCAGATCGTGATCCGGATCGACAAGTCCGACCAGGAAATGACCGTGATGCAGGGCAGCCGCCGGCTGTTCAACTGGCCGGTCTCCACCGGGGGCTGGGGCTACGACACGCCCGTGGGCACCTTCCAGCCGACCTGGTTCAGCCCGAACCACCGGTCGCGGCAGTATGGCAACGCGCCGATGCCCTGGGCGATCTTCTTCAACCAGGGCATCGCGATCCACGCGACCTTCGACATCGGGAACCTCGGGAGCCCCGCATCGCATGGCTGCGTCCGCCTCGAGATCGACAACGCCGAAACGCTGTACCAGACCGTGTTCGCGGTGGGCAAGGAAGACACCTACATCGTCGTTCAGGAATAACCGGTCTCTCCAGCCGGTCGTACCTCGAAGGCGGTCCCGTTCGCGGGGCCGCTTTCTTTCGTTCGGGGGGGGGCGGACCTGCGGTTCGGAGCGACGGGAGCGTCCGGGGAGCGGCGCGAACGGCTCGGGCGCCCCTTACCCGGCGGCAGAGCGACGGGCCCTGCGTGACGGTTCAGGTCGCCGCGAAGGTCGCGGTGGCAGTGGCGACGTCCTTGCCGGACGGGTCGGCCGTCAGCACGGCGCGGGTGAAGATCAGGGACTTGCCCGGGCGCACCATCGCCGCGGCGCAGCTGATCCGCGTGCCGGTCGCCGGGCGCAGGAACTGCAGGTCGAGGTTGACCGTTTCGACGCGGCGGAACTCGCGGAAATGCCGGGCGCAGGCGATCACCATCGCGGTGTCGGCGAAGGTGGCCAGCGCCGTTGCCGAGACCGCGCCGTCGGTCCCCGTGATCGCCGGCGTGACCGGGATCGACAGCACCACGCCGGTGCAGGCCATGGCATCGACCCGGGGCTCGAGCGCGCGCACCCAGTCGGGGAAATTCTCGGTAAGCCACCGATCGGCTTCGGCATGGGCAGTGTCCATGGCCGCAGGATGCACGCGCCGGGGCAGGCTCCGCAAGCCCGATCGCAGCGTCCCGGCGCGCAACGGATGGTCGCACCGCCCGGGATTGTGTCGATTTTTTGAACGCTGGGTCAAAATCGACGGGAATGTCGATTTCCGCCAACACCTTCCGAAACCCCATGCTAAGCTCAGGCATGGCCGCAAGGGGAATCGCTTCCGACAGGAGCGGTTTTTTGCTTTTGCGGGTCTTTACCAAAAAGCCGCGCCGGCGAAGTGGTGCGGTGTGACATGGAGGTTCACATGACGTTTCTTTCCAAGTTCGGCCTTGCTGCCGCTTTCGTCGCCGGCTCGGTGACGGCGGCTTCCGCCTTTACCGCCTGCGAGGTGACGGACGTCGGCGGCATCGACGACGCGGGCTTCAACCAGACCGCGTGGAAGGGTGTCGAGGACGCGATGGCGTCGGACGGGATCGAGGGCCGGTTCCTCGAAAGCCAGGCCGAAACCGACTACATGCCGAACATCAACTCGTTCATCGGCGAGTGCGACGTGATCATCACCGTCGGCTTCCTGATGGGCGACGCCACCAAGGCGGCGGCCGAAGCCAACCCGGATCAGAAGTTCTCGATCGTCGACTACGCCTACGACCCGACCATCCCGAACGTGCTCGGCCAGGTCTTCGCGACCGGTGAAGGGGCGTTCCTCGCGGGCTACCTCGCGGCCGGCATGAGCCAGACCGGGACCCTCGGCACCTTCGGTGGCATCAACATCCCGCCGGTCACCGATTTCATGGACGGCTTCGTGCACGGTGCCAATTACTACAACGAAAAGCACGGCACCGAGGTGACGGTTCTGGGCTGGAACCCGGAGAGCAAGGAAGGCCTGTTCACCGGCAACTTCGAAAGCCTCGACGATGGCCGCAGCTTCGCCCAGAACCTCTATGACGAGGGCGCCGACATCGTGATGCCGGTGGCCGGTCCGGTCGGCCTCGGCTCCGCGGCGCTCGCCGACGAGCTCGGCACCGACGCGCTCAAGATCATCGGCGTGGATGCGGACCAGTTCAACACCGACACCGAGAAGCAGCACGTCTACCTGACCTCGGTCCTCAAGCGCATGGACTCGACCGTGACCGCGGTGATCAAATCGGCGATGGACGGGTCCTTCGCCGGCGGTCTCACCGTCGGTACCCTGGCGAATGACGGTGTGGGCCTTGCCCCCTACCATGCGTTCGAAGACGCGGTGCCGGTCGAGCTGAAGGCCGAGATCGACGAGATCAAGGCCGGCATCATCGACGGCTCGATCTCCGTCACCGGCATGTGATCCGATCCTTTCCGCCGCCGGTACACCCGGCGGCGGGACCTTCTTAGACGGGCGCGCTTTCCCCTCTGAAACTGCACGGTGTTTCGGGCGCGCCAGAATCCGGGGACAGCTCATGGATGTCGAACTGCGCGGGATCACCAAGCGCTTCGGTCCGGTCGTGGCCAACAACAACGTCAACCTGACGATCCGCGGCGGCGAGGTGCTCGGGCTCCTCGGCGAGAACGGCGCCGGCAAGTCGACGATGATGAACATCCTCTCGGGGCTCTATTCGCCCGACGAGGGCGAGATCCTGATCGACGGCAAGCCGGTCGTGTTCGAAGGGCCCGGCGACGGGATCGCGGCGGGCATCGGCATGGTGCACCAGCATTTCATGCTGGTCCCGGTGTTTACCGTGGCCGAGAACGTGGTGCTCGGGGTCGAGCCCACCGGTCGGCTGGGCTATCTCGACCTCAGGAAGGCGCGCGCCCAGGTCAACGAGATCAACGAGAAATACGGGCTGCGCGTGCCCGCCGACGCACTGATCGAGAACCTCCCCGTGGGCATCCAGCAGCGGGTCGAGATCCTCAAGGTGCTGTTCCGCGAGGCCGACGTGCTCATTCTCGACGAGCCGACCGCCGTGCTCACGCCGCAGGAGGTCGAGGAATTTTTCGGCATCGTCAACGGCCTCAAAGCCGCGGGCAAGGCGATCGTCTTCATCACCCACAAGCTGCACGAGATCCTGGCGATCTCGGACCGGGTGAGCGTGCTGCGCCAGGGCGAGATCACCGGCGAGGGCGACCCCAAGAATCTCGACGAGGAAAAGCTCGCCGAGATGATGGTCGGGCGCGCGGTGAGCTTCACGGTCGACAAGACCGCAGCGGAGCCCGGCGCGGAGATGCTGAAGCTTGCGGGGGTGACCCTGCTCGACGAGGCCGACGACAAGGTGCTCAACGGCGTTTCGTTCACCGTGCGCTCGGGCGAGATCGTCGGCATTGCCGGGGTCCAGGGCAACGGCCAGACCGAACTGGTCGAGGTCATCACCGGGCTTGCGCGGCAGAATGCCGGCAAGATCACCTTTGCCGGCGAGGACATCAGCCACGCGACCGTGCGCGACCGCCACAGCCGCGGGATGGCGCATATCCCCGAGGATCGCCACCGCATGGGCATGGTCGACAAGTTCACCATCGCCGAGAACATGGTGCTCAACTCCTATTACGACGACGAATACGCGGCCCCGCTCGGCTCGATCAACTGGCCGCATGTGCAGGAAACGGCGGCCGCCTTCTGCGTCGATTTCGACGTGCGGACGCCGAGCGTGTTCCTGCCCGCCGGCGCGCTGTCGGGCGGCAACCAGCAGAAGATGGTGGTGGCGCGCGAGCTCGAGCGCGAAACCCGTCTGGTGGTGGCGAGCCAGCCCACCCGCGGCGTCGACGTCGGCTCGATCGAATACATCCACAAGCGGCTGGTGATGAGCCGGGACGAGGGCGACGGGGTGCTGATCGTCTCGTCGGAGCTCGACGAGATCATGGGGCTCAGCGACCGTATCCTGGTGATGTTCGAAGGCCGGATCGTGGCCGAGTTCGATAACACCGGCGGCAGAGCCGACCGCAACCAGGTCGGTCTCGCGATGGCCGGGGCGACCGAGAATGCAGGCGGCGGGGAGGCAGCGGCATGACGACTTCGATCGGCAAACGCGAGCTGGACGATGCCGGCCGCAAGCTCCTGGAGCGCGCGACCCAGAGCCGGGAAAACTTCGAGGATCTGGTGATCGTGCCGATCTTTGCGGTGATCGTCGCGCTGGTTCTCGGCGCGCTCATCCTGTTGTTGACGGGGGTCGACATCGCCACCATCGGCAAGAGTTTCGCGGCGCTGGCCAAGGGATCGGTGGGCTCGATCAACGCGGTCAGCGAGACGCTGACGGCGGCGATCCCGCTGGTGCTCGCGGGGCTCGGGCTGGGGCTCGGGTTCCGGGCCGGGCTGTTCAACATCGGTGCCGAGGGGCAGCTGTTGATGGGCGGCATGGCGGCGGTGGTGTTCGGCGTTCAGCTTTCCGGGCTTGCCGTTCCCGGTGGCAGTGCTGCTGGCGCTTGTCGCGGGCGCGCTCGTGGGCGCGGTCTATGCCGGCATCGCGGGGCTGCTGAAGGCGACCACCGGCGCGCATGGTGATCTCGACGATCATGCTCAACCTCACGAGCTACCAGATCTGATCTACCTGCTGCGCCAGCCTGCTATCAGAAGGAGGGCCGGTCGGACCCGATCTCGAAATCGGTGCCGCCGAACGGGCAGCTGCCGCAGCTTCTCGACTGGATCGACCCCAACATGCGGTTGCATGCGGGGTTCTTCCTGATGCTGATCGCGGTCGCCTTCGTGTGGTGGCTCCTGTTCCGCTCCAAGATCGGGTTCGCCTTTCGCGCTTCCGGTGCCAACCCCGACGCCGCGCGCTACGCGAAGGATGAAATCGGGCTTCGTCGTCGCCGCGATGGCGACCGCGGGCGCGCTCGCCGGGCTCGCCGGCGCCGCCCAGGTGCAGGGCGTGCTGGAGCGCGCCTCGCCCGGGTTCTCGGCCGGGATCGGCTTCGACGCCATCGCTGGCACTGCTCGGTCGCTCGGTCAGCATCCTGTTCGCCGGGATCTGTTCGGCGGGCTCAGCGGGCGGGCGGCAGATGCAGGTGGACGCCGGCGTGTCGATCGACCTGATCGGGATCATCCAGGCGCTGATCATCGTTTTCATCGCCGCGCCGCTCTTGGTGCGCGCAGTCTTCCATCAGGGCTTCGCCATCCGTCCAAAGGGGCAAAACGAGCATGACCGACATCACACCCGCGTCGGCAGACCAGCAGAAGATCGAGGGCTCCAGCGCGCGGCGCGCGAGGATCACCGGCGGCATCCTGATCGCGCTCGCGCTGCTCGTCGTCTTCGTGCTCGACGTCGGCGCCGGCGGCTGGCGACGTTTCAGAAGCCACCACCGCCCGCGACGCGGTCCAGGTCGAGGACGATCTGGTGGTGCCCGGGCAGTTCAACACCATCGCCGCGGCGATCATCGCCTTCCTCAGCGTGCCAGTTCCTGCGCGGCGGCGGCGAAGTGGGCTCGCTGTCGATCGGCATCGGCCTACTCTTCGCGGTGATGGCCTTCCTGGTCTGGGCCGACGCGGGCAAGAGCTTCAACCTCACCGGCATGCTGTCGGAGACCATGGTGCGCGCGGTGCCGATCGCGCTCGGCGGCCTCGCGGGGGTGCTCTCCGAGCGGGTGGCGGTGGTCAACATCGCCATCGAGGGGATGTTGCTCGCCGGCGCCTTCACCGGCGCGCTGATGGGCTCGCTGCTCGGGAGCTGGATCGGCCTCTTTGCCGCGGTGGCCATCGGCGGCATGTTCGGGCTGATCCTGGCCGCCCTCGTGGTGACCTTCCGGATGGACCAGATCATCGCCGGCGTGGTCATCAACCTCTTCGTGCTGGGGCTGACGAGCTACGTCACCTCGCAGGTCTTCGCCGAGCACCGGTGGATGAACAACGCCAAGGTCTTCGGCAAGATCGAGATCCCGCTGCTCTCCGACATCCCGGTGCTGGGGCCGATGCTGTTCTCCCAGAACATCTTCGTCTACGGCGCGCTGATCCTCGTCGCGATCTCGACTTACTACCTGTTCCACACCAAGGGGGGCCTCAGGGCGCGCGCAGTCGGCGAACACCCGCGCGCCGCCGACACGCTCGGGGTCGACGTCTACTGGACGCGCTACCTGCACGTCACCCTCGCGGGCATGGTCGCGGGCTTCGGCGGGGCATACTTCACTCTCGGCTCGGTCGGCCGGTTCGACGAGAACATGACCAACGGGCGCGGCTTCATCGGGCTTGCGGCGATGATCTTCGGCCGCTGGCACCCGGTGGGCGCGCTGGCGGCGGCGCTGGTCTTCGGCTTCGCGGATTCGCTCCAGCAGAAACTGGCGCTCCTCAACACGCCGATCCCGTCGGAATTCCTCGCCATGGCGCCCTACCTCGCCACCATCGTCGTGGTCGCGGGGCTGATCGGCCGGGCCCGGCCACCCGCAGCCGACGGCCAGCCTTACGTGAAGGAATAGCGGCCGGGGGGACGCGGGCGGGCGGAGAAAGGTCATCGACAGAATGATGAGGACTCGCATTGTCAATGGCTTGCGAGACGCTGCGGGCAATCGCCTCGTTCGGCGTCTTGGCCTCATCATCCATCCCGGCATGATGCCGGCAATGGTCGGCGAGAACATCAATGGCCCGTCGCTCATTGTTGTCCCGGATTGGGTGGCGGATCGTCTCGGCCGCTATTATCTCTATTTCGCCCATCATAGGGGACGCTACATTAGGCTTGCCTACGCGGATGATCTCCGTGGTCCCTGGAAGGTTCACGAAGGCAAGGTTCTTCGGGTGGGGCAGGTTCCCCGTGGCAAGAAACATGTCGCCTCGCCCGATCTCCACGTCGATGCCGACACCAAGAAAATCCGGATGTATTTCCACAGCCCGTGCGTCGACCTTCCTGGGCAGCACACTTTTGTCGCCGAGAGTCGGAACGGGCTATCATTTACGTCAAGAACCGACCCGGTTGGGACGTTCTATTTCCGTGCCTGGAAAAAACATGGATTTTGGTGGGCGCTCGGAAAGGCGCTGCTCTATCGGTCACCCGATGGGCTGACCAGTTTCGAAGTCGGTCAATTCGTCTACGGTCCGCCGGACCAACCCACAAACCAGAGGGTCGAAGGGTCCATCCGCCATACAGCGGTTTGCCAATTTGAGGGGAACACATTTGTTTTCTACACCCGGCTGGGTGACCGGCCGGAACGGATACTTTGCGGTATCCTCGACGACAGCAACCCGGATAACTGGCGAAACTGGCAATTGCGCGGCGAGGTCGAGGTTCTCCGCCCCGACACCGACTATGAAGGCGCGGGACTGCCGCTTACACCGAGTGCGCCCGGCGCCGCGCACCAAAGCCAGAACGCACTTCGGGATCCGTGCTTTTTCGAGGAAGATGGCCATAGCTACCTGCTCTATGCGGTGGCGGGAGAGCGCGGTATCGCGCTGGCGGAAATCGATATGCGTCGTTTGGCGCGGAAATTTCTTTCTCACGCCAAATAATGCAGCAATGCATTGATCCAATCGTCGGAGCACGAGTAGAGCGCTTGATCATGGTCACTTTGCGCCGGCTCGGCTAACCTGCGCCCCATGATCCTCTCGCGCGGCCGCCGCTACATCTTCGTCCATGCCCCCAAGACCGGCGGCACCTCGCTGGCACTCGCCCTCGAGGCGCGGGCCATGGCCGACGACGTGATGCTCGGCGACACCCCGAAGGCGAAGAAGCGCCGCCGCCGCCTCGAGGGGGTGAAGAGCTCAGGCCGGCTGTGGAAACACGCGATGCTCACCGACCTCTACGGTCTCGTCACCCAGGCGGAGATCGAGGACTTCTTCGTCTTCACCCTGGTGCGCAACCCCTGGGACCGGGTGGTGAGCTACTACCATTGGCTGCGCGACCAGCGCTTCGACCATCCGGCCGTTACCCTTGCCCGGTCGCAGGATTTCGCCGGGTTCCTGCGGCAGCCGGAGGTGACGGACAGCCTCCGCGCCCAGCCCTTCGGGCGCTATGTCGTCGATGCCGCGGGGGTGGACCGGGCCAATCTCTACATCCGGCTCGAACATCTCGCGGAAGACCTCGCCCCGCTCGAGGCGCATCTGGGGTTCCGCCTCGGTGACATCCCGCGCGTTAACCTGTCGAATCGAGACCGCGACTGGCGCCGGTACTACGGCGATTCGGAGGCGGAAATCGTAAGAGAGCTGTGCGAAACCGACATAAAACGGTTCGGCTACGCGTTCTCCTGACATATTTCATGCACTAATCGAACACTCTGACCGGTTCCGAACGGGATCGTCCTCGCCTTGGGGACAATGCCCCAACATCGCCCCATTCATGTCGAAGATTCTCCGCGCCATCCAATCAACCATTAACCATAGACACCGGAGCACCACGGGCTGCCACCCGGCTTCGAGATGGGGATGAGACAGATGTTTGGTCCGATGAACGAATTCTACCGCGACGGCGGGCTCCCGTACCGGGCCGAACTTGGCTCGGGTCGGATCGGCACCGACTTCCAGATGCGCGGCATACCCTCGGGGACCCGGATTGCGACCATCGACGGATGGCGGCGGATCGACATGCTTGCTGTCGGCGACCACGTGCTGACCTTCGACAACGGTGCGCGCGCCATCGTCGCCATCACCCGCTCGCTTCAGTACGCGCAGGACGGCGCGCCGGAGTTTGCCGACCCGATCCACGTGCCCGCGGGCGCCGTCGGCAATTCGCAACCGATGGTGCTGCTGCCCGAACAGAACGTGATGATCGAAAGCGACGAGGCCGAGGCCCGGACCGGCGACCCCTTCGCGCTGATCCCGGCCAAGGCGCTCGTCGGCTACCGCGGGATCGAGCGGTTCCGTGCCCTGCGCCAGTTCGAAGTGCTCACGCTGCATTTCGAAACGGATGAACTGGTCTATGCCGAAGGCGGCGCCTTGCTGCTAACCCAGTCCACCGTTCCCGGCGACGTGGCCGCGCTCGACGAGATCGGTCAGCCCGATGCTTCGTTCCCCTATGTCACCTACAAGGGTCGGGATGCCGCGGCGCTCGTCGCGGACCTGATCGCAACCGACACCAACCGAGAGCCCTACGATCCCGGTCCGGCAACCCCCCTCAGAGTTGCCGCCTGACCACCCGCGTCCTGCGCGGTTCAGTTCCCGCGCAGGACGACCAAACAGTTAGATTATCGCGCTCGTTTCCGCCCCCCCGATTACAGCGCGATTCAGAAGCCCCGTCCGATCCCCTTGCCGGACGGGGCTTCGTCTTTTTCGGGCCCGGGTTTCAGGATCGGGTTCGGCGCGCTGCCGGACCCGTCCGCCCCGGCCCTACTCGTCGATCGGTTCGATCAGCTCGGGCCCCGCGGCGCGGTTCGAATTCACCGCGGTCGAGACCCGGTGGAGCGTGAGTACCGCGTCGCCCGCGGGCTTCATCAGCACGGCTGCGCCATGCCCCTTCTCGCCGAGCCAGAGCCCCCAGTCATCCTGTTCGATCACCAGCGGCAGGCGGTCGTGGATCGGCGCCATCGCCGAGTTGGCCGCGGTGGTGAGGATGGCGAAGGTCGGCAGGTTCTCCTCGCCCCAGTCCTGCCAGATCCCGCCGAGCACCAGCGGCGTGCCGTCGGCGCGCTGCGCGAACCAGGGCAGCCGCGCGTCCCTCGTGCGGTGCCATTCGTAGAAGCCGGTCACAGGCACGAGGCAGCGCCGCGCCCGCACCGCGGCGCGGAAGGCGGGCTTCTCGGCGACGGTTTCGAGCGGGCGTTGATCAGCAGCGGCCTGTCGGTCGTGGCCGTACTACCGTGGAGGAAGCCCCAGCATCGGCCGGCCGTCGTCCGCCGTCCGCCGTCACCACCGCCACATTCTGCGTCGGGCAGATGTTGTAGTCCGGCACCGGCGGCAGATCGTTGCCGGCGTCGCGGAAAACAGCCGCGCGACGGAATGGGGAGGGTGTTGGCCATGCGTCCGCACATGGCGTCAGTCTGCCCCGGGCGCGCGATTTCTAGCGCGGGGCGCCGGTCCGATGCTCGGTCCGGCCGGGCGCAATCGGTTCCGAGATCAGTTCGCCGTGAATTTCGGGTTTGGCGAAATCGAAGTCGCGCAACAGGCGGAACAGAAGCTTCCGCCTGAGCGCCACCTCTCCAGCTCGAGGCGAGGGCGAAGCCCTCGTCTGACGTCACCGCCATCGCGCCGCTCCTGATACGTTCGGGGTGCGCTTGCGCGCAACCCCGTTCCGTCCCCCGACGTTGGAGCCAATTCACCATGCGATTCTGGCTCGGTGTGGATGGGGAAAATGGGCGATTTACAGGTTTGAAATGGGCAGGATCAGAAAATCGGCACCGCGTCGGGCCAGGCCTCGCGGGTGCAGGTGGTCCAGACCCTGTCGATGCCGGCGAGGGAGAACAGGCTCTGGACCCGGTGCACCCAGATCGCTCCGCGCTCCGTCAGGCGGTAGCCCCGCGCCGTGCGCCGGGCCATGCCGAGGACGCGCAGGAGACCGAGGAACAGGCCGAAATCGTCGTCGAGGCCGCGCCCGAAGCGGGCCCTGTAGTCGTGGGCGTCGACCGACAGGGTGTAGATCGCCCAGTAGAGCCAGTTGGCCCGCGCCTCGCCCGGGGTCATCTCCCAGACCAGCGCCGGGCCGCGCCGCCAGCCCTCGATATAGGCCGCGACCGGGAAGGTGTTGAAGCTCATCCGGGATTCGCCGAGCGAGCCTGCGCCGGCGCCAAAGCCGATGTAGTCGGGCCGGGTGACCGTGGTGTAGGGGCCGGTGCCGGCGCGGGTGAAGCTCCACACCGAGGTGCGCGCGAGCCCGGCCGCCCGGCAGATCCGCGAGATGCTCTTCTGCGTGGCGAGCCGGGTGCGTTCCACCGCCCGGGCGTAGTCCTGTGCCCGCGCCGGCTGGCCGGCAGGCGTGTGGTCGAAGGTGAACAGCGGATAGGCGGAGATCTGGTCGACCCCGTGGGCGAGCACCGTTTCGAGGTCGGCCGAGACCTCTTCGCAGGACTGGCCGGGGATGCCGAAGATGAGGTTGGCGTCGACCATCTCGAACCCGGCGGCCTTGGCCCGGTCGATGGCGGCAAGCGCTTCCTCGGGCGTGTAACGTCGCGCGAGGCGCTTCAGCATCGCCGGGCGCAGGCTCTCGATGCCGAGGCTGATCCGGTTCATTCCCGCCGCCCTGAGCCGCCCCAGCAGCGCTTCGGTGGCGTCGAGCGGGTAGACCTCGATGGCGATCTCCACGCCCGGGGTCAGCTTCGGCCGGAAGGCGGCGATGACCTCCTCGACCAGCGCCGGTGTCAGGTCGGGGGTGCCGCCGCCGAAATAGAGCGTGTCGACCGGCAGCGCGTCGTCGCGCGCGAGATAGGCCGCAATC
>JAWKXC010000015.1:0-112906 GCA_041397205.1 Paracoccaceae bacterium
CACGGAGTGGACTGTCGCGACGCGAGTAGACGCCGGCATCGAACTCAGACGCAAGACGATGAACAGTTCCTCAACGGCTCCGTCTGGGCATGTGGGTTGGTTTTGATCGAACATTGGATTCTTCTCTTTCAGGAGTGATGGCTGAACGGCGTGCTCACGGCCAAGCACGCCGCACAGCGATCACTCCCGCCCTCGACAGGGGCGGCCATCGCCGTGCATATTTGGACATCCGGCGACACGGCGCGACATGTCGCGACATCGGGGTGGAAGGGGTGGTTTGCACTCCGACGCAATGCAGACCGCCCGGTATCCCCGAAAGCCATATATAATTGATATTCAAACATTTTTCGGATCCGGCTTTTCGGGCCGATCGAAGGGCGCGGGCTCGATCACAATAGGCGTGTTCGTGATTTCGTCGGCCATCTCACTGCGAGCAAAGCGCACGCAGTAATCGACCCAAGCCGACATCATCTCCTCTTCGATGCCGCGGAACCGCCAGATAGCCAATGCGGAGATCTGCCAACGACCGGTATTGCGGTTGCCTGAGAGCAAGCCGGCGTCGAGATAGCGCTGCACCTGGCGCGTCGAGCGCCCCATGTAGTCGGCCGCCTCTGAGGCGGAAAATACGGTGTCGGGGGCAATGATGTGAGCGAGCATGTCGGCCTCGTGTGTTTCGTCTGCACGGGAGATAGGTCCGAACGCGTCGGGGGAAAAATTCTCGCGTCTTTCCGAGCAAAGAGGGCCGTCTGATCTCTCACGTTGCGGCCTGTCGACCCGCGGGCAGACGTCCGCCGGCAAGGCGTGAGCTCCAGAGTTCCGACAGAGACCAACCGAACGAAGGCCAGCAGTCTCCGCCTCTTCAACGGCGCGGTATGCTGTGCGGCCTTCCCCGAACCCCGAAAAACCCGGCAGTGGCCGGCCGATTCCATGGATTCTAACTATTCCTTCAGATTCAGAGCCGATTTCCACCCAAATCTCAAACACTTGAGACCCCAATGGTCGCAAAAAGTCGAATACGGGACGCAGGACGCCGGCATAAAGTCGCAAAACGTCGGCGACAGGTCGCAGTTCATAGAAAATTGGTCGCAGTTCATGGAAGCATGGTCGCAATACGCCGGCCCGCGCGAGCACCGCATACGGAACTCTCCCAGGCTGGACAGTTCGGCCTTTGGCCTTCTGGAAGGCTCAACCCACGCGGCAGAAGAACCTTTCACTCACCGCAATGAATTCGGCGCGAAATCGAACTTTTTTCTTCCGCGTGTCGATGATCGACCAATCTCCCTACCAAGAACGCGGATCAGACAAACGGTTTGCGAAACCGGGTTTCGCAAAACCGAACAACAAACCTGAGGCACCTGGAGACACATACAATGCCGAAATCCAGCCAAGGCGGACGCCCGCCGAGCTACACCCCCGAACAACTCAAGATCATGGTCGACATCCTCGAGGCGAAAGCGCCGGGGCAGCGCCCAACCGCCAAGGACGTGAAGACGGAACTCTGCGAGAGCTTTGGGGTATCCCCTGGGCTCAACGCCCAAAGCCTTGAGCGGGAACTTGAGCGCTTCTTTCGCGAACGCGATGCCCGGCGCGAGCGATCTCTTCGTCGATGCCCTCCCGCCGCGATCCGATGCCGGGCAGGGTCCGAAGCCGCCACGGCTGCGGGAGCAGGCCATACAGGCCGCGCTCGGGAAGAGCTATGCCGACCTCAAGTCTCTCGCAGCGCGCGATGTCCTGGCTCTCGAGCAGGACAAGACGCAACTTCACCGCCGGATCGAGCAGCTCGAAACCGAAGCAGCCGATACGGCCGAGGTAATCGCACGCCTCAACGAGGATCTGGGGTCCAAGGATCGCGAACTCAGCGAATGCAAAAAGTCCTTTGACCTCGCCCAGGCGACGATCCGCGACCTTGAAACCGCCGCAAGTGTCGAAACGCGCGTCCTCCGCGAATTCTCCAAGATGATCGCCGAACTTGGTCTCCCTATTGAGCCGACACGACAAGCGGCGGCGGGAGCCGGCCCGAAATCGTAAATGCCGAGCGGAGCGCTATGGACTGATCCCACTTGGCTCCCGTGTCCTTTGGCACGGTCGTTCGCTGCCACGCAGTCGCCGATTGGAAAGACCCCGTTAGGCGATTCCGCGGCATCAGAAACGAGACGACTTCCCATTGCGGCTGACGAACACCGACACGAGAACGCGTGCTTCGAGGCGAAGTAGCGCGACAGCTTTTCACAAGACCTCCTTGACCGCTTCCACCCGACCTGATTGGCACACGGGCGTTGGTCGCCAGAACGCGGTTCACGGGGAGACTGAACGGCACGTGTTCAGTCGCCTGGGCCCGCGAGTGCTCTGCATTCCCCGCGAGAATGACTTGTCGTCACATGCGTGCATCTGTTCGATCGCGTTCATGACGTCTGCTCAGTCGGACTGGCGCCAATTTGTCGGCCTCACCGAATGGAGCCTCAGCTTCACGGAGCAGATCTCGCAATCGTTTGTAGATATAGTGCGATCCCGCTGCGGGTCGAAGTCTCATGGCTTTCGCAGCGTGGACCATGGCATCCGCTTCCCGCAGCCGCGTGGCGGAGACTATCCAACCGAATCCTTCGTCGAGCCAAACGGGCATTTGTACGTCATCACTTCGCGCAATGCCTGCCGTAACATGGGCAAGTGTAACCACGGTCTGAACACGAAGGTGAAAAAACTCGTCTGCCCCGTTCCGAAAGGCGCTGCGCAGTTTGCGCATAGCCCAGCGCATCACATACCTTACCGGGAGATGAAGGCGTAACGGGCCATATCCGGCCACAAGGCCACATTGTCCCCACCTCCATAGCGGGACAAGCGCCTGATCTCCGTCGATGAGGCCGGAACCCTTGGCGGCGACCGCGGTTTCTGGACCAACTTCGGTTTCCGAGGCGTCCCGCGGATCCAGACGCAAAGAATTTGGCCCTCATAAGTAGACTTAGAAGGACCTGTGCCGGCCTTCCGGAAAGCACCACAGGTTCGTAGTGCTCGTGATACCGAGCCAGATCCTCTCGATCGCATGGACCGTTGTAGAGCCGCATAGCGGCCTCAATATCGCTGGACAGCCTACCGCTGCGCTTCGCGAACCTTGCGCGCAACCAGGCCTCGACAAGAGCAGGCTGCTGCTGTACCATAGGCGCACATACGCTTCTTTCTGCTTGGGCGGATCGTTTCCCAATCTGAGGCGCACAATTCTCCGCCTACCATACGCTGTATTCAGGTAGCTCCAGTTTCTCCAAGGTCAAGTGATGCCCAGTTGAGTACGCATCGCCACCACTCTTGGCTCGGATATCCGGAGTGTCGTTCCGTTGAGGATTGCCATGTCGAAGTAGGAACAGCGTATCCTCGCGGTCATACACCGGAGATTGCGTCGGAAACCCCTTTAGTCTCTTCATCACTGGCTTTGTGCATGTCCCCGATCACGTCCGGTGGCGGCCCAACGCACAAGCTGACGGTGGCACAGCAACGCTGATAGCGGATGCTTTCGAGAGCCTGGATGATCTTCTTTGACAGAAAACACGCTCCACACGTGCTTCAGGAAGTATGTTGGGGTGACTATCCGCTTCGAGAGTTCCAAGTTCCGACAAGGACCAGAACCGACGACCTCGCAGCGGCAGCAATAGGCGAGCGTAGAGGGTCGTACGCAGCCTGTCCTGGTCGAAACCATTGTCATCCCGTTGCTCATGTCGAGAGTGCCTCCCCTGAGCATCACATGATAGGCGAACCGCAACGCCAGAACCCCATTGAACGTGCTTGCTGTTGAAAACACTTGGTCCTTCCGGTAGCGAAGCAGCTGGTTTCGCCGGATTTGACGGCTGATGTCTCGATCCTGCACGTCACTGTCTGACAAGCTCGACAAAAGGCAGTCGAACGCTTGGATGTCCGGCAGGTATTTCCATCTCTTTGGTCAGATTCGCCATCCAGGCCTGCGAGCGCCAAAGCATGGCCCGCCGGTATGCGATTTTTGCGACATGGCGTTCCGCTTCGCGTGCAATGTCGCGGTAGTCGGCGGCCCAATCTTCGTTACTCGGATCATTCAGCGCGCCCAGAACCGCTTCCGAGCAGGTTGATGCATTTCCTAAGCCTACAAGTGATTCATCGCCTCAACAGGTCTTTCGCAGGCTAAAACCGTTTGAGGTTGAGGTTCGTGTCGTTGACCTGGCGGACGAAGAACCCAGACGCTATCCGTTCGAGGTCTTGAGCTATCCCACTGTCAATCGTGCCGTATTCCCGGACCAACCGTGGCGCACCTATTGCCCGACGATCATCATCCCAACTTTCCATGACTTGCCGCAACGACCCCGAGCGGACACCGTCGTCGGAGTGCAAGGCGCGACCCGACGATGCGGAAGAGGTTCAATTCTTGAAGACGTTCAACGAGCCTGCGGACGATCAGATCAATCCCCTTGTGCACTTCCCCTTGTTTCGTGGCACGAGCAAATTCCGCGATGGTTTCGCGCACAACTTCTTCGGAAGATCGGGAAACCGGCTCAGAAACCGAAAGGTCCATCAAGCTGGCGAGTAGCAGCAGCGATACGCCGGGCAGCCGCACGGTGCTGAGCGCCCCTCTGCCTCACCGAATGTGCGTCCGCGAACTGCGGGCGCACATTGTCCGTGCCGCTATACCTTGAAATCTGCCCGATCAAAGGGTTCTTCACGTTGCGGGTCAACGATTCCGCGAATCCCAAGCCGTAGGCGTTCGCGTCACGCACATCGTGGACCGTGGAAACCAAGATCCGGCTCATGGTATTGCTGTCGCGCAGCTCCCGGATTAGCGCAACGTTCGCCATGTCACGCAATTGGTGCCTCGGACGAGACCATCCGAAATCATCCCAGTTCAAGAACACGAAGAATGCCGGAAGGTCCGCATGCACCTTGATCTTCTCAAGGCGCAGCAACGGCGTCGGAAGACCAGTGGTCTCGACGGAAAAGTCGTCGCGCGCGCTGTTCAAGACGTCTTCGAAATCCGGGCGTTTCCGTCGCCCCTTGAATGCTCTTAGCCGCTTGAGGAGCGTGTAGACGCGCAGCGTCAACTCACGGTTCGAATACTTCCTGAACGTTGACCCGAAGACGGGCAACTCCGTCATGGAGCCGTCGACGGAAACCGCTCCGGAGAATTTGGTTCATCCCCGTGCTGCACAAGCAGGTTACGAAGAAGCGCGACGACTACGGCCGACTTGCCTGCGATCGACGCGCCAAACAGAGCCCCACCTGGGCTTGTGCTCAGAGGCAATCTGTTCGGAGCTCGCCTCCCAGCCCTCGTCAGGTCCGGGTCATGGATCTCGCGCGTCCTGTGGACACCGCCGGGACCGAGGTAACTTTTGTAGGCTTCGTCGATCACGGAGCGCCAAGGCTTCGCCTTGTCAGGGGCATCGACCAATTTGCAGAAATCGTCGTTTCCGGCGATCTGCTGCCGAATGATCTGCACCGCCGCCATTTCCGTCCGCGGTCTGGCTTCGACCAGGGCGGCATATAGCTCCGCGGCAACGTCTTGGCGCTTTTCGGGTCCCCGGCTTGGGCGTTCCGCGCGTTCATCGTAGGCCCGAATGAAATAGGCCGCCACGTGTTGGAAGTAGGCCCGGTCGAAAGCGGGGTCGTATTTGTTCGCGACCCGCTCCCGGAGAAATAGCGCTTCGACGTAGGGTCTTGCATCGAGCTTCTGGTTCCTCTGATCGTCGGCGTTCTTGGTGAACCAATCCTCATCGAAACCGAGGCTGTGCTTCGTCAGGTCCTCGACGAAAGATTGGTGCTTGATTGTCGGACCTTCGCAGCACCTGAGCACGATCGGCAGGCAAAGGATCATGGGGCGGATGCCGATCCGACCTGTCCTTGCATCGCCAACCCAGAACTGGGTGTGCTGGCGATGCGCTCCTGCCGCGTTTTCTTGGCGTTTCTTGAGATCGCCGCCCGAGATTTGGACCAAACGATCCTCCAGAAACTCGAACACCTCCTGCTCGGTGGGCCTGTTGAACCAGCGGTCTTCATCGCTCCGGCCGCCTCGAGTCTTGCTCTTCACACTGCCGCCTGTCACACCGCCCCCCATACTGCTCTACTGATTCGAAGTAGAAACCGATTGGGGCCCCAACGGAAGAAATGCCTTCGGCTTTTTTTTGTCGCGCTTCCTCAAAACCCCGAAGTCCTCCTCTCAAATCCCAAAGCAATCCTGTAGAACTCCGGAGCACTCTCGCGTAATCCGCGACCGTTAAGTCGTTTCCCAAAAAGCAAAAAAAGTAACTCCGGAGACCAATTGTCGAGATTTCCGTCCGCATGAAAGCTCTCAAGAAGGGAGGGCAAACAGGAGACGGAAATGACTACGAATACCGAAGCTCACGTTCGAATGTTTACCGCGTCGGAGGAGCCGATCCGCGCCGCCGTTTACGCGCAGGCGCTCGCCGACGCTGCCAACACCCAGGAGGGCGCCTATATCCTCGCACCCAGCCAAGCTGATCTCGAGGATGAAGGGGCCATGATCGCCTGGGTCGAGACCGAAAAGTTCGAGCCGCTTGCGTTCGCATACACGGCTCGAGCGAGTGATCACAGGGCCTACGAAATTCGCGGCGTGTTCACGATGCCCAACTCACGAAAACGCGGCTACGCCGAGCAAGCCGTTCGAGCGCTGCTCGAGCATCTGAGAGGGCTTGGCGAAGAAGAGGCCTTCCTCACCGTGCGGGTAACCGACGACGGGATGCCGACGGCACCGGTGTCGCTATATGAGAAGCTCGGGTTCCGGCTGATGCCTGGCACCTTCAAGGCCGAAATCGGCTATGAGCCGAAGAAACAGCACCTACGCCGAACCGCAGACCCAGACGGACGTTCGTTCCGGTTCGCGAAGATGGTCATCGCCTTCCGTAGCACTGGAGCCGCCGATGCCCGTTGATACCATCGCCATTCTGGGCTTCGCCTCCGGGGCCCTGGCCGCGAGTTCAACCCTGCCGGAAAACATCGCGACACTTCGCGGCAAAGCCCGCAAGGCGCGCAGTCCACGGCAACGGCTGCGAATGAAGATCTTGCGCAATGCTACCTTGTCGACCGCCAACGGGGGATGGGTGCTTTATGGCACGATGAGCGAGCAGCTTCCGATCCAGCTGTTCTGCGGCACGACCTTTGTGTTGGCCGGCGCATTGGCCTTCCAACAGGCACGTCAGCTTCGCGATCTTTCGCAGCCCAAAGCAGCGTGATTAGGGAAAAAACGCGGTCGCCGCGTAGGCGGCGACCGCCCGCTGGGCGCAGCGCCGATGCACGTTTGATCAACCCCGAACGCAACGAGACGCGGCAGCGCGCTGCTTCAGCACCTTAATCAACGCGTTCGCTTCGTCCTTTTTGTCCACTTTCCATCTGACGACGGATAGTCAACCGAATCCAAGTTCGGCGTTTTCTGCCCTCAAGTTTCGGGCTTGACTTGCTACATTCCTGCTACGATGCTGGACACCGCCACACAAGCTACTGAGAAATAATGGTTTTTCAAGCGCCAGTCCAATCCATCATGGGTGCCACGCTCAGGCGCGCGGCGCGACGGGTTCGGGAGGGCGGTGCGGTATCCATGTCGCTTGCTGTCGCGGTGAAGGGTCGATGGGGCGCGGCGTCCCGGCAGGCCGGGTCGGCAGAGCCCTAGCGGCTTCGACCGCAGAGGTCCAGCCATGCCGGCCGGTCCCGTCCGGCGACGTCCGCGCGCTGCCCGGCAGCGCCCGGCCTCGCGCCGGTCAGGACACCACCGCCTCGCAGCGCGTCCAGCGCTCGGGCTGGTCGGTGTCGCGGTAGACGTCGACATCCTCTTCGCCGAGCTGGCGCATGTAGATCTTCGATGCCGGCATCGGGCGCGCCCTCGGAACCGGTAGAGGAACTCATGCCGTGTGTAGGTCCCGGTCACCACGAGCCCCGGCCCGAGCGTGATTTCGGGCCCGTCGATGGTGACACGCGCGGAACTGTCGGGGGCACACCAGTCGCCGTCGATCCGGTCCGCCAGCGCCATGCCCGGTGCCGCGACCGCCAGCAGCGCCAAAAAGAGCTTCGTTTCCATACCCATCGCCATGGTGATCGCGCCTCCTCGCCGAAGCCTAAAGGCACGTTCTGAGCCGCCAAAGCGAAAACCGCGCGTCACGGGAGCGTACCCCCCGCTGCCGCGCCCGGCGCCCGGCGCAGCCGCTGTCCGGGGCCACCGCTTCCCGGCTTTCCTGCGGGCGCCCCACTGTGTCAGTGTCGGGCAAAGGAAAGGTCCCGCCATCATGCCCCTGAAACTCCACAACTACTTCCGCTCCTCCACCTCGACTCGGCTCCGGGCGGCGCTCAACCTCAAGGGGCTCGCCTACGATTACGTGGGCGTCCACCTTGCGTGAAGGGCGAGCACGTGCCGCGCTTCCTATACCGGGCTCAACCCGCAGAAGCTGGTGCCGGCTCTGGAGCCGAGGACGGGACCGTGCTGATCCAGTCGCTCGCGATCACGGAACGCTCGACGAGGCCCATCCGGAGCCCCTGCTGCTGCCCGAAGGCGCGCTGGCCCGGGCCCGGGTGCGGGCGCTCGGCCAGATGATCGTGCCGACATCCACCTCGGTGAACAACCTGCGGGTGATGAACTTCCACGCGCCGCGGCCCTGGGCGACGAGACGGCACAGGCGGCGGCGAAGAAGGCCTGGTTCGCCCACTGGGTCCATACCACCTTCGAACCGCTCGAACAGATGCTGGCGACCAGCCCCGGCGACCGGGACCTACCGCCATGAGACCTGCTACGCCGATTGCTGCCTCTTACGCCCAGATGTGGAACAATCGCCGCTTCGAGGTCGACATGACCCCTTACCCGGTGATCTCGCGGATCTTCGACGCGCTCGACGCGCTGCCTCGCTCGCCGCGGCTGCGCCAGCCCGGCAGCCGGACGCAGGGTAAGGCGCGCCCAGGTCACCCCACCCTGCAGTGACTGGCGCGCGACAGACACCACACCGCACCGCCCCTTCTTTGGTCCGAAAATACCGTCGGGGCCCCTCTCGGCGATTTCGCAGGCCGAAATCGCTCGTTGGTCGGCGAACCGGCTGCCGCCCGTTCGTTCAGGGTCCGGGGCAACAGCCCCCTGGCGGTTTGGGCCGGCGCGGATCCGGGAGCCGGCGTCTTACCGCGGCGCCATCCGGATCGCGCCGTCGAGGCGGATCACCTCGGCGTTCAACGCATTGCGGCGATCTCCAGCGCCAGCGAGGCGGCACCGGGCTTGCCGAGCCGCGAGGGGAACGGCACCTGCTGGCCGAGACTGTCCCGCACCTCCTGCGGCGTGCCTGGTGGAGCAGCGGGGTCAGGAAGATGCCGGGGGCGATGGTGTTGGACGCGAACGCCGTCGCGCGACAGATCGCGCGCCATCGGCAGGGTCATCCCGACGATGCCGCCCTTGGAGGCCGATAGCCACCTGCCCGACCTGGCCGTCACAGGCCGCGCGACCGAGGCGGTGTTGATGATGACCCCGCGCTCGCCGTCCTCGGTGACGGGCGCGGCGGCGACCATGCCTTCGGCCGCCTGCGAGGCGCAGTTGAACGAGCCGCCGAGGTTGACGGCCAGCGCCTTCATGAACAGGCCCGGGTCATGCGCCGCACCCTTCGACACCGTCTTGGCCGCTGGCCGATGCCGGCGCAGTTCATCAGGATCCTGCCCGGCCATTCGCGGCCCGCACCTTGGCGAAACCGGCGCGCACGCCTCGATCCGAGACGTCGACGAGCGCGAAGGTGCCGTGCCGGAGCCTCGGCCGCCGCCCGCTTCGCCGCGCTCGGCGTTCATGTCGAAGATGCCGACCGCGTGCCGGCGGCGGCGAAAGCGCGGGCAACGGCCTCGCCGAGACCTCGAGGCGCCGCCGGTGACGACGATCGGGGTCGCGGTGGAAATCTGCATTTGTTATCTCCCATACCTATTTCGCCCCGACGTGGCAGGCGCGCAGATCTGGGGGAAGAGGATCTGCGGAGCGCGACACCCTTCGAGCGGGTAGCGCCGCCGCGCGGCGGCGCGTGACGCGGGCGCGCGCCCGCGTCTCCCGGACCGGATGCGGGCGCTCCAAAGGAAACGCCCCCCCCGAGGCCGGAGGGCGTTCTAACGGATATCGTCAACCTGGGCTCAGGCGCCCTGGGCCTGCCGTGCCTTGGCGGCGTTCCAGAGGATCTCGCAGCGGGTCCCGGTGCGACAATAGGCGAACACCTTGCCTTTGGTCTCGCGCATGATCGCGTTGAAGCTGGCGACCGCATGGTCGGTCGGGTCGCGGTCGGCCTGAGGCACGGTATTTCGGCGTGATGCCGTTGTGCCGGCAGGCTTCGGCGACCTCGGCCCAGTCGGCCTGGCCGGCTTCCTCGCCGTCAGCTGCTGCACATCACCACCCGGTAGCCGGCGGCCGCGATAGCGTGCACGTCCTCGGGGCGGATCTGCGGCGACAGTGACCCAGTTGGTCGGTTCTCTTCCAGTCGCGGTTCGTGGCCATTTCCGCCCTCCTCAGAGCTTGTTGACCGGCACCTTGAAGAAGACGTCGCCCTTTTCATCCGCCGGCGGCATGTCGCCGGCCCGCATGTTGACCTGCAGCGAGGGGATGATCAAGCGCGGCATCGCGAGCTGCGCATCGCGCTCGGTGCGGAACTTGACGAACTCTTCCTGGTCTTGCCGGCACCGACGTGGATGTTGTGCTCTTTCTCTTCCTTGACGCTGGTTTCCCACTGGATATCACGCCCGTTCGGCCCGTAATCGTGGCACATGAACAGCCGGGTGTCTTCCGGCAGCGCCAACACCTTCTGGATCGAGTCGTAGAGCACGCCGGCATCGCCGCCTGGTAGGATCGGCCCGCGCCGAACCGCCGTCGGGCATGAACAGCGTGTCGCCGACGAAGTTCGCATCGCCGACCACATGGGTCATGCAGGCCGTGGCGTGTGGCCGGGGGCGTGGATCGCCTGGCGGTCATGTTGCTGATCCGGTAGGTGTCGCTGTCCTTGAACAGGGCGTCGAACTGCGAGCCGTCGCGCTGGAATTCGGTGCCTTCGTTGAAGATCTGCCAGCAGTTTCCTGACCGTAGTGATATGTTCGGCCGATGCCGGATCTTGCCGCCGAGCTTCTCCTGGATGTAGGGCGCGGCCGAGAGGTGGTCGGCGTGAACATGGGTCCTCGATCAGCCACTCGAGCTTCGAGGCCGTTGTCCTCGAAGTGTACTTGATGATCTGGTCGGCGTGATCGTAGCTGATGCGGTCATGGCGTAGTCGATGTCCATCGTCAGAGTCGATCACCGCGCAGGCGTTGGACGTCGGGTCCTTGACGACATAGGAGATCGTGTTGGTCGCCTCGTCGAAGAAAGCTTGGACCTCCGGCTGCATCTCGGTATCCGCTTTGAAATCCTTGGCAAATTCGTTCATCTTGGTCGTCCCATCTTTTCGGGGGCTGGCGCCCGTGTTCGGTTGTGGGCCGTCGGCGGCCGCGCATTGGATCCCGCGGGCAGGAACCCCGGGGTTGGGATTGATGTAGGGGCCGCTTTCCCACCCGGCAAGGCCTCACATGCATTTTTTTGAATATTAGGTTTTCCCGGTCCCGGCACTTGTCCCTGCACCTGTCTCGGCACCTGTTTTTGCCCACTTTCCGACCGCCTCCCGGCGCCAGCCGCGCCGCATCGGCCGGCGGGACCGGGGCGCCCTGCCCGGCACCGGCTCTGCCCGGGAACCGCGCCTGCGCGCAAAAAAAGGCCGGAAAGTGCTGCTTTCTGGCGGTCAAACGCCCGACTTCACCGCCTCAATCAATTGATCCGGGGCGATTATTCTTCTATGTGAATAGGAATGACGCAGATTCAGGAGCCCCAGCCCGGCATGAATTCCCCCGTGATCAATCCGGACATGTCCGACGAGGACATGGACAAGATGATGGCCTCGGCTTGCGATGCTTCGGCCCTCCTGAAGGCGATCAGTCACGAAGGGCGGCTGATGATCCTGTGTGCGCTGGTGACGGGCGAGAAGTCGGTCACCGAGCTCGAAGAGCTCCTGCACGCGCGCCAGGCCGCGGTTTCGCAACAGCTTGCCCGTCTCCGGATGGAGGGCCTGGTGACCCCGCGGCGCGAAGGCAAGGCGATCTATTATTCGCTCGCCGACGACCGGCCGCGCCGGATTCTTGAAGTGATGTACGAGATGTTTTGCACGGTTCCCGGGGGCGTGGACGGCACCCGGGCGTGACCGTGGCGCGGGTCACGGCGTGACCACGACACGGTCAGGCTTTGGTCTTCTTCCGGTCACGCCGTCCGTTTAGGCTCGCGCCAAATTGCCAGGGATGCGTCATGTCAGAGCACTTCATACCCGCGCCGGAAACCCAACGGGCGCTGCGCAGCGCTTTCGCGCGGTTCGCCACCGGCGTGACCGTCGTTACGGCGATGAGTGACCGCGGCCCGATCGGCATCACCGCGAACAGCTTCGCTTCCGTTTCGCTCGACCCGCCGCTGCTGCTGTGGTGCCCGGCAAAAAGCTCGCGGCGCCACGACGCCTTCGCCCGCGCCGAGCGCTTCGCGCTGCACGTGATGGGGACCAATCAGGACAACGTGACCTGGGGCTTCGCCAACACGGCCGAAGCCTTCGAGCACTGCGACTGGGCACCGTCGGAATACGGGGTACCGCTGATTGCCGGCTGCCCGGCGCGGTTCGAATGCAGCACCCGCGACCGGCTCGACGCCGGCGACCACACGGTGCTGATCGGCCATGTCGACCGGGTCTCGACCGCGCCAGAAGCGCAGGTCCGGGTGTTCCTCGATTCCGATTACGGTCATTTCGTCGCCAACTGAGGCGCCCGCGACGGCTTTGGCGACGCGCGGCCCGGCGCCTGACGGGAGCTCTCTGCGGCGCCGGAACGCCCGCGGGCTGCGCCCGTGACCCTCAGAAGATGAAGTCGCCCTTGTCGAGATCGCCCAGGCGCACGTCGACGAGGACCAACTGGTCGCCGTGCTTGCCGTCGATGACCACGTCGCCGCCGTCGCGTTCGAGGTGGTTGTTCTTCAGGTCCGACCAGCCTGTGACCGAGCGCAGGCCGCTCAGGTCGATGCGATCGTGGATCAGGCCGCGGGCGTCGAAATCGGTGATCGTGTCGACGTCCCACCCGGTCTTGAACACGAAGCGGTCGATCCCGTTCCCACCCTCGAGCCGGTCGTTCCCGACCCCGCCTTTCAGGATGTCCCGGCCCTTGCCGCCGAGCAGCACGTCGCGTCCGTTCTGCCCGGAGAGCATGTCCTTGTCGCGGCCGCCGATCAGCGTATCGGCGCCGGTCGCGCCGTAGAGATCGTCATTGCCCTCGCCGCCCTGCAGCCGGTTCGCGGTGGCGTTCCCCCACAGGGCGTCGTCGCCCGTGCCACCGACCGCGTTCTCGATCACGGTGTCCAGCATGATCGCAAGGTTGTTGGTGTTGCCGCCGACCGAGGAAAAGCTGCCGCCGGTGAGGTTGAGGACCTGGTCCTGACGGAAGCCGGAGAAGTCCAGCGTGTCGCGGCCGCCGTCGTCGACGATTGTCATGGCGAATTTCCGGCCCATGTCGTCGATCTGCCAGCGCGCATCCTTGAGGTTGGTGTTGTGCCCGTAGGTCGTATTGCCGGTCCGGACGGGATCGGCTGTCCCGTAGAGGATGCGGGCCGCGAAGATGTCGGCGAGCATCGGGGTCAGCGGATAGGTTCCGTTGCTGTCGCCCCAGTCGGCATCGGTGTCGTCATTGGTCGACGGGTCGACATAGGACATGATCGACACATCGTGCCCATCGTAGTCGAACAGGATGCCGGCGTCGCTGAGCGTGAAATTGTAGTCGCCGGCATGGCCGAGGCCCAGCGCATGGCCGATCTCATGCATGATGTCGAAATAGGCATTGTCGCCGATGTCCCAGTTCGAATACCGCGCCGCGTCGATATTGATCCGGGCATAGTCGATCGCGCCGCCGGTCCCGCTCACGGGATAGGTCCAGGTCTGGGTGTTCTGGGTCGAATCCCTCTGGAACCTGATGTCGGCGCCGGCACTCGTCGTGATGGTGAAGGCGACGTCGGCCACATCTTCCCAGGCGTCCAGCGCCGCCTGGATGAGCGCCTTCTGGGAGCCGTTCATCGCGCTGACGTTGACGGTGATCGTATCCTCGACGAAGGCGCGCGCGGTTCGGCCGGTGTCGGCCCAATAGCCCCAGGTGAGGTAATTGGCGAGATCCTGGTAATAGGGCGCCAGCTTGACGTCGGTCGCCCCCGCGACGGCGCCGAAGCCGCTGTCGGCGAGGTCGACCAGTTCGACATACTGCATCGCGTCGTAGTCGATGCCGTAGGCGGTGCTGCCGGCGAACAGGAAGAGGTTGTTGGTGTCCGCGCCGGCCCAGGCCAGGCCGAAGACGTTGTCGAGCGGCAAGGTGTCGAGGATGTGGCCGGTGTAGCCGATCCTGTCATAGGTATAGCGCAGCAGTTCGGTTTCGCCGGAGGTGTTGATCACCGAGATGGCATAGTCGAACCCGCCGTAGTCGTTGACGAAAACGGATATGTCGCCCGCGGAATATACCGAGTTCGGCATCGTGACCTGCACTTCGATCTCGCCGGTGATGACGTTGAATTCGATCCAGTCGCCGCTCAGCGTGGTCACGATCGCGGTATCGTCGCCGAGCATGAGAAAGCCGTTGGCGTCACTGACCGGAAGATCGGCGATCCAGGTCGCGCTGCCGTCGTCGGGATCGAGCAGATAGAGTTCCCCGAAATCAATGCCGTAGAGATTCCCGTTGTCGGAATAGGACACATCCGTCAGTTGCGTGCCGAAACTTCCCAGGTATTCGAACGCTTCCGTCCGGGTATTGAAATATCCGTAGCGACCGTCGATCGTGTTGACCAGAATTTGGTTTTTGACTGTCATTGAAATAGCCCCCCATTTTCAACCCGCACGAGTGTCTAAGTGAGTGATTGAAAAGGCAAGTAGAACGGCGCGACTTTGGGGTGAAATCGGGCATTGGCGGTCGGGCGCATTTCCATCCTGGAAACGGCGGCTTGCAACCGATCTGATTGTTCCGATTACCGATCGAATAGCCGCGCGCGGACCGGCCGACGGAGGCATGCCCGGCCGCACCGGGCGAATCCCCCCGGCCCGCGCGATGGCCGCAAGACCCGGGCGTCCCGTGCGGTCAGCCCAGCATCACCTTGGTGCGGTCACCGGTGACGTAGCGGCGCAGGACCGCGGGGTAGAGTTTGTGCTCTTCCACCAGCACCCGCGCCGCGAGGCTGTCGGGGGTGTCGCCCGGCAGGATCGGCACCCGGGCCTGCCCGAGCAGCGGAACGCCGTCGAGCTCCTCGGTAACCTCGTGGACGGAGCAGCCGGCCTCGGCGTCGCCGGCGTCGAGCGCGCGGGCATGGGTGTGGAGGCCGGGGTATTTCGGCAGCAGAGAGGGGTGGATATTGAGCACCTTGCCGGCCCAGTGGCCGGTGAAGGCGGGCGTGAGGATGCGCATGAAGCCGGCGAGGCAGATCACTTCAGGCTGCACGGTCTCGAGGGCCGCGGTGAGGGCGGCTTCGAAGCCGGGGCGGTCGCCCTTGAAGGCGCGGTGGTCGACCACCGCCGTCGCGATGCCGCGGGCTTCGGCCTTGGCGAGCCCCCCTGCCCCCGGCTGGTTCGAGAGCACCAGAACCGGCCGCGCGGGATGGTCGCCCGCCATGCTGTCGACGAGGGCGACCATGTTCGAGCCCGAGCCCGAGATCAGGATCGCGACCCGTTTCGGCCCGGTGCCGCCAGGTGCGCTCACACCAGCGACCCGAGGTAACTCACCCCGTCGCCCGGCTGGACCCGGCCGATCTGCACCACGGTCTCGCCCGCGGCTTCGAGGGCGGCGCGCACCGGCGCCACCCGGCCCGGGGCGACGGCGAGGATCATGCCGAGGCCGCAGTTGAAGGTCTTGAGCAGTTCGGCCTGTTCCATGCCGCCGGTTTCGGCGAGCCAGCGGAACACCGGCGGGAGCGTCCAGGCGTCGAGGTCGACCAGCGCGCCCTGCCCTTCGGGCAGCACCCGGGGCAGGTTTTCGGTGATGCCGCCGCCGGTGATATGGGCGAGGGCATGGACCCCGCCGGCAGCGATCGCGGCGAGCGCGGCGGTGACGTAGAGCCGGGTGGGGGCGAGCAGTGCCGCGCCGAGTGTGCCATCGGCCCCGGCGGCGTTCCAGGGGCAATCGGCCTCCCACCCGAGCCCCGAAAGCTCCACCAGCTTGCGCACCAGCGAATAGCCGTTGGAATGCACCCCGCTCGAGGCGAGGCCGAGCAGCACGTCGCCCTCGGCAACCTCGGCCGGCAGCGTGCCGCCGCGTTCCATCGCCCCCACGGCGAAGCCCGCAAGGTCGAAATCGCCCTCGGCATACATCCCCGGCATCTCCGCCGTCTCGCCGCCGATCAGCGCGCAGCGCGACTGGACGCAGCCCTCGGCGATGCCTTCGACGATCCGCGCCGCGGCCTCGGTCTCGAGCTTGCCGGTCGCGAAATAGTCGAGGAAAAACAGGGGTTCCGCGCCCTGGCAGACAAGGTCGTTCACGCACATCGCGACGAGGTCGATGCCGATGGTGTCGACATTGCCGGTGTCGATGGCGATCCTGAGCTTGGTCCCCACCCCGTCGGTCGCCGCCACCAGAACCGGGTCGCGGTAACCCGCCGCCTTGAGGTCGAACAGCGCGCCGAAACCGCCGAGCCCCGACATCACACCGGGGCGATTGGTGCGCCTTGCGGCGGGTTTGATCCGCTCGACGAGGTCGTTGCCGGCGTCGATGTCGACGCCCGCGTCGGCATAGGTGAGCCCGTTCTTCTTCTCGGTCATGTGCGCCCCCGGGGTTCGTCTGGCGCTTCTCTAGTCCCCACCCCGGTGTGAGACAACCAGATAGTGCGGCCCCGGCCCGTCCCTGCCGCGTCCTTGCCGCGCCGTGTGCCGACCTGCCCCGGCTTGACCGCTCCGGCGATCATGCTATTCGAAACCCCAGGGTGGGCCTGTAGCTCAATTGGTTAGAGCAGGGCGCTCATAACGCCTTGGTTGGGGGTTCGAGTCCCTCCGGGCCTACCAGTTTCCCAGCCAAGCGGCGCGGCCGCGAAGGTGACGGCTGCGGAAACGGCCCGCGCGCCCAAGCGCTGCGCTGCGGCACCGGCCGATCCGGGACGGATGGGAATCTACCTCGATATCGTCGCTTCGCGGGACCGGGACGCACGGGGCTCACAGCGGAGAACAGCGGACAACAAAAAAGCCACGCTTTTCAACGTGGCTGACGAGGCGCATCCCGTGTCGCGTCCGGAAAATATTTCCCGGCGCCGATCGCTTATCCGACCGGCGCCGGGAGGTTTTGCAGATAGACCGGATCGCTCCGTCCCATCCACACCAAAATGTTATTGCTGCATTGCGGCGAAATCAAGGCTGCCGTTACGTCACTTCGTCGATCTTGGCCGATTTTGCTGCGTTGCCGGCTGCTGCGCGGCTGTCACAAAGGCTTCATGCAATCGTTACCTTTTCATTACCGACCGTCCTAGGGTCCCGCGCATGAAATGAGTCCAAACCCTCGGAAGGATCCAGAAAAACTCGTTTATTGCCGCGATTCTCGCGACCACCGCCCTCACCGCGCCGGCGCTCGCGCAGGAGCTCACCCGCATCGGCGCCGTCACCGCCGGCGGCGAAGTCACCGGCCTGTTCCTCGCTGAGGGTGATCTGTTCTTCAACGTCCAGCACCCGGATGCCGAGCTCGGCACCGATTGGGCCAAGGCCACCATCGGCGTGGTCGCCAATGCCGATTTCGCCGCCGCGGAACTGCCGGTGCCGGAAGGTGACGCGATGAACATGGTCACCACCTCGCTCGGCACCTACCAGACGCTGGTCAAGGAAGGCGATTTCGGCGTGGTCGGGTCGATCTCGGGTGTCGCCGGCGAGATCAAGGTCTCCACCGACCCCGACTTCAACGCCTTTGTCGCCACCGGCGCGGGCGAAGGCTATCTGTTCACCGCCTGGGAGAATCGCCCCGGTGGCATGAGCCGGGTGAAGCTCACCCGCGCCGAAGACGGCACCTATGCGGTCGACGAGGCCGATGTGAAGATGCTCGACTTCACCTCGGTGCACGGCACCTGGGTCAACTGCTTCGGCACGCTGAGCCCCTGGGGCACGCCTCTCACCTCGGAAGAGCTCTATTTCGACGAGACCGCCGACTGGAACAACGCCTCCTACGAGTATATCGACGACGTCGCCGGGCTCGAGCCCTACCTCGGCTCCTACCCGAACCCCTACCGTTACGGCTACATCGTCGAGATCACCGATCCCGCCGGCGCCGCCGCCCCGGTGAAGCGGTTCGCGCTGGGCCGGTTCAGCCACGAGAACTCGGTGGTGATGCCCGACCAGAAGACCGTGTATCTGTCCGACGACGGCACCAACGTGGTGTTCTTCAAATTCGTCGCCGACACCGCCGGCGATCTCTCGGCCGGCACGCTCTACGCCGCCAAGATGACCCAGGACGACATGGCCGGGTTCGCCGTCGAATGGATCGAACTCGCCCATGCGAACGAAGCCGACATCGAGGGCTGGATCGCCGCCTATGACGGCATCGACCAGTCGGCCTATGCCGAAGGCGCGACGTCCTACATCTCCGACGAAGACGTGGCCGCCTGGGCCGCCGGCGAAGCCGCCGACGACCGCGTCGCCTTCCTCGAAAGCCGCAAGGCGGCGGCCGCGAAGGGCGCCACGGCCGAGTTTCGCAAAATGGAGGGGGTCAACATGAACCCCGCCGCGATCGAGGCCGGCCACCCCTATGTCTACATGGCGATGTCCGAAATCGCCAAGGGCATGTCCGACGGCGAAGGCGACGTCGCGGTTGAGGAAAACAAGTGCGGGATCGTCTACCAGATGCCGATCGACGAAGCCTACAACATCACCGCGATGAAACCGGTTGTGGTGGGCGGGCCCTTCGACAGCGCGGCGGAAACCAATGCCTGCGCGCTCGACAATATCGCGAACCCCGACAACCTCCTGGTGCTCGACAACGGCGACGTGGTGATCGGCGAAGACACCGGGCTGCATGCGAACAACATGTTCTGGCTCTACAAGGCTTCGGCCATGTGAGACCGGCTACCCGTAGTCGGAGGAAGGGGCGGCCCGGTGCCGCCCCTTTTCGTTTTTCGGGGACGTGAGGCGCCGCCGGGCGGCGGAGTCCTGGTGCCGAAGGCCGACGGCCCGACGGTCGCAGGGAGGACGGCAAAGGGCACCGGTGTCGTCGTGCCCTGGCCTAGTCGACCAGCGTCGCGAGATAGGCGTGGACGTCGGCGATGTCCTGGGCGTCGAAATGGAAATCCTGCATCGAATCCATGCCGGCGGTGCCGCGCTTGATGGCGGTGAGGGTGGCACCGCGGATGTCAGGGGCCCGGTCGTCGCCCTCGGCGGTCTCATGATGGCAGGAGATGCAGAGCGAGGCGAACAGCTCCTCGCCGAAGGCCGCGTCACCGATCAACGCTTGGTCGGCGCGGATCGCGGCGGGCAACAAGGCGAGGCCCAGCGGCAGGGCAAGGGTCAGGGTCAGGATCGAGCGCATGGCGACGTCTCCAAGGTGGTCGCGGCGAGCCTGTCCCGGGCAGGTCACAGAGGTATGACAGGCGCCGTGACGGATCGTCGCGTGCGCCCTGCCCGCCTGACGTCGGATCGCGCAAGCATCCGGCGACCCCGCTGGTCGCGGTAGCCGGCCCGGCACCTGGTGCCGCGACGCCCCGCGCCCCGAGGATCAGACCACCGCCCGGCGTCCGGAGACCTTCGCCGCCCCCGCGATCTCGTCGTCCGCGCGGGCGCGCAGGCGGGCGATCTCGGCACGGGCGTGATCGTCCGGCAACCCGTCCGGCAGATCGGCGGCGATCAGCGCCCGCGCCCGGTCGCGCGCCGCCTCCCAGGCGCTATAGCGGTCGGCCTTGTCGTAATCGTCGCGCCGGTCGCGGCGAAAGACCTGTGGGCGGTACTGGGTCCGGCACAGCGCCAGCGTCTGGTCGGAGGCGAGGAAATGCCCGGAGATGCCGATCTCCTTCAGCTCCTCCCAGTTGAACTCTGCTTCGTCGACCTCGGGCGTCTGGATCAACGCCCACAGGTAGGCGCCGAGTTCGTCGTCGAGCACCGCCTGCACCGGGCAGAACATCGTCGCGGTTTGGAGCTGGCCGACGCCACCGAGGATGTCGGCGCCCGCGAGCGCCACTGCCTGGCCCAGCATCGCCCGTTCGGCCATCGACTGGCGGTCGCTGTCGGGCGTGTCGGAGCCCATGCCGTAGGTATGGGTGAGGAGGCCCAGGCTGTTCAGCACCTCGACCGCCAGCGCCTTGGCCTGCAGGCTCTCGGGGCAGGCATGCAGCGCCTGGCCGGTGGCCATGTCGAGGGTGAACATGAGCGGCGTCGCGATGATCGGCAGCCCGGGGGCGAGCACGTGGCCCATCGTGACCATCGCGAGGATCTCGGTGACCGCCATCAGCACGTTGCCCGCCACCGAAAGCGGCGCGGTGCCGCCGGCCGAGGGCAGCGAACAGGCATGGACCGGCAGGCCCGCCCGCCCCGCCTGGATCAGCGCCTCGACATCCATCACCTTGAATTCGAGCGGCGTGAAGGAACAGACGATCATCGAGGCGCGCGGCCGGGCGCGGGTCGAGCCCGCGGCCTCGACGATCCCGACGAGATATTCGACGTTCTCGACGTTGTAGGGCTGGAGCCAGACGTGCTTGTCGGTGTGGGTGACGAGCTCGCCGAGCCCGTGGATGTCGGAGGTGAGCTCCGGCACCCCGTAGGAGAAAGGGTGCGCGATGAAGCCGACCTGGTCGAGCCCGTTCGCCACCCGGGCAATGGTGGCGACGTCGGCGATCTGCAGGTTGCGGAAGGCCTGGGTCTCGACATCGAGGAACCCATGCGCACCGGTGCCGGTGCGCATCACGAAGCCGCCATCGGCGCGCGGCAGTTCGAGGTCGCGGGAGGGTGTCCTTCCGGCGAGGCGCGCGGATTTCGGCGTGGCGGCGAGGGCCTCGGCCACGAGGGCGCGCGGGAAGCGAAGCCGTGTCGCCTGCTTACCCTCGGTCGCGCCCGCTTTTTTCAGCGCTGCATGGGCGGCCGGGTGGACCAAAGCCACGCCATGGGTTTCGAGCAGCCGGAAGGCATGGTCGAGGATCACCTCGCGCGCCTCGGCGCCGCCCATCGCGAAGGCGGGCCGCGGCCGGCGGGCGGCGGGGGCGGCGAGGTGGAAGGCATCCGGGGCACGCGGCGCCTCGGCGGCGCGGTCGCGGCGGGGACGACGGGGCATCGGGCTCTCCTGGAGGTGAGGCGTTGGCGGCGAGGATGGCCGCGCGCCGGGCCGCGCGCAAGTGCCGCTTGCCAAGGGGCGGCGCCCGGGGTCAGGTAGCGCCATGTCCTCCGCCCTGCCCCCGCATGATGCCGACGTTCCGCCCCCGGCGGGGCATGTCACCCGGATCGCCCCGGGGATCCGACGCATCCTCGCGCCCAACCCCTCGCCGATGACCCATTGGGGGACCAATACCTTCCTCCTCGGCGAAGGCGACGTCACGGTGATCGACCCGGGGCCAGCCCTGCCCGCCCACATTCAGGCCCTCATCGACGGGCTCGACCGGGGCGAGCGGATCGCGCGCATCCTGGTCACCCACCCGCATCTCGACCACTCGCCCCTCGCCCGCCCGCTCGCGGAGGCGACGGGCGCCAAGGTGCTGGCCTTCGGCGGACCCGAGGCGGGGCGCAGCCCGGTGATGGCGGAGCTCGCCGCACAGGGGCTCGCCGGCGGCGGCGAAGGGGTCGACCGGGAATTCGCGCCGGACGTCGTGCTGGCGGACGGAGAGACGGTGGAGATCGGCGACGGGCTCTTGCTGGAGGCGTTGTGGACCCCCGGCCATTTCGCAGCGCATCTGAGCTTCGCGCTCGGCGACACGGTGTTTACCGGCGACCAGGTGATGGGCTGGGCCTCGACCCTGATCTCGCCGCCCGACGGCGACCTCACCGCCTTCCTCGCCTCCTGCGACAGGCTCGCGCGCCGGGGGCGCGGCTGTTCCTGCCGGCCCACGGCGCGGCGGTGGACGACCCCGCGGCGCGGCTCGACTGGCTGGTGGCGCATCGGCGCGAACGGAAGCGCAGATCCTCGACGCGCTGGCGGCGGGCCCCGCGACGATCCCCGCGCTGGTCGCGGCGATCTACGCCGGCACCGACCCGCGGCTCCTCGCCGCCGCCGGGCGCAACGTCTTCGCCCACCTGATCGACCTCGAGACCCGCGACCGGGTGCGCGCCCACCCCACCCTCGCCCCCGCCGCGCGCTTCGAACGGATCGGGTGAAAAAACCCCGAAACCCTCTTGCGCGCCCCGACCCGTGTTGCTACATCCGCCCGCGTGTTCCGGCGTAGCTCAGCGGTAGAGCAGTTGACTGTTAATCAATTGGTCGTAGGTTCGATCCCGACCGCCGGAGCCAGAAAGTCCAAGGGCTTAGCGAGACATCGCTGAGCCCTTTCGCTTTCTTGGGCTCAGGTTTTTCGCAAGCATCTCGTGAAGAGCGATGTTTCGGCGAGCGAAGGTCGCCGACGGTCCTTGTCGTTCGTTGCGATTTCTTACCCAGGTGTTCCGCCCCTCGGGGCCGCGGCGGCGGACGAGTTTCTGGACGCGTCGCCCGCCCCGATGTTCCCGGCATCAGGCCTCCATGCGAGACGCGACGCTCCCGGGATCCGCAGGGTCGGGCCGCCCCGCGACCGGCGAGCCTGCTTTCGGGGGCTCAAAGCGGGGAGCCGTCGGGAAAGACCGCGCGCGCGTTGGTCGTGATGGCGCGGGTGCCGAGCCGCTCTCGCCGGCGTTCGCGACGCGCATTTGCGGTCCAGATCAGAGCAGCTGCCGGGCGCAGGCGGCGCGGAGGCCGTGCGCATCGGACGCGCCTGCTCCGGTCGTAGAGATCGTCGCCGCAAGCGCGTTTGTTTTCGTACCGGACGTCCAGGCCGGTCCAAGCCCTGTCCCGAAACGCCCGGGGAGGGCCGGACCGGGAACGGCATCTCCCTATTCGTAGGAGAAGCCCGCCGCTTCCGCGGCCCGGTGCAGGCAGGGAAGGCCGGCGTCGATCACGTCGTCCGGGTTGGGCTCGACCGGGTGCCAGATCGCGAGCGCGCTGGCGATGGCGGGGTGGACATGGTTCATGCTTTCGAGCGTGGTGATCCCGTCGAAGCCTACCTCGACCAGCGTGGCGTAGACCTCGGCCCAGTCGATCGTCCCATGCCCCGGCGCCGCGCGGTTCGACTCCGACAGGTGGACATAGCCCAGCCATTCGCCGCAATCGCGGATGCCCTGCGCCAGCGACCGTTCCTCGATGTTCATGTGATAGCTGTCGAGATGGATGAAGACGTTGTCCTGCCCCGCGGCCTCGCAATAGGCGCGGCCATCGGCGCCGGTATTCATGATGTGGGTCTCGTAGCGGTTACAGGGCTCGACGCCGAGTTTCAGCCCATGCGCCTTCGCGGCCCTGGCGGCGCGTTCGATGAAGCGCGCGGTGCCGTCGAACTCGGCCCGGGTCCGCGGCGCGCCGGAGATCTTGCCGATCGTCCCGTAGGTGACGCCCGCGAGTGCGAAGGCGCCGACCCCCGCCGCCACCTTGAAGGCGGGCTCGAGGAAGGCGAGGCCGCTGTCGGGATCGGCGATGACGTCGATCTCGGGCGGCAGTCCCAGCGAGCAGACCGGCGCAATCCCGGTCTCGTCGCAGAAGGCACGGGTCTCGGCCACATCGATCTCGGCCGGGTCGAGCAGCGGGATTTCCAGCACCCGGACCTTGTGCTCGGTGAACTTGTCGACCAGCCCCCGCATCGTGGCCACATCCCATTTGGGCGCAGCGGCGAAAGTATGCAGACCAAGGAGTGCCATCGTCTATCCTTTCGATTCGTGGGCCGCGGCGTGCGCCATGTCGGCACCGCCGACGATGGCGGACACGACTTCGGTCATGTCGGTCTTTGCCGTGGTCAGGTTGGCGGCGGCGCGGCCATGGTTGAGCACGACGATCCGGTCGGTCACCGACAGCACGTCGTTCAGACGGTGCGAGATGAGGATCACGCCGATCCCCTCCGATTTCAATTGCCGGATCAATTCGAGCACGCCCTGCACCTCGCGCACGGCGAGCGCCGCGGTGGGTTCGTCCATGACGAGCTTTGGGTTGAAGGTCAGCGCGCGGGCGATGGCCACGGATTGCTGTTGGCCCCCGGAGAATGAGCCGACGGGCCGATTTTGCGCCGGAAGCCGGGCGCCGAGCCGGTCGATCATCGCCTGCGCCTCGGCCCGCATGGTGGCGCGGTCGACGAAGTTGATGCCGAGGATCTTCTTCTGCGGCTCGCGGCCAAGGAAGATGTTGGCCGCGACATCCTGTTGTTTGGCGAGCGCAAGGTCCTGGTAGATCATCTCGATCCCCATCCGCCGGCGCTCGCCCGGGGAATGGGTGAGGATGTCCTCGCCGTCGAGCGTGAGCGCGCCCTGATCGGCGGTATACATGCCGGTGACGATCTTCATGAGCGTCGACTTGCCGGCACCGTTGTCGCCGACCAGGCCGACGACTTCGCCCCGGTCGACACTCATGTCGACGCCGTGCAGAACGCTGACCGGACCGAAGCTCTTGGAGACATCCCTGATTTCAAGAAGGGTCATACCCGGCTCTCCTTCCGGACCTGCCACTGGTCGATGAAGACCGCGAGGATCAGAACCGCGCCGATCGCCATCTGCTGGTAGTAACTCTGCACCGCCAGCAGGTTGAGGCCGTTCTGCAGCACGCCCATGATGAGCGCGCCGATCATGGTGCCGAGGATCGAGGCGCGGCCGCCGAAGAGGTTGGTGCCGCCGATGATCGCCGCGGTGATCGCGGTGAGCTCGTAGGTGAGGCCCGCGGTCGGATCGCCGGCGTTGACCCGGGTCGCGAAGATCAGCCCTGCAAGCCCGGCGAGCGCGCCGGACAGCGTGTAGAGCGACAGCCGGTGGCGGGACACGTTGATCCCGGCGGTGCGGGCGGCGTTTTCGTTGTCGCCGATGGCGAGCGTGTGGCGACCGTAGCGGGTGTAGGCGAGCAGGATGTGCATCACCACGGCCGTGCCGATGAAGATGATGACCGGCATCGGGATGCCGAGCGGGCGCCCCTGGCCGAGATAGACCATGGAGGCGGGCAGACCATAAATCGCCGCGCCGTTGTTGATGACCAGCGCCAGGCCGCGGGCGATGCCCAGCATCCCAAGCGTGACGATGAAGGCGGGCACGAAGGCGCGGGTGATGATGAGGCCGTTGACGAACCCCGCGAGCGCACCGGCGCCCACCGTTGCGAGCACCGCGATCGGCGTCGGTAATCCGGCCTCCACCGCGACCCAGGCGCCGACGACGCCGGCAAATCCCATTACCGAGCCCAGCGACAGGTCGAGCCCGCCCGACCCCAGCACATAGGTCGCCGCGATGGCGAGCACGCCGATCGTCGCCGTCGCCAAGAAAATGTTCATGAAGTTGCTGACGGACAGAAAGTACGGGCTCAGCACCGACATCGCGGCGCCCAGCACGAGAAGCACGATCAGGCTTTCCAGACGGATGTGGAATCGTTCGATGGCACCCGCCTGGATCCGGGCCCAGAAGCTCGGCGCGGGTCTCGTCTGTCCGGGGTCGGAAGAGGTCATGAGTGGTCGTCTCCGATGCCGCGGGCTCTGCGCGCCCGCGCGTCGTTGGTCAGGATCGGAAGGTCGGCAGGGCCCGAAGGCCCCGCCGGGGGAGGATCGCTTACTTGACGAATTCGAGCAGCGGCTCGGTGCCCGCGTCGATCACCTCCTTGGTGAGCACGAGGGTCGGCACGATGACCTCGCTCGGCACTTCGCCGCCTTCGACGGCGACCTTGACGTTCTCGACCGCCTGCTTGCCGACGAGGTAGGGCAACTGGGCGACCGAAGCCGTCAGACGGCCTTCGTTGATCGACTTCACCGCGTCGGAGTTGCCATCGACACCGACGATGACCACGTCGCCGCCCTTGCCGGCGGCGAACACGCTCTCGACCGCGCCGAGCGCCATGCCGTCATTGGCCGCGAAGATGGCGAGCAGGCCCGGGTTGCGGGTCAGAATGTCGTTGGTGATGTTCGCGGCCTTGCCGCGGTCCCAGTCGCCCGGCAGCGAGGCGACGATTTCGAGGCCCGGCGCCAGTTCGGCGAGCTTGTCGGCAAAGCCGGAAGCGCGTTTCTGGCCGGTGATGTTGCCCGAAAGCCCCTCGATCACCAGCACCGGCCCGGTCGCGTCGGCGCCGAGCTGGCTGACGACGTATTCCGCGCCCTGGGCCCCGGCCAGCACGTTGTCGGAGCCGATGCGGAAGGTGATCTCGATCCCCTCGGCATCGAGGATGGCCTGGTCGAGGTTGCCGTCGAGGTCGACGACCTTGATCCCTGCTTCCTGCGCCGCCTTCAGGCAGGGCAGCAGGTTGGTCGAGTTGATCGCCGCGGTGATCATCGCGACCGGGTTGCGTTCTAGCATGGTGTTGCAGACGTTGAGCTGCGGCTCGGCCGCCTGGTCGCTTTCGACCGCCTGCATGTAATAGGCGACGCCAGCTTCCTGCGCGCCGGCCTCGACGCCTTGCCCCATCGCGCCCCAGAACGGGTTGGCGAGGGTTTTCATCAACACACCGTATTCGCCGTCGGCCATCGCCGGGGTGACGGCGAGCAGCGTCGCGAACGCGGCGCCGAGTTTGAGGGTGGTTTTCAGTCTGGACATGGTTTCCTCCTCTTGAACCAATCTGTCAGCCTTGCCCGCCCCGGCCGGACCGGCGCGGTGTTTCATGTGTGCCCTGCCCGGCCGACTGGCGGACGAGCATGGTGCAGGGTTCCAGATACTGAACGGGGAACCCGGTACTCTCGCCTTCGATCCGCGCGAAGAGCGCCCTTGCAGCGCGCTCTGCGATGGTCGCGACGGGTTGCGCGACGGCAGTGATCGACGGCCAGGTGATCTGCATCCAATCCGCGTCGTCGAACCCGACGAGCGCGATATCCTCGGGCATGGTCAGGCCCATCCGGCGGATCTCGGACAGCACAAGAAGCGTCGAGTGCTGCGACAGCGAAAACACCGCCGTGGGGCGCGCGCCGTCCGCATGCTCTTCGAAATAGCTGCGGATCGCCCCGCGCTGGGTGTCGAAAGGTTCGTCCGACATCAGCTCGTCGATCTCGACATCGGGATCGAGCGCCCGCGCACGCCCCTCGAAGCCCGCGACCCGGGTCCGGATCGCCTTCGAGATCTGCGTCGCGCCATGCAGCAGGACGTGTTTGTGCCCGGTGCCGATCAGCAGATCGGCCACCGCCGCGGAGGCGGCGTGGTTGTCCGAGGCGACGGTGTCGAACCGCTCGTCGGCCGAGACCCGGTCGACGAGCACCGCCGTCATCCCGAGGTCGCGCAGTTTCTGCGCGCCCGCCCCCCGCTCGGAGCGGACAGGCACCAGGACGCATCCGGCCACGCGCCAGTCGTTCATCCGTTCGATCAGCGCCGCTTCCCGGGTCTCGCTGCCCCGCGAGGCCGAGACAATCAGGTGATAGCCCGCCGCTTCCGCCGCGCGTTCGAGGCCGGTCACGAGTTTGCCGAAGAACGCGCTCTCAAGGTCGGGCAGGACCGCACCGATGATCCGGCGCTGTTCGCCGCGCAGGCCGGACGCGACCGGATCCATCCGGTAATCGAGATCGGCCACCGCCTGACGCACCCGGTCGGCATTGTCGGCCCGGACGGATGTGACGCCGCGAAGCACCTTGGAGACGGTCGCCGCCGAGACGCCCGCTGCCCGGGCGACATCATGGATCGTCGCGCGCCTGAGCTTGTCGTCAGCGGCCATGTTCCTCCCTCGGCATCTGGTTTCGATTTTGCCCGGCCCTGTTTCATCAAGGCTCGAATCCCAAAGTAAATCGGTTTATCCTGCGTGTAAATCGATTCATTTCTCGCGGAGGGGAAGAAAATGTCCGACATGTCCAAACCGTTGGTGATCTGCGCGCCGGAGCCCCGCACACTCGATCTCATCTTCGTCCCCGAAAAACTGGAGCAATTGCGGGCCAACTACGAGCTGGTCGAAGTGACCGAGGACGCAGTTGCCGGGCTGCCCGACGAGGTGCTGGGCGCGGCCCGCTACGTGTTGGGACAGCCCCCGATTTCCTCGGCGACGCTGGCAAAGATGACCGCCCTCAAGGCGGTGCTGAACGTCAGATCAATCTCCTCGACAACATGCCCTACGACGAGGTCTTTACCCGCGGCATCCACGTGGTGACGACCGGCGCCGTCTTCGCCGTCCCGGTGGCCGAGATCGGGCTCGGCTTCGCCCTCGACCTCGCCCGCCAGATCAGCGCCGCCGACGCCGATTTCCGCGCCGGGACCGAGCTTTGGGGCGGCGACGGCAATGCCGCTGCCCGCCTTCTGACCGGCGCCGATGTGGGCATCGTGGGCTTCGGCGATCTTGGCCGGGCGCTGGGTCGCCTGCTCACCGGCTTCCGCTGCAACATCAAGGTGTTCGATCCCTGGCTGCCGCCCTCCACCCTCGAAGACCACCAGGTGACGCCGGCAAGCCTGGAGACGGTGCTGACGCAATCGGACTTCATTTTCGTCATGGCCTCGGTGACGAGCGAAAACCGCGGCTTTCTCGGCGCGGAAGAATTCGCCGCGATGCGCCCCGGGGCCGCGTTCATCCTGCTCTCCCGCGCTGACGTGGTGGATTTCGACGCGCTTCTCGACGCGGTCGAGCGCGGCCACATCGTCGCTGCCTCGGATGTCTGGCCGCTGGAGCCCCTGCCCGCCGGCCACCGCGCCCGCGCGCTGCCGGGGTTGATCCATTCCGCCCACCGCGCCGGCGCGCTCGACGTGGCGTTCAAGCGCATGGGCGACATGGTGCTGGAAGACATGGCCCTGATGGACAAGGGTCTGCCGCCGATGTGCTGCAAACGCGCCGAGCGTGAAACGGCGAGCCGCATGCGGTCGAAGCCGGTGGACAAGAACTGAGACCATCCGGCCCGGTTATCCGGCGCGGAACCGACGCGGGCGACGCGGGCGAGAGGGGCCAAAGCTGATATCCGAAAGCGCGTGCGGGTCTCCGGTCCCCGAGCCCGCTGGACGAAGACCCCGATTTCCGACAGTCTGACTCCGGCACGTGCCGCGATGCTGGGAGACTCGGATGGAAGGTTTGCTGGTCCTGCTCGCCCTCGCGGTGCTGGCGATCCCGGTGTTGCTCATCATCTTCATGGTCAAGACGTCGCGCCTGGCGCGCGAGGTGGATGCCCTCAAGATGGACGTGCGGCGCCTGCAGGCGGGCGCTGTCGGGGCCGGCACAGCCGCGGACTCTGTGCCGACGCCGTCTCCTGAACGCGAAGCCCCGGGCAAGCCGGTTCCGTCTGAACCCGTGTCGCCGCCGACCCCGGCGAAGGCCGCACCGGGCCCCTGGCAGGTGTCGACATCGGACAAAGCCACACGCGAGGACCAAACCGAAGTCGCAGCGCCACCTGCTCCGCCTGAGCTACCTGCGCCGGACAGCCCGCCCCGGGCCGTGGTCTTCACGGCCGAACGGTTCGACGCGCTCCTGGCCTGGCTCAAGATCAACTGGATCTACGTCGTGTCGGCCGTATCCCTGGCGCTCGCCGGTCTGTTCCTGGTGGAATACGGTATCGAGATCGGCCTGCTCACACCGGCCGTGCGGGTCCTGGCCGGCCTCCTGCTCGGCACCGGGTTCGTCGCCGGCGGCGAGTACATCCGCCGCAAGTGGGGCGACCGGTCGGACGTGGCGACGGCGTTTCTGCCGTCGGTGTTCTCCGAAGCGCCGGGCTCGTGGTGCTGTTCGGATCGGTCCTTGCGGCCCTGCCTCTGCCGCCTGATCTCGCCCACCCTCGCGTTGATCGGGCTGGTAGTCTACCTGGGCACCGGGCTCGGCTTCAGGCTGGCGGGCCGTTGCTGGCCCACGCTCTTGGCATAGTCGGCGCCTTCGCGGCGCCCTTCGTCGTCGGCGGCGAGCGGCGCGCCCGAGTTGTTCTGGGTATTTGGGCTCTGCGTCGCCGCGGTCGGGCTCGCGATCGACGCCGGGCGGCGGGCCTGGGTTTCGGTGCTTGCGCTGGCGCTGGTGCTGCGCCGCCGCCACCTGGCTCCGCCGGATCGGGCGGCCCGGAATTGTACGCCGCGCTCGGCTGATGGCGATGGTGGCCATCAGCATGGCCATTCCGCCGTTGGAACTCTGCCCCGCCCATGGCGGTGCGGCCCTGGTCAGTCTCTCCACCGTCGCGCCGCGCCGGTTTCCAGGTTTCGACCCGCCTCGTCGCCGGGGGCGACGCGTCGGCGGCGGTAGCCGCGCTGGTGTTCGTTGCCGTCGAAGACGCGCAGGTGCCGGTTGCCGCATCGGATCTTGGGCTGTTTCACCAGCCTGAGCGTCTGGGCCCACCGGAGCAGAGGCGCTGGAAGACCTCGCGGTGCTGCCGGCCGTCGCGCTCGACTCGCCCTGCCGGTGGTCGCGGAGAACTAGATTACAGGGCCTATTACCGCGCCTTCGTCGGCGTCTCACTGACCGCGGAGAAGGCACCCCGATCCCGACCGACCTCTTCGGCTGGTGGCGCTCGCCGGGCACTCGCCCTCGCGCCGCCGCCTGGCGTTCCCTGGACCGGCGCACGCTGGCAGGTGGCCTGGGCCGCCGGCGCGGCGTTACTCTGCCCGCGATGGGCGGTGCGCTCAAGGATCGCCTGGGTCCCGACCCGTTGATCGGCGCCTACGGCTGGGCGCTGCGTTTTCGCCGCCAGTTCCACGGATGACGGTGCTCGCGCCTGATGCTGCCCCCCGCGACGGCGCGCGCCGACCATGGGTTTCGGCAACCTTGCCGCGCTCGCCGCCATCGCGTTGGTCGCCTTCGCTCACGCTGGTGTTGAGCGAGGCCGCGCCTGAGCCCTAGCGCTCGCAATCAACGTCTGCGCCGCCGCCGCGCCGACCGGCGCGCTGGGCCCGCGGCCGATCTCGGTCGCGGTACAGGCGGGCGCCGTGATCCTGGCGGCCCGACTGGTGGGTCATCGGTCTCGACTGGGCTTTGCAACGCGGGTTACCCGACTGCATTGTCGCGGGAGCGTGGCGCACTCTGCTTTGCAGTATGGCGTTCTACCTGGTCGATGTCCCGTGGGCTGACCAAGATCGTGGTCGAAAGCGGCGGTCGCGGGGCAATCTTGCCTCCGCGCTGCTCGCGCCTGATCGAGGATGCTGCCCCTGGCGAGCAACAGGTCGACAACCACTGGGCGTTCGGCCTGCGAGCGCTGAGTCTGGATCGCCGCCGCGGCCGCGGGTTCCTGGCGGGTGCAGGCGGGCGGTCCGCTGGCCGAAACTGCGCCGCCGATGCTGGCGGCAGCACCGCGATCGTCGCTGCGCGCTGATGCTCGTCTTCGCCGCTACGATCCTGAACCGGTCGCCGATGCCTGCGGCGACAACGCGATGCTCGGGCCGCCAGTCCTCAACACCCTGCTCGATGGCCTACGCCTTGCCGGCGGTCTCCACCATGGCTGACCCGCCGGTTCACGGCGCTACCGCGCTGGCTGCACTGGGGCATCATCGGGGCCGCCTCCGCCCTCGCGGCGCTTCTGGCTCTTCCTTGCGATCCGGCACTTCTGGCGCGGCGAGGATATCGACGTCGGCGACTTTACCAGGCCAGACTACACCCCCATGATGGCGCTTCTCGTGGTCGGTGCGGGGCTTCTCCTGGCGAGGCCGTTGCGCAAGCGGTCAGACTTCGTAAGGTCGGGATGGGCGTTCTCGCGCTCACCATCGCTGGTGTTCCTCGTCGACATGGCGGGGCTCGTAGGTCTGCTGCGGGTGTTTTCGTTCTCGCATCGGGCTGTCGCTGGCGGTCGCGCGTTTATCTCGACGCTGGGCTGCAGATGCACACCGACAGCGGCGGTGCGGCAAAGAGTTGGACTGAACAAGGCGCGCGCGCGGTCTCTTGGACGTCTCGGCCGTACCTGTGGGGGCCGACTGAAGCGGGAAATCTGAACGTCAGAACGGCTGGATGACCCAGAGCTCCGGGACATACTGTGAGGATGACGACAGGCCTTGGCCCGACGGAAGGATCGGACCGTGAAGACATCGAAGGTCACTGAGGCCCGGATCATCGGCCTCTGCACGGGAGGCATGCGGCGAATCCCCGGACCGCGTTGCGACCGGGTTACATGCGTCCCGCGATGACTGTTTTTGGCAGTTTTGTAACGCCGCTTGATCTGGCTCATGGTGCACCCGTCCGGTCAATCCGATCACACAGACCCCAGGCGCGCAGTCGTGGTACATCGCTTTCCTTTACCGGAAAGGACGGGGGAGGATTGCAACAGCCAGGACATGAATGCGCTCCGTGAGGAATCAAAATACGCGAGAGCCTCGAAAAGAGCGACCGCAGCGAGCCGCGGAGAGTTAGCCCGTCTCCAGGACAGCCATCCTGTTCGTCATTGCCGTGATGATCTACACCGGCGCAGCGTTCGCCCATGTCGACTGACTCTTTCTGCTGATCGCGGCGGCGGTGATCCGCGCCTACGTATGGCGGGCATCGGCGCCAACGACGTGGCCAACAACGTCGAGTCCCGCTGTCAGCTCGTTCGCTCTGACCATGAGCGGCGCGATCGTCGTCGCGGCCATCTTCGAGCCGGCGGCGCGATCATTGCCGGCAACGACGTGGTCGAACCGTCAAGAACAGGATCGACCCGGCAGCATGTCCCGTTGTCCAACGTTTTCGTCTGGTCATGTTCAGGGCCACTCATCGGCGCGGCGCTCTGGCGACAACGTCGCCACCTGGCTAGGGCCCCGGTCTCGACCACCCATTCGATCGTCAGCGGCGTCGCCGGCAGCGCAGTGGCGGCCGCAGGATGGGACGTGGTCAACTGGGACTCGATCGGCCAGATCGTGTTGAGGCGATCCCGTTTCCCCGGCGTAATGGCGAGCCGATGGCGGCCTGCTCTGCTCACAGAATGCGTGTTCTTCAAAGGCCGCCAGATCGAGGCCGCCCGCAAGGGTGAACGCCACCGGTGATCGGCAGCGATGACCTGGGCCGTCACCTGCTATCTCGCTCAAGGGATCAGAACCTGGTCGAGATCGGGTTCACCCTGGCGATGATTATCGGCCTGGTCGCGGGCGTGGCGAGCATCCCGATCGTGAACCAGTCATCAACCGTACCGCGGCCCGGCCTCGAAGACGACTTCCGACAGCCGGAACAAGCTATTCCCCTCGGCATCCGCTGATCATCTACGCAGCCCTGCCTGAGCTTCGCCCATGGCGCCAACGACGTATTCGCCAGCGCGGTCGGCCGCTCGCCGGCATGTCGTCGACATCCTGCTCGAAGAGGTTGCGAAGGCGCCAGCTTCAAGGTCGGCATTCGCCTGGTCATGGTGATCAGGGCGCTCGGCTGAACTGGCTGGCGCTCTACGGTCGAAACTGATCCGCACGTGGCTCCGAGATCACCGAGCTTCAGCCAGTCAGCGCGCGATGCATCGCCATGCCGCGAATCACCATGTGATCATCGCCAGCCAAGCTCAGGCTGCCGATCAGCTCACCCACCATGTCGCGCTCGGCGCGGTGTTCGCGTCGGCTTCCTGCGCGAGTTCTCGAGAACCCGCCTCCGGCCGGGTCGTCGAGGACATGCCACCAGCGGCGAAGAACGCTTCGCCCTGGTGGTCGAAAGGCATTGATGGAATTCCGTAACGCGCAGCCGACGACAAGGCCCGGATCCTGGCCGGGACGTGAAAGATGGAGCGAAGCAGCGGTGATCAGGCTGCTGACGAGCGCAACATTGCAGAAATCGCTGAAGCGCCAACTCGTGCACCGGGCGTCGTTGATGAAGATCGTCTGGGCCTGGATCATCACCGTGCCGATCTCGGCAGTGCTTCTTGTAAATGTTCTACTTCGCCCTCCGCGGCATGATGTTGCCGTAGGAGCGCCCCGAACATGCTGAAGAAGCTTCTGCTTCCGGTCATCCCTGCTGATCCTGTTCGGCGGGTTGGAGCGGCAGGATTTCCAGGAGATCGCCGCCGGCGTCGCATCTCCACGGTGATACGGCACCATGATGTGATGGAGGACGGGGTTCAAACAATTCAGCGGCGGACGCTGGGCGTCTCGGACCGCCACCGGCACGGTGCCGAAGGCCCTGGGGTTCCGGGTTCATCACCACCACGATCGGCTGATCAGTTAACTGGTGTGGTGATGTCACCGTCTCCTTCCTGAGCGCGGTCTGATCCTGCTTCTGTCCGGTGGTCGTCGTGCTCGGGCCGATCAGCACCACAGCACCTGGCTGGTGGCGGGCTTCTTCCAGGTGAACATCTCGTTACGCCTGCAGGCCGGTGGCGATCGTGCTGGTGTTTCAGAAGAGCCGCCTGGTCGGGGATCGGCTTCATCCTTGCCGGGATCGGTTTCCTGTTCTGTCGGCATCCTGCCGTGACTTGGGTTCGACCTTTCTGACCCAGTTCGACGCCGACCCGCCACGCGATGGGCGACTCCTCGACCCTGGTCACCCTGGTCGGCTTTCATCGCGACCGTGGTGATGCAGTCGACCATGCGACCATGGTGCTGACGATGCCGTTCCCTGTCGACGGCCAGGTCTCCATATGAAAACGCGCTCGCCTGACTGTCGGCGCCAACATCGGCACGACCATCACGCGATCCTCGGGCGTCACCGCGAACTACCAGGGCAAGCGTCTCGCGCTCGCTGACTATCTGCGTTCAAGATCGTGACCGCGACCGTGACCATCGTCTCATCCAGCCAGTTCGTCTGTTTTGTGGATCGCATCCGTTCCGGCGTCGGCATCGCCGACGACGACTTCACCTTCAGCTTCGCGGTGTTCCACACCCTGTTCAACACCTTCGGCGTCGTGTCCTGATGATGCCGATTTTCAACAGTACATCGGGTTCCTCGTCCAGCGAATCCCTGAGCCGGAAGGATCTCAGCAAGCCGAAGTTCTCTCGACGCGGTCTACGGTTTCCCAGACCGTCAGGATCGCCCTGCGCCGCGAGTCAAACACCTCTGCGACAACACGGTGGAGGCCGATCGTGCACGGTCTCCAGCCTGCACCGCCACGACATCTTCGAGGCCAAGGACGCATCAAGCCACGGTGGCAACGAGCGTGCGCCAGTGGAGTTCGACATCGACGAGCGCTACGAGGCCCGGATCAAGACGCTCTACTCGGCGATCATCGAGTTCACCACCCGGGCCAGCGCCACCGACATCCGCGAACTGATGGACGACGACATCTATGCCCTGCGCGACGTCGCCGGGCAGATCGTCCACGCGGTCAAGGCGGTCAAGCACCTCAGGCGCAACGCCACACAATACACCGAGCGGCCGCAGGGGATCGCGACCGAGCTCTACAACCAACTCCGGACGGAAATCGCCCGGATCCTCGTCGAGATCCGAAAGCTCGAATTGGCCGATCCCGATCACCGATCGAGCCTGTGGCTGGATGAAGAACGGATCCAGGTGGAAAGCGATGCCCGGGATACCAACACCCGGATCGAGAACCTGATCCGCGAGCACCGACTGGATCCCAGTGTCGCCACGTCGTTCCTCAACGATTCGGGGTATGCCTATTCGGCGATGCGCGACCTCCTCGGCGCGGCGCGGGCCTATTACATCGAAACCGAAGATGCGCTCGCGGAAGTCGAACGCATCCTCGCGCTGGACGACGACGAGTTGCTTGAGGCGCTCGGCACCAACGAAAGCGACGGACCGGGGACGAATTCGTGATGAAACGGTCACCTTGTTACGTCGTTGTTACATTCGGGCAGCATTGTCCGTGCTGGACTGGGGAGTGAATGCCATGGGGCTCGAAAAGTCGACCGAGAAACTCGACAAGTATTACAAGCGGCTGAAGAAGGGCGACGCCCAGAAGATCAAGCCGGAGCATGTCGAGAAGGTCATCGGCAAGCTCCAGGCCAAGGAAAAGTCCCTGCTGGCCGACATCGAAGAGACCAGCAAGGAAACGAAGAAAACGCGGCTGCAGCGGAAATTGGACATGATCCGCGAGCAGCAGGACCGCGCGAAGTGGCTGCACGACAAGATCTCCACGGAATGAACCGGGCGGGTTGCCTGGCCGGCACCGCGCTTTGGCGCGGGCAGCGTCTCCAGGGGGCCTCCCGACAGAAATTGTGTGCGACGTTGCGGCGCCTGTGCCTCGTTGGACTTGGCGTCTGGGCGATCCGACCGGCCTGAAACGGGGATGGTCCGCGCAACCTCCCGCACGCAGGCCCTGGCGCCTCCCGCAGGTCTGCGCCCTGCCCCGGAGGTACCGCGATGCCGCGACGGCCGGTCGACATCGCCCGGCACGGCAATCACGGGGACCGGATCTGTCGGCGCCGCCGCGAACACACCTGAGCCGCGCTGGAGTCGCTTTCGCCGGGGCACGGGATCGCGCGACATGCGGCAGGCGGTATCACGGCGAAAAGGCCTGGCGCCAAAGGATCAGGAACTGTTCCGCCTTCATCCGGTCGAGGGCCACCAGAAGCGAAGGGCCGAGGGGGATCGGGCGTTGCCGGCTGGTGTCGGGCTCGCTGTCGTCGTCGGCGAACCCCTGCCCCGGCGCCACCACGAGCGACTTGTCGGCCATGTCGCGTTGCCCCGCCGGGGAAAGCAGGTAGTCGAGGAAGGCCGCGGCGTCGGGGTCGGGCGTCTTTCCCGGCAGGAGCGCCGCGCGCGACAGCACCAGGGTGTAGTCGGCCGGGGCGACGATGCCGAGGGCGGGGTTCTGGCGGGCGGCCTCGGCGGCGTAGGAGCCGAGCACATTGTAGGCGATGAGGTAGTCGCCCGCCGCGACGCCGGCGATGATCTCGGCCGAACAGCAGGTGGCGATGGCGCCGGAACGGGCGAAGGCCTCCATCAAGGCGCCGAAGGTGGTGGCCTCCTGCGCGTCCATGTAGGCGAAGAGAAAGCCGAGGCCCGAGGCCTCGATATCGTAGGTGGCGATCCGACCGGCATAGCGCGAGTCCTCGGGGCGCAGCAGGTCGAGGAGGTCGAACCGGGTTGCGGGCCGCTCGGCGGGCGGCACCAGGTCACGGTTGTACACCATCACCGCGGGTTCGCGCGACACGCCCCATAGCTCGCCCCGCCAGCGCAGGTCAGCCGGCAGCGAAGCGGTCTCGGGCGAGGTCCAGTGGGCGGCGCAGTTGTCGTTGACCAGCTTCACCATCTGGTGGACGCCGGGCTGATGACGATGTCGGCGCCTGGCGCGCCTGCCGCACACTCGGCGGCGGTCAATGCGTAGAGGTCGTTCGAACCCCATTGCTCGTAGGTCAAGCCCAGCTCCGGGCGGGTGGCGAGGAAGGCCGTGACCGTCGACCCTAGGATGGCGATGTCGGTGGTGGTGCGCAGGGTGATCTGCCGGGGGGCGGCGGGCGGTCCGAAGAGCTGCACCGCTTCCTGGGCCCGGAGCGGCAGCGCGGCCACGACCGCGACGGCGATGCCGAGTTGCAGCTTGGACCGCCTCATCGGCCCGTCCCCAGCGGAAGGACCAGTGCCGCGCGGAAGCCTTGCGGGGTGGTCTCCATCTCCAGCCGTCCGCCGAAAGCTTCCGCGACCGCGTGGGCGATGGACAGGCCGAGGCCGGTGCTGCGCCCGGAGCCGGCGGCCTCGGCGGTGAACCGTTCGGCGAGGCGGTCGCGCAGGTCCTGCGACGGTCCCGGCCCGGCGTCGCGCACCCAGAGCCGGCCATACCCGGCGACCCGGTCGGCCCCGACCGTGACCGGCGAAACGCCGTGGGCGAGCGCGTTTCCGAGCAGGTTCCGCGCGGCCTCGGTGAGCGACAGGGTGTCGGCCAGTACCGTCACCGCCTCCTCGCCGATCTCCAGCCGCACCTCGGCACCGGGACTGGTGTCGCGAAAGCTGCCCTCGTCGAACAGATCGAGCGCGATGTCGCGCAGGTCGACCGGCGCCCGGCGCGCGGAATCGCCGCGATGGATGACGAGCGCGCGCGACAGCATCTGGTCGAGGAGTCGGCTGAGCCGCACCGTGCCCTTGTGCATCCGCGCGACGATCTGGGCGCGGTGGTCCAGATCCTCCTCGTCGGCGGCCAGATCGGCCTGGGCGCGCAGGGCGGCGACCGGGGTGCGAAGCTGGTGGGCGGTGTCGGAGATCAAGGTCTTCATGGTGGCGAACTGGCGGTCGAGCCGGCCCATGAAGCCGTTGATCGCCTGCACCATCGCGTGCACTTCGCGCGGGACGGCGGCGTCGATCGGCGTGAGGTCCTGCGGATCGCGGGCGGCGAGGCGGGCGGCGATCCGGTCGAGCGGGCGCAGCGCCCGGCGCACGACGAAGACGGTAAAGGCCAGGAGCGCGATGCCGCCGATCACCAGACCGCCCAGCGCGTTGCGGGTGATGTCGACGGCCAGTTCCCGGCGCGCGATCTGGGTCTGGCCGACGATCACCTCGACCGTGCCCGAGAACTGCCGTTCGGCGAAGCGGCGGGTCAGGCGGATGAACCGTGCGGGCTCGCCCGAGAAGGTTGCATCGTAGAGCACCGTATCGGGCGCGTCCTCGGGCGGCAGCGGCAGGTCGTCGTAACCGGTGATCACCGTGCCGCGCGGCCCGCGCAGCTGGTAGGCGATGCGGTCGTCGGCGGCGAGCGCCAGCAGTTCGAAGGCCGAGACCGGCAGGTCGACGACGGGCGCGCCGTCGGTCACCGAGACCGAGGCGGCGATGTCCTGCGCGGCGCCGACCAGCAACCGGTCGAAGGCCTCGCGGGCGGCGGCGCGGCCGTAGCCGAAGGCGGCGAGCGACAGGGCGAGGCCGCCGACCACCAGCAGCGCGGTCAGCCCGAGCACCAGCCGCGCCGGAGCGATAGCGTGGGCGCGGTTGGCGGCAGGACGGTGCGGGCGGGTTCAGGCATCGGAACCGGCGGCGTCGAGCCGGTAGCCGCGGCCGCGCAGGGTCTGGATCTCGGCGCCGCTGCCCGCGAGACGCTTACGCAGCCGGGCGACGTAGAGCCTCGATCGCGTTGGCGCCGACGACGGTGTCGTCGAAGGCGTAGACCCCTCCAGCAGCCGCTCGCTTGGACAGGACCTGGCCGCGATGCCGGATCAGCAGTCCAAGCAGGGCAAATTCGCGCCGGGCGAGGTCGAGCGGCTGGCCGTCGATCCGGGCGACGCCGGCGGTGGCGTTGTAGCTCAACGCGCCGACGGTGAGTTCCGCCGCCCGGTCGGCCTGTTCGCGGCGTCCGATCGCGTGCAGCCGGGCTTCGAGCCTCGCGGTGGTCGAAGGGCTTGACCAGGTAGTCGTCGGCCCCGAGGCTGAAAGCGGACAGCTTGGCGTCGACCGAATATTGCGCGGTCAGCATCAAGACCGGCGTCACCGAGCCCGCGCGCCGCATCTCGGCAAGCAACTCGGTGCCGCTGCCGTCGGGCAGGTTGATGTCGAGGATCACCGCGTCATAGCTCTGGACGGCGAGGCAGGCGCGGGCGTCGGCAACGTCGCCGGCCCGGTCGCAGGCAAGCCCCGAGCGCGCGAGCCGGCGCTGCGTCGCTTCCGCGAGCTCGTCCGCGTCTTCCACCAGCAGCACGCGCATGCAGCTTTCTCCTCCCCTTCCGAGCCTGTGACAGCTTGGTGACAGGATCAAGCGCTATAACCTCGCCAGCTCCGGTGCGGAGAGAGGCGCCGGGGGACCAACGTGGAGGAACACACATGGCTTTCAAACTCGTGCGCGCGGCCGCGGCCGTCGCGGGGCTCACCCTTGCCACCGGGGCGATGGCGTCGGAATGCATCGCGCCGGCCAACCCCGGCGGCGGCTGGGACTTCACCTGCCGCCAGGTCGGCAAGTCGCTGCAGGATCTCGGCCTGATCGACAGCACCATGCAGGTGACCAACCTCGCCGGCGGCGGCGGCGGCGTGGCCTTCGCCGAGGTGGTCAACAAGCGCAATGACGACAACGAGCTGATCGTCGCCGCTTCGTCGGCGACCTCGACCCGTCTCGCCCAGGGCGCCTACCCGGGCAACACCATGGACCAGGTCCGCTGGCTCGCCTCCGTGGGTGCCGATTACGGCGTGATCGCGGTGGCCGCCGACAGCCCGGTGCAGACGCTCACCGAGCTTCTCGACCAGATCAAGACCGACCCGACCACCGTGTCGGTCGCGGGCGGTTCGGCCGTGGGCGGCTGGGACCACCTCAAGGTGCTGATCGCGGCCAATGCCTACGGCATCGACGACGTGCGCTCGGTCAAATACATCGCCTTCGACGGCGGCGGCGAGGCGGTGACGCAGCTGCTCGCGGGCTCGGTTCAGGCTTTCACCGGCGACCTCTCGGAAGCCAAGGGTTTCGTCGATTCGGGCGACATCCGGGTGATCGCGGTGCTCGCGCCCGAGCGGCTCGAGGGCGAGTTCGCCGACTTCCCGACCGCCAAGGAACAGGGCGTCGACGCGCTCGGCGCCAACTGGCGCAGCTTTACGCGCCCGGCGGCATATCCGGACGAGGCCTATGCCGGCTGGGTCGAAAAGATCGGTGCCCTCTACGCCTCGCCCGAGTGGAAAGAGGTCATGGCGGCCAACGGTCTGGCGCCGCTCGATCTGCAGGGCGACGCCTTCCAGGCGTTCGTCGCGGGTTCGGTCGCGCAGATCGAGCAGATCTCGAAGAGATCGGCATCATCCAGTAATCGGCATGACACTGCGCGGCGGGGCCCGGTCCCGCCGCGCCACGGCAACGACATTCGGGGAGGGACAGATGAGCGACCGGATTTTCGGGGCTTTCGGGGTCGTGCTTGCGATCTTCTACGCCTGGGCGACCTTGCAGATCGAGGAGGCTTCCTCTCCGACGCGGTCGGCCCCAAGACCTTCCGCTGGGCATCGCGGTGATCCTCGGGCTGGCGTCGCTCGCGATCCTGCTCCGGCCCGATGCCGAACCCGAATGGCCCTCGCTCGACCGGCTCGCCGAAATCCTCGCCGCCGTCGTGGTGATGGTCCTCTACGCCGAGTTTCTCGACGTCGCCGGCTTCCTGATCGCGACGACCTTCGCGACCGCCTATCTCACCTGGCGGCTCGGCACCGGCCCTGTGGTCGCTGGTGGTGGGGCCGCGACCGCTGTCGGCATCTACGTGATCTTCCGTCTGATCCTGGGCCTGTCGCTGGCGCAGGGCCCGCTCGGGTTCTGAAGGAGCCTTCCATGGAAATGCTTGCAAACCTCGCCGACGGCTTCGGCACCGCGCTCTCGCTGCAGAACCTGTCGCTCCTTCTCGGCACCTTTCTCGGCACGATGATGGGGGCGCTCCCCGGCCTCGGCCCGGCCAATGGCGTCGCCATTCTGATACCGCTCGCCTTCACCCTCGGCCTCGGCGCCACCGGCGCTGATCCTGCTAACCTCCGTCTACTACGGAGCGATGCTTGGCGGACGGATCTCGTCGATCCTGCTCAACATCCCCGGCGACGAACCGGCAAGATGACCTGTCTCGACGGCCACCCGATGGCGCTGCAAGGGCGTGCGGGCGAGGCGCTGGCACTCTCCGGTGTCGCCAGCTTCGTCGGCGCCTTTCTCGCCACCTGGGGGCTGATCCTGCTGGCCCCGCAGCTGGTCAAGTTCGCGCTCTTGTTCGGGCCCGCGGAATATTTCGCGCTCTTCGCGCTGGCCTTCGCCACGCTCGGCGGCGTGTCCTCGACCAACCAGGCGAAATCCGCCTTCGCCGCCATGCTCGGCCTCAGGCTCGCGGTGATCGGGGTCGACACCAGACCGGCGTGCCGCGGCTGACCTTCGGCGAGGTCCATCTCTACGACGGGCTCGACTTCCTCGTCACCATCGTCGGGCTGTTCGCGCTCTCGGAGGTGTTCATCTTCCTCGAACACCGCCACGGCGCTGCCGATGCCGACAGCTCGACCGCCACCAAGATCGGCCGGATCACGCCCTCCTGGTCGATGCTGAAATCGACCACGCCGACCATGCTGCGCTCGTCCTTCCTGGGCTTCCTCGCCGGGGTGCTGCCGGGCGCCGGCGCCTCGCTCGGGTCGTTCATCTCCTATTCGCTGGAAAAGCGTCTCGTCGACCGCGAGGGCAACTTCGGCAAGGGCGATCCGCGCGGGTCGCCGCGCCCGAGGCAGGTAACAACGCCGCCGCCGGTGGCGCGCTGGTGCCGATGCTGGCGCTCGGCGTGCCCGGGTCCGGCACCACCGCGGTGTTGCTCGCGGTGCTGCTGTCGCTCAACATCACGCCCGGGCCCCTGCTGGTTCGCCCAGAACGCCGACGTGGTCTGGGGCCTGATCGACGGCCCTGTTCATCGCCAACTTCATGCTGCTCGCGATGAACATCCCGATGGTCGGGCTGTTCACCCGCATCCTGATGATCCCGCCCCGGATCCTGATGCCGGTGGTGGCGATGATCAGCTTCGTCGGGATCTACGGGATCTCGGGCTCGACCTTCGACCTCCTGGTGATGATCGGCTTCGGGGGTGATGGGCTGGGTGCTGCGCAAGCTTCGATGTAGCCGCTGGTGCCGGTCATCCTCGGCACCCTCCTTGGCAACACGATGGAAAACAACCTGCGCCGCGCGGTGACGATCTCGAACGGCGATTACTGGACGCTGGTGCACAGCCCGCTGTCGATCGCGCTCTGGTCGGTCGCCATCATCGGCTTCATCCTGCCGCTGTTCGTCGGCCGGGTGGTCAAGGCGCGGATGCATGCCCGGCGCGATACCGAGGGTCGACCTCGGACTGAAACCGGCGCCGCGGGAGAGCCGGGGTCTGGCCGCGGGATCAGGCTCCGGCACGGCCCGCCCTGCCCCGGCCTCCCTTCCCGGCGCGTGCCTGTGCCCGCGCCCAGGCGCTCGACAACCGGCCGGCCGCCGGAACCTCGGGCAGGTGCTCGGAGCTCGCGGTCGGAAAGGCCCTCTCCGGTGGCCGGCGATAGAACCTGGCGCCCGCGAGGACCGGACCGGGCATCACGAAACTCATCGTCATGTGCTTTTCGAATTCGAAAATAGCCGTCGGCCATGACCACGAGCACCGGTGTCACGATCAGGATGTACGCCGCCGCCAGCGCCACGGCCCGCGACCGCGACAGTGCAACGGCGACAAGCGCCGCGAGACCGCCGAGATAGGGCAGATGCCGCAGGAGGGCCGCCCGCAGCGCGTTGGCGGCCTCGGCCACGGCGCCGCTGCGGTCATAGGGGATCGCGTAGGGCACCGCGTAGTCGGAGCCGAGGTAGATGGCGTAGATCGTGTGCAGGTAGCGCAAGGGCGAAACCGCGCCGCCCTGCAGGCAGGCAAGGAAATCGCCGAGCCCGAGGTGCTGGACGAAATCGGCGTCTTCCCGGGCGGTCGGGGTGTCGCGCACCATGTGGGCGAGGTCGTCCGCCGTCGGCCAGAACGCGGTGCCCATGATGTCGAGATGCGCCGGCGCACAGGCATGGCCGGCCTGCCGGGTCAGCGCTGCCTCGTGGTCGTAGAAATAGCTGTGCCGGGCATCGAACTCGTGCTCGGGCCAGGTTTCGGCCTCGAGCTGCGACCAGCCGATGCCGTTGAAGATGCGGTTGAAGGCGTTCTGCTCGGTGTTGAACGTATCGGCATGGAGCGCGAGCCACCCGACCGCGACGACCACCGCCGTGGCGAGCACGGTGCGCAGCCGCGACGGCGCGCGGTCGTGGGCCTGGATGATCCACAGCATCAGGACCGGGACGAAGAGCAGCATCTGCGTCTTCACGTACATCGCCAGCGCCAGCACCAGCAGGAACGGCAGCAGCGCCGGTTGCCGCGCCTGGAGGATGGCGAAGAGCCAGGGCGTAAGGGCGAAAAGCATGGCTTCCTGGTAGAACGAGTAGAAGAACCCCGAGAACAGGAAGAAGACCAGCGAGAACAGCACGAGCTTGGTTGCCGGACGCGCACCGGCCGGCAGGCGGACCGCGAAGAAGACGCCGAGCCAGTAGATCAGGCTGAGCGCGATGTACCAGCGTTCGTGATGCAGGCAGTCATGCCCGAGGGCGCGGTCGAGCTGGCTGAACAGGTTTCCGAAGATCGCGAGCGTCGAGGTCGGCGCCTCGATGTCGGCGGTGTTGTAGGGGATGCAGACGTCCGGCACGCTCCACCCGCCCACCGACAGCGCCATGGTCACCAGCGTGCGGTCGTAGTCGCCGGTGTTCAGCGCCGGCGAGGTCGTCGCCATGCCCAGTATGGTGAAAAACAGCCCCACCACCACGACCCAAACGAGCTCGCGGTTGTATTTCTCCTCAAGCATGACCTTGATTTTCGTGAATTACAGCCCGTCGGGAACGATACGCTTTCTGACCCACGGGTCTACGGGCCGATCTGGAAAATCACTGTTTCGATCAGCGGTCTACGGCCCGTCCGGCGCGCGCGGCAGGGCGCCGGCGAATGCCCGCGCCCGACCATGACGGCTCAGACCGAGACTTTCGACAGCACCTCTTCGCGGGTCGTGCTGCTCTTGGGCCCGGAGAAGATCACTTCGCCCCGGCGCAGCACGCAGATCTCGTCGGCGAGCTCGAAGGCGAAATCGAAATACTGCTCGACCAGCACGATCGCCATGTCGCCGCGGTCGCGCAGGAGCGCAATCACCCGGCCGATCTGCTGGATGATGTTCGGCTGGATGCCCTCGGTCGGCTCGTCGAGCAACAGGAGCTTCGGCTTGGTGATGAGGGCGCGGGCGATGGCGAGTTGCTGTTGCTGGCCGCCCGATAGGTCGCCGCCGCGCCGGTCGAGAAATTCCTTGAGGATCGGGAACAGCTCGTAGATCTCGTCCGGCACGAAATGTTCGGACGCCGGCAGGCAGGCAAAGCCGGTCTCCAGGTTCTCGCGCACCGTCAGCAGCGGGAAGATCTCGCGGCCCTGCGGTACCGTGGCGACGCCCTTGTGCGCGAGCACATGGGCCGGTAGCACGCCGAGCGCCTCGCCATCGAGCGTGACCTTGCCGCCCGAGCGTGGATGCGACCCCGAGATCGCCCGCATCAGGCTGGTCTTGCCCACCCCGTTGGTGCCCATAACGCAGGTCACGGCCCCTGCCCGCGCCTCCAGCGAAACCCCGTGCAGGATCTGGCTGTGGCCGTAGTGCAGGGTCAGGTCTTCGACGGTCAGCATGTCTCAGCGCCCCAGATAGACATCGATCACCTCCTGGTTGGCGGTCACGTGGTCGAGTGTGCCCTCGGCCAGCACCGAACCCTCGTGCAGCACGGTCACCTTGCAGTCGAGCCGGCGGATGAATTCCATGTCGTGCTCGACCACCACCACCGCCCGGGTCTGGGCGGCTTCGACCAGGATCTGGGTGGTGTGCTCGCGTTCGGCCGGCGTCATGCCCGCGGCGGGTTCGTCGACCAGCAGCAGCCGCGGCTCCTGGGCGAGCAGCATGCCGATTTCGAGCCATTGCTTCTGCCCATGGCTGAGCTCGCCCGACTTGCGGCCCATTTCGTCGGAAAGCCCGATCTCTTTGGCCAGCGCTTCGACCCGGTCGAGGTCTTCGCTTGTCGGCCGGTAGAACAGCACCGCGAAGGGCCCGCGCTTGTTGCTGAGCGCCATCAGCAGGTTTTCGTGCACCGTCTGGTCTTCGAACACGGTGGGCTTCTTGAACTTGCGGCCAACGCCCTCGCGGGCGATCCGGGCTTCCGACATGCCGAGCAGCGAGCGGCTCATCTCGCCCCAGAGCACCCGGCCCTCGTCCGGCTTGGTCTTGCCGGTGATGATGTCCATGAACGTGGTCTTGCCGGCACCGTTCGGCCCGATGATCGCGCGCAGTTCCGCCTCGCCGATCTGGAACGACAGGTTGTTGATCGCCTTGAACCCGTCGAACGAGACCGAGACGCCGGAGACTTCGAGGAGCGACGTCATTCGTTGGCCTCCTTCTCGCGCAGGCTGCCCATGTCGGGGCCGAGATCGGCGCCGTGGCGGTCGGGGTGCGCACCCGGGCGAACAGGTCGAACAGCCCGCCGATGCCCTTGGGGGCGAACAGGGTCACGGCCACGAAGCTGAGGCCGAGCAGGATCGTCCACCAGTCGACCCATTGCACCTTGTAGAACCCGAGGTTGAGATCGGGCGCCTGGCCACCGGTGAACCAGGTCGAGACCAGGGACACGAAGACCGCGCCGAGGACAGCGCCGTAGAGCCGGCCGCGGCCGCCGATGGCGACCCAGACCGCGAGGTAGATCGAGGCGATGGGGGCGATCTCGGCCGGGTTGATGATTCCCGCCTGCGGGTAGTAGAGCGCGCCGGCGATCCCCGCGATCATCGCCGTCACGGTGAAGATGAACAGCTTGTAGCCCTCGACCGAGTAGCCGAGGAAGCGGACCCGGGCCTCGTTGTCGCGGATGCCGCGCAGAACCGAGCCGAACTTGCCCGAGATCACCCAGGCGGCGAAAAGATAGCCCAGCGCCAAAGCCAGCGCCGAGGCCCAGAAGAACCAGACCGAGACCAGGTCCTGGCTGACCGTATCGAGCCCGGGCAGGTTCTGCAGGCCCGATAGCCCGTTGTTGCCGCGCAACCCGCTGTCGTTCTGGAACAGATAGAGCGCGAGCGCGAGGGTCATCGCCTGGGTGAGGATCGAGAGATAGACCCCGGTCACCCGCGAGCGGAAGGCGAGCCAGCCGAACACCAGCGCGAGCAGGCCCGGCACCGCGACGACGAGGATGAGCTGTAGCACGAGGCTGTGGGAAAAGGCCCAGATCGCCGGGAAATCCGACGAGCCGACGACGCCGAAGATCTGGTTGCCGATCGCCGCGACCACTTCCGCATCGGTGGGCGGCAGCGGCGCCGAGGCGAGAGACTCGACCACGATCAGCCTTGTGCGCTCGTACATCAGCCACATGCCGATCATGTAGCCGCCGAGCCCGAAGAAGGCGAAATGGCCCAGAGAGAGGATGCCGGCGTAGCCCCAGACCAGGTCCATCGCGACCGCGACCAGCGCCAGCGTGAGGGTCTTGCCCAGCGTCTTGACGAAGGAGGTCGAGATCATGCCGAAGCCGAACCCCTCCGACATCAGCGTGACCGCGATGGTGAACAGCGCGAGGAGCGCGAGGAACACGAGGACCGAGGGGTTGCGGGCGAGGAAGCTTTTTTTCATGGCTCAATCCCCCGCGGCCCGGCCCTTGAGCGCGATGATGCCGCGCGGCCGGAACTGGATGAAGATGATGATGAAGACGATCATGTAGGTCTGCGCCGCGAGGGTGTTGGACGGGTTGAACCACTCGATGCCTTTCTGCAGGAAGCCGATCATCCCGGCGCCGAGCAGCGTGCCCCAGATATTGCCGACCCCGCCCACGACCACGGTCATGAAGCTCTGGACGATGTAATCGGCGCCGAGCTCGGATGTGACCTTGGCGTAGAGCCCGATGGCCACGCCGGCGATGCCGGCGATGCCCGAGCCAAGACCGAAGGTGAGCATGTTGACGCGCTCGGGGTTGATCCCCATCGCCGCGGCCATCTTGCGGTTCTGGGTGACGGCCCGGGTCTCGAGCCCGAGGCGCGTGCGTTTCATGATGTAGAGGAAGATCGCGAGGAAGATCAGCGCCAGCACGAAGATCGCGATCCGGATGTAGGAGATGGCGATGACGTCGCTCACCACCCAGGCGCCGTCGAGCCAGGCGGGCGCCGTCAGCGGCCGCGCCTGGGTGCCGAAGATGTTCTTGGCGAGCTGCTGCAGCGCGATCGAGATGCCGAAGGTCGCGAGCAGCGTCTCCAGCGGCCGGTTGTAGAGCCAGCGGATCACCAGACGCTCCATCGCCACACCGGCGGCGAAGGTGACCGCGAAGGCGAGCGGGATCGCCACTGCGATCGAGGCGGTGTGGTTGGGGATGTATTGCTGCACCACGTAGCCGGTATAGGCGCCCATCATGATGAACTCGCCATGCGCCATGTTGATGACCCCCATCACCCCGAAGGTGATGGCGAGGCCGATGGCGGCGAGGAAGTAGATCGAGGCCAGCGACAGCGCGTCGAGCCCGAGGTCGAGCATCTGGTTCATCGCGACCTTGGTCGAGATCCGGGTGAGCGCCTTGTCGGCCGCTTCGGTCACCCGCGGGTCGGGTTCGGCATAGACCTCGGCGAAGCTGTGGGCGGCGAGCGAGGCGGTCACCGCCTCGTCGTCGAGATAGGACGGGACGAGACCGGTGGCGGCGAGCGCGTTGTAGGCCGCGACGCGGTTTTCCGGGTCGGACATCTGCGCGACCGGCAGACCGCCGACGCTGCCGTCCGCCATGTTGGCGATGAGCGCCGCGCGCACCGCGTCGAGCGAGACCCGCGGCGGCGCGAGCCCGGCATCCGACAGCATCGCATAGGCCGCTTCGCGCGGCAGTGCCTCGGACCCCGGACGCAGCACCCGGGCGACGTTGACCTCTGCGGGCGGCTCGCCCTCGAACACCTTGAGCGTCTTCACGGTCAGCGGGTTGAGCGCCCCGCGGACGTCGAGGCCGAGATCGCCCGACATCTCTTCGATGGCGGCGATCCGGGCCTCGGGATCGGGGTCGTAGGAAATCGTCAAGAGCCGTTCGAGCCGCTGTTTGCGCGCCTTGAGGACGGCGTCCTCCTCGGGCTCGATCGAGGCCCGGAGCGGGGCGAGCAGGTCGGCATTGGCGGCGCGTTCGAGCGACCGGAGCGCGTCGATCCGCTTGGACCGGCTCGGGTCATTGAGCTGGAATGTCACGAGCGCGGTGCCGATGAGCCCCTGGATGCCGGAGTTGGGCTTGATCTGCTTGAGGTCGGACGAGGGGACTTCGCCCACCGCCTCGCCGGTGTCGAAGTCGATCAGCCGGTAGGTCTTGGAGCCGATGTCCTCGCCGCGGAAGAACAACCCGTCCGCTTTGCGCTGCCACATCTCCCGCGCCTGCCAGGTCTCCAGCACCTCGGCCGCCTGAGGCAGCCCGCTCGCGGAGACCGCCTCGATCGCGGGGCCGATGGTGGTGCGCGAGCTTTTGACGATCGCTCGGCCTGTTCCTGGAGGATCGCCTGCATCGGGCCCGGTGCAGCAGCGGCCTCCTGCGCGCCGGTCTCCTGCGTACTGGCCTCCTGCGCACCAGTTTCCTGTGCACCAGTCTCCTGTGCAGTGGCAGGCAGGACGAGAGCGGTCAGGACCGCCAGGAGAAGGATCAGTTTTTTCAGCATGTTGCCAGCCTGGCTCCCCGGAATTCAGGCATAAGGCCCGGCCTGCCCAACAGCACGCACGCGGCAGGCCGGGAAGGCACGGGCGGGATCAACCCGCCCGCACGATCGGTGTCAGTAGTTCGACTTGATCTGCACGCAGGTCTGGGTCTCGGTGTTGTACATGCCGCACTGGAGGTCCTTCCAGTCCGACATCAGCACCGCCGATTCCGGCAGGTAGTCGGTCCAGGCGTCGCCCGGGACCGGCTCGGTCTCGGAGATGATGTCGAACTGGCCGTCTTCGAGGATCTCGCCGATCAGCACCGGCTTGGACAGGTGGTGGTTCACGCCCATCACCGCGGTGCCGCCGGTGAGGTTCGGGAATTCCTGGCCCCACATGTGCTCGCGCACGGCGTCGACATCGGTGGTGCCGGCGGCGGTGGCCGCGTTCACCCACATGTTGAAGCCGATGTAATGGGCTTCCATCGGGTCGTTGGTCACGCGGGCATCGTCGCCGATGAAGGCATGCCACTGCTCGATGAAGGCGGCGTTTTCGGGCGTGTCGGCGGACATGAAGTAGTTCCAGGCCGCGAGGTGGCCGACGAGGTTGGCGGTGTCGAGGCCCGACAGCTCTTCTTCACCCACCGAGAAGGCGACGACGGGGATGTCGTCGGCCGAGATGCCGGCCGCGGCCAGTTCCTTGTAGAAGCCGATGTTGGCGTCGCCGTTGATGGTCGAGATCACGCCGACCTTCTTGCCGTCGGCCGCGAGCGCCACCACGTCGGCGACGATCTTGGACCAGTCGGAGTGACCGAACGGGGTGTAGTTGACGAAGATGTCCTCTTCGGCGATCCCCTTGGCCTTGAGGTAGCTCTCGAGGATGTTGTTGGTCGTGCGCGGATAGACGTAGTCGGTGCCGAGCAGCGCGAATTTCTCGACGCCAAGCTCGTCGAGGAAGTAGTCGGTGGCCGGGATCGCCTGCTGGTTGGGCGCGGCGCCGGTGTAGAACACGTTCTTCGAGCTTTCCTCGCCCTCGTACTGCACCGGGTAGAACAGCAGGCCGTTGAGTTCCTCGATCACCGGCAGGACCGACTTGCGCGACACCGAGGTCCAGTTGCCGAAGATCACGTCGACATTGTGCACGGTGAGCAGTTCACGGGCCTTTTCGGCAAACAGCGGCCAGTCGGAAGCCGGGTCGACCACGACGGCTTCGAGCTCGCAGCCCAGAAGACCGCCCTTCTTGTTCTGCTCGTCCACCAGCATCAGCATGGTGTCTTTCAACGTGGTCTCGGAAATGGCCATGGTGCCGGACAGCGAGTGCAGCACGCCGACCTTGATCGGGCAGTCCTGCGCGGCGGCCGCGGTGGCGAGCGCAGCGGCGGCGACGGTGCCGGCGAGCACGGATTTGAGAAGTGTCATACGGGTCTCCCTGAGGCATGGATTGACCTGTGTCATTGCCCCGAACGGGGGAATCCGGCAGGTCTTCCACGCAGCTGAAAAGTTGCATCCGTGTGGCGGCCGGTTTCGAGCTCCAATTCGGTCTGGCCGTCACACACCCCTGTCGCCGGGTCATGGTTCCCGGTCGGGCAGGCTCAGCGATTCTGCATTCGCGAGATTTTGGCAATCTTGAGGCATCGGATTCCCCAGCCCCGGCGCGAATTGCCCAAGACTTGTGCAACACGCCTGGCAAGGAGACAGTATTTGGGCATTCTCTGTCCGGCCCGCCTGCGGGTGGGGTTTTCGGTGGCGCTCCGGGCCCCAGTTGCCGAAAAAAGCGGCAGATAACTGGAACAGGCCCGCGCAGGCCCGCACCCCGAAGACCGGAGAGATCAGATCACCGACGCCGCCCCGATCAAGACGCCCGACGCGCGCCCGGTCCCGCCCGGTCCGCCGCGCGCCCGCGGCCATGTCGCGCTGTCGGTGAGCGCCGGCACCGGCGCGCAGGGCGACGTGCAGCGCCCGGGTCCGACCCGGCTCGGGCGGCTGCGCCAGGAGGGCTCGCTGAAATGTCTGTTTCCGCGCAGCGACGGCCCCGGACTGGACGCGGTGCTGGTCAACACGGCCGGCGGGATCACCGGCGGCGACCGGTTCGAGATCGGGGTCCGGGTGGGCGCAGGCGCCCGGCTCACGCTCACCACCCAGGCCGCCGAGCGCGCCTATGCCGCCCAGCCCGGCGAGACCGGGCGGCTCGAGACCCGGCTCGAGGTGGCGCCCGGCGGCCGGCTCGACTGGATCCCGCAGGAGACGATCCTGTTCGACCGCTCGGCGCTCGCACGCCGGCTGACCCTGACCCTCGCTCCCGGCGCCACCGCGCTGGTGGCGGAACCGCTGATCTTCGGCCGCGCCGCGATGGGCGAAGAGCTGCACGCGGCGCGATTTTCCGACCGGATCGAGATCCGGCGCGACGGACAACCGCTCTACCGCGATGCGATGCGCCTCGACGGCGACATCGCCGCGCAGCTCGACCGGCCGCATGTCGCCCGTGGCGCCCGCGCGCTGGTGTCGCTCGTCTATGTCGGCGCCGATGCCGAGGCGCAGCTCGGCCCCCTGCGCGCCGCCCTGCCCGTCTCCGGCCCGGCGATCGGCGGCGCCAGCCTGATCGGCGCCGATCTCCTCGCCCTGCGCCTCGTCGCCGAAGACGGCTTCGCGCTGCGCCGCCACCTCGTCCCGATTCTCACCCGCCTGACCGGCAGCGACCTTCCCAAGCCCTGGATGATCTAGACCATGAACCTCACTCCCCGCGAAAAAGACAAGCTCCTGGTGGCGATGGCCGCCGAGGTCGCCCGCAAGCGCCTCGCGCGCGGCGTCAAGCTCAACCACCCCGAGGCGATCGCGCTGATCACCGACGCGGTGGTCGAAGGCGCCCGCGACGGCCGCTCGGTGGCCGACATGATGGAGGCCGGCGCCCAGGTGATTTCGCGCGACCAGTGCATGGAAGGGGTGCCCGAGATGATCCACGAGGTGCAGGTGGAAGCCACCTTCCCCGACGGCACCAAGCTCGTCACCGTCCACCAACCGATCCGCTGAGGAGGCGCATGATGATCCCCGGAGAACTGTTCCCCGCCGCAGGCATACTCACGCTGAACGCCGGTAAAGAGGCGATCACGCTGATGGTCGCCAATACCGGCGACCGGCCGGTGCAGGTGGGCTCGCATTACCATTTCGCCGAAGCCAACAGCGCGCTCGACTTCGACCGCGAAGCGGCGCGCGGCATGCGGCTCGACATCGCCGCCGGCACCGCGGTGCGCTTCGAGCCCGGCCAGAAGCGCGAAGTGCAGCTGATCGAGATCGGCGGCGCGCGCAGGATTTACGGCTTCAACCAGCAGGTGATGGGGGCGCTGTGAGCGCGCCCCCCGCCATCCCTCCCGGAGGCGCGCCCGCGCGGGCGCGCAAGACGGCGGCGCGCGCCGCCCGGCCCCCGACCCACGGATACCCCCCGCGACAGCCAGCCCGCCGCGATCAAACGTTCCGACTATGCCGCCATGTTCGGCCCCACCACCGGCGACCGGCTGCGGCTGGCCGACACCGATCTTATCATCGAGGTTGAGAAAGACCTCACAACCTACGGGGAAGAGGTGAAATTCGGCGGCGGCAAGGTGATCCGCGACGGCATGGGCCAGGCCCAGACCACCCGCGCGGAAGGCGCTGTCGACACCGTCATCACTAACGCGCTGATCGTCGACCACACCGGCATCTACAAGGCCGACGTGGGCCTCAAGGACGGCCGGATCGCGAAAATCGGCAAGGCCGGCAACCCCGACACCCAACCCGGAGTCGACATCATCGTCGGCCCCGGCACCGAGGCGATTGCGGGCGAGGGCAAGATCCTCACCGCCGGCGGCTTCGACAGCCACATCCATTTCATCTGCCCGCAGCAGATCGAGGACGCGTTGCATTCCGGCCTCACCACCATGCTCGGCGGCGGCACCGGCCCGGCGCATGGCACGCTCGCCACCACCTGCACCCCGGCCCCTGGCACATCATGCAGATGATGGGCGCGGCGGAAGCCTTCCCGATGAACCTTGCCTTTGCCGGCAAGGGAAACGCCTCGCTGCCGGGCGCGCTGATCGAACAGGTCGAGGCCGGGGCCTGCGCGCTCAAGCTGCACGAGGACTGGGGCACCACGCCCGGCGCCATCGACTGCTGCCTCTCGGTCGCCGACGACATGGACGTGCAGTTGATGATCCACACCGACACGCTCAATGAATCGGGCTTCGTCGAGAACACCGTCAAGGCGATGAAGGGCCGGACCATCCACGCCTTCCACACCGAGGGCGCGGGCGGCGGCCATGCCCCCGATATCATCAAGATCTGCGGCGAGCACTTCGTGCTGCCGTCCTCGACCAACCCGACGCGGCCCTTCACCGTGAACACGCTCGAAGAGCACCTCGACATGCTCATGGTCTGCCACCATCTCGACAAGTCGATCCCCGAGGACGTGGCCTTCGCCGAGAGCCGGATCCGGCGCGAGACCATCGCGGCGGAAGACATCCTGCACGACATGGGGGCGTTTTCGATCATCGCCTCCGACAGCCAGGCCATGGGCCGGGTCGGCGAGGTGATCATCCGCACCTGGCAGACTGCCGACAAGATGAAGAAGCAGCGCGGCCGGCTCGCGGAAGAGACCGGCGACAACGACAATTTCCGGGTCCGCCGCTACATCGCCAAATACACGATCAACCCGGCCATCGCGCATGGCATGTCGGCGCATATCGGCTCGATCGAGGAAGGCAAGCGCGCCGATCTCGTGCTGTGGAACCCGGCGTTTTTCGGGGTGAAGCCCGAGATGGTGCTCTTGGGCGGGGCCATCGCCATGGCGCAGATGGGCGACCCCAACGCCTCGATCCCGACGCCGCAGCCGGTCTATTCACGGCCGATGTTCGGCGCCTATGGCGCGGCGCGGCGGGCGACCTCGGTGATCTTCACTTCGGAGGCCGCCATCGCGGCGGGCGTCGGCGAGCGCTACAGCCTGACCAAAGAGCTGGTGGCGGTGACCAACACCCGCGGCATCGGCAAGAAGGACCTGGTACTCAACGACGCGACCCCGCATGTCGAGGTGAACCCGGAAACCTACGAGGTGCGCGCGGACGGCGAGCTGCTCACCTGCCAGCCGGCCACGGAACTGCCGATGGCGCAGCGGTATTTCCTGTTCTGAGGGGGTCGGCGTGCAGCTGTCAGAAATCCTCGATGAGCACGAGGTCGGTCACCTCGCCGAACAGGTCCGGCTCCGGGTCGCAGGGCCCGGCACGGCTCGGGCCGGCCTCGCGGGCCCGGGTAACCACCGTTTGCGAAGCCCTGGTCATCCAGAACCGGTGATCGCCCAGGATCGCCTTCGGCAGCGCGTCGCGGTCGAAGACCCGGCGCTCTTTCGTGCGGATCTGCACCTCGAAGTGCCGACCGGTCACTGGCCCGTGGGGTCGCGCCGCGATCAGGGCCGCCCGCAGCTCCGTTTCGCGCGCCTTCAGCGCCCGGATCTCGGCCCGCACCGCGCCGAGCGCATCGGCGAGGTCGTGCAAACGGAGCGGTGGAGTCTGGTCCATGGCCCCAGCCTCGCCGAAAGGAGTAAACGTGAGGTTAAGCGCCGCCAGAGGATCGAGAGGAGCCCAAGATGACCGCCCGTCCCACCGCCCGCTCGATCACCCATGCCCATGACGGCGACGATACCGTCACCCTCACCTACGACGCGCGCTTCCTGCGGCGCCGCGTACTGACCACGGCGGCAGGGCGCGAGGTCCTGGTCGACCTGGAGCACACCACCTCGCTGGACGCGGGCGATGCCTTCCAGCTCGACGACGGCGGCCGGGTCGCGGTTCTCGCCGCGCCTGAGGCGCTCTACGAGGTGCGGGGCAGCGCGGCCGATCTGATCCGGCTCGCCTGGCATATCGGCAACCGCCACACGCCCTGCCAGATCGAGCCCGACCGGCTGCTGATCCAGCGCGACCACGTGATGGCCGACATGTTGGCCCGGCTCGGGGCCGAGGTCACCGAAGTGACCGCGCCCTTCACGCCGGAGGGCGGGGCCTACGGGCACGGCCGCACCCATGGTCACGATCACGGGCACAGCCATTCGCACGATCACAGCCACGACCATTCCCATGAGCACGACCACGACCATGGGCACAGCCACGACCATGCGCACTGACGCCGTGCTCACCCTCGCGCAATGGCTGTCGCCGGCCTACCCGGTCGGCGCCTTCGCCTACAGCCACGGGCTCGAGGCGGCGGTGGCGGTCGGTTGGGTGCTCGACGGCGCCGACCTTGAAGACTGGCTGACCGAAGTGCTCGAAACCGGGGCCGGCCATAACGACGCGCTCCTCCTTGCCGCCGCCTACCGCGCCGAGACGCCGGACGCGCTCGCCGAGGTCGATGCGACCGCCCGCGCTTTCGCGGCCTCGAAGGAACGGCTTGCCGAGACCGACCAGCAGGGCGCGGCCTTCACCTCCACCACCCATGCGATCCGGGGCGGCGACCCCACGCCCCGCACCTACCCCGTCGCCGTGGGCGCAGCCGCCGCCCGGGCGGACCTGCCGCTCGACCTCACCCAGGAGATGTATCTCCAGGCCTTCCTGTCGAACCTCGTCGCCGCCGGGCAGAGGCTCCTGCCCGTCGGCCAGACCGCGGGCCAGGCCATCCTGCACCGGCTCACGGCGCGCATCCCGGCCGTCGCCGCCGCTACGCGTTCGGGGGATCTCGAAATGCACAGCGCCACCGCCTTTCTCCCCGACATCGCCGCGATGCGGCACGACACCCAAGCGACGAGGATCTTCCGCACATGACCAGCCCGAACGGCCCTTTGCGCATCGGCATCGGCGGCCCCGTCGGCGCCGGCAAGACGACGCTCACCGCGGCGCTTGCCGAGACCTTCAAGGCCGACCATTCCATCGGGGTCATCACCAACGACATCTACACCCAGGAAGACGCCGAGGCGCTGATGCGGATGCAGATCCTGCCCGCGGACCGGGTGATCGGGGTCGAGACCGGCGGCTGCCCGCATACCGCGATCCGCGAGGATGCCTCGATCAACCTCGCCGCCGTCGCCGAGATGCGGGCGCGCCATCCGGACGTCGAGATCGTGCTGATCGAATCGGGCGGCGACAACCTCTCGGCCACCTTCAGCCCGGAACTCGCCGACCTCACAGTCTATGTGATCGACGTGGCCGCGGGCGAGGAGATCCCGCGCAAGGGCGGCCCGGCGATCACCCGCTCCGACATCCTGGTCATCAACAAGACCGACCTCGCCCCCTATGTCGGGGCCGATCTCGGCGTGATGGAGCGCGACGCGAAGCGGATGCGGGGGCCGCTGCCGTTCTTCTTTGCCGCGATGAAGCACCGCAAGGGGATCGACGAAATCGCCGAAGCGCTGCGCAAACTCGGGGGGCTCTGAACCTCGTGGCGAATGCGGCTGATCCGGACCGTTTGGCCCGGCAAAATGGGCTCGCGCAAGTATATGCCTAGGTTTTGAGCAGAGCGCCGCCTTATCATGCAAAAATCCGGCAGCCGCCGGCGAAACACCGGAAGGCCCCTCAGTGCACTGGACGCCGACGATCCCGGCGGGACTGATGTGCCGAAAGCAAACAGACAGGAGAGAATCCGTGCTTGACCGTATCCTTGCCGGCATGGCCGCCAGCGTCGTCCTGACCGGCGCAGCCTTTGCCCAGACCGAAGTGCCCTTCGCGCTCGACTGGAAATTCGAGGGCCCGTCCGCCCCCTATTTCGTCGCCGTCGACAAGGGCTATTTTGGCGAAGCCGACCTGGCGGTCGAGATCGCCGAGGGTGCCGGCTCGCTCGACGCGATCCCGAAAGTGGCCACCGGCGCCTATCCGGTCGGTTTCGCCGACATCAACTCGCTGGTGCGGTTCCTCGACCAGAACCCGGGCGCGCCGGTGACCGCGGTGATGATGATCTACGACAAGCCGCCGTTCGCTGTGATCGGCCGCGCCTCGCTCGGCATCACCGACGATCCGAAGAGCCTCGAAGGCAAGGTGCTGGGCGCGCCGCCGCCCGACGGTGCCTGGGCGCAGTTCCCGATCTTCGCCGCCGAGAACGGCCTCGACATGGCCGCGATCACCGTCGAGCCGGTCGGCTTCCCGACCCGCGAGCCGATGCTCGCCGAGGGCAACGTGGCCGCGATCACCGGCTTTTCCTTCACCTCCTTCCTCAACGCCGCCCGCCTCGGCGTGCCGGAAGACGACCTGGTGACGCTGCTCATGGCCGACTACGGCGTTGACCTCTACGGCAACGCGATCATCGTCAACACCGATTACGCCGCGGCCAACCCCGAGGTCATCAAGGGCTTCCTGGGCGCGGTCGCCAAAGGCTGGTCGGACGCGATCGCCGACCCGGCCGGGGCCGTCGCCTCGCTGATGACCCGCAACGTCGCCGCCGATGCCGCGCTCGAAACCCGCCGGCTGCAGCTCGCCATCGACGCCAACGTCGACACCGACTGGGTGGCCGCGAACGGCTTCGGCAATATCGACCCGGCCCGCATGGCGAGCGCGCTCGAGCAGACCGCGCTGACCTACGAGTTCGCCACCGCGCCCGACGCCGCGCTCTACTTCACCGATGCCTACCTGCCCGAAGGCGGCTTCGCGCTGAAGTGACGAGACCCGCGCGGGGGGCCCCGGCTCCCCGCGCCAGACCAAGGGGGCGGGCACATGTACCCGATGATCAAGATCGAGGGCGTGCGCCACGCCTACAAGACGGCCACCGGCCCCCTGCCCGTGCTCGACGGGCTGGAGCTGGAGCTCGACGAAGGCGGCTTCGTCGCCGTCGTCGGTCCCTCGGGCTGCGGCAAGTCCACCCTCACCAAGCTGGTCTCCGGCCTCTTGAAACCCGACGAGGGCCGGGTGATGCTGCACGGCGAAGTGGTCAACAAGCCGCGCTCCACCGTCGGCATGGCGTTTCAGAACCCGGTGATGCTGGAATGGCGCACGATCCTGCAGAACGTGATGCTGCCCCTGGAGATCGTGCCGAACAAGCTCACGAAAGCCGAGAAAGAGGACCGTGCCCGTCACCTGCTGGCGCTGGTCGGTCTCGAAGGCTTCGAGGACAAGCGGCCCTCGGAGCTTTCGGGCGGCATGCGCCAGCGCGCCTCGCTCTGCCGGGCGCTGGTGCACAAGCCCGAGGTGCTGATCCTCGACGAACCCTTCGGCGCGCTCGACGCCTTCACCCGCGAAGACCTCTGGCAGACCATGCACAAGGTGAAGGCCAACGAACCTTTCACCGGCATCCTCATCACCCACGACCTGCGCGAGTCGATCTTCCTCGCCGACCAGGTGGTGGTGCTCTCGGGGCGGCCCGCCCGCACCCAATATGTGCTCGACGTGCCCAATACCGGCCCCCGCGATCTCGAACATCTCTACACGCCGGAAGCGGCCGAGATGCTGGCGATCTTGCGCCACCAGATCGAGATCGCCCAAGGCAGGGCGCCGGCAGACCCCACGGCGGAGGACGCGGCATGAATTTCCAGACGCTGCAGAAGGTCCTCGTCCCCACCGTGGCGATGCTCGTCTTTCTCGTCCTGTGGGAATTCATCGTCTGGGTCGCCGGCTGGCCCAACTACAAGATGGCCTCGCCCTCGGACCTGTTGCCGGCCTTTTCCAAGCATTGGAACCTGTTCCTGACGATGGGCTGGCAGACGCTGTGGCGTACCGTCGTGGGCCTGGTCATCGCGGTGATCTTCGGCACCGGGCTCGGCATGGTCATGGGCTTTTCGCGGCTGATGCGCGACGCGCTCTACCCGCTGCTCGTCGGGTTCAACGCGATCCCCAAGGCGACGGTGGTGCCGATCGTTGCGCTGATGTTCGTCGGCGCGCATGATTTCAACACCATCCTGATCGCCTTCATGATTTCGTTCTTCCCGATCGCGGTCTCGGTCTCGATCGGGCTGTCGACGCTGGAGCCGGAATACCGCGACATCCTGCGCTCGCTCGGCGCCTCGCAATCGACGATCTTCTGGAAGATCGCGCTGCCGAAGCGCTGCCGGAGTTTTTCGGCGCCTTGAAAGTGGCGGTGACACTGGCCTTCATCGGCACCAACCTGATGGAGATCGTCTCGCCCCATGGCCGCGGGCTCGGCGCGCTGTTCGACTCAGGGAAAACCAACTCGGACTACCCGCTGATGTTCGCGGTGCTGATCGCCCTTGCGCTGCTCGGGATCGTGCTCTACTACATCGTGGTCGCGCTGGAAAAGACCTTTGCCGGCTGGGCGGAACGCAGCCCCGGTTGAGCGCGGGACGGCGTTTCGAAACGCCGTGCAACGCGGTTGAGCAACCGCGTTCAACCCGCTTCGAAGCGGGTTCAGCCCGCAGCCTCGGCCGCCAGCCTCTCCCGCAACGCGGTCTTCAGCACCTTGCCGTAGTTGTTCTTCGGCAGCGCGTCGACGAAGCGGTAGGCCTTCGGCCGCTTGAACCGGGCGATGCGGTCGAGGCAGTGCGCGTCGAGCGCCACCTCATCGGGCGTCCCGCCCGCGTCGGCGACCACGAAGGCCACCACCACTTCACCCCACTCCGGGTCGGGCCGGCCGACCACCGAAACCTCGCGCACCTGAGCGTGGGTGAGCAGCACCTCCTCGACCTCGCGCGGGTAGATGTTGGACCCGCCGGAGATGATCACGTCCTTGGAGCGGTCCTGCAGGGTGAGATAGCCGTCGGCGTCGAGCCGTCCCATGTCGCCGGTCTTCAGCCAGCCGCCCCGGAGCGTCTCGGCCGTCGCGGCCGGGTTGTTCCAGTAGCCCGCCATCACCGTCGCGCCCTGCACCACGATCTCGCCGACACTGCCCGGCGGCAGCGCGGCGCCGTCCGCATCGACGACCGCGACCCGGACCTGCGCCTGCGCGGTGCCGACCGAGTTGAGCCTTTCGCGCCAGCGCGGATGGGTGCGGTCCGCCACCTCGGCGCGGGCGAGCGCGGTGATCCCCATCGGGCATTCGCCCTGGCCGTAGATCTGCACGAAACGCGGGCCTAGGACCCGGACGGCATCGAGGATGTCGGCCTCGTACATCGGCCCGCCGGCATAGACGATTGTCCCGATCCCCTGCCCGGTGCTCCCCCGCACCTCCGCCGTTTCGACCAGCCGGCGCACCATCGTCGGCGCGGCGAACATCGACACCCGGTCGCGGCCCCCGCCGAGGGCGGCCGCGAGATCGAGGATCTCGCCCGGGTCAAAGCCGCTGCTTTCCGGCACGACATGCCCCGCACCACGCAAGACATGCATGAAGTTGTAGAGCCCCGCCCCGTGGCTCATCGGCGCAGCATAGAGCGCGAGGTCGTCCGGCTTCACCTCGTCGACATCGACGAAATAGCTCAATGTCATCGCGGCAAGATTGCCGGCGGTGATCATCACCCCCTTGGGCGTGCCGGTGGTGCCCGAGGTGTAGAACAGCCAGGCCATGTCGCCGGCCGCCATCGGCCGCGGTTCGCCGCCGCCCGGCGTGGCACGGAGGCGCGCGAATTCCGGCGCCTCGGTCGACAGGACCCGCACCGTCCCGGGCAGCACCGGGCCAAGGGCGGCCGCGCTCGTCGCGTCGGCAAATACCGTGCCGGCGCCCGCGTCGCCCAGGATCCAGGCGGCCTCGCGCGCGTGCAGCTTGGCGTTGATCGGCACCGCGGCGGCGCCGGCCCACCAGATGCCATAGAGCGCTTCGAGATAGGCGGGGCTGTTGGCCAGGAACAGCGCGACCCGGTCGCCCGGCGCCACGCCCTGCGCGGCGAGCCCGGCGCCGATGCACGCGGCGGCCCGGGCGAAATCGGCGTAGCTGCCGAGACAGGTGGTGCCGCGGAACAGCGCCGGCCTCTCGGGGTGGCGCCGGGCGGTGCGCCGGAGCCACTCTGCCGGGTTCACTTCACCGGTTCCAGGATCGAGCAGTAGTTCGCCACGCCTGAGCCGCCCATGTTGTAAGCCGCCGCCAGCGTCGCGCCGGCGATCTGTTCCTCGACCGGCGCGCTGCCGGTCAGGTGCTTGGCACAGGTGATATGCATCGAGACCCCGGTCGCGCCCACCGGGTGGCCCTTGGCCTTGAGCCCGCCCGAGACGTTGACCGGGAGGCGGCCGCCGCGCTCGGTCGCGCCCTCGGCGATCAGCCCGGCCCCCTGCCCCAGCGGTGCCAGCCCCATCGCCTCGCAGATCATCAACTCGGCGATGGTGAAGCAGTCGTGGACCTCGGCGAGGTCCAGGTCGTCGAGCCCGATCCCGGCGGTTTCGAAGGCCATGGCAAAGGCGCGGGAGGCCGCTTCGAGCCGGGTAAGGTCACGGCCCTTGAGCGGCAGGAAATCGTTCATGTGCACCGCGGCGCGGAAGCCGACGGCGCGCGGGAAATCCGCCACCATGTCCTCCGCCACCATCACCACCGCGGCCGCGCCGTCACTGATCGGCGAGCAATCGGTCAGCCGCAGCGGCGGCGCGATCATCGGGTTCCTGTCGGAGACCGTGTTGCAGGCCTCGAAATCGAAGGCCTTGCGGAAATGCGCGAGCGGGTTGTGGAGCGCGTTGGCGTGGTTCTTGACTGCGATCCGGGCGAGCGTCTCCGACTGGTCGCCGTAGGCCGCGAAATAGGCCTCGGCGAATTTCGCGAAGATGCCAGGGAAGCTGAGACCGGCCTCGTCCGGATGGTAGGCGGCGCGGCCCAGCGCCTGTGTCACGCCCTTTGTGTCGAGCCCGGTCATCTTTTCCGCGCCGATCACCAGCGCCGTGCGCACCCGGCCGGCTGCGATGGCGTCGCGGGCGGCGTAGATCGCGGCGGCGCCCGAGGCGCAGGCGTTCTCGACCCGGGTCGCCGGTTTGAACCGCATCGCCGGATCGAGCCCGAGCGCGAGCGAGGAGGCGAAGGCGTTGGGCTCCATCCCGGCGTTGAAATGGCCGAGCCAAATGGCGTCGATATCGGCAGGCGCGAGGCCCGCATGGGCGACCGCCTCCCCCGCCGCGGCCAGGACCAGCGCCTCGAAGCTGAGGTCCCGGTGCACCCCGAAGGGCGTGTGGCCCCATCCGACGATTCGCGCGTCCATGGCCGTCTCCTCGTTGTCCCGTAAGCGATCATAGCATCACATCGCCCCGGCGCGCGCGCAAAACGCCGCGACCCGCGCGGGCCGTTCTTCGGGTCGCGCACGCGGATCATGGGCCCTGCACGGGACCGGCCCGGCGGCGCGGGATCGCAGCTGGGGCAACCGTGCGTCGCCGCGCACCGGAGCGCTGCGGCCTGCCCCTCCTGCCGTGCCTTCGCCGCGGCAACCCGCGTCGATTTCGCGCTTGCGCCCGAGACGGAAACAATGCCATCGTCCTGTCGCGGATTGCCGCCGAAACCGGCTGGAATCTGCAGGCGATCCTCTCGAAATACGGGTAAACGCCCCATTTCCGACACATTTTCGCCACCAAAACGCCAAAATCCCACCCAAAGATCACCATAATGCGTACCGCGCGGAGGGGAGTGGGCCCGATTGTCGGACCCGCGTGGGAGTGACGGCGCGCAGGGAGCAAGGACATGGCGACAAAAGCAGACCCGCGCGATATCAAGAAGCCGGAGCCGCGCCCGGCACGTGAGGCAGCATCGGACCGCAAAGACCCGCCGAAACCGGTCATCCGCGAGATCTACGCCGACTGGGCAATGCTCTGATCGGATCTTTCTGACCCGACTTGCACTGATTGCCGCGCGGTGCGCCGGTGAGCCCGGCCGTGCGCCCGACCCGGACCGGCACCGGCCCGCAACCGCCATGGTCAGCAGCGACGGCGCCCCGGGCGGCCTCTCGGGCAACCCTCGGGTCCGGTGACCGGGACGGACGGCTCCCGAATGCTTTCGAGGCAGGCCGATCGGCGCCGCGCATCGAAGTGTATCGGGCCGCGCAGGTGCGATCTGCCGGCCCCTCGCGATCAGGCCCCACGACGGGTGACGCGCTCGCGCCGGTCGGCGGCTTGCGTCGGGCCCTCCCCCCGAAACTGCTGCCGGAAATCCGCCCAGAGCACAGACGGGATCTTTTCCCGGGGCCGATTGTGCCGCTATGGTCCCGCCATGGCGACCCCGCTCACCACGATCCGCAACCTCGGACCGGCCAGCGCGAAAAGCTACGCGAAGGCCGGGATCGACAGCGCCGAGACACTGCGCGCGCTCGGGCCCGACGCGGCCTATGCGAAACTGCTCGCCAGCGGCGAGCCGCCGCATTTCATCGGCTATTACGCGATGGTCATGGGGCTGATGGGTCGGCCCTGGACCGATTGCCGCGGGGCAGAAAAGGCGGCGCTGCGGGCCCGGTTCGACACGATCGTCGCCACGGCGAACCCCCGGACCGCAGCGGACGGCACCCACGACCCTGACCTCGAACGGATCCTCGACGAGATCGGCCTGCCGCCGCCGGCGTCCGGCGTCTGATCCCGCATCGCCAGCCGGGGCAACGAAATAGGGCCGCCCCGGCGGGACGGCCCTTTCAGGTGTTTGCGCGGCGGGCGTTCGCCCGGCGACGGCTCAGCCGACCAGGTCCATCCCGGCGAAGAAATAGGCGATCTCTTCGGCAGCGGTCTCCGGCGCATCGGAGCCGTGCACCGAGTTTTCGCCCTTCGACAGCGCGAATTCCTTGCGGATGGTGCCTTCGGCGGCTTCCGCCGGGTCGGTCGCGCCCATGACTTCGCGGTATTTCGCGATCGCGTCCTCGCCCTCGAGCACCTGCACGACGACCGGCTCGGAGATCATGAACTCGACGAGTTCGCCGAAGAACGGACGCTCCTTGTGAACGCCGTAGAAGGTCTCGGCATTCTGACGGGTCATGCCGGATCCGCTTCTGGGCGATGATGCGCAGGCCCGCGGCCTCGATCTTGGCGTTGACCGCGCCGGTCAGGTTGCGCTTGGTGGCGTCGGGCTTGATGATGGAGAAGGTGCGTTGGATGGCCATGTCGGTCCTCGTTTCTGCCTCTGGGGATAACCCTTGGAATCTCGCGGGCCTGCTAGCATGGGGCGGCAGGGATGGAAAGGGTTTCGATCCGGCGCCAACGGGAGACGCGGTCGCGCGACCGCGTCCGCGCCGCCGAGCGGCAGTGCCCCCGAACACGCGCGGGATGGCGGCACTGGGCCGGGTGAGCCCGCCTAGAAGATGAAATCGCCCTTGTCGAGGCTCTGCAGGGTGACGTCCTCGAGCACTACCCTGTCGCCGTTCCTGCCGTCGATCACCACGTCCGACCCGTCCTTTTCGAGGTGGTTGTTCTTCAGATCGGTCCAGGCTCTTGACCGAGTTGAGCCCGCTGAGGTCGATCCGGTCGTGCACGCTGCCGGTGGCGTCGAAATCCTTGATCGTGTCGACGTCCCAGCCGGTCCTGAACACGAACTTGTCGACCCCGTCCCCGCCCTTGAGCGTGTCGTTGCCCTTGCCGCCCATGAGGACATCACTGGAGTTGCCGCCGAGCAGCTTGTCGCGGCCGGCGCCGCCGTCCAGCCTGTCCTTGCCCTTGCCGCCGGAAAGATCATCGTTGCCCGCACCACCCAGCAGGGTGTCATTGCCGCCATAGCCGGCGACATCGTCATCCCCGCGGTCGGCGTCGATATAATCGTTGTACCGGTTGCCGATGATTACGTCGTCTCCCTCCACGTCCCAGCGGTGGAGAACCGTCCCGTTCCAGACGTAATCCCGGTCGACCACGTTCCCGCCATCGGGATCGTTGAGATACAGCATCGCCTCGATGGAGCTGTTGGTAATCAAAACGCTCATCATCTGGTAGGTCGGCGTATCCGAGTAATCCCAATCGATGAGCCCGTAGGTGAAATTCGCATTCGGTCCGTCGACAGACACATACTGGCTGTAGTAGCCCCGTCGAATTCATAGTCGTCCTCTGTTGTCTTGAGCCCCCATATCCCCAGAGCGTTCCCTGGTTTGCCAGGTGCAGGCCAATGCCGGCCGCGTTGTATATTTTGATATAAGCCATTTTCGCAATTTCCTCGATCTGCGCCATTCCGGGCGAAACGGTTCACATGTCGCGCGCAGCGATGCGCGCCCTTGCAGGGCCGGTGCCCGGAAAATTATCGTCGTGAGAACGTGCCAGCCAATCCGCTGGGTTCCGCCGCACCCCCTCGATACCCCGCAACGGAACAGGCCCGCCGAAGTATTCTGAGCCTAACAGCCGAGCGGATTCGTGCAACCGTCGAGTGTCCCGAAGGAAATCGCGCCGATCCGTGCGGAGTCCGCGACGGCGCGGGCGCGGGGAATTGACGCCCCCCTCCGCTTGCGGCACTGAGGCGGCATGTTGCGCATCGACGACATCTCCTATTCGGTCGAAGGCCGGCCGCTCATCGAACATGCCTCCGCGGTGATCCCCGAGGGGCACAAGGTGGGACTCGTGGGCCGCAACGGCACCGGCAAGACCACGCTGTTCCGGCTGATCCGCGGCGAGCTTACGCTCGAGACCGGCGAGATCTCGGTGCCCCGGGGCGCGCGGATCGGCGGCGTGGCGCAGGAGGCACCGGCCAGCGACGTGAGCCTCATCGACACAGTGCTCGCCGCCGACACCGAGCGCGCGGCGCTGATGGCGGAGGCCGAGGACGCGACCGACGGCCATCGCATCGCCGAGATCCAGACCCGGCTCGCTGATATCGACGCCTGGAGTGCCGAGGCGCGGGCGGCCTCGATCCTCAAGGGGCTCGGCTTCGACGACGTCGACCAGCAGCGCCCCTGTGCCGATTTCTCCGGCGGCTGGCGGATGCGGGTGGCACTGGCGGCGGTGCTGTTCTCGCGCCCCGATCTGCTCCTGCTCGACGAGCCCACCAACTATCTCGACCTCGAGGGCGCGCTCTGGCTGGAAAGCTACCTCGCGCGCTACCCGCACACGGTCATCATCGTCAGCCACGACCGCGAGCTCCTGAACCGGGCGGTGAGCGGCATCCTGCATCTCGAGGACCGCAAGCTCACCTATTACACCGGCGTGTACGACACTTTCGCCGAGACCCGCGCCGCCCGGCTGGCCGTCGCCGAAGCCGAGAACAAGAAGGCCGAAGCCCGGCGCGCGCATCTGCAGAGCTACGTCGACCGGTTCCGCTACAAGGCGTCGAAAGCGGTGCAAGCCCAGGCGCGGCTGAAGATGATCGAAAAGATCAAGTTCATCGCCACGCCGCAGGAAGCGGCGCTGCGCCGGTTCTCCTTCCCGGAGCCCGAAGAGCTGTCGCCGCCGATCGTCAACATGGAGGGCGCCGCGGTCGGCTATGACGAGGGCAAACCGGTGCTCACGCGGCTCAACCTGAGGGATCGACCAGGACGACCGGATCGCGCTTCTGGGCAAGAACGGCCAGGGCAAGTCGACGCTGGCCAAGCTGATCGTCGGCGAGGCTCGGGCGATGGGCGGCCGGGTGTTGCGCACGCCGAAGCTCCGGATCGGCTATTTCGCCCAGCACCAGATGGACGTCCTTCGCGGCGACGAGACCCCGCTCGAAACCCTGCGCCGGCTGCGCCCCTCGAGGGCCCGCCGAAATGGCGCGCGCGGCTGTCGGGGTTCGGGCTCAACGCCGACCAGGCGGAGACGCCGGTGGCGAAGCTCTCGGGCGGGCAGAAGGCGCGGCTGACGCTCTTGATCGCCACGCTCGACGCGCCGCACCTGCTCATTCTCGACGAACCCACCAACCACCTCGACATCGAGAGCCGCGAGGCACTGGTCGAGGCGCTCACCGCCTATACCGGGGCGGTGGTGCTGGTGAGCCACGACATGCACCTGTTGTCGATGGTCGCCGACCGGCTCTGGCTGGTGAAAGGCGGGCGGGTCGAGGCCTTCGAGGAGGATCTCGAAGCCTACCGCAAGCTGCTGCTGTCGTCGGACACGGCGGCGAAGCCGGAGAAGCCCGAAGCGGCGCCGGCGCCAGCGAAAAGCCCGACCGCGACGCGCGGCTGGCGCTCAGGGCCGAGGTGCGCAAGTGCGAGGTGCGGATCGAAGCTGGAAGAGATGCGGGAAAAGCTCGACGAGAGGCTTGCCGATCCCGGGCTCTACGAGGGCGGACGGGCCGACGAGATCACCCGGTGGCAGCGCAAGCGTGCCGAAGTCATGGACGGGCTGGAACGGGCCGAGGCGCTCTGGATCGCGGCCCAGGAACGGCTCGACGCCGCGGGCGCCTGAGACCGGGAAGGTGAGGCCGGGAAGGTGCGACCGGGGCGCCTGAACCGCGCCCGTCGCCCCGGGACGTCTGGACCCCTGCCCGGTTCCTTGGCACAAAAGACGCGCTACGGACCCGCAACGACCAGAAGGAGCGCGCATGGGCGACGTCGACATCCGCCAATATGGCCGCGCGGGCCGGATCACCCTCACCCGCGCGGGCGCGCTGAACGCGCTCAGCTACCGGATGTGCCGCGAGATCGACGCAGCCCTTGTGCGCTGGGCGGCGGACCCCGAGGTCGCCGTGGTGCTGATCGATGCCGCGGGTACCCGGGCCTTCTGCGCCGGCGGCGATATCCAGGAGATGTACGAGACCGGCACGCGCGGCGGTACGCCTATGGAAGGCGGTTCTGGGCCGACGAATACCGGATGAACGCCCGGATCGCCTCCTACCCCAAGCCGGTGGTGGCGCTGATGCAGGGCTACACGATGGGCGGCGGCGTCGGGCTCGGCTGCCACGCATCGCACCGGGTGGTCTGCGAGACCAGCCAGATCGCCATGCCGGAGGTCGCCATCGGCCTCGTGCCGGACGTCGGCGGCTCGGCGCTGCTCGCCCGCGCCCCGGGCCATCTCGGCGAATATCTCGGCGCAACGGCGGCGCGGATGGGCCCGGGCGACGCGCTTCTGGCTGGCTTCGCCGACGCCTACGTGCCGCGGGAGTTCTGGCTCGACCTCGAGACGCGGCTCGAACAGACCGGCGACGCGGGGATCGTCGCGGAGCTCGCCGAGGCGCCGCCACCCGGCGCGAAGGCCGCGCTGCAGGGCGAGATCGACGCGATCTTCAGCCGGCCGGTGGGCGAGATCGACGCCGCGCTGGCGGCCTCGGGCAGCGCATTCGCGACAGGGGCGCGGGCGGCGCTCGCCAAGGCCTCGCCGCTGGCGGTGGCCTGCGGGCTCGCCAACATCCGGGCGGTGCGCGCGGGCGGCGGCGAGATCCGCGACGCGCTCACCCGCGAATACCGTTTCACCTGGCGGGCGAGCGAATTGGGCGATTTCCTCGAGGGCATCCGCGCCAAGGTGATCGACAAGGACGGGGCGCCGCGCTGGAAACACGGCTCCCTCGCGGAAGTCAGCCAGGATACGGTCGACCGCATGCTGGCGCCGCTGGGCGCGGACGAGCTTCGGCTGGAGGACGGCGCGGCGGATCCGGAATAACGTGGCCACGCGCATCCGGCGCAGTGTTTTGGGAAACGCGCCTTCGGCGCGATGGGAGGACGCAATGCAGATCGGTTTCATCGGGCTCGGCAACATGGGGGCGCCGATGGCGGCGAACCTGGCGGCGGCGGGCCATGCGGTCGCGGGGTTCGACCTCGCCGCCCCCTGCCCCGCGGGCGTCACCAAGGCGCCCTCGGCCGCCGCCGCGGCGACGGGGGCGGAGGTGGTTATCACCATGCTGCCCAACGGCGCGATCCTGCGCGCGGTCGCGGCCGAGATCTTGCCGGCGATGGCCCCGGGCGCGGTGCTCTGCGACTGCTCGACGGTCGATGTCGAGAGCGCCCGCGCCGTCGCCGAGCTCGCTGCGGCATCCGGGCTCGGGGCGCTCGACGCGCCGGTCTCGGGCGGGGTCGGCGGGGCCGCGGCCGGCACGCTCACCTTCATGGTCGGCGGCTCCGACGAGGCCTTCGCGACGGTCGCGCCGCTGTTCGACATCATGGGCGCGAAGGCGGTCCATTGCGGGGCGTCGGGCGCCGGGCAATCGGCCAAGATCTGCAACAACATGATCCTCGGCGTCACCATGATCGCCACCTGCGAAGCCTTCGCGCTCGCCGACAAGCTCGGGCTCTCGCGCGAGCGGCTCTACGACGTGGTCTCGACCTCGTCGGGCCAGAGCTGGTCGGTGACATCCTATTGCCCGGCCCCCGGGGTCGGCCCGACCTCGCCCGCCGACAACGGCTATACCCCCGGTTTCGCCGCCGAATTGATGCTCAAGGACCTGACCCTCGCCCAGGCCGCCGCCGAACTGGTCGATGCCGACACCCCGGCCGGCGCCCTCGCCCGCGAGCTCTACCGCCGCTTCGTCGAGGACGAAGACGGGCGGGGTCGCGATTTCTCGGCGATGTTGCCGCGCTTCGCCGCGCGCGGCCGCGACGCGCCGTGAGCTGGACCGGCGGGGCCAGCGAGCTGGCCGCCCTGGAGCCGGTTGCGCGCGGCGTGCTCGACCGGCTCGGCCCGACCGAGGTGCCGCAGGGGGCGGTGCTGTTTCGTCCGGGCGAGACGGTGAAGGGCTACGTGATCGTGCTCACGGGGCACGTCGGTGTCAGCCTGCTCGGCCCGAACGGGCGCGATATCCTGCTCTACGAAGTGGCGCCGGGGCAGAGCTGCATCCAGTCGACCCTCGGCCTCCTCGGCGGCGACGATTACTCGGCCGAGGCCGTCGCCACCGCGCCGACCCGGCTGGTGCTGGTCCCCCGCCCGGTCTTCCTCGAACTTCTCGACACCTCGCCCGCCTTCCGCAAGGTCGTCTTCGCGGCCTTTGCAGAACGGATGCAGGCGATGATGCAGCTGATCGAAACCATGAGCTTCATGCGGGTCGAGGCGCGTCTGGCGGCGCTGATCCTCGAGCGCGCCGGCGAGGACGGGGTGCTCGCGATCACCCAGGCGGAGATCGCCCGCGCCATCGGCACGGCGCGCGAAGTGGTGAGCCGACGGCTCGACAAGCTCGCGCAAACGGGCGCGATCCGCACTGGGCGCGGCGAGATCCGGGTCCGCGACCGCACTGCCCTCGAAGCGCTAGCGGCGAGCCCGGCGGTCTGACGCGAGGCCGAAACGGACCCGACACGGGGATGTGAACGCCGGGGATGTGACTCCGTCACGTGGCCTGACGCTGCGGATGGGGTAGGTTCGGGCATCACGGATACACTCCGCAGATGAACGACAAGGGAAGGATGTCACATGTTCAAGACCAACGAAGGCACACTCGACCGCGCCCTGCGCATCATTCTCGGCCTCGCGCTGATCGCCGGATTTTTCTTCAATGGCGGCGGCACCTGGAGCTGGCTTTACCTGATCGGCATCGTGCCGCTGGCGACCGGTCTCCTCGGCTCCTGCCCGGTCTACTCGATCCTCGGGATCTCGACCTGCCCGATGAAGAAGTGAGGTCTTCCCCCTGCCCGGCGGGTTCGCCTGCGGCGGGCGGGGGGAAACGCCCTTGCGGGCGTTTGCGCCTGCGGCGGGCAGGCCGGGGGGCTCCCGGAGACTTTCCGCCAGGAAAAAGGATCACAGTCCGAGGGTGCGGAACACTTTCGGGAGTTCTTCCGGTAGGTCCTCGGCGATGAGCCCGGGTCCGAAGCTGCGCGCCGCCTCGACATGCATCCAGGCGGCGGTTTCGGCGGCGGCCCACGGCGGGAGCCCACGTGCCAGCAGCCCGGCAATCATGCCCGTGAGCACATCGCCAGACCCCGCGGTCGCCAACCAGGGAGCAGCGCGATCATAGGCCGCGGCGTTGACCGCGGGACGCCCTGACGGACCGGCAATCACCGTATCGGCCCCTTTGAACACGATCCTGCACCCGGCGCGCTCCGCCGCCGCCCGGACCGCGTCGACCTTTGAAAAGGCCGGGCCGCGTGTCGCCTTCCCAAGGAGCTTCTGCGCGATATCCGGAAACAGCCGGGCGAACTCGCCCCCATGCGGGGTCAGCACGCAATTCTCGTGGAGCATCGCGAAGAGATGCGCCGGATCGTGGGCGAAAGCGGTGAGCGCATCGGCGTCGAGCACCGTCGGACGGCCCGCTTCCAGCGCCACCGGGACCAGGTCGCGGGCGCGCTCGAGGCCCAGCCCGGGCCCCAGCGCCAATGCCGTCAGCCGGTCGTCCCGCAGGACACGCCCCAACGTCGCCGCATCCTCCACTTCCGCGAGCATGATCGCGGTGAGTTGCGCCGCCGTTTCCGCTAAGGCGTCATGCGGCGGTGCGAGGGTCACGAGCCCCGCCCCCACGCGGAGGGCGCCCCGGGCCGCCAGCCGGGCAGCCCCGGTCCTGCCCGCGCCGCCCGCGAGCACAAGTGCATGGCCATGGCCGTATTTGTGCGCGGCGCCGCTCTTGGCCAGCCAATCGGGATCGGCGCTGAGCGCGGCGTTCAGGGTCACGACCTTGTCGCGCAGCCTGGGCCCAAGGCCTTTTTCGACTTCCTGCGCCGCGATGCCATAGACCGATGCGAGGGCCACGCGGTTCTTGCGCTCAAATGTACGGCCGAGCCCGATATCGGCCACCACCGCCCGCCCGCAGCGCTCCGGCCCCATCGCCAACACATGCCCGAGCTTCAGCGCGTGGAAGCTCACCGTGAGCCCCGCCGCCGCCACCCCGTCGCCCTCGGGCGGCACCAGCGGGCGTCCGGAGTCCATGCACAGGCCCGAGGGCGCATCCACGGCCACCACCGGGTCGTCGCCAAAGGCCCGGGTCGCCAGCGCATTCGCCGCCAACAGCGCCTCGCCCTTCAGCGGCCGGGTGAGCCCGGTGCCGAACAGCGCATCTACGGCCAGGTCCGCCTCCCAGAGGTCGACCTCGGCCATGCGCAGGGGCGCCACCGCGCCGATCTCGCACCAACGCGCGTAATTCACCCGCGCATCCGGCGGCAGCTTCTCCGGTTCGCCGAGCAGAAACACCTCCACCCCCCAACCCAGCCCCGCCAGCAGCCGCGCCACCACGAAACCGTCGCCGCCGTTGTTGCCCGGACCGCAGAGCACCACCGCCCGGCGCCCTCCTTTTTCTTGGTCCAAATACTCCGGCGGATCTGGGGGGCCGGCCCCCCAGCCGACCCATCCGGCCGGCGCAAGATCCGGCCATTCCGCGAACACCGCCGTCACCACGCCCCGCCCGGCGCGCTCCATCAATTCGAGCCCGGTGACCGCCCCCGAGGCGATTGCCGCGCCCTCGATGGCGCGCATTTGGGCAGATGTGAGCAGTTCGGTCATCGCTCCGACCTCGATTTTCGCGGATTGCACGCTCTGTAGGCAATTCGCATATTTTTTTTGCGCTCAGGCTGGAATCCGCCCGGCCGCCGCGCTACCACAACTCTATCCAATTGAGACCGCCGGGCGAAAGTGGTCAGTGGGCGGCAACACGTTTTCCATGGGGGGACACCACATGAAGAAGATCGAAGCCATCATCAAGCCGTTCAAACTCGATGAGGTGAAAGAAGCGCTGCAGGACGTGGGTGTCCAGGGCCTCTCCGTCATCGAAGTCAAGGGCTTCGGCCGCCAGAAGGGCCATACCGAGCTCTATCGCGGCGCCGAATACGTGGTGGACTTCCTTCCCAAGGTGAAAATCGAAGTGATCCTGCCCGACGACCAGGTCGACGCCGCCATCGAGGCGATCGTCGGCGCGGCCAAGACCGACAAGATCGGCGACGGCAAGATCTTCGTCTCGCCAGTCGAACAGGCGATCCGGATCCGCACCGGCGAAACCGGACTCGACGCCGTCTGAACCCCACCGGGGTCGGCCGCCGAAAACCACATCCGCACAAACCGTTAATCCGTACTGTGAACTCCAAAACTCAGGGAAGAATGCCAAATGAGCAAAGCTGACGTTCTGAAGATGCTCGAGGACGATGTCGCCTATGTCGACATCCGCTTCACCGACCCGCGCGGTAAGCTGCAACACGTGACCGTCGATGTCGGCATCGTCGACGAAGACTTCCTCGACGAAGGCTTCATGTTCGACGGCTCCTCGATCGCCGGCTGGAAGTCGATCGAAGCCTCGGACATGAAACTGATGCCCGACACCGACAGCGCCTATATCGACCCGTTCTACGCCGAGAAGACGCTCTGCATCCATTGCTCGATCGTCGAGCCCGACACCGGCGAACCCTATGAGCGCGACCCGCGCGGCACCGCCCAGAAGGCCGAGGCCTATCTGGTGTCCTCGGGCATCGGCGACATCTCCTACTACGGTCCGGAAGCCGAATTCTTCATCTTCGACGACGTCCGCTACATCGTCTCGCCGAACAAGGTCTCCTACCGGCTCGACGCCGTCGACGCCGCTGGAACACCGACACCGAATACGAGATGGGCAACACCGGCCACCGCTCGACCTACAAGGGCGGCTACTTCCCGGTGAACCCGGTCGACGACAGCCAGGACATCCGCTCCGAGATGCTGTCGACGATGAAGCAGATCGGCATGAAGGTGGACAAGCACCACCACGAGGTGGCGACCGCCCAGCACGAGCTTGGCCTGATCTTCGGCTCGCTGACCAAGCAGGCCGACGAGCTGCAGAAATACAAGTACGTGATCCACAACGTGGCCCAGGCCTACGGCAAGACGGCGACCTTCATGCCGAAGCCGATCAAGGGCGACAACGGCACCGGCATGCACGTCAACATGTCGATCTGGAAGGACGGCAAGCCGCTCTTCGCCGGCGACAAATACGCCGACCTGTCCCAGGAAGCGCTGTGGTTCATCGGCGGTCTGCTCAAGCACGCCAAGACGCTCAACGCCTTCACCAACCCGTCCACCAACTCCTACAAGCGCCTGATCCCCGGCTTCGAAGCCCCGGTTCTGCGCGCCTACTCGGCCCGCAACCGCTCGGGCTGCGTCCGGATCCCGTGGACCGAAAGCCCGAAAGCCAAGCGCGTCGAGGCCCGTTTCCCGGACCCGTCGGCGAACCCCTATCTCGCTTTCGCCGCCCTGCTGATGGCCGGCCTCGACGGCATCAAGAACAAGATCGATCCGGGCCCGGCCTCGGACAAGAACCTCTACGACCTGCCGCCGGAAGAGCTCGAAGGCATCCCGACCGTCTGCGGCTCGCTGCGTGAGGCGCTCGAGAACCTCGAGAAGGACCACGACTTCCTGCTCGCCGGCGACGTCTTCACCAAGGACCAGATCGCGGGCTATCTCGAGCTGAAATGGGAAGAGGTGTACAACTACGAGCACACCCCGCACCCGGTCGAGTACGCGATGTACTACAGCTGCTGATCGCTGCGGCTCACGAGATCGAAGGGCGCCCCCTGGGGGCGCCCTTTCCTTTTGCGGTCCCTTTGCGCCCCTCCGCGCCACGCCCAACCCACCCAAAAAGCTCGACAGGTCCGGCGCGCCGGTGGCAGGCTCGGGCTTCAGGGATGGACAGGAGGCAAAGATGTTTGATCAGAACGATGTGGCACGGATGGCGGCGGCCTACACGGCCGCCTGGAATTCCGGGTCTCCCGAGGCGGTGGCCGCCTTCTACGCCGAAGACGGCGAGATCGTCATCAACCGGGGCACGCCCTGGACCGGCCGGGACCGGGTCCGCGACATGGCCGCGGGCTTTTTCGCCGATGTGCCCGACCTCACGCTCAGCTGCGACGACATCCGCCTGTCGGGGTCGCACGCGGTCTATGTCTGGACCTTCACCGGCCACGCTGCCGGCACCGGCAACCCTCTCGACATCCGCGGCTGGGAGGAATGGGAGCTGGACGACGACCTCAAGGTGACCGCCTCGCGCGGCTGGTTCGATGCCGGGGATTATGCCCGCCAGGCCGGCGGCGAAACCTAGCGCAAGCCCGAAGATTGGCGCGACTCAGGACCCAGGAGGGCGGCCGCCGGACCGACCGGCGACCGCGCCGTCACGGGTCGGGACGGGGGTGGAAACAACCCTGGGCGGAGTTCCGCCGATTGTTTCAATCTGGGCAGGCTCGGCACGATCTGCCCCAATTCCTGCCGCAATTGCCCGGAAAGCTGAGACAATCGGGGGTGAGTATCGAAAGTGAGTAGAGGCCGCCCATGTTGAACCGCAACCTGACCATCGCAGACTACGCCCAACGCGGGCGCATCCTGGGCCGTCGGGCCGACATCCGGCTCGCTCGCGCCCTGCGACACTCCGTCCCCTTGCACCGCAAGTTGCGCCGCCTCGCCTTGCGCGGGCTGCGGGCCAGTCCGAAGCTGATCCGGGCCGGGCTCAAGCGCTCGCAGATGATCCGTCAATGGCACGACGGCAGTTTCGTGGACACGGTCATCACCCTGCCGCGCGCCGCCTGACCCGGCCCCGACCGGCCACGCGCGCCGCTCCGGCGGCGGTTCAGGCCACGCTCTCGCCTGCCGACAGCATTGAACGGTCCTCGGCGTTCAGGCTGTCGAACGGCACCACGTAGACATGGATCGTGAACACCACGGCATCGGTCTCCGGCAGCCGCGCGAGGCATTGCCGCTCGACCCTCAGCCAGCGCGGTCCCGCTGGCGGTCTGGGTCGACGCTCGGTCTCGCGGCGGGGCTGGAACAGCGCCGGATCGGCGTAGACCATCGTATTCGCCCGCCAGATCGGGTGCCCTGCCCTGATCCCGTCGAACAGGCGCTGCACCCGGCGGGCGAGGTCGGCGTCGTAGACCTCGACCGGCACGTGGATGTCGGTCAACGGGCGCAGGAACTTTTCCCCGAGCGTCCAACTCGACGGAAACATCAGCGCGCCCGCGGTCAGCACGTGTTCCGTCGCGCCCGCGGGTTTCTCCATCAGGATCAGGTCTTCCTGCACCAGCCGCGCCGCCGTCTCCAGCGGCCCCGCCGCGTCCAGCGCCACCCGCCGCCCGTCGGGGCAGTCCACCGCGTCGGGCCCGACATGATAGCCCGGGGCTCCATCGAGCTCGGCCAGGATCACCCGCAACAGTTCCGCCGCCGCCGGTTCCGCCCCGGGCGAGACCTGCAGCACCGCGTCGCGCCGCTCGGCCAGAAGCCGCTCGCGCAGGGCCATCTGCGGCGCATAGGCATCGTCGCGCTGCAACCAGTCCCCGGGCGCCACCGGGTTCAGCCCCGGCAGCCGCCGGGTCCGCTCCTCGGCCCAGGGCCGGATCGGCAGATGCGCCTGGCAGATCGCGTCCATCGCCCGCGCTCCCTTCAGATGTCCAGCACGAACCGGGCCAGCAGACCGTAATGGTCCGACCCGATCAGCGGCAATTGCGCGACCTGGCCCCGCCCGCCCGTCACCAGCACGTGGTCGATGGTCAGCGAGAACAGCCCCGCCAGCCGCTTGGTCACCACCCGGGGCCGAGCGGCACGACCTTCGCGGCGCGCGCCAGCGTGGTCACCGAGACCGAGCCCGGGAAGGCGTTGAAATCGCCGCCGACGATCTTGGGCCCGGAAAGCCGCGTAACTCCGGCGCCAGCGCCCGCACCATCTCGCCATGCAAGGGCTTCTGCGGGGTTTCGAGATGGACCGACATCACCCAGACCCGGCCCTCGGGCGTCTCGACCTGCAGCGCGGCGATGCCCTGCCCTTCAGACATTGCGCCGTGCCCGGCACCTCGGGCCAGCGCGACAGCACCGCGACGCCGCCGATCTCGCGAAACCGGCACAGTTTCTGCGCCGGATAGGCCGGCTGCAGCAGGTCGAGGATGCCGCGGTTCTCGCGGTTGACCTCCTGCAGCGACACCGTGTCGGGGGAGCGGGCGAGGATGTCCTGTGCGAGCCGCCCTTCGTCCTCGGCGCTCAGCGAATAGAGCATGTTCTTCTGGTAATGCGCCATCGCCCGGGGCTGCGCCTGCACCGGAAGCGCCACGAACGCCACGCCCAGCAGGGCAACCCGACCGAGACGCGCCGGACGCAGAAGAGCGGATTTGAGAAGCCGAAACAGGGTCATGGCCGCACTCTAGCGCGCAGCACCGCCGGGGCAAGCGGGCGCGGCGCAGCCGTCACGGAGGCGTCAACTTGTCCCGCTTGCATCCCCGCGCCCGCTGCGCCACCTAGGCCGGGGTGTATGACGCGCACGAGGACCGGGACCATGGCGACAGAAGACTTCACTTTCCGCGGCGCGGCCGGCACCGAGCTGGCGGGCCGGCTCGATCTGCCCCGCGGCACACCGATAGCCACCGCGCTGTTCGCCCATTGCTTCACCTGCACCAAGGACAGCCACGCGGCGAAGCGCATCTCCGAGCGCCTGACCGGAGCCGGGCTCGCGGTGCTGCGGTTCGACTTCACCGGGCTCGGCGACAGCGAGGGCGATTTCGGCGCCACCACCTTCGGCTCCAACGTCGCCGACATCGTCGCCGCCGCCGAGGCGCTCGCCGCCCGCGGCATGGCGCCGGGCCTCCTGATCGGCCATTCGCTCGGTGGTGCCGCGGTGCTCAAGGCGCGGGCCAAGATCCCCTCCGTCAAGGCGGTCGCGACCCTCGCCGCGCCGTTTGCGCCCAACCACGTCACCCGCAACTTCGCCTGCCGGCTGGAGGAGATCGAGGAAAACGGGCGCTGCAAGGTCGAGCTCGGCGGCCGGCCCTTCGAGATCGGCCGCGACTTCCTGACCGAGATCCGCGAGGAGGACCTGACGGCTGCAATCCACGGGCTGCACGCCGCCCTCCTGGTGATGCACGCTCCCTTCGACCAGATCGTCGGCATCCGCAACGCGACCGAGATCTTCGTCGCCGCCCAGCACCCCAAGAGTTTCGTCACCCTCGACGACGCCGACCACCTCATCACCGGCCGCAAGGATGCCGCCTATGTCGCCGACGTGATCGCCACCTGGGCCGCGCGCTACCTCGACCTCGATCTCGCCGTCGATCCGGCAGGGGCTGCCGAGCGGATGCCGCGGCCCGCGGACCCCGCGCCCGAGGGCGTCGTGCGAGTGCGCGAGATCGATCCGGACATTCCCTACACCAACACGGTGGTGAACGGGTCGAGCCATGCCTGGCTCGCCGACGAGCCGGAAAAGGTGAATGGCGCGAACCGCGGGCCCAACCCCTATGCGCTGCTCAAGGCCGCGCTCGGCGCCTGCACCTCGATGACCATCCGGATGTATGCCGGCGTCAAGAAATGGCCGGTGACCGGCCTCTCGGTCGACGTGACTCACGAGAAGGTGCCCGCCGAGGACGGACGCAAGGACGACCGCGGCCGGCCGGTGAAGATCGACGTCTTCACCCGCGAGATCGCCATCGAGGGCGAGCTCACCGAAGACCAGCAAGCGCGGCTCATCGAGATCGCCGACCGTTGCCCGGTGCACCGCACCCTGCACCAGGGCGCCCGGATCGAGACCCGCGCCACCCGCTGACCGGACGGTCCCGACGCGACGGCACCGCTCCCCGGTGTGGCCTTTCGATGGACCGTCCGGCGCGCCCGCGCTATGTCTGGGGTGACCTCAAAGCAGAGACCCGGACCGAGCCGCCATGAAGCGACAGAACAACGCCGCGTGGCTGTTCCTCCTGCCGGCCGGGATGATCCTCGGCTTCGTCGGCGTGCTGCCTCTGGTGGCGGTGTTCAACTATTCCTTCTTCGACATCTTCACCCTCGACAGCGCCTTCTGGATCGGCCCGGAATGGTACCAGCAGATCGTCACCTCGCCGCGGTTCTGGGCGAGCCTCGGGCGCAGCCTCCTGTTCTCGGGCCTGGTGCTGGCGGTGCAGATCCCGCTCGGGCTCGCCATCGCGATGATGCTGGGGCGGACGGGACGCTGGCGGATCGTGGTGCTGATGCTGGTGGCGCTGCCGCTGGTCACGCCCTGGAACATGATCCCGTCGATGTGGCTGTCGCTCATCAACCTCGATACCGGCCTCGTCGGTCGGGCTCTGGTCTGGCTCGGGATCACCTTCGACTACAAGTTTACCGCCCTGCACACCTGGATCGTGCTGGTGGCGATGGATACCTGGCACTGGCTCGGGCTCGTCGTGGTGCTGTCCTACGCCGGGCTCTCGGGCATCCCGCAGCCCTTCTACCAGGCCGCCGCCATCGACGGTGCGTCACGGCTGCAGGTGCTGCGCTACATCGAGCTGCCGAAGCTCTCGGGCGTGCTGTCGATGGCGGTGCTCCTGCGGTTCATGGACAGTTTCATGATCTATATCGAGGCCTTCCGGATCAATGCCGGCGGCCCGAACAACGCCACCACTTTCCTCTCGCTCGACCTCGGCGAGGAGATCGCCGGGTTTTCCTACGGCTCCGCCGCGGCGCGCTCGGTGCTCTATTTCCTGATGGTGCTCACCGTGGCCTGGGCCTTCCGCAGCGCGATGCAGGCGCGGGAACGGGCCGGTTTCGAGGCGGTCCGGTGAGCGGCGCGGCGGGCACAAGGCGTGGGATCGGCGCCGGGCTCAGGCTCGCGGCGCTCGCCGCCCTCGCCCTGTTCATCCTGTTGCCCTTCGCCCAGACCCTGCTCCTGTCCTTCACCGTGACCCTGCCGCACGAGGGCGTCGCGGTCGGCGACTGGAGCCTCGTCAACTACCGCAACATCTTCCTGTCACCGCCGCTCACCGCCTCGATCGTCAATTCGCTGATCTATGTCAGCCTCAACGTCGCGCTCTGCCTGATCGCCGGCCTGCCCGCGGCCTATGCCTTCTCGCGCTACAGCTTCGTCGGCGACCGGCATGCCTTCTTCCTGCTGCTCGCCTTCCGCATCACCCCGCCGGTGGTGCTGTCGCTGCCGGTCTTCATCCTGTTTGCCAAGGCCGGGCTCATCAACACGCCGGTCGGCATCGCGCTGGTGCATTGCCTGTTCAACATCCCCGTAGCGATCTGGATCCTCGAAAGCTTCATCTCCGCGGTTCCGCAGGAATTCGACGAGACCGCCTTTCTCGACGGCTATTCGCTGCCCGCCTTTTTCGTCCGCCTGCTGATCCCGGCGATCGCCCCCGGCATCGGCGTGGTCGCCTTCTTCTGCTTCGTCTTTTCCTGGGTCGAAGTGGTCTTTGCCCGCATCCTCACCGTCACCGCCGGCAAGCCGATCACCATGGCGATCAGCGCGCTGTTCAGCTTCCAGACCGACATCGGGCTAGTGATGGCGATGACGGTGGTTTCGCTCCTGCCCGGGGTGGCGATGATCTGGTTCGTGCGCAACCACATCGCCCGCGGCTTCGTGATCCGCGCCTGAGGCGCTACGGCTCGAAAACCGCCGCAATCGGAAACAATCCGCCACCGGCTAAGCGATTGTCATGAATGCAGAAACCTTTGGCCGGACGCCGCCGGTCCCCGGCACGGCCCACACGCCCCCTTGACGCGCCGGCCACAGCTGCCAAAACCCGCGCTCATGAGTACCGGTAGACTGACGATCGATCTCGACGCCATCGCCGCCAACTGGCGGGCGCTGGACGCGATGAGCGCACCCGAGGTGCAGACCGCGGCGGTGGTGAAGGCCGACGCCTACGGCCTCGGCGCCGGCCGCGTCGCGCGCGCCCTCGCCGCCGCCGGCGCGCGGCGGTTTTTCGTCGCCGCGGCGGAAGAAGGCTGGGCGGTGCGCGAGGCGCTCGGACCCGGGCCGGAGATCGCCATCTTCGGCGGCCACATGTCGGGCGACACCGACATGATCGCCGATCTCGGGCTGGTGCCGATGCTGAACTCGATCGACCAGGTCACCCGCCATTTCGAGGCGCTGCCGGGCCATCCCTTCGGCATCCAGCTCGACACCGGCATGAACCGGCTCGGCATGGAGCCCGGCGAATGGGCGGCCGTGGCGGACGTCGTGCTGGCGCAGGGGCCGCGGCTGATCATGAGCCACCTCGCCTGCGCCGACGAGCCCGACCACGAGATGAACGCCCGCCAGCTCGACGCCTTCCTGCGGATGACCGAGGGCTGCGACGTGCCGCGCTCGCTGTCTGCGACGGGCGGCATCCTGCTCGGCCCCGACTACCATTTCGAGCTCACCCGTCCCGGCATCGGCCTTTACGGCGGCCGTCCCTTCGACGACGCCTGGCGGGTGGTCGAGCTGACGCTGCCGGTGATCCAGACCCGCGAGATCGCGCCGGGCGAGAGCGTGGGCTACGGCAACAGCTTCGTCGCCGAGCGCAGGATGCGCGTCGCCACCGTTTCGGGCGGCTATGCCGATGGCATCACCCGGGCGCTCTCGGGCAAGGGCCGGCTCTACGCCGGCGACACCCCCTGCCCGATCCTCGGCCGGGTCTCGATGGACCTGATCGGCGTCGACGTGACGGGGCTCGGCGAGGTGCCGAAGGCGCTGACCCTGCTCGGAACGGTTCAGGGGGTCGACGCGGTCGCCGACATCGCCGGCACCATCGGCTACGAGGTGCTGACCCAGCTCGGGGGCCGCTATGTGCGGACCTATGCGCGGGGCGGAGCTGAGGCGCTGGGGGTTCCACCCCAGACCCCGGGAGTATTTTTCCAAGAAAAGGGCACGGGAGCCACGGGATCGGCCCTCGCCTCTGGGGGCTCGAGTGCCTATGTTCTGCCCATGACCCTCGTCAAAGCCCTCAATCTCGCCCTGCTCGTACTGTTCCCCGTCGCCTGGTTCGCGCCGCTGCTGCACGCGGGCATCAACCTGCCGCTCTTCGGCACCAAGGCGGTGAGCGTGGTCTCGGGCTGCAGGCGCTGTGGGAGACCGGACGTGCTGCTGGCGCTGCTCGTCACCTTCTTCGCGATCTTTGCGCCGATCCTGAAGGTGGTGGGCGTGGCGATGATCCAGTTCGGGCTGATGCGGCGCAAGGTGCTGCCGGCCATGGAGTTTCTCGGCAAGCTGGCGATGGCCGACATCTTCCTGATCGCGCTCTATGTCGTGATCGTGAAGGGGGTGCATCTCGCCCGGATCGAGACCGGTTGGGGGCTCTATCTGTTCACCTTCTGCGTGCTCGCCTCGATCTTCATCAGCCACGCCACCAAGAAGCGGGTCGCGGCATGAGCGTGCCGTCCGAGGCGGCCCGCCGAATGGGGAGAACCTGACATGGCCAAGGTCCAGGCCTTCACCTGCACTGAATGCGGTGCCACCCATTCGAAATGGTCGGGCCGCTGCGACGCCTGCGGCGCGTGGAATTCCATCGTCGAGGAGACGCCGCTCTCGGCCGGCCCCGCGTCGAAGACCCTGGGCGCGCTCAAGGGCCGCGCGGTGCCGCTTTCCGACCTGGCCACCGAGGAGGCGCCGCCGCCGCGCGCTCGCTCGGGGCTCGAGGAATTCGACCGGGTGCTCGGCGGCGGCCTCGTGCCCGCCAGCGCCATCCTCGTAGGCGGCGACCCGGGCATCGGCAAGTCGACGCTTCTGTTGCAGGCCATCGCCCATTTCGCCCGTCGGGGCCTCAAGACGATCTACGTCTCCGGCGAGGAGGCCCGTGCCCAGGTGCGGATGCGCGCCCAGCGGCTCGGCCTCGCCGACGCGCCCGTGGCGCTCGCGGCCGAGACCAACCTGCGCGACATCCTGACCACGCTCGAGGCGGAAAAGCCCGATCTCGTGGTGATCGATTCGATCCAGACGATGTGGGCCGACAATGTCGACAGCGCACCGGGTTCGGTGAGCCAGGTCCGCGCCGCCGCGCATGAGCTCACCACCTTCGCCAAGCGCCGCGGGGTCTCGGTCATCCTGGTGGGCCACGTCACCAAGGAGGGCCAGATCGCCGGCCCCCGCGTGGTCGAGCACATGGTCGACACGGTGCTCTATTTCGAGGGCGAGCGCGGCCACCAGTTCCGGATCCTGCGCGCGGTCAAGAACCGCTTCGGCCCGGCCGACGAGATCGGCGTCTTCGAGATGACGGGCGGCGGCCTTGCCGAGGTGGCCAACCCGTCGGCCCTGTTCCTCTCCGACCGCGACGAACCGGCGCCCGGCTCCGCCGTCTTCGCCGGGATCGAGGGCACGCGGCCGGTGCTGGTCGAGTTCCAGGCGCTGGTCGCGCCCTCGTCGCTCGCCCAGCCGCGCCGCTCGGTGCTCGGCTGGGATGCGGGGCGGCTCGCGATGATTCTCGCCGTGCTGGAAGCGCGCGCCGGCATCCCGTTTGCCGGGCTCGACGTCTATCTCAACGTCGCCGGCGGCATGCGGGTCAGCGAACCCGCCGCCGACCTCGCCGTCGCCGCAGCCCTGCTCTCGGCCCGCGAAGACGTCGCGGTGCCGAAGGAAACGGTGATTTTCGGCGAGATTTCCCTCTCCGGCGCGCTCCGGCCGGTGACGCAGGCGGAAAACAGGTTGAAAGAAGCGGCAAAACTTGGTTTCACCTCGGCCATTGCGCCGGGTAAAACCAAGGCCGGGACCGTGGACGGCATGAGACTCGACGTGATGTCCGATCTGGCCGCATTTGTCGGCGAGATTTTCGGAGCGGGTTGATATAGGGTACCCGGACCGGGAGGGCGGTGACGCTGGCGACGGGTTCGGGAACCGGCGGACAGCCGACCGGCGGGCGTGAACGGGGCGACGGAAGGAAACGGAATGGACGGATTCACGATTGTCGACGCGGTTGTCGCGGTCATCATCCTGATCTCGGCGATCCTCGCCTATTCGCGCGGCTTCATCCGCGAAGCGATGTCGATCGTGGGCTGGATCGCAGCTGCCGTCGTCGCCTATCTCTTCGCCCCCCGCGCGGTGCCGCTGATCAAGGAAGTCCCGATCCTCAAGGATTTCATCGCCGACAGCTGCGAACTCAGCGTGATCGCGGCCTTCGCGGGCGTGCTCGCGCTGGCGCTCATCGTGGTCTCGATCTTCACGCCGCTGTTCTCGTCGGCCGTGCAGCGCTCCGCCCTCGGCGGGCTCGACCAGGCGCTCGGCTTCGTCTTCGGCGTGTTGCGCGGGCTCCTGCTCGTGGCGATCGCGCTGGTGATCTACGACCGGGTCGTGGTCTCGGAAGCGATCCCGATGGTCGACGAGTCGCGCACGGCCAAGATCTTTGCCCGCTCCTCGGAAAAGATCGACGAGATCCTGCCCGACAATGCGCCGGAATGGATCGTGGAACGCTACGAGACGCTGGTCTCGTCCTGCGGCGCACCGGCAGGCGATGCGGCGAACACGCCGACCGAGGCGCCGGCAGACGCCACCACCGCCCCGGCCGCCCAGTAACACCGTCCGCGACTGCACCGGGCGCCCGCCCGCGAACCGCCTCCGGCGACCACGCCGCCTTCGCCGACGCGATGCCCGAGCCCGGCCCTGCGGCGGGCCGTGCCGCCCCGACGCCCCGGACAGCGCCCGTCCGGTGTGCAGACCGGGCAGGACATAGGCCGCGATCCCGGGCGATGTCATCAAAGTGTCACACCGCCCCCCTTGCCCCGTGACTCCGTTGCCCCGGTTCCTTATGAGGTGGGCCTAACGCGCCAACAGGATTCGGGAAACTGCCATGACCGCCTGCGCCTCGATGCCCCCCGCCCATCCCTTCGATGACGACAAGCTCAAGGAAGAATGCGGCGTCTACGGCGTCATCGGGCTCGAACAAGCGGCCAATTTCGTGGCCCTCGGGCTGCACGCGCTGCAGCACCGCGGCCAGGAAGCCGGCGGGATCGTGAGCCACGACCCGGTCGCGGGGTTCAACTCCGTGCGGCGGTTCGGATACGTGCGCGACAATTTCACCAAGCAGAGCCTGATGGACACGCTGCCGGGTCCGCTGCGATCGGCCATGTGCGCTATTCGACCGCCGGCGCCAAGGGGGCGGCGATCCGCGACGTGCAGCCGTTCTTCGGCGAGTTCTCGATGGGCGGCGCCGCGATCGCGCATAACGGCAACCTGACCAACGCCGAGGAGCTGCGCCGCGAGCTGATCGACCGCGGCTCGATTTTCCAGTCCTCCTCCGACACCGAGTGCATGATCCACCTGATGGCGCGGTCGATGGCCAAGGATATCCCGACCGGATGGAAGACGCGCTGCGCCGGGTCGAGGGCGCGTTCTCGGTCGTGGCCATGACCCGCACCAAGCTCATCGGCGTGCGCGACCCGCTGGGGGTCCGCCCACTGGTGCTGGGCCAGCTCGGCGACGGCTGGGTGCTGTCGTCGGAGACCTGCGCGCTCGACATCATCGGCGCCAAGTTCGTCCGCGAGATCGAACCGGGCGAGATGGTGGTCATCACCGCCGCCGGGGTCGAGAGCCGCCGGCCGTTCCGGCCCAAGGCGCCCCGGTTCTGCATCTTCGAACATGTCTATTTCTCGCGCCCCGATTCGATCCTTGGCGGTCGTTCGGTCTACGAGACCCGCCGCCAGATCGGCGTCGAGCTCGCCCGCGAGGCCCCGGTCGAGGCCGATCTCGTCTGCCCGGTGCCCGACAGCGGCACCCCGGCCGCCATCGGCTACGCCCACGAGAGCGGCATTCCTTACGGCATGGGGATCATCCGAAACCAGTACATGGGCCGCACCTTCATCGAGCCCACCGAGCAGATCCGCAACATGGGGGTGCGGCTCAAGCTCAACGTCAACCGGGCGCTGATCGAGGGCAAGCGGGTGATCCTGGTCGACGACAGCGTGGTGCGCGGCACCACCAGCCAGAAGATCCGCGAGATGATCCTCGATGCCGGCGCCAAGGAGGTGCATTTCCGCATCGCCTCCCCGCCCACCGCCTGGCCCTGCTTCTACGGCGTCGACACGCCCGAACGCTCCAAGCTGCTCGCCGCCACCATGAGCGAGGACGAGATGCGCGACTTCCTCGGCGTCGACTCGCTTCGGTTCATCTCGCTCGACGGGCTCTACCGCGCCGTCGGCGAAGCCGCGGGCCGCGACCCGGCCAGGCCCGCCTATTGCGACGCCTGCTTCTCCGGCGAATACCCGGTGGAGCCCGCCGACATGATCGCCAAGGGGTTCGAACTCAAGGCGGCGGAGTGACCCCCGAGGCCGCTGCGCTCGCCGCCGACCGGCGCTGGCAGCGGTTCACCGCGCGCGACTACCTCTGCCCCTGCTGCGGCCAGCCCTCGACCGGGCTCTACGATCTCGGCTTCGACCACCCCGACCCCTGGCCGCACGGCAACCGCGCCGCCGCAGGCGAAGACACCCTGGTCGTCGGCGCGGACCGGCTCGGGACCGATCTGTGCACTTTCGACGGCGGCTTCTACATCCGCTGCACCCTGCCGCTGCCGATCCGCGGCGGCGATCAGGTCTTCGCCTTCGGCCCCTGGGCCAGCGTGTCGGACGCGAGCTTCGCGCGCTATGTCGCGGCGTGGCGGGCCGAGGATTACAGCGACTTCCCCGGCTGCTTTGCCTGGCTCGCCAACGCCCTGCCCGGCATCGCCTCGGTGGCCACGGTGCCCTGCAAACTCGAGATCGGCGACGGCACGGCACGGCCGCAGCTCTTCGCCCAGAGCGCGGCGCAGGGGCTCGCCGGGCTGCAACGCGACGGGATCAGCTTCGACCGGCTCCTCGACATCTACGCCGCCGCGGGCAACGACCTGCGCCCGCATCTCGGCGAGGCCTGAAAGGGCCTGAACGGGGCCCGCGCCGTGCCCGGGCCGTGTCTGCGCCGGCGCGGGCTGGACCGCCGGCGCCCGATGGGGGATAAGGCCGCCCGAGGAGGACCCACCATGACCACAGCCGCTGCCCCGCAGACCGACACCGATCTGGACCGGCTGCTCGCCCGCGGCGGGATCCATGCCCTGCCGCTCGCGGCGCCCGACGCCTGGCCGCACGGGCCTTTGCCGGCGGGCCAGAAGACGCTCTCCGTCGGTGAGGACAGCTTGTCGGCGCAATACTGCACGTTCCAGGGGCACCGGTTCCTGCGGGCGCAGCTGCTGCTTCCGATCCGGGAGGCGCGGACCGTGCTCGGCTTCGAGGCCTGGGGCTCGGTCAGCGAAGAGACCTGGGACGCCTGGCTCGCGGCCCGGGCGGGCGGCAAGGCCTTCCCCGGCGCCTTCGCCTGGCTCGCCAACGCGCTGCCGGGCTTCGAGACGGCAGAGCCCGTGCCCTGCAACCTCACCGCCGGCCCGCCCGGCGGGTTGCCCCGGCTGCAGCCGCATCCCGGCGCCGCGCTCGCCGAGGCACAGCTCGCGGGGATCGACCGCGACGCCTTCGCCGCGATCCTCGCCGCGGCCGCCCCCGCCGGTGCCTCGGCCCCCTGACGCGGTACGGCGCGGCAGGTGCCGGTCACGGCGCCCCCGGTAGGGGCGCGCCGGGAACAGAGCGATCCCAACAGGTTATGAGAAGAAATGGCGCGCCGGGCGAGGAGAAACTTCGAACCCGCGCGACAACCCGCGCTCAAGTAGCGAAGCGGTAGCGCAAATGAAAATGGCGCACCCGAGAGGATTCGAACCTCTGGCCTCTGCCTTCGGAGCAATTAATCGTGGCCTATCCGAAATGCGCGACGCAGCACGCCACGGCACGCTAACATATTAAAATCGCTTGTGTTTAAGCTCGCTCGTCGTCGAAACCAGTAGCCGCAACTACTCCGTAGCTTTCGCCCGACTGCTTACGTGGTGCTTACGCGGCTCAGTTGCTCTGATGACGAGGTTGATGATGCCAAAGATCACAAAACGGCTGGTTGAAAGCGTTAAGAGCCAGAAGAAGGACTACGTCGTCTGGGACAGCGACCTGCCTGGCTTCGGGTTGCGTGTTTTCGCTTCTGGGAAGCGCAGCTACGTGATCCAGTATCGCCGTGACGGACGGTCGCGCCGCTATACGATTGGCCTCCACGGTATCTGGACTGCCGAAACAGCCAGACGAGAGGCCAAGGTCCAGCTAGGGCGCGTCGCTCAGGGCGATGATCCGGCCGAAGAGCGCCACGAAGACCGACAGGCCATGACCGTGCAACAGCTCTGTGAGCGCTACGTCGAAGACCTGCACACCGGCCTCATCCTCGGGAAACGTGGGCAGCCCAAGAGACCATCAACGGTCTCCACCGATATCGGGCGGATCAATGGGCATATCATCCCGCTGATCGGCAAGAAGAGGGTGCGTGATCTGACCAAAGTGGATGTTACGAAGATGATGAATGACATCATCCTCGGCAAAACCCGCGCTACGCGAAAGACCAAAAAGCTAAGGGGCAAGACGATCTTGCGGGGTGGCCAGGGCACAGCAACCCGGGCGGTCGGCTTGCTGGGCGGTATCCTCACCTATGCTTCGGAGGCGGGCATCGTCGACACGAACGTCGCGCATGGCATCAGGAAGCCCAAAGATCGCGTTCGCGACCGGCGTCTGACACACAGCGAGTATCAGTTGATGGGTAAGATTCTGGACAAGGCCGAGCGGGATGAAAACCTCGCCACCATGGTCAGAATCGTCCGCCAGATCGCCCTCACGGGCTGCCGGCGCAGCGAGATTATCGAACTCCGCTGGTCCGATGTCGATCTTCCCAACAGCTGTCTGCGGCTGTCAGAGACAAAGGAAGGAGCGTCCACACGACCGATAGGACTGGCAGTTGTCGAGTTCCTGGAAACGCAGAGCTTGAGAAAGGAAGGGCCGTTCGTGTTCCCAGGTGTGCGCGGCAACAACGCATTCGGCAATTTTCCGAAGCAATGGAGCCAGCTGTTCGAGAACACCGAACTCTCCGATATCACCGCGCATGTCTTGCGCCACAGCTTCGCGAGCATAGCGCACGAACTCGGCTTCAGCGAAATCACCATTGCGGCCCTCCTCGGGCACTCGAAGGGATCTGTAACGAGCAAGTATGTGCATACCCTCGACAGCAGCCTGGTCATGGCCGCCGATACCGTCGCGGGCTACATCTCAGGACTTCTGACTGGCAACCAATTCAAACAACCAGCTTACGCTTTTGATCGGTCTGCCAGAAAGCGTTCCCTGGACCAGTTCCTCGACGGGGTGGCAATGGCGCGCGACGAGTTGGGTACATAACGCTTGGGCCGTCTGGGTAAACGCCCGGCCGCCAGGTTGATCGAGGCGGGCATTTTTTGCAACGCCTCGAATTAGGGCTTCCACGACAACAGCAGCGCCAAGGCAGCCGAGATGGCGCCTAAAGCGCATGTGCCACTCCAGCCCCATGCTGCATAGGCAGCACCACCAATGCCGGCTCCGACCGCGCCACCAGCGAGCATGGTTGCCATGAATATAGTGTTAAGCCGGCTGCACGCGTTCGGATCGAGTGCATAGACGCGCGACTGGTTGGCAACTTGGGAGGATTGCACAGCGAGATCCATGATCACGATGCCGGCGACCAACCCAATAATAGAACCTTGCCAGAGCCCGAAAATGAGGAAGGCCAGTATCACGAGCCCCGCGCCCATCGACGCAACCATGGCGGGCCCACGCCTGTCTGAGAAACCGCCTGCGATAGGCGCGGCAAGTGCACCGACGACACCGACAAGCGCCAGAAGACCTACAGCTGTTCCTCCGAGTTCATACTGGGGCTCAGCCATCAGAAGCGCGAGGTTCGACCAAAAACTGATGAAAGCCGCAAAGATCAGGAATTGCACCGAGACCACGCGCCGGAGAACGCTATGCTTGCGTACCAACGTCCAAAGAGAGCCAAGCAGGCGCAGATAACCCAAGTTGGTCGTCGGCATCGCACGCGGAAGCCAACGCGCCAGCGCCGCGCCGACAATGCTCATCACCACCGCGGCCAGCCAGAAGACGTAAGGCCATCCCCAAAGGTCCGAGACTATGCCGCTGACCGTGCGGGCAAGCAGAATACCGATCAGGATGCCGCCTGTTACCGTGCCGAGTACACGACCTTGCTTGTCGGGCGGAGCCAGATGCACGGCGAGCGGCACGATCTGCTGGGCGACCGTGGCGAACAGGCCGACCGCGAAACTAGCAACAGCGAGCCACACGAATCCGGGCGAGACAGCCGCACCGATCAGCGCCGCCACGAGGGCGGCGATGGTCACGAGGATAAGCGACTTACGCTCGAGGCGGTCCCCGAGTGGTGCGAGGAAGAGCACCCCAAGCGCGTTGCCCGCCTGCGTCAGCACGGGCACGATGGCGGCGGTGCCAGCCGTCAGCCCGAAATCGGCTGTCAGATGGCCGAGGAAAGCCTGATCATAATAGCTGTTGGCGACGGCCGCGCCGGCACCAACTGCCAGAAGGCGGATCAGAGCGGCGGATAGATGTTCGGAAAGGACACGGCCTGTTTGCATAGCATCAGACATGCACTACGGCCTTGTTCGCACAACTGACGTCTCTTGCCGAGAGAATGAGATTTTTCTAATCTTGCCCACGTCCTGCGAGACGCAACGCACCTTTTCTGAGGTCGGTCGGGACGGAGACATCAAGCTTTCTGCAGAGAACTGAGCTTGGCGCCAGGCGCGGTGCGCCTCCATTTCGAAGAGCGGTGCGATGGATGGAAATCGGCGCTATGCCCCCACGATTGATGCCCTATTCATCCATGAACTTTCTCTGGTAGCGCTCCTCCGGCGAAACCCACTGCTCGATGAATGATAGCGGATCGAGATCGCCGAGCATCGAGCGCGCCAAACGCAGCCGAGATTCCAGATGCACGCGCCGCTCTCCGTCCACCATCTGCATACGCTTTTCGGCCTCGACGAAGAACATCTCGACGGCGAGCGCCTTGGTCCAATCCGCCATGATATCCGAAAGCTGTTGAAGGCTCTCGGAGCGGGCTTTCGCCTCACTGCGCTTATCCTCTTCCCTCCGCCAGCGCTCCCATTGAAGCTCCTGTTCCCTTTTCTTCCGGGCAGCCTCGTCATCGGCCGCGTCCATGAGAGCCTTCAATTCTTCGACCGAGCCTTCAAGCTTGCGGATCACTTCGCCGAACGCCCTATCAAGGGAGCGCTTACTGGTTTCCTGCCATGAAAGCTGCCACTCTACTCCGGGGTGCGGAGAATAAGCGACCAAGCGAAAGCGCCCGCAAGGCAGGTCCTGTTCTGTCGTCCAGCTGTGTGATTGCAAAATCGACCGCCCCTGTCTTCGATCGAGCGTGCTTTCACGAACGTACTTCCCATTTTGGTAACGCATAGTCGCTCGCTCGGTCATCTCCGTCAGAACCAGCCCGATCGGGATGGCGCCCAGGTACGCAATTGTCGGTCGGAGCGGCGACCAGATGGCACCATGCCCATACTGACCATATTTCCGGTCGTGGCGGACGGTCTCCCGCTCTTCGATCTTTGCGCGCTGCAACTTCCTGATCCGGAGGGCGAACCGCACGGGATACCCCTTTTTTCCAAACGCCAGATAGAGACCATTGGCGAGGTCGAGCGCTCGTTCCAGAGACGCGGCGGATGTAACGATGTCGGGAAGGAGTTGCTTGTATGGGCGCAAGAATTCGTTGGCATCAATCTTGCGGGTCTTGAGAAACTGGCTCTTCGTCCCACGCAGCAGGGCATTCACTGCGGGCCTTGCCGCACCCCGGCCAGCTTTCTGCCGCTCTTCACCGCGCTCTTCTCTCGCGGGACGTGCGAGAGGCCTGTCCTTGCTCCAGATCTGTTGATCTCCGGGCTGGGCCTCGGGTAGTTCCGGTCGGCGGGGAGCCCTGCCAACAGCCTTCTTTTGCCAGTATCCAACCGGGGGCCTGGGAACTCGCAGCACCGTGCAAACTCGAGCCAGGTACGACCCTGAAACGGAATACTTCTCAGCCAAATGAAGGATCGGCGTTTCCCAAACCTCTTCGAAGAGTTGTTCCCGAGAAACCTAAAATCGGCCTTCTGCTCTGCTCAACGGGGGCGGCTTGCTGGTCATTTTAGTTCGCTTCCGGGCAGGCGCGAGCTCAGCCCGCACCTCGCATTCGGTCCTTTCGGCTCCTTCTAAGCGAATGAATCGCCGTAGCGCCACCCAAAGAGACCTCGTCCCTTGCGTAGCGGCACGCGACAAGCACGGATTCTGCTCATGCCGAGTTGAGAAGCTCTCATTCGCCCTGCCCGTCCAGAATGCGGAACATGTATTCGCGTGAACTGGGAAGGTCGCAAATGGAGCTTACTACAATAGAGCCCTGGCGCTCTATGCCTTTGTCATGTCGATCACCCCGGGACCAAACAACATGCTTCTCGCTAACGCGGGGCTGGTGTTTGGCTTTCGGAGCACCATACCGCAGATCGTTGGCATTCCGACCGGTGTAATCTCCCAGATCCTGCTCGTGGCCGCCGGTCTCAGCAGCGTTTTCGCACAGTTTCCCAGCATCCAGTTGGCACTCAAGGTGGCTGGGACATTCTATCTGATCTGGCTCGCCCTGAAGCTTTGGAAAGCAGATGCGCTGACGCAATCGCCCAATGCCATCCCGATCTCGTTCTCTCAGGCGATGCTGTTCCAGTTCATCAATCCGAAATCGTGGCTGATCGCGCTCACCGCCGTCTCGGCATTTCTACAGCCCGAAGGCGGTTCTTCCTCAATTGCTGATCATTTGCTTGGCCTTCGCATTGATCGGCACCCCGTGCATGGCCGTCTGGTCTGCCATGGGGTCCGCTCTGCGGCGTCATCTCTCGAGTCCGACCAGCCTAAGGCGCGCCAATCGAACCCTCGCGGCGCTTACATCGGCAACGTGCCTCATGTTCTGGCTCTGAAGGTGGACAAGGCGCGCCAAGCGCATTCGATGCCTGATCTGGAGATCTGGCTGTCGTATTTTCGGCTTGCCGGGTTCTGGCTTATGGCCGGGCTCCTCCTCGTTCCCGTTCTCGCGGTGGCGATGTCTCTCAGTCAGGAGCCCGGCGTCGATGGCGGGCCCTCTCAGGTGGCATTTCTGGCATTGGCCGTGCCACTGGGGTTTGCGCCTGTCCTCCTGCATTGGAAGTACGGACGACGGAAAGGCCCGATACTGACATTCACGGCGCAAGGCATCCTCATGAACACCATAGATCCCGAGGCGATCATCCCATGGAGAGATATCGACGTCAGAGCAAGTTGGCACGTTCTCGGGGGCTGGCGGACGATCCTGACCTTCCGATGTGTCGGCCGACCTCCGAAAGAGGGAAGACGTGTCGGACCCACTGATCTTTACGAATTGCGACTTCCCAACATTGCAACCAAAGGCTGCCTAAGCCTACAGAGGCTTTCCAGGTCCTACAAGAATGCGACGATGACAGAAGAGCCGAAAAGCCCACCTTAACTGTCGACGGGCGGCGCAGTATTAATTATCTATAATTCATGAAACACGCCCCTGAAGAGACCCAGTCCGTCCGCATCGCCCGCGTCCTTGCCGACCGTATCATCTCGGGCGAGATTCCGCCCGGCGCGCGCCTCCGGCAGGACCATGTCGCTGCCGAGTTCGGCGCGAGCCATGTCCCAGTGCGCGAGGCCTTCCGCGAGTTGCAGACCCAGGGTCTGGCAGAGAGCGAACCGAGGCGCGGCTTTCGCGTCACCGAATTCGACGTGGCCGAACTGCGCGAGGTGGCCGAGATGCGCTCCAGCCTCGAAAGCCTCGCCCTGCGCCACGCCGCGCCCAATATGACACGCGCCATTCTACAGGAAGCAGAAGAGGTTACACGCCACGGCGACAGTGCCAGCACCGTCCGTGACTGGGAGGCAGCAAACCGCCATTTTCACCGGCTCATCCTGTCCCCCTGCCGGATGCCGCGTCTGCTGCGAACCATCGACGACCTGCAGGCCGCCAGCGCCCGCTTCCTCTTCGCCGCATGGCGGCGCGACTGGGAGGCACGGACCGATCACGATCACCGCGCCATTCTCGACGCGCTGCGCAAGGGGCAGACCGACCTTGCCTGCGCCACGCTCGCGCGCCATGTCGGCTGGATCGGCAAGCGTAAGACCGCCGTGAAAAATGCCGATTTGCGAGAGACTTACGAGATTCCCGGATAATTATCTATAAACCTAATTGCCAGCACCGCGCAAAGCCTTCGTAATTATAGATAGACTCGATGCCTATCTTCGGAGGACAGACCCATGGCATTTCTCACCCCCTCTCTGACCCGTCCCGCCGCGCTCGGACGCAGCCTCGCGCTGGCGCTCGGCGGCGCGGCGCTGATCACGCTGGGTGCCAAGATCCAGATCCCGTTCTGGCCAGTGCCGATGACGCTGCACACCCTGGCTGTGTTCTTCCTCGCCGCCACGCTCGGGCCGAGGATCGGCTTTGCGGCAATGGCGGCCTATCTGGCGGCGGGCGCCCTGGGAATTCCGGTCTTCTCGGGCACGCCGGAACGCGGAATCGGGCTGGCTTATATGGTCGGGCCGACCGGCGGTTATCTTGCGGGCTACCTGCTGGGGGCGGGCCTGACCGGCTGGCTGGCGCAGCGGCGCGGGTTGATCGGGCGCTTCCTGGCGATGCTGGCGGGCCTGGCCCTGGTCTATGCCCTCGGCCTCGCCTGGCTGGCGCACTATGTCCCGGCGCAGGGGCTGCTGGCCGCGGGTCTCACGCCCTTCCTGCTCGGCGATCTGGTCAAACTGGCTTTGGCCTCGGGCCTCATCGCGGCCATCGCCCGCCTCCGGACCCGCGCGTCATGATCCGCACCAACTGGACCATGAAGGAGGCCCGGGCGATACACGCCCTGCCCTTCGCCGATCTCATGCACCGCGCCCAGACCCTGCACCGCGCGCATTTTGACGCCAACGCGATCGAAACCGCGAGCCTGCTCAGCATCAAGACCGGCGGCTGCCCTGAGGATTGCGGCTATTGCTCGCAATCCGCCCATCACGACACCGGGGTGAAGGCCACCAAGCTGATGCGAACCGAGGAGGTTCTGGCCGCCGCCAAGCGCGCCAGGCCTCCGGCGCTCAGAGGTTCTGCATGGGAGCCGCCTGGCGCAGCCCCAAGGACCGCGACATGGACAAGCTCTGCGACATGGTGCGGGGGTGGCCGAGCTGGGCTCGAGACCTGCATGACGCTGGGGATGCTGTCGCCCGAACAGGTCGCGCGGCTGAAGGCGGCGGGCCTAGATTTCTACAACCACAACATCGACACCTCGCCCGAATACTACGCGCAGATCGCCAGCACCCGCACGATGGAGAACCGTCTCGATACCGTCGAACAGGTCCGCAAGGGCGGCATCAAGGTCTGCTGTGGCGGCATCCTCGGCATGGGCGAGGCCGAAGAGGACCGCATCGCCATGCTGGTGACGCTGGCGACCCTGCCCGCGCATCCCGACAGCGTGCCGGTGAACCTGTGGAACGAGATCGAGGGCGTGCCGGTGCAGGAGCGTGCCCAGGCCGTCGATCCCTTCGCACTGGTGCGCATCGTGGCGCTGGCCCGCATCCTGATGCCGGCTTCGGTCGTGCGGCTTTCGGCCGGGCGCACGGGGATGAGCGACGAGCTGCAGGCGCTGTGCTTTCTTGCCGGGGCGAACTCGATCTTCGTGGGCGACCAGTTGCTGACCACCGGCAACCCGGCAGCGTGGAAGGACCAGGATCTGCTGACCCGGCTTGGCATGCACATCGCCCCCGCGCAGGCCCGGCCCCGGGTCGCGGCGGAATAGGCTCAGCCCGGAACGCTCCGGGCGAAGATCTCAACCGCCCGGGCGATCTGCCCTTCGTCCAGCGCCGCATAGCCCAGCCGGAAGGCTTGCGGCGCCGGACCCTCCAGCGCAAAGCGCGTACCCGGCAGCAGCGCCAGACCCGCCTGCCCCGCGGCTTTGGCCCAGGCCTCGGCGGACCTCCCCTCGCAACGCAGCCACAGCGCGAGGCCCCCGGCGGGCAGATCGAATGTCGCCCGCCCGACCAGATGCTCCCCCAGCAGCCCCGCCAGCAGATCCCGCCGCGCCCGGTAGACCCGCCGCGCCTTACGGGCGTGGCGGCCGAGATCGCCATCGCGGATCAGCTCCGCCAGCGCCGCCTCGAGCGGTGCGTCGCCCTGCCGGTCGATGGCGGCGCGCGCCTCGGCCATGCGGGTCAACAACGGCTCGGGCGCCAGCGCATAGCCCAGCCGGATCCCCGGTGAGAGCAGCTTCGACAGCGAGCCCACGTAGATCAACGGCAGGTCTTCGGGCGCACGGGCGGCGAGCGGCAGCACCGGGCGGCCATCGAAGCGGTACTCGTGGTCGTAATCGTCCTCGATCAGCGTGACCCCATGGCGCTGCGCCAGCGCCAGCAGTTGCAACCGCCGCGCCGCGCCCATGGTCACCGTGGTCGGATACTGGTGATGGGGCGTGACATAGACCGCCCGGATGCGCGGATCGCGAGCCAGCACAGCCTCCAACGCGTCGATACGCAGGCCGCCGCCATCCACCGGCACGCCCCGCACCTCTGCCCCCGCCGCGCGGAACGCCTCCCAGGCGAGCGGATAGCCCGGCTCCTCCACTGCGATGACCTCGCCCGCAGACAGCGCCGCCCGCACGGCCAGGAACAGCGCCATCTGGCTTCCCCGCGCGATCAGCAGCCGCGAAGGGTCCGCCACCACGCCCCGATCCGTGGCGAGATAGCCCGACAGTGCTTCGCGCAGCGAGGACGTGCCGCGCGCATCGCCGTAATCCGCCACGGCGCGGAAGACCGGCGACAGCAGCGCCCGATGAAAGGCCCGGGCCAGCGCCTTGTCGGGCACCAGCTTGGGGTCCGGCGCGCCGTCGGTAAACGCGAGCCCCGCGCGTGGCGCCACCGGGTCCATCGGCGTGGGCACGGGTCTGCGGACCAGCATCCCCTGCGGCAGATCCTGCGCCACGAAGGTGCCCCGCGCCGGTTCCGCGTGCAGCCAGCCCTGGGTCAGCAGCTCCTGATAGGCGGCATCCACCGTATTGCGATGGACCCCCAGCTCGCGCGCCAGCGCCCGAGTGCCGGGCAGGCGCGCTCCGGGCTTCAGGCGTCTGCGGGTGATGTCACGGGTGATCGCCTCGGCAATGGCGAGGAAAAGCGGGCCGTCATGGCTCCGCTCGATCTCGAGGGCAAGAAGCTCGCGCATGTCGAAAACCGGCTTATCTAAATCTTTCATACTGGCACTTTTGAATAGGCCAGTGTTTTGCCACAGAGGCGAAAACGCAAGAGGCTTCGACGATGAAATCCGCCCTGATCCTGCGCCACCTGGCCTTTGAAGATCTCGGGACCTTTGCCCCGGTTCTGAGGGACGTCGGCTACCAGCTCCGAGACATCGAGGCGGCGGTGGAGCCACTGCCCGACCCGCTGGAACCGGATCTGGTCGTGGTGCTGGGTGGCCCGATCGGCGTGAATGACAGCGCCGCCTTTCCCTGTATGACGGAGGAGCGGGACTGGCTGGCGATGAGGCTGGCGGCGGACTGTCCAACCCTCGGCATTTGCCTCGGCGCACAGCTCATGGCCGCGGCCCTCGGAACCCGTGTCGCACCCATCGCCAAAAAGGAGATCGGCTTCGCGCCCCTGACCCTAACAGCGCCTGGCCGGGCCGGCCCGCTTGCCCACCTCTCGGACATCCCGGTGCTGCACTGGCATGGCGAGGGCTTCGACCTGCCCGCCGGAACCGAGCGCCTAGCCGCGACCCCCGGCTGCGAAACACAGGGCTTCGCCCGGGGCCGCAATATTCTCGGCCTGCAATTCCACCCCGAGGCCGAGATGCTGCCGGATTTCGAGCGCTGGCTGATCGGCCATAGCGCAGAGCTGGCGCAGGCGGGGATTGCCCCCGAGGCCCTCCGCCAAGATGCCAAGGTACATGGCCCCGCGCTGCGCGCCGCCGGTCAAGCCATGTTCAGACACTGGCTGCGGGAGCTGGAGCCATGAGTACCGTCACCCTTCTGACCGGCCGCGCCGCCCCCCTGCCCGGAAGCGACACGCTGAGCGGCATCGACAAGACGCCGGTCAGCCGCCCGCTGACGCTCGGCCCCGAGGGGTTCGCAGGCGACGAACAGGCCGACCGGCGGGTACATGGCGGCATCGAGAAAGCCGTACATCATTATCCGCTCGATCATTACAGCGACTGGCGCGCGGAACTCGGTGACCTTCCGGCGCTGACCGCTCCCGGCGGATTCGGCGAGAATATCTCGACCGCCGGGCTCACCGAAGCGGAGGTCGCCGTCGGCGATATTTTCCGGCTGGGCGGTGCGCTGATCCAGGTCTCGCAGGGGCGCCAGCCCTGCTGGAAGCTCAACCACCGCTTCGGCGTGCCCGACATGGCGCGGCGCGTGCAGCAGACGGGACGCACTGGATGGTATTACCGGGTGCTCCAGACCGGCACAGTCGCGCCCGGCGACCGGCTGGAGCTGATCGGCCGTCTGGCCCCGGACTGGACTTTGCGAAGGCTCTGGCACGCTCTCTATGTGGACCGGATGAACCTGGTCGAACTCGAAGGCATCGCCGCGCTCGAATTCCTGGCCGAGGGCTGGCGCAAATACGCGGTCCGGCGGTTGGAAAGCCGCCGGGTCGAGGACTGGAGTGCAAGACTGGACGGCACCGCATGAAACGCCCCCCTTTCGTGATCTCGATCCAGAGCCAGGTGGTCTTAGGCCATGTCGGCAATTCCGCGGCGCTCTTCCCGATGCAGGCGGCAGGCCTCGAGGTGGCGGCGATCCCCACCGTGGTCTTCTCGAACACACCCGACTACCCGACCCTGCGCGGCCGCGCCCTGCCGCCCGAATTCTTCTCCGACCTGCTGCAAGGCGCGCGCGAACGCGGTCTGCCCGAGCGGGCGGATTATATCCTCACCGGATATATCGGCTCGCTCGACGTGGCCGGGATGGTGGCGGATTTCGTGGCTGAGGCGAAGGCGGCGAACCCGAGCCTGCGGTACATCTGCGACCCGGTGATGGGCGACACCGGTCCCGGCCTCTATGTCCCCGAAGCCATCGCTGGCGTAATGCGCGACCGGTTGCTGCCGATGGCCGACATCGCCACGCCGAACCCCTTCGAACTCGCCTGGCTCACCGGGCAGCAGATCCGCACTCTGGCGGATCTTCAGGCCGCGCGCGAGGCGCTGCACATCGCGCCCGAAGCGCATCTGATCGCCACCGGCTGCGTGCTCGACGACACCGGCCCCGGGCAACTAGAGACGGTGCTCTTGGGTCCCGAAGACCTCAGCCGCCACCCGACCAAGCGCCTGCCGATCGCCCTGCCCGGCACCGGCGATCTCTTCGCTGGGCTTGTGGTCGCGGGCATCGGGCGGGGCCTTGCCCTGCCCCGCGCCATCGAGACCGCCCAGACCCTAACCGCCCGCGCCCTCAGCCACGCCGAGGCGCTTGGTGCGGGCGAGGTGGTGCTAAGCGAGCCGGAATTTCGTCGCGCGCTGCTTTCGCTTGGGTCCGGCTGAGGCCGGGTGACGCGTAAGCGGCGGTTCGGCCCCACGTTGCGGGCGTCCTGCGCTGTTGCGAGTTGAAACCCATCTCAGGATGGGGAGTGCGTTTCGCAATGGAAGCTACAACTGCGTTTCTCAGATCGCTTGGCGTCGAGGTGTTTCCGAGCGGCCATCGCCATTGGCCGGATGAGGTCAAGGCGCAGGCGGTCGCCGAGACCCTGGCCCCGGGCGCGACGGTCAACGCCGTGGCTGTGCGCTACGGGGTGAAGCCGAACCAGTTGTCGGCATGGCGGTGCCTTGCCAAACAGGGCAAGCTGGTCTTGCCCGCAGCCGAAGAAACGGAAGAGCCGACCGCCTTCGCGTCGCTGGTTCTCTGCGAGCCGCAACCCCCGCAGGCGCGGGAGGCGTCGTCACATTCGGGCGGTCTGCTCCGCCTCGTCGTCGGTGACGTGACGATCGAGCTGGCGGCCGACACGCCGGCGGTGCGGATTGCCGAGATCGTCCAGGCGCTCGGGGCGTCATCGTGATGATACCGTCCCACAATGTCCGCATCCTTGTGACGACGCGGCCGGTCGACTTCAGGAAGGGCCACGACGGGCTCGCCGCGCTGGTGCAATCGGTTCTGAAGGAGGACCCGTTCACCGGCACGGTATTCGTCTTCCGGGCGAAGCGGGCCGACCGGCTGAAGATCCTGTTCTGGGACGGGAGCGGGCTGGTGATGGCCTACAAGCGGCTGGAAGATAGCACCTTCACCTGGCCGGCGGTTCGGGACGGGGTGATGACGTTGAACCGGGCGCAGTTCGAGGCCCTGTTTGCGGGCCTGGACTGGCGCAGAGTGAGGGCGCTGGACGCCCGCCGACCGGCTGCGGCAGAGTGAATCAGGCCCGGGAATTGGCCCCCATCCGAGGCGGCTTCGGGGTAGTCTCGACCCATGCCCGCCACCGCAACCGTCGACCTGTCTGCCATCCCCGAGGATCAGCGCGCCGCGGTCGCCGCGGTGCTGCGCGAGCGGGATGCGCTCAGGGAGGTCAACAGGCGCCTCGAGCACCTGATCGCCGAACTCAACCACGTGGTGCACGGCAAACGGTCGGAGAAGCTCGGCGACGACGAACGGCAACTGGCCTTCGAGGATCTCGAGGCGGCGATCGTGGAGGTTGAGGCGCAGCAGGACGCGAAAGCTCCGTCCGACAGCCGGCCTCGGCGCGCGGCCCGGCGCAATCGGGGCCACCTGCCCGAGGATCTGCCGCGCATCGAGCGCGTGATCGAACCGGACAGCCTGCAATGCCCCTGCGGCTGCGGCGAGATGCACAGGATCGGGGAGGATCGCACCGAGCGGCTGGACATCGTGCCGGCGCAGCTGCGGGTGATCGTCACGGTTCGACCTCGATACGCCTGCCGGGTCTGCACCGATGGGGTGACCCAGGCGCCGGCACCGGCGCATCTCATCGAGGGTGGTCTGCCGACGGAAGCGATGATTGCCCATGTCCTGGTCGGCAAATACGCCGATCATCTGCCGTTGCATCGGCAGAGCCGGATCCTCGCCCGATCCGGCATCGACATCCACCGCAGCACGCTGGCCGACTGGGTTGGCACCGCCGCGTTCCACCTCGGCCCCGTGGTCGACCGGCTCGCCGAGCACCTGAAGGCGTCGACCAAGCTCTTCATGGACGAGACCACGGCCCCGGTGCTCGATCCGGGCCGGGGCAGGACCAAGACCGGATATCTCTGGGCGCTGGCCCGCGACGATCGCGGCTGGGGCGGCGCCGACCCGCCGGGCGTGGTGTTCTTCTATGCGCCGAACCGCGCCGGAGAGAACGCCGAGAAGATCCTGCGCGGCTTCGACGGCATCCTGCAACTCGACGGCTACCAGGGCTACAACCGGCTGACGCGTCCGTCCCGCCAGGGCGGCGAGCCGATCCGCGTCGCGCATTGCTGGGCGCACGCGCGGCGCAAGCTGAAGGAGGTGTTCGACCGCGACGGCTCCGAGATCGCTGCCGAGGGCCTGCGCCGGATCGCCGAGTTCTACCGCATCGAGGCCAATATCCGGGGCCGTGATCCCGGCCAGCGACTGTCGGTCCGACAGGCGCGCACGGCGCCCCTGGTGGCAGCGTTCGGGGATTGGCTACAGCAGCAGCGCCTGCGCATCTCCCCAAAATCGCGCCTCGGCGAGAAGCTCGCCTACATCCATCGTCACTGGGACGGGCTGCAAACCTTCCTGAGCGACGGCCGCGTCGAAATCGACTCCAACCGCGTCGAGAACCTGATCCGGCCGATCGCATTGAACAGAAAGAACGCCTTGTTCGCCGGACACGACGAAGGCGGTCGCGCCTGGGGCCGCATCGCATCGCTCGTCGAGACGGCCAGGATCAACGGCGTCGAGCCCTTCGCCTATCTCAAGGCCACCCTCGAAGCCATCGCCGCCGGCCATCCCCAGAGCAGGATCGACGACCTGCTGCCCTGGAACTTCACCCAGTCAAGGTGAGTTCTTGTGGGGCGCAAACGCCGCTTACAAAGATGCAAGGATCCTGAGAACGAACATGGTGGTGTTCCCGTTTTGCGGAACGGTCGCGCCTACCACCACCATGGCGCAACCTGAAAGTTAGCAGAATTCTTGTCTTTGGGCGAGACACAAGGTGACCCGCCTCCCTGAGCGAACCCAGCCCATTGTTGACCCATGGTGCAGATTTCCACTTTGTTTACGATTTACGTTCTGGCATATCCACAGTTTGAGCCGAGTGTCGCCGAACGCATTCGTTTGTTTTCTTGACCGAGAACGAGCCGGCCAGAGCGAGCTCGTTCCCCCACACGTAACTCTCGTGTTCGGGCTGATGAATACTCGCCCTCATGAGATCTTGGACCACTGCGAAGGTGGCCAGCAGGTCATCGCAATTTGAGGTCTCTCGTTTCTAAAGAGATTGCACACGATCCCTTTGAAAAAGACCTATAAACTGCTGCTCGTCAGCTCGACCGGAAGTTCCCAGTTGGCGGCACTGCATGACCAACTCTACGAAGGTGCTCAGAGGGCGGAGCCGCTGAAAAGGACGATATCCCCTACCGTCCACACATGACGGTCGCATTTTAACCCCTGATCGAGCGATTATCGAGCGCTTAGAGACGTCTTCCCTCGGAGGCTTCCCGCCTGGGAACCATCCGGGCCCTGGAGGTGGTTGCTTCTTGAGAACGGGAGACTACACCACCTTCGCACCACCCCGTTCGGAAAGTCGGGCCAGGGTCCGAAGGCGCAGGAAGCGCGACAGGCGGTCGCGCTTGATCCGCGCCGCGCCCTTTCACTTCCGGCCCTGGACCGGTACTTGATGCTAGGCGCAGCGGATGGAGAGAGGGCAGCCCTTTTAGAGCTTCTTTTGAGGGACATAGGTGTAACTAGTTTTCCCAGCACGCATCAAATCAAGCACAGTGGAGGTGGCCAGATCCCGCTTTGGTTTGAAGATTGGGTGGCGTCTCATTTCGCTTGATCAAGGTAACGAACCGCACCCGATGTAAACGGCTCGGGCGCCCTTTCCCACGCCCTGCACGACCTGAGCGCTTCCCGAACCTCCTCACCCTTGCGATGGATTAGTGCAATTAACATAAGGTCTGAAGTGCTCTGGATCTAGCGATAGCCCTTCGACACCTGAAGCGACGAGGCTGGCGTTAAAGGCCTCGAGACGTTCACGCTCGGTATCCGGAGCGAAATCTGGCAGAGCGCTCGAGATACTCAGGCGATGTGTCTCCGAGACATTAGAAGATCAAAAAAGCTGGCCAGAATTTTCTGCAAAATTTGGCATTGCTTTGTCCGAGAAGTCGCGCATACGACTAACAAAAATCATGCACATCAACAAGGGTCTTGCAGGCGTATGGCCTGCGTGCTCTGGACCGGTGTCATGATGCGTTGATCATGGGCGGCCATGAGTGCGGAAATAGAGATGTCCCCTTGGCGTACTGTCAGCCCAAGTTGGTTGAGGTGGTATTTTTCATCATCAGACGGGCCACCAAGGTCGGGTTTGTACCCGATGTCATGCTCAATCTCATTCCAAACGTGCGCGATCATTGTGCAGGATTTGCACTTCACAGTTGATGTCCCCAACGTTGTCGTAGGTGCCAATAAGTTGATCTTCCGGCAGGGCGACCTGGCATGAATGGCACGATAGTAGTTTTGATCTCCTGGGGCTCTTTTTTGTCCTTGCGATCTAGTCCAATTTCCATTCCGCCGTTTGGATCGCAGAAGACTCCATTCAAGCGTTCAGCGATGCGTTCGCAATCTATTTCCTGATATGCCGATATCCTGACACCACCCGCCAAGTCGCCGATTGACTGGAATATCGACACTTTGGTAGTTTCGCTCTTCCTGTGAACAGAACCGGCGCAGTTTCCCTTCAAACGACTTCTCGGTTTTACCGAAATGTCACCTGGCACTCGAATTGCATTCTGCTCGCAAACATCCTCTCTGCAGAGCTCTGTTACCCGATCAGCGAGCTTAACGTATCGGTCGCGCTCTGCGGTATCGAGCTACTGCCGGTGCAATCAGGTCTTCAGAAAATGGCATTGTCAAAAAACCTAAGATTATGCCTCAAAGGCTGGGGAACTCAATTTTGAGCCCATGATCTTCCAAAGTTCATAGAACTTTCTACGCCTTTCCGACGCCACTTGATGGATGTGCAGTTTGGCGTCTCCGCACCACATTAGGCAAGAGCCGAGACTTTGAAAAGTCCGCTATCTGCGTGTCGCTGCCGTTCTCTCAAGACGAAGCGATTGACCGCACTCCACCCACCGTAACAGATGCAGGAAGCTGCGCGACCATTTCGTGGAAGTGCGGCGCTCACGCGCTGCCCTTTGCGAGGCGGTAGACCGGGATGCCCATCTTGCGGGCCTTGTCGGCCAGGTTTTCCTGGATGCCGGTTCCGGGGGGAAGATGATGACCCCGATCGGCATCGTGTCGAGCATCCGGTCGTTGCGCTTGAAGGGCGCGGCCTTGGCGTGTCTCGTCCAGTCGGGCTTGAAAGCGACCTGCGCGACCTTGCGGTTGTCGGCCCAAGCGGCCGCGATGCGTTCCGCCCCCGTCGGCGAACCTCCGTGCAGGAGCACCATGTCGGGGTGCTTGGCATGAACCCGATCGAGCCTGTCCCAGATCAGCCGGTGATCGGTGGTGTCCCCGCCCGAGAAGGCACCTTCGGCCCTGCGGGCAATAGCACTTCATTGTCGGCCCGGCGTCTTGCGGCGGCAAAATCTCGAAGGTCGATCGCGGCCGAGGTCATCTGGCGATGGTTGACCCGTGATCCGGAGCGCGGCGACCAGGGCGCCGGTGGTGCGCAGGTAAATGTCGGCAGCGGTGTCACAGCACCTCCATGCTGTCGCGGCGCCCGATCAGGCTGTGACCGACGCCGATCAGGGTCTCCAGTTGATGGATTTCACCCTCGCTTCCGTCCTGTTCGCGCTGAAGTCGCTTCGGGCCTGCTCGTTATCGTCGAGTTTGCGTTCGATCTGCTCGACGGCGCGGTGGAAGGTGTTGACGTGGACCACATGATTTGGTCGAGGTCGAAATCGAGGCTGGTGTCGGCCATGGTGGAGATCAGAGCATCGAAGATGTCGGAGACCGCTCCTTGGATGGCGGTGTCCTCGGGCGTGATCCGGGGATCGGCCTCGCCCTCCGCGGACTGTAGCCATAGAGTTCGAGCGCTTCGATGACATGGCCGGTGGAAGACTTGCTGTGATCGGGTTCGAATTCGTCATGGGCATTCATGGGATGTGTCCTTCGGCTGGACCGCGACCGTCGCGGCCTTCATGGCGACGACAAGTTTACGGGCGCTCCGGCCTGGCAGCCCGAGCCCTTGCGAGGGCTCTACGGCAAAGACCGGCTGATTTTCCGCGCTGTAAAGGCGGGCCTGCCCGCCGACGGAAATCAGTCGGGCGCCGCCATTGCCGGGCCGGAGCGCTTGTGGGGCCGCTCGCCCTCTCAAGAAGGCCAAGGCGCGGTCCTCTTGCCGAGGGTTACTATCCCTTGCCCATGGCGGGATCGTTTTTCCCAGATCATGGCCCTCTCTGGCTATGACGCAAGCGCCATGAAGCGGCTGACGTCCTCGGGGGCGATCTGCACCCGGATCTGCGCCCGGAAGCGCCCTCGAGGCTGAAGCTGACGAGATCGTCGTTGAAATCTCCCTGCATGGGCGAAAGCGTGATCGCCTCGATCCCGGCTCCGATGGTCCTGTCCACCAGGCTGTCCCGTGCGGCGTCACCTGCCGGATCATTGTCGCGGACGATGTAGAGCCTGCGCAGATGCGGGGAGAACTGGATGGCGGAGAGATGCCCGGCCGAAAGTGCGGAGGCCATCGGCAGGATCGGCAATGCCTGCCGCAGCGCGAGAGGATGGTTTCGATCCCTGCCTGCCGCCAGACATCCCGGGCCTCGCTAAACCGGACGGCATTTCCGAGCAGGTCTCCCATTGCCTTTCTCGGCGGATCAAGAGGCGCCTTGCCAGAGCCGTCACGTTGGAGCCAGGTGCGATGCGCGCCGGTGATCTTGCCATCGAGGTCGGTCACCGCGGCAATCATGGCGGGCCATGCCTCTGCAGGGCCATCGTCCTCGGGCCGCCAGTAATCAGCCGGATGGAACCGCAGACTTGCGGTTCCGCGTAAATCCGCAATGCCGCGTGTCCGCAAATAAGTCTCTGCGAGACTGCCGGTGAGCGGCTGCGTCATGCGCCAGAGGCGACGGGCGGCTTCGGACGATCCCGATGGTACTGGCGGTGTTTGGGCCCTGCGGGATTGCAGCATCGGTTCAGGATCCGGTAGACTGAGGAAGCGGCGCGCTTCTTCGGCAATGTCGGCGAAGTCAATGAGGCCAAGGCTTTCACCGATCGTCGAGCAGATCGCCATGCTCGCCGCTCTGGGCATCGGTCCATTTTCCAGCCGCCCCTACTGGCCTCCGGCCCGGTCAGCCGGACGAACATCGAACGACCGGGCGTGTTTCGCACATCCCCAACCTGCCAGTAATTGCCCTGTTTGCGCCCATTCGGAGAGATAGTGGCGGCACACCGCCTCGGCCTGGAGAGACCAAGACGCTGCGCCAGCTCGGAAGCGTTGAGACGTGCCATCACGCGGCCTCCCGCTCGGAAATGCGATCGGGAAACGGTCGAGCAGTTTGCCGATAATCGCCGGTCCCGCTGTGCATCGATGGGCACGAAGAAGCGCAGTTTCCACGAGGTGATTTCACTGAAGAGGCCATAGGTCCGCAGTCGGTCGCGCATCGTGTCGGTAAAGCCGGTCAGTTCGATCCGGTTGGCACCCATGACGCGGACGCGTCGCAGTTGCAGACTCCTCGGCAAGATCGAGGATCGTGCGACTCCGATCAGTGCGGCATAGGCCGCATCTGGTGTCAGGCTGTTGCCGCCGCTGGCCGAGGCGCTCGCCGCCCAAGCCGGCGAGACACGGCGACCGATGATGCGTTCGCCCTCGTCGGTCTGGAGCCGGTAGACCCGAGGACTCCGGCGGCAGGCGCTTCCAGATCGGCAGCAGAAGTCCGGTCACCATATGCAGGATGCCGTCGGTGAACTCCGGCACTTCGTCCATCTCGGCCTGCCATGCCGAGGCGAAGGCGATGCGCTCGGCCCGACCCAATGGTCTCGCCCATCGCCTGCACGGGGATGTTCATCGCTTCCATCGGCCGGATCAACCGGACGCGACGTTCGATCTCGCCATCGTCGAGCATGACGCTGGTGGTCGGATCTGCACCGCCGCCCGTCCGGACCGCTCGATGAGCAGCTTCGCCCACGGATCGTCGAGTTCCGCCAGTGCCGCATCCAGCGTCACCGGCTGGTTGCGCTTGCGTTCGGTCAGAGTCAGGAGCCGCGTTTCCGCGCCGGTGCCCGGATGGGTGTGATGACCTGCCGGTCGGTGACGACAAAACTTTCTGCCTTCAACGTTTCCAGCCCCATGTCATAGGTGCCGGATGCAATTGCCCTGTTGATCCGAGCCTGCAGAAGCTGCTCGAAGGCCGAGAACAGGATGCCCTGCAACTCGATGGTCAGCGCCAGCAGACGGTTCAGGAAGGCAGATCGGCGGCACCTGTCCTTGATGCCGTTCGCATCCATCACCTTCAGCCCGGTGGCGGTTTCAAAACCGTTCAAGCGAGCAGCTCGACCTTGCAGCCGGCAATGATCAGCAGATAGAGCTGGCGTAGCGCATCGCGAGCGTAGGTGGATCCCAGATTGTCCTCGGGCCGGAACAGGCCCTGTCCGCCGGTCTGGCTGGCGCTGGCCGCGGGTGATCGCGCCGAGCGTGTCGAGGCGGCGGGCGATCGTGCTGAGGAAACGCTCTTCGGCCTTCACATCCGTGGCGATGGGCCGGAAGAGCGGTGGCTGCGCTTGATTGGTGCGGTTGGTGCGCCCCAGCCCCTGAATGGCGGTATCGGCCTTCCAGCCTGGCTCCAGCAGGTAGTGCACCCGCAGGCGCTGGTTCCGGCGCCAAAAAGTCCGCATGATAGCTGCGCCCGGTGCCCCCGCATCCGAGAAGACCAGGATGCGCTTCTGGTCATCCATGAAGGCCGAAGTCTCGGCAAGGTTGGCGGAGGGCGCGTGGTTCTCGACGACCAGGCGGGCCGATGCGCCTTCGCCCTTCTCGCACGATGCGCCGATCAGCCCCGTGACCTCCGCCACCACATCCGTGCCGAAGCGCTGGACGATCTGTCGAGCGCTCCCGGCACGGGCGGAAGCGACCCTGAGCTGCCCAGCATCTCATCGCGCCGACGACGGCTTCTCGCTTTCGACCGGCTGCCCATTGCGGAACACGGGCCGCGAGGACAAATTGCCTTCGCTGTCGGTAAAGGGCTCATAGAGTTGCACCGGGAAGGAATGCTGCGGGAATACGAGCCGACATATTCCCGTGGCGTGACGTCGACGGAGATGTCGTCCACATTCGTCGGCGGGGATTTCGCCAGCCGCCGTTCCATCAGCGCCTCGCCGGTGGAGACGATCTGATGACGGCGGGCATGGCCCGCCTCGAGATCGGCATCGATCGAGCGGATCAGCGTCGGCGTCTTCATTGAGGTCAGCAGATGCCCGAAGAAGCGTTGCTTGGTGCTCTCGAAGGCCGACCGCGCTGCGGATTTGGCCTGCCGGTTTAGCGTGCCTTCACTGCCGGTAATGTTGCTGCCTCCATCGCCGCGCTGTGTCCAGGTTTCCATGGATCACGGCGAACGCGGCCGCGTAAGCGTCGCGCAGATGCGGCGCTGTTCGTCCGTGAGCTGATGCTCGATCAGTTCATATTCGACGCCATCATAGGAGAGTGAGCGGGCGGTATAGAGGCCGAGAGATCAGTAAATCGCGGGCGAGCACCTCCTCCATGGCCGCAACGCCACCGGCTTCGATCGCCTCGACGAATTCGGCCCGAGTCTGGAACGGAAAATCCTCGCCGCCCCAGAGGCCGAGGCGCTGCGCATAGGCGAGATTGTGAATCGTGGTGGCGCCGGTCGCCGAGACATAGACCACGCGCGCATCGGGCAGCGCGTGCTGGAGCCGCAGGCCCGCGCGTCCTCGCTGCGAGGCGGCGATATCGCCGCGGTCTCCCTTGCCGCCACCGGCATTCCCAAATGGCATGGCTTTCGTCGAAAATGATGACCCCATCGAAGTCCCTGCCCAACCATTCGACGATCTGCTTCACACGCGAAACCTTCTCTCCGCGGTCATCGGAGCGCAGCGTGGCATAGGTGGTAAACAGGGATGCCTTCCCGAGAGCGTGATCTTTGCGCCTTGAGGGAAGCGCGAGAGTGGCGTTACCAGCAGTCGCTCCATGCCGAGCGCCGACCAGTCGCGTTGCGTATCCTCGATCAGCTTGTCGGATTTGGAGATCCAGACTGCCTTGCGGCGGCCGCGAAGCCAGTTGTCGAGGATGATCCCGGCCGACTGGCGCCCTTGCCAGCACCGGTGCCGTCACCGAGCATGAAGCCGCGGCGGAAACGGACAGCGCCGGCAGCATCCTCGGCGGCGGCGCTCACCTTGTCGAAATTCTCGTCCACGGTCCAGGCACCCGCGAGGTGATCGACATGGGCTTCCCCCGGCGTAGATCACCGTCTCCAACTGCGCGTCGGAGAGCCGGGTACGGATGTCGACGGGCAACATTGGCCGGTAGGACGGCTTTGGCGGCGCGACCGAGGCTATGGCAGCGGATTGCACCAGCTTAGTCGGGTGCGGCTCGGCGCGCCGGGATGCAGCGATTGCAGCGCATATTCCTCATAGATCGCGTCCGACAAGCGTGCGCCTCGGGCGGCGCTCAGTCCACGGTTTCATACTCGAGCTCCACCCCCCTCGGGATCGGACGCTGGTGCGGCGGCGGGTCGGGACGCTGTGGCGCGAGCGAGATAACCGCGCACGGTTCGGGGCAGCCGTCGGCATGGAGAGCGACCTTCGGCAGCGACACCGACAAGCGCAGCGGAAGCTGGCTTTCGATCCAGCCGAGCAGCGTACGTCTGGTGCGGTTCCTGCCGAGGCCGGGAAGACTGACGGATCGTCGGCGGGCAGTTTGTCGATGACCGTCAGCCGCGTGTCGATGCTGGTGCCATGCCTGGCGAAGACCGCTCCGTCGATGGCCGCGGTGAAGACCACGCGGCCGCGGTCCTGCAGGCGTATGAAGGCGTCGCGCCAAGCCTTGGCTTCCGGTCCGAAATTCGCGCCGGTGATCGTGACCAGCCGTCCACCGGGGGTGAGACGGCCAGCGCCGGAGACGACATGACGATATGCAGCATCCGCCATCCGTCCCTCGACATTGGCCATGACCGAGAAAGGTGGGTTCATCAGGAACTACGGACGGCATGGCGTCCGTGGTCAGATAGTCGTCGATCTGTGGCGTCGAACCGGGTGACGGGAAAGGCCGGAAAGTAGGACGAGAGAAGATCTGCGCGGGTCTCGGCAAGCTCGTTGAGGATCAGCGAGCCGCCGGCAGCCTGTGCCAGGATCGCCATCAGGCCGGTGCCGGCCGAGGGCTCCAGCACCACGTCATCAGGCGTGATCGCGGCCGCCGCCAACGCGGCAAGGCTGAGCCGGCAGAGGCGTGCTGACCTGCTGGAAGCTCTGACTTTCTTCGGAGCGGCGGGTCTGCGTCGGTAGTAACCCCGCGATCTTCGCCAGAGGACCGAGCCGGGACGCCGGAAAGGCGGCTTTGCGGAACAGCGCCTTTCCGTATTTGCGCAGGAACAGCACCGTGGCGACCTCGCAGGCCTCATAGGCGAGCTTCCAGTCCCAGGCGCCGTTGGCATCGGACGCGCCGAAAGCGGTCTCCATGACGCTTCGCAGGGCCGCGGTATCGACGCGCTGGCCGCGTTCGAGATTGGGAAGGAGGAGATTGGCGGCGGCCAGGATCGCGGGTGCGGCGCCGAGCGGCGTGACCGGATCGATCACGGGAGACGAGATGTTCATGTCGGAGATCCTCGGAGAGCTGGAGGGACAAGCCCGGACGGCGCTCTCTCTCGACCACCCGGACTCAACCCATCCCGGCCCCTCTCTGACTCGGCACCTCATGCCCCATCACCTCGCAGACCCGAGGGCGACAGCGCTCCCCTATCAACTTTCGCAAGGCCTCATTGATTGTAATCGATATTCATGAGATACACCGACTTAAGATCAATCATCGGGACCAAGAACTGAATTTCATGGAGCAAGCGCAAAGGAATCCGTTTTCAGGTGCCGTAACCGTTTTTCACGAGCGCTGGCTCCCCGAGGAGGCCACACCTGCGGGCTATGCTGCGCTGATCGATGCCTATGCGCTCGCAACGCCCCTGCCCCGAACACTTTCCGCCATCGGCCCACGTCACAAGGTCTACGAGGCCGACGGCTGGCGCCTCTACACGCCCCGCCATGAACCCGAGGCGAGCCTCATCGGTCATCTGACCTTCGCGCTACGCTACGAGGGGCTGGATCTGGCAGTTCTCAAGCGGCTGTTCAAGGCAACCGGCCCAGAGCCGATCCAGGCCATTGTCGAGGCTGCCCCGACGGGCAGCTACGCGCGCAGGATCTGGTTCCTCTACGAATGGCTCCTCGGCGAAGCATTGGATCTGCCCGACGCCACGCGCGGCAATTACGCGCCCGTGGTCGATGCCAGGCTCCAATGGGACGCAGAGGGCGCCCCCTCGCCGCGCCACCGGGTCCGCAACAACCTGCCCGGCACCCCGGAATTCTGCCCGATGATCTTCCGCACAGCTGCAATCGAGGCCTTCATCGCCCGCGACCTGGCAGCCGAGGCCCGTGCGGTGCTGGCCGAGGTGCCCGCCGATCTGCTGGCGCGCACTGCGGCCTTCCTGCTGCTCAAGGATTCACGGTCGAGTTTCCAGATCGAAGGCGAGAACCCGCCCCAGGATCGTATCCGGCGGTGGGGCCAGATCATCGGTGAAGCCGGGCGGCATCCGATCGACCAGGCAGAGCTGGAACGCCTCCAACGCATCGTCATCGGCGATGCCCGCTTCGTCCATCTGGGCCTGCGGCAGGAGGGTGGCTTCATTGGAGAGCACGACCGCGCGAGCGGCGCCCCCCTGCCCGATCACGTCAGCGCCCGGCATGAAGACCTGCCTGCGCTGATCGCCGGGCTCGAAGCGTTCGACCGCGATATCGCCCTGAGGCTCGACCCTGTTCTGGCGGCTGCCGGTCTCGCCTTCGGCTTCGTCTATATCCACCCGTTCGAGGACGGCAACGGGCGCCTTCATCGCTACCTGATCCACCACGTGCTTGCTGCACGCGGCTTCAATCCGCCCGGGCTGGTCTTTCCGGTGTCGGCGGTGATCCTCGAACGGATCGAGGCTTACCGGCAGGTCCTCGAGAGCTATTCGCGTCGACTGCTGCCCCATGTCAGCTGGCGCCCAACCGATCGCGGGAACGTCGAGGTGCTGAACGACACCGGCGATTTCTATCGCTTCTTCGATGCCACGCCCCATGCCGAATTCCTCTTCGCCTGCGTGGCCCAGACAATCGACCATGACCTGCCAGCAGAGACCCGGTTCCTGCGTGCCTATGACGGGTTCAAGTCCCGCGTCTCGGGCCTGATCGACATGCCGGACCGCGTGCTCGACCTGCTGTTTCGCTTCCTGCACCAGAACGGTGGCAAACTCTCCGGACGCGCCAGAGCGAAAGAGTTCGCCGCTCTGACCGACGCGGAGGCCGACCGGATCGAAGCCATCTACGCGGAGTTGCGGGAGGAGTTCTGAGGCCGAAGCTCCTCACCCAAACCGTTGGCCGGCTTCGGTGAAGGTGTAACCGTTGGCGATGATGGCCTCATCGACGACTTCATCCGAGGACAGATAATCATATTCGCGCTCGAGCTGGCGGTAGAGCCAGCGGGCGAGATCGCGCAACGCCTCGATCACGCCCTCCTCGGCATCGGCGGTCATGTCCTGCCAGCTCGGGCTGTCACGCTCGACCGAGATCCCCATGCAATATTCGTGACAATAATGGCCGCGATGGGTGGCCTCGGCGCGAAGCTGGCAGAAATTGCGCCGCTGGATCGCCTGCAGGGCATCGGCGATGCAGTGCAGTTCGATGTCCTTAGGCGCATATTCCCGGATCAGGCGCAGCGCGCCCTTGCGGTAGGCATAGAAAGTTTCGAAGCAGGCACCATCGCCCTCGCTCCAGAAGCCCCGGAACCAGATGCAGGGGTCTTGCCGTGTGCCGCCGCCCATCAACCGGACGGTTCGGGTCTTGAGGTTCAGCCCGAGGATTTCGGCGACGCGCTGGAAATCCTCATAGACGGCATCGTACCAGTCATCGCCGAAGCCACCCTCACAATACCAGACGCGGGCTTTGTCCCTAGCTGCATCGGAAAGCTCGTCGAGGCGATAGACAGTGATCTCGATGACCTCACTCATAGGGATCGCCTCCCCCCAGCACGGTGGAAAGCCAGCCGTCCGTGTAGATCCAGTCCACCGTCTCGCCGGCGGCGAGATCGAGGACGTGCGCTCCACCGCCGAACCCGTCCACACGCGGCTTCGAGCAGGTGTTGGCGTATTATGCCGGGGTCAGGATTATGCCGCATGGCCACGTTCTGAGCTTGCCCGTGTTGATCATGGCCATGCGGTTATTCGGCATAATCAGAGCGACTCGAGGAAGGCGAGCAACTGATCGTCCGGTCGGTATCTGTCTGATCTGACGCCTGGCGCTGTTACCTGCCGCAGAGCATTTTCTTTCAGACGCATATCGGCATGGATGTAGATCTGGGTCGTTTCCACGGATTCATGGCCGAGCCAAAGCGCGATGACCGTCTGATCGACACCACTATGCAAAAGTTCCATCGCAGTGCTGTGCCGAAGAGTGTGCGGCGTGACGCGCTTTCCCGCGAG
>JAWKXC010000016.1:0-110213 GCA_041397205.1 Paracoccaceae bacterium
GAGGTTGCGGCGCTCTACGTCGCCCGGTCCGCGCGCGGGCAGGGGGTCGGCCAGGCGCTCCTCGACCGGGCCAAGCGTCAGAGCCCGCGGCTCAAGCTCTGGACCTTCCAGTTCAACCACCCGGCCCGCGCCTTCTACGAGCGCGCCGGGTTTCGCGAACTGCGCCGCACCGGCGGCGCCGGCAACGACGAGAAACTGCCCGATATCCGCTACGCCTGGGAGCGCCACAGATGACCGACAACGAGCGCCGCGACGGCCCCGTCCTGATCGAGATCGACGCGCCCGGCACCGAGACCCCGGCCACCGCCCCGCCGGTCCCCGATCCCGACCCGGTGCTGCCGGAACCCCGCGCGATGCAGCTCGCCGCCACGCTGGCGGCGCGCAAGCCCTCGCGCCTCGCGCGCTGGTTCTGGGGCCTCGCGGGCGCGCTCGTGAGTTTCCTCACCTCGGTCGCGGCCTGGCAGTTCGTCACCGGCCTCCTCGCCAGCCAACCGCTGCTGGGCCTGATCGCGACCGCGCTGATCGTCGCCTTCGTCGCGGTCCTGCTGGTGATCGCGCTGCGCGAGCTTGCGGCCTTTGCCCGGCTCAGACGGGTCGACACGCTGCACGCCGCTTCCGAGGAAGCCGCCGCCCGCGACGACCTGCCCGCCGCCCGCGAGGTGGTGACCAAGCTCAAGCGCCTCTACCGGGACCGCGACGAGATGCGCTGGGGCCTCGACCGGCTCGCCGAACGCGAGGCCGAGCAGTTCGACGCCCACGCGCTGCTGGGTCTGGCCGAGGCCGAACTCGTCGTCCCGCTCGACGAGGTCGCCCGCCGCGAGATCGAGGCCGCCGCCCGCCAGGTCGCCACCGTCACCGCCATCGTGCCGCTGGCGCTGGCCGACGTCGCCACCGCGCTCACCGCCAATATCCGCATGATCCGCCGGATCGCCGAGATCTACGGCGGCCGGGCGGGCGCGCTGGGCTCGCTCAGGCTGACCCGCGCGGTGATGACCCACCTCGTCGCGACCGGCGCCGTCGCGGTTGGCGACGACCTCGTCGGCTCCCTCGCTGGCGGGCATCTGCTGTCGAAACTCAGCCGCCGCTTCGGCGAAGGCATCGTCAACGGCGCCCTCACCGCCCGGGTCGGCGTCGCCGCGATCGAGGTCTGCCGCCCGCTGCCCTTCTCCCGCGGCCGCCGCCCTTCGGTCACCGGCATCGTCCGGCGGGCGCTGACCGGGCTCTTCGACAACGCCTGACGCTCTTTACCCGGGCCGGGCAGGGGGCTATACCCCGCGCCATGACGTATCTGCGTGCGATCATTCGAATTACCGTCCCGGCGCTCTGACACGAGCCGCCGGGCAAAGGCGTATGGACCCCGCGCCGCCCTTCTCCTATTACCCGAACGACCGCTATCCAGAGGACGCCCGAGATGTGCGCCGACACGCCTGAAGCCACCGCACCCGACTACAAAGACACGCTGCACCTGCCCGAAACCGACTTCCCGATGCGCGCCGGGCTTCCCGCCCGCGAGCCCGCCTGGCTCGAGCGCTGGGAAAAGATCGGCGTCTACGACCGTCTGCGCGAGAAGGAAAACCGCACCCCCTTCATCCTCCACGACGGCCCGCCCTATGCCAACGGGCATCTGCACATCGGCCACGCGCTCAACAAGATCCTCAAGGACATGATCGTCCGCTCGCACCAGATGATGGGCCACGATGCGCGCTACGTGCCGGGCTGGGATTGCCACGGGCTGCCGATCGAATGGAAGATCGAGGAGCAGTACCGCGCCAAGGGTCTCGACAAGGACGCGGTCGACGTCGTCGCCTTCCGCCAGGAATGCCGCAAGTTCGCCGAAGGCTGGGTCGACATCCAGCGCGACGAGTTCAAGCGCCTCGGCATCACCGGCAACTGGGCCGACCCCTACCTCACCATGGACTTCCACGCCGAGGCGGTGATCGCCGAGGATTTCATGAAGTTCCTGATGAACGGCACGCTCTACCAGGGCTCGAAGCCGGTGATGTGGTCGCCGGTCGAAAAGACCGCGCTGGCCGAGGCCGAGGTCGAGTACCACGACCACAAGTCGCACACGATCTGGGTGCGCTTCCCGGTGGTCAAGGCCACGGCGCATCAGGTGGACGGGCCTCTTGAGATCGACCTCGGCGATGGCCTCGAGGACATCTCCGAAACGCTGCAGTCCGATTGGGACGAAACCGCCGATCTGCTGGCGAAATCCTCGGTCGTGATCTGGACGACGACACCCTGGACGATCCCGCAGAACCGTGCCGTCTCCTTCAACGAGGCGATCGCCTATGGCATCTACAAGGTTGGCGACGTGGCCGAGAACTCGGCGGCCGTCCCTGGCGAATATCTGGTCATGGCCCGGAACCTTGCCGAAAGCGTGATGAACGCGGCCCGGGTCACCGACTACACGTTCATCGAGGATGTACCGCCGCAAGCCCTCGCAGCGCTCACCTGCGCCCACCCCTACCGTGGCATCGCAGACGGCAACGGCGAATGGGACTACGACGTCCCCCTCCTGCCGGGCGACCACGTCACCGACGACGCGGGCACCGGCTTCGTGCACACCGCGCCCAGCCACGGCGAGGACGACTACCAGGTCGGGCTCAAATACGGCCTGCCGATGACCTACAACGTCGAGCCCGACGGCACCTACCGCGCCGACCTGCCGGTGTTCGGCGGCGAGGCGATCATCGAGCCCGACGGCAAGGACGGCCCGGCGAACGTGAGCAATATCAAGGCACTGGCCGGGCAAGGCGCGCTGCTCGCCAAGGGCAAGCTGACGCACAGCTACCCGCATTCCTGGCGCTCCAAGGCGCCGCTCATCTACCGCAACACGCCCCAGTGGTTCGCGGCCATCGACAAACCGCTCGGCGACGGCATGGACGCCTACGGCACCACCATCCGCGCCCGCGCGCTCACCTCGATCGACCAGCTGGTGAAGTTCACCCCCGAAAAGGGCCGCAACCGGCTCCATTCGATGATCGAGGCGCGGCCCGACTGGGTGCTCTCGCGCCAGCGCGCCTGGGGCGTGCCGCTGACCTGCTTCACCAAGGTCGGCGCGCTGCCGACCGACGACGACTTCCTGCTCCGGTCCGAGGCGGTCAACGCCCGGATCGTGGCCGAGTTCGAAGCGCACGGAGCGGACGTCTGGTACCAGGACGGCTTCAAGGCCCGGGTGCTCGGCAACGACTTCAACCTGGACGATTACGAGCAGGTCTTCGACGTGCTCGACGTCTGGTTCGATTCAGGCTCCACCCACGCCTTCGTGCTGCGTGACCGCGCCGACGGCGCGCCCGACGGGGTGGCCGACGTCTACCTGGAAGGCACCGACCAGCACCGCGGCTGGTTCCATTCCTCGATGCTCCAGGCCTGCGGCACCCGTGGCCGCGCGCCCTACCGCAACGTGGTCACCCACGGGATGACGCTCGACGAGAAGGGCATGAAGATGTCCAAGTCGATCGGCAACACCATCGTGCCCGACGAGGTCACCGAGCAATACGGCGCCGACATCCTGCGGCTCTGGGTGGCCCAGACCGATTTCGTCAACGATCAGCGCATCGGCCCCGAGATCCTCAAGGGCGTGGCCGACAGCTACCGGCGGCTGCGCAACGCCATGCGCTTCCTGCTCGGCAACCTCGCGGGCTACGATCCGGCGAACGCGGTCGAGCCGAAGGACATGCCCGAGCTTGAACGCTGGGTGCTGCACCGGCTTGCCGAACTCGACGAACAGGTGCGCGCCGGCTACGGCAAGTTCGATTTCCAGGGCACGCTCCAGGCGCTGTTCAACTTCGCCACGGTGGAGCTTTCGTCCTTCTACTTCGACATCCGCAAGGACGCGCTCTATTGCGACGCCGACGCCAGCCTGACCCGGCGCTCGGCCCAGACCGTGCTCGACATCCTGTTCCACCGGCTCACCACCTGGCTCGCACCGATCCTGGTGTTCACCATGGAGGAAGTCTGGCTGGAGCGCTTCCCGGGCGAGGTCTCCTCGGTGCACCTCGTCGACTTCCCGGGCACCCCGGTCGCCTGGCGCGACGAGGCGCTGGCGGCGAAATGGGCCGGCATCCGCACCGTCCGCCGGGTGGTGACCGCGGCGCTCGAAATCCAGCGCCGCGACAAGGTGATCGGCGCCTCGCTCGAAGCCGCGCCGGTCGTGCACGTGCGCGACCACGCGGTGGCCGAGGCCCTGCGCTCGGTCGATTTCGCCGACATCTGCATCACCTCCGAGGTCCAGATCACCTCCGACCCGATGCCGAACGAAGCCTTCCGCCTGCCGGAGACCGAGGGCGTCGGGGTGGTCTTCGAAAAGGCCGAAGGCGAGAAATGCCCGCGCTGCTGGAAGATCCTGCCCGACGTCGGCACCCACAGCCACGCCGGCACCTGCGCGCGCTGCGACGCCGCGCTGGGGTGAGCCCAGGCCCCCGGACAACCCCCCGGACAGCCCCACGGACAGCCCCCGGACAGCCCCCGGACAGGCGGGCCCGGGGGCGTCTCACGGCCTGCGGTTCGGCCGTCCGGCTCAGCCGCCGAACAGCGATTGCACGGTCGAATAGGCCTCCTGCGCCGCCTCGGTCGCGAGCAGGTCGAGCGCGGTCACGGAGGTGGTCTCATCGCTGTCCTCCTCTTCGGCGAGCCCGTCGAGGAAGTCCTGCAACAGGCTGTTGACCACGCTTTCGGCCGCGGCGTCGGACCCGGCCTCCCCGGATCCGTCCTCGGGCGGCGGGCCACCGGGCGGTCCACCGGGCGGTCCACTGGGCGGCGGGCCGCCGGGCGGCGGTCCACCGGCGGGCGGCGCACCTCCCGCGGAGGTCACCGCCTCCGCACTCTGGCCGGTTGACGTGGAAACGGCCGCCGCATCCTGTGCTGCGCTCTGGGGCGCGGTATAGGCATAGAGGCTGCTTGCAGCGCTGACGAGGGTCACGTCCATGGCGATATCCTTCTGCTTGGCCCTTCGGGCGGTCCCAGATTGCGCCCGGGAAGTTTCCGGGAGCTTTCCGAAATCCATCGAAATACCGCGGGTCTCATGCGAGTTTTGCGAGAATTGTCAGGAGCCGCGATGACCCGGATCGCCTTCGCCAGCCCCGTCGGCCCCCTCATTGTCACCGAAATCGACGGTGCCATCACCGCGCTCGGCTGGGGCGGGCGACGCCGGACGACGAAACCCCGCTGCTCGCCGAAGCCCGCCGCCAGCTCGCGGAGTACTTCGCCGGAAAGCGCACCGCTTTCGACCTGCCGCTCGCCCCCGAGGGCTCCGCCTTCCAACGCGCCGTCTGCGATGCGATGCTGGCGATCCCCTTCGGCGAGACCCGCACCTACGGCGAGATCGCAGCCGACCTCGGAGCCTCTGCCCAGGCCGTGGGCAACGCCTGCGGCGCCAACCCGATCCCGATCCTGATCCCCTGCCACCGGGTGCTCGGCGCGACCGGTCTCGGCGGCTATTCCGGCGCCGGCGGGATCGAGACCAAGGTCGCGCTCCTGCGGCTGGAAGGCGCGGGCGGCCTCCTGATCTGAGCCGGGCTCAGTGGCGGCGCGCTCCTGCGCCGCGGGGAAGAGCTGCTGCAGGATGCCTGCGAACACCAGGTAGAGCGAGGTCGCGACGATCCCCCAATGCGCCCAGCTTTCCGGGTGGAAATCCACCCAGGCCGCCCAGGCGGCAAAGCCCGTCCAGGCGATCGCGACGGGCAGCGACACCGCCCGCCAGCGGTCTGTCCGCACCGGGTGGATGAACTTGAGCGGCGTGAACATCGCCACCGCCAGCGCCACGACGAGCCCGAGCGTGACCCAGAAATTGGGGTCGGTCGCGAACAGGACGATCACCACCATGTTCCAGCAGCCGGGGAAACCGGCGAAGGAATTGTCCTTCGTTTTCATGCGGGTATCGGCAAAGTAGACGGCGCTCGCATAGGTGATGACGATGATCGCCACCCAGCCGGTCCAGCCCGGCAGGATGCCGGACTTGAACAGCGCGTAAGCCGGGATGAAGACATAGGTCAGGTAGTCGATGATCAGGTCGAGCAACACCCTGTCGATCTGCGGCGCGTTGCTCTTCACATCGTAGCGCCGCGCCAGCGGGCCGTCGATGCCATCGACGATGAAGGCCACCACCAGCCACAGGGAACATCAGCCCCCATTTCTCCTCCACCGCCGCGAGCATGGCGAGCATGGCGCAGACGGCGCCGATGGCGGTGAAAAGATGGACGAGATAGGCCTTGGACCGTCGGGTCATGCCCGCTTTCATGGACGATAAACCCTGCCGGATCAACGACTTTGGCGCGGCGCCGGTGACGTGCTGTGCCGCCTGTGCTTCAGGGGCCGGTGGCGCGGGGGTGGCTCGCCTCGTAGACCTCGAGGAGCCGTCCCATGTCGACCGCGGTATAGGCCTGGGTCGTCGACAGCGAGGCATGGCCGAGCAGCTCCTGGATCGCCCTCAGATCGCCACCGGCGTTGAGCAGATGGGTCGCGAAGCTGTGGCGCAGCGCGTGCGGCGTGGCACTTGCGGGCAGGCCGAGCTGCATCCGGGCGCGCTCCATCGCCTTCTGCACCAGCCGCGGGTTCAGCGCCCCGCCGCGCACGCCGCGAAACAGCGGCGCGTCCTTTTCGGCGGGCCAGGGCGAGAGCGCGAGATAGGTGTCGACCGCCGCCCGCGCCGCCGGCAACACCGGCACCAGCCGCTCCTTGCCGCCCTTGCCGGTGATCCGGATCACGTCCTTCAGCGGCGCATCGGCACCGGTCAGCCCGAGCGCCTCCGAGATCCGCAGCCCGCAGCCGTAGAGCAGGGTCACCACCGCGGCGTCGCGCGCGCCGACCCAGCCGTCGGGGGCCTGCGCTTCGGTCACCGCGATCACCTCGCTGGCGGCCTCGGGGGCGAGCGGGCGGGGGAGCTTGCGCCGGTAGCGCGGGCTGCGGGTCGAAAGCACCTGGGTCGGGTCGAACCCGTCGCGGTCGGCGAGCCAGCGGTAGAAGCTCTTGACCGCCGACAGGCTGCGGGCGAGCGAGCGCGCCCCGGTGCCCCGCCCGCGCTCATGCGCCATCCAGGCCCGCATCTCGCCGAGCCCGACCCGGGCCAGCGCCGCGCGCCCCTGCGGCCCGCCGAGATGGGCCGAGAGAAAGGCGAGAAAGCCGGTCACGTCGGCACCATAGGCCGCAACCGTCGCCGCCGCCGCCCCGTCGAGCGCCCGCAGGTGGTCGAGCCAGCCCTGGAGCGCGTCACGCGCGCCCGGAGACAAATCAAGATTGTCTTTTTTCAACATTTTTATCGGTATTTCTGACGTCTCCCCGCCAGAAATACCATTTTTCCGATATCACGCCAACCAGCGCCGCATGGCCCGTTCGAACACGCCGCCGAAGAAGGCCAACAGGTCCGTGCCCTGGCCCGGCTTGAACTGGTGCGGGTCCTCGGCGCCGAGCACGAGCATGCCGGGCAGCCGGCCCTTGCCGAGGTCGAGCCGCAGGCAGGCTTCCGAGCGGATCCAGAACCCGGTCTCGCCATAGACCTTGCGGTCCTGCTCATGCACCTGGCGCAGGGTGACCGGGCGCGGCGCCACTTCGCGGCCGTTGCCGATGTAGCGCGCGGTGAAACCCGGGTCGCCGACCACGAGTACGTCGCCGAGACGCTTGGCCATCTTCGCGCCTTCGTCCAGCTCGCTCTCCAGCACCAGCCGCACGCAATCGACCTGCAACAGCTCCGCGACTTCGCCGCCGAGATCCTTCATGAAGCTCTCGAAGTCGGCCGGGTCCAGCATCCGCAGCACCGCGCGGTGGATCAGGTTCATGCCTGCGAGGTTCTCGTAGGCCGCGGCGATCACGCTGCGGTGGGTCTCTTCGAGCCGGTCGAGCCGGCTTTCCAGCCGCTCCATGGCGATCCCGCGCAAATCCACGATATTCGCCCCCATGGTGCGCTCGTTGGCGGCGATGAGGGCGCGCATCATCTCGTGGTCGTCGAGGATGACCTCGGGTTGCGAGATGATCTGTTCGCGCATTTTTCGGTGATCGGTGCGGTGCTCGTCATGTCTGCCTCGGGTGGTTTTTTGGGTGTTTTTCTGATTTGTCGCGACACTAGCAAAGGCGAGGTTGGAATTCTCCAACTTTTTCGCACCCGCAGCGGCGGCGCGGCAAAGTGACTCGCAGGCGCCACACAGGCCCCGGCAAAGGCACCCGGGCAAAACAGAACGGGCGCCCGCACAGGACGCCCGTCAGCCCGATGTCCAGGGGTCGGAAACCTCAGACGATCTTCAGCCCGGCGGCCTCGGCATCCTTGAGGAAGGCCGCGAGACCCTTGTCGGTCAGCGGGTGGCTGGCCATCGCCTTGATCACCGAGGCCGGTGCCGTCATCACGTCGGCACCGATCAGCGCGGCGGCTTTCACGTGGTTGACGGTGCGCACCGAGGCGACCAGAATCTCGGTCGCGAAATCGTAATTGTCGTAGATCTGGCGGATCTCTTCGATCAGTTCCATACCGTCGGTGTTGATGTCGTCGAGCCGGCCCACGAAGGGCGAGATGAAGGTGGCGCCGGCCTTGGCGGCGAGCAGCGCCTGGTTGGCGGAGAAACACAGCGTGACGTTGACCATCTTGCCCTCGCCCGACAGAACCTTGCAGGCCTTGAGCCCGTCGAGGGTGAGCGGCACCTTGACGGCGATGTTGGGCGCGATCTCGGCGAGCTTGCGGCCCTCGGCGATCATCGCCCCCGCTTCGGTCGCCAGCACTTCGCCCGAAACCGGGCCGTCGGTAATGGAGCAGATTTCCTTGATGACCTCGATGATGTCGCGGCCGGATTTCTTGACCAGCGAGGGGTTGGTCGTCACCCCGTCGAGCAGCCCCAGCTCGTTGAGTTCACGGATCTCGGCGACGTCTGCGGTATCGGCAAAGAATTTCATCTCGGGTCCTGTCTGTTGGCTGCGGTCATTTGTCGCCCGTGTCTTAACGCCTTCGCGGGGCGGCAGAAAGGCAAAATCCGGTGATAAACATGGGTGATCCTGTCTTCTTCGAGACCGGGGCGCGGGTCGCCGTGCTCACCACCCAGCCGCTCGACCGCCTGCTGACCTACCGCGCGCCGGAGGGCGGCTGCTGGCAGGGCGCCTTCGTCGAGGTGCCGCTCGGGCCCCGCAAGGTGCTCGGCACCGTCTGGGGCCCGGGCGAGACCGGCTTCGACGCGTCGAAGCTGCGCGGGGTGTCCAAGGTGCTCGACGTCGCGCCGATGCGCATGGAGATGGCGGAGTTTCTCGCCCGCGTCGGAGACTACACGCTCACGCCCCTGCCGCAGATGCTCCGCCTCGCCACCCGCGCGCCGGGCCTCACCGACCCGCCCTCGATGCGCAAGGTCTACCGGCTGGGCGACGCCGTGCCCGACCGGATGACCGATGCCCGCGAAAAGGTGCTGGCGGTGCTGGAAGATTTCGGCGGTCTCGCCTTCACCCTCGGCGAACTGGCCGAACAGGCCGGCGTCACCTCCTCGGTGGTGAAGGGGCTGGTGAAACAGGGCGCCGTGCGCGAAGAGGAATCCCCACGCGATCTGCCCTATCCCGCCCTCGACGCCGACAGCCCCGGCAAACCGCTCACCGGGCCCCAGGCCGAGGCCGCCGCCCGCCTGGTCGAAGGCGTCCGCTCCGGCCAATACGGCACCACGCTCCTGCGCGGGGTGACCGGCTCGGGCAAGACCGAGGTCTACATGGAGGCCGTCGCCGAGACCCTGCGCCGCGGCCGCCAGGCGCTGGTGCTGCTCCCCGAGATCGCGCTCACCGCCGAGTTTCTCACCCGGGTCGAGGCCCGTTTCGGCGCCCGCCCCGCCGAATGGCATTCGGGCGTCACCATGACCGAGCGCCGCCGGCTCTGGCGGATGGCGGGCGAGGGGGCCGCGCCGCTCGTCGTGGGCGCCCGCTCCGCGCTCTTCCTGCCCTTCCGCGACCTCGGCCTGGTGGTGGTCGACGAGGAACACGACTCTTCCTACAAGCAGGAAGACGGCGTGCTCTACTCGGCCCGCGACATGGCCGTGTTGCGCGCCTCGCTCTGTTCGGCCCGCGTCATCCTCGCCTCCGCCACGCCCTCGCTCGAAACCTGGGCCAATGCCGAGGCCGGCAAGTACGAGCGCGTCGACCTCGCCGCCCGCTTCGGCCCCGCGGTCCTGCCGGAGCTGCGCGCGATCGACATGCGCGACGAGGACCTGCCCGCCAACCGCTGGATCTCGCCCACCCTCGAAGCCCATGTCCGCGACCGCATGGCGAAGGGCGAGCAATCCCTCCTGTTCCTCAACCGCCGCGGCTATGCGCCCGTCACCATCTGCCGCGCCTGCGGCCACCAGATCGGCTGCGACCATTGCGATGCGCGCATGGTCGAGCACCGCTTCCTCAAGCGCCTCGTCTGCCACCAATGCGGCGAGACCAAGCCGATGCCCGAGGCCTGCCCGTCCTGTGACGCCGAGGGCAAGCTCGCCCCCGTCGGCCCCGGGGTCGAACGGCTGGCGGAGGAGGTGAAGGAGCGCTTCCCCGAGGCCCGGATCGCGGTGCTGTCGTCGGACCTGTTCGGCTCGGCCCGCGCGCTCAAGGACCAGATCGGCCTGATCGCGCAGGGCGGGGCCGACATCATCATCGGCACCCAGATGGTGGCCAAGGGGCACAACTTTCCGCTGCTCACCCTCGTGGGCGTCATTGACGCCGACCTCGGCCTCCAGGGCTCCGACCTGCGCGCGGCGGAAAAAACCTTCCAGCTCATCCGCCAGGTGGCGGGCCGCGCCGGCCGCGCCGACAAGCCGGGCCTCGCGCTGCTGCAGACCTTCCAGCCCGAACACCCGGTGATCCGGTCGATCCTTTCGGGCGACGAGGAGGGGTTCTGGCGCGCCGAGGCCGACGAGCGCCGCGCCGCCGGCGTGCCGCCCTTCGGCCGGCTCGCGGGGATCGTCGTCTCCGCAGGCTCGGCCGAGGCGGCCTTCGACCTCGCCAATGCGCTCGCCCGCGCCGACAAGCCGCTGCGCGACGTCGGCGCCCAGCTGTTCGGCCCCGCGCCCGCACCCATCGCCCGGATCCGCGGCCGCCACCGGGTGCGGCTGCTGGTCAAGGCCGACAAGGGCACGCCCCTGCAACCGGCGCTGCGCGCCTGGGTCGGGCAGTTCACGCCCAGGGGCGACACAAGGCTCAGCGTCGATATCGACCCGCAGAGCTTTTACTGACCGCGGCGAGACCGGGGACCGCCGATTGCCGCGGCCCGGGTAACCGTTCGGTAAGACTTTGCCGTCACAACAGCGTCAGACAGCGACTCGCCGCTGCCCGGGGGGCCGCGCCGGACCCCACCGGGAACAAGACCTGGAGGAGGTTTGCCCATGGACACCCGTGTCCTCGAACTCTGCTACGACATCGCCGCGATCCCGGGGCGCAACCCGCACAACCCGGTCGATCCGCGGGTGTTTCGCTTCCGCGACGCCGTGCTCAAACGGATCGACGAAAACCTCCTCGACGATGGTCTCGGCCACGGTCTCGGCGCCGATCTGGAAGAGGACCGGCTGCGGTTGCGCTTCGCGGTCCAGGATTTCGAGGCGGCGGAAGCCCGCGTAGGAACGGTGAGCGAACACCACGCTCTTGTCCCGCCGGTCGAGATGCTGCGATACTGGGACAAAGAAGCGGTCATCTGAGGCAGCGCGCCTTCGATTGCCGGCGGTATCGTACCGATCGCCCGAACGTTCCCAAGGCCCTCAACGTCCTGAACGTCCCGAACAGCCGGGGAAGGCCCCGCACCGGCGCAGCCTCGCGCCGCACGCAGCCCCAGCTCCCCCGGCGCACCGGCGGTTTCCCGCCCGGCTCGGCCGGTTCCCGCCGAAACGACGTTAAGGGTTGGGCACGGTTCGCACCGGCGCATCGCCACTGAAGGCCCGTTAAGCTGTTTGTTGACCCGGCACGAACAATCCTTGCTTCGGACAGGTTTAGGACAGGGAAAAGTCGAAATTCAGTGGTGTTGTAGAAAAACGGCCCCCCACGGCCCCGCATTTCAGAGTCAGGAGGAGATTGAAATGGAACACAGGATTATCGAGATCTGTTACGATCTTGACGCGATCCCGGGCCGCAGCCCGAACGATCCCCACGATCCCCGCGTCGAACGGTTTCGCGACATCGCGATGGCCCGGATCGACCAGGTTCTCTCCGGCGGCGATCTCGGCTACGGCATCGACGCCGTGATCGAGTTCGACCGTCTCCGCCTCCGCTTCGTGGTCCAGGATTTCGACGCCGCCGAAATCCGGCTCGATTCGGAGCTCGATGGCACCGCCTGGAATTTCCCGGTCGAGGTGCTGCGGTACTGGGACGTGAGAGACGCCGCCTGAACGGCCCCCGTCAACGATTGTGCCCGACCATCACGGTCGGCGGTCACGGTCGCCAGTAGACACCGCCAGTCCCTGGGAGGAACTGAAGCCCGGGCGGATTGCCGCCCAATCACACCGCGCCACCGGGCGGATCCCCCCGCCGCCCCGTGGACCAGCCGGGTCAGCCCCGGGTGCCCGCATCCGTGTTCCCTCCACGTATGCGGGCGCACTGTTTTCAGAGACCGTGATTTCAGCAGCCGCGCGATTTCGACAGCGGCAAGACAGCGGTACCATCGCGGTGACTTCCACCGTCGAACGGTCCCGACCGGGTCCGGGTCGCTCCTGTGCCGGTGGGCTCTTCCGCCCCCGGGACACAGACCCACGCAACCAGCGCAGCGGAACATCCTGACACTTCCGTCGCCCGGGGCGCGCCGCCCGGCCGCGCGCCCGCAGCCTGCAGCAATCGACGCCCGTCCTCCGTCACGGCCCTGGCCCCCGTGTCCGCTCCGTGCCCTGCTGTCCGTGCACCGGTCACGCCCTCGGTTCACCGGCCCCTTTCAGAGGCGCTGTTCACCGGCCCTTTCACGGCCACTTTCACCGGCCCGTTTCCGCGGCCGGGTCAGGCGCGCGAGAACCGCAACGGTTTCGTCGCGTGCCGGGTCACGAGCCCCTTGGCTTCGAGGTCGAGCTGGACGCATTTCAGCCACCAGCCCGAAGTCGCGCCGCCGGGAAACAGCGCCTCCGGCAGGTGCGGCTTCACCTGCGCCTTGATCTCGGCCGCCGTGAGCCCGGGCGCCACCTCCGGCAGCACCGCCAGCATCGCCGCCCGCATCGCGTGGTATTTTTCCGCGTTCACCCGGGTCGTCTTCCCGGGCGTGTTCACGTTCTCGACCGTGATCTTGTCCTCCGACATCCGCACCTCCCTTTGCTCAGGTCCCGATCCTAGCACGGAGAGACCGGTCGCGGCAGGGTGCCGCCGTCCGGACCGCGTCCCACCCCCGCCGCACCCCCGGCTCACGACAATGTTGGGCTGACGCCGGGCTCGCGCGCGCCTATCTATGGGCCAGGCTGCACAGGAGGCGCACATGTTCGGACTGACCCGCAAGATCGAGATGGTGAGCGCCGACGCGGCCTTGCCCGGCCGGTCGCAGCCGATCCCCACCGCCCGCACTCACCACGTCTTCGGCACCCCGCTGACGCTGGAGGTGCCCCCGGGCCAGGAGGTCGCGATCTTCGCCATGGGCTGTTTCTGGGGCGTCGAACGGCTGTTCTGGCAATTGCCCGGCGTGACCATGACGATGGCGGGCTATATCGGCGGATTCACCCCGAACCCGACCTACGAAGAGACCTGCACCGGGCGCACCGGGCATACCGAGGCGGTCCGCGTCACCTTCGACCCGGCCCGGATCTCCTATGACGCGCTGCTGAAGGTGTTCTGGGAAGGCCACGACCCGACCCAGGGCATGCGCCAGGGCAACGACCGCGGCACGCAATACCGCTCGGGCATCTACTGGACCTCCGAGGCCCAGCGCGCCGCCGCGCTCGCTTCGCGCGACGCTTTCGCCGCGCGCCTCACGGCCGCGGGCTACGGCGCCATCACCTCCGAGCTCGCCGCGGCGGGGCCCTTCTACTGGGCAGAGGATTATCACCAGCAATACCTGTCGAAGAACCCGAACGGCTATTGCGGCCTCGGCGGCACCGGCGTGAGCTGCCCGATCGGCACCGAGGCCTGAGCCGGGGGACCGCGGGCGCGCGCCCGCGGAACACGCCGCCGCGCGGCGGCGTCTCCCGCGCCCGACCCGACCGCCGCGCCGGGCAGGTCGCCGCCTTGACCGCCCCCGGCCCCGCGGATAGGGCAGGGCCAAAGGAGACGCCCATGCCCACTTTCACCGCGCTCACCACCCTCGAGGGCGAGGCCGCCGCGCAGGCCCTCGGCGATGCGCTCGAGACGCTCGACCCGGAACCGACCGGGGTCGGTATCTTCGAGATCGAGGACGGCTCTGGGCTGTGGGAAGTCGGCGGCTATTTCACCGCGCCCCCCGACGGGATCGGGCTGGCGCTGCTCGCCAAGGCGCACGGGGCCCGGGATTTCACCGTCTCCGAACTGCCCGAGACCGACTGGGTCGCCCATGTGAAGCGCGAGCTCAGCCCGGTGGCGGCCGGCCGCTTCTTCGTCTACGGCGGCCATGACGCCGACAAGGTGCCCCCCGGCGCGGTCGCGCTCAGGATCGAGGCCGCGATGGCCTTCGGCACCGGCCACCACGGCACCACCCTCGGCTGCCTGACGGCGCTCGACGCGATGGTGACCGGCGGGCGGGTCAAGAAGAACATCGCCGATATCGGCTGCGGCACCGCCGTGCTCGCCATGGCCGCGGCGCGGGTCTGGCCGAACCCGGTGCTGGCCTCCGACATCGACGCGGTCGCCGTCGACGTCGCCCGGGCCAATGTCGCCGCCAACGGGCTCGCCGAGCAGGTCCACGTGATCGAGGCGGCCGGCTTCGACCATCCCGATTTCACCGCCGCGGCGCCCTTCGACCTGGTCTTCGCCAATATCCTCAAGGGGCCGCTGATCGCGCTCGCCCCCGACATGGCCCGTCACATTTCGCCGGGCGGTCACGCGATCCTGTCCGGGATCCTCAATCCCCAGGCCGACGCGGTGGTGGATTGCTACCAGAGCCAAGGATTCAAGGCGATTTCGCGCCGCGAATTCGGCGATTGGACCACGCTGGTCCTCGAAAACGGGGTGTGACGGAAACGTATTGTTTCCACGGACGCCCCCCTTTGCCGCCTTGCTGCCACAATTCCGTCCACGACCCGCCACAATGTGGCGTGAAATTAATTTCAACACGAAACGGCAAGGGAGCTCACGGTGAGCTTCGGAGCCTGAGAAGACGGAGTTAGACATGTCGGATGCCAACTACGCCCGTTTCAACGAACGCCTGCACGAGATCGAATCCCGTCACCGCGGGACGTCGTCCGGTTTCGTCCGCCTCGTGGAACGCAACGGGATCCTGGCGCCGGCCGAACAGAGCCGTGGGCGTCGTGGCCTTCCGGTCCGCGGCATCGTCCTGTCGCTGCTCGCCTTCCTCGTCTTCAAGGGCATCCTGCTGGCGCAGCTCGGCGCGGTGACCTATGTCAGCCGCGTGGCGCAGCTCGAAGCCGGCACGATCGTCGAGCAGATGGGCGCCTGGGCGATGCGGGCCGACCCGCTGACGCTCTGGATCGCCGACATGGTCGGCAAGGTCTTCTGAAACACCCGTCCCTTTCAGCAGGGGCAACAGGCAGGAAACATCCCGGCAATCGCGGCCCGGCGGGCTCAGCTCCGACAGGGCGCCGCGGTTGCCGATGTTCTTCGCCGCACCGCTTGCGGGCATCGGGGCCTGCGCATCGAGGCCGGAGCGGCATGCCGCGTTCGGTCCGGGATTGGGGAAGGAACGGAACCTTCGCAGGCGCCGGCGCGGTCTTTGACCGTGGCCGGCGCAGGCGTTCGGCCCCGGGCGTCCAGATGATCCTCTAGGGCCGGCCGACCGCGCCCATGCGCCGCCGCACGCGCCGGGCCCCGGACCGCAGATCCCGGCCCCTCAGCCCGGCAGGTCCACTTCCACCAGGCCCAGGTCCCGTGCGCTCTCGGTCGAGAGGATCGCCGAATTCAGCCCGCGCGCGATCTGGTACTCCCGGATCGCGGCCCGGGTGGCGGCATCGAGCGTGCCCGACACCGCGCCGTCGTAGAGCCCGCGGGTCTGCAGGGCGCGCTGGATGCTGGCGATGAAGTCCGGGGTCCAGCGGGGCGGGCAGGGGGTCTCGAAAAAGATCGGCTCGCGCCCGGTCACGAGCTTCTGCGTCGCCCGCTCCTCGTATTGCGCCGGCGCGAGGATGTTGCCGTTGGGGCCGATTTCGGCCTCGGCGACCAGCACCCGTTCGGTCACATGCTCGATCACCCCGGGGGTGACGTCCTTGCCGTAACAGGCATCGGGGCGGGCGTCGGGCGGGGCGAGGGCGAAATCGGTGATGATCACCTCGTCGCCGAGATCGAGCTGGGTGGCCGGTTCCGTTTCCGGGTCCGGTGCCGGCGTGCAGGCGGCCAACAGGCCCACCAGCGCCAACCCGGGCGCCACCCATCCGGCGATGCGGGGGGTCTTCGCGTGTCTCTGGTTCATCTGCTCTCTGCCTTTTTGAGGCGTCGGTTCTTGCGACCGTTCCGCTCAGATTACCCGGTTTTTCCGCCTGCGCCCAGACCCTGTTTTCCAGTCCTTGTTTTCCGGACCCTGTTGTCCAGGCCCCGCCGCCCCGCAGCCGACCTCGGGTCTCCGGCGCCGGGCGACGCCGCTTCGAAGCGGCGTGCACCGGGGTTCGAAACCCGCGTCCAAGGCCGTTCGAACGGCCTTTCCCTCACCCTTCCGGCGGCTCGGCCAGCGTGTCGAGCAGCGGCGAGATGTCCTCGATCGTCTCGGCGATGATCTGCACCACGCCGCTTTCGCGTTGCAGCCGCCCGGTCACCCTGAGCGCGCGGCCCGCGACCACCGCCCGGCGGTGGCGTTCGTAGGCCTGCCGCCAGACGATGATATTGGCGATGCCGGTCTCGTCCTCGAGGGTGATGAAGATCACCCCGTTCGCGGTGCCCGGGCGCTGGCGCACCATGACGAGCCCGGCCACGGTGACCCGCGCGCCGACCGGGGGGCGGTCGAGCAGCCGGTGCGGCACGGCGGCGGGCGGGCGCGGCCAGCTCTGGCCGGCCGGGTCGGGGGTCAGGGGACGGATCGGGGAGCGGGTCGGGCTGTGCGACCGGGCCGAGGGGGGGAGCAAAGGGAGCGGCGTGAAAGGCATGGAACAAAAATAGAACATCCACCGATCTGCGCAAGCCCTTTGCCGCGGGCGGGCCACCCGGGGCCGCGGGCGGGCCCGCACACGCCCCGCAGCGGGCTGGCCCGCGCCCGCCCGGGCACGGGCGCGGCATTTTGCGCGGGCGCCCGGCGCGCCGGCCCCGCAAAAGAGTGATTCAGGTTTCGGGCGAAACCCTTTAGAAAACGTCCGAATCGAGATGGAGAGGGTAGATGGCGAAAATCACTTATATCGAGCACAACGGCACCGAACACGTCATCGACGTCGCCAACGGGCTCACTGTCATGGAAGGCGCCCGCGACAACGGCGTGCCCGGGATCGAGGCCGATTGCGGCGGCGCCTGCGCCTGCTCGACCTGCCATGTCTACGTCGCGGAAGACTGGGTGGAAAAGCTCCCCGCAAAGGAAGCGATGGAAGCCGACATGCTCGATTTCGCCTGGGAACCCGACCCGGTGCGCTCGCGTCTCACCTGCCAGCTCAAGGTGACCGACGCCCTCGACGGCCTCGTCGTGACGATGCCGGAAAAGCAGATCTGATTTCGCCGGCCCCAACCTGCGGGCCGGATCTCACGCAGACGTGTCGGGCGGGGCGCTCCCCGCCCGTTATGCTTTCGCGGACAGACACGATGGGCAATGGGGCAGGGCAATGCGGTTTTCACGGGTGCTCGCCGCTTTCCTAGCCTGTACCCAGGTCCTCGCGCCGGCCGCGCAGGCGCAGGCGATCTCGGCGGCCAGCTTCACCGAGCCCACCACCCGCTACGACCACGGCGTGCTCGGCGACGCGGTCGAATGGGGCGCGCTCCGGCTCGACCTCGCGGGCAGTGAAAGCCGGCTGATCCGTCTCCCCGAGACACGGGTGTTCGAAGACCTCGCGCCCCGCCTCGTCACCGGCGACCGCGGCCAGACCCTGGCGATGGTGATCGAAAGCGACCTCGCCAAGGGCGCCCGGCTCGCGCTCTACGGCTCCGACGGCCTCTACGCCGCCACGCCCTTCATCGGCCAGTCGCATCGCTGGCTCGCCCCGGTCGGGGCGGGCGACCTCGACGGCGACGGCCATGTCGAGATCGCCTATGTCGACCGCCCGCATCTGGCAAAGACCCTCCGGGTCTGGCGTCTCCAGGACGGGGCCCTGACCGAGGTCGCCAGCCTCGCGGGCGTGACCAACCATCAGATCGGCTGGGATTTCATCGCCGGCGGTCTCCGCGACTGCGGCGCCGGAGCGCCGGAACTGGTGCTCGCAAGCGGTGACTGGCAGCGCCGTCTGGCCGTGCGTTTCGACGGCAACGCGCTGCACCCGCGCGACCTCGGCGCCCCGGCGACGCCCGCATCGCTCGCCGCAGCGCTGGCCTGCGACTGACCTACCCCGCGGCGATCGCCGCCGATAGCCCCGGCACCCCCAGGAACACCAGCCCGAACGCCACCGCCTGGATCACGTGGTAGAGCGCATTATGCGTTAGCCCGAGCCCGGGGATCTTCGCCGCCTGCTGCCCCGCGCCCACGAGCGCCAGCACGACGCCGAGGGCGCCGAGCCAGCCACCGGTCGCGACGAACCCGGCCAGCAGCGCCAATGTCGGCGGCAGGCTGAAGCCTGACGAGAGCAGGAAGCTGCGGGTGACGAACAGGGCGAGTGCGGCATAGACCGCGAATTGCCCAAAAGCGAGCGCCGCGCCCCAGGGGGCGGGCAGGGCGAAGATTCGCGCCGCGATCAACCAGAGAAACAGGTTGGCGCCGCCGATCACCAGCATCGTCACCAGCCAGAGCGCCTTGCCGCCGCCCCGGCTCCGGTCCCAGAGCCAACCATGCGACAGCGCCCCCAGCAGCGCTGCGACCCCGAGCGCCAGGTAGAGCCCGGCAAATAGCCCGCCGATCCCGTCCCCGCCGACCAGCACCGCCGCAAAGCCGAAGCACAGCGCCGCGAGGCCGAAATCCGTGAGTGTCACATCCGCTTCGCGCATCCGTCTCCCCGTTCCCCCGCCACGCCCATCGCCCGGACCGTCGCCCGCGCGTCTCCCCGGGGCGCCGACGCCAAAACCTCAAAAATGATACTTAAGTGTGATTTTGTTGCGAGGGATGCCAGAAAAAAGTTCGAAAAATGATATCAGGTCACAGAGCCCGCCAGCCGATATCCCGCCGGCAGAACCCTCCGGCCAGTCGATCCCGTCGACCATCGCGTAAGCCCCGTCGCGCGCCTCGCGCAAGCTGTCGCCCCGCGCCGTCACGTTCAGCACCCGGCCGCCCGCGGCGGTCAGCTTGCCGTCCACCTCCCGGGTCCCGGCGTGGAACACCATGTGCTTCGAATCTTCCGGCAGCGCCTCCAGCCCGCCGATCGCCGATCCCTTCGCATAGGCCCCCGGATAACCCCTGGCCGCCATCACCACCGTCATCGCGTGGTCGTCGGCCCAGTTGACCTGCGCCTCCGCCAGCCGCCCCTCGGCCGCCGCCAGCATCAAATCGAGCGCCTGCGCCCCCAGCCGCATCATCAGCACCTGGCATTCGGGATCGCCGAAGCGGACGTTGTACTCCACGAGCCGCGGGGCGCCGTCCTCGATCATCAGCCCGGCATAGAGCACGCCCTTGTAGGGCATCCCCCGCTCGGCCATCACCCGCATCGTCGGCGCCACGATCTCGGCCATCGCCCGGTCCGCCACCGCCTGCGTCAGAACCGGCGCCGGCGAGAACGCCCCCATGCCCCCGGTGTTTGGACCGGTGTCGCCTTCACCGACCCGCTTGTGGTCCTGCGCCGTGCCGATCGGCAACAGCGTCTCGCCGTCCGAGAGCACGAAGAAGCTCGCCTCCTCGCCGGTCATGAACTCCTCGATCACCACCTCCGCCCCGGCCGCGCCGAAGCCGCCGGAAAACATCTCGTCCACCGCGTCGAGCGCCGTCGCCTCGTCCATCGCGACGATCACGCCCTTGCCGGCCGCGAGCCCGTCGGCCTTGACCACAATGGGAGCCCCCATTTCCCGCACGTAGTCCTTCGCCGGCTCCGCCATGGTGAACCGCGCCCAGGCCGCGGTCGGCGCGCCGGCGGCATCGCAGATCTCCTTGGTGAAGCGCTTCGAGGCCTCCAGACGCGCCGCCGCCGCGCTCGGCCCGAACGCCAGCACGCCCGCATCGGCGAGCCGGTCCGCCACACCCGCGGCCAAGGGCGCCTCGGGGCCGATGATGACGAAATCCACCGCGTTCTCGGCGCAGAACTCGGCCACCGCGCCGCCGTCCTCGATGTCGAGCGCGGCGCATTCCGCGATCTCGGCGATCCCGGCATTGCCCGGCGCCACGATCAGCCGGTCGCATTTCGGGTTCTGTTTCACCGCCCAGGCCAGCGCGTGTTCGCGCCCGCCGCCGCCGAGGATCAGGATGTTCATCGCTCGCCCATCTATCGCCGCAATTTCGTGCCATCGGTCTAGGTTCATGGGGGAGGCAAGGCAAGGGGAGAGCCATGCGCGACACGTCACTTGACCGGTTGTCGGACCCGTTCCTCTGGGCAAGGATCCAGGGCGCGATGCTGCCGATCGACGAGAGCGGGCGCAGCTTCGCCCGGCAGCTTGGCGAGGTCACCGGCCTTGCCCCGGACGACGCCGAAACGCTGGAGGCCGAATACCGCCGCTTCCTCTACCTCGCCGCCCTGACCCCGGCGCCGCGCCAGCCGCTCGGCCCCCTGCGCCAGGCCTGGGAGTATCACGCCGGCTTCGAGGGTTATCTCTTCGATTTCTGCCCCTGGGTGCTCGAACGCCACCTGCCGGCGGTCCCGGTGAGCAAGATCACCGCCCCCGCCTACGCCGCGACGCGGATCGACTACGCGGCCGAGTTCGGCGCCCCGCCGCCTGCACCCTTCTGGCCCGCGCCGGAACCGCGCATCGACCCCTGCGCGGCCTTTGCCGTCTCTGCGCCCGCACAGGCCGCGACTGGAGCCCCCGCGCCCTGATCGCCGCCCGGTCCGGGCAAGGGCGCGCGCCGAGGCTGGCGTCCGCCCGTCCCCCCCGCTAGTCTCCGGGTCATGGACCTCATCGACGACCCCAGCCAGGCCGGCAACGCCCCCGAATTCACCGTCTCCGAGCTGTCGGGCGCGGTCAAACGCATGATCGAGGGCGAGTTCGGCCATGTCCGGGTGCGCGCCGAGGTCGGCCGGGTCTCGCGCCCCCGGTCGGGCCATGTCTATCTCGACCTCAAGGACGAAAACGCGGTGCTGTCGGGGGTGATCTGGAAAGGCGTCGCCGCCCGGCTCGCGACCCAGCCAGAGGAGGGGATGGAGGTCGTGGCCACCGGCCGGCTCACCACCTTCCCGGGCCAGTCAAAATACCAGATCGTTATCGAAGACATCGCGCCCGCAGGCGTCGGCGCGCTGATGGCGATGCTGGAGAAGCGCAAGGCCCAGCTCGCCGCCGAAGGGCTGTTCGCGCCCGAGCGCAAGCAGAAGATCCCCTATCTGCCAGAGATCATCGGTGTGGTCACCTCACCCTCGGGCGCGGTGATCCGCGACATCCTGCACCGGCTGCGCGACCGCTTCCCGCGCAAGGTGCTGATCTGGCCGGTGGCGGTGCAGGGCGCCTCCTGCGCCCCCGATGTGGCCCGCGCCATCGCGGGGTTCAACGCGCTCACGCCGGGCGGCGCCCTGCCGCGGCCCGACCTGCTCATCGTCGCCCGCGGCGGCGGCTCGATCGAAGATCTCTGGGGCTTCAACGAGGAAATCGTGGTGCGCGCCGCGGCGGCCTCGCAGATCCCGCTGATCTCCGCCGTCGGCCACGAAACCGACACCACGCTGATCGACTTCGCCGCCGACCGGCGTGCGCCCACGCCCACGGCGGCGGCGGAAATGGCCGTGCCGGTGCGCCGCGACCTCCTTGCCTGGACCGCTGAGCAGGAGGCGCGTCTGACCGCCGCGCTCACCCAGGGGCTCAGCCGTCGCGGCCAGCGGCTCGCCGATCTCGCCCGCGCCCTGCCGCGGCCCGCGACCTTGCTCGACACCCCCCGCCAGCGGCTCGACCGGGCAGGGGAGCGGCTGCCCCTCGCGCTCACCGCCCGCGTCCGCCAGGGCGAAGTGCGGCTGCAGAAGGCGGCCGGCGGCTTGCGCCCGGGTCTGGTGCGCGCCCGCACCCAGCGGCTCGGCGACCGGATCGACGGGCTCGGCCAGCGGCTCGGTGCGGCCCTCGCCCGGCCCGCCGGCGAAAAGCGCCGCGCCTTCGAAAAACTTCGCCGCACGGCTCGACGCGTCGCGTCTCGCGGCGGCGCGCGACCGCAAGGCCCGCGATCTCGACGCGCTGGTGCGGCGGCTGGTGCTCGCCGGCGAGACCCGCACCGCCTGCGACCGGTCGCGCCTCGCGGCGCTCGACCGCACCCACCAGACGCTGGGTTACCGCGAGACCCTGAAACGCGGCTACGCCGTGGTCCGCGGCGATGGCGACGTGGTCATGACCAGGGCCGCGGCGGAACAGGCGGCGGCGCTGGAAATCGAGTTCAGCGACGGTCGCCTGGCCCTCGACGAGACCGCGCGGCCGGCGGCGAAAAAGGCGAAGCCCAAGCCGCCGTCGCCCGAACAGGGCTCGCTGTTCTGAGCCGCGTGGCGGCACCTCGCCCACAAAGGGACAGTTAGCGCTAACGTCATATGCCTCAGAGGGTTAGCAGGTGTGCGAGCTCGCACAAACCTCGCACACCCCTCTCACACCGCGTCAGGCGCCGGGAAATCGGGCCTGTCAGAGGGCTCGTCCTTCTCTTCCTCGCTCACCCCGTAGCGGGCGAACAGACCCGACTGGAGCATGAAGAAGGCGAAGATCGAGAGCGGCAGGCCGAAGGTCTTGAAGCTGACCCAGGTCTCGGTCGACATCGACCGCCAGATCGCCTCGTTGGCCACGGCAAGGGCGAGGAAGAACAGCGCGAGGCGCTTGGTGAGGATCATCCAGCCTTCGCGTTCCAAGGGCATCGCCTGGTCCATCACCGCTTCGAGGTAGGACTGGCCGCGCATCAGCCCGAAGCCGAGGAGGCCGGCGAACAAGAGGTAGATCATCGTCGGCTTCATCTTGAAGAAGCGCTCGTCGTTGAACCAGATCGAAAGGCCCCCGAAGACCACCACGAGGATGAGGGTCGCGATCTGCATCTTCGAAAGGTGCCCGGTCAGGTGCCACTGCAGGTAGGTCGCGGCGGCGAGGATCGGGATGAACATCGCGGTGACCGCGACGAAGCCGGAATATTCCGTCGCCCCGACCATGAAGCTCCGGTCCTTGAGCAGCATATAGAGCGCGAAGAAGGCGATGATCGGCCCGTATTCGAGCGCGAGCTTGAGCCCCGGGCTGACTTTCTTCTCGGTCATCATCCGTCCTTCACCGCAGCGATCCTGGGTGAAATATGGGGTATCGGGCCCGGCGCACAACCGAAAAGAAGGCAGCGAAACAGGGGCGCGACCCGAAAGCCTCAGCCGCCCGCCTCCACCACCACGGCGCCGAGAGCGATCAGGCTCATGAGCGCTATCCGCCGGGGCCCGGTGCTCTCGCCCAGCAAGAGCCAGCCGATGGCGGCGGCAAAGACGGTCGAGGTCTCGCGCAGCACCGCGGCCTGTCCGACCTGGTCGAGCCGGGTCGCGAGCATCACCGAGCCGAAGGAAAAGAACGCGACCAGGGCGCCGAAGACCCCCCGCGCGGCGAGGGCCGGGTATTGCCCGGCCGGCACCCGGGACCGCCAGAAGACAAGGAAAAGGATCGGGAAGGTGATCCCGTCCATCATGAAGAACCAGGCGAGGAAGGTGAACGGGTCGGGCGTCGCCCGGATCCCCCAGGCGTCGGTGGTGGTATAGAGTGCGACGAACCCGCCCGTCAGCACCGCCATGGCGAGCGCCGGCTTGAGCTTGTCGCGGCCGAACTGCCAGTGCCGCAGGTTGTAGAGCGCGAGCCCGTAGATCCCCGCGACCAGCATCCCGACGCCCAGCCACTGCACGGCATTGAAATGCTCGCCGAACAGGATCCCCGCACCCAGCACGGTGAACAGCGGCCCGGTCCCGCGCACCACCGGGTAGACGACGGTGTAGGACCCGAGCGTGTAGGTGTAGCCCTGGGCGAGCTTGTAGCCGGTGTGAATGATCCAGACGAGACCGAAGAACGGGATCAGGGCGGGGTCCGGCCACGGTACCAGGAAGAGGGCAATCGGCGCGGCCATGAGCCCGTAGGACAGATCGATCGCGGCGCGGGTCGCCCAAGGATCGTGCCGCCCTTTCTGGAGGGCGCCGAACAGGGCGTGCAAAAAGGCCGCGAGCAGCGCAAGCGCCGTCGCCACGGAACTGCCCGAAGGGGTGCCCTCGAGGGCGATGATCCACTCGCTCAAAAGGATGCCTTTCCTGCGCCGCACGGCCGGGTCGTGCCGGGAAACCGGCGGCCCCCGGTTTCATCGCAGCTTTCGACCGGGAAATCACCCCGGAACCGCGGGGTCATGGCCGAAGGTCCTGCGATCGTGGCATCGAAGGACCGGCTTTCGCCGGGCGGGGCATTCGGGTCGACAGATCAGAAACGCGGGTGGTTGAGGGCCCGCGGGTCGGCGCCGACAGGAATCCGGATATCCGGATTTCTGGATTCCGTGTGGGGAGAATAAACCCACATTCATATGGGGTTACGCGGGAAACCCGCGTGACGCGCGGGTGGTCTTTACGATTCATTGACCTTTCTTACCGACCAAGACATGGTCCGGGGTCGAGGAAGCAAAGACCCGGTCCACGACCGGGCCGCGCCCGGACGGAGTGCCGATCAGAAATCAGGAGATGGGGTCAGATCACCAGCCCGCGGGGCGCGACGGGAATGCCGTCGAACTCGCGTGCGGTCATCGCCGGCTGCAGTGCCCCGTCGTCCGGGACCCGCGGGATCCTGATCCGCCCGATCGGCGTCGGCATCGTCGCCTGGTCGGAGCGTCGGGTGGCGCGGCGTCGCGCGACGAAGGCCGAGATCTTCATCGGCTGTCGGTAGGCATCTTCGATGACACTGGTCTCGACCAGGTCGTGCGAGGCGTCCGCCAGCAGCCGCCAGGTCAGCCGGCGCATGAATTCGTCGGAGCGGAACGGTTCGGTCAGGCCCATCTCGACGACCCGGATGACCGAGCCCGCGCGCACCAGCGCGGCGGCGCCGACGACTTCCCAGTTGGCAAACAGCACGCAGCGCGCGAGCACGTCCGCCATCGCCGAATAGCCCGGCTGGCCGGCCTGGGGGTAGGGGTCCGAGATCGCCAGCCGCCGCGCCTCGGCGACGAAGGACATCGCGGTCCGCGTGCCTTTGAGCAGGAGCTTGCACTCCGCGCGGGCCGGAGCCTTCGCGCCCGGTCCCTTCGCGCCAGATGCCTTGGAAACTGATGCCATGGTCCCCGATCCGCCGCGATCGCCCGCGGCGCCTGTCTTTCCCTTCCCCTCAAACTTGCATGGATTCGCAGAAATTGAGAGGCGAAACTGTGGTCAATTCCCGGCAGTCGCGCCCGCACCGGTGCCCGATCCGGTAAGGGCGCGGGCGAAATCCTCGGGATCGAAGGGCGCCAGATCGTCGATCTGTTCGCCGACCCCGATGGCATGGATCGGCAACCCGAACCGGTCGGCCAGCGCCACCAGCACGCCACCCTTGGCGGTGCCGTCGAGCTTGGTCATCACCAGCCCCGAGACGTCGGCCATCTTCTGGAAGGTTTCGACCTGGCTGAGCGCGTTCTGCCCGGTGGTCGCGTCGAGCACCAGGAGCGTGTTGTGCGGTGCGTCCGGGTCCTTCTTACGGATCACCCGGACGATCTTGGCGAGCTCTTCCATGAGATCCTGACGGTTCTGCAGCCGCCCCGCGGTGTCGATCATCAACAGATCCGCCCCCTCCTTCTCGGCCCGGCTCATCGCGTCGAAGGCGAGCGAGGCGGGGTCCGAGCCTTCTGGCGCGGTCATCACCGGCACGCCGGCGCGCTCGCCCCAGACCTGGAGCTGCTCGACCGCGGCGGCGCGGAAGGTGTCGCCGGCGGCGATGATCACGCTCTTGCCCGCGGCGCGGAACTGGCTTGCGAGCTTGCCGATGGTCGTGGTCTTGCCCGAGCCGTTCACGCCCACCACCAGCACCACCTGCGGCTTCTTGGCGTAGAGCGGCATGGGCTTCGCCACAGGGTCCATGATCCGGGCGATCTCGCCCGACAGGAGGTCCTTGATCTCGTCGACCGACAGCCGCTTGCCGAGACGGCCCTCGGCGATGTTCGAGGTGACCCGGAGCGCGGTGTCGACCCCCATGTCGGAGGCGATCATCAGCTCCTCGAGGCTTTCGAGCATGGCATCGTCGAGCACCCGGCGCACGACCGTCTTCTTTTCCTTACGCCCCATGAGGCGGCCGAAGAAGCCCGGCTTCTGGACGAACTCCGTCTCCGGCACGCCCGCGCCCGGGCTCAACCCGACGGTCATTTCCGGCGGGGTCATGTCGGGCATCGGGTCGTAGGGCTGGGGGGCCTCCTCCGGCATCGTGTCGGGCAGCTCGGGGAGGTCCGGCACGATCTCGTCGGGCCTGTCGTCTGGCAGCTCCGCAGGCGGGGCAGGCGGCGTTTCCGGGACCGGCGGGGTCGGCAGGTCCGGCTCGGGTTCAATCTCGGGCGCCGGCGGGGGGGGCGGCACCGGGGTGGGTTCCGGCTCGGGGGCCGGCTCCGGTTCGGGCGCGGGCTCCTGTTCGGGCTCGGGGATCGGCGCCGGTTCCGGCTCGGGCAGGGGCTCCGGGGCGGGGCCGACCTCGGCCACGGCCTCAAGTTCGGGCGCCGCCTCGTTCCACCTCCTCGCGCACGCCCCGTCTTCGACGATCGCCTCGAGCCCCTCCTCGAGTTTCGACGAGGAGCGGGTCAGCCGAGACTTGAGTTTGGAAAAGAACGACATGCGCGCCTCCGGATAGCTGCCCTTCACCTAATGCCGTTTCGACGATTTTGAAAGGGCGGCTAGGCCGTGACGAAGTTGAGAATCCCGACCAGGATCAGGGCCTGTCCGGCGATGTAGAGCCCCCAGAGCAGCCAGCCCGCCCGGCCCGCGAGCGGGTCGTCCGGGTCCATGCGGAAATTGCGGTAGGCGAGGATCACGTCGGAGGCGACGAAATACACCGCCCCGATCGCCACCGCGCCGAGCGGGAGCGTGAGCGCGGCGAGCGCCATCCGGGTGATCGTGAGGACATAGGCCCGGACCGGCCAGCGCAGGGTCGGCCCGGTATGGGGGATCAGCCAGATCTCGGCCGAGATCGCCACCCAGGCCAGCAGGAGCGCCAGCAGCGGCTGGTCGACGAAGGCCATGTAGGGGCCGCGGCCCGAGAGCGCGGTGAACAGGATCAGGTAGAAGACATGCGCCGCGGCGAAGGCCGAGAGCCCGGCGATGAACGGGCGCATCCCCGGTCGCGACAGCGCGAAGTCGCCCAGCGCCGACAGCGCCAGCGCCACGACCAGCAGGACCGGGCCGCCGGCGACCCAGGCCGCGAGGGCGAAAGCCGCAAGCGGCAGCGTCTTGGCGAGGCTGCGCCCCCAGTTCGACGGGTTTTCGCTGAACGGCAGGTAGACGACGGCGGCGATGATACCGAACCAGAAAACGGCGACAGGGGGCATCCGGTGGGCTCCTTACACGGGCGCGATCATCGCCGCGGCGGCGGGCGGGTCAACCCCGTGCGCGCGCTTCCCGCGGCACTGTGCCTTTACGGCAGATGGCGGCGGCCCGCCGGGCCGCGGGTGCCGGGCCCCCCGAGCCCCTTGCCGGCAGGCCCGCCTGCGCTAGACTGGTGGCGCAACACGGGAACCCGCCCATGCCCATCGTCCTCAGCCATGCGATCGTCGCCCTGGTGCCCTTCGGGCTCCTGGCGTTCGGCGCGGTGCTTGGCGGCGCCTGGGCCTGGGCCGGGTTTCTTTACATGACCCTGGTCGCCTGGGGTGCCGACCGGCTGCTGCCGGTCCGGTCCGGGCCGGGCGCCGGCACCCGGGCAGGGGCCGACCGCTTGACGCTGGTGCTCGGCACCGTCCATTTCCTGCTTCTGGGTGTCATGGTCTGGGCGCTGGCCGCGGGCGGGCTCGGGCTCCTCGCCTGGGTAGGGCTCTACCTCGGGGCAGGCCACACCTTCGGGCAGGTCTCGAACGCCACCGCGCATGACCTCATCCACCGCACCGACCGCCGCCGCTTCCTGCTCGGCAAGTGGATCTATATCAGCCTGCTGTTCGGCCATCACACCTCGGCCCATACCAAGGTGCATCATCGCTACGCGGCCACCGCCCTCGACCCCAGCACCGCGCGGCCGGGCGAGAGCTTCTACGCCTTCGCGCCGCGGGCCTGGCGCGAGGGGTTCCGCAAGGGCTACCAGATGGAGCGCGCCGACATCGTCCGCCGCGGCACCGGCGGGGCGACGCCTTACGTGAGCTACGTGCTGGGTGCCGCCGGGTTTCTCGCGCTCGCCGGGCTTGCCTTCGGCTGGGCCGGGCTCGCGGCCTATGTCGCACTCGCGCTTCTGGCGCAGAGCCAGCTCCTGCTCGCCGATTACGTCCAGCACTACGGGCTCGCCCGCGCCATCGGCCCGGACGGCAAGCCCGAGCCGGTCGGCCCCGGCCACAGCTGGAACGCCGGCGGCTGGTTTGCCGCGCAGCTGATGCTGAACGGCTCCTTCCATTCCGACCACCATGTTCACCCCGGGCTGGCCTTTCCGGACCTCGCCCTGCCGCCGCCCGCCACGGCGCCGCGGCTGCCCGCCTCGCTGCCGGTGATGTCGACGCTCGCGCTTTACCCGCGCGGCTGGCGCCGGGTGATGGGCAAGGCGCTCGCAGCGCAGATAAGGGCAGGGGAGGTGCCGGTATGATCCGGGCGCTCTGCATTACCCTTGCCGTGGCCGTCGCCACCGCCGCCGCCGCGCAGGAGCAGGACGGCGCGCCGCTGACCGGCGCCGAGTTCGGCGCCTATGTGACGGGAAAGACGCTGATGTTCGGCACCGGCGCCGAGCCCTATGGCGGCGAAGACTACCTGCCGGGCAACAAGGTGCGCTGGTCGTTCCTCGACGGGCGCTGCCTCGAGGGCCGCTGGTACGAGGCCGCGCCCAATATCTGCTTCGTCTACAGCGACGACCCCACGCCGATCTGCTGGACCTTCTTCGCCGGGCCAGACGGGCTCACCGCGTTGCTCGACGGCGACCCGGACTCGGTGCTCTACGAGACCGGCGAGGCGGAGGCTCCGTTGTTCTGCCTCGGGCCCGACGTCGGCGTCTGACCCAGCGGCCTCTCACCGTTTGAACAGGTGTTTCTGCGCATCCTTGTCGAACCCGGGCCTGCGCTTCTCGATCCCCACAGCCATGCCGCGCTGCACTGCCGGGCGGGCGCCGATCTCGGCGAGCCAGCGGGCGAGGTGGGGCTTGTCGTCGAGCTGCTGCTGCTGGCCTTCCCAGAGCGACGCCCAGCCGTATGAGGCCATGTCGGCGATCGAGTAGAAATCGCCCGCGAGATAAGGGATCTCGCCGAGCCGGCGGTCCATCACGCCGTAGAGCCGGGCAACCTCGGCGCGGTAGCGGTCCTTGGGATAGGGCAGGTCCTGCGGCGGGTCCATCGCGGGGGCGTATTTCAGGAAATGATGCGCCTGGCCCGCCATCGGCCCGAGCCCGCCCATCTGCCACATCAGCCATTGCTCGACCGCCACCCGCTCGCGCTCGGTTTCACCGAGGAAACGGCCGGTCTTGCGGGCGAGATAGAGCAGGATCGCGCCCGATTCGAAGACGGAAATCGGCGCCCCGTCGGGCCCGTCGGGGTCGACGATCGCCGGCATCCGGTTGTTGGGCGCGATCCTGAGAAAATCGGGGTCGAACTGCTGGCCCTTGCCGATGTCGACGTAACGCACGGCATAGGGCAGCCCCATCTCCTCCAGCGCGATGGTGATCTTCCAGCCGTTGGGCGTGGGCCAGTAATGGAGCTCGATCATGCCTGTCTCCCGGTATGGGGTCACCCTGCGGCGACTTGACGCAAGGCGCAAGGCGCGATACCGAAACCGTGAGGCGATTTGTTCACCGGATTGCGGGCCTCGTTAAACATGCCGCTAAAGAGGTCAGGAGCCCTGTGGCCCCCGGCTGTCCCGGTGGGCCATTTTTGTTTGGAGGTCGCGATGACCGACTGGAAACCGAAAACCAATGCTGTCCACGGCGGCACCCGCCGGTCGCAGTACCAGGAGGTGAGCGAGGCGATCTTCCTCACCCAGGGTTTCGTCTACGACAGCCCCGAGCAGGCCGAGGCGCGGTTCATCGAGACCGGGCCCGACGAGTTCATCTACGCCCGCTACGGCAACCCCACGGTGCGGATGTTCGAGGAACGCCTGGCGCTGATCGAGGGGACCGAAGACGGTTTTGCCACCGCCTCGGGCATGTCCGCCGTCAACGTCACGCTGATGGCGGCGGCGAAACCCGGGATGCGCATCGTCGCCGCGCGGGCGCTGTTCGGCTCGTGCCTCTACATCCTCGAATGGCTGGAGAAATTCGGCGTCGAGGTGGTCTATGTCGACGGCACCTCCGAGGCCGAGTGGCGCGCCGCGATCACGCCCGAAACCGACCTCGTGTTCCTCGAAACCATCTCCAACCCGACCCTCGAAGTGATCGACCTCGCCCTGGTGACGGGTCTCGCCAGTGCGGTGGGAGCGCTCAGCGTGGTCGACAATACCTTTGCCACCCCGGTCGGCGCGGCGGCCGCCTGTCACGGGGCCGACGTGGTGATCTATTCCACGACCAAGCACATCGACGGCGGCGGCCGCGGCCTCGGCGGCGTGGTGCTCGGGACCAAGGACTTCATCCGCGGCACCTTCGAACCCTATGCCAAGCACACCGGCGCCGCGCTCAGCCCGTTCAACGCCTGGATGCATCTCAAGGGGCTCGAGACCCTGGTGCTGCGGGTGAACGCGATGGCCGAGAGCGCCGCGAAGGTCGCCGAAGCGCTCGACGGGCACGTGAAACTCGGGCGGCTGATCTACCCCGGGCTGCCAAGCCACCCGCAGCACGAGGTCGCCAAACAGCAGATGGCGCATGGCGGCACGATGCTGGCGCTCGACCTCAAGGGCGGCAAGGAGGCGGCTTTCGGCTTCCTCAACCGGCTTCACGTGCCTGTGATCTCGAACAATCTCGGCGACGCGAAAAGCATTGTCACCCACCCGGCGACAACCACCCACCAGCGCCTGCCGGACGAGCAAAAACAACAGCTTGGCATCACCCCGGGGCTGGTCCGTTTCTCCGTCGGGCTGGAAGATGCCGGTGACCTGATCGAGGACATCTTCGCCGCCCTCCAGTGATCCGGGCCGCAATCCTGAGCGTAATGCTTGGTAATTGACGGCTGCCGGCCCTATATTCAGGGTCGGCTTCACTGGGAGGGGAAAGACCCCATGAACGAGATGACCCCGAACATCGCCGCGGCGCCCGACACCGAAGCGGCGCGCGACGCACTCGACACGCTGCGGACCTGGGCCAGGACCGCGGACCCGGTGGAAGTGGCGGCGCTCGACCCGGCGATCGCCCGTCTGCTGCCGGAGCGCGCGGTTTCGAACTATCCCGATCTCAGCCGGGTCTACCCGGAAGATTTCGTGCCCGACGCCGCCTACAAGGCGCAGATGCCCGACCTGCAGAACGGTCCGGCCTCGCTGATCCAGGGCGAGAAACAGGAGATCCAGCATGTCGGCATCTCCAACTTCCGCCTGCCGATCCGGTATCACACCCGCGACAACGGCGATCTCACCCTCGAAACCTCGGTGACCGGCACGGTCAGCCTCGAGGCCGAGAAGAAGGGCATCAACATGAGCCGCATCATGCGGTCGTTCTATGCCCATGCCGAAAAGACCTTTTCCTTCGAGGTGATCGAGCACGCGCTCGATGACTACAAGAACGATCTGGAAAGCCTCGACGCGCGGATCCAGATGTCTTTTTCCTACCCTGCAAAGGTGGATTCCCTGCGTTCCGGCCTGTCTGGCTATCAATATTACGACATTTCTCTCGAACTGGCCGAGTCCGGTGGGGTGCGCCGGAAATTCATCCATCTCGACTATGTCTATTCCTCGACCTGCCCCTGTTCGCTGGAGCTCAGCGAACACGCCCGCCAGGTCCGCGGCCAGCTCGCCACCCGCACAGCCAGCGCTCGGTGGCGCGGGTCTCGGTCGAGGTGGTCTGTGACACGCCGTGCCTGTGGTTCGAAGACCTGATCGAGCTCTGCCGCGCCGCCGTACCGACCGAGACCCAGGTGATGGTCAAGCGTGAGGACGAGCAGGCCTTTGCCGAGCTCAACGCCGCCAACCCGATCTTCGTCGAGGATGCCGCGCGGCTGTTCACCGAGCAGCTCAAGCGCGATGCGCGGATCGGTGATTTCCGGGTGGTCGCGAGCCACCAGGAGAGCCTGCACAGTCACGACGCGGTGTCGATCCTGACCGAGGGCCCGACCTTCACCGCGCAGTCGCTCGACCCGAAGCTGTTCTCGACCCTGATCCACCGCGGTTGAGGCGCCGCGGCTGACCCACCGCGGCCGAGCCCGGCGCGCGCGCGGCCGGAGGCCGCGGTGCTGTCCGGGTGCGGCCTCCGGCGCCGGAAACCGCCGCGGTCGCGCCGCCGCCGGCCCGCGGCGTCGGCGAAACGCGACTTCTCGACGATTGTCGTCAAATTGGCCAAACAAAAACCGTGAGCCCTGACGGTTTGTCAATTCCGACCTGCGACCATGTGCCCGGATTTCTCCGCTTGACGAATGAGCTGTCGGTCAAGGTCGGGATTGGGGCGCATGCGGAAAGGGTACACATTAGGGGCCGTGAAGGTCGTGCGGGCGCGCGGCCCCGGCGGCATGTCCGCACCGGAGGCGGGGGCGTAGCATGGCCACGACCTTCCACGTCCTCTACCTCGGCACGATCGCACCGCTCGACCCGATCGAAGGCAATATCAACGCCGAAAATGCCGGGGCGATCGTAGGGACCACCTTCGGCTCGGTCGGCGACCCGCTCTACGACCACATCCACACCTTCTCGCCGGGCTCGACCAGCTACACCGGGGGGATGCTCTCCGACGCTTACGACGTCGACAACAACGTCATCAACGAGCAGTTCCGGATCGATGGCGGTGTCAACCAGACGATGGATGCGTCGGTCGTCTACAACGCGACGATCACCTATGTCGACGGCTCCACCGCAGCGATCAGCGCGGTGCTGTTCCAGGACACCGCAGGCAGGTTCTACCTCGCGCCGGAGGTGACGTACAATGCCGACCAGGTGGCGCTGGAAGCGCAGCCGATCCGCTCGATCACCTTCAATTCGGTCAGCGTTTCGGAGACCCTGCTCACCGCGAGCCGGTACGATGCGGACTTCAAGGAGGTCATCGACGGCACCGCCGGCAACGACAGCATGTCGCCCGGCTACACCGACGCCGACGGCGACGTGATCGACGGCGCGGACGGCATCAACGACTACATCGACGCCGGCGCCGGCAACGACTCGGTCAATGCCGGCCTCGGCAACGACATCGTCCACGGCGGCACCGGCAACGACACGATCATCGGCGGCGCCGGCAACGACACGCTCTACGGCGACGACGGGCTCGATACCTTCCGGTTCCTCGACGGCTGGGGCGCCGATACCGTCTACGGCGGCACCAGCACCGGCGAGGGCAACGACGATTCCCTCGACTTCTCCTCGGTCACGGCGGGCGGGATCAGCGTCACCTTCACCGATGCTGAAGACGGCACGGCGACACAGGGCGCCAACAGCGTCACATTCGACAACATCGAGCGGATCTTCGGCACCGGGCTCGCGGACACGATCAATGCCGGCGCCGATGCGAGCAGGGTCGAGCTCTACGGCCAGGGCGGCAACGACAGCATCACCGGCGGGTCGGGCGACGATATCCTCTCCGGCGGCACCGGCAACGACACGCTCTATGCCGGGGCCGGGGTCGACACGATCTACGGCGACGACGGCGCCGACCAGATCCACGCCGGCGATGGCGCCGACAGCGTCCTTGCCGGGTCCGGCAACGACACGGTCTGGGGCGATGCCGGCAATGACGCGCTCAACGGCGAGATCGGGGCCGACACGATCTATGGCGGCGACGGCAACGACACGATCAACGGCGGGCTCGACAACGACCTGCTCCAGGGCGAGGCCGGCGACGATACCTTCCTGTTCTGGGACTACACCTCCGGCTGGGGCACCGACACGGTCGTCGGGGGCGAGACCGGCGAGACCGGCGGCGACACGCTCGATTTCTCCGACCTCACCGCGGTAGACCCGCTCACCGTCACCTATTCGGGCAACGGGGCCGGCACCGCAACCGACGGCACCAACACCGTCGCCTTCACCGAAATCGAGAACCTGGTGCTGGGCGACGGCGCCGATTTCGTCGATGCCGGCGCCAGCGCCGAGGCGGCCGAGATCGACGCCATGGGCGGCGACGACCATGTCGAGGGCACGCTGGCCGACGACACGATTCGCGGCGGCGACGGCGCCGACGCGATCTTCGGCGATGCCGGGGCCGACCTGATCTACGGCGATGTCGGCGACGACGATCTCGGCGGCGACGCAGGCGACGACACGGTCTACGGCGGCGTCGGCGACGATTGGATCCAGGGCAACGCCGGTTTCAACCTGCTCGACGGCGGCGATGGCGACGACACAATCGACGGGTTCACCACCCAGGGCGGCAGCGACACGATCATCGGCGGCGAGACCGGCGAAACCACCGGCGACCGGATCGTCTTCACCGGGCCGGACGGCGTCGACGTCACCTTCACCTCCGGCGAGGCGGGGAGCTACAGTGCCGGCACCGCCACGGGCAGCTTCACCGGAATCGAGGGGCTCGAGCTCACCGCCCAGAACGACACGGTCGATGCCTCGGCTTCGAACGCGGCGCTCTTCGTCGACGCGGGCGACGGCGACGACCTCATCGACGGTTCCTCGGCCGCGGACACGATCTCCGGTGGCGACGGCGCCGACACCCTGCTCGGCGGGGCCGGCAACGACACGCTCGACGGCGGCACCGGCGACGACACCATCGGCAGCTGGTCGGGCGAGGCCGGCGACGACCTGATCCACGGCGGCGACGGGAACGATTCGATCATCGGCGGGATGGGCGACGATACCGTCTACGGCGATGCCGGCGACGACACGATCTCCGGCGGCGGCGGCCGTGACACGCTCTACGGCGGCGACGGCTCCGACAGCTTCGGCATCTCCGACGATCACGACAGCGACGTCATAATCGGCGGCACCGGCGGGTCGGACTGGGACCTGGTCTCGTTCTGGGATGTCGTGTCCACCGGCGGTGTCAGCGTCACCTTCACCGGCGACGGCGCCGGCAGCTACGCGTTCAACGGCACCTCAGGGACCGGCAGCTTCACCGAGATCGAGGCGGTGAGCGGCACCCAGCACGGCGACGCGGTCGATGCCAGCGCGAGCGCGGCGGACATCTTCCTGTGGGGCGACGACGGCGACGACACGCTCACCGGCGGCAGCGGCGCTGATACGCTTTTCGGCGGTGCGGGCGCCGATGTGCTCGACGGGGGCAGCGGCGCCGACACGCTGACCGGCGGCACCGGTGACGACACGCTCGCCGGCGGGGCGGGGACGACACCTTCGTCTATGCCGCCGGAGACGGTGCCGATACCTTCACCGATTTCAACCTCGGCAACAGCGGCACGCTCTCGGACGGCGACAGCACCAACAACGATTTCATCGACCTCTCGGCCTTCTACGACGACATCTGGGAACTCCATGCCGACTTTGCCGACGACGGGGTGCTCAACCAGTCCAACGACGGTGTCGACGGGGTCGACTATTCCGACAACACCCGGTTCCAGACCGGCGACGGCCTGACCTTCATCGGCGCCAGCGCCGACAGCAGCTCGTTCACCAGCGAGAACACCGGGATCGTGTGCTTCGCGCGGGGCACCCACATCCTGACGCCGGCCGGCGAGCGACCGGTCGAGCGGCTGCGGGTGGGCGATGAAGTCGTAACCGCCGACAACGGGGTGCAGACGATCCGCTGGATCGGATCGCGCCGGGTGGCGCGCAGCCCGGCGCTGCAGCCGATCCGCATCGCCGCCGGGGCGCTCGGGAGCGGTCTGCCGCGGCGCACGCTCTATGTCTCGCCGCAGCACCGCCTCCTGCTGCGCTCGCGCGTGGTCGCACGGATGACCGGATCGTGGGAGGTGCTGGTGGCGGCGAAGAAACTCACCGGCATGCCGGGCATCCACCCCGACGACCGCAGCGGCTACGTGCGCTATTTCCACATCCTGTGCGATGCGCACGAGATCGTCTTTGCCAACGGCGCGCCCGCCGAGACCCTGCTGCCCGGGCCGATGGCGCGTCGGGCCCTGGGCGAGGCCGGCTGGGCCGAGCTGGTGGCGATCTTCCCCGACATCGGCGCGGTGCTCGACCCTCCGCAACCCGCCCGCGCCATCCTGGAAGGACCGCGGCGCGCGCATCTGCTGCGCCGACACCGCCGCAACAAGGTCCCGCTGCTCGAACCCCAGGACTGAGCCGTCCGCACCCGACGCAGTGTGCCGGAAGCGACCCCGGCGGCGGTGCCCGCCCGCGCTTGACACCGGCGGTCGCCCGGGCCAACGCTCGCCCCATGATCGACCTGCGCCCTGTCGTCTACGTGATCGGACTCGTCGTCGCCATCCTGGGCGCGACGATGCTCGTGCCGATGCTGGTCGACCTCTATTACGGCTCGCCCGACTGGATGGTGTTCCTCGCCACCGCGACCATTACCGTGGTGATGGGCGGGTCGATGTCGCTGGCCACCGCCAACACCGCCCGCCAGGGGCTGACCATTCAGCAGACCTTCCTGCTCACCACGCTGATCTGGATCGCCCTGCCGATCTTCGCCGCCCTGCCGCTCACGCTCGGCGAGCTCCAGGCGCGGCCCGTGGACGCGATCTTCGAGGCGATGTCGGGGCTGACCACGACCGGGTCGACCGTGCTTACCGGGCTCGACGATCTGCCCGAGGGGCTGCTCGTGTGGCGCTCGATGCTGCAATGGTTCGGCGGCATCGGGATCATCGTGGTCGCCATGGTGTTTCTGCCCGAGCTGCGGGTGGGGGGCATGCAGATCTTCCGTTCCGAGGCCTTCGACACGATGGGCAAGGTGCTGCCGCGCGCGGTCGATATCGCCGGCCGGATCTCGGCGATCTACGTCGTTCTCACGGTCGTCAACATGATCGCCTATCTCGGCGTCGGCCTGCCGCCTTTCGAGGCGGTCAACCATGCGCTGACGACGATCTCGACCGGCGGGTTCTCGACCCATGACGCCAGCATGGGCGAATACCAGGGCGCGCCGGAATACGTGGCCTCGGTGTTCATGATCCTCGGCAGCCTGCCCTTCGTGCGCTACATCCAGTTCGTCCAGGGCACCGCGCGGCCCTTGCTCACCGACCCGCAGGTCCGCGCCTATCTCGGGGTGATCCTGGCGATGACGCTGACGATGACGGTCTACCGGCTGGTGGTGAACGGCGACCATTTCGAACACGGCTTTCGCGAAGGCATCTTCAACGTCACCTCGATCATCTCGGGCACCGGCTATGCCAGCGTCGACTACCAACTCTGGGGGCCGTTCCCGGTGGTGATCTTCTTTTTCCTCGGGCTGATCGGCGGCTGCGCCGGCTCGACCGCCTGCTCGGTCAAGATCTTCCGCTACCAGCTCCTGTTCGCCGCCGTGCGCGCGCAGATCCGGTCGATCCACGCGCCCCACGGCGTCTTCACCCCGCGCTACCACGGCCGGCCGGTGACCGAGGACATCCTGTCCTCGGTGATGGCGTTTTTCGGCATGTTCATCGTCTCGCTCGGCGTGCTGTCGGTGGCGCTCGGGTTGACCGGGCTCGACACGGTGACCGCGGTTTCCGGCGCCGCCACGGCGCTGGCCAACATCGGCCCCGGGCTCGGCGACAAGATCGGCCCCTCGGGCAATTTCAAGGGGCTCAACGACACGGCCAAGTGGCTCCTGACGGTGGCGATGCTGGTCGGCCGGCTCGAAATCCTGTCGGTCTACGTGTTGTTCACCTTGCGCTTCTGGCGCGACTGACGCGTAGTGGCGCCGGCCGGATCCCGCCCTGACTGCCGAGCCCCAGACTGCCCGACCCCTGACTGCCGAGCCCCAGACCGCCGAGCCGAGGAGCCGCCGATGACCGAGACCGATGCCGACCGTGCGGCCCGCCTGCTGCACCTGCGCCATGCCGCGCTGGAGAAGGGCGCACCGCTCGCCCTGCCGCTCACGCTGGCCTCGATGTACCACCTGCCGGGCGACCCGGAACCGGGCGTGCCGGGCTATGGCCGTTCGGACAACCCGACCTGGACGGCACTCGAAGACCGGCTCGCGGCGCTCGAAGATGCCCCGGCGCTCGTCTTTCCCTCCGGGATGGCGGCGATCAGCGCGGCGCTCTTCGCCACGCTCAAGTCCGGCGACCGGCTGCTCCTGCCGGCGGATGGCTACTACACCCCGCGCTCGCTGGCCGCGCGCTTTCTCGACGGGCTCGGCATCGCCGTCGAAACCCGGCCGACGGCGCGGTTCGCCGACGGCGGGTTCGAGGGCTTCCGGGCGGTCCTTGTCGAGACGCCCTCGAACCCCGGTCTCGACATCGTCGACCTTGCAGGCGTCAGCGCCGCGGTCCGACAGGCCGGCGGCGTCACCATCGCCGACAACACCACGATGACGGCGCTCGGGCAGCGCCCGCTCGACCTCGGCGCCGACATCGTCGTCGCCTCCGACACCAAGGCGCCGGGCGGACACAGCGACCTGCTCATGGGCCACGTGGCGACCCGCGATCCGGACCTGTTTGCGGCGATGCGCGACTGGCGAACGCTGGCGGGGGGCATCCCCGGACCGTTCGAGGCCTGGCTCCTGCACCGCTCGCTGGAGACCCTGGAGCTCAGGTTCGACCGGATGTGCACCAACGCCGAGATCCTGGCGGCCCATCTCGACAGCCACCCGGCGGTGCGCGACTTGCGCTTTCCGGGTCTGCTGTCGCACCCGGCCATGCCCTGGCCGCGCGGCAAATGCGGCGCATGGGGTTTCTCCTTGGGTTCACCCTCGCCGATGCGGCGACGGCGGAACGGTTCATCGAGGCCTGCGCGCTGATCGCGCCGGCCACCTCCTTCGGCGGGGTCCACACCACCGCCGAGCGGCGCGCCCGCTGGGGCGACGCTGTCGCGCCCGGTTTCGTGCGCCTGTCGGTCGGGACCGAGCCCACCGAACCGCTGGTCGCGGCGGTTCTGGCGGCGCTCGACGGGTAGGGCGGTCGGGGCGGATCGTGCTGGCGCGGCGGCCGTTCGACCGGTGCGTCCACCAAATCCAGAAATCCGGATATCCGGATTTCTGGATCAAGGTTTATCGATTGAAGAACAACATGTTGCGGCCGCCCTTCCGGCGGGATTCACGGATTGTTAACCGCAACCCCCGTACATCAGACACACATAGGCGCCTGGTCGTCGTTCCTGTCCGCGGGCCCGGCCGGCACGGTTTCCACGGCCACCCGGGCGCGGACCGCACCAAACAGAACGCCCGCCGAAACCGGCGGGCGTCCCCATCGTCGCACCTCGTGCGAAAGATCAGTCCCAGCAGCTCACCAGCACCGTCAGGTCCGCGGCGTGGCCCGAGAGGTCATAGGGCGTCATCGCACTCGAAAAGGCCGACGTCGCCGCGGTGATCCCGTTGCGCGCAAGGAAGTCGGTCAGCGTCGCGCCCTTGGCGATGAACCCGACGTCGGTCGGCAGCACCCGGCCGTCCCCCGAGGGAGAGGCGAGCAGCATGCCCGCGACCGCGCCACCCTGGTCGATGACCGGCCCGCCGGTATCGCCGTCCTGGGCGCGGATTTCGAGCCGCGCGACCCCCGGTTCGCCCGACAGCCCCGTCGCCTCGGCGAGGATGCCATAGGTGAGCGTCGGCGAGGACAACCGCCCGCCATAGGAATAGCCGGCTACCGCCAGCTCCGACTGCAGCCGCGGCTCGAGGGTGAGGAATTCGGCCACCGCGAGCGGCGCGAGCGGCTGGGTCGGCGCGAGCAGGGCCAGCCCGAGCCCTTCGTCGCTGGCGGCCACTTCGACGTCATAGGCCTCGTCGAGGGTGATCCGGCCGCATCCCGCCACCGCTTCGGTCGTGGTCAGGACCGCGCCGGTGTCGGAGACGTAGAAGCCCGAGCGCGATTTGCCCGGCCGGCGGATCTCCAGCCCCGAGACCAGGTCGATCGACTGGGTCGCGGTGTCGAGCCCGGCATTGTCGTCGAGCGCGGTGGCCCCGAGCGAGGTGAAGCTCTGGCGCATCGCGTCGAGCACCAGACCCAGGCGGCGGTCTTCCTTGTAGACGTATTCGCCGGTGGTCTCGTCGATCACCCGCTCGCCCTGCGGCCAGATCAGCATCCAGCCCTTGACCGCACCGTCGACCAGCGCGGCGTAGGAATGCGAGACGATCCGGGCATTCTCGCCCTCGATCGAGAACGAAGCGTCGTCGCGTTTGCGCGGACCCTCCGGCGGCACCACTTCGAGGGTCTGCAGGATGTCGTAGAGCCCCCAAAGCGTCGCCCGGTCGCCGCGCTGGCTGATCAGCACCACCCGCACGCCGTCCTCGCCCTCGTAATGCGCGAACGGCGCCTCGTAGCCGGTGAACTTGACCATCGCGGCGGGCAGGGTGATCTCGATCCCGGCGCGCGGGTCCATGACCTGGGCAAGGCCCATCGAGGCCATCACGTCATTGTAGCCCTGCATCAGCTCGGCGCGCTGGCGGCTGGTGAGGATCCCGGTGTCCTCGTAGCCCTTCGCCGCCTGCCAGGCCGACATCGCGCCGCGGGTGCCGGGGCCGAAATCGCCGTCGATCGTCGAGCGGTAGAAGCCCTCCCATTGCAGCGCGACCTGCAGCGCCTTGCGGGCCTCGGCATCGAGCTCGCGCTCGGCGGCGAGCGCCTCTTCGCGGGTCTCGCCGACCGGGGCGACGGGCACCACCGGCGCGGGTGCGGGCGCGGGCGCGGCGACGACCGGTTCGGTCGGCAGCGGCTCGGGCTCGGCCACCGGGGCGGGTTCCGGCTCCGCTATCGCCGTTTCGGCGGCGACCGGCTCTGCCGCGCTGGCGAGGTCGGTCGAGCCGACCGGCCAGAACCGCTGGCCATAGGGTGCGCCGTCGGAGATGTAGCTGTCGTTCGGGATCGCGCCCTGGCCGCGGAGCGCGATCAGCCTCTGGGTCGCCAGCTCGGCGGAATAGGGGCCGAGCGCCACCGCGTACCAGCCCGAGTTCCCGAGGCGGAAGCCGTTCACCTCGGGCAGTTTCGCCGCATAGGCGCGGGCATCGTCCTCGGCTTCGCGCAAGGTGGCGTTGGCCGAAAGCTGGACCCAGTAGCTGTCCTGGGCCCTGGCCCCGGTCGGGACCAGCCCGGCGGTGACGATGGCTGCAAGGATCAGGATCGCGGAAAGGACGCGTTTCATCTTGTTTTTCACCCGTTCTGGGCCCGTTTTGGGGCTGTGCTCGATTTTTCCGGGCCAGTAACAGCGCAAAGCGCCATCGAGGTCAAGAATCCGCAAGGTCCGTAGCGCAAGTGAGTGCCCGCCTGTTGCAGCTGTGATTGACCCTCCCGGACGCGCGGCCTATGGAGAGCGCTGAATTCACGCCGCAGGGCGAAGTTGAGCGACGACCGGAGAAACGCCGATGGCCGAGACCGTCACCGAAGCCCCGAGGAGTTTTCAGGAGATCATCCTGCGGCTCCAGGCGTACTGGGCCCGGCAGGGCTGCGCCGTGTTGCAGCCCTATGACATGGAAGTCGGCGCGGGCACCTTCCACCCGGCCACCACGCTGCGCTCGTTGGGCAGCCGGCCCTGGGCCGCGGCCTATGTCCAGCCCTCGCGCCGGCCCACCGACGGGCGCTACGGCGAAAACCCCAACCGGCTGCAGCATTATTACCAGTACCAGGTGCTGATCAAGCCGAGCCCGCCCGACCTGCAGGCGCTCTATCTCGGCTCGCTCGAAGCCATCGGCATCGACATGGAGCTGCACGACATCCGCTTCGTCGAGGACGACTGGGAAAGCCCGACCCTTGGCGCCTGGGGGCTCGGCTGGGAGGTCTGGTGCGACGGCATGGAAGTGAGCCAGTTCACCTATTTCCAGCAGGTCGGCGGCCATGACTGCAAGCCGGTCTCGGGCGAGCTGACCTACGGGCTCGAACGGCTGGCGATGTACGTGCTCGGCATCGACCACGTGATGGAGATGCCGTTCAACGACCCGCAATCGCCGATCGCGCTCAGCTATGGCGACATCTTCCGCCAAACCGAGCAGGAGTATTCGCGGCACAATTTCGACGCGGCCAATACCGAGATGCTGCTGCGTCACTTCGAAGATGCCGAGGCCGAGTGCCAGGCGATCCTCGCCGAACCGGCCGAAGACCCCAAGACCGGCAAACGGATCATCATGGCCCATCCCGCCTACGACCAGTGCATCAAGGCGAGCCACATCTTCAACCTGCTGGACGCCCGCGGCGTGATCTCGGTGACCGAGCGCCAGGCCTATATCGGCCGGGTGCGGGGGCTCGCCAAGATGTGCGCCGATGCCTTCGTGCAGACCGAGGCGGGCGGGGCAGGGGCAGGCGGTTCCGCGGCGAGCGGGGCCGAGGCGTGAGCCTGCCCGTGCTAACCCAGCCCCGGCAACAGCGCCTTCAGCCCGGTGACGGTCATGTCGACCGCCACCGCGGCCAGGATCATGCCCATCAGCCGGATCGTGATAACGCGCAGGGTGTCCGACATCACCCGGCCGATCTGGGCGGCGAAGGCCAGCACCAGCGCGAGCACGGCCAGCACCAAAGCCGCCGCCGCGCCGACCGCGACCAGCCCCTGCGATCCGGCATTGCCGGTGAGCACCAGGATGGTGGCGATCGTGCCGGGCCCGACGATCATCGGGAAGGCCATAGGGTAGAAGGCGAGCGAGGACAGCGCGGCGTGGCCGGCCTGCTCGTCCTCGGTGCCGTGATGGGCGGGCGAGGCGCTGCCGTTGAGCATGCCGAGCCCGATGATGAACAGCACGATGCCGCCGGCGACGCGGAAATCGTCGACGCTGATGCCGAAGAAATCGAGCACCTTGGCGCCCGCCAGCATCACCACCGCCGCCAGCACGGCACTGAACGCGGCGACCGCAAGGCCGAGCCGGCGCTGTTCGGCCGGGCTGTACTCCGCGGTCATGCCGAGAAAGACCGGCAGCATCACGAACGGGTTCATGATCGCGAAGAACGCGCCCAGGGCCTTGATGAAAAGCGCCGTGTCCAATCTGTTTCTCCATACCTTCAAGGGGTTGTAACACGCTCCCGGTCCCGGGTCCAAGGAGTGGCGGCATGAACGGTAAGATCGTCGGGAGTTTCGTCGTGCTGTCAGCGCTGATCTTCGGGGCCGTGGTCTACTACACCCAGGAATACGCCTTCTACGACGAGGTCGCGGAAACGGATTCGGCGGTGACGCTCACCAACATCGCGACCGGGGCGCCCGAGCCGATCCTGACGGAAGGGTTCCAGGGCATCGACGGCTCGTCCTCACCGATCCGCTACCGCGCCTGCTTCACCGCCCGGATGAGCTTCGCCGCGCTCACCGAGACCTATGTCCCCTACGAGAGCGCGACGCCGCTGATCGCGCCGACCTGGTTCGACTGTTTCGACGCCAACGCGATCGGCGCGGCGCTGGAAGCGGGCGAGGCCTTCGCCTTCCTTGGCCAGAAGGACATTCACGACGGGGTCGACCGCGTGGTCGCGATCTTCCCCGATGGCCGGGCCTTCGCCTGGAACCAGCTCAACGAGAAATACGCAGAGTAGACCCATGCCCGACCTGCTGATCGAACTCTTTTCCGAAGAAATCCCGGCCCGGATGCAGCCCCGTGCCGCCGAAGACCTGAAAAGGCTCGTGACCGACGGGCTGGTCGAGGCCGGTCTCACCTCTGCCTCCGCCGCCGCCTTCGCGACCCCGCGCCGCCTCGCGCTGGCGCTCGAAGGCCTGCCGGCGATGTCGCCCGACACGCGCGAAGAGCGCAAGGGTCCCAAGGTCGGCGCGCCCGACAAGGCGGTCGAGGGCTTCCTGCGCGGCGCAGGTGTGACACGCGACCAGCTCGTCGAGCGTGAAACGCCCAAAGGGGCCGTCTGGTTCGTCGAGATCGAGAAACCCGGCCGCGCCGCCGCCGAGATCGTCGCCGAGGTGCTTGAGGCGACCGTGCGCGGCTTCCCCTGGCCCAAGTCGATGCGCTGGGGCGCGGGCAGCCTGCGCTGGGTGCGGCCGCTGCACTCGATCCTGTGCCTCCTCACCGACGAGCACGGGCCCGCCGTGGTCCCGCTGGAGATCGACGGTATCGCCGCCGGCGACACCACCCAGGGCCACCGCTTCATGGCGCCGGGCCGCTTTGCCGTGACCTCGTTCGAGGATTACCAGGCCAAGCTCAAACGCGCGCATGTGCTTCTCGACCCCGCCGAACGGGCCGAGGCGATCTGGCATGAAGCGACCCAGAAGGCCTTTGCGCTGGGCTTCGAGGTGGTCGAGGACAGGGGCCTGCTCGCCGAGGTCGCGGGCTTGGTCGAATGGCCGGTGGTCCTGCTCGGCGACATCGCCGACGACTTCATCGAGCTGCCGGCGGAAGTGCTCCAGACCTCCATGCGCGAGCACCAGAAATTCTTCTCGGTGAAGAACCCCGGCACCGGCCGGATCGAGAAATTCGTCACCGTCGCCAACCGCGAGACCGCCGATCAGGGCGCGACGATCCTCGCCGGCAACCGCAAGGTGTTGGCCGCCCGGCTGGCGGACGCCAAGTTCTTCTGGGAAAACGACCGCCGCACCGTCACCCGGCACGGGCTCGACCCCTGGCTCGACAAGCTCGCGCAGGTGACCTTCCACGCGAAACTCGGCACCCAGGCGCGGCGGATCGAACGGATCGCGGCGCTGGCCGCCGAGATCGCCCCGATGGTCGGGGCCGAGCGGGCGCAGGCGAAACAGGCCGCCCGAGCGGCCAAGGCCGATCTCGCCTCCGAGATGGTCTACGAGTTTCCCGAACTGCAGGGCACCATGGGGCGCTACTACGCCAAGGCCGCGGGGATGTCCGACGCCGTGGCCGATGCCGCGCGCGACCATTACGCGCCGCTCGGGCCGTCGGACGACGTGCCGACCGCGCCGGTCTCGATCGCCGTGGCGCTGGCCGACAAGCTCGACACGCTCACGGGCTTCTGGTTCATCGACGAAAAGCCCACGGGCTCGAAGGACCCCTTCGCGCTGCGCCGCGCCGCGCTCGGGGTGAACCGGATCATCCTCGAAAACGACCTGCGCCTGCATCTCGACCGGCTGATCGACGCGCAGCTCCTGCGTCACCAGATCGAGCCGCTCGAGGACCCCGAAGAGAAAACGCTGCTCAAGGAGCTGCTCGGCAATATCGCACGGCACGGGGTGTTCGGCTCCGCGGTGCGCACCGTCGTCGACGAGCTGAAGGAAAACCCGCCCGCCTGGCTCGACGCGATCCGCGCCCACAAGCCCGACCTGTCGGACGACCTGCTCGCCTTCCTGCACGACCGGCTCAAGGTCTTCCTGCGCGACCGCGGCATCCGCCACGACGTAATCGACGCCTGCCTGGCGATGCCGAACCGCGACGACCTGACCCTGCTGGTGAAACGCGCCAGCGCGCTCACCGACGTGCTCGGCACCGACGACGGCACCAACCTCATCCAGGGCTTCAAGCGGGCGAACAACATTCTCACCCAGGCGGAAACGGCCGACGGGGTGGAGTATTCCTACGGCGCCGACCCGAAATTTGCCGAGGACGCCACCGAGCGGGCACTGTTCGCAGCGCTCGACGGCGCCGAGGCCGCGATCGGCCCGGCGATGAAAGCGGAGGATTTCGAGGCGGCGATGGCGGCGATGGCCGGCCTGCGCGGGCCGATCGACGCCTTTTTCGAAGCCGTCCAGGTCAACACCGACAACCAGATCGTGCGCCGCAACCGCCTCAACCTGCTGGCCCGGATTCGCGACATCTGCCTGAGCGTGGCGGATCTGACCCGGATCGAAGGCTAGGGCCGGGGAAGCCGCCGCGCGGCGGCTTGAAACGCGGGCGCGCGCCCGCGTTCGACGGCGTCGCGCGACGCCGTGCACCGGAGCCCAGCGTCACGCTTGCCAGCGCGGGAATGCACGTTATCCTGCACCCACAGGAGGTTGCCGCAGTGCAGAAACCTGCTCCCCGTCCGAACCGACCGGATTCGTCGAGATCACGCCGAGCGCGCCCATCGCCGCCAACCGCCATGGCGGGCGGGCGAAATGCCTGCAGCGGCTGGTCCGGCTCGACATGCCGGTGCCGCGCACTTGCGCGCTCGATTTCGCGACGGTGGCCCGGATCTCGCGCGGGATCTTCCCCGACTTCGATCAGATGATGGGCTGTTTCGGCCCCGATCCGCTGCTCTCTGTGCGGCCCTCGTCCGAGGACCCCGACTGGGGCGGGCCCGGGGCGATCCTCAACATCGGCATGAACGACGCCCAGCATGCGCGGCTCGTCGAAAGCCACGGCGAAACCGCGGCCAACGCGCTCTACCTGCGCTTCATCCAGTCCTACGCGGTCCATGTCGCCCGGCTCGATCCGGACGAGTTCGAACCGGCCACCGAACCGACGGCGGAAACGCTGGAACGCACGCTCGCGGCCTACGAGGAAGAGAGCGACGAGCCTTTCCCGCAGGACGTGCGCGTCCAGCTCGGCGAAGTGCTGCGCTCGATGGCGCAGGCCTGGGAGGGCACCAGCGCGCGGCTCCTGCGCGAGGCCAAGGGGGCACCGGCCGATGCCGGCCTCGGGCTGGTGGTGCAGAAGATGGCGCTGGGCCTCGGCCGCAAGCATTGCGGCTCCGGCGTGATCCAGTTCGTCGACGGCACCACCGGGCAACCGGCGATCATCGGCCGCTACATGAGCCAGGCGCAGGGGCGCGACGCGCTCACCGACAACCCGGCGCCCGAACGCACCCAGTATCTCGCGGCCGACCCGCGCGGGCCCTCGGTCGAGCACAACCTGCCCGAGGTCTGGGCCGACCTGATCCGCTACGGCGATCTGACCCGCCGGCGCCTGCGCGAGGAAATGCAGATCGAGTTCACGGTCGAGAACAATGCGCTGTACATCCTCGACGCCGTCCGGGTGCCCCGCTCGGCCCGCGCCAACCTCCGGATCGCGGTGGCGCTGGCGAAGGACGATATCATCTCCGCCGACGAGGCGGTGCTGCGGGTGCCGCCGCGGTCGCTGCCGGAACTGATGCACAGCCAGGTCGACCCCGCCGGCAAGCGCGACGTCATCGGCCGCGGGATCGCCGCCTCGCCCGGCGCCGCCACCGGCAAGATCGTCTTTTCCGCCCGCGCCGCCCAGGCCGCGCTCGCCCGCGATGAGCCCTGCGTGCTGGTGCGCCGCGAGACCGCGCCCGAGGACATCCGCGGCATGCACGCCGCCCATGCCGTCATCACCGAGCGCGGCGGGGTCACCAGCCACGCGGCGGTGATCGCCCGCGGGCTCGGCCTTCCCTGCGTGGTCGGCGCTGCCTCGCTTACCATCGATCACCGGGCGCGGACGCTGACCGCGGCGGATGGGCGGGTGTTCAACGCCGGCGACGTGATCACCGTCGACGGTACCGCGGGCGTTGCCCTCGCCGGCGCCGCACCGATGCTGGCCCCGGCGCTCGGCGAGAACTTCCAGCAGCTGCTCGCCTGGGCAGACGCGGCCCGCGACATCGGCGTGCGCGCCAATGCCGACACGCCCGAGGATGCCCGCACCGCGATCCGCTTCGACGCCGAGGGCATCGGGCTCTGCCGCACCGAGCACATGTTCTTCGCCGAGGACCGGCTGCTCGCGATGCGCGAGATGATCTTCGCCGACGATGCCGACGACCGCCGTTCGATCCTCGAACGCATCCTGCCGATGCAGCGCGCCGATTTCATCGAGCTGTTCGAGATCATGGTCGGCAAACCGGTGACGATCCGGCTGTTCGACCTGCCGCTGCACGAGTTTCTGCCGATGGGCCGCGAGGGCCAGCGCGAGCTTGCCGCGGCCCTCGACCTGCCGCTGTCCGACGTCACCCGCCGGGCCCAGGCGCTCACCGAGTTCAACCCGATGCTGGGGATGCGTGGCGTCCGGCTCGGGCTGACCGTGCCCGAGATCTACGACATGCAGGCGCGGGCGATCTTCGAGGCGCTGGCGGCGCTCGCCCGCACGGGCGTGACGGTGGTGCCCGAGATCATGATCCCGCTGGTCTCTGCCCGCCGCGAGGTCGAGATCGTCAAGGGCCGGGTCGACGCGGTGGCGGCGGCTGTGAAGATCGAGCTCGGCGTCCAGTTCGACTACCGCCTCGGTGTGATGGTCGAAACCCCGCGCGCCGCGCTGCAGTCGGGCGAGATCGCCCAGCACTGCACCTTTCTCCTTCGGCACCAACGACCTCACCCAGATGACCTACGGCCTGTCGCGCGACGATGCGGGCCGGTTCAGAGCGCCTATGTCAACCAGGGCGTCTACGTCGAAGACCCGTTCCACACCCTCGATCCGGAAGGGGTCGGCGAGCTTCTGTCGATCGGCGCCGAGCGGGCGCGGGCGGCCCGGCCCGGGCTCACCCTGTCGGTCTGCGGCGAGCACGGCGGCAACCCCGCTTCGATCGCCTTCTGCCGCCGTGCCGGGTTCGACTACGTCTCCTGCTCGCCCTTCCGGGTGCCCGTCGCCCGCCTCGCCGCGGCGCATTTCGCGATCCTCGACCGCGGGGCGAAACGCCCCGAGCCGATGTACTGACCCGGTCCCGGGCGCGTCTTCTTCGGGCCGGACCGCGGTGTCGGCCTGCCCTTGATGTGGGATTGATCCGATCCGCATCCACAAGATCTGCCGTTTTGCGCCGGTTTTGGGCCGAATATCCCCGAATGATGGACAGAAACCCCTAAATCGGGTTATTTTGGCGCCATTGGAAACTGCGCGGTCGTTGCCACCGGCCGCAAGGGGGGACAATGAAGCCGAGGATTCCGGCCGCGCTCGCGGTCACGGGACTCGTCTGCGGATTATTTGCCGGGCCCGTCCGGGCCGGCGCCGACAATCCGCCGATGCTGGAATTAGCCAGCCTGTTCGAGCCGGTTGCCGCCGCTGCCGTGACGCGTGCCGCGACCGCGTCGCCCGCCCGGCCGCTCGCCGAGACGCCACCACCGGCCCGCCCGGTGATGCCGGTGGTTGCGACCAAGTCCGAACCCATTCCCGAAGACCGCGCGGTCCCCGGGGAGATCGTGGCCATGGGTCCGAAGATCGGCCCGAACATCGGCCCGGTCACCGGTCCCGATGACGTCGCGCAACTGGCCCTGCGGGCCGACCTCGCGGCCCCCGCCCCTATCTCCACAGCGAGGACTGGCTCCGGGTGCAGGTGCAGGCCAGCGGCGGGGCAGAGTGGGAATGCCTGACCGAGGCGCTCTATTTCGAGGCGCGGGGCGAGCGGGCGGACGGCGTCTTCGCCGTCGCCGAGGTCATTCTCAACCGCGTCGACAGCGGCCGCTACCCCGACACGGTCTGCGGCGTCATCAACCAGGGCACCGGCCGCAAACATGCCTGCCAGTTCAGCTACACCTGCGACGGCCTGCCCGAGCGGGTCTCGGAACGCGGGGCCTGGGAACGGGTCGGCAAGGTGGCCCGCCTGATGCTGGCCGGGGCACCGCGGGTGCTGACCGATGGAGCGCTGTTCTACCACACGACCCAGGTCAGCCCGAGCTGGTCGGTGACCATGGACCTGACCTCCACCATCGGCGACCACCGGTTCTACCGCTAGCACCCCGGGGGCCGGTCCGGGGGACGCGGTCGCGCGCCCGCGTGTCACGCCAGTGCGCGCCGGCGTCCTGCGCCCGGCCCCGCCCGTTGCCCGCCTCCCCAACCGCGCACTGGCATCCGGCGGCGGAATGCGCCATTGTCCGGCCGCACAGGAGGACCTGCCCGCATGACGTCTGACATCCGCCTCGCTTTCGAGCATCCCAGCGCGCGCGCCGAGGCCGCGGGCCAGCCGAGCCGGCCGCCGGACCGGATCTCGCTGCGCGATCACGTGGTCGACGCCGAGATCGGCGCCTTCCAGCAGGAGCGCGGCCGTCGCCAGCGGCTCGCCTTCAACGTGGTGGTCGAAGTGGTCCCGCCCGGCCGCCCGCTCGACGACGATGTCGACCGGATCCTGTCCTACGACACGATCACCGAGGCGATTGCCCACGAGCTCGCGGAAGAGCGGCTCAACCTGCTCGAAACCCTGGCCGAGCGGGTGGCGGACCGCATCCTCCATGCGCCGCAGGCGCTGCGGGTCTTCGTCCGGATCGAGAAGCTCGACCGCGGACCCGGGGCGCTCGGGGTCGAGATCGTGCGCGCGCGCGGCGAGACCCCGGCCGCCGAAACCGACGCGGACGATGTGCCGCATCCGCGCGTCGTCCACCTCAGCAACGCGGCCATCGCGGCGCCCAACCTCGCCGCCATCCTCGATGCGCTGGAGGCCGGCGGCCGGCCCGCGATCCTCTGTGTCGGCGCGCCGGACACACCGCGACCCGAAACCGGTCACGCCATGACCCAGCGCCGGATCGACCTGCTGGCGCTGGAACAGAACGCCTGGGTGCTCGCCGCCCGCGATCCGCGCTGCGTCGTGGTCGCCACCCGCACCGAGCCTCGACTGGGCGATGAAACACGGCCAGATCAGCGTCTGGGCGCCGTCCAAGATCGTGCTCGATGCGGTCGACGGGCTCCTCTGCCTCGCCGCGTGACGCCGCGCGGCGCTTTCGGCCTGGTTCGCCTCGCTGATGCAGGCGACCGAACTGGTCATGCTGGGCACGCCAGCCCCCGCGGCAGACGTGCCGGTGCGGTCGCTGGCGGTGGGAGAGCTGCCATGACGATCCGGCTGCGGCCGATCGCGCGTCTGGGAAACCGCGCCTCGGGTCACGGCGGGTCCCTCTCCGTCGCCGGCGGCCGGTTCGCCTGGTTCAACACGCTTGAACGCCGCGCTGACGACGGCAGTACCAAGGTGATCGGCCCCTCCGGGCTGAATGCGGCGGCCCGGGCGCGGCTGTCCGACCCGCGCCCGCCGCTTGCCGGTCTCGCCCTCGACCGACCGCGGGTGATGGGCATCCTCAACGCCACGCCGGACAGCTTCTCCGACGGTGGCGATTTCGCCAACCGCGCGGCGGCGGTCGCGCGGGCGCGCGCGATGGCGGCGGAGGGGTCGACATCATCGATATCGGCGGCGAAAGCACCCGGCCGGGTGCTGCGGAAGTGCCGGTGGCCGAAGAGATCGCCCGGACCGCGCCGCTGATCGCCGAGATCCGCGCCGCCGGGATCGCCACGCCGATCTCCATCGATACGCGGAAATCGGCTGTCGCCGCCGCGGCGCTCGACGAAGGCGCCGACATCGTTAACGACGTGGCGGCCTTCACCTTCGACCCCGAGCTTGCGGGGCTCTGCGCGAGCCGAGCGGTGCCGGTCATCCTGATGCATGCCAAGGGTACGCCCGAGACCATGCAGCAGGGCCCGCAGCTACGCGGACGTGACGCGGGAAGTTCTTGATTTCCTGAAAGAACGGATCGTTTACGCCGAAGGGCAGGGGATATCCCGCGACCGCATCGTGACCGACCCGGGGATCGGCTTCGGCAAGACCCGGGCGCACAACATGACCCTGCTGCGCGACCTCGCGGCGTTTCACGACCTCGGCGCACCGGTGCTGCTCGGCGTGTCGCGCAAGCGCTTCATCGGCGAGATCGGCGGGGCGCCCGAGGCCAAGGACCGGCTTGGCGGATCGCTGGCGGTCGCGTTGCACGCTGCGTCACAGGGTGTTCACATCCTGCGGGCGCATGATACTGAGGCCACGATACAGGCGCTGCGACTGTTCGCGGCGCTCAATACCGACGAGGCAGAAAACGAGTAGAAAAATGAGCCGGAAATTCTTTGGGACCGACGGGGTGCGGGGACGCGCCAACACCCATCCGATGACCGCCGAGATGGCGCTGAAACTGGGCGCGGCGGCGGGCAAGTTCTTTCGCCGCCACAAGGGCGACAGCGAACATCGGGTGGTGATCGGCAAGGATACGCGGCGCTCGGGCTACATGCTGGAAAACGCGCTGACCGCCGGCCTCACCTCGACCGGCATGAACGTGCTGCTGCTCGGCCCGGTGCCGACCCCGGCCGTCGGGCACCTGACCCATTCGATGCGCGCCGATCTCGGGATCATGATCTCGGCCTCGCACAACCCGTTCCACGACAACGGCATCAAGCTGTTCGGGCCCGACGGGTTCAAGCTTTCGGACGCCGACGAGGCGGCGATCGAGGAGCTCTTGGAGCAGGATGTGGAGCTCGCCCGCCCGGCCAATATCGGCGGCGCCAAGCGGATCGACGAGGGCCGGCACCGCTATGTCGAATTCATCAAGACGACCTTCCCCTCGGCCAAGAAGCTCGACGGCCTCAAGGTCGTGGTCGATTGCGCCCATGGCGCTGCCTACCGGGCCGCGCCCGAGGCGCTGTGGGAACTCGGCGCCGAGGTGGTGGCGATGGGCGTCTCGCCGAACGGGCTCAACATCAACGACGGCGTCGGCTCGACCGCGCCGCAGGCCGCCGTCGAGCGGGTGCTGGCGGAAGGCGCGGATCTCGGCATCTGCCTCGACGGCGATGCCGACCGGGTGACCCTGATCGACGAGAAGGGCCGGATCGCCGATGGCGACCAGGTGATGGCGCTGTTCGCCAAACACTGGGCCGAGGACGGTCGGCTCAACCACGGCACCCTTGTGGCCACGGTGATGTCGAACCTCGGGCTCGAACGGTTTCTCACCGGCCGCGGGCTTTCGCTTCTGCGCACCGCGGTCGGAGACCGTTACGTGGTGGAAGCGATGCGCGCCGGCGGCTACAACCTCGGCGGCGAGCAATCCGGCCACATCGTGATGACCGACTTCGCCACGACCGGCGACGGGCTCCTGTCGGGGCTGCATTTCCTGGGCGAAATGGTGACCTCCGGCAAACGTGCCTCGGAACTCTCGGAAGTCTTCGAGACGATCCCGCAGATGTTGAAAAACGTAAAGTACGCACCGAATAAACGACCGCTTGAGGCAAAGAAAGTTCGAAAAATGATAGAGCAGGGAGAGGCCCGCCTGTCCGGCACCGGCCGGCTCCTGATCCGGGAATCCGGCACCGAGCCGCTGATCCGGGTGATGGCGGAATGCGAGGACGACGCGCTGATGGCCGAGGTCGTCGACAGCATCGTCGCCGCCGTGAGCGAGGCCGCCGCGTAAACACCTTCGCGCTGCGCCCGGGCGCACCCGCGGTGGGCCGGTGCGCTGCGCTTCCCCGGATGGCCTCCCCCCCCCGCATTTTCAGAAACCCGGCGACACCGCGCGGTTGCCTGGCGCGGCTGCTTTTCACGGTCGTGGGTCCGGTCCTCCCGTGCCGGGATCTCCGACAGTCCGGCGAAACGGCCCTTGCCATCTCCGTAAGAATTGACTTACCGTAAGTCATGTCTTACGAAGATTCCTTCGCGGCCCTCGCCGATCCCACCCGCCGTCACCTGTTCGAAATGCTGGCGGCCGAACCGATGCCCGTCGGCGCGCTCGCGTCACGGCTGCCGGTCTCGCGGCCGGCGGTCTCGCAGCACCTCAAGGTGTTGGCGGACGCGGGTCTCGTCACCGTGCGCGCCGAAGGGACCCGTCGGATCTATGCCGTTCGCCCGCAGGGGCTGGCCGAACTGCGCGCCTGGCTCGACCGCTACTGGGACGAGGTGCTTGCCGCCTTCGCCGCCGAGATAACCAAACCGACAAAGGGAAATTGAACTTGGATCCGATTGTAAAAACCCTGAACCTCCCCTGCGCCGCCGCGCATGCCTTCGACGTCTTCGTTGCCCGCATCGCCACCTGGTGGCCGCTCGACGGCCATGTGGCCTCGGCCAAGTTCGGCAAACCCGCCCTCGCGGTGACGATCGAACCCAGGGTCGGCGGCGCCGTCTACGAGACCATGTATGACGGCAATCGCGACGAATGGGGCGAGGTCCTGGAATACGAGGCTGGCCGCAAGATCGCTTTCACCTGGCATCCCGGCAACAACGCCGAGAACCCGACCCGGGTCGAGGTGGTCTTCGAGGACCTCGCGCAGGGGCAGTCGCGCCTCACGCTCACACATTCCGGTTGGGAGGTCTGGGCCACGGCGGCCGACGAGCGCCGCGGCGGCTACGAAAAGGGCTGGGACTTCGTCCTCGGCACCCATTTCCTGCCCGCCTGCGGCTGAGCCGGCGCCGGAAACACAACAAGCCCCGGGATCTCCCGGGGCTTGTCGTTCACTGTCGGTAAACGGCTCAGTTCTTTTCGCGGTCGACCATCTTGCCGGCCGAGATCCAGGGCATCATGCCGCGCAGCCTGGCGCCGACTTCCTCGATCTGGTGGGCGTCGTTCATCCGGCGGGTGCCCTTGAAGAACGGCTGGCCGACGGCGTTTTCCTGCATGAAGTCGCGCACGAACTTGCCGGTCTGGATGTCGGTCAGGATGTCCTTCATCACCGCCTTGGTCTCGGTCTTGGGCAGGACCCGCGGGCCGGAGACGTATTCGCCGTATTCCGCGGTGTTGGAGATCGAGTAGTTCATGTTGGCGATGCCGCCTTCGTAGATCAGATCGACGATCAGCTTCACCTCATGCAGGCACTCGAAATAGGCCATCTCCGGCGCGTAGCCGGCTTCCACCAGGGTCTCGAAGCCCGAGCGGATCAGCTCGACGAGGCCGCCGCAGAGCACCGCCTGCTCACCGAACAGGTCGGTCTCGCATTCCTCGCGGAAGTTGGTCTCGATGATGCCCGAGCGGCCGCCGCCGATCGCCGAGCAGTAGCTCAGCCCGATTTCTAGTGCCTTGCCGGTGGCGTCGTTGTTGACCGCCACGAGGCAGGGCACGCCGCCGCCCTTGACGTATTCGCCGCGCACGGTGTGGCCCGGGCCCTTCGGCGCCATCATGATGACGTCGACGCCGGGCTTGGGCTCGATCAGGCCGAAATGCACGTTGAGGCCGTGGGCGAAGGCGATCGCCGCGCCTTCGCGCAGGTTGTCGTGGACGTATTTCTTGTAGGTTTCGGCCTGCAGCTCGTCGGGCATGGTGAACATGATGAGGTCGCACCAGGCCGCGGCCTCGGCGATGCCCATGACCTTGAGCCCTTCGCCCTCGGCCTTCCGGGCGCTGGGCGACCCTTCGCGCAGCGCGACGACGACGTTCTTGGCGCCCGAGTCGCGCAGGTTCAGCGCATGCGCATGTCCCTGGCTGCCGTAGCCGAGGATGGCCACCTTCTTGTCCTTGATGAGGTTGATGTCGCAATCCTGGTCGTAATAGACGCGCATGACGGGGTCTCCCTTGGGTTTCGTCCGGGTTATGGTTCCGGGCGCATCCTAGACGGAATGTCTGCATGGCGTTTGCAAATCCCCCAGAATTTGCGGTAATTTGGCTGCAAGCATTCTCGGATGAGGCCATTTGCGGAGAAATCATGCAGATCGACGATACCGACCGGCGGATCCTGCGGCGCCTCCAGGCCCATCCCGGGTTGACCGCGGGCGAGCTCGCGGAGCTGGCCGGGGTCACCCCCACCACCTGCTCGCGCCGGCTCGACCGGCTGACCCGGGCCGGGGTGATCCGCGGCCAACGGGCGGTGATCGACTGGGCCGCGCTGGGGTGGGAGGTGGAAGTGTCGCTGCGCTTCACCCTCGACAAGACCGATCCGCGCGCCTTCGACGAGTTTCTCGCCGCCGCCCGCGCGGTGCCGGAGGTGACCGAGATCCAGACCTTCCTCGGCCGGGTCGACGTGCGGTTGCACGTGATCGCCCGCGACATGGCGCATTACCAGCAGATCTACCGCGAGAAGATCCTGGTGCTGCCGCATATCGCCGACATCGAGGCGCTGATGCAGGTGGCGGTGATCGCCGAGAACGAGGCCCTGCCGCTGTGAGCGCCGCCGGGACCAGAACCGCCGATGCGGGCGGCAGCACCTCGATCCGCTCGGCGCGGGGGGACCGACCGGAGATCGGTCCGTTGCGCGGCCGGGTCCGGACGCGGGCAGGGCAACGACGCCCGGAACCGGGGCAGGGGCGCCGATGACATTGGTCGCAACTTTTTCCGGCACCGGCTTCCCCGAAGAGCTGCGCGCGCTGCTGATATCGGGCGACGCGCCCGCCCTTCGCGACCTTGCCAACCGTCTTGCCGCCCGCGCGGACGGGGTCTTGCCGGTGCACCGCAAGCGCGACACCGACCCGCGGCTCTCGATCCGGCTGGCCTTTTGCGACAGCGCCGAAGACGAGCGCTTTGCTGCGACCGGCGGGCAGGTGCAGCTGCGGTTCTCGCCCGCCAGCGCGGCGGTGGCGCGCGACAGCATTCTCGAGCTGATCGGCCAGCCCGAACGCGCGTTCCGCTACCTCGACCTGCGCAACCCCGCGCAGGCCGCGTTCACCCTGGTGGTGCAGAACTACTGATGCGATGGTGCTGTCCCATACCCCGCGCCTGGCGCGCCGCCGCCGGCACCTCCGTTCCCCGAAGGAGCCCCCGATGATCCGCCTCGACGAGACCGACCGCGCCTTCCTGCGCGCGCTCGAAGCCGACGCCACCCTGTCGGCGGGGGCGCTCGGGCGCCGGTTCGGGCTATCGCAGCCCGCGGCCTGGCGGCGGCTGAAACGGTTGACCGAGGAGGGTGCGATCCGTGGCCGCCGGGTCGACCTCGACCGCGAGGCGCTGGGCTTCGGCGTGACGGTGTTTCTCGGCGTGAAACTGGCGACCAAGGGGCGGGTGAGCCTCGAGGATTTCGAACGCGCCGTGCGCGCGATCCCCGAGGTGCAGCTCGTCCACCACGTGCTCGGGCTCTACGATTACCGTCTGCGCATCGTCGCCCGCGACCTCGCGGATTTCGAGCGGATCCTGCGCCGACGGATCATGACGCTTCCGGGCGTGGGCGAGGTCGAGGCCAACGTGCTCCTGTCCGAAGAGCGCCGGCCGGGACCGCTTTAGCGCCGGATTTTCAGGCTACCTTGAGGGCCAGCTTGGCGACAAGGCAGGGCGGAGCACGGGCGCGACACGGGGCCCGGCCCGGGGCACGACATGGCGCGCGGCCCGGTCCGGGGTCCTGTCCGGGGTCCGAATCCGAGCTCCCGGATCGGTGGATCGCCCGAAGGTTCAGGCCACCTTGCGGGCCGGCATCGAGGCGAGGTGGGCGCGGCGGGCGGCCCGCGCCATCGCGGCGATCGGCAAGCCGGGTACGCGCGGCCCGGCGATGCGATGCCCGGCAAGATCGCGGCTGATCAGGCCCTTGCGCTCCATCCCTTCGAGATGACGCAGCAGCGGGCCTTCGCCGTAGCCGGTCGCGGCCTGGAGCGTCGCGAGGTTTCGACCGATCTCCGGCCGCGCGATCAGAAGCCGCAGGATGCGCAGGCGGCGCGAATGGGCGAACACGTTGACGCGTTCGGAGCAGCGGTCATCGGTGGTCATTTCAGGCATTCCCCATGCAATCGTGGCCTTCTGTGCCCAGAAAACCCGCAAAAGGTTGAAACGGGGTTTACGGAACAGAACCTGAACAGATTTTTTCCACCCGCGCGCCTCAGCCGAGCCCCGCTTCCGCCATCAACCGAGCGGCTTCCGCCGCCACCAGCGCCTCCGCCCCGGCGCCCTCGACCGGCACCTTGCCCACTTCGAGGAACAACGGCGCCGCAAACGGCGTCACCCGCTCGCCCACCACGTGGTCGATCCGTCCGCGCGTGCGCGCCAGCATCTCCTCGATCCGGCCGAACCCGATCAGCCCGCGCATCGCTTCCTCGCGGGTGATGTCGAGCAGCAGGTGATCGGGGTCATATTTGCGCAGGGTGTCGTAGAGGATGTCGGAGGAAAACGTCGCCTGGCGCGCATTGGCGCGTTTGCCGGGGAAGTTGCGCGGCGTGAGCCCGGCAATCGTCGCCGCCGCCTTGAAACTGCGCTTCATCAGCGCGTTTTCGGCGAGCCAGCCGTCGAGCCCGTCGATGAGCCCGGCCCGGTCGATCAATGCCTCCGGGTCGCGCATCGGCTCCAGCGACCAGATCAACGTCGCGTAATCGGTGGCGACGAAGCCGAGCGGGCCGAGCCCCGTTTCCTCCATCCGGCGGGTGAGCAGGAGCCCCAGCGTCTGCTGCGCGCCCCGGCCCGCGAAACCGTAGACGCAGCTGTGCGCGCGGCCCTCGTAGGGGAAGCTCTCGACCAGCAGCCGCCCCGCCTCGGGCAGTTTCGACAGCTCCGCCTGCAGCCGGATCCAGTCGCGGGTGTGCTCCGGCAGCGCCGTGAGATCGCCGCGGTGCAACAGATCGAGGATGCGGTCGGAGAGCTGGGTCGAGGTGGAAAACTTGGTGCCCATGAAGACCGCCACCTTGGGCTTGCGGCCGCGGTCGCGGCTCACCTCGACATGCATTTCCTTGAGGCTCTCGAACCGCACGATCTGGCCACCCATGAGAAAGGTGTCGCCGGGCACCAGCGAGGCCGCGAAATACTCCTCGATCTCGCCCAGCTGGCTGTGGCTCCCGCGCATCCGGACCTTGACGGTATCGCTGTCCTGGATGGTGCCGAGGTTCATGCGGATGAGCTGGGTGCTTCGGGGATCGCGCAGGCCCCACAGCCCGTCCGGGCGCTGCTTGAGCCGCTGCCAGCGGTCGTAGGCCCGCAGCGCGTAGCCGCCTGTGGCAACGAAATCGAGGCAGTCGTCGAAGGCCGCCCGGGTGAGGGCCGCGTAGGGCCCCGCCGTCACCACCTCGGCATAGAGCTCCTCCGCCTCGAACGGCCCGGAACAGGCGCGGATCAGGATGTGCTGGCAGAGCACATCCCTCGGCCCCGGTCCCCGCGGGCTCCCGTCGAGGTCCCGGGCATGGACGGCCTCGATCGCCGCCTGGCACTCGATCACCTCCCAGCGGTTCGCGGGCAGGAGCAGCGCCTTGGACGGCGCGTTGTAGCGGTGGTTGGCACGGCCGATCCGCTGCACCAGCCGCTTCACGTTCTTTGGTGCCCCCACCTGGATCACCAGGTCGACGTCGCCCCAGTCGAGCCCGAGATCGAGCGTGCCGGTGCAGACGATCCCCTTGAGGCTGCCCGCCACCATTGCCGCCTCGACCTTCTCGCGGGCCGTCCGCGCGAGCGAGCCGTGGTGGATGCCGATCGGCAGGTCCTCGGTATTGGCGAGCCAGAGGTGGTGAAAAAAGATCTCCGCCTGGGCGCGGGTGTTGTGGAAGATCAGCGTGGTCTTGTGCTTCTTCACCTCTTCCAGCACCTCGGCGATGGCATAGCGGCCGCCGCCGCCGGACCAGGGGGGCGGGGCCTCGGTCGTGAGCATCCGGATATCCGGCGCCGGCCCCGGGTCCGCGGTGAGCACGGCGCAGCCGCCGGGGGCGAAGTACTGGGCGAGCGCCGGTGGGTCCTCGACCGTCGCCGAGAGCCCGACGCGCCTGAGCCCCGGTGCGAGCGCTTCGAGCCGGGTGAGCAGCAGCATGAGTGGTCGCCGCGCTTCGACTCGGCCAGCGCGTGCAGCTCGTCCACGACCACCCGTTTGAGGTCGAAAACATCCGCGGCGCATCTTCGTAGGACAGCAGCAGCGCGGGCTTTCCGGCGTCGTCAGCAGGATGTGCGGTGGGTCGGCGCGCTGCGCCTTCTTGCGGGTCTGGCTGGTGTCGCCGGAGCGGTCGTCGACCCTGATGCCCAGCCCCATCTCGGCAATCGGCCCGGTGAGGTTGCGGCGCATGTCGGCCGCCAGCGCCTTGAGCGGCGAGATGTAGAGCGTGTGCAGGCCCTTGGCCGGGGCGTCGATCAGCTCGGTGAGCGTCGGCAGGAAACCCGCCAGCGTCTTGCCGCCGCCGGTGGGCGCGATCAGCAGCGTCGCCGGGGCGCCGCCCCGCGCCAGCATGTCGCGCTGGTGCGGATGCGGGGTCCAGGATTTCCCGGCGAACCAGGCGGCGAGAGGGGCGGGCAGCGGCTGCATGCACCGAGGGTAGAGCAAAACCCGGGCGGATTGGAAAGATCCGCAGACCGCCCTGCGCCAAACCCCGCGCGGTCAAAATTTTTTCGGGCCCCCGCGACGGAACCCGCCCCGGGCCGCGTTTGGCACTCAGGGACGAGGACAACGAAGATGAATGCAAAGGCAGAAAGATGAAATCCCTCCGCAGCTGGGCGACGCCGCTCGTCATCGGCAGTTTCCTGATCATGGGCGTCAGCGGTGTATTGATGTTCTTCCACCTGAACACCACCCTGATGAAAGGGGTCCACGAATGGACCGGCTGGGCGCTGCTCATCGGCGTGGTCGCCCATGTCGTGCTCAACTGGCGCGCCTTCTCGACCTATTTCAAACGCCCGCTCGCCGCCGGCATCATGGGGTTCGGCGCGGTGGTGCTCGCGGCCACCTTCCTTCCGGTGAGCGCTCCGCAGGGCGGCGGCGACTTCACCCGTACCGCGATGATGGCGCTGTCGGGCGGCCAGATCGAGACCCTGGCCACGCTCTCCGGGTCCGATACCCAGACCGTCCTCGCCCGGCTCGGCGCGACCGGCATCGCGGCCACCCCGGCCGATACGCCCGCGACCTTGGCGAACGGCGACCGTGAGGCGGAAATGCAGATCCTGTCGACGATCTTCAGCGAATGACGCCGCATCCCGCGGCCGGTTCCGGTGACCTGTCCGGTTCCGGCCGTTCGCCTTCGGGCGAGCCCCCCGGCGAGCCAATCCCCAAGACCCCGTCGGGGGGGCGGGAGCTGACCGGCGCCGCGCTTGGCGGCGACCCGAAAAGCAGAAGGGCAGGGGCCGCGCCGGCCTCTGCCCTTCGTCCTTGTGCCCTTCGTCCTTGTGCCGGCCGCCGCAGCGGCCGCGTCCTCAGTGCACGATCTTTTCTTCGCGCACGAACATGTTCGCCCAGGCCCGGTCGATCAGCTCCGGCGTCATCTGGTAGGGGATGCCCTCGAACTCGCAGACCGCGATCATCTGGTCGATCAGGAAGATCGGCTGGTAGTTGGCATAGATGTTGTCGATCGTCGGGTACTTGTTCTTCAACAGGTGCACGAGCGACTTCTCGTCGAGCGGCATGCCGCGCTTGCGCGCCACCATCGAGAAGATCTTGAGGAAATCCTCCTGGCTCGGGCCGTCGATCTTGATCTTGAAGAAGATCCGCCGCAGCGCCGCCTTGTCGAAGATCTCGTTGGGGTGGAAGTTGGTCGAGAAGATCACCAGCGTGTCGAAGGGCACCTCGAACTTCTCGCCCGACTGCAGGGCGAGAATGTCCTTGCGCTCCTCGAGCGGCAGAATCCAGCGGTTGATCAGCGCCTGCGGCGGTTCCGCCTGGCGGCCGAGGTCGTCGACGATGAACACGCCGCCGGTCGACTTGAACTGCAAGGGCGCCGAGTAGGTGCGGGCATTGGGGTTGTACTTGAGGTCGAGCATGTCGAGCGTCAGTTCGCCGCCGGTGATCACCGTCGGCCGGTCGCACAGCACGTAGCGCCGGTCGTAGCGGTTCGAGGTGCGCCGCAGCGAGTTGGGATCGTCGGAGATGTCGGTCGCCTGCGAATGCACGATTGGGTCGTAGACGGTGATGATCTGACCGTTGTAGATCACCGCGCGCGGGATGTAGATCTTGTCGCCGAGCGCGTCGCGGATGCCGTTGGAAATCGAGGACTTACCGTTGCCCGGCGGGCCGTACATCAGGATCGACCGGCCCGAGCCCACCGCCGGGCCGAGGTGGTCGAGCAGCTTGCTCGGCAGCACCAGATGGCCCATCGCCGCGGTGAGCTGCTGGCGGGTGATCTGGATGTTGCGGATCGACTGGCGCCGCATCTGTTCCGAGTAGCGGTCGATCGGCACCGGCATCGCCCCGTAATATTCCGACTGCGCCAGCGCATCGAGGGCGCGCGCCTTGCCGGTGTCCGACAGCCGGTAGCCCATCTCGCCGCCCGAGTTGGCGTGCAGCGTGCCCATCGCTTCGACCATCCCCAGCGTGCGGGCGGCGTCGACCAGGTCCTGCACCACCCGGCTCGGCACCGCCAGCACCCTTTCGAGGTCGGTGACGGTTTCGAGGTTCATCCGGAACATCGTCTTCAACAGGATGTCGCGCATCGTCACCGGGGTGAGCCCGGTGTCTTCCATGGTTTTGCATGCAGGCGGCGCCTGCACATTGGACATGGGCTGCATGTTCATGGGTCTGCTCTTCTGTTTCCAGCCTGTACGTTTTTTCCGCGATTCTACCCGTCTGTCGCCATTGCGGCAACACATTCGGCGGATAGCACCTGTGCGGAACCGTCTCCGGCGCATGTTGCCGGACAATTGAGACGAAACTACGACCGAACCCGAGCGAGGGCACAATGACGCGACCTTCTCCCGCAGTACTGGCGGTCTTCCTCCTCGCCGTGACGGCCGTGCTCGCCGGGGCGACGCTCGCCAAGGGCGGGCTCTACTTCGACACCTACGAAGGCGACACGCTGCACCTCCTGGATATCGTCCTGCGCGAGGCCCGGGGCAATGGCCGCATCTCGATTTCGAGACCCTGATCGGCCTCCTGGCGACGGCGCCCATCGCCCTTTTCGTACGCATGGGGGCAGGGGCCGGGCACGCCATGCTCTACGCCCAGGTGCTGGTCGCCACCACTGGCGCTGCCGGCGATCTGGTGGGCGTCGCTGACCCGGTTCCGCGGCGCATATGCCTATGCCTTCGGCGGGTTGAGCCTGGTTCTGCTCTCGCGCTCGTCTACGGCGGCACCGATCCCGCGATCTCCATGTCGATGCACTACAACCGGTGGGCCTGGGCCGCGGCCTTCGTCGCGGTCGCATTGGCGGTTCTGCCCCGGACGAGGAGATCCGCGCGCCGGTGCTCGACGGGGTGATCGTCGGGGCCGCGCTCGCGGCGCTGGCGCTCCTGAAGGTGACCTATTTCATCGCCTTCCTCCCGGCCATCGCCGTCGCGCTCATCGGCCATCGTGGTCGGACCATTGCCGCCGCGGCGGCAACGGGACTGGCGATCGCGGCGGCGCTGACGTTGCTGGCCGGCCCCGGGTTCTGGCCGGCTTATATCGGTGACCTGCTCTCCGGTCCTGACTCTCCGAGGTCCGGCCCAGGGGCAGCGCTTCCCTCGCCGAGGCCGTGAACTCCCCCGAACGCCTCGGCGCCAGCATCGTGCTCCTCGCCAGCGTCATGTTGCTGCGCCAGGCCGACCGCAAGCTGGAGGGCTTCGTCCTGTTGCTGCTGGCGCCTGCGTTTTTCTATGTCACCTTCCAGAACTTCGGCAACGATCCGAAATGGACCTGGTTTCTCGGGCTGGTCCTGCTCAGGCTCCGGCCCGCGCATGAGGTACGCGGCGAATTCGGCTATGACACAAGGCAGCCGATCTTCATCGCCGCGGTCCTCTCCTCGCCTTTGCCACACCCTCGCTCACCAACATGGCGTTCTCGCCGTTGCGCCACCTGGGCGTCGACACCGCCGGCTACGTGCCGCTGCTGCCGGGCTCCGGCGCGCATACCGACCTGCAGATGCCGGGCGGCCGGCTGATGGCGGTCACGGCCATGGTCACCATGGACGGGGCCGGCCAGCCCTTCGCGGAGGGGCGCGACCCGGTCGCGCGCCAGTATTCGGCGACCTTCGATGGGACAGACCTGCCCGATTGCCAGATCGACAGCGGCTTCACCACCGTATTCACGACGATTTCCGAGGACCTCGAAGCGGCAGGCCTGGTCGACGGCAAGACCGTGCTCGCCGCCGATCTCATATCGCCCTACTGGCTCTACGGCGCCGGCGAACCGCTCCCCGGCGCGGCGCCCTGGTATTACGGCGGTCTCCCGGGCTGGGACTCCGTCGACTACCTGCTGATCCCGATGTGCCCGATCTCGATGGGCGTGCGAAAGCTTTTCCTCGACGCGGTGGCGGACGCCGGCACGCCGCTCACCGAAGTGCGGCGCAACGAGCTCTACCTGCTCTACGCGAAGTGAACGGGGCGCCGGACGGCGCGGACGCAGGGGCAGGACCGGCAGGCGGGCCAGTCGGCCGCACCGGCCGTAGCCGCCGGGACAGTCGCCCGAGGTCGGAAAAACGGGACCGGGAGGGTCGTGAGGCAACGCCCCCCGAAAGACTACTTTCCGCCTTGGAAACGCCGGTTGCGGGGATTGACCACGCCAACGGCGTTGCCTCGATTGGCACCTTAGGAAGCGACTTTCCGCCTGTCGACGATCAATCCGGAAACAGAATGTTGCCGGAGTTTACGCAAGGGAAAGGGCCGCCGGAACCCGCTTCGCGGGCGAAGCGACCTTTAGCGCTATCTGTAAGAATAACAGATACTTGAACCCGTGTGCGAGCTCGCCTACCCTTCGCCCGCATGGCGTCCGCAGGCGCGGTCAGAGCCCCCAGAGGGCGCCCGCGACGAGGTAGATCGCCAGCGCGCTGGCCAGGCACAGCCCCATCGGGAAATCCTTGCGCGTCCAGCTCTCCCAGTCCGGCGTGCGCGCCCGCACCCATTTGCTCGCCCGCGCGATCCGGTGCAGCGTGAAGCCGATCAGCACCACCGCGGCGAGCAGGTAGATGAAGGCGAGCGCATCGGGCCGGCCGATGAACGGCGCCATCGCGGCGGCGAATTTCGCGTCGCCGGCGCCGAAGCCGCCGGCCAGGTTCGCGACGAAGCCGATCAGCAGCACGATCACCAGATGCACCCAGCGCCAGGCCCAGGTCTCGAAGCTCCAGATCCCGGTCGCGACGAGGATCAGACCGACCACGGCAAAGACCCCGATCAGCGCCAGCACGGCGACGTTGGGGATCTTCATTCGCGCCATGTCCGACCAGGCCACCCAGACCGCGATCGGCATCACGAAGGGCAGGAACCACGCCGCCGCCGCGGCGATCTGTTGGGTCAGCAGCATCGCCTCAGCCCTGCTGCACGTCGGCTTCGAGCGCGCGCAGAGCGCGGACGGCTTCGTCGAAATGCTGCGGATGGGTATCGATCGCCTCTTCGAGCAGGGTCTTGCCCATCGACACGTCGCCCTGTTTGATCGCCGCCAGCGCCAGCGTGTAGAGCAGCTGGGCGCGCTCGACCTGGGTCATCGAGATCGGCGGGATGTCGTACTTGCGCTGTCCGCCGCGCGCCATCACCAGGTTGTTCTTGGCCGTGAACATGTTGGGATCGTAGGTGAGCGCGTCGAGGAAGAGCTTCTCGGCGCCCTGGTACTCGCCGCGGGACAGCTTCGAAAATCCCCAGTTGTTCAGCGTGCGCGACGGTTCGGTGGTCAGCCCGGAAGCGGTCTCGTAGAAACTGTCCGCCTTGGACCAGTCCTTGTCGGCATCGGCCACCATCGCTTCGAGCCGGTAGCGGTCGTAGGTCTCGTAGGTCGGCGGGATCTGGTTCAGCACGTCCTTGGCCTTGGCCCAGTCGCCGGCCCGGATCAGCGCGTCGGCCAGCGACACCTTGTCCTCCGACGTCGCCTCGGGGCCCTCGACGACCTTGGTCCAGATCTTCGCCGCTTCGGCCGGGCGCTTGGCCCGGACGAGGCTCTTGGCATAGCCGCGTTGGACATCGACCCGGTCGGGGTTCTGTTCATAGGTGCGCGCGAAATAGGCCACCGCCTCCTCCGGGTCGGCGGCCGAGATCATCACGTCGTTGAGACCGGTTTCGTCGATGGCGTTGATGCCGTCGAGGTCCGAGACCGCGCGCTCGACCTCGGCATCCGTCATCTGTTCGCAGCCCGACAGCGCCACCGCACTGCCGAGGCAGAGAGAGAATAGTATCGTCGTTCGCATGTTGCCTGCGCCCTTTACCTGCTCGTCGAGCGCGTCCGGTTTTTATTGTCGGGTCAGGAGCTTCGGTAATCGCCATACCCCGCCGCATCAGTTCGAACGTCGCATCGTCCTCGGCATCATAAGTGATGTCTTCGAGTTTGGCGAGCGCCTTGGTGAGATTTTCCTTGATCGAGGCGGATCTCCCCATCGACCCCATAGGCGATGCGAAACACCCGGGCCGCCTCGGCGGTCTTGCCGGTTTCCATCAGGATCACGCCGAGATTGTTCCAGGCCGGCGCGAAGCTCGCGTCCTTCTCGGTCGCCTCGCGCAGAGCGCCTCGGCCTGCCCGAGCCGGCCGAGCTTGAGATTGGCCGAGCCCAGTGCCGAGAGCACGTCGACGGTGATCCCGTTTTCTACCGCCGAGCGGGTATAGGCCTGCAGCGCCGCTCGTATTCCCCGGCCTCCATCAGCCGGTGGCCGACGATCAGCCCGTCGACGCCCTCGCCGCGCAGCGGCCGCGCATCGGGGGCGTAGGGGCCGCCGCCGCGGTTGCCGAGACCGTTGCCGAAGCCGGGAAAGCCGGTCTCGTCGCAGGCCGCGAGGGCCAGGACGACGCTGCCTGCCAGGAGTGATCGTATGAGGGACATGCCCGCCTGTTCCCGCCTTTGGCTGCCTCTTGCCGCCACCGCCCGTTCGGGCTGGTTTTCCGGCAATCGTAAACCTTCGCGGGTGCCGCGGCAACAGCGACAATCGGGATACGGGGGCGGGGCCCGGGGAGGAGCGGGACGGCGCCGGACGGCGTGGGCCGCGACGGCGCTTCGAAGCGCCGTGAACCCTGTTTCGAACGGGTTTAAGAAGCGGTTTGCAAACCGCTTCCCGCCCGGCCCCGCGCGACGCCCACACAAGGAAACGGCGCGCGAAGGTTTCCCCTCGCGCGCCGGCCCGGACGCATCCACCTCCCCAGAGGTTCGATACCTTGAGTTAGAAACTGATGTCCTTGAGTGTCACGTAGACCTGGTAGACCGAGGGGCCGATCAGGATGATGAGCAGCGGCGGCACTGTCAGCATCATCGTCGCCAGCGTCATCTTGGTCGGCAGCGTGTTGGCCTTTTCCTCGGCCCGCATCACCCGCTTGTCGCGCATCTCCGACGAGTAGACCCTGAGCGCGTCGGCGATCGAGGTACCGAAGCTGGCCGACTGGATCATCACCGTGGTAAAGCTCGCCACGTCGACCACGCCGCAGCGGGTGCCGAAGTCGCGCAGAACCTGGATCCGGTCCTTGCCGGCCTTCATCTCGTGGCTGACGATCGACAGTTCGTCGGCGAGGGCGGGGAAGGCCGGGCGGATCTCTTTCGAGACCCGGATGATCCCCTGGTCGAGCGACTGGCCGGCCTCGACGCAGACCAGAAGCATGTCGAGCGCGTCGGGAAAGCCGTTCTGGATCTCTTCCTTGCGGGCTTCCACCCGGCGGGTGACCCAGTATTTCGGGGCCATGTAGCCGACCGCACCGGGGATGATGATCGACATCATCGTCTGTTGCGTGCTCGGGTCGCCGGCAGAGCTTTTCAGGATCGCGTAGCCGACACCGAGGATCAGGAAACCGATCCCCATCGCCATCTGCGCGAAGTGGAAGGTGCGCACCGCGTTCTTGCCGGGATAGCCGGCCTGAAGCAGCGTGAGCTGCATCGCGGAATATTCCTCGGCGTTCTTCGGTTCGAGAAACGCCTTGTATTTCTCGAGCTTGTCCTTCTTGGCGTTAGCGTTGGACACAGCGGACCGCAGCGACTCCTTGCCCTCGTTGGGCTCCACCCGCGACTTTTTGAGCTTGTCGAGCGGGTCGATCCGCTTTTTCATCAGCGTCGGCAGGGTCGCCAGCACCAGGACGAGCCCGAGGCCGCCGACCGCCAGAAGCGGACCGAAGGGACCGAAATTGTCGGTCAACAGGGTCATGATTGCGTCCATCGTGTCGGCCTCACACCTTGATGTTGGTCAGACCGCGCATCACGAAGACGTTGGCCACCAGGAAGGCGCCTGCGACCAGCGCGGCGGGGATGAAGAACTGGGTTTCCTTCACGTCGTCGTAGTAGTGCGGCTGGATCACGTTGATCATCACCAGCGCCAGCAGCGGGAAGCCGGACAGGAAGGTGCCGGACCATTTCGCTTCGGCGGTGATCGCCTTGACCCGGCGGAACAGCTTGAAGCGCGAGCGGATCACCTTGGCGAGGCCTTCGAGGATCTCGGCGAGGTTGCCGCCCGAGACCTGCTGGATCGACACCGCGACGGCGAGGAAGCGCATGTCCTGCATGTCGACGCGTTCGGCGAGGTGCTTGAGGCTTTCGGCGACGTCGCGGCCATAGGCGCTTTCGTCGGCGATCACGCCCATTTCCGAGCCGAGCGGGTCGGGGATTTCCTTGGCCACGATCTGGATCGCCGAGGAGAACGGGTGGCCGACGCGCAGACTGCGCACCATCAGCTCGACCGCGTCGGGCAATTGCTCCTCGATCATCGACAGCCGCTTCTTGGCCTTGTTGTTGATCCAGACGTAGACGCCGCCGATCCCCATCGCGATGGCGATCGCGATCCGCACCGCGAGCCCGGTCGAGGTGCCGACGCTGAGCGCGACATAGGCCACGACCGAGACGCCGGCCATGAGCATCAGGATCTGCTGCGGGGTGAAGGCGATGTTCGCCTTCTGCGCCTTTTCGGCGAGCAGCGAGTAGAGCGGGATGCCGCGGGCATCCATGTGCTGTTGCATCTCCTTGCGGAGCTGTTCGAGCACCTGTTCGCGGCCGACGCCCTTCTCGAGCATGTCGAGCCGGCGGTTGACGCGCTTGTTCAGGCTGATCGACTTGCCGAAAACGGTGAGATAGATGCCTTCGACCAGCACCAGCACCGCGACGAAGATCAGCAGATAGACGAGAGGTTCGGCTGAGATGACCATGTGCGACTACTCCGCGGCAACAGGTTCGAAGATGGCCGCCGGCAGGTCGTAGCCCCACTGGCGGAATCGCTCGGAATAGGCGGAGCGGACGCCGGACGCGGTGAAATGGCCCCGGATCTTGCCGTCGGGCAGAGCCCGACGCGCTGGTAGCGGAACACTTCCTGCATCGAGATCACGTCGCCTTCCATGCCGGTCACCTCGGTGATCGAGACCATCCGGCGCGAGCCGTCTTGCAGACGCGAGGCCTGCACGATCAGGTTGACGGCCGAGGCGATCTGGGCGCGCACCGCCTTGATCGGCATTTCGATCCCGGCCATGGCGATCATGTTTTCCAGACGCGAGACCGCGTCGCGCGCCGAGTTGGCGTGGATCGTGGTCATCGACCCGTCGTGGCCGGTGTTCATGGCCTGGAGCATGTCGATGACTTCCTCGCCGCGGGTTTCACCGACGATGATCCGGTCGGGACGCATCCTGAGCGCGCGTTCCTGAGACAGTCGCGCTGGGTCACCGCGCCCTTGCCCTCGACGTTGGGCGGGCGGCTTTCCATCCGGCCGACATGGACCTGCTGGAGCTGAAGTTCCGCGGTGTCCTCGATGGTGAGGATGCGCTCGGAATTGTCGATGAAGGACGACAGCGCGTTGAGCGTGGTGGTCTTGCCCGAACCGGTACCGCCCGAGACGATGACGTTGAGCCGGCAGGCGACGGCAGCCTGGAGATAAGCGGCCATTTCCTCGGAAAAGGCGCCGAAGCTCACGAGGTCGTCGACCCCGAGCTTGTCCTTCTTGAATTTCCGGATCGAGACCAGCGAGCCGTCGACCGCGATCGGCGGCACCATCGCGTTGAAACGCGAGCCGTCCGCGAGGCGGGCGTCGACGTGGGGGTTCGACTCGTCGACCCGGCGGCCGACGGCGGACACGATCTTGTCGATGATCCTGAGCAGGTGGCGCTCGTCCTTGAACTGCACGTCGGTGAGCGACAGCTTGCCCGCGCGTTCGACGAAGACCTGGAACGGGCCGTTGACGAGAATATCGTTGACCGTGTCGTCCTTCAGCAGCGGTTCGAGCGGACCGAGGCCGGTGACCTCGTCGAACAGCTCCTGGTTGAGGATGGTCTTTTCTTCGCGGTTCAGGACCACGTTCATCTCGGTCAGGACTTCCGACGCGATCGAGCTGATCTCGGCGCGCAGGTCCTTTTCGAAGCGGTGTCGAGGGCGGCGAGGGTTCAGGTTGTCGAGAAGCTGCTTGTGCAGCTCCTGCTTGATCTCGCCGAGCCGCTGGCGGCGCTGCGCTCGCGGTCCATCGGTTCCGGCTTGGCCGGGGCCCGTGCATTGTCCCGGGCGACCGGTTTCTGCGTCGGAGCGGGCTTCGCGGCCGGTTTCGGCGCCGCGGCGGCCGGAGCCGCCCGGCAGGGTTGGCCGCGGGCGGCGCGCTCGGGTTGGGCACGGCGTGGGTTTCTGGTTTCCACCGCCGGCCGGTTTCCCTGCGCCGGGTTTCTTGTATCGCGAAAACAAGCGGCTGCCTCCTATTTCGCGGCCGTCTCAGCCGATTTGTTGACTTCGTGGACCGACTTGGCGAGCTTCGCGATCTCCTTGCGCAGCGGCGCCTTCGGCGCGCTCTCGGCGAGCGGAAGCCCGTGGTCGCCGGCCTGCAGCACCTGCTTGCCGCCGTCCGGCAGCAGCACGTCGATCGAGATGTCGAGGCTCTCGGCCATCCGCTTGACGCGGGATTTGCCGTTGAGGTCGGTGAATTTCGGGGCCCGGTTGAGGACGTAGCGCAGCCGCTCGACCGGCAGTTCCTCGGACTTCAGCGCCCGGATCATCCGCAGCGTGTTCTGCGCCGAGCGCATGTCGAGCTCGACCGGGGCGAAATAGACGTGGCTCGCCTGCAGGACCGTCTCGGTCCACAGCACCACGGTCTTGGGCATGTCGATCACGACATAGTCGAATTTCGCCCGCGCCATCGCGATGATGCGCTTGATGTCCTCGTCGCTGACCAGGTCCAGCGGCAACATGTCGGCGGGCGCGGTCAGCACCTGCAGCTTCTCGTTGAACGAGATCATCGCGCCGGTGAAGCTCTCCTCGTCGGCGCTCTCGGTGTCGGACAGAAGCTCGTAGACGGCCTCGCGGCGCGGCAGGTCGAGATAGGTGCTCACGGTGCCGAACTGCAGGTCGAGGTCGAGCAGGCAGACGCTGGGCGGCTTCTCCTTCTCCACGTTGACCAGTTCCCAGGCGAGGTTGATCGCCAGCGTCGTGGCGCCGACGCCGCCGGCAAGGCCATGGACCGCCAGTACCACGCCTTCGTGGTTGGGGCCCGAGGTCGAGAATTTCGTGTTGCCCTGCGGCGCGACCGGCTCCGGCTCCGGGTCCGGCGTGCGCAGCCGTTCGATCGCGTCGTGCAGCGCGCCTTCCGGAAGCGGGTAGGGGACGAATTCCTCGGCCCCCATCTTCAGGAGCTGGTGCAGGGCGATCGGGCTGACTTCCTCGGCGATCACGATCGCCTTGATCCCGTTGCTCGTCGCCTTGCGGATCACCTCGGCAAACCGGGCGAGATTGGCCTCGTCCTCCTCGTCCATGGCGACGGCGATGAATTCCAGGGTTTCCGCGTCGGGTTGGCCGAAGAAGGCGATGGCGTCGTCGATCGTGAGGTCGCCCCAGCTTTCGCCGAGTTCGGCTTCCATGTCTTCGATCAGGAGGTCAAACTCCTGAACGTTGCGTGAAATCGTGCACGCAACGATGGGTGCCGGTTCGACTAGCGCAGCTGCGTTCCCGCTCATGTTGCCCTTTTCCTTCCACTCGATCCACCGGTAGGCCTGTCCGTCATTTCTTGCGGACACCGGCCGGACCCCACCCCGGCGACTCGTGCTCGGGGTCTGCTCGTACCGGTGGGAAATTCGCAACCAATGGCGGCAAGATTGGGGCGCAAACCGCGAAAATGTGCGGTCAATTGAGACGATCAGCGAAGTCGTCCAAGGGCTGTTTCCGCCAGAGGAACAGGCGGGCTGCAAAAAGCAAACCGGCCGGCGAGGGCCGGCCGGTTGCAGAACCTGTGGGGGCAGGGGTCTGCCCGGGGTTGCGCGTCACTCCCCGCCGGTGGCGAGCACCGAGGCACTGGAGGGCGGCGGGATCTCGGTCGCGCTCTGGACGTATTCGCGACGGATGATCATCGCGTACTTGCCGTCGAGCACCAGCGGTGCATCCGCGACGAAGCCGGAAACCTCGGTAACCGTGCGCCGGTTGCGCCGTTCGCGGTCCTGGGTCGCGACCAACGGCCGGGTCTCGCCGTAGGAGACCACCGCCTGCAGCCGCTTGCGGCTCACGCCCTGGCTCGAGAGATAGGCGACGACCGCTTCCGCGCGCCGCTGTCCGAGCCGCTGGTTGTAGTAGTTCGACCCGACCGCATCGGTGTGGCCGAAGACCTTCCAGCGCACTTCCGGGAACTGCCGGATGAAATGCGCCTGGCGCCGCAGGATCGCCTTGGCGTTCTCGTCGAGCGTGGCCGAGTTGAAGGCGAAGGTCACCGTGTCGGGCACGGTCTCGTGGAAGCGTTGGGCGAAGTCGAACACGTAGTCGCCGGTGTGGTAGCCGGCATTCATGTCGACCGAATTCCCGATGTTGTAGTAATCGGGCACGCTGCCTGCTTCGCCGTAGGAATGGAGCTTGGCCCCGAAATCGTCGCAGCCCGCCAACAGGGCGAAGACCGAGGTTGCGATCAGCAGCGGCCGGGTTTTTTTCGTGACGGTCATTGTCAGTCCTCCATCACGTAGCCGTAGGAACCGCCGAAGTCCTGCCGGGCGACCTCGCCCGCAGCCCCCTCGGTGGGCAGGGCAACGGCTTCGGTTGCGCCATTGACGAACAGGTCGAACTCCGAGGGTGGCCGGATCCGGTCGGTGGGCACCATCAGCGCGGCGCCGTGGGTGGGCGTCACGAGATGCGCGGTGATGATGATGACCAGCTCCGACTGGTCGCGCTGGTAGTCCGAGGACCGGAACAGCGCGCCTAGGATCGGAACGTCCCCGAGCCAGGGCACCTGGCCGACGCCGCTTTCGAAATCGTCCTGCAACAGCCCGGCGATGGCAAAGCTCTGCCTGTCGCGCAGCTCGACCAGTGGTCGAGGCCTTGCGGGTGTTGAAACCGGTGATCGCGAAGCTTCCGGACACGAAGGAGGTGTCGCTCGACGGGGCCGAGACCTCGGTTTCGAGCTGCAGGTTGATGATGTTGCCATCGACGACCCGCGGGGTGAACCCGAGCGAGACACCGACCGGCTTGTAGTCGACCGTGACCTTGCCGTCTTGGTCCTCCACCGGGATCGGGTACTCGCCGCCGGCGAGGAACGAGGCCTGCTGGCCGGACAGCGCCGTCAGGTTAGGCTCGGCGAGGGTGCGGACCATCGCCCTGGATTCCAGGGCCTGGATCATCATCTCGAAGCCCAGCGCCGGTGCCGAGGCCGAGGCTCAGGGTGCCCAGGCCGCCACTCTGACCGGCGTTGCCGGTGAGCGTGTCGCGGCGCCGCTGCCGGGCAGGCTGGCGTTGATCCCGAATTCGGTCGACAGCGCCTTGCTGATCGACCGTTCCACCTCGGCGAAGCGCGCACCTTCAGCATCACCTGCTGGGTGCCGCCGACGTTCATCAGGTTGGAGACCCTGTCCGGCGCGTAGCGCGCGGCGAGATCGAGGGCGCGGTCGAGAGCGCTGGGCGAGCCTGACGGTGCCGGAGAGGACGATCCCGTCATTGGCCGTGCGGACCTCGATCGGCTCGCCGGGCAGGATCTGGCGCAGCCGTTCCTTGAATTCGGCGACGTCCGGGGTGACCCGGACCTCGACATTGGTGAGCAGCCGCCCGTCCGGGGCGAGCAGCGTCAGTGTGGTGCGTCCCGGCGCCTTGCCGAGCACGTAGATCGTGCGGTCGGACAGGGTCGAGATGTCGGCGATGCCGGGGTTGGCGATGGAAAGCTCGGCGAAAGCCTCCTCGCTTTCGACGACCACGGCGCGGTTCATCGGCACGTTGAGCGCGCCGGTGGCCTCGCCGGACAGAACCTTGAGGGTTTCGCCGGTCGCGCCGCCCGGTAGCTGGGCAACGACAAGGCCGAACCCGATGAGGGCGGCCTTCAAAAATGCGTTCGGTGTCATAGTGATCCTGCCTCTCCGATCACGTCTTGATGTCGGGGTTGGCCCCGTCTGGTTTGCGTGCTGTCCCGGAATTCCGGGGCCGGCCCACACTGCTCTTCTTGTCCCGCCCGCGTTGGTCACGGGTCTGGGCATGTCTGTACCGGGGCACAATGCGGCAGAAATTGGTTTTTGCAAGTTCACCGGCAGGTGGGTTCGAAAATGCTGAGGCCACACGGCAACACCCCCAGTTCTACCGGCATTTCGGTTGGAAAAATGATAGTACTGCCTGCCGCTCAGTTGCGCTCGCCGTTCCCGAAACGCTGCGGGCCGGCCCCGTTTCTACGGAGGGCCGGCCCTTGTCGTCCGGGCGTGACGCGCCGGATCCTTCGGCAGGTCTTTCAGATGCGGACCCGCGTCGTTCGGTCGGATCGGTTGGCCAGATCAATTGGTCGGGCAGGGGATCTGGGTGACCACCCGTTCGCCGCCCTTGTTCGTCGTCACGGTGCAGACCTGCGGCTTCTCCCGCACCTCGACGACCTGGCGCTCGATGCCGAGCAGGGCGTCGTGGTCGACCTCGATCGGTCCGGAGACGGTTTCGTCGCCGTGGCCGACAAGGGCGAGGGTCAACCGCCCCGAGAGCTGGCCGAGGTTCAGCTTGGCGACCTCGTCCGGCGTGCCTTCGACGGTGATCGTGCGCGCCACGCTCGGACCGGTGCGGTCGAGGTCGGCGGTCTGGTCGATTGCGATGATGTGCAGGTTGGTCTGGATCAGCTTGGTGACTTCGCGCCGCTCGCCGTTCGTTTCCGTGCGGCCGGTCCAGTAGACGTCGACCCGGTCACCGGGGGTGAGGAAGCCCGACACGCCCGAGGTCACGTCGACCTTGATTGCGAAGGCGCGCATGCCCGACGACAGGCGCGAGGCGACGCCCGCATCTTCACCGGGTCCGGTCACCTTGACCGCAAGGACGGCCTCGTCCTTTTCCATCGTGCGGATCGCGGTGCGGAAGCGCTTCTCGCCTTCCGGGAACAGCTTGTCGAGGCTCGTGAACACGCCCTTGGGGATCGCGTTCTCGGGCCAGGCGACCTTGCGGATGTTTTCTTCGGTAATCTGCTCGCCGTAGCGGACCGTATCCTTGACGACGTAGACGTCGACCGTCTTCACGATCGCACCGCGCGCGGCGCGTTCCGCAGCCAATGCGTTCTGGTAGTCGCCGAACACGCCCTTGGCCATGTAAACGGCGAAACCGGCGAGGCCGACGCCGAGCACCAGCACCAGGATGAAAACCGAGCGCATGTCTTGTCCTTTCCCTCAATACGCCGGAAACCGGCGGTCGTTGCGGCAAAACTGCCCATGAAATGGGGCGAAAGATGGCCTGAGGCGTGACGTTGCGAGGGTCTTTGCGCCGATTGGCAACGATCCCCCCGGAAAGCCGGTGTTTTCCATGACGGGGCGCCTTTCGCCGGCCCCTTGCATCTGCGCCTGCGGCAAGCCGAAAGGGCCGCGCCAGGTCCGGCGCAGCCCTCTCAATCTTGGTTCAGACCTGTGCCGGCGATCAGCCTTCGAGGTAGTCCGCCGGTTCCATGTCGGCGAGTTCGCCCGAGATCTTGTCGGCGAGCGAGGTGGTCCCGCCCGACACCGAGGTCAGAACGGCGATGCCGAGGCCAACGATGGCGGCGGTCAGCACGACCCAGTCGACAGTCACGGCGCCGTCTTCGTCGCGCGTGAAGGTCTTGATGAGGTTGACGATTTTCATGTGGTTTCTCCAGGGGTTTGCTGACGTGCGCGCGGTTTGGTCCCGATGCACCGTCCGAGTGGTTTTTTGTTGGTCTCAGGTCGCGGCGGCTTTAGCGCCACCGCGCCCGTTCAGACCTGTGCCGGCGATCAGCCTTCGAGGTAGTCGGCCGGGTTCATGTCGGCGAGTTCGCCCGAGATCTTGTCGGCGAGCGACGTGGTCCCGCCCGACACCGAGGTCAGAACGGCGATGCCGAGGCCGACGATGGCGGCGGTCAGCACGACCCAGTCAACGGTCACGGCGCCGTCTTCGTCACGGCAGAAGGTCTTGGCAAGCTTGAACAGTTTCATTTCATTTCCCTCCGAAAGCTCAGCTCATAAGTGGTCGGAGCCAACAGAACCCCCGAACCGTCTGTGAACCGATCCGCTGCCCTGCTTGGCATGGAGTGCAATACACACGTTGATTGGGGCGAGAGTTGGACCAGTATCGTATATTTTTGGACGGCTGCCTCAGATTTGGCGCAAACTTGATAAAGCTTTGATGGAAAAGGAGAATCGGCGTTAACGAAGGGGGCAGTTTTTCCTGTTTTCGGGTGGGGACTCACACGCCGGTCACGCGCGGCGAAGAAAAACTGGCCTGAGGCGGCAGAATTTGAGATAGTGGCTATAACAAATCACTCCGGAACAGCTGTCCGGAGGCAAAAAAACCGGGGCAACGACCCCGGGCACGAGAGGCAGAGCAGAGATGATACGGGTCAGTCCTTTTCTGGCATTCACGGCATATGCGGTCAGTTGTGCGCCCCTGCACGCCGAGACCGTGAGCCCGCCCGCCTACCCCGATTTCACCTTCAAGCGCGTTTCCGCCCCGCAGACCGGGCAGGGGCCGAAGATCACGGTCCAGATCGACCCCGCGGCGCAGGCGGCCTTCATCGCCTCGCGCCCGCGGCCGGGCGCACAACAATACGATCCCAAGGCCGATCAGGACGTGGCCGTGCAGCCTGCGGCCGCGCGGGTTGCCGCCAAGAGCGGCTGGGAGTGGTTCTGGGACGGGGTGTCGCCGGAGATCGACACCGCGGGGCCGGCAAACGTCGCCAAGGCGCTCAGGACGCTGGAAACCACCTCGGACCTGCCCGAACCGCGGCTTCAGACCCTGCAGAACATCGCCCGGGCCTACGGCAGGCAGATCCTCACCGCCACGATCGGCACCGACGTGTCGCCGGCGCTGGTGCTGGCGCTGATTTCGGTCGAAAGCAGCGGCCTCGCTGCCGCCGAGAGCCACAAGGGCGCGCAGGGGCTGATGCAGCTCATTCCCGACACCGCGGCCCGATTCGGGGTCGAGGACGCGACCGACCCGGCGCAGAACATCAAGGGCGGGGTGGCCTATCTGGAATGGCTGCTCGAGAAATTCGACCGCGACCCGATCCTGGCGCTGGCCGGCTACAATGCCGGCGAGGGGGCGGTGCTCAAGCACGGTGGCGTGCCGCCGTTTGCCGAGACCCGCGCCTACGTGCCCAAGGTGCTGACCGCCTGGCGGGTGGCGCGGGGCCTGTGCCAGACCCAGCCCGAACTTCTGTCCGACGGCTGTGTCTTCACCGTCTCGGGCTGAGCCCGGACCGGGCCAATCGCGAATTCAGGGGGCGACCGCCGGGGCCGTGGACATGACCAACCGAACTCCGCTGGTGCTCGATGTCGACGGCACCTTCCTCAAGACCGACATGCTGCTCGAATGCTTCTGGGCCGGGCTCGGGCGCGACCCGGGCGCGACTCTGCGCACCGCGGTGACCCGGCTCGGCGACCGGGCGGCGCTCAAGGCGGAGCTCGCGCGCATCGCCGAGATCCGCACCGACCTCCTACCGGTGAACGGCGGGGTCATGGCCGAGGTGGAGACCGCCCGGGCCGAAGGCCGCGAGGTCATCCTGGCCTCGGCCTCGCACGAGACCCTGGTCAAACGCCTCGCCGCCGATCACGGGCTGTCGGAGCGGGTCTTCGCCTCGGACGGCGCGACCAATCTCAAGGGCTCCGCGAAGGCCGCGGCGCTGGTCGCGGCCTTCGGCGAGGGCGGCTTCGACTACGGCGGCAACGAGGCCGCCGACCGCAAAATCTGGGCCCATGCCGCGCGCGCGCTGGTGGTGGGCGACGAGGCCTCCGCCAAGCTCCTCGAAGGGCAGGGCAGACCGGTCACCCGGATCGACGGCGGCTGGCGCTGGGCCGGCATCGTCAAGGCCTTTCGCCCGCATCAATGGGTCAAGAACCTTCTCCTGTTCGTGCCGCTGCTGGCGGGCCACACGTTCCTGCCCTGGCCTTGGCTGGTAACGCTCCTCGGCGCCCTCGCTTTTTCGCTCGGGGCCTCGGCGATCTACGTGGTCAACGACCTGCTCGACCTCGAAGCGGACCGCCTGCACGCCACCAAGCGCCGCCGCCCCTTCGCCTCGGGCCGGGTGCCGATCCTCATCGGCATGGCGGCGGGTCTCGCCGCGGGCCTCGCGGCGCTGGTGATCGCCGCGTTGATCGGCTGGGGCTTCTTCGTCGTGCTCGCCGGCTACATGGCCCTGTCGCTGGCCTATTCGCTGCGGCTCAAGCGAATGCGCTGGATCGACATCGCGACCCTCGCGGCACTCTACACGATCCGTCGCGGCCGGCGCGCTGGCCTCGGGGGTCGGGATCTCGGGCTACCTGCTCGTGTTCATCTACCCGGTGTTCATCGCGCTCGGCTCGGTCAAGCGGATCACCGAGCCTGACGCTCGCGACCTCCGACGCGCGGCTGCCGGGGCGCGGCTACGGCCGGCCCGACCGGGGCGATCTCGCTCAACGTCGCGGTGCTTGGCATGGTGGGCGCTGGTCGCCTTCTTCGGCTATTCCTTCACCGAACAGGCAGCGCTGCTCTACCCGACCCGCTGGCTCCTCTGGGTCGCGCTGGTGCCGATCTTCTGGTGGCTCTACCGGATGATCCGGATGGGCTGGGCCGGCCGACAGGATTACGACCCGATCGTCTTCGCGCTCCGCGACAAGCGCGGCATCGGCATCCTGCTGATCGCCCTGTCGGTGATGTTGCAGGCCGCGGGCATCTGGCGCGCCTGGCTGGGGTGACAGGCAGCTTCGGGTGGCGCAGACGGCCGTCGCTGTTCCGCTCGCAGGAGGCGCGACGAAGGCCGGTCCGACGCCCCGGTCCGATGGTCCCTGTACGTCCACCACGCGCGGAGGCGGCAGGCCGCGTGGGCGCGGGGATGGGCAGGCCGGGTCTTCCGACCCAGCCGCCGGACACGGGCGTCGCGGCCGTGCCCCCGTCGCACCCCACCGCACCCGGCAAAGCCCTGCCTGACGGCGTCGCCCGGGCTTGGCGCATGAAGGCCCCTTGGCGGCCCGCGGCAAGCCGCCTATTACCTGTCTGGAACACGAGGAACTCCGAACGATGACCCAACGCACCTGTGCGAGCCCGCCCGGCGGGTTGCCACCGCAGAGCGATCTGCTCACGGGACGCCGTGTTCACCGAGGCCTGTGCGGTGATCCCTGCCGGCACGATGCGCGACATCACCCTGATCGCGCTGCCGTTCTGGGCGGCCACCAAGGTCTGGGTGATCGCGCGGCCCTGACCGGGTTCGCCGAGACGTTCTCGCATTACATCCTCGAGGTCGGGCCGGGCGGCGGCTCGCCGCATCCCGAGACCAACCCGGCCGCGGAAGCGGTGCTGTTCGTGACCGAGGGGCAGGTCGTCGTGAACCTCGAAGGCCAGCCTCTACCGGATGGGGCCGGGGGGCTACGCCTACCTGCCGCCCGGGCCGACTGGACGCTCGAAAACCCCGGGCCGAGCCAGGCCGTCCTGCACTGGATCCGCAAGCGCTACATCGCGGTCGAGGGGATCGAGACCCCCGAGGCCTTCGTCACCAACGAACGCGACCACGACCCGCATCCGATGCCCGACACCGACGGGCGCTGGGCCACCACCCGCTTCGTCGACCCACTCGATACCCGCCACGACATGCACGTGACCATCGTCACGCTTCGCGCCCGGCGCGGTGATTCCTTCCTCGAAACCCACGTCATGGAGCACGGGCTCTACGTGCTGCAGGGCAGGGCGCCTACCGGCTCAACCGCGACTGGGTCGAGGTCGAAGCCGGCGATTACATGTGGCTCCGGGCCTTCTGCCCACAGGCCTGTTATGCCGGTGGGCCGGAGCCGTTCCGTTACCTGCTCTACAAGGACGTCAACCGCCACGCCGCGCTCGACCTCTGAACGCGGGGCCCTCGGCAGGGGCGATGCGGTGGAAACGACAGGCCGCACCACCCGCCAGTGGGCGGCTGTCGCGGCCCGGACCCGACAAGGGGGAAACCCATTCTTTTCAAGGCTTTTTATACCGCCCCGGCCAGTCGCCGCGCATGAAGGTCAAACCGGTCGCAATTGCGAAACAATTCCATATTATCGCCGCAATAAGCCGCTAACCCGGCAACAAATGGCCATGTCGAGCACCGATCCTTTTTCCCAGGCGCCAAAGGCGCAGAAGCGCCGCCTGCGCGACCGGCTGGTGGTCCTCGGTCTCGTGATCCTGGTCTTTGCCGGCCTTGCCGGGCTCGCCGTCGCGACCGGGTGGGAAGAAACCCGTGCCCAAATCGCGAAACTGCACCTGTGGCAGATCCTGGTCCTGCTCGGCCTGTCGATGACCAACTACCTGTTCCGGGGCCTGCGCTGGCACATGTATTCCGACCATCTCGGTCTCAAGCTCGGCTACATCGACACCTTCCGCCACTTTCTCGGCGGCTTCGCCATGAGCGTCACGCCCGGACGGCTGGGCGAGCCTGGTGCGGATGCGCTGGATCGGGCGCGAAACCGGCTGGAAATTCGAACGCACCGCGCCGCTTGTGCTGGTCGACCGCGCCTCGGACCTCGCCGCACTTGGCGTGCTGCTCGGCATCAGCCTCGCCTTTTCCACCACCGGCATCTCCTTCGGCATTCCGGTGACCCTGCTGGCGCTGGCGAGCGCCGTGGTCGCCACCTGGCCGGTGCTGCTCAGGACCATCGCCACCTGGGGCCACCGGACCACCGGGCGGTTCCCGCGGCTGTTCGCCAAGCTCCGCCGCGCCGCAGATGCGCTTTCGGCCTTCAACTCGCCCTTCGCGATGACCGTCGCCGGCATCCTCGGAATCGTCGGCTGGTACGCGGAGGGCTATGCCTTTCACCTGCTGCTCGCCTGGATGGGCGCCGATATCGGCGTCGCCAAAGCGGTGGCGATCTTCGTCTTCTCGGGGCTCGCCGGCGGTCTCACCGGGGCGCCGGGCGGGGTCGGGGGGGCCGAGGCCGCGATGATCGCGCTGCTCACCCTCGAAGGCGTGCCTCTGGAAGCTTCCCGTGCCGGCCACCGCCATCATCCGGGTCACGACCCTGTGGTTTGCGATCGGGATCGGCCTTCTGGTCTTTCCCGTCGCCGAACGTATCTCGTTGAGAAAGAAACATGCTCTGGAAAGAAACTGACTACGCCGGCTGGGCGCAGGTGCACAAGGCGCACGGCCAGGTCGCGCGGCCCGAACGCAGGACCCAGCTCTCCCGCCTGATGCAGGAGACCCCGGCGCCCGCCCACGGACGCGCCGCAGCTACAACGACAGCCCGCTCAATGACGGCGGCGCGGCCATCGACATGACGCGGATGGACAAGATCCTCGGCTTCGATCCCGAGACCGGCGTGCTCGACGTCGAGGCCGGCGTTCAGCTCGGCGACCTCGTCCGCCTGTTCGCGCCGCGCGGCTGGGTGCCCGCGGTGGTGCCCGGGACCGGTTTCCCCACCGTGGGCGGGGCCATCGCCCATGACATCCACGGCAAGAACCACCACGTGCTCGGCTCCTTCGGCCAGCACGTGCTGTCCGTGACCCTGCTCCAGCCCGGCGGCAAGCAGATCGAGATCACGCCCGAGAGCGATCCGGCACTGTGGCGCGCGACCATGGGCGGGATCGGCCAGACCGGGGTGATCGTCGCGGCCCGGCTGCAGATGATCCCGACACCGGGCAACGGCATGCGGGTCAAGGAGACCCGGGTCGCCGGCTTCGACGCCTTCCTCGAGCTGCTCGACAGCTCCGAATACCGCTACAACGTCGGCTGGATCGACGGCACCGCCACCGGCTCCGCGCTCGGCCGCGGCATCCTCGAAGAGGCCGAGCTCTCCGAGGCGCCCGACAAGGCCAAGGGCCTGCCGGCGCTTCCGGTGCCGATCAACCTGCCAGGCTTCGCGCTCTCGGCGCCGACGGTCAAAAGCTTCAACGCGCTCTATTGGCGCAAGGTGCCGGCAGCGGGCCGCACCCACGTGATGCCGATTGCGCAGCACGTCTTCCCGCTCGACAAGCTCTACGATTGGTACCGGCTCTACGGCAAACGCGGCTTCCACCAGTTCCAATGCGTGGTGCCGCTGGAAAACGCCGCGGTGCTCAAGGAGATCGTGCAGAAGATCGCCCGCTCCGGCCTCGCCTCGCCGCTCGCCGTCATCAAGCGGATGGGCGAGGGCCGCGCCGGAATGCTGAGCTTCCCGCGCGAGGGCTATACGCTCGCCATCGACTTCCCCGCCCGCGACAAGGCCGAGACGCTCATCAAGGCGCTCGAGGCGATGACGGTCGAGGCGGGCGGGCGGCTCTATCTCGGCAAGGACGCGCTGGCGACCGGCGACCAGATCAAGGCGATGTATCCCGAATGGGAGGCTTGGGCCAAGGAGGCGGCCAAGGCCGATCCGGACGGCGTGCTGATCACCGACATCGTGCGCCGGCTACAGCTTCGGGAGGGCGGCAAATGAGCGCCTCGAACAGCACCTGGATCATCCTCGGCGCCACCTCCTCGATGGCGCGCGCCTTCGCCCGGCAGATGGCCGAGACCGGCGCAGCGGTGTTCGTCGCCGGCCGCGACATGGACGACCTCACCGCATTGGCTGCCGATCTCGACGCGCGCGGTGCCGCCTCGGCGGCCGCGCTCCGGTTCGACGCGGAGGACCCGGACGGCTTCCCGGCGATCCTTTCGACGCTTGAGGCAACACAAGGCCCGCTCAACGCCGCCGTCTTCGTCGGCTGGATGCCGAGCCAGGCCGAGGTCGATGCCGACCCGGCGCTGATCGACCGGGTGGCCGCCGCCAATTACACCGGCCCCGCCCGGTTCTTGCACGCGCTCGCGCCGCTGATCGAGGCGCGTGGCGGCACGGTGGTCGGCGTCACCTCGGTGGCCGGCGACCGTGGCCGGTTCTCGAACTACGTCTACGGCTCGGCCAAGGCCGGCTTCGCCACCTACCTCTCGGGGCTCCGCAACCGGCTGAACCGGTCGGGCGCGCATGTGGTGACGGTCAAGCCCGGCTTCGTCGACACCTCGATGACCTGGGGCGTGGAGGGCATGTTCCTCGTCGCCGGCGCAGGCGAAGAGCATTGCGAAAGCGGTCGAGAAGAACGTGATCTAACGCCCGGCTTCTGGTGGATCATCGACCATTCAAGCTGGTGCCGGAACGGGTCTTCAAGAAACTGTCGTTCTGAGGGGATTGCGCCTCTCGTGAGTATGTACCCAGTTGCAGTTTTGAGGACGTGATTACGTATCTTCCTTGGCCAGTTCTGCCGTGGCGAAGCCTGAACCGATCTCCCAAAAGCGTCGCGCCACTCAAGTAGGTCTTTTCGATCCGTGAATCGCGTCCGGCCAACCCTCAATGTTGTTCAAGGTGATGAGTTCTGATTCGAAGTCAGTCGCTGTCTTCTGACATAAAGAAGACCTTGCCGGACTCGGCATCCACACCTGACACCGTGAGCAAGCGTTGCGTTGCGACGCAGGCGAGAACATCGCTTCGCAATTTCTCAAACTTGAGTGCGCCTCCTGAGAGCAGTAAGTCTTCACGTTGAGAAGCAATAGGCGAGGACGAAGTTCGGAAGGCTCAACCAAACTATCACTTGAACTGTCAACCCCAGCGCAAGCAGGTATTCGACCAAAGAATTTCAGGAGCATGTCCGTATGGTTCTTCCGCAGGCACTTGGACGCCTCAGCAATTCTGGATCATCTGATGCGGGTCGGGAATGTCGTCTTCAGCGTAAGCGGCGTTTGCGCCCCACAAGAACTCACCTGACTGGGTGAAGTTCCAGGGCAGGTCGTCGATCCTGCTCTGGGGTGGCCGGCGGCTGGCTTCGAGGGTGGCCTTGAGATAGGCGAAGGGCTCGACGCCGTTGATCCTGGCCGTCTCGACGAGCGATGCATGGGCCCCAGGCGCGCCGCTCGTCGTGTCCGGCGAACAAGGCGTTCTTTCTGTTCAATGCGATCGGCCGGATCAGGTTCTCGACGCGGTTGGAGTCGATTTCAGCGGCCGTCGCTCAGGAAGGTTGCAGCCCGTCCCAGTGATGGATGTAGGCAGTCGCCGAGGCGCGATTTTGAAGCGCAGGCGCTGCGCTTAGCCAATCCCCGAACGCTGCCACCAGGGGCGCCGGCGCGCCTGTCGGACCGACAGTCGCTGGCCGGGATCACGGCCCGGATATTGGCCTCGATGCGGTAGAACTCGGCGATCGGCGCAGGCCGCAGCGATCTCGAGCGTCGCGGTCGAACACCCCTTCGCTGCCGCGCGTGCGCCCAGCAACGACGCGGATCGCTCGCCGCCCGGCGGGACGGACGCGTCAGCCGGAGCCCTGGTAGCCGTCGAGTCAGCCGTCGAAGCCGCGCAGGATCTTCTCGGCGTTCTCTCCGGCGCGGTTCGGCGCATAGAAGAACACCACGCCCGGCGGGTCGGCGCCGCCCCAGCCGCGATCGTCGCGGGCCAGCGCCCAGAGATATCCGGTCTTGGTCTGCCCGGCCCGGATCGAGCACCGGGGCCGTGGTCGTCCATGAAGAGCTTGGTCGACGCCTTCAGGTGCTCGGCGAGCCGGTCGACCACGGGGCCGAGGTGGAACGCGGCGGTGCCAACCCAGTCGGCCAGCGTGCTGCGGTGGATGTCGATGCCGGATCGGCGAGGATCCGGCTCTGCCGATGCAGATGATCGGCGTATTTGCCGACCAGGACATGGGCAATCATCGCTTCCGTCGGCAAACCTCGATGAGATGCGCCGGTGCCGGCGCCTGGGTCACCCCATCGGTGCAGACCCGGCAGGCGTATCGAGGTCGAACCGTGACGATCACCCGCAGCTGCGCCGGCACGATGTCCAGCCGCTCAGTGATCCCCGATCCTGGCATCTCGCCGCCCGCAGGGCATTGCAGGCTGTCCGGTTCGATCACGCGCTCGTGCGCGGCGATCCTCGGGCAGGTGGCCCCGATTGCGCCGGGCCGCGCGCCGAGGCCGGCTGTCGGACGAGCTTTCGCGTCCTGCTGCGCCTCAGCCTCCACGATCGCGCCTCGAGATCCCAGGCCAGTTGCCGTTCGTCGTCGCCGAGCTTCTCCGACCGTTTGCCGTGCACCACGTGGTTGAGTTCGGCGATCAGGTGCTCGAGGCGCCGTTGACCTCCCGCTCGCCGTCCGCGGCGACCGCGGCGCGCTGATCCTCGGGGATGGCAGACAGGTCGACGGTTGCGGTGGCGGCAGGGTGAGACTACCCCGAAGCCGCCTGGATGGGGCCAATTCCCGGGCCTGATTCACTCTGCCGCAGCCGGTCGGCGGGCGTCCAGCGCCCTCACTCTGCGCAGTCCAGGCCCGCAAACAGGGCCTCCCCGAACCGCGCCAGGTGAAGGTCCGAGAGCATTGCGAAAGCGGTCGAGAAGAAGAAGAACGTGATCTACACGCCCGGCTTCTGGTGGATCATCATGACCATCATCAAGCTGGTGCCGGAACGGGTCTTCAAGAAACTGTCGTTCTGAGGGGGATTGCTGCCTCTCGTGAGTATGTACCCAGTTGCAGTTTTGAGGACGTGATTACGTATCTTCACTTGGCCAGTTCTGCCGTGGCGAAGCCTGAACCGATCTCCCAAAAGCGTCGCGCCACTCAAGTAGGTCTTTTCGAATCTCGTGAATCGCGTCCGGCCAACCCTCAATGTTGTTCAAGGTGATGAGTTCCTGATTCATGAAGTCAGTCCCTATGTCGCTGTGCTTCTGGTCTGACATAAAGAAGACCTTGCCGGACTCGGTATCCACACCTGACAACGCGTGAGCAAGCTTGTTGCGTTGCGACGCGAGGCGAGAACATCGCTTCAGCAATTTCTCAAACTTGGAGTGCGCCTCCTGAGAGCAGTAAGTCTTCGACAAGTTGAGAAGCAATAGGCGACGGGACGAGAAGTTCGGAAGGCTCAACCAAACTACTCGAGCTCTGAACTGGTCAACCCCAAGCGCAAGCTGAAGGTATTCGACCAAAAGAATTTCCAGGAGCGCCCATGTCCGTATGGTTCTTCCGCAGGCTACATTGAGACGCCTCAGCAATTCTGGATCATCTGATGCGAGGTCGGGAATGTCGTCTTCAGCGGACACAACGAAGTACCTCCTAGGGTTGTTGCCAGACCAATTTTGCAACGACTCCGCTCAGCCGGTGACCACCCAGCCCTCGGGGTAGCGGTACTCTTCGAGGTTCACCCCGTCGCCGACCCGGTCCACCACCGCGAACAAACCGGGCGCTTCCAGGGGCGTAAGCACCCCGTGCCAGGTGCCGCGGTGGAAGTTGATCCCCTGTCCGGGCGCGGTCAGGAAGGCGCGCGGATCGCCCGGCCGCCCGCCCACGTCCGGCGCGACGATCACCAGGAAGGAACACAGGCACATTGGCACGAAGGCCTGGCTGCCGAGCGGATGCCGCTCGACCAGGTCGAACCGGTAGGGCAGGGCGCGCGGCACCGCGTCGAACAGGCTGAGCGCCGGCGCGCCGCCGCCGAAGTCGAGCGCCGCCCGGTCGTGGTGGCGCCCGCACATCCCATCGTTGATCAGGAAGTCGGGCCCGGCGGAAGTGTCGAGCACGTCGCCGAACGGCGCAAACGCCGCCGCCGTAAACGGCTGCGCGGCGATCTCCCGGCTCACAGCATCGCCTCGAGCCGCAGCATCGCGATCCGCTCGACCTGGGCGCAGGCGGTGGCGAACTCGGTCTCGCTGTCGTTGGCGATCCGCTGTTCGAAGGCGCGCAGGATCCCGGTCTTGTCGTGGTCGCGCACCGCGATGATGAAGGGAAACCCGTGTTTCGCCCGGTAGGCGGCGTTGGCTTGCTGAAACACGTTCCGTTCGTCGTCGGTGAGCGCGTCGAGCCCGGCCGAGGCCTGTTCGGCGCTGCTGTCGGCGGTCAGCCGCTTCGCTGCCGCGAGCTTGCCGGCGAGGTCGGGGTGGGCCAGCAGCACCTCCAGCCGCTGATCTCGCGCGGCACTGCGGAACACCCGTGCGAGTGCGTTGTGCAGGCCCACCGCGCTGTCATGCGCCGGGCCGAGCTCCAGCCGGAACGCCCGCTCGGCGATCCAGGGCGAGTGCTCGTAGATCCCGCCGAAGGTCTCGACGAACGTGCTCTGGTCCATCTCCGAGGGGCGGACCCGCGCCACCGGCGGATGGGTCGCTTCCCAGTGCCGGGCGATGTCGATCCGGCGCGGAAACCACACGCCGTCATGCCCCTTGGCATGTTCGATGAACCGCTTCAGCCCCATGATCCGGCCCGGCCGGCCGATCAGCCGGTTGTGCAACCCGATCGACATCATCTTCGGCGCTCCCGCCATCCCCTCGGCATAGAGCGCGTCGAAAGCATCCTTGAGATAGCTGAAGAAATGGTCGCCGGTGTTGAATCCCTGCGGCGTGGCGAACCGCATGTCGTTGGCGTCGAGCGTGTAGGGGATGATCAGCTGGTCGCGGGTGCCGATCCGGGCCCAATAGGGCAGATCGTCGTCATAGGTATCGGAGATATAGGCCATCTGCCCGGTCTCGGCCACCAGCCGCACGGTATTGACCGAGCACCGCCCGGTATACCACCCCTCGGGCGGGCTGCCGGTGACCTCGGTGTGCAGCCGGATCGCCTCCTTGATGGCCGCGCGTTCCTCCTCGGCGTCCATGTCCTTGTGCTCGACCCATTTGAGCCCGTGCGAGGCGATCTCCCAATCCGCCGCCTGCATCGCTGAGACCTGTTCCGGCGACCGCGCGAGCGCCGTGGCGACGCCGTAGACCGTGGGTTTGATGCCGAAGTCCTCGAAAAGCCGGAACACCCGCCAGAACCCGGCTCGCGCGCCGTAATCGTAGATCGATTCCATGTTCCAGTGACGCTGGCCCGGCCAGGGCTGCGCCCCGACGATTTCCGACAGGAAGGCCTCGGAGGCCGCGTCGCCGTGCAGGATGCAGTTCTCGCCGCCTTCTTCGTAGTTGACCACGAATTGCACCGCGATCCGGGCCGCCCCGGGCCAGTGCGGATCCGGCGTTTCCCGTCCGTAGCCGCGGAGGTCGCGAGGATATCTGTGCATCGGTCCGTTCCCTTGCCCGGTTTTTCAGCAAAAGGGATAGGGGCTTGTGGTCAGGATGGAAACTGTTTTCACTCACCGGAACGGGGCGGTATGGCTTTGACCATCCCACGCGCAGTCCAGAAGAAGGGGGCGACTTTCATGGGCGGATTTCTGACGACGCATGTGCTCGACACGGCCCGCGGCCTGCCCGCGGCCGGGATCGAGATCGCGCTCTTCCGGCTTACGGGCGATGCGCGCGAAGAGATCGCGACCGCGGTGACCAATGCCGACGGCCGCACCGACAGCCCGATCCTGCCCGCCGATGCCTTCGAGACCGGCACCTACGAGCTGGTCTTCTTCGTCGGCAGCTACCTGCGGGCAACCGGGCAGGCGGGGGCCGAGCCCCTGTTCCTCGACCAGGTGCCGATCCGCTTCGGGATGTCGGAAGAGACGCATTACCACGTGCCGCTGCTGCTCTCGCCGTACGGCTATTCCACCTACCGCGGCAGCTGAGGAAAACGGACATGGACATCTTCTGGACCGTGGTATGGGAATGGGCCGAGTTTGCGGTCCGTTGGCTGCACCTTCTGACCGCCATCGCCTGGATCGGCTCGTCGTTTTACTTCATCGCCCTGGACCTCGGCCTGCGCCCCTCGACCGACCGGCGCGCAGGCGTCTCGGGCGAGGCCTGGCAGGTCCATGGCGGCGGCTTCTACCACATCCAGAAATACATGGTCTCGCCCTCGCGCATGCCCCTGGAGCTGACCTGGTTCAAGTGGGAAAGCTACATGACCTGGATCTCGGGCGCGGCGATGCTGATCCTGGTCTACTGGCTGGGGGCGGAACTCTACCTGATCGACCCGTCCAAGGCCGAGCTCGCGCCCTGGGTCGCGGTCATCATCTCGGGCCTGTCGCTCACGATCGGCTGGCTGGTCTATGACCGGTTGTGCAAATCGGGCCTCGCCGAGAAGCCGACGGTGCTGATGCTGCTCCTGTTCGTGCTGCTCATGGCCATGGGCTGGGGCTACAACCAGGTCTTCTCCGGCCGCGCCGTGCTCCTGCACCTCGGCGCCTTCACCGCGACGATCATGACCGCCAACGTGTTCTTCATCATCATTCCGAACCAGAAGATCGTCGTCGCCGACCTGATCGCCAAGAAGGCGCCGGACCCGAAATACGGCAAGATCGCCAAGCTGCGCTCGACCCACAACAACTACCTGACCCTGCCGGTGGTCTTCCTGATGCTGTCGAACCACTACCCGCTCGCCTTCGCCAGCGACTGGAACTGGGTGATCGCCGACCTCGTGTTCCTGATGGGCGTCACGATCCGGCATTTCTTCAACACCCACCACGCCCATGGCGGGTATCTGTGGTGGACCTGGGGGGTGACGGCGGCGCTGTTCGTGGCGGCAGTCTGGATCTCGACGTTGGGGCAGGAATACCAGAGCTACGAGGAGAGCGAGGCGCGGGTGCTCACGCCCTACGAGCAGCGCTTCGCTTCGGCCGAGGGGTTCGAGGATGTCGCCGGTCTTGTGATGGGCAACTGCTCGATGTGCCACGCCCGCGAACCGGCCTGGGACGGGATCGGCACCGCCCCCAAGGGCGTGCTGCTCGAGACCGAGGCAGACGTCGCGGCGCACGCCCGCCGGATCTATCTGCAGGCCGGGCTGACCCATGCCATGCCGCCACCTTCCGCGAGTTTCATGGAGCCCGAAGACCGCGCCGCGATCGTCGCCTGGTACCTCGACGCGACCGGGTAGCCCGGCCGCAGTCCAGCACCGCGCGCCCCGGGCGGCGACCGCCCGGAACACGATCCGGGACACCGAAATGCAGAACGGCCCCGGGGAGAGCCCGGGGCCGTTTTTCAATGTCTCCTCCGCGTGCGGCCGCGTGACTTTGCCGGTCGGAGGGGCGAACTGCCCGTCCCGCCGGTGCGCGGTTGGTCAGAAGTCGAAGAACAGCTTGACCATGTCGTCGAGGCTGGTGTCGCTCAGGACCAGCACATCGCCGTCGCCGCCGTCGATCACCACGTCGTTGCCGTCCTGCGTCATGTGGTTGGCCACCAGGTCGTCCCAATCGGTAATCGACGCGAGGCCCGCGAGCTTGATCCGGTCGTAGGACAGGAAGTTGACGTCGAAATCCATGATCGTGTCGACACCGTCGCCGGTCTGGAAGACGAACTTGTCCTCGCCCGCGCCGCCGTACATCGTGTCGCTGCCGGCGCCACCGCGCAGGGTGTCGTTGCCGGCACCGCCGCGCAGCAGATCGCTGCCGGAGCCGCCACCGAGCCGGTCCAGGCCCTCGTTTCCGACCAGCACGTCCGCGCCGCTGTTGCCACGCAGTTCGTCGTCGCCGAGGCCGCCGCGCAGGAGGTCGTCGTCCATGCCGCCGGAGAGCAGGTCGTTGCCGGTCCCGCCGCCCAGGAAGTCGTCGCCGCCCCGGCCGTTCAGCACGTCGTCGCCGTCACCGCCGCGCAGGGTGTCGTTCCCGGTGCCGCCGGTGATGTCGTCGTCGCCGGCGTCGCCGAAGAGCCGGTCGTCGCCGTCGCCACCGCGCAGCGTGTCCGCGCCCCCGTCGCCGAGGAGCACGTCGGCGCCAGCCTTGCCGTAGATCGTGTCGGCACCGTCGAAGCCGCGCACGTGGTCGTCGAACATCGACATGTTGAACATGTCGTCCCCGGACAGGGCGTCGGTCAGCAGGGCGAAGTCATCGTCGGTCGTCGCGGACATCAGCGCGTTGTAGATGTCCAGCGTCGGCAGGTTCAGATCGGACACCAGGTAGGCCTCGGTCCAGACCAGGGTGTTCTCGTCGTAGAACCACTGGCTGACCGCTTCGACAGTGCCCTGATACATCTGGGCGTTGGTGTCATACGCGAAGCCGGTGCCGTGCAGCACGACCGCCTCGGTCGGCGTGTATAGCGAGAAGCGGTCTTCCCACGGGTCGAAGATATTGTCGTCGAGCCGGAAGGATTCCAGATTCGCGATGAACCAGTTCAGATCCACCAGGTCGATGTCGAACTGGTAATAGGCGTTCAGTGTTGCCAAAGTCCCCTCCTGTGGCAATTACGAAGCGGCGCTCCAGCGAAACAACGGCACTGAGTCACCCCCGCCAGAAACAGATACCCGCTCCGATGCAGCATCGGCGCGGTACCCGATTTTATTAGTCCATGTTGTTCGATTTTGAAATGAAAAAAACACATTTCTGCCTTAATGGCGAATAAAGAGATATAATGTCTTTTCATCGCGTATATTGTCCGAATTCCGAGAACAATACTGCGATCGAAGACCCGGTTGGCAGCGTTTTCGCAGGTGATTCGTTTTTCCCGATCATCCGCCAAAGGACCGGAAACACGGAGTGCGCACCGGGGCGGGCCGGCGTTGCATGCGGTCGCCCGGATGCAATTGCCCGGCTGCAGTTGCGCGGGGTCGCAGGGCCTTCGGCGGCGCGAGGGCCGGCAGGGCGCGGACCGGCAGAACGGGCGGTGCCCGGCAACCGGTACCGTCAGCACGGGGCCGGGCCGGAAAGCAGACGGCGCGGCGGTGGCAAGCACCTGCCGCGCCGGCAATGTCGTTCGGTCTTCGGGACGGAGCAGAGGGGCCAATGCCCCCCCCGCCGCCGCCTTGCCCGCCGGATCAGGCGGCGAAGATGAAGTCGGTCTCGTTGAGCGAAGCCATGAGCGTGTTGCGGATGGTCAGAACGTCGCCGTTTTCGCCATCGATCACCACGTCACCGCCGGATTCCGACATGTGGTTGGTGGTCAGGTCGGTCCAGTCCACGACCGAGGCCAGGCCGCTGAGGTCGACGGTGTCGCCGGCTTCCCAGTCGCCGATGGTATCCATCTGGAGACCGGTGCTGAACACGAAGGTGTCGTTGCCGGCGTCCCCCCGCAGGATGTCGTTGCCCTTGTCGCCGCGCAGGGTGTCGTCGCCGATACCGCCGTTCAGGGTGTCATTGCCTTTGCCACCCTTGAGCACGTCCATGCCGCCTTCGCCGCGCAGGTCGTCGGCGCCCTTGCCGCCCAGCAGCGTGTCGTCGCCGCTGCCGCCGCGAAGCCTGTCGTTGTCGCCGAGCCCTTTCAGGACGTCGTTGCCGCCGTCGCCGAACAGGGTGTCGTCGCCGCCGAAGCCCTTCATCACGTCGTTGCCTTCATAGCCGTAGGCGCGGTCGTCGAAACCGGAGAACACCATGGTGTCGTTTCCGGACAGGATCTCGGCCAGCAACGCGCGATCGTCGGTCTTGGTGTTGGACTTGATCGCGTTGAAGAAATCTTCCATGTCCGCGGTGAAGCCGTTCAGCAGGTAGATCCGGGTGATCGCGTAGGGCTCGTCCGGGTAGTAGTCGTAGTTCCAGAACCACTCGCTGAAGCCTTCGACCACGCCGCTGCTGGCGTATTTCAGCCCGTTGTACTGGAAGTCTTCACCGTGGAACGCGATGGCGAAATCGGTGTTGGTCGTCCAGATCGTGTAGCGGTCGGGCGAAGAGCCGTTGGTCGGATCCTTGGAATTGTAGACGATCTCCGACGATTCGTAGTTGTCCTTGTAGAAGTTCAGATCGAAGTCATCGAAGTTGACCGCGTAATAACCTTTGAATTTTGCCAACGGAACCTCCTGTGGCAATTGCGTTTGTGTGACCAGTTTGACCTGAGGATGTCGCCCCCAGCGGAACCCCGGTTCACCTGCGTTCCCGAACGCAGGCAGATGAGGACCGTATAACGGGTGATTAGGGGTTTTTAAACTCTGAAATCACAATTTCGCCACATATTCCCGGCAGCGTGGACAAACGTTTTCGTGACCATGGATTGTCTTTTGGCAAGCGGGGCAAATCGGTCGGCAGAGGCCGTTTCCCGGGGGTCTGCGGTCCGGAATCCGACCAAAGAAAGGCGCCCGAAGAATCGGTGCGGCACGACGGGCGCATGCTCTCGGGCCGTGCCGCACCACCGGCCGCACCGGAATCAGAACAGGAAATCGCCCTTGTCGAGGCTGCTGAGCGTCACGTCGCGCAGCACGATTTCGTCGCCGTTCAGCCCGTCGATCACGACGTCGCTGCCCGACTTGTGCATGTGATTGTTCACCAGGTCGTTCCAACCGGTGACAGACTTCAGCCCGCGCAGGTCGATGACGTCGTGCACCGACCCCCTGGCGTCGAAATCCGTGATGATGTCGGTGTCGTCGCCGGTCCTGAACTGGAACGTGTCCTCGCCCTTGCCGCCGGTCTCGACATCGCGGCCCGAGCCGCCGCGGATCAGGTCGTCGCCGTTGCCGCCCTTGAGCACGTCCCGGCCGGCTTCGCCCTTCAGCACGTCCCTGCCGCCGTTCCCCTTCACCACGTCGTTGCCCTTGCCGGCTTCGATGTAGTCCCGGTACCTGTTGCCGATGAACGTGTCGTTGCCGGCGTACATGTTGTAGTAGGCGACGCCGTTGGAGAAATCGTCGGTAACGTCAAACACGACATTGACATCGTACACCCAGACCAGGTCGTTGAACGCATCGTCGAAGAGATAGACGCTGTCGAGCTCGTAGAGGTACGTGTAGCCGATGTCGTCGACGAAGGCGCCCATCCAGTAGGTTCCGCCGTTGAAGGACCCTGTGACCAAATAGGTGTCGGCGTCATAGGCGCTGATGCTCTCATTGTAGTCACTGGTCAGGACACCCGTGCCAAAGCTCGAGTAATTGCCCGAACGAATGTTTCCGCCAAAACCGAGTGCATTGAAAAATTGGACATATGCCATGCTTGTTCCACCTTAGGATTTTCGCTTCCCCTCGCCCCGGATCTGGTTCGACAATGCGAGCGGCAAAAGCTGCGAAAAACCTGGTTCCGCCTTGCGATGCTCACGGAGTTCCCCCTGCCGAATGAGGCGCGTGCAGTCTCTTTTTCTCATTGGTCAAAGTCAATCGGCCACGCGCGGCACGTCCCGCCCGCGAGCGGAGACAATCGGAAATTAACTGTTTCCCGCATGGGTCGGGATTTCCCGACGATCCCGACCGCCCGCGCCAATCCGCCTCCGCCCCCACCAAAACCCGCCTTTCCTCCCCCCCGCCACCCGCCTATAACCATGCCCGAACCCAAGGGAGCCCGCGGATGCGCAAGGCCACGATCAGCCGCAAGACGGCCGAGACCGAAATCACCGTCGAGATCGACCTCGACGGGACCGGGAGCTACGACAACCGGACCGGGGTCGGCTTCTTCGACCACATGCTCGACCAGCTCGCCCGCCACGCGCTGATCGACATGAAGGTGCGGGCGGCGGGCGATCTGCACATCGACGACCACCACACCGTCGAAGACACCGGCATCGCGCTCGGCCAGGCGCTGCGCGAGGCGCTCGGCGACAAGCGCGGCATCCGCCGCTACGGCGAATGCCACCTGCCGATGGACGAGGCCCAGGTCCGCTGCGCGCTGGATCTCTCGGGCCGCGCCTTCCTGGTCTGGAACGTCGACTTCCCGACCCCCAAGATCGGCACCTTCGACACCGAGCTGGTGCGCGAGTTCTTCACCGCCTTCGCCGGCAACGGCGGCATCACCCTGCATGTCGACAGGCTGCACGGCTTCAACTCGCACCACATCGCCGAGGCGGCGTTCAAGGCCGTCGCGCGCGCCTTGCGCGACGCGGTCGAGACCGACCCGCGCAAGGCCGATGCGATCCCCTCGACGAAAGGTGCGCTCTGAGCCCCGATCTGCTAGGCTCTCTCCATCGAGAGATTTCCCTGGAGGGGTCCGGATGCCTCACGCCGGCGGCTGCCTGTGCGGAAACCTGCGCTACGAGGTCGCGACCGACCCCCTGTGGGTGACGGCCTGTTTCTGCACCTTCTGCCAGCGCGCAACCGGCTCGCAGGGCATGGTCGAACCGATCTTCGACATCGCGGCCTTCCGCTTCACCGACGGCACGCCGAAGCGCTACACCCATATCTCGAGGGCAGCGGCAAGGCGGTCTACGTCCATTTCTGCTTCGACTGCGGCACCAAGACCCACCTCACCTTCGAACGCTGGCCCGATCGGCTGGGGGTCTATGCCGGCACCTTCGACGACCCGGGCTGGTTCGAATTCACCCCGGAGAACAGCAAGTACATCTTCCTCGACGCGGCGGTCCGCGGCACGCTGGTGCCGGCCGGGTTCAAGACATATGGCCAGCATGCCGCGAGCCCGGACGGAGACCCGCTCGACCCGGTGATACTGGACGAGGTTTTGCACGTGAGGTAGGGGAGGGGCGAACCCGCCCGCGAGGAAACCTGCCGTGCTGACCGCCCTCATCGACTACGAATCCGGCAACCTCCATTCGGCCCAGAAAGCCTTCGAACGGATGGCGCGCGAGACCGGCGCTGGCGAGGTCGTGGTGACCGGCGACCCGCAGGTGGTCGCCGCCGCCGACCGGATCGTGCTGCCCGGCGACGGCGCCTTTCCGGCCTGCCGCCGCGCGCTGTTCGACCATTCCGGCCTGTTCGAAGCGCTGGACGAGGCCGTTACCCGCGGCGGCAAGCCGTTTTTCGGCATCTGCATCGGCATGCAGATGCTCGCCACCACCGGCCGCGAATACGAGGACACGCCGGGGTTCGACTGGATCAGCGGCGAGGTGGTGCTGATCGACCCGGCCGACCCGGGCCTGAAAGTGCCGCACATGGGCTGGAACGACCTGGTGATCGACCATGCCCACCCGGTGCTCGACGGGGTGGCGACCGGCGACCATGCCTATTTCGTCCATTCCTACCATTTCCAGGTGGACGACCCTGCCGAGCGGCTGGCCCATGTCGACTATGCCGGCGACGTGACCGCGGTGGTCGGGCGGGGCAATATCTTCGGCACCCAGTTCCATCCCGAGAAGTCGCAGGAGGCCGGGCTCAGGATCATCGCGAATTTCCTGCGCTGGAAACCGTAACCGGATGCCGGTCCAGGGGGGCCTGCACCGGCCGGGTGTGAGGCGAAGCGGCTGGCGTCGGCGAGACCCGGACCTTTGCCGCCTCCGGCGGCCGCCTGCGGCGGGCGGGGGGCGCGCGCTGCGCGCGCGGGTCCGGCGTCGTTCGTCGGTCGGGCTTTCGGAACGTCACCCCGGGAGGGTTCATGCGGGCGCGAGGGGTGTTCCTCGGCTGTAGTCCGAACCGGCGGCTGCCAAACGACCTGCGGCCCGCACCGCGCGCCTCGCGCACGCTACCCCGGCCACCCCGGCGGGGTGCGACCGACAGCTGCGCGCGCGGATCACGCTTCCCCGCCCCCGGCTACTCCACCCGCGCCCAGGTCTGGCTCGAACACAGGAGCCCGCCCGCGACGCAGCCGGCAAGCTCGAGCGTATCGCCGTCGAGTTCCATCTTGCCGATATAGGTCTTGTCGTTCGACGGCCGCCAGACCGAGCCCTTGTAGCTGCCGTCGCCCTGGTTCTCCATGTTGATGACCAGCACCTTACCGATGTTCTCGCCGTGGTATTCCCCGGTCGCATCGAAGGACCTGCGGATCCAGCCGCAGACCTTGCCGCCGGAGCAGGGGCCCATCTCGATATGGGCGTAGTTGCCGTCGTCGGGCTCGGTCTGCCACATCCCGTCGACCGGGTCCGCACCCGCCGTGGCGGGCGCGAGGGCGAGGGCAGGGGCGAGGGCGATGGCAAGGAGGAAGGTGAGGCGGATCGGTTTCATAGGGGGGCTCCGGTGTTTTCATCACCCTGACCGGTCGGGAAGATTGCCGCAAGCCTGCCGCTGGACGGCCCGTGATCGACATGCGAAAAGCCGCCCAGACCGAAAGGAGCCTGCCGATGATCCTCTACCCCGCCATCGATCTCAAGGACGGCCAATGCGTGCGCCTGCTGCGCGGCGAGATGGAGGCGGCGACCGTGTTCAACGACGACCCGGCCGCCCAGGCCCGCGCCTTCGAGGCGGCCGGCTGCGAGTGGATCCACCTCGTCGACCTCAACGGCGCCTTTGCCGGCGAACCGGTCAACGCCGCCGCGGTCGAAGCGATCCTCGGCGCGATCTCGGTGCCGGCGCAGCTCGGCGGCGGCATCCGCGACATGGCCCCGATCGAGCGCTGGCTCTCGGCGGGGCTCGCGCGGGCGATCCTCGGCACCGTCGCAGTCGAGAACCCGGGACTGGTGCGCGACGCGGCCAAGGCTTTCCCCGGCCAGATCGCCGTGGGCATCGACGCTCGCGGCGGCAAGGTGGCGACCAAGGGCTGGGCGGAGGAAACCGACGTCGAGGTGACCGAGCTTGCGAAGAGCTTCGAAGACGCCGGTGTGGCCGCGATCATCTACACCGACATCCAGCGCGACGGCGCGATGCAGGGGCCGAACGTCGCGGCCACCGCGACGCTGGCCAACGCGGTTTCGATCCCGGTGATCGCTTCGGGCGGGGTCTCGTCGCTCGACGACCTGCGCGCGCTCAAGGCCTGCGGCGCGCCTTTGAACGGGGCGATCTCGGGCCGGGCGCTCTATGACGGGGCGATCGACCTCGCCGAGGCGCTGGCGGTGCTGAAGGGCTGACGGGCCCCGGTCGTTTCCGGCCCGCCGCGCTGCCGTCGCGCGCCGCCTTTGGACGGGATTTGGCGCCGGGATCACGCCTGGGCGCGGGGTGGGCGAGCTCGCACAGGGTGTCAACCCTCTGTTTTTTATAAAGATAGCGCTAACAGTCAAATTGAGCGGGCGAAGCGGGCGAACCGGCACCCCACGTCTCGCCACGCCTCTCCGTTCCCCGGGGCCAACCCTGGCGCAGGACCTGCCCTGACGTGTGCAGCGCGCCCACGCCCGCGCCACCGGATAGGCATGCGTCGGTGCGCGCAGCGCGCCCGCCACCCGCGCCACCGGTCGGGGCAAGGGCCCGGGCGCAGGGCGCGCAAAGCATGGGCCTCGCCTGTGTTGCGCTTCATCGGACCGGCAGGGCGCGGTCCCCGCGGCGCTGCACCACCTGGTCCGGCGACAGCCCACCGCGCGCCGCGTCGGCCACGCGGGGCCGCGACCGGCCGCGAGCCCCGGGTCCACCCTTTGACGACAGCGCCCGTCCGCCCCCTTTTCTTGGCCCAAATACTCAATGGCCCGCCCGGTCGAGAAACCAGCCGGTCCCGGCCGGGCGCACCGGTCTGTCCAGGCAGCGGGGGCGGAGCCCCGCCCGGGTCGGACCGGCGAAGCCGGTCGAAACCTACACCGTTCCTGCGGTCACCGGAAACGCCCCGGCGGTGCACATCGCGGCATCGTCGGAGGCGAGGAACAGCACCATCCGTGCCACCGCCTCCGGGCCGATGAGGTCGGGCAGGCATTGCCGGGCCAGCTGCGCCGCCTCCGCCTCCGGGGTCAGCCAGAGGGCGCGCTGTCGATCGGTCATCACCCAGCCCGGGATCACGCTGTTGACCCGGATGCGGTGCGGCCCGAGATCGCGCGCCATGGTGCGGGCGAGCCCTCGACGCCGGCCTTGGCGGTGGCATAGGCCGGGAAACCGCCGGCCACCTCGTGCCAGGAATTGGAGCCGACATTGACGATCGAGCCGCCGCCGGCCGCGATCATCCCGGGCGCCACCGCCTGGATGGCGAAGAACATGTGGCGCAGGTTGTTCTGCATCCGCTCGTCCCAATAGGCCACGGTCGACGTCGCGCCAGTCGTGGCGGTCGTCGCGTGCGGCGTTGTTGACCAGCACCGTCGCCGGCCCGTTCTGCCGGGCGAGATCGGCGAGCGCGGTCTGCAGCGCGGCGATGTCGCGCAGATCGCAGGCGCGGAACGCGGCTGCACCCCCGAGCGCCGCGACCAGGCTTCTGCCGCCGCGACGTCGCGGTCGAGAAACCCGACCCGGGCCCCTGGCGACGAAGCCCCACGATCTCGGCGCCGATGCCGAGGCGCCACCGGTCACGACGACAGCCCGCCCCGCGAGGCTCGGATAGGTTGCAGCTGTCTCGGCCATCGCGGGGGTCCTCCTCTGCCCGGCCGCGAGACCAGCGCGGGGGCGGCGGGGAAGCGGCGCGCACGCGGTCGCGGCGATGACCCGGCGTCCGGTTCCGCGGCCCGTCGCCCCGCCGCTGCGGGCGACGGGAAGCCGCGGTCCGGGCGCCGGTTCGATGCCCTTGGCCGGGACCCAGCCCGGGTCCGGGTGCCGGTCCGGGGCACTGGCAAAGCGGGGCGAAACCGGCTATCCCGCGGACGCAAGGCCGTGCTTTGCCCCCTCGCACCGTCGGAGGCCCCATGCTCAAGACCCGCATCATCCCTGTCTCGACGTCGCCGAGGGCCGCGTGGTCAAGGGCGTGAACTTCGTCGACCTCGTCGATGCCGGCGACCCGGTAGAGGCGGCCAAGGCCTATGACGCGGCCGGCGCCGACGAGCTGACCTTCCTCGACATCAAGGCGACGCACGAGAACCGCGGCACGATGTTCGATCTGGTCACCCGGACCGCCGAGCAGTGCTTCATGCCGCTGACCGTGGGCGGCGGGTGCGCTCGCACGAAGACGTGCGGCAATTGCTGCTGGCCGGCGCCGACAAGGTGAGTTTCAACTCCGCCGCGGTCGCCAACCCCGATGCTCGTCGCCGAGGCGGCCGACCGGTTCGGCTCGCAATGCATCGTGGTGGCGATCGACGCCAAGACCATCGAAACCGACGACAACGGCATCGGCACCCGCTGGGGCATCTTCACCCATGGCGGCCGCAAGCCCGCCCTCGATTGCGACGGCAACCCGGTCGACGCGCTGGAATTCGCGCGCACGGTCGCGGCCAAGGGGGCGGGGGAGATCCTGCTCACCTCGATGGACCGCGACGGGACCAAGGCGGGCTTCAACCTGCCGCTCACCCGGGCGATTGCCGATGCGGTCGACATCCCGGTGATCGCCTCGGGTGGCGTCGGCACGCTCGACCACCTCGTCGAAGGCGTGACCGAGGGCCATGCCTCGGCGGTGCTCGCCGCCTCGATCTTCCATTTCGGCATGTTCACCATCCGCGAGGCCAAGGAACACATGGCCGCCGCGGGCATCCCCGTGAGGCTCTGAGATGACCGCGCCCGGAAACACCCCCGCCGACGCACTGGACCGGCTGGCCGCGACCATCGCCGCCCGCAGGGGCGCCGACCCGGACGAGAGCTGGACCGCGAAACTGCTGGCGAAGGGACCGGAGAAATGCGCCGAGAAATTCGGCGAGGAAGCGGTGGAAGCGATCATCGAGGCGGTGAAGGGCGACCGCGCCCGGCTCGCCTCCGAGGCGGCGGACGTGCTCTATCACCTGCTGGTCATGCTGGCCGCGCGCGACGTGACGCTCGACGACGTGCGCGCCGAGCTTGCCCGGCGCGAGGGGACCTCGGGGATCGCCGAGAAGGCGTCGCGGGGCTGAGGCGGAACGGCCCGCGCGGGCGGTTTCTTCAGAAGAGACCGCATCGAGATTTTCTGGAAATTCGGTCCCCGCCGCCCGGGCCGGTCAGCCCATGAGCCGGGCGTGTTCGATCTTCGGGCAATGGTCCTGGACGAAGGCGAGGCCGGTCGCGGCGGCACGGGCTTCGGCGTCGTCGTTGGTCACGCCGATCTGCAGCCAGATCGTCTTGAGGTCGGGCAGGGCGGCGAGCGCCTCTTCGACCACCGGCATCACGAATTCGGAGCGGCGGAAGACGTCGAGCATGTCGACTTCGATGTCGGGCGGGATGTCGGCGAGGGCGGCGACGATGGTCTCGCCCATGAAGTCCTGACCCGCGAGGCCGGGATTGACCGGGATCACCCGGTAGCCCTGTTCGGCGAGGTAGCGCGCGACCTTGTAGCTCGGGCGGTCGGGTTTGTTCGAGAACCCCACGAGGGCGATCACCTTCGTGCTGTCGAGAATCTGGCGGAAGTATGCGTCTGAATAGCTCATGGGTCCCGTTTACGGCCTGTCGGTGCCGGAGAAAAGCGCGACAAAATGGCTCGCCAACGAAAGCGCATGGATGGCGCCGCCCGGGGCCTCGAAAAAAAAGCGCCCGGCAAAGCCCGGGCGCAGTTTCGTGGAACGAGGGACAGTGAATGGAGATAACGGACGTTCCACGGTCCGCTCTCGATCACAAAGATAGGAATGGGAGGGCCAGAGGGGAATAGGTGTGCCGAAAACGTGAACGCCCGGTGAACGGTCGGCTATTCCTGGCCAATCACTCCGTGCGCGGTCGGGCCGCGTAGAGCCCCACAGCGGCCGCATTCGACACGTTGAGCGAGCCGAAATCGCGCGCGAAGGGGATCTTGACCAGCCGGTCGCAGGTCGCCTTGGTCTTGTCGCGCAGCCCCGGGCCTTCGGCGCCGAGCACGAGCCCCACCGGCACGCCGGGAAGCTCGGCGAGGGCGTCGTCGATGCTGTCGGTCGCTTCGCCGTCGAGCCCGAGCAGCACGTAGCCGAGCCCCTTGAGCGTCTCCATCGCCTGGGAGAGGTTGGTGAGCCGGAGATAGGGCTGGCGTTCCAGCGCGCCGGAGGCGGTCTTGGCCAGCGCCCCGGTCTCGGGGGCGGAATGGCGGGTGGGGGCGATCACCGCCGCGGCGCCGAACACCTCGGCCGAGCGCAGGATGGCGCCGACGTTGTGCGGGTCGGAGACCCGGTCGAGCAGCACGACCCGGGGGGCCGTGCCCGGGGGGGCGGCGCAGATCGTCTCGAGCGGGCCCCAGTCGAGCGGCTTCACCTCGAGCGCGGCGCCCTGGTGGACCGAGCCCGGGTCGAGCGGCGCCGGGAATTTCCGCGCATCGGCGATCTCGGGGGCGATCCCCGCCGCCGCGATGGCCTCGGCGAGCCGGTCGGCGGCGTTCTTGGTCACGATCAGCCGCAGCTTTTCGCGCGCCGGGTTGCCGAGCGCATCGCGCACCGCGTGGAGCCCGAACAGCCACAGCGTCTCGCGCGCCGCGTACCCGCGCGCGCGTTCCTTGTCCACGACCCAGGCGGGTTTCTTCATCGCGTCCTCCGGCGCCCTCGCCAAGTCGTCGCGAGGGTTACAGACCGGAGATAACCCTGAAGAGCATCGGAGTGAAGACGATAACCCCGCCGATCGCCGCCACCGCCACGATCGCGGCGGCGACGAAGAACTCGCGGGTCCCGCCGGCCACGGTGGCGTCGGGGTCGTCGCGGATGGCGTCCATGGTGGTCCCCATCCAGGAGGCGTCGTCGCTGCCCTCGCACAGCGCCTTCAACCGCGCGGCCGCATCGTCGCAGGGGTTGAGATGCAGGAAGACCAGCACCGATCCCAGCCGGAAGGCGCGCATGTGCTCGATGAAGGTAACGGTTAAGCCGCCCGCGCCCGCCGGTTCGATCAGAATCTCCGAGGCGACGAGGTCCTGCCCCATCAGCGGCAAGGTTTCCGCGTTCAGGTACCGCAGCACCAGGCGCTTGCCGGTGTCCTGCTCGGCGATGACGGTGTCGAGCCCCGGCCCTTCGGTCTCGCCGGGGTCCGCCAGCGCCGCGTCGAACCGCAGCACCACCCGGTTCGGATCGTCGCCGACGGGTTCGATGCGGACTACGCTGTTCGAGTAGTAGGGCTGCCCCGGCCGCGGCACGATCAGCGCCCAGATCCGCTCGCGCGGCGCGTCGATCACCGCGCTGCCGACGATCCGCCAGCGGATCGGCAGGGCGCCGCGGAAAGCGAGGCGCAGGAGCACGATCAGGGCGAGCGCCCAGTGCAGATGGATGCCGACGAACCAGTCGGCGCCGAGGGTCGTTGCAAGCCGGGCGAGGGCGGCGGCGACCACGACGACGAGGGCCACGAACCCCACGATCAGCGCGAGGCTGCCGGCCGCGAGTGTCAGGATGCGTTTCATCGACATGGGCGCACTCCCCGGTTTTCCCCGGCCGAGGATGGGTAGTGATTCCGGCGGCGGCATGGGCAAAACCCGGCCTTTGAAAGGCGGTGATTTGCGGTTGACGCAGCCGCGCGTGGCAAGTAATCAGCGTCTCGTTGGGCGACGGGCTGCAAGGTGCGGCAGCGGACTGTAACTCCGCCGGGGAGACCCACGCCTGGTTCGATTCCAGGGTCGCCCACCACTCCCCTCAAACAGCATTGAAAACATTGGGTTTTTCGCTCTGTTTCCCGCACCGGAAACAAGGTGCGGGAGGATCTATTCGTCTTCCGTTCCTGTCATGAGCTTTCGCGCGCCCTCGATTGCCAGGCGGCGACGGTTCGCGGCGCGGGTGTAGGTCAGGGCTTTGGGTCAGTTGGTTTGCCAGCCGAACGAGGCGTTCAACTCGGCTTCGGTGGCGCTGTACTTCGCCATCATCGTGTCGGCTACAACTGGTGGACACCGTGCGCGGATCCGAGCACTTTGGCGTCGTCGCAGGCTTGGCGGAACCAGTTGCCGAAGCTTCCTGACCATCGGCCGTCCGTTGGCTCCGGTAATGAACGTCAGGTCGCCAACCGGGCCGGCGCGTCGATCGCGCGTGCCAGATCCGGAAACATGGGCGATAGACCTCGACCCCGGTCTTTTTCAGTGAATTGCGAACACGCCGTCGCGCAGGTGTATTATGCCCGAGGCGCACGGCATCGCCGCGGCGCAGCCCCGTCGCGACCAGAACCTCGACGGCCACCCGTTCGCGGGTGCCGAGCGGCCAGCGGGCGCGGAAGCGGGCGAGGTCTTCCATGGTCCATGGCCGAAAGCCGGGTGATTTCGACGGGATGAACGTCACCGCCGCAGCGGGGTTTTCAGTCACGCCTGGCCTCGACCGCCCAGCGATAGAGGCGCGCATCGTCTTGATGAAATTGTTCGCGGCCGCGGGTGTCCCCGCGGCCTCGCGGCCCTGGCGGATGTGCTCGGCGGTGACTGCGAGAATGGGTAACGCCCGGGTTGGCCTTGACGATCCTCTGCATGACGTTCTCGCGCTGGCGCCTGGTGCTGTTTGCTGTGGTCGCCCACGCGGACGATCTGCGCCATTCCTCCACCAGCCATTCCAGTGAGCGCGGATCGGCGCGCCCGGGCGCCTTGGGCGGTCTGCCTGCGAGGGCGGCGCGATAGGCGTCCATGCGAATTCCGCCGAGCCGTAGTCGCCCCGGACCCGGATGCGCGGACCACGGTCGAGGCGCACGTGAAGTACACCACCTTGCCGCGGGTGGTCTCGCGTTGCAGGTAGGGCAGGCGGCGGGGCATGTCCGTCCGGGATCATAGCCGGATCGGCCGCGTTCTGGCGTCAAGGGTTCTGCAGGCGGGGTGTCGTCGGTCGGAACGATGCGGATCCTGCCGTCCGGTTCGAGCACCACTTCGGCCTTCACTCCGGTCTGGTCGACTGCGCGCAGGGCGGGCGACGTCGGCCTGGGTGAAGGTGGCGGGGCGGCGCGGCATGGGTCAGCCTTCGCCCTGAATGGCTGACCAGGATCACGGCCGGACGGCTGGAACCGCCCATGTCGCATAGGCGACAATCATGATTGCTGCGCCGTCCTGGATGCCAGCCTGTTGAGACGATGGTGGTCAGCGGTGCGATACAAAACCACCCGGTCATACCCCAGAAAAGCGCAAACTTCCTGCCGGCGCGATCGTCGTCTTCGGCCCAAGTTTTCCCGGACGTAGGCGGCCATGAATGGAATGGCCGCCATTGCGAGCAGGAAGGCGATTGAAAGCAGCGAGGCGAAGGCTGATCCGTACTCCGTGCGCGGCACGGCGTCGAGCACCGCTTTGAGGCGTCTATTTCGGCGTCGGAGTTGGAGTGGTGCTGCCCGCTCGACCTTTGATCGCGCTGGGATTCGATCCTCGACGGTTTTGCCGCCGCGGCGATCAGTATCTGCCGCTGTTTCAAACCTGGTCTGCCAGTATTTCTCCGCGCTGTCGTGGACGTCGCCGTCGACGTAGCGTGAAACTCAGCGGTCGCGCCCGGTGTCGCCTTCGAACCGGGTGGAGGGTGGCGTGTTCGGACAGGACCGCCGTCACTACGCCCTGGTCATGGTCCTCGCGCTCGGCCATCCAGATTTCTCGCGGCCATTCTCGATCTCTGCGCTCATGACGGCACCTCGTCGTGCGTGCGCCCGTCGAGCAGGCGGCCGGCAGCTTTCTTGCCGAGTCGCTCCATGATGTGGACCTCGGTCGCCGTGGAACCCTTGCCCGCCTTCGAGGTTCAGTGTCCGATAGCGTTCGGCGCCGGTCCATGCCGGCAATAATCCGCGCGCCAGTCGGGGTCGTCGCGATCCCGATCGAGGAACGGTGCTCAACTTCCATTGCTTGAAGCGTGGAACGCCACCCCTGCACCCGCGCATTGGTCCGCGCAGGCTGCGCGCCCACCTGGTGCATCGGCCGCGCGCCGGCCTGGCTCTCGCCGCCGACGATGACCCACCGAGTCCGACCTCGAACGGGCCGCCGGCGTCACGGCACGACAGGCACCATCGCTGAACGCAGCCTCGTCGGCCACTCGTCGAGGTCCACCGGCCCCAACAGCGGCTCGGCCGAGACGAAGCGCTTCGCCGCCGGGGTGGAGAGCAGGTGCGGATGCGCCGTCGGCGCGCTGCTGATCCTCGATCGATCCTGATGACGTCGGGAGGCCAGCCTTCCGGACTGCCTCAAAGGCCCGGGTGGCGGCGGTGTCGCCGTCATATCCCCTATCCTCGAAGATGTCGCGGGCAAGGGCCCGCCCGCCAAGCGGCCCCGGAGGCGCCACGCGGATCGCCTTCCCGGTCGGACTGAGTCGGCTCACATACTCCCGCATCCTCGCCCCGGCCGTTTTTTGTCAGCACCTGAAACGCGCCGTGGTGCAAGCGCCATGACGGCGAAGACCTTGTCGAGCACCGCGTCGGGCACGTTCTCGTGGAACAGGTCGCCATGGGCGGCGACAAAGATCCGGCGGCTGGTTGTAGCGCAGCGGCTGGTCGAGCCACTCGGCGTTGAACCGCACCTCGCCGGTCCAGACCGGGCCGGAGCGGCTGGGTTTCGTGAGCCCGGCGCGGCTCGGGTGGTGCTTCAGCCGCGTGCCGGCAAGCCGCATGGCGTAGCAGTTGGTGCAGCCGGGCGAAACGATTTCGCAGCCGGTGACGATATTCCACGTCGCGTCAGTCCATTCCGATAGTGGTATTGTCAGCCATCACCCGTCCCTCCCGTAGATCCAGATCGCCAGCATGAGCAGGATGAAGAGCATCGCGTCGCGGCGGCGGCGGTTGCAACGCCGCGCCAGGAAAATTCACGTGGCGAGCCCGACATAGAAGGCGACGCCGGTGACGGCTCCCGCGCCCCAGATCAGGGCGGCGGGCCAGTAGAAGCGCGGGGGCGGTTGTGTGCCTCCGCTGATCTCTTCCTGTTGTCCGTCGCTGCTCCCGGCGTGACCGGGGGCAGAAAGAGTGCGCATCAGGCGGTGATGTAGCGAACGGCGCGCATGACCGCGTCTTCGGCATGCATCCGCGCGAGTCTGAGGTCGCGGTTTCCAAGGGTGCGGTGCTGGGGCGGGCTGGCCTGTCGGGCCCATATCCGAGGCCGACAATCGCTTCGACGAAGGCGGCGCCTCAGGTCCTTGATCCAAAGTCATCTGCTCCTTTTCGGTGTCGTTCAGCACGCGATACTGGTGCCGAACCACGTTGTTCGCCGTGCGTTCGCCTGCTTGCGCTGTCCACCATGTCCCTGTTTGCCATGTCGTTTTCCTTTAAATTTGATGAGATCACACTCCTCGGGCGTGCCGAGGAAGAGCGGCAGTTCGGTCTGGTCGCGGGCGGCGTGGATGGCTTCCTCGAAGGCCGCCTTGAAGACCTTCGGGGTTGTAGACCGACAGCAGGAAGGCCACCTCGGCGCCTTCTACGCAGGTAGCGGAAGTCAGCACCGGCATGTCGGTATAGGGCGCCGGCGTGGAACACCGGGATCGCGATGATGATGAGTTCGGCAGGCGGACGGCGCGCCGTCCGCGTTCTTGTGCTCGTTGAAGAACTGGATCTCGCCCTCGCCGCCGCCTGCGGTTCGAGACCAGCTTCAGGCTGCTCGTCTCGAACACCTGGAACTTGCGCGACAGGCTCAGAGCCTGGGCGAGCCTGGCCGTAGCGGCCCTCGATCTGACGGGCGGTGGCGATGAGCCGGTTTTCCCAGTCCATGCCGGCGTCGGATTCCACGCCTTCAGGACCGCCGTCGCAATGTCGTCCATGATGTCCTTGGCGTTGGCCTCGATGAACTCGCCCATCTGGTCCTTGTCGAGCATCAGGGCCGCCGTTCGGCGCGCCCTTCGACACCGCCATCCAGGCTTTCCACCGTCCACGAGATGTGGTGCGCGGTAGGTGCTGCGGTGGGCGAGGTGGCGGGCGGTGGGGCTGCCGTCGGGTTGTCGACCCGCGCCGGACCCTCGGCGTGGCAATGGCCACGCAGGTCAGGCTCGGGGCCTTCATGTCGGGGTTGGCGAAGAGCGCCGAGGTCTCGCCCTTGAAGCGGTTGGCCCAGGCGATGAGGCTGTCGAGGTCTTCGAGCTGCGCACGGCCGCGGCGGCGGGCGGGTTTGAGGTATTCTGCGGCCTCGCGCGATTGTCGGGTAACGTCTTCGACCCTGCGGCCCTCGGCGATGGCGACGAGGTGCGCTTCGGTCAGGGGGTTCGTGAAGTACGGCGTGAGATTTTCGGTCAAGCTGAGTTTGGTGGAGAGCAGCGCCACGGTCCCGGGGCGATGTTTTCGCGGGTCTTCTGGTGATGTCGGTCATTTGGTGTTCCTTCTGAAAGCCTTCGGGTCGATTTCACAGATCGGGGGCGCAGGCCGTGGACCTGGTCGCCCTCGAGGTAGAGGCGCATCAGCATCGCCACTGCCTGGCGGATTTCGTCGCGACGTGCTCGCGGGTGTCGCGGCCTCGGCGGCAGTGGATCGCCGCCTGACGACCTCGCCCGCTTCCTCTGCCACCTTGCTGATGACGTAGTTCGGCTGCGGGAAGGCCTTCATCGCGGCGACGGCTTGTGGCGCGCTGTGGTGAGGAAGGACTGCAGGTGATCTGGGATCGCCATCGGCTCCGGTCGTGGATCTCGCCCGTCACCGGGTCGAATTCCGTCACGTCCTTGGGCGGCGTGTGCATGGGCCATGAAGGGCTGAAAGAGCGTGAGCTCCGCTGGTCTCTTCGTCGATGAAGGCGGCGGCAGAGCCTCGGCGGTTTCTTCGGCGGCTTGAAGGTGACGGTGGCGCCCATGGCGATCGTCGCCGGACTGCCGAGGGCGTAGCTCACCTGCAGTGTCATCGTGCCCTGGAAGTGCGCCTTCTTGCAGCCGCTTTCCGGCCTTGTGCTCGATGAGGTCGATCTGCAGTTACCTGTGGCCGTCGAGCACCTTTCCGGCAGGAACTCGCCGGCGTCAGAATGGAAGACAGGATCTGCTCGATCCCGCGCGGTCAGGGGCCGGCGCTGGGGCGGGCGACTGACGGGGTTTGTGGGCGGTCATCACGGGGTGGTCCTTTCTGGGTGGGTGGTCTTGATCGGCCGTCCGGGCCATGATGCGGCCGCGCCAGGCGTCGTACTCGGTGACCAGCAAGGTCGAAGAGCCGGCCGGCGACGCGTTGGTGGCGAGTTCGCGCCGGCTCGCGACGCCGCAGTGATTGCGCAGGAAGGTGCCGGCTCACCCGGCACGACGTCGGCGCTCGGCAAGGAAGGCGCGTGGAACTGGTCGGTGCCGCAGAGGATGCCGGCCTGCTGCGGGCGCGAGGGAGCTGGCGCTCGGCCTGCGCCTGCCCCGTGCCGTGCGGCGTAGAGCATGATCCGTTCCTCGACCGCGGGGGCGAGACCCTCGTGCAGCATGCCGCGGGCCTTGTCGGGGTTGGCGGCCATGGTGGCGATCAGGACCGAGGCGACGACGTGGTCGAGGGTGACCAGGATGGCGCCCATGTCTTCGACCGGGTCGCGGCCGTCGAGGATTTCGTGCCCGGCCCGGATCGCGCGGAGGGTGTCTTCGTGGAGGTCGGTCACAGGTCGCCCTCCGATGCTGCCAGCCGGTCGAGGCGGTCGATCTCGGCGGCGATGAGGGCACCGGCACGCACAAGATCGGCTCGGCGGGTTTTCGGCTTCCACCACTTGCGGTGCCACGGCCAATAGTGCCTGACCACGGCGCCCTCACGAAACGACAGATTGTCGATCTGTTCTACGGACAGGTTGAGCGCATCATCCGCCACGCCTGCACAGATTGCGAAGCAAGCGGCCGCATCTGCCAATTCGCCCAGCAGATAGGCGTCGTCGTGTTCCGGCGTCCAGCCTTCCTCGGCGATCTGGCGGGCGCGTTCGGCAGCGATGGCGTCGATGCCGCTCATTCCTCGCCCTCCCAGCCGGCCGGGGCCGTGAAGCCCGCGGCGTGGCGGTGGCCGCCGCCGCCGTAGCGGGCGGCGATCTCGGAGACGTCGGCGCCGTCGGGCCCGCGGGAGCGGAGCGAGAACCGGCGGCTGCCGTCGGAGGCGTCGAAATAGGCGGCGGCGAAGGGGTTACCCTCGGCGAGGTTGCCGGCAGCGTCGGAGGCCATGAAGTGCGGGCAGTTGACCACGGGCACGCTGGTGCCGCCGATGGTCATCATCCGCATCGTCGCGTCGGTGACGGCGCCGATGTTGAGGTCGTGTGTGCGCAGGATGGCGGCGCCCTGGGAGGATACCAGGTTGCGGCCGACTTCGTGCTCCAGCACGGCTGATACGCCATCGATGGTCTCGATGTAGATCCCGTAAGATGCGATGGCGGCGTTGATCTCGCGCGAGCCTGGCAGGGCGAAGCGCCAGAGGTCGCGGTCGGCGATGTAGTCGATGATCGTCGGCCGGGGTGCGCCGGGGTGGAAGTAGTCCCAGGCAATCTGCGCGCCGGAGCGGTCCATGTCGAAGATCGCGGCCAAGTAACCAAACTCTGAATATGGCACTTCGTGCAGATGGTCGTACCACGGTCGCGGGGTTTCGAGTCCGGCCAGCTCCTCCTGCGCTGTCTGGTGGTGGTCGAGCACAAGCAGGGATCGGGACAAGGCGGCCATGATTTCCAGAATTGGCAACTTGAAACTGAAATCGACCATCACCACGTCGCGGCCGGTGACGTCGGGAGGCGTGTCGCCGTAGCTCATCGGCAGGAATTCGACCTCGTCGCCAAGGGCGCGGCGGACGGCCCAGGCGGCGGCGGCGCCGTCGGCGCAATGGGCGTGGTAGATGCAGAGCGGGCGCATGGTCATCCTTTCCAGGGGGTGTGATCCGCCAGCCGGATCTCGTTGATCTGGGTGAAGGCGGCGTTGGCGCCGGCGGCGAGGCTCAGGCCGAGCACGGCTGCGGCGAGGGCGTGGCGGATTTTCATGGGCGGTCCTTTCCGGTGATGGCGAGCAGGGCGCCGAGGAAGGCGGAGATGAACGCGGCCACGGGCGTGGCTGGGGCGCTGAGCACGGCCTGGGTGAACGACCCGCCGGTGATCCAGTGGATGGCGACGAAGAGCGCGAACAGGCCAAGGCCGCCGCCGATCACGGCGGCGAGCTGGCTCAGCATGGTGGTGAGCAAGAGGTCGATTTTGCGGGCGATCCAGGCGAGGGCGCGCATGGTCATCTCTCCCAATCCGCGACGAGGCGCTGGCAGAGAAGTGCCA
>JAWKXC010000017.1:0-94030 GCA_041397205.1 Paracoccaceae bacterium
GGGCATGAGCCGGGCGCGTTTCCCGGGGCCGAAACCCGTCGCGAGGGCATGCTGGAATTCGCGGACCAGGGAACCATCTACCTCAGCGACATTGCCGAGGTGTCGCAGGCGCTCCAGAGCCGGCTTCTGCGGGTGCTGGAGACCGGAAGGTTTCGCAGGCTCGGCGGGGCCACGGATGTCGCCACGAATGCCAGGATCATCTTGGGGACCAGTCACGACCTGCTCGAAACGGTGGACCAGGGGCGTTTCCGCTCGGAGCTCTATTTCCGGAACAGCGCCTTTCGAATTCACGTGCCGGCGCTGCGGGACCGCGGCAACGACACCGTGGCTTTGGCCAGGCATTTTCTGCAGAACCGCGATTTCCAGCGCGGTGCCGAAAAGGACCTCGCGCCGGCAACGCTGGAAATGCTCAAATCCTATGATTGGCCCGGAAATGTGCGTGAATTGCGCCACGCGATCGAGCGTGGCGTGATCGTGTCCGGAGCGTCGCCATCGGTCTTGCCGGAACACGTCTTCGTCGGAGCGACCGCGCGCGGTCGGGACTGCGGCGACGACGACGATGGGGTCGTTCTGAGGTTCTCAGGGGAGCCGACCCTCGATGAGGTGCGTGCATCCTACCTGCAGCTTTTGCTGGATCGGCATGGCGGAAACAGAAAAACCGTTGCCAGAATTCTCGGGGCGAGCGAACGAAATACGTACCGATTGATATCAAAGCTGCCGTCGTCGCGGTCGTGAACGGACCCTTGAGGTTGTGGATCCAGAGGTCCCCGTTCGAGCCGGGGAGGCGGTACCACCCGATCCCCGGGTTCCGGGAAGGCCCCTGGCGTCACGGGGGCCTGGGGCTGACGGGTCTTGTCCCAGACCCCTCGGCTGCGGCGGCGGGCCATGGCCCACGGAGTCCGGTCCCGCCTGCGATGCCCCGGTCCCAGGGTCGAGCGCGGCGCAGGGTGGCCGCACCGGGCCGTTCCTACCGGGTGCGCGACACCCTGGCGCAGGCCCGCAACCCGCTTCTGGTGTCGGCGGCGCTCCGGGTCTAGGCTCGCCGCATGCTCTACGCCTACCGAACCAGCGCTGGCCGGCTGACCCGGATCGCAGAACCCGCGCCGCTCACGGAGGCGGTCTGGATCGATCTGTTCCGCCCGGGGCCCGACGAGGTCGCCAGCGTCGAGGCGCTGGGCATCTCGGTGCCGACGATCGAGGAAATGGAAGAGATCGAGATCTCGTCGCGGCTCTACCGCGAGGAGGGGGTCGATTACATGACCGTGGTGCTGCCGGGCCTCTCGGCCGAGGCAATGCCGGTGCTGGCGCCGGTCACCTTCATCGTCTGCGACAAGCGCGTGGTCACCGTGCGCTATCACACGCCGCGCCCGTTCGACAGCTTTCCCGACCAGGCCGGGCGCGGGCCGCTCGACAGTTCCGACGCGAGCGGTACCTTCTTGGGTCTCGCCGACGAGATCATCGCCCGGTTCGCCGATATCCTCGAAGAGATTGGCCGGGCGCTCGACGAATTGTCGCTGCGGGTGTTTTCCGAGAACACGGAGCGCCAGGCGGGGGCGCTGCGCGGTGCGCTGCGGACCATCGGCCAGGTCGGCGACCGGGTCGGACGGGTGCGGCTTGGGCTGCTCACGATGGAACGCGCGCTGTCCTTCTACGGCCAGACGCGCGCCGAGGGGGCCGGGTCAAGGAAGATCGCCGAGGCGATCAAGGCACTGCAGCGCGACATCGCCGCGCTCGGCGTGCATGCCGATTTCGTCTATTCGCGGATCAGCCTTGTCGACGACGCGACGCTCGGCATGATCTCGCTCGAGCAGAACGCGGCGGTGCGGATCTTTTCCGTGGTCGCGGTGCTGTTCATGCCGCCCACGCTCGTCGCCTCGATCTACGGCATGAACTTCCGCGCGATGCCGGAGCTCGACGCGCCCTGGGGCTACCCGGCGGCGCTGGCGGCGATGGTCGCCTCGGCGGCGGCGACCTGGGTGTTCTTCAAGTGGCGGAAATGGCTCTAGGGCGGGCCGCGGTGCGCGGGGTGCCGGACCGTGCCACGCCGCCCCCGCGGGACCACCGGGGCCGGCCGTGAGCGGGATCTTCGCCATCGTCGGACCCTCGGGGGTCGGAAAGGACACGCTGATGGCCGCGGTGGCGGCGCGGCTGCCGGAGGTCCACCTGGTGCGCCGGGTCATCACCCGGCCCGAAGCGGCAGGCGGCGAGGATTTCGAGAGCGTCAGCGAGGCGGAATTCGCGCGCCGGCTGGCGGAGGGCGCCTTTGCCTTGCACTGGCAGGCGCATGGGCTGTCCTACGGGATCCCGGCGGCGGTCCGCGAGCGGCTGGCCACCGGGGAAACGTTGCTGTTCAACGGCTCGCGGGCGGCGCTGGCCGCGGCGGCTCGGGCGTTTCCGGAGCTCGAGGTCATCCACGTGACGGCGCGCCCCGAGGTGCTGGCGGCCCGGCTCGCCGGGCGCGGGCGCGAGACCGCGGCGGAGATCGAAGAGCGGCTGGAGCGCGCGGATCTGGCTTTGCCGGACGGTCTGACCCTACATGAAATCGACAATTCGGGCGCGCTGGAGGACGCCGTTGCCGCGCTGGTGCGGATCGTTCGTGCCGGGGCGGCGTAGCGGTGGGGGTGTTGTGACCGGAATGCCCGGGCGACGCGGGCGTTTGCGCTTGTTGCGCGGGGCAGGGGGGCGGGGGCCGCGAGTCGATTTATATTCACGCAGTCGAATATAATTATTTGAATAAATCGCGACCACTCATCGGCCCATTGCCCTGGCGCTTTGTCGCGCGGAAATGCGTAATCGCATGAAAAAGCTGGGTAATTATTAATACTTGCGACGTGTCTGGAAAAGTCATGAACTTGACACGGGTCAATGCTGCAGGCGCGGAAACATGGAAGTATCGCGGCAACGATCGACCCTGCCGGGCGATGCGTCGGGGTGTGGGCCCGTGCCGGGATCGGAACGGCGAAGAACGGGTCCGCGGGTCCCCGGGGAGCCCGGTGGCCAGCCGGACGCCACCGTCCGGCAGGGTCGGTCGAATGTCCGGCTCGGCGGTCTGGCGCCAGGGTCGATCCGGAGCCGATTTCGCACCGGTCCACGCGGGGCCGATGCGTCCCATGCCACGCGGACAGGGAGGTATCATGGACCGTTTTGTGGAACGTCTCGTCTCGGAGGTGCTGGAGCGGCACGGCGCGGACAGAACCCGGCTGATGGACATGCTCTGGGAGGTCCAGCGCGCCCGCGGCCACATTTCGCAAGACGCGATCGCGGCGCTGGCGAAGGGGCTCAACATGTCCGAGCCGGACGTGGCCGAGACGGTGACCTTCTACCATTTCTTCCGGACCAAGCCCTTCGCCCAGCACGTTATCTACCTCGCCGACACGGTGATCGCGCGGATGCATGGCTACGACGCGGTGCGCCAGGCGCTGATCGAGGCGACCGGGGCCAATTTCGGCGTCACCGACCCGACCGGGCAATTCGGCCTCGACGACGCGCCCTGCATCGGGCTCTCGGACCAGGAACCGGCGATGCTGCTCGACGACGTGGTGTTTTCCGACCTGACGCCCGAGAAAGTATACGAGATCGTCGCCCAGTTGCGGGCCGGCAAGTCGGCAGAAGAGCTCGCCAACCCGGAGGCTTTCGAGAAGACCTCGGTCGCCTATGTCGATGCGGTCGCCGAGGCGAAGATCCGCAAGTCGGGCCCGGTGATGTTCCAGGAGGGGCGCGACTACCCGGCGCTGGTCCGCTCGATCGTCGAGCGCAAGCCCGAGGAGATCATTCGCGAAGTCGATGCCTCCGACATCCGCGGGCGTGGTGGCGCCGGGTTCCCGGCGGGGCTGAAATGGCGTCTCGCGCGCGAGGCCGAGGGCGCCGAGAAGCACATCATCTGCAACGCCGACGAGGGCGAGCCCGGTACCTTCAAGGACCGCGCACTGCTCACCCATTCGGCCCGCGACGTGCTGCTCGGCATGATCGCCGCCGCCCACAGCGTCGGCGCCGGCAACGGGATCATCTACCTGCGGGCGGAATACTGGTATCTCAAGGCGTTTCTCGAAGGCCAGATCGCCGCGTTCCGGGCCGAGAACCTGCTGGGGAAGGACATCCTCGGTTCGGGCCTCGATTTCGACATCCGCATCCAGATGGGGGCGGGCGCCTATGTCTGCGGTGACGAGACGGCGTTGATCGAAAGCTGCGAGGGCAAGCGGGGTACACCGCGGGTGAAACCGCCGTTCCCGATCCAGCACGGCTATCTCGGCCAGCCGACGGTGGTGAACAACGTCGAGACCTTTGCGCTGTGCTCGCGGATCATCGAGATGGGCGGGGAATGGTTCACGGCCATGGGCACCGAGGAAAGCTCGGGCACGCGGCTCCTGTCGATCTCGGGTGACTGCGTGCGGCCCGGAATCTACGAGATCGAATGGGGGATCACGCTCGACGAGGTCCTGAAGATGATCGGCGCCGAGAATGCGGTGGCGGTCCAGATCTCGGGGCCGTCGGGCGAGATGCTGCGGGTCGACAAGGACCGGTTCCGCAAGTTCTGCTACTCGGATCTTTCCTGCAACGGCTCGATGATGGTGTTCAACGGCTCGCGCGACCTCCTGGAGATCGCCCGCCACTTCACCGAGTTCTTCGTCAACGAAAGCTGCGGCATCTGCACGCCCTGCCGCTCGGGCGGCGTCGATCTGCTCGCCAAGATCGACCGGGTGATCGCCGGCCGCGCTGTGGCGCAGGACCTCGAAGACTTCCGGGTCTGGGGCAAGCTGATGATGCGCACCAGCCGCTGCGGCCTCGGCACCACCGCGCCCAACCCGATCCTGACCACGCTCGCCAAGTTCCCCGAGCTCTACGAGGCGAAACTGAGCGCGGCGAAGGGACCGCTGCTCGCTTCCTTCGACCTCGCGGATGCGCTGAGCGACTATGACAAAGCCGTCGACAACCTGGTCCGGGAGGACGTGTAATGAGCTTCACCATCACGATCGACAAACGCAAGGTGCTGGTCGAAGAGGGCTGCACCCTGATCGACGCGGCGGCGGACAATGGCGTCTACATCCCGAGCCTGTGCTATACCCGCGGCAAGCCCTGCCTCGGCACCTGCCGGGTCTGCTCGGTGCGGGTGAACGGCAAGGTCACCGCGTCGTGCACGGTGCCGGTGCAGCCGGGCATGGTGGTCGAGGTCAAAGAGCCGAAGGTCACCGAGATGCGCAAGCTCTTGGTCGAGGCGCTGTTCTCGGAGGGCAACCACAATTGCCCGTCCTGCGAAAAGTCGGGGCGCTGCGAACTGCAGGCGGTGGCCTACGAGGTCGAGATGACCGCTTCGCCCTTCCCCTACCGCTTTCCGAAGCGCGAACGCGACGATACTGCCGACCGCATCTTCCTCGAACGCGACCGCTGCATCTTTTGCCAGCGCTGCGTCGAGCATGTGCGCGACGAAGAGACCGGCCAGGCGATCTTCGCCATCCACGGCCGCGGCACCAAGGCGCGGATCGAGATGGACGTGGACCTCGCCAACAAGCTCACGCTTGAGCAGGTGCATGACGCCGCCGAGCTCTGCCCGGTGGGCTGCATCCTCGAGAAGGGCGTCGGCTTCGACGCTCCGATGGGGCAACGGAAGTTCGACGTCAAATCGCTGCGGAAACGGGCGCTGGAAGGAGAAACCTCATGACCCTCGATACCCCGGTCTCCGACGTGCTCTACAGCCACGAGATGCCGGCCAAGGCGCTCGACCCGGAGCTGAAGAAAGCCCGCGACGCCAAGGTGCAGATCGCCACGATCAGCCTGTGCGGCTGCTGGGGCTGCAACCTGTCGCTGCTCGATACCGACGAGGCGCTGGTGGAGCTTCTCGACAAGGTCCACATCACCCGCTCGTCGTTCACCGACATCAAGCGGATTCCCGGCCGGATCGCGGTCGGGCTGATCGAGGGCGGCGTCGCCAATGACGAGAACATCGAGACGCTCGAACATTTCCGCGAGCATTGCGACATCCTCATCGCCACCGGCGCCTGCGCGATCTGGGGCGGCGTGCCGTCGATGCGCAACATGGTCGGGCTCGAACCCTGCCTGCGCGAGGCTTATGTCGACAGCCCGACCCGGCCGGTGCAGAGCCCGCCGGTGGTGCCGCGGCACCCCGACATCCCGAAACTCACCCGCAAGGTCTACCCGGTGCACGAGGTGGTGCAGATCGATTTCTCGATCCCCGGCTGCCCGCCCGACGGACGCACGGTCTTCAAGGTGATCGACGATCTTCTCAACGGGCGCGGCTTCTCGATGCCCGCCGATTACAACCGTTTCGACTAGGAGAGCGCCATGAGCCGCAAGCTCGTTATTGATCCCGTCACCCGGATCGAAGGCCACGGCAAGGTGACGATCCAGCTCAACGACGCCAAGAAGGTCGATTGGGCGCGTCTCAACGTGGTCGAGTTCCGCGGCTACGAGAAATTCGTCCAGGGCCACCCCTATTGGGAGGCGCCGATGATGTTGCAGCGGGTCTGCGGCATCTGCTTCGTGAGCCACCACCTCGCCGGCGCCAAGGCGCTCGACGACATGGTGGGCGTGGGCTACGGGCGCGGCGTGCAACCGCTCGCCACGGTCGAGAAGATGCGCCGGCTCGGCCATTACGCGCAGCAGCTCCAGAGCCACGTCGCCGCGTATTTCTACCTGACCGCGCCCGAGATGCTGTTCGGCGTCGACGCGCCGCCCGACCAGCGCAACGTGCAAGGGCTGATCGAGGCCGACCCGGAACTGGTCAAGCGCGTGCTTCGCTTGCGCAAATGGGGCCAGGAGCTCATCACCACGGTGTTCGGCAAGCGGATGCACGGCATCCACTCGGTGCCGGGCGGGGTGAACAAGAACCTGTCTGTCGCCGACCGCGACCGGTTCCTGAACGGCGAGGACGGGCTTCTCAGCATCGACGAGGTGATCGAGGGGGCGCAGGAGGCGCTCAAGGTCTTCTACGGCTACCACGCGGCGCATCGCGACTGGATCGACGGTTTCGCCGTGGTGCCGGGGCTGAACCTCTGCCTCGTCAACGACAAGGGCAACGTCGACTATTTCCACGGCGATATCCGCGTGGTCGACCACAATCGCGAGGTGGTCGAGGAATTCGACTACCACGATTATCTCGACCATTTCGAGGAAGCGACCGAGCAATGGTCCTACATGAAGTTCCCCTACCTCAAGCGGCTCGGCCGCGAGGCGGGGTCGGCGCGGGTGGGGTGCCTCGCCCGGGTCAACGTGACCCGCGACTACGAGACCGAGACCCCGCTTGCCCGCGAGGCGCTGGCACGGTTCCACGACTACAACGAGGGCAAGGCCTCGAACGCGACGCTGCACACCAACTGGGCGCGGGCGATCGAGATCCTGCATTCGGCGGAACAGATCCGTAACCTCTTGAACGACTCCGATCTGCAGAAGACCGACCTCGTGCTGCCGCATGACGCGTCCACCTGGGTGGGCGAGGGCGTCGGCGTGGTCGAAGCGCCGCGGGGCACGCTCTTGCACCACTACCGGGCGGACAAGGACGGGGCGATGACCTTTGCCAACCTGATCGTGGCGACGACCCAGAACAACCAGGTCATCAACCGCACCATCACCTCGGTGGCGGAAGAGTACCTGACGGATGTGGACGAGATCACCGACGGGCTGATGAACCACGTCGAGTTCGGCATCCGCGCCTACGACCCCTGCCTGAGCTGTGCCACCCACGCGGTGGGGCAGATGCCGCTGATCGTGACCGTGCAGGGGCCCGATGGCACCGTGCTCGCGCAGCGGGAGCGCTAGGGCGATGCCGGGCCTGTTGGCGGAGCTCAACCGCGACCGCAGCCTGATCCACGGGATCGGCAATGTTGGACGGCAGGACGACGGGCTCGGCTGGGCCTTCATCGACTGGCTCGAAGCGGAGGGGCTCTGTCCGCGCGCCGAGAAGCGGCGGCATTACCAGATGTTCCTCGAAGATGCCGACCTGATCTCGGGGTTCGACCGGGTGCTGTTCGTCGATGCCTCGAAAGAGCCGGGGCTGAAGAGCTTCCGGCTCGACCCGGTGGCGGCGCGCTACGATCTGAGCTTCACCTCGCACGCGCTGACCATTCCGGCGGTGATGGCGATCTGCAAGCAGTGCTTCGACCGCGTGCCGGAGGTGCAGCTTCTGTCGATCCGGGGCTATTCCTGGGACCTGACCGAGGGCTGACGGCGGAGGCGCGGGCCAATCTGGAGGCCGCGCAGGGCTTTTTCGCCGCCGCGCAGGGGCGGGCGCCGGTCTTCGCCTGAGCCGGCGCTAGCGCGCGATCTCGATCTCCTGGCGCAGCGTCTGGCCGTCGGGCGAGAACACGAAGGCGCGTCCGTCGGTGCTGACCACCAGCAGGTAGTCGGGGCCGCGGGTGACCGCCTCTGCCGTCACGCCCGCGGGCAGCGCGATGCTGTCGGGGAAGGCCGGGAGCGCGGCACCCTGGTTGAAGCGCATGACAACCACCGCCACAAGCACTATGAAGCCGGTATCATCGTCACCGCGAGCGCGGTGACGAGTCCTTTCAGGTAGCGCACAAGTGCGGCGTCCTTTTCGGAGAGCGGAGCCTCATCGTCCATGTCCGGTCCATCCCTGCTCAGCGTCGTCATTGCGGAAAATCCGCCCGGGCGCCTTGATAAGGCGCTGGCGCGCGATGTGCCAGAGGCAGCGGCGCTGAGCCGCTCGCGGTTGGCGAAGTTGATCGAGGACGGCGCGGTGACCCGGGACGGCGCGGTGCTCGGGGCGCGCGAGAAGGTGGCCGAAGGCGATGTGATCGAGGTGATGTTGCCCGAGGCGACCGAGAGCCATATCGGCGCCGAGGAGATCGCGCTCGACATCGTCTGGGAGGATGCCGACCTCGTGGTGGTGAACAAGCCCGCCGGCATGGTCGTCCACCCCGCGCCCGGCAGCCCCGGCGGCACGCTGGTCAACGCGCTGCTCGCCCATTGCGGCGACGATCTTTCCGGGGTCGGCGGCGAGAAGCGCCCGGGCATCGTGCACCGGATCGACAAGGACACGTCCGGGCTCTTGGTGGTGGCGAAGTCCGACGCGGCGCATCACGGGCTCGCCGCGCAGTTCGAGGCGCACAGCGTCGAGCGGCACTACCGCGCGGTGGTCCACGGCGTGCCGGACATGGCCGATCCGCGTCTGCGCGGGGTGAAGGGCGTGAGTTTCGAGCCGGGCGGGATCGTCAAGATTACCTCGCAGCTTGCCCGGCACAAGACCGACCGCCAGCGCCAGGCGGTGCTCTGGTCCGGCGGGCGTCACGCGGTGACCCGGGCGCGCGTGGTCGAGACATTCGGCAACCCGCCGGCGGCGGCGCTGGTGGATTGCTGGCTCGAGACCGGGCGGACGCACCAGATCCGGGTGCATATGGCCCATGCCGGGCACGGGCTGATCGGCGACCAGACCTATGGCGGGCGGCGCAAGCTCGCGGTCAAGGCGCTGGGCGAGACGGCGGTCGCGGCGGCGCAGGGCTTTCCGCGCCAGGCGCTGCATGCGGCGACGCTCGGCTTCACCCATCCGATGACCGGCGAGGAGATGCGGTTCGAGGCGCCGCTGCCGGCCGACATGGTGGCGCTGATCGCGGCGCTCCGGGGCGGCTGAGCGGCGCGCGGGGGCGCTGGCCCGAGCCTAGTCCGATCTATCTTTCACGCCCCGAAAATGCAATACTGGGCGCCTGTCGCGGGCCGTCCGGTGGCGGTCCCGGCGCATTCGTTCCGAATATTTCTCAACGTTCTCAGGGAGGAGACGATGCCGGAACTCTACAGCGGTGGCTGCGACCATGTTCATACCAGCGTCAGCCACGAGCCGATCGACAACCACGTGTGCCATTGCAACGTGTGCAAATCCGTCACTGGCCAGCAGACCACCCATGTGGTGTTCTTCAACTGGGGCGACGTGGCGGTGGACCATCCCGAAAAGCTGAAGCGCCAGCCGTTCAACGCCAACAACCCCGACGGGCCGCTGGAGCTCTGCACCTGCGCCGAATGCGGCGCGGCGATCATGCTCGACGACCGGCAGAAACGCATCCGTGTCGCGGTGCCCAACATCATGGGCTACGGCGCCGGCGTTCCCGAGGCGAGCTACCACGCGTTCTACGACGACACCAAGGGCTATGCGAAGCCCGACGACGGCCGGCCGGTCTACGCGGCGCTGCGGCCCGAGTTCGTCTGGCCGAAGGGCGCCTGAGCGGCGCTTGCCCGCGGTTTGTGTGATGTCGCGGGCCCGGGCGATCCGGGCCCCGGTCACAGCTTTGTCTGCGCTCCCTGACCCTCGCCCAAAAACCCGCCAAAACCCGATTGAAATACTCTGCAACTCCGCGTGAGCCCCCTGTCGGAGCGGCGGAAACAGGTTCATACTTCGTTCAACCTTTGTGTCTAGAGGGGCGACGCGGGTCTTGAACCGCGAGCGAAACGCCTTATCTGGAATGTTAAGCCTCGAAACATCGAGGACCGACATGGGAGAGACTATGAGCAATACGCGAACTTGCCGGCGCCGACCCCGGAAGGGGGCCTGAACCGCTACTTGCAGGAAATCCGCAAGTTTCCGATGCTGGAGCCGGAAGAGGAATACATGCTGGCCAAGCGCTGGGTCGACCACGAGGATTCGGCGGCCGCGCACAAGCTTGTGACCAGCCACCTGCGGCTGGCCGCGAAGATCGCCATGGGCTACCGGGGCTACGGGCTGCCGCAGGCCGAGGTGATCTCGGAGGCCAACGTGGGCCTCATGCAGGCGGTCAAACGCTTTGATCCGGAAAAGGGCTTCCGCCTCGCGACCTACGCGATGTGGTGGATCCGCGCCTCGATCCAGGAATATATCCTGCGGTCGTGGTCGCTGGTGAAGCTCGGCACCACCTCGGCGCAGAAGAAGCTGTTCTTCAACCTGCGCAAGGCCAAGGCCCGGATCGGCGCGCTGGAAGAGGGCGATCTGCACCCCGACAACGTCGCCAAGATCGCCCATGACCTGAACGTCACCGAGGACGAAGTCATCAGCATGAACCGGCGGATGTCGGGCGGCGATGCCTCGCTCAACGCCACGATCTCGGCCGACGGCGACAGCACCATGCAATGGCAGGACTGGCTCGAGGACGAGGATGCCGACCAGGCCGGCGATTACGAAGCGCGCGACGAGCTCGAAACCCGCCGCGAGATGCTGGTGCAGGCGATGGACGTGCTCAACGAGCGAGAAGGACATCCTCACCCAGCGCCGGCTCTCCGACCAGGCGGTGACGCTGGAGACGCTGTCGGAGCAATACGGCGTGAGCCGCGAGCGTATCCGCCAGATCGAAGTCCGTGCCTTCGAGAAACTGCGGAAGAAGATGCAGGAACTCGCCGGCGCCAAGGGGCTGCTCGAAAGCGCCTGAGGCCCCGGGGCGAGACGAGAAGACAAACGCCGCCTTCGGGCGGCGTTTTCTTGGAGTTGCTGCCATCCGGTTGCAGCGAGCCAAGGCGGGGCGTAACATGATATCAAAGACTTGGGAGGCTGGACATGGCTGACGTACTTCGCTGGGGCATTCTTGGGGCGGCACGGTTTGCGCGCGAGCACATGGGGCCGGCGATCCCATGGCGCGGGGCAACCGGCTGGTGGCGCTGGCTACCTCGTCGGAGGCGAACGCGGCCCCGTTCGAGGCCTTCTGCCCCGGGCTCGATGTGTTTCTCGATTACGACGCGATGCTGGCCTGGGATGCGATCGACGCGGTTTACATCCCGCTGCCCAACACGCTGCACGTCGAGTGGACGAAAAAGGCGCTCCGGGCCGGCAAGCACGTGCTGACCGAAAAGCCGATCGCGATGAAGGCGTCGGAATTCGACGATCTCATCGCGCTGCGCGACGAGACCCGGCTTCTCGCCGCCGAGGCCTACATGATCGTCCATCACCCGCAATGGATCCGCGTGAAGGAGCTGATCGAGGCCGGCGAGATCGGCCAGATCCGCCATGTCGACACCGTCTTCAGCTACGACAACAGCGCCGAGACCGGCAATATCCGCAACAAGCCCGAGACCGGTGGCGGCGGCATCCGCGATATCGGTGTCTACACCTATTCCTCGGTCCGCTTCGCCACCGGGGCCGAGCCGGTCGATTTGACCGCACGGGTCAAGACCGAGAATGGCGTCGACACCTGGGCGCAGGTGGTGGGCGAGATGGACGGGCCGACTGGGCGTTTCACCTATTCGGCGATGACTCGATGCGGCTGCCGAACCGGCAGGAGGTGGTGTTCCAGGGCGAGACCGGCACGATCACGGTGTCCGCGCCCTACAACGCCGGGATCTTCGGCGTCGCGGCGATCCATGTGCGCGACCGGGCGGGCAGGATCCGCACCGAGCAATGGCCGCAGGTGAACCAGTACGTCCATCAGGTTGAGAACTTCGCCCGCAGCGTGGCGACCGGGGCCGAGTACCCCTGTCCGCTGGAATTCAGCCGCGGGACGCAGGAGATGATCGACCAGGTTTTCGCGGTCGCGGTCGAGATCGGCTGACCCGGTCTCCGGGCCGGTGCGGTCGCCTCACGGGGGCCGTGCAGCGGCTGCAGAAAGCCCCTTCGGGCCTTGAAAACAAGGGGTTTCCGCTCCCATATCCGGAGAGGAAAGGGGGGCGACATGAAACCTGTCAAAACACTTGTCCTGCTTGCCAACGACGCAACCGCCCGTCTGTTCGAGAACCCGGGCCGGGGCGGGGTCTCACCGAAATCGAGGACTTCTCGGCGGCCTTCACGATCGGCGAACCGGTGCGCTACAGCGACCGGCCTGGCCTGCAACGCGGCGGCGCCCGGGATGGCCCATCACGCGACTGCCGACCAGCCGAGGCCGAAGAGGTGCAATCGCGGACCGCCTTCGTGCGGGCGGTCGTCGCCGGAGACCGAGGGTCCGGTTCCGCGAAGAAGGCTACAGCCGTTTCGTGATGGCGGCGGCCCCGGCCACGCTCTCGGCGCTGCGCGCGGGCAGTTGTCTGACCGGCTGCGCAAGGCGCTGGTGATGGACGTCGACAAGGATTTCACCGGCCAGACCGCGGGTGACGTGGTCAAACGGCTCGAAGGCGAGATCGTGTTCTAGCGCCTCGTCGCCCCGGGCTGGCACAGTGGCCGGGACGGGCGCATCAGCTGTGCCCCGGCCCGGAGGGATTTCGGCCGGGCGAAGGTCGTTCCGCGCCATGGGGCGCACCGTTCAGGTAGGACATTCAACGAAGGAGTGGTTCGATGGTCGAAGAGCGCAAGACCGGGAGCGACAGGCCCGGCGACGACAGCGCCGGCGAGGACGTCCCGCCGCAGGTGCTCGAAGAGCCCGGCGCGGGCGATGGCAGGGGCGGCGAACCGCCAACCTGGGAGATCGAGGACGAGCCCGAGAGCCCGTGGATGCGCGGGCTGTTCATGCTGATCTTCGCGGCGCTGTTCGAGCTCGGCAAGGTGCTGCTGCTGGTGGGGACGGTCCTGCAGTTCCTGTGGCTTCTGTTCGCCAAGGAGAAGAACGCGCATATCGCCGGGTTCGGCAGGGATCTCTCCGACTGGTTCGCCCGCGTGACGCGGTTCCAGTCCGGGGCGACGGAAGAAAAGCCGTTCCCCTTCGCCCGCTGGGGCGAGAGCGAGTAGCGCCGGATTTGCCCGGGCAACGGGGCGCGTGCTACGTTGTGGCCACTCGGTACGGAGAGTGACATGGCCGGTGGCTGGACCCGCGACGGCGCGGTGAACGAACAGATCGACGCCTCGATCGCCGAGGAACTGGAACGGCTGCGCGCGCGGTCCGGGCCCCAGGGCGAAAGCGCCTCGGAATGTGCTGAATGCGGCGAGGAGATCCCCGAGGCGCGGCGCAAGGCACTGCCGGGGGTGAAGCTCTGCATCGACTGCCAGGAGGCGCGCGACAGCTCCTACAGGGCGCGGCCGGGGATCAACCGGCGCGGCTCGAAAGACAGCCAGCTCAAGTAGCGGCGGGCGCCCCGCGGACGGCGGTCGGGCGCCGGCAGTCTGCGAGGCAGCCGGGCCGCGGGGGCGGGTTGACAGCTGCCGCGGGCGCGGCTCTGGTGTGGGCGATGCCGGGCCGCCCATCGGGCCGCGCGAGACAATCTGAAAGGAGCCGCCAATGCCCGCGACGGACGAAGAGAAATTCGAAGGCCGCATGCATGGGCCGCAGTTCGACCCCGGCGAAAAGGACAACCTGCTGGTGCGGTTGATCTACATGATCCTGATCGCGCTGATGATCTCGGTGGCCCAGACCGTGCTCGGCGTCGCCACGGTGATCCAGTTCGTGATCATGCTGGTGAACAAGAGCGCGCCGAACGAGCGGATGGCCGAGTTCGGCACGTCGCTGGGGATCTGGATCGCCAAGGCGGCGCGCTTCCAGACCGGTGCCAGCGAGGTGAAACCCTGGCCCTGGACCGAGCTCGACTGAGACCGCGGGTGCTTGGGGTCAGCGCAGGGCGAGGCGCAGGATATCCGCCAGGCCGGCTCGGCCTGTGACGGGTTCCGGGCCGTCCTGCCACCCATCAGCGAGCGAGAGGCGCGCGGGTGAGGTTCACGCAGTGCTTCCGGATATCCAGAAAAACGTCTCGTCTTCTCTTTCCCCGTTGTTTCGTGGTGAGAGGCCGTTGGTCTGGCTGTTTGGCCCAGTCGAGTGTTGCGGCCCACAACACGTCGAACTCCGCATCGCGCCTGTTAATGCGTCGGAAACCAAGAGCTTTAATCACCGGAGCGGTCACGTTGACCGGATGCCTTGAGCTGCCAGGTGCCCGTTGGGTTCGAGCGCTCGAAACACCCAACCAAGTGGCTCGATCAACCAGCTTTCCCGGCCGTCCTCAAACACAATGAAGTTCTCATGGTTATGAAAGTGTTTTCGATATTCTGTAGGATATCGCCTTCGCCATAGGCGGCAAAGGCGAGCAGCATTGAGCAGTTCATCAAATGTTGGGTCCGGCGCGCTCACCCCCTCCATCGCCTCCAGGCTCGTCGATGAAGCCGGAGATCATGCTCAGCCCCTTGTCCCAGAATTTCGGGTCGCTCGCATCCAGCCCGAACGGCGCCAGCAGCTCCTTGTGGTGCTTCGAGCCGCCGGCTTTCAGCATCTCGAAATACTTCTCCTGGAAGGCCGGGTCGCCCTCCTCGTAGACGGCGTAGAGCGCGTTCACCAGACCGTCGCCGAAGGCGTAGGCATAGACGTAGAACGGCGAATGAACGAAGTGGGGGATGTAGGACCAGAAGGTCTCGTAGCCCTCCGAAGCTGAACGCGGGCCCCAGGCTTTCGGCCTGGACGGACATCCACAACGCGTTGATATCGTTGGGCGTCAGCTCGCCCTTGGCGCGCGCCGCATGGAGCTTGCACTCGAAATCGTAAAACGCGATCTGGCGCACCACGGTGTTGATCATGTCCTCGACCTTGCCGGCGAGCAGCACCTTGCGCTGGGCCGGGTCGGTTGCGCCGTCGAGGAGCTTGCGGAAGGTCAGCATCTCGCCGAAGACGCTGGCAGTCTCGGCGAGCGTCAGCGGCGTCTGGGCGAGGAGCTCGCCCCGGCCGGCGGCGAGCACCTGGTGGACGCCGTGGCCGTGTTCTCATGGGCGAGGGTCATCACGTCGCGCGGTTTGCCGAGGTAGTTGAGCATCACGTAGGGGTGCACCTCGGCCACCGTCGGATGGGCGAAGGCGCCCGGGGCCTTGCCGGGTTTGACGCCCGCGTCGATCCAGCCCTTGTCGAAGAAAGGCTCGGCGATCCCGGCCATCTCCGGGGCGAAGGCGGCGTAGGCGTCGAGCACGGTCGCCCTGGCCTCGTCCCAGCCGATCACCCGCGGGTCGTCCATCGGCAGCGGCGCGTTGCGGTCCCAGACTTCCAGCGTGTCGAGGCCGAGCCACTTGCGCTTCAGCTCGTAATAGCGATGCGAGAGCTTGGGATAGGCCGCGACCACCGCGTTGCGCAGCGCCTCGACCACCTCCGGCTCGACGTGGTTCGACAGGTGCCGCCCGGTCTGGGGCGTCGGCATCTTGCGCCAGCGGTCCTCGATCTCCTTTTCCTTGGCCAGCGTGTTGTGGATGCGGGCGAAGAGCTTGACGTTGTCGCCGAACACCCGGGCAAGCTCGCGCGCCGCCGCCTCGCGCCGGGCCCGGTCGGGATCGGTCAGCAGGTTGAGCGTGGCTTCGAGGGGCATATCCCCTTCGCCTTCGGGGGTGAAGAGGAGCCCGGCCATGGTTTCGTCGAACAGCTTGTTCCACGCCGCGGCACCAACCGCCGACTGGTCGTGGAGGAACTTCTCCAGCTCGTCGGAGAGTTGGTAGGGCCGCATCGCCCGCATCCGTTCGAAGATCGGCTTGTAGCGGGCGAGATCGGCATTGGCGGCGACGAGCGCGTCGAGGGTCTCGTCGGGCAGCCGGTTCATCTCGAGGTGAAGACCAGATGGTTGGTGTCGACGGTCACCTGTTCCTGCAGGTTCTGCAGGAACTGGGCGCGCTCGGCATCTGTAGTGAGCCTGGTAGTAGCGCAGCCCTGCGAAGCTCATCAATCGCCCGGCGATGGTGTCGATCTCCTCGTAGGCGCGCACGCAGGCGAGCATGCCATCGGCGTCGAGCGTCGCGAGCTTGCCCTCGTAGACCGCGGCGAAGGCGGCACAGGCTTTGCCGAGCTTGTCGAGGTCGCTGGCCACTTCCGGCGCATCGGGCGCGGCATAGAGGTCGGTCAGGTCCCATTCCGGGAGCGACCCGAACGCGCCGGGGGTACCGGCGCCGGCATCTGCATCGTGGCGGGCGTGGGAAGCGGGAGGGCGCGCATGGGGTCTCCTTGGACTTGGTGTCGCCCACACATAGGGGCGGGGCGAAGCTCGGCAATGCCAAGCTGCACCCGCGGCACGGTCGGACGGCGCCATCCGGACCCGTTTGCGCACGCGCGCGACAGGGGGCCCCGGACTGCGCCGCGATCGTCTTTCCGGCCGGTGAAAAACGCGACGTCGGGCGTCGCGGGGCGGGCTCGGATCAAAGCAGAAATGGGGCGGATCGTTCGCGTTTCATGGACTGAAAATGCCAATTGAAACAACTGTTTCCGCATTCCACCCCGTACCGTCTCAAATTCCCAATTTCTGCCAAATTTCTGCCCGGTTTCGGGTGTGTTCACGCGTAGGGGAACATAGACCGGATGCGGGACGAGTCCGCATTCAGCAAGGGAAAGGACCACGATGCAAGGGTTCGAACAAGATCGCCGCGTCCTGGGGGACGTGCCGGTGACAGGACGACGCGCGGGGTTCCTGCGCTCGGAGGACGGCTCCCTGATCGTCTTCGGCCTGTTCGTCTTCCTGATGATGGCCGCCGTCGCCGGCATGGCCGTCGACTTCATGCGGTTCGAAACCCAGCGGACCCGGCTGCAATCGACGCTCGACCGGGCCATCCTTGCCGCCTCCAGCCTCGACCAGGCGCTCGATCCCGAAGAAGTCGTGCTCGACTATTTCAACAAGGCGGGGCTCGGCAATTTCATCGACGCCAGCCGGGTCAACGTCTACGAAAACGACCGGTTGATCGACGAGAACTGGGCCGGTGCCTCCGACGAGGAGCTGACGTCGCGCCGCGTCGAGGCCACCGCAAGGATGACGATCGGCACGACGTTCCTCGCGTTTCCGGGATCGACTTCCTCGCGGCTCCGGCCGCCGGCGCGGCAGAGAAAGCGCTTCGCTCACCGAGATCTCGCTGGTCCTCGATACGTCCGGGTCGATGTCCTGGGCGTCGAATTCGGGTCGCTCGAAGATCTACGAGTTGCGCCAGGCGGCGAGAAGTTCGTCAACATCGTGCTCTGCGACCCGGCCTTCCGACCGCACCAGCCCCCTGCAATGGTCGAAGAGGGGACCGTCTCGGTCTCCGTCGTTCCCTATTCCGAGCAGGTCCTGGTCGGCGAAACGCTGCTGAGCTATTTCAACGCGACGGACGAACACGATTACTCGTCGTGCATCACCTTCGACGAAGCGGATTTCGAGGAAGCGGCGATCACGACCACGCAACTGCTGCAACGCGAAGGCCACATCGACCCGTGGTCGAGCGATGACGCCGCGGGCGGCGACGACAACCGGACCTGCCAGACCGACCTGGCGCGAAATCACCGCGGTCAGCGGTGACGCCTCGGTCCTGCGCGACGCGATCGACGCACTCGGTGCGTCCGGGAACACCTCGATCGACATCGGCATGAAATGGGGCACGGCGTTCCTCGATCCGGAAGCGCGCCCGGTGGTCGATGACCTCATCGACGCCGAGGAAACCGACGAACTCTACGAGGGTCGGCCGCTCGACCACGACATCAGCCGGTCTTCCAAGGTCATCGTGCTGATGACGGACGGCGTGAACACCGACCAGCACTATCTCTACGACGGGTTCCGCAGCGGTGCGTCGCCACTCTACCGATCGGACCACTCCAACAACAGCTACGTCAAGGAGTCGATCTACAACGCGGAAGAGGACGAGTACTACTGGCTCTTCGCCAATAACTACGAGGACTACCCGATGGATCGCCCGTATGGCGAAGGCCTCGTCCCGGTCTGCAACAGGAAATCCGACTTCGTGCGACCCTGGCGTTGGGACAATCCCTCCAAATGCACTTGGCAACAGGGTCCCGGCGCAACCGCGGTGGACTTCGCCGACCTCTGGAACGAGTACAGCTGGGCCTGGTGGAACGACTGGGACTTCCTGCCCTCGCCCGGGAACGACTACGGCAACTCCACCAAGAACGCGCGCCTCGAGGACATCTGCACGGCCGCCAAGAACGAGGGCATCACCGTCTTCACCATCGGTTTCGAGGTGACCACAGCGTCGGCCGTCGTGATGAAGAACTGCGCGTCGTCGGATGCCCACTACTTCGATGCGGACGGGCTCGATCTGTCGTCGGCCTTCGCGGCGATCGCGCGGGAAATCAACAAGCTCAGGCTCACAAACTAGGAAATGCAGGCAATGTTCGGGGCGGGCAGAAAAACAATCAGGCGTCTGAAAGGCGCAGCCATCGGCGACGACGGCAACGCGACGATCGAATTCGTGATCCTCTTTCCGTTGATCATGTTCATCTTCCTGTCGTCGTTCGAAGTGTCGATCTACCTCACGCGGGCGGTGCTGCTCGACCGGGCGCTCGATATCAACGTGCGCCTGCTCCGGCTCGGCACGCTCACCATCGAGGGGCGGGACCCGGACCTGGGACCGCCGAGTTCGGACGAACTCAAGACGGAGTTCCAGCGGCGGGTCTGCGACGATACGCTGATCTTCAAGGATTGTCCGAGCGCGATCATGATCGAACTGACCGAGGTCTCGACCACGACGTGGGACTTGCCGGCCGGGAGAACGATCTGCGTGGACCGCGATGCGGACATCCAGCCCGTGGTCGACTTCACCTCCGGCGGCCAGAACGACCTCATGCTGATCCGCGCCTGCACCGTTCTCGACCCGTTCTTCGGCACCACGCCCTACGTGATGGAACTGCCGCTCGATCGTACCGGTGGTTACGTGGTCGCGGCCGCCTCGACCTTCGTGAACGAGCCGTGAGGACGCCATGGGCATGATCGACGGCAACGACAACGAGAACAGAAACGACCCCGGCAGGACCGAGCAGGCCATGAGTACCTTCCTCCCCCTTGGCGGCGCCGCGTGGCGCCGGATCGCGCGGTTCCACCGCGACGAGGAGGCTTCGCAATCCGTCGAGGCGCTCCTGATCATCCCGCTCCTGATCTGGGCCTTCCTCGCCAGCTATACCTTCTTCGACGTCTATCGGGCCAAGGGCCTGGCACTGAAGGCGAACTACGCGATCTCGGACCTGCTTTCGCGGGAGACCAACACGATCGACATGAACTACCTGTTGGGCGCGGAATCGGTCTACGACTACCTGACCCAGCAGGACTCGGACCCCTGGCTACGGGTGACCGTCGTCTATTGCCATGCCAATTGCGCCGACAGCTCCAGGGTGCTGAAGGCCGACTGGTCGAAAGCGACCGACAGCCTCCCGACTTTTTCGGATGTCGACGTGATGAGCCATCTCGAGCCGATCATCCCGTGGCTCGGTGAAGGGGAGCGGGTGATCATCGTCGAGACCAGCACCGAGTACACCCCGCCGTTCAGCCAGAACCTGACCGGGATCGGCGGGCGCACCTTCGTCGACATCGTGATGACCCGTCCGCGTTTCGCCCCGCAGCTCTGCTGGTCCGGCATCGGCTGCGGCGCCTGAGCCCGGGGTCGCGGCGCCGGGCACCGGCTGAACCTGTTCAGGGGCGCACAATCGCTGCGCCCCGCCTCGCCAAGTGTGCGCTTGCACGCGGGTGAACCGCCTCCTACCTATGCCGGGAAAAGGAGGCGCTCATGTCCATCAGACCCGTCGTATCCACCAACAGAGCCCAGCCCACCCTCGAAGGGGCGGGCGTGAAACTGCATCGCGGCTTCGGCTTCCACGAGCCCGAAGCCTATGACCTTCCTGCTGTTCGACGATTTCCGCGGCGACCGGCCCGAACTATCTCGCCGGCTTCCCTGGCATCCGCATCGCGGATCGAGACCATCACCTACGTGCTCGCGGGCGAGGTTGCGCATGGCGACTCGCTCGGCAACAACGGCAATCTCGGCGCGGGCGACGTGCAATGGATGACCGCGGGGTCCGGGATCATGCACCAGGAGATGCCGACCGGGAATGCCGCCCGGCCAGATGCACGGCTTCCAGCTCTGGGCCAACCTGCCGTCATCGCTCAAGATGACCGCGCCGCGCTATCAGGACGTGAAGGCTGCCGATATCCCGGTGGTGGTCGATGACGACGGCCACCGCGGTCTGGGTGATCGTGGGCAATTTCTGGGGCAAGCCGGGCCCGTGGACAGGATCGCCGCCGAGCCGCAATACCTCGACATCTCGTTGCCGCCGGGGCGCTAAAGACCTTCAAGGTCGACACCTACAAACGCACTTTCGCCTATGTCTTCGAGGGTGCGGCGGCCTTTGCCGATGCCAGCGCTCCGGATGGTGTGCTGCTGGAAAAGGAAGTGGCGGGGCAGGAGGTCAACATCCGCGATCTCTCGGGCAACCGGACCGTCGTGCGCTTCGGCACCGGCGACGAGATCACGGTGCAGGCGGGGCCCGACGGCGTGCGCTTCCTGCTGGTCTCGGGCAGTCCGATCCAGGAGCCCGTCGCCTGGCACGGGCCGATCGTGATGAACACGCGGGACGAGATCCTGGCGGCGATGCGCGATCTGCGCAACGGCACCTTCATCCGGCCCGCACACTGAGGATTGGGGCCTGGGCCGATGCCGGTCCGGGCCGCTTTTTGTTTCGAAGGGGGGGCACGCGCGCCACTGGTCACCCCGCCTGGGGCGCGCTACCGTTTCGGCATGTTGTCCCGGCTGCACCCCGTCCCGTCCCGCATTTCCGCGCCCGTTCCGGTGAACCCGGCCGGATGATGGCGGCGCGGTCGCTGATCTTCCCGGCGTCCGAGTTCCGCGCCCGTGTCGCGCGGCTGCAGGCGGCGATGCAGGCGGCCGGGCAGGACGCGCTGCTGCTCACGTCCCCGGCCGATGTCTTCTACGTAACCGGGTTCCTCACCCGGTTCTGGGAAAGCCCGGCGCGGCCCTGGTTCGTGGTCGTGCCCGCCAGCGGAGACCCGGTCGCCGTGATCCCCTCCATCGGGGCCGATCTGATGGGGCGGACCTGGGTCGACGACATCCGCTCCTGGCCGGCGCCCGACCCGGTGGACGACGGGGTGAGCCTGCTCACCGACACGCTCGCCGGGCTGGTCCCCGAGATCGGCGCGATCGGTGTGCCGATGGGGCTCGAAACCCAGCTCCGGATGCCGCTCGCCGACTACGCAAGGGTGGTCGAGCGCCTTGCGCCCCGGCGTTTCACCGATGCGACGGCGGTGGTCCAGCGGGTGCGCGAGGTGAAGTCCGAAGCCGAAGTCGAAAGGATCCGCGCCGCCTGTGCCGTCGCCGACCGGGCCTTCGCCGCGGTGCCGGAGTTTGCTCGCGCCGGGCGCCCGCTGGAGCGGGTCTTCCGCGACTTCCAGATCGCGCTGCTCGACGCCGGCGCCGACTGGGTGAGCTACGTCGCCGGCGGGGCGGGCCCGGGTGGCTACGGCGACGTGATTTCGCCGGCCGACGCCCGTCCACTCGCTCCCGGCGACGTGCTGATGCTCGACACCGGCGCGGTGCGGGACGGGTATTTCTGCGATTTCAACCGCAACTTCGCCATCGGCCGGGCCGACGACGCGGCAAAGCGCGCCCATGCCGCGCTCCATGCCGCGACCGAGGCGGCGCTGGCGGCGCTGCGTCCGGGCATGCGCGCGGACGAATTGCACCGGGTGATGGTCGATGCGCTGCTGGCCGCAGGCGCCACGCCGCTCGGCGGCCGGCTCGGCCACGGGCTCGGGATCACCCTTACCGAATGGCCCTCGCTCACGCCCAAGGACCGCACGGAACTGCGCGAGGGCATGGTGCTGACGCTGCAGCCCGGGGTCGAGATCGCACCGGACATCGCACCGGGCCGGATCCTGGTGCACGAGGAAAACATCGTCCTGCGCGCGGAGGGGCCGGAGCTTCTGTCGACCCGCACCCCGCCGGACCTGCCGGAGATCATCTGATGGCGCATTTTCCCTACCGTCTCACCGGCCCGATCGGCACGCAGGCCACGCTCGGGCTGATCGTCTTGCAGGAGGACGAAACCGTCGAGCAGGATTTCCGCCGGCTGTTCGCGGCCCCCGACATCGCGCTCTACGTGAGCCGGATGCCCTCGGGCGCCGAGATCACACCCCATACGCTTGCCGAGATGGAGCGGGCATTGCCGAGCGCGGCGGCGCTGTTCCCGCGGGCCGCGGATTTCGGCGCGGTGGCCTATGCCTGTACCTCGGGCACTACGCTGATCGGCGCCGAAAGGGTCGCGGCGTTGGTCGGCGCCGAGGTCGCGACCCGCGCCGTCACCAACCCGCTCTCTGCCACTTTCGCCGCCTTCGAGGCGCTCGGCGCGCGCAACCTCGGCATCGTCTCGCCCTATATGCAGACGGTGGCCGACACGATGCGCGACACGTTCGAAGCACGGGGCTTTCACGTGCCGGCGACACTCACCTTCGGCGAGGCGGCCGAGGCACGGGTGGCGCGCATCGACCCGGCCTCGATTTTCGAGGCGGGGCTGGAGGTGGGGGCGCGGCCCGGCGTGGAGGCGGTGTTCCTGTCCTGCACCAATCTGCGCACGCTCGACGTGATCGACGCGCTGGAAGCCCGATCTGGGAGTGCCGGTGGTCAGCAGCAACCAGGCCCTCGCGTGCAACATGGCCCCGGTGCCGGGCGGGTCGGCCTGGGCCGATGCGCCGGGCCGGTTGTTCCGTCTGTAAGGCGCCGGAGCTCAGCCCGCCAGCGTCACCAGCGCGTGGCGCTTCTTGCCGGCGGTCAGCTTCAGCGGCTGGGCAAACTCGTCGGCCGTCATCAGCCGCGGGGTGGTCACGACCTCGTCGTTGATCCGCGCGCCCCCCTCGGCAAAGAGGCGTTTGGCGTCCTTGCCCGAGGCGGCGAGGCCCGACTGCACGAAGAGCGCGGTGTTGGCGATGCCTTCGCCGATCTCGGCCGCCGTCAACACCAGCGTCGGCAGGTCGTCCCCGACGCCGCCCTTCTCGAACACCTCGCGCGCGGTCGCCTCTGCCGCCTCGGCCGCCGCACGGCCGTGCAGGAGTGCCGTCACCTCGTTCGCGAGCACGATCTTGGCGTCGTTGATCGCCGCGCCCTCGGCGGCGCCGAGCCGCTCGCACTTCTCGAGCGGCAGCTCGGTGTAGAGCCTGAGGAAGCGGCCGACATCGGCGTCGGTGGTGTTGCGCCAGAACTGCCAGAACTCGTAAGGGCTGAGCATGTCGCCGTTGAGCCAGACTGCGCCGGCCTGCGATTTTCCCATCTTCTTACCGTCGCTGGTCGTCAGCAGCGGCGAGGTCAGACCGAAAATCTCGGCGTCCAGCACCCGGCGGGTGAGGTCGATGCCGTTGACGATGTTGCCCCACTGGTCCGAGCCGCCCATCTGCAACAAACACCCGTAGCGGCGGTTGAGCTCGAGGAAGTCGTAGGCCTGCAGGATCATGTAGTTGAATTCGAGGAAGGAGAGCGACTGCTCGCGGTCGAGCCGCGATTTCACGCTCTCGAAACTCAGCATCCGGTTGACCGAGAAGTGCCGACCGATGTCGCGCAGGAAGTCGAGGTAGTTGAGCTCGTCGAGCCACTCGGCGTTGTTGACCATGATGGCGTCGGTCTCGTTCGCGCCGAAATCGACGTAATGCGAGAAGACCTGTTTGATCCCCTCGATATTGGCGTCGATCTGCGCGGGCGTCAGCAGCGGGCGCTCGTCGGCGCGGAAGCTCGGGTCGCCGACCTTGGTGGTGCCCCCACCCATCAACACGATCGGCTTGTGCCCGGTCTTCTGCAACCAGCGCAGCATCATGATCTGGATCAGCGAGCCCACATGCAGGCTCGACGCGGTGGCATCGAAACCGATATAGGCCGGCACGACCCCTGCCGCGAGCGCCTCGTCGAGCCCCTGGTAATCGGTGCAATCGGCGAGAAAGCCGCGCTCGATCATCACGCGCAGGAAGTCGGATTTCGGATGGTAGGTCATCGGCCTCGCGTCCATAAAGCGAAAAGTAGCGCTTCTATATCGACGCGCGGCCGGGAGGAAAGCCATGAAGGGAGCGGCATGATGCGGGCGCTCAGGTCGATGTCGGGCACCTCGCTCGACGGGGTCGACGCGGCCGTGATCGAGACCGATGGGGTCACCATCGCGGGCTTCGGCGACCGGTTACCGCGCCTACACGGCCGACGAGCGGCGCGGGATCCGCCGCGCTTTCGGCCAGTGGCCGGGGATGCCGCGGGTCGAGGCCGCCGCTTCGGTGGTGGAGCGCGCGCCCATGTCGAGCTCCTGTCCGGGTTCGAGGGCGTGGATGTCGTGGGCTTCACGGCAGACGCTCGCGCATGATCCCAAGGGGCAGGGCACCCACCAGGCGGGCGACGGCCAGAAGCTCGCCGAGGCGCTGGGCAAACGCGTGGTATGGGATTTCCGCTCGTCCGACGTCGCGCTCGGTGGCGAGGGCGCGCCGCCGCGCCGTTCTTCCACTTCGCGCTCGCCCGCCATATCAGGGCGAGCAAGCCCATCGCCTTTCTCAACCTCGGCGGCGTCGGCAATCTCACCTGGATCGACCCAGCAAGGACAGGCCGAAGGCCCCGGCGCGCTCTTCGCCTTCGACACCGGCCCCGCCAATGCGCTGATCGACGATTTCATGCGCGCGACCCGCGACAAGCCCTACGACGAAGGCGGCGCCTGTGCGGCGAAGGGCGAGGCGGACCCGGACGTGATCGACGCCTTCCTGGCGGAGGGCTATTTCCACCGGATGCCGCCCAAGTCCCTCGACCGCGGCGCCTTTGCGGGCCTCGCCAAGGCGGTGAAGCGGCTGACGCCCGCGGATGCGGCGGCGACGCTCACGCTCGCCTCCGCCGCGGCGGTGATCCGCGGCTTCGAACACCTGCCGGAGCCGCCCGCCCGGCTCTTGGTCACCGGCGGCGGGCGCCGGAACGCGACGATGATGGCGATGCTCGGCAAGATGCTGGAGGGGAAAGCCGAGCCGGTCGAGGCGGTCGGCCTCGACGGCGACATGCTGGAAGCCCAGGCCTTCGGCTATCTCGCGGTGCGGGTGTTGCGCGGGCTGCCGACCTCCTGCCCGGGGACCACCGGGGTGGCGGCGGCTGTCGGCGGCGGGATCGTCTCGGAACCGGGGTGACACGGAGGCATTGGAGCCCGGGCCCCCTTCTTTGGTTCCCAAATACCTCGGGGGCGTGGGGGCAGCGCCCCCACCCAGGTCTATCCGTCCGCCTCCAATGCCCGGGCCAGCGCGCAGAAATGCTCGACGTCGATCTCTTCGGCCCGCGCCGTGGGGGCGATGCCGACGCTTTCGAGCACGGAGGTGATGTCGGGGTGCAGCCCCTGAGCGAGGCCGCAGCATCTTGCGGCGCTGCTGGAAGGCGGTCGCGGTCATGCTGCAACCCTTCCGCGGGGGCCGGGAACCGCGGTTCCGGCAGGGCCACCAGGTGCACGACGGCCGAGTGGATTTTCGGCGGCGGGGTGAAGGCTTCGGGCGGCAGCTCCATCACGATCCGTGGATCGGTGCGCCACTGCGCGAGGATCGCGAGCCGGCCATAGGCCTTGGACCCGGGGGCCGCCACGATCCGCTCGGCCACCTCCTTCTGGAACATCAGCGTCAGGCTCTCCCAGAACGGCGGCCAGACCTTCGGGGTCAGCCAGCGCACGAGAAGCTCGGTGCCGACGTTGTAGGGCAGGTTGGCCACCACCTTGATCGGCGGCGTCAGATGCGCCTGCGCGTCGATCTCCAGCGCATCGGCGTTCATTACCTTGAGCCGGCCCGGGTAATGCGCGGCGATCTCGGCGAGCGCGCCCATGGCGCGGCTGTCCTTCTCGACTGCCAGCACGTGGCGGGCGCCCTCGGCGAGCAGCCCCCGGGTGAGCCCGCCGGGGCCGGGGCCGACTTCGAGCACGTCCGCGCCCGCGAGATTGCCCGCGGCGCGGGCGATGCGCGCCGTGAGGTTGAGGTCGAGAAGGAAATTCTGGCCGAGCGATTTCTTGGCGCGCAGTCCGTGGGCGGCGATGACCTCGCGCAGCGGGGGAAGTGCGTCGAGCGTCGTCATCCGGCCATCTCGCGCGCCATCCGCAGCGCGGCGATCAGCGACGACGCGTCCGCCGCGCCGGTGCCGGCGATGTCGAAGGCGGTGCCGTGGTCGGGCGACGTGCGCACGAAGCCGAGCCCGAGGGTGACGTTGACGCCATGGGCGAAGTCCAGCGTCTTGATCGGGATCAGCGCCTGGTCGTGGTACATGCAGATTGCGACGTCGTAGCGGGCGCGGGCCTCGGGGTGGAACATCGTGTCGGCGGGCAGGGGCCCCGCGATCTCCAGCCCGTCGGCGCGCAATTCGTCGAGCAGCGGTCCGATCATCTCGATCTCGGCGCGTCCCATCGCTCCGCCTTCGCCCGCATGCGGGTTGAGCCCCGCCACCGCGATCCGCGGCCGGGCGATGCCCTGCGCCTTCAGCCCTGCGTCGGTGATGCGGATACAGCGCTCCAGCCCGTCTCGGGTCAGCGCCGCGGGCACGTCTTCCAGCGCGATGTGGATCGTCGCCGGCACCACCCGCAGCGCGTCGCAGGCGAGCATCATCACCACGTCCCTGCCACCCGCGAGATCGGCGAGGTACTCGGTGTGGCCGGGGAAGGCGAAGCCGGCGCCGTCCTTCAGCGCCTTCTTGTGGATCGGGTTGGTGCAGACCGCCGCGGCGCGGCCCGCCTGGACCAGTTCGACCGCCTCGCGGATCGCCGCGACCACATGGGGCGCGTGGGCGGGCTGGGCGACGCCGGGCACCCGGGGGCCGCCGAAATCGCGGGCCAGCACCGGCAGCCCTTCGCCCATCGCATCCGCCGCGATCTCGGGGGCGAGGATCTCCACCACCGGGGTGCCCGCGGGCAGGTGCGAAGGGTCGCCGATCAGGAAGAAGACCTCGTCGTCCTTCAACGCCGCCCAGGCCTTTGCCGCGATTTCCGGGCCGACCCCGGCCGGTTCGCCCGAGGTCAGCGCGATCGGCCGCCGGGACATCAGCGCAGGATTTCGATCTTGGCGTTGGCCTTCAGCTCGTCGAGGAAGGACTGGGCCATGGCGCCGGCGCGGGAGCTCTTGAGACGGGTGGCGACCATGTCTTCGGTGGTCGAGCGCGGCAGTTCGTTGCCACGGGAACACAGCATCAGCACCGCGAGCGCCCCGCCCGAGGTGGTCACGCGGGTCGAGATCTCGCCCGGGTCGAGCAGGGCGAGCTCGGCCCCGAAGGGGGCGGGCACGGCGGATTCGCGGATCTGTTCGCGGATCAGCTGTTCCGGCGGCAGGCCGCGGCCGTAGGGATAGAGGTCGTCGCACTGGGTCACGTCGGCGCGGATGTTTTCCGCCGCGGCCAGGTTGGCAGGCGTCGCCCCGCCCGCGAGCAGGAGCGCCGCATAGTCGACCACCGTCGCCGGGGTGCCGTCCTTCACGTCTTCGCGGTCGCGCATGTAGTAGATCCGGATGCTGTCTTCGAGCGGCAGCGCACGGGTCGTCTGGCCGGGGGTGAGCCCGCGGACCGCGGCGCCGATCGCCGGCGGAAGCGCGGTGATGTCGACCCAGTCCATCTCGCCCGCGCTGTTGCGGGTCCGGGCGACGGAAACCGTTTCGCGGCCTCGCGGAAATCGTCTTCGAGGCTGACGAGGCGCTGGGCGCGTTTTTCCGACGCCCGCCGCGTCGCCGGGTCGCCGGCCGGCAGCGCGATCTCGTTGAGCAACACCTGCGCCCGGCTTTCGGCTCGGCCTTCGGCCCATGGCGATCGCGATCTCGGTCTTCGGACGATACCGATCGGCCGAATTTCGCCTGGATGAAATTGCGCCAGGTGACGCTGGCGGACACGAAGTCGCGGAAGCTCTCCGCGGCGATGCCCTGGGCGAGCAGTTGCAGGAGCTGCTCGCCGCTCAGGTTGCCGCGGCCCGCGAATTCCCTCGATCCCGGCTCCGGGACCTTCGTCCGAGGCGCCGATCCCGGCCTTTTCGGCCTCGCGGAACTTCGTGCAGCCGTTCGTTCACCAGTTGGTCGAGCGCGAGCGCGCCACTGCCGGGCGCGCAGCAGGGTCAGGAAGCGCTGCCGCTGGTCGAGTTCGAAGACGGTGATGATCTCGCCGTCGATTGCAGCGGCCGGGGTGAAACCGCGCGGGGCCGGCGTGGCCAGGATCGTCACCGCCAGTCCCGCCGCCCAGGCGGCGAGGCCGAGGACCTCCGCGCCGTCGTGGCCTCCGTCGCGAGTTTTCCGGCGATCCCGGCAGCAGTCTTTCGCATCGTCGTCCCCAGCCCTGTTGTCGCTGTCTGCGTGTCGTCGCGTGGTCCTCGTATCGGAAATCCGGCGCGCTGACCCGGTGCGCCCGGTGCCGGCCGCTGTCGCGGGTACATTAGTCGAGGTTCGGGCGGGGTGCGGTGGGAATGTCGCGTGGCGGCCGGCCGCGCGCTCGCCTTCGGGGCAGGAAAGGAGGTGCGGCGCGAGGTGCGGCAGTGCGCTTCGCGCCCGTCCGCCCCCGGCCTTCCAAGCGCCCGCCCCGGCGCCAGGTGTAGGCTCTCGCGCGCCGCCGCGACAGGAGACCACCATGACCGATTTCATCGCCCCCTGCTTCATCCCGCTCGACATCGACGCGCTGCCGGTGTCGAGGGCCGTGGTGGTCGCACTCACCGAAGGCGGCGGGCGGCTCAACAAGGGCGCGCGCCGGATCGACCGGCTGACCCGCGGCGCGCTCAAGCGGCTCGTCGCCCTCGGGAAGGGGTTCAGCCCCGCGCCCGGCGAGGCGGTCGAGATGGATCGGCCGCATGGCGGCCGAGGCGTAGGTGGCGGATCGACCGCAAGCTGGGGGCGGAGGAGGCCCGCAAGGCCGGTGGAACTATCGGCGCCAAGGCGCTCGGCAAGGACGTGCTGGTGGTCGCGGCGTCGCTCCGACACATGCCCGAGATTGTGCTCGGCGCGATGCTCGCGGCCTACGATTTCCGCGACCACAAGACCGGCAAGGACGGCGCGGCGGCGACCGGGTCGCTGACCTTCGCGCTGCCCAATCCCGACACGCTGAAGGCTCAGGGCCGAGGACCTCGTAGTCGCCGTCGCCGCGGGCGTGTTCTTCGCCGACCTTCGTGAACGAGCCCACAACGTGCTGACGACGGAGGAATTCGTGGCCGGCTCGAAGCGCTCTCGGCGCTCGGGCTCAAGGTCTCGGTGCTCGACGAGGCGCGATGGCCGCGCTCGGCATGGGGCGCCTTGGGTCGGGCAGGGCTCGAGAGCCCGTCGAAGTCAGGGTGATGGAGGCTTGGCGGCGCCGAGGCGCCGCGCCGCTGGCGCTGGTCGGCAAGGGGGTGGTCTTCGATACCGGCGGGATCAAGCCCGCGGCCGGCATGGAAGAGATGACCATGACATGGCGGCGCGGCCACCGTGGCGGGTGATGAAGACGCTGGCGCTGCGCAAGGCGCCGGCCAACGTAGGGTCGGGCTGGTGGGGCTGGTCGAGAACATGCCTGACGGATGCGCTCGAAGCGGCCGGGCGACATCGTGCGGTCGATGAAGGGCGACACGATCGAGGTCATCAACACCGATGTCGAGGGCCGGCTGGTGCTGGCCGACGTGCTCTGAAGGTATACCAGCCGAAGGGCGATCGACTCGCCACCTTTACCGGAGCCTGCATCAATGCGCTCGGCCACGAGAATGCCGTTTTCCAACGACGACGGCTTCGCCCGGGACTTTCTCAAGGCGGCCGAGACCGCGGGCGAGGGGCCTGGCGGCTGCCGCTTCGGGGCAGGCTACGACAAGCCGCCGAAGTCGCGCTCTGCCGACATGAAGAACGTGGCGGAAGCGGCCGGCGGGTGCGGTGACCGCGGCGCAACTCCTGCAACGCTTCATCAAGGAGGGCACGCCCTGATCCACCCTCGACATCGCCGGGGTGGCCCTTCTCTCCGAGGCGACGGCGCTGGCGCTGAAGCGGGGCAACTGGCTGGTTCCAGGCGGCGGCTCATCGGCTGGTGCGCGAGGGCTACGAGGGGTAGGGGCGCCCGAGGGCACAGGGGTTCCATACCCCGGCACCCGGGAGTATTTGCACCAAGAAAAAGTGGGGAGAAAGGTGGGCGAAGCCTACTTCTATCACATGACCCGGGCGCCGCTGGAGCAGACCCTGCCGGTGCTGCTCGGCAAGGCGCTGGAGGCGGGCTGGCGGGTGGTCGTGCGCGGGACCGACGCGGCCCGGCTCGACTGGCTCGACGAGCGGCTCTGGCTCGGGCACGAGGAGGGGTTTCTGCCGCACGGCCGGGCGGGGGGACCGCATGACGCGGACCAGCCGGTGCTGCTGACCAGCGGCGCTGCGGCGCCGAACGGGGCCGACTGCCTGGTGTCGGTCGACGGCGCGGAGATCGCCGCCGACGAGGTGGCCGCGGCGGCGCGCACGATGGTGCTGTTCGACGGCAACGACCCCGCGGCGGTCGACGTCGCGCGCGGTCAGTGGCGCGCGCTCACCAGTGCCGGGGCCACCGCGAAATACTGGAGCCAGGAATCGGGTCGCTGGGAGATGAAGGCAGAAAGCTGATGGTTATCAAATTGATCTAGCGCATAGTTGAAGTGAAAGATGAACATGGAACTGCTCGATGAGACCCCGCGTTCGGGTGGCTGCCAATGCGGCGCCGTGCGCTTCGCGGCCGCCGGCATCCTCGACAACCCGCATGTCTGCCATTGCCGGATGTGCCAGCGCGCGACCGGCAATTTCTTTGCGCCGCTGGTCGGCGTCCCGAACGACCGGCTCGACTGGAGTGGCGCTGCGCCGGGGGTGTTCGAAAGTTCCGAGGGGCACGAGCGCGGCTTCTGCCCGGCCTGTGGCACGCCCTTGTTCTACCGCCGGACCGGCGGAGCCCATACCTCGCTGATGATTGGCGCCTTCGACGATCCCACGGGCATCCCGCTGCTCTACGAATTCGGCATCGAATCCCGCCGCGCGCAGCTCGATGCGCTGGGCGCGGTCGAGGCGTACACGACCGAGGGGCTGATGCCGGAGGAAGCGGTGCGGATCCGTGCCACGAACCGCCAGTACCGGTCGGGGGAAGCGTCCTAGCGGGTCAGGATCAGCTTGTCGTCGGCGATCTCGATCTTCTCGAACCGGCGCAGGTAGGTCATGCCAAGGAGCGATGTGTCCATCTCGCCCTCGTTGACCAGCACCGGCACGGCCTGGTCGGTGAAGCCGCCGAGCGTCAGGTCGGGCAGCCGCGCGCGGGCGGTGCGCACGATGCCGTTGGCGGTCGAGGCGGTGCCGGTATAGGCGAGGCTCGCGAGGTCGATGCCGGCGCGCGCCGCGTCTTCCCGGGTGAGCACCACGTCGGTCGCGCCGGTGTCGACAACGAAGTCGATCCTTGCGCCGTTCGCCGCCGCGGTCACGTAGAAATGCCCGTCGAACTGGCGCGGCACTTCGAGCCGGCCGGCGCCGACCATCGACTGCCGCGGGGCGAGGTCGTGACGCACGTCGGTCCAGAGCCCGTAGCCGGCGACGAGGCCGAGGAAGATCAGCCCCCAGATCGCCGCCTGCTGGGCCATCTTGTTGAGGCTGCCGCGGCCCGACGCGACGAAATACCCGCCCACCGCGGTGAGCAGGAGCACGAGATAGGCGAGGCGTCCGATGTCGTAGCTGTCCATGGCTCCGATATAGGCCCGCGTGCGGGAATGCCAATGCCCGGGTGCGTGCGGGCGGCAGGCGGGGTCAGCCGAGGAGGCCGAAATCGGCGAGCCCGTCGAGGACGAACTGCACAGCGAGGGCCGCGAGCAGCATGCCGAGGAGCCGAGTGAGCACGTTGATCCCGGTCTCGCCGAAGACGCGTTCGAGCAGACCCGAGGCGAGGAACAGCGCGAAGACCACGCCGAGCACCGCGACCATCACGAGGTGCACGGCGAGGAGGTCGAGCGGTTCGGTCGTCTGGCCCGCGAGCAGGATCATGGTCGCCATCGCGCCGGGTCCGGCGATCAGCGGCGTGGCGAGGGAAGACCGAGGGGTCTTCGGCCGGATCGAGCGCCGGTTCGGACTGGTCGCGCCGCCGCTGGGCGCGGCGTTCGAACAGCATGTCGAGCGCGGTCAGGAACAACAGGAGCCCGCCGGCGATGCGGAAGGCGGGCATGGTGATGCCGAAGACCGCGAGCACCTGCAGCCCGAACAGCCCGAACAGGGTGAGCAGCGCGGCGGCGATCCCGACGGCCCTGAGCCCGATGAATCGGCGGTGGCGCGGCGTCGCCCCACGGGTCAGAGCGACGAAGAGTGGCGTGAGCCCGATCGGATCGATGACCACGAACAGGGTGACGAAGGCCGGGATGACGAAGTCGGGCAGCATGGGGCGACCCTGTCAGGCTGCCGCGCGATTGGCAAGCGGGGGCGAGGTCGGGGGCGCGGTCGGAGATGTCGTGCGGCCGAATGCGCGCTTGCACAAAACGTAGGCGTTCGTCTAGGGTCCGGCATAACCCAACCGTCGGAGAACGATCCCGCCCATGCAAGCGCCGCGTGTCCAGAGCCGAACCCGACCGGGCCTGTTGGCCGGGTGGCTCGCGCTCGTGGCGATGGCGCTGCAATTCGCCTTCTTCGCCGACCATATCGGGGCCAACGCGGTCGCCGGGGTCGGCGCGGCGGGACCGGGCGAGCGGATGGGTTTTCTCGAGATCTGCACCGGCGACGGTATCGTTCTGCTGTCTGCGGACGGCACACCAGTCGCCGCCGACGACGGTTGCCCGATCTGCACCAATGCCGCGATCCTCGCCTTCGCCGCGCCCTTCGCCTGGACGGCGCCGGTGTTCGACGTGGTCGAGGTGGCGCGGCTGCCGCATGTCCCGGTCCTGACGGCCGCCACCGACGCCCGGTTCCCGGGCGCCCGGCCGATCCGCGCGCCGCCGCTCCTGCGGTCGGCCTGAGCGTCGCCCGGACCCGTCCACGTCCCTTTCGGGCGACGGCGACGCTGGCCTTGCCCTGACGTCCACCCAAGTTTCAACTTCTGCCGGCACCGGCCCGAGGCGGCTGCGTGAGGCGGTCCTCAATGACAGGACACCGAGACATGAACCGTCGTGATTTCATCCTTTCCACCTCAACCGGTGCTTTTGCCGCCGTCACCGGCGCGACCGTCGCACATGCCGAAGGCATGGCGCCGATGCAGAGCCCGATGGCCTGGACCGACGAGCACGGGTTGACCCGTTTTCTCCAGGTCGACACCGCACCGCTCGAGAACGAGTTCGAAAAGTACCCCCGCTGCCCCTATTGCGGCATGATGCGCGAGCGCTTCAGCTGCTGCCGGCACCTGATCGTGTATGACAACGACACCGTCGACGCGACCTGCTCGATCCATTGCGCCTCGATCAGCCTGGCGCTCAACATGGATGCCGGGCCGAAGACGATCTATGCCGGCGACGCGGGCGCGGACGGCGACATCAAGCCGCTGGTCGAGGTCGAGCAACTGACCTACGTGTTCAACCCCGACAAGCCGGGCACGATGACGATGCACTCGAAATTCGCCTTCGCGGATCCGGCAAAGGAGGAAGCCGCCGTCGCCGAAAGCCCGAACGCGCGGGCGATGACCTTCGACGAAGCGCTGCGGGTTGCCTATGCCGAGATGGCCGACAATACGATCATGCTGCGCAAACGCCGCGGCGAGAAACGCAGCTCGTCGAACTGACACACCGGTCCCGCCGCCCCCCGTGCCGTGAAGGCCGGGGGGCGTTGCCGCGCAAACCGCGCGCGCGACCCTCAACCGAACCGATTCAAGGAGAGGCACCATGTGTCATGACCCGAAATCCGCCAGCCGCCGCGCGCGTTGCTCGCGGGCCTGCCCGCCGCGGCGCTGATGGTCGGGCTGGTCCCGCGCATCGCCCGTGCCGACGCCTCGACCATGGACCTGCCCGCGCCGGGTCCGCGCGATGCCTGCCCGGTCTGCGGCATGTTCCCCGCGAAATACCCCGACTGGGTCGCCACGATCCTGTGGCAGGACGGGCTGGCGGTGCATTTCGACGGCGCGAAGGATTTCTTCAAATACCTCGCCGATCTCGAGAAATACGCGCCCGGGCGCACCCGTGACCAGATCGCCGGCATGGGGGTGACCGAATATTGCACGGGTGACCCGGGTCGACGCGCAGGAGGCGCTCTTCGTCATCGGTTCCGACGTCTACGGGCCGATGGGGCATGAACTGGTGCCGCTCGCGAGCGACGCCGACGCTGCCGACTACATGCGCGACCATGCCGGCAAGCGGCTGGTGGGCTTCGCCGAGGTCACGCCCGACATGCTCGCGGGGCTCGACAAGGGGCAGTTCGAGTGAGCAGCCTCCGGCCTTCGACCCCGGTCTTCGCCGGGCTCGCACTCATGGCGCTGGGGCTCGGGCGGCGGCGGTCCACGCGGCGGCGACGGCGTCTTCGGGCGGCAGCGCGGATGGCGGAGAGCGCGGCCCTGGCGGCAGGGCGCGCGGCTCACCGATCTCGCGCTGTTTTCCGAGGCGCGCTACACCCGCCACCCGTCGATGGCCGACCTGCACACCGCCTTTCAGGATGCGCCGATGAGTTTCGAACATTTCCCCGCCGGGGTCTTCGCGCCGGTCCCGGAGCATCTCGGCCGCGGCCGGCTCAGGTTTTCCGAAGCAGAGGTGGCGCAGTGAGGACCTGGCTCAACCGGCAACGGTCGCTCGCCGACTACACGCTCGCTGCGCTGGCGCGGCGGCGCGGCAAACTGGCCCTGAGCCGTCTACGCGATCGTGGTCTTCACCATTGCGTCTGCGATGCTGTTTGCGACCGCGCTCAAGCGTGAGGGCGGCGGTGGTGCTGGCCGACGCGCCGGAGCCTCACGGTGCAGCAGCTGCGGATGGGCCGGCACGAGATGATCGGGGGCGACCAGATCGACGCGCTCGCCGCGATCCGCGGGGTCACGGATGTCGAGGGCCGGCTCTGGGGCTATTTCTACGACGCGTCCAGCGGGGCCAACTACACCTTCCAGGTGCCGAGCGACCCGGCGCCTTGCCCGGTCCTGGCGCGGTGCTGGTGGGCGAGGGGGTGCAGCGGGCGCGCGGCGACCTGGGAAGGGGCGCCCTTGTTTCTCAGCCGCTACACCGGTGACATGGTGAAATTCGAGGTCGCCCGGACCTTTACCGCCGACAGCGCTGGTCTCCTCCGACCTCGTGCTGCTGAACGAGCCCGATTTCCGCGCCTTCTTCAACCTGCCCGAGGGGGTCTGGACCGATCTGGCGCCTAGCATCCGCAACCCGCTGGAAATCGCGACCATCGTCGAGAAAGCGTCGCGGCTGATGCCCGAGGCCCGCTTCGTCACCCGCGACGAAATCGCCCGGACCTACGAGAAGCTGTTCTCATGGCGCGAGGGGCTGATGGTCGCGCTTTGGCGCCTCTGTGCTGGCTTTCGCGATTTTCGCCGCCGAGAAGGCAAGCGGGCTGTCGGCGGAGGAGGCACCGAGATCGGCGTGCTCAAGGCGATCGGCTGGGACACGCGCGACGTGATCTCGATGAAGCTCTGGGAGGGGGCGTTGGTCTCGCTCGGTGCCTTCCTCATCGGCACGCTCGCGGCCTACCTGCATGTCTTCGTTTTCGGCGCCGGGCTCATCGCCCCGGTGCTCAAGGGCTGGTCGGTGATCTACCCCGACTTTCGCCTCGCCCCCGTCATCGACGGAATGCAGCTTTCGACCCTGTTCCTGCTCACGGTCCTGCCGTACACCGCGGCGGTGCTGGTGCCGATCTGGCGCGCCGCCTCGGCGGACCCCGACCAGGTGATGCGATGACCGGCATGATCTCTCTCGACAAGGTCACCAAGCTCTACAACGAGGGCCGCCCCAACGAGGTCGCGGCGCTGCGCGGGGTGAGCCTGGAGATCGCCCGCGATGCGGTGACGGTGCTCAAGGGGCCGTCGGGCTCGGGCAAGACCACGCTGCTCTCCATCGTCGGCTGCATGGCGCGGCCCACCTCGGGCCGGGTGCTGCTCGACGGCGCGGTGGTCTCGGGCCTGCCCGAGCGGTTCCTGACCGCCGAGCGGCGGCTGCGGTTCGGCTTCGTCTTCCAGCGGTTCAACCTGATCCGCGGGCTCAGCGTGATCGAGAACGTGATGCTGCCGGCGGCCGCTGGGCGATCCCTACGCTGCCGTACGGGATCGCGCGATGGCCCGGCTGGCCGCGCTCGGGGTCGCAGACAAGGCCGAGATGAAGGTCGAATACCTTTCGGGCGGCGAGACCCAGCGGGTGGCGATCGCGCGCGCGCTGGTCAACGACGCACCGGTGCTGATCGCCGACGAGCCGACCGCCAATCTCGACACCGAGCTCACCGCGCGGTTCCTCGACATCGTGGCGGGGCTCAGGGCAGAGGCGCACACCATCCATGACCAGCCATGATCCGCCGGATCTGGGAGGCGCCGGTGGTCGACCGGGTGGTGGCGATGCGCGACGGGGAGATCGAGGCATGATCTTCCAGGCGCCGATCCTCGCGCTCCTGCTGGTCTCGGCTCTGGCGGCCCTGGTGTCGCTCTGGGGCGCCGTGTTCGGGGTGCAGGTGCTCCGGCACTGGGACGTGGCGAGCGGCGCCCGCACCCAGATCCGCTGGACCGCACCACCGAACTGGTTTCGACCCTGTTCGGTGCCGTCCTCCTCGCCGAGATCGCGGCGCTTCTGCTGTTCGGTCTACAACGCCGACCGGATGGCGGAGCTCTTCGTCGGCGCGATGTGCGCGGTCGGCACGCTCAACGTCGACCGCTGGGGCTTTCCGGCACTTATCTCAAAGTCGCGGTGTTCTTGCCGCGGCGCTGTGGCTGATCCTCGACCGGGCCGACCGGATGGGGCGCGACTACCCGCTCACCCGGGTGAAATACGCAGCCCTCCTGCCGATCGCGGCGCTGCTGGTGGCGGCGGGCGGGGAGTTGGCCTATTTCCTTGCTGGAAACCGACGTCATCACTCGTGCTGCTCAAGCTGTTCACGCCGGTGAACGACGGGTTGGCCGCAGAGATGACCGGCTCGCCCCGGGCTGCGCTGTGGCTGCTCGCGGGGGCAGGGTGGATCGTCGCCGCGACCGGCGGGCTCAGCCTTGCCACCGGCCGCGGGCAGGGCTGGTTCGCACTCGCCGGCGCGGTGATGTTCGTCGTCGCCCTCGCCGCCATCGTCTCGGTGATCTCGCTCTACGTCTACGACCACCCCAACCACCATTGCCCGTTCTGCCTGCTGCAGCGCGAGCACGGCTACTACGGTTACGTCCTCTACCTGCCGCTCTTCGCTGGCACCGCCTTCGCGCTCGGGGCCGGGGTCACGCGGATGTTCCACCGGGTGGGCTCGCTGTCGGAAGGGCTGCCGGCGTTGACCCGGCGGCTGGTGGTGGTGGGCCTCGTCGCCTTCGGGCTGTTCGGGGTCGCGGTCCTCTGGGCGATTGCGTCGTCACAGCTGATCCTGTTCGGCTAAGGGTGCGCCGGTCCGGCACTTGTCAGAGACGGTCACGCCGGCGGTGGGCCCATGCCGAAGGGGAAGGGCGGCAGGAAGGTCGCGTTGCCGTTGGCGAGCTGCAGCACCACGCCGGAGGGGCTGATCTCGATCGGGGTGCCGAAGGCCATCGGCTGGTTGAGGTCGATCCGCCGGATCTCGCCCTCCGGGAACCTCAGATAGCCATGCATCCTGTCCTCGGGCCCGGCGACGCCGATGAGCGCAACATGGTCGAGCGGGAGGACCTCCTCGATCGTCGCGTGTTCCGCCACGAAAGCGTTGGGTGCTCCGCCGTGTGCCTGATCCGCCATGGTCCGGTCCCTCCTTGTTTCGCACGGTCAGGCTAGACCGGGAGGGTTAGCACGCGGTTAACGACGCCAGCGAAATCGCGCGAGTTCCGCCGCTGACCAACGCGGGTCAGCCCGGCGGCGGGCCGGTGGTGCCGCGGACAACGAGGGTCGCGGGGAACAGGGTGATCGAGGGCGGTGCTGCGGGTTCGCGCAGGCGGTCGAGCAGCACCCGCGCGAGCTTGCGCCCCATCTGGTAGGGCGAGATCGCCATGGTGGTGAGCGGCGGCGAGGCGAGGGCCGCGTCCTGGATATCGTCGAAGCCGACGATCGACACGTCGCGCCCCGGCGTGAGCCCGTCTTCGATCAGCGCGAGCGCCGCGCCGAGCGCGACCATGTCGCCGTTGCAGACCAGCGCGGTGACCTCCGGGTGCGCCGCGCGCAGCGCCCGCATCGCGTCGCGGCCGGAGAGCTTGTCGTCGCCGGTTTCCCAGACCAGGGGCGGGCCGAGGTCGCGTTCCCCCATCACCCGTGCGTAGCCGTCGATCCGTTCGGCGCGCACCACCGAAGTGGTCGCGCCGCCGAAATAGGCGATGTGCCGGTGGCCGAGATCGGCCAGGTGGGATGTGGCCTCGGCGGTGGCGCGGGCGTTGCGGATGCCGACATGGTCGAACTCGCCCGAGGGGGCAGGGCGCAGGAAGGTCACCGTCGGCATCCGCTGGGCCCGCAGAAGGTCGAGGGTCGCGTCGGGCGTGTCGTTGGCCGGCACCCAGAGCAACCCGCCCCGCGAGGAGCGGATGAAGGCTTCGAGATTGCGCCGCTCGCGCGCAGCATCGTCCTGGCTGTCGCGGATGGACAGCAGGTAGCCTTCGCTTTCCAAAAGGTCGCTCACGCCGCTGATGACCTCGGCGTTGAACGGGTTGGCGATGGCCTGGATCACCAGTCCGATCTCGCGTCGCTCTCCCGACCGCATCGCGGCGGCCCGGCCGTCGGGCACGTAGTGCAGTCGGGTGGCGGCGGCCAGCACCTTCTTGCGGGTCTGCTCGGAAATCCGGCCGGTGCCGCGCAGCACCTGGCTGACGGTGGCCGTGGACACACCGGCTTCCCTGGCGACGGTCTCGAGCTTCGGCTTTTCGGTCATGGCTCCCGGTGGCCGCGGTGAGTGTTCGATATAACGATCTATCAGAATTATGCCGATCTGTCGATTTTCATAGCGCCGTGGCATCATTGTTCATGAAATGATGTCACTTTTGCGGCGGAACAAGGTTAACAGTTGATATAACGTTTTACCAAAATTCTGCCATCTCCACAGGACCCGGCCCCGAGTCGGGCAGGGGAAGCGTCGCTGGAAGCGGCGCCTGCGCGGAAAACGCGCGTACGATCCGGCGCGCCACCGCGCGCAAGAAGTTCAGCGTTCTGGGAGGAACACATGACATTGACGATGAAACTTGCCGGCGCTGCGTCGGGCCTCGCCCTTTTCGCCACCGCGACCGCCGCACAGGCCGATGTGCTGTTCTGGTCGACCCAGGCCAAGCCGGTCGAAGAGGCGCAGGCGATGCGCGACAGCGTGCTCTCGGGCTACGGCGAAGCGGTCGACCACCAGCCCAACGACGGCGGCCCCTGGCTCACCCGCCTGCAGGCCGAGCTCGCGGCCGGTACCGGCACCATCGCGGTCCTGGGCGGGCTGCACGGCGATTTCTCGGCGATGGACCCCGACGACCTCGTCGATCTCGACGACCTGGGCGTGATGTCGGCCTCGGGCACGTTCAACGACCTCGCCAAGCTCGGCACCGATTCGATGCAGTACATCCCCTGGATGCAGGCGAGCTACATCATGGCCGCCAACAAGGAAGCGCTCCAGTACCTGCCCGAAGGCGCCGATATCAACGCGCTGACCTATGACCAGCTGATCGAATGGACGGCCAATGTGCACGAGGCGGTGGGCGAGCCCAAGTTCGGCTTCCCGGCCGGGCCGAAAGGCCTCAAGCACCGGTTCTTCCAGGGCTATCTCTACCCGTCCTATACCAACGGCGTGGTCCGCACCTTCGCCTCGCCCGAGGCGGTGACGGCCTGGGAAAAGATGAAGGAACTCTGGTCCCATACCAACCCGGCCTCGACCAACTTCGCCTTCCTGCAGGAACAGCTCCTGAACGGCGATGCCTGGATCGTCTTCGACCATACCTCGCGCCTCGCTCAGGCCTTCAACGACCGCCCCGACGATTTTGTCGCCTTCCCGGCGCCGGCCGGTCCCACCGGACGCGGCTTCATGCCGGTGCTTGCCGGCGTCGCGATCCCGCGCACCGCGCCCGACATGGAGGCCGCCAAATCGCTGGTGAGCTACATGCTCGCGCCGGAAACCCAGATCGCCACCCTGCGCGCCACCAGCTTCTTCCCGGTGGTCGACGTCGAGCTGCCCGATGACCTGCCGCCGTCGGTGCAGGCTGCCGGCAACGCGGTGGCGCTCACGTCGGCGAGCCCCGACGCCAACCCGGGGCTGCTGCCCGCGGGCCTCGGCGACATGGGCGGCGATTTCAACCGCGTCTTCACCGACGCTTTCGAACGGATCGTGCTCGCCGGCCAGCCGATCGAGGCGGTGCTCGAAGACCAGAAGGCGGCGCTCGCCAAGATCATGGAAGCGACCGGCGCGCCCTGCTGGGCGCCCGACGCCCCGTCGGAAGGCGCCTGCCCGGTCGAATAGGGCCAGAGCGACGCACCGGGCGGGCCTGTCGCCCGCCGGACGCGCCCGGGCCGGCTGCGGCCCGGGCAGCTTGACCGGCCAGGTCCGCCCGGCCTGTCGCGAGCCACGCGCGCCCCACGAGACCCAGCAAAGGGAGCGGTTCCATGAACCCGCGGTTCCTGCCTTACGTGATGATCCTACCGGTCACGCTGTTTCTGTGCCTGTTCTTCATCTACCCGTTCCTTCTGGTGGCGAAGCAGGCCTTCGACGTCGACGGCAGCTTCTCGCTCGCGAATTTCCAGGAGGTCGTGGGCTACTGGAAGTTTCCGATCTCGATGAAGAACACCCTGCTGCTGGCGCTGGCGGTGGTGCCGGTCCAGGTGGTGCTCGCGCTCGCCATGGCCAACATGGTCACCAAGATGAAATCCGGGCGCGACCTGGTGCTCTACATCTGGACCATCCCGCTCGGGATATCCGATCTCGCCGCGGGCATCATCTGGCTGGCGATCTTCGAGCAGTCGGGCTTTCTCAACTCGATGCTGCACGGGCTCGGCATGGTCGACCGTCCGGTCAACTTCCTGACCTACAACAACCCCGGCATCGTCTTCCTCGCTATCGCGCTGGCCGAGATCTGGCGCGCCACGGCGATCATGCTGGTGATCCTCGTTGCCGGCATGGGGTTGATCCCGAAGGAATATTACGAAGCCGCCGAGGTCTTCGGCGCCTCGCCGTGGAAGCGGTTTTTGCGCATCACTCTGCCGCTCCTGCGGCCGTCGCTGCAGACCGCGCTGATCCTGCGGGTGATCCTCGCCTTCGAGATCTTCGCCGTCGTCCAGGCGCTGGGCGGCACCCTGTTCCCGGTGCTGATGGGGTCTGTCTACGAATACCAGTTTGACCTTCTCAATTCCGGAGCTGCGGCAGCCGTGGCCCTCATCATCCTGGTGATCTCGATCGGCTTCACCCTGCTCATCCTGCGCGCCCTGCGCGTTCCGAAAGGAGCCACGATATGAGCGACGTTGCCGTCTCGCCCCCGCGCGACGCCCGGTCCGCCGGCCGGTTTCTCTACATCGCCGCCGTCGTACTGCTGATCGCCTGGGTGCTGGTGCCGATCTACTTCCTGCTGATCAACACGTTGTCGTCGCCGGACTCGGTGAGTAGTTTCCCCAAGCGCTTCTTCCCCGAATTCGACCTCGGCAGCCTGCAGTTCTTCGCGGGCTTCGATGGAATGCTGCGGGCCTTGTGGAACTCGGCGCTGGTCGCCGGGATCACCATGGTGATCTCGATCACCATCTCAGCGCCCGCGGGCTACGCGCTGTCGCGCTTCGATTTCCCGGGCAAGGCGCTGTTCCGGCTGTTGATCCTGCTCACCCGCGCCTTCCCTTTGCCGCTGCTGGCGCTGCCGCTCGCGGTGATGTTCATCCGCACCGGGCTCGACGACACCGTCTTCGGCCTCGCGCTGGTCCACACGACGCTGGCGATCCCCTTCGCGGTGCTCATCACCTATTCGCTGTTCTCCGGCATCCCGCTGGAACTCGAAGAGGCAGCCTGGACGCTCGGCTGCACACGGGTGACGGCCTTCACCCGGGTGATCCTTCCGCTGATCCTGCCCGGGATCGCCGCCAGCGCGATCTTCGCCTTCGTGATCTCCTGGAACGAGGTCTTTGCCGCCGCGGTGCTGACCATCGAGAACCGGACGCTGACGGCCTTCCTCCTGCAGAACCTCGATACCTCGCCGCTGCACCTCAAGTTCGCGGGCGGCTTCATCCTCGTCGTGCCGGCGCTGATCTTCATCTTCGCCGTGCGGAAATACCTCTTCGCGATGTGGGGCATCGCCAACCGCTGAGCGGTTGCAGTCAGGGAGCCAGACAATGGCCGAGATCCAGATCAAGAACGTCGCCAAGCGGTTCGGGGCCTACCAGGCGCTGAGCGACATCAACCTGACCATTGCCGACCAGGAATTCATGGTGTTGCTCGGTGCCTCGGGTTGCGGCAAGTCCACGCTCCTGCGCATCATCGCCGGGCTCGAGACCGCGAGCGAGGGCGAGGTCTGGATCGGCGGGCGCCGCATCGACCACCTCGCGCCCAAGGACCGGGGCATCTCGATGGTGTTCCAGAACTACGCGGTGTTTCCGCACCTGACGGTGTTCGAGAACATCGGATTTGGCCTCAGGATGCAGAAGCTCCCCAACGACGAGGTCAAGCGCCGGGTTGAACGGACCGCCGGGCTGATGCAGATCGGCCAGCTCCTCAAACGCTATTCGGGCGAGCTCTCCGGCGGGCAGCGCCAACGGGTCGCGGTCGCCCGCGCGCTGGCGATGGAGCCCGACGTGATCCTGATGGACGAGCCGCTCTCCAACCTCGACGCGCTCCTGCGCCTTGAAATGCGGGCCGAGCTCAAAGGCGTGCTGGCCGAGAGCAATACCACGGCGATCTACGTGACCCACGACTAGGTCGAGGCGATGTCACTCGCCGAGCGGATCTCGGTCATGCACGAGGGCCGCATCGCCCAGGCGGCGACGCCCGGTCGAGGTCTACCGCAACCCCGCCGAGCGTTTCATCGCCAGCTTCATCGGCAACCCGCCGATGAATTTCATCGACGCGACTCCGGTGGGCGGCGGCAAATGGAGCGTGGCGGGGCAAGTTTTCGACGGGCCCGCGGGCGATCACCCGAAGCTCGACTTCGCGATCCGGCCCGAGGACCTGCGCACCGCCGACACCGGGCTCGCGCTCACCGTCCGCGTGGTCGAGCCGCTGGGCGCGCATCTCCTGGTGACCGGCGAGGTCGACGGGCACTTGTTCCGCGCCGTGCTCGACAGCGACCTCGAGGTGGCGCGCGGCGACGTGCTCACGCTCGCCCCGCTCCCCGACCGGGTGCGCTGGTTCGACCCCGACACCACCCTTGCCGTCCGCTGACCGCTTCCGGAGAGACAGACCATGTCCGACGACGTGATCGCGAAGGCCATCGAGGTCCTTCGCCTGAATGACCTGGGGCACTACACCGTGCCCACCCATGGGCTCTACCCGTTCCAGTGGAACTGGGATTCTGCGCTGTCGGCCCTCGGCCTGGCCTATGTCGACGAGGACCGGGCCTGGACCGAGATCGAGACGCTGTTCGACCACCGGTGGGAGGACGGCATGGTGCCGCATATCATCTTCCACAAGATCGACCCGGGCTATTTCCCGGGGCCGGAGGTCTACGACACCAAACGACCGGTGCCGACTTCGGGCCTGACCCAGCCGCCGGTGACCGGCTTCGCGGTGCGCCGGCTCTATGACCGGGCAAAGTACAAGGAAATGGCGCGGGCGCGGGCCGGGGCGCTCTTGCCGAAGATCGCGCGCTGGCACGACTGGTTCTACAGCGCCCGCGACCCCGACGGGACCGGGCTTGTCGCCGTCATCCACCCCTGGGAGACCGGGCGGGACAATTCCATCGACTGGGATGTGGCCTTCGAGCGGGTGCCGACCGAGGGGGTCGGGGACTTCCAGCGCCGCGACACCCAGCACGCCGACCCGGCCCACCGCCCGACCCAGGAGCAGTACAAGCGCTACATCTGGCTGGTACAGCTGTTCCGCGGCCTCGGCTGGGACAACACGAAGCTGCACGATGCCTCGCCCTTCCGGATCGTCGATCCCGGGTTCAACGCGATCCTGCTGCGCTCCGCCATGGACCTCGCCGACCTCGCCGAAGAGCTCGGCGATACCGGCCTGGCACGCGCCCAGCGGGCCCAGGCGGCGCAGGGGCTCGCTGCGCTGGAGACGCTGTGGAGCGACGACCGGCAGCAATACCTGTGCTACGACCGTGTGACGAAGGCGCTGATCGACAGCCCCTCGGTGGGCGGGTTGATCCCCGCCTTTGCCCCGATCGCCCCGCCGCGGGCCGCCGCGATCGCCGCGCACATCGACGCGCTGGGGGAGCGGGTGCGCTACCTCATCCCGAGCCATGACCCGGATGCGCCGGGCTACGACAGCGCGCGCTACTGGCGCGGGCCCGCCTGGCTGATCGTGAACTACATGGTGGCCGACGGGCTCGAACGCGACGGGCATATCGCGACCGCGGCGCGGATCGTCGCCGACAGCCTCAAGCTCATCGAGGTCGGCGGCTTCTCGGAATATTTCGTCCCGATGACCGGCGCCCCCTGCGGCGGCCCGGCCTTCACCTGGACGGCGGCGATGGTGCTGGAGTTCCTGAACCGCGACGCGGTGGGGTGATACCGGACCGCCAGTCCGGGGACCGCGAGCTGCCGCAACCTGTTGAAATGCATAGGTTTAGAGGTTAGCGCGGCGTCGAAGCCCCAGTATCCCCCTCGGCGCAAAGCCCCGAAACACGAATCGGACGGGCAGGGGGCCCGTCCGGTCCAAGCTGTGCCAAATGGGGCGGGATCAGCCCCCGATCACTTCGACGCTCTGGTTCGGGTCGACCGAGACCGTGCCCTTCTTCTTGATCCAGCCCTCGACCAGATCGAAGATCGCCGGGCCTTCGGTGCCCTCGTTGACCGAGGCCCAGCCGGCGACGACGTAGGTCTTGCCCGGGTCGACGGCCTCGCCGGTCTTGAGCAGGGTCATGTTGGTCAGCCGTTCGCCCTGCGGCTTGGTGACGTCGATCCGGTAGCCCATGCCGCCGACCCGCACCATGTCGCCGCCCTGCTGGTAGTAGGGGTTCGGGTTGAACAGGTTGTCGGCCACGTCTTCGAGGATGATCTTGAGCTGTTCGCCGGTCATCTCCGAGCGGTAGGCGTTGGGGTAGGACATCGCGGTGGCGTTGTAGAGGTCCTCGCGGGTGATCGGATCGCCCTCCACCAGCGAAGGGCCCCAGCGGAAGCCGGGCGACAGCGCGATATCGGCCTCGCGCTCTTCGATCAGCGCGTTGCAGATCAGATCGTCCCACGTGCCATTGAAATTGCCGCGCCGGTATAGGGTGCTCTCGGTGGTGCCGAGCACCTCTTCGAGCTCGGCCTTGTAGGGCCTCGCGGACGCCGTCGATATAGGCGGCCATCTCGGCATCGGGCTCGATCGCGTCGGAGAAGATCGGGATCAGCTTGTGGCGGAAGCCGAGGAGCTGGCCGTTCTGCACGTCGAGGTCGAGCCGGGTGACGAACTTGCCGTTAGACCCCCGACGCGATCAGCAGGGTGTCGCCGACCAGCACCGGCTCGGGCAGCGCGTCATGGGTGTGGCCGGTGAGGATCACGTCGATCCCGGGCACCTGTGCCGCCAGCTTGCGGTCGACGTCGAAGCCGTTGTGGCTGAGGCAGACGACAAGGTCGGCGCCGGCGTCGCGCACTTCCTGCACCACTTCCGCCATCCGCTCCTCGCGCACGCCGAAGCTGAGGCCGGGGAACATCCACGACGGGTTGGCGATCGGGAGATAGGGGAAGGCCTGGCCGATCACGGCGATCTTGGCGCCGCCGCGCTCGAACATCTGGTAGGGCTCGTAGGCGGGCTCGTCCCATTCGGCGTCGAAGATGTTGGCACCGAGGAAGGGGAAGGGCAAGAGGTCGACGATCTCGGTCACCCGGTCGATGCCGAGGGTGAATTCCCAGTGCGAGGTCATCGCGTCCGGCCCCAGCAGGTTCATCGCGTCGACCATGTCCTGGGCGGCGGTCTTCATCACCGTGTAGGAGCCGTGCCAGGTATCGCCGCCGTCGAGCAGCAGGGCGTCAGGGCGGGCGGCGCGGATCGCCTTGACCACGGTCGCGACCCGGTCGAGGCCGCCCATCTTGCCGTATTCGCGGGCCAGCGAGGCGAAGTCGACGTTGGTGAGCGCGTAGGCGCGGGCCGAGCCGGCCTCGATGTTGTAGAGCTTGAGGAAATCCGCGCCGGTCACGTGCGGCGGCAAGCCGCGGACTTCGCCGATGCCGAGATTGACCTCGGGTTCACGGAACCAGATCGGCTTCATCTGGCCGTGAATGTCGGTGACGTGGACCAGGGTGACGTTGCCGAAGGTGTCGAACTCGAGCAGTTGATCCTGCGTGAGCTTCTGGCCGGCGGCGATCTGGGCGAAGGCGCCGGTGGCACCGGACCCGAGGATGGCGGAAACGGCCATGCCGGCCTGTAGGAAATCGCGACGAGAGATCATGGCTCGGTCCTCGGGGTCATGGTTTGGCGATGTCGAGAAAAGCGAAAGCGGCCGCGGCGGGTCCAGGCCCGCCGCGGCCGAAGAGGCGGTGCTACGGGCGCACGCCCACGCCTTCGATCGAGAGACCGTTGCCGCGCGAGGCGACGTAGAGCTCGAGCGCGTGGAACTCGGGGCCGCCCTTCTTGAAGGTCTCGGCGCGGGTGTCACGCACGCAACCGGCAAAGCGGTTGTGCAGCGAGACGAGTCCGTCGGTCTTCAGCCGGAACACCGGGAAGGCGTTGGTCTGGCCCTGCGAGAGGTGGTCGGCGCGGATGTAGTGGCCGTTGTTCTCTTCGTGGCAGTTGGCGCAGGAGAGCTGGAGCAGACCGTAGCGGGTGTAGTACATCTCCTTGCCCTGCTCCCAGAACGGCGCCGCCGGACCGTCGATGGCGACGTCGACCGGCATGCCGCGCGACTGCACCGAGATCGCCGCGGTCATGTTCTTCATCGGGTCCTTGTCCCAATCCCAGGCCTCGGCGCCCATCCGGTTGGTGCGGCAGTCGTTGATGTAGTCTTCCATCGACCACAGCTCGCCGTTCTCCGGGTTGACCTTCGGCAGGCTGGCGCGCAGCCCCTTCATGCTCTCGGAAATGTCGCCGTGGCACGAGGCGCAGGACTTGCCCTCGCTCCCGTCGACCGCGTCCCAGGAGGCGAGACCCTCGTCGACGAAGGCCATCGCCGGGTTCTCGAAGTCGTCCATCTCCATCCCGCGGGTCGCGGCGTCGCGGTAGTGCCAGCCCGAAATCGCCTGTTCGAGCGCCCCTTCGAGGTGCTCGGGCGCCGCGGTGATGGTGGTAAGTTCGGTCTCGTCGTTGATGACCAGCACGGCATCGAGATCGGGCTCGGCCAAAGCCGCGGTGCCGATCATGAGGGCCGCGGCGGACGCGAGGCCCGCCAGTGTCTTCGCGCGAATTGTCATCGCGTCACCTCCCTGACTTGTTCCTGTGTCGACCGGTCTCACGCCAGTTCGATGGTTTTGGTATCTTCGTAGACGTTGCCGTTGTCTTCGTACCAGGTGAATTTGAACTCACCGGCGGCGTCGATCATGGCTTCGAACTCGATATAGGGGTTCGCAGAAACGCCGCCCCAGAGCGTCATGTCGACGACGTTGACGCCGTTGAAGTCGCAGGTGAAGCGATTGATTATGTTCTGCGGGATGAGGTTGCCGTCGCCGTCCTTGCGCAGGCCCGATTCCATCACGTGGCTGATCAGGGTCTTGATGGTGATGGGCTCGCCGGCTGCGGCCGAAGAAGGCACCTTCACGCGGGGTTTAACGTCTGACATCTGGATGCTCCAAGATCTGGTGTTGTGCGTTCCCCGGACGCGCCGCGGCGCCGGGGCGAAACGGGAGTGGGCTCAGCCGCCGCAGCCGCCGACCGTCACCTTGACCGGCTGGGCGGCCATGGCGAAGCTGCCGTCGGCCATGCGCGCGACCGCGGTCACGTCCTGCGACTTGGCGAGGCGGATCCGGGTCGAGATGCGCTGCGAGCCGGCGGCGGGGCCGAACTTGACCGAGGCGATATGCGCCGACGGGTTGCCCGGGGCGACGATCGCAATCTCTTCGGCGCCGGGGGCGTCGACCTCGACGGGCACCACGTTGCCGTTCTCGGCGATCTCGGGGGCGGTCAGGGAGACGCCGGCGGTGCCGACCTCGGCCCCACCGGTGAACTCGGCGATGACTTCCTCGCCGGTGGCCGCGAAGGCGCCACGGGTCGCGGCGAGGAGCGCGATCGCGCTTGCACCGGCGGCCAGGGCATGTCGTCTGGTGAAGGTCATGGTGGTGTTACCTCTCGTTCGTTGTCTGGGACCGCGCGGGGCTCATTCCGGCAGCGGTTCGTCGAAGGTCTTGAGCAGAGCGACCAGGTCCTCGATCTGCTGCGCCGTCAGGATCGTCACGTCGTGCGATTCCGCCGCCTTGCCGGTGTAGTCGAGGCCGGGGCGGATGATGTCGTCGAGGTTGTAGAAGGCCGGCATGACGGTGCCGGGGAACGCCTTCTTGGAATTCACCAGAATGCCGCGCAGCTGGCCCTCGTCGTAGACGTTGGCGATGCCGGTCAGAACCGGGCCGACGTTGCCCGGGAAGGCGGTGTCCGCCCAGCCCTCGGCGACGTGACAGGCGACGCAGTTGCCGATCGACCGGGTGGTCGCGGCGGTGAGCCCGGCGGCAGGATCGCCGGCCACGTCGGTCAGGGGTGCCGCCACCTCGCCGAGTTCGCCGAAGACCACGTCCCCCGGAGCGGTGTCGGCGTTCAGGACGGATGGAATTGCCATCGTCGCTGCCGCGCAAAGCACGAACAGATTTCTCATAGGAGCCCTCCCTGATGCTCTCGATTTTCCGCGGCTTCGTGCCGCTGTAGTTGCGTCATTTTGCCCGCTTGGACATCGCGCGACTCGGAAACTAGCAGTCATATTGAAATGTGACCATATGATTTTCATGCTGCTGCGCAACATTGTTGCGCTGCGCTGCGGCATAACGGGAATTTTCCTACTGGTTTGCGAAGTTATCCGCGAAATACCTCTGGAAGTTCGGTTCGGTGTCGTAGGCCTTGTCGCGGATCCAGGTGAACATGGCGAGCGTGGTCAGCCGCTCGAAGGCGCCCGGCATCGCCGCCACGGCGTTCTGCACGGCAGATTTCGTCTCATCCACCTGTTCGGGCAGGAACATCATCGTCGGCGTGAAGATCACGTTCCATTTCCGGGCCATGTCCTTCTCGGTCATCACGGTGCCATCGAAATCGGTCACCTCGAGATCGCCGTACAGGTTGATCTGCACGACGAAGAAGCTCTCGCGGATGATCGCGTCGATCTCCGGCGTGGGGAAGATCTCCTCGTGCATCTTGGTGCAGTAGATGCAGCCGCGCTGTTCGACGATGACCATCATCCGCTTGCCCTGGGCGTTGGCCTCGGCGAGGTCCTCGCCGAGGTCGAGGAAGGTCTCCTGGAGCCAGTCGGGCTTGTGCAGCCCGTCGTCGCCGAGCGTCACCTCGGCGAGGGCAGGGGTGCCGAAGGTCAGAACCAGCGCGGCGGCCAGGCCACGGAGCGTGGGGAATGCGGTCATGTTCGCGGTCCTCTCAATAGGGGCGCAGGGGTCAGACCAGGGTCTTGCCCCAGCTGAAATTGTCGATCAGCCATTGCGCGATGACGTTGACGGAATTGGTGACGATGAGCAGCGCGAAGACGATGAGCATCACCCCCATCGCCTTTTCCACGTAGCCCATCAGCCGGCGGTTGCGCGCGACCCAGGCGAGGAAGGGGCGGGCGAGGATGGCGGCGATGACGAAGGGCAGGGTCATGGCGAGGCCGTAGACCAGCAGCAGCGTGCCGCCGCGGACCAGATCGCCGGTGCCCGAGGCCACGAACAGGATCGCCGCCAGCGCCGGGCCGACGCAGGGGGTCCAGCCGAAGCCGAAGGCGAGGCCCATGACGTAGGCGCCGGCCATGGTCGAGGGGTCGGTCTTCGCCTCGACCCGCGCCTCGCGGTAGAGGAAAGGGATGCGGATGATTCCGAGGAAATGCAGCCCGAAAACGGCGAGGATCGCCGCTGCGACGTAGGACAGCGGCGTCTTCCACTGGGCGAAGGCCGCACCGGCCGCGGTGGCTCCGAGGCCGAGCAGGACGAAGATCGTCGTCACCCCGAGGGCGAAGGCGATGGCCGAGAGGATCAAGCGGATCTGTGCGTCGCGCGGGATGGTCGGCCCGCCGTCGCGCCCGTGCAGTTCCTGCATCGACAGCCCTGCCATGTAGGACAGGTAGAACGGCACCATCGGCAGAATGCAGGGCGAGAAGAACGACAAGAGCCCCGCGAGAGCTGCGCCGCCGAATGTGATGTCCAAACCCATGTGTTGTCCTTGTGGCTGCGGCGCACCTATTCTAACATTCAATAAGTTCAATATCGGACCCGTCAATGGAAGAAAATTTCGCGCGTGCAGCATATTATTTCGTGAATATGTGCTGGTTGCTGGGGCTCGCCGTCGTCGCGGGACCGGTCGCGGCCGGGGAATTGCGGCTTGTGATGTTCGACCAGCCGGGATGCATCTATTGCGCCCGATGGGATGCCGAGATCGGGCCGATCTACCCGGCGACCGAGGAGGCGCGTATCGCGCCACTGAGCCGGATGTCGATCCACGACAGCTTGCCGGAGGGGATTGCGCTCGAGCGTCCAGCGGTGTTGACGCCGACCTTCGTGCTTCTGGACGACGGCCGCGAAGCGGGGCGTCTCGAAGGCTATCCGGGCGAGGATTTCTTCTGGTTCCTGCTCGGCGAGCTGATCGCGCAGGCGCAGGCGCCGGCGGAGTGATCTGCGGCCGGGCCGGGGGCGACCGTTGGGGAAACGCAGCAACGAGCCTGCAGAAAGGGGCCTGAAACCAGGGGCCCGAGTTCGAAAGGGAGGACGAAGATGAGACAGACAATAGCCGCCACCGTACTGGCCCTGAGTGTCGCGGCGCCGGCCTTTGCCGAGGGGCCGGTGACCACTACGGTGTCGGGCGCCTTTGACGACGTCCAGTTCGACATCGAGACCGCGATCACCGATGCCGGTCTGGTGATCGACGCCGTCAACAAGGTGGGCGAGATGCTCGAGCGTACCCGCGAGGACGTCGGCGGCACGGAGGTGCTGTTTACCCATGCGCAGGTGTTCAACTTCTGCTCGGCCGTTGTCAGCCGTCAGGTCATGGAGGCCGACCCGATGAACCTTCAGCACTGTCCCTACGCGATCTTCGTGGCCGAACGCCCCGATGCGCCGGGCGAGATCATCGTCGGTCGGCGGGCCTATCCCGCGGGCGCAATGGACGCCGTTGGCGCGCTGCTCGACGGGATCATCTCGGACGCATTGTCGGGCTACTGAGGCCTGGCCGGGCGCCTTGCGCCCGGTTTGGTACACGCCTCACAATCGTGGTTAACGCGCGGTTAACAGCAGCGTGCGGCCTGGTGGTGGTGGCCGTCAAGCCATTGAAAAACAAGCGGGATTTCGAAATCCAGAAATCCGGATATCCGGATTCCTGGAGTCCGGCTCCACGTCCACGCAGCCCTTTCCCGCCGTACGCGCAGGTGCCGAAAATCAAACGCCCGGCCGAACAAGCGGCCGGGCGTTTTCACACGGTATCGGTGGGGCTCAGAAGCTGCCTTCGGCGGCACCGTCGAGGATTGCGAGGATCACGTCCTTGACGTGCATCGCCTCCTCTTTCAGGTCCGGCGGCAGCGGCTTGCCGCCGTAGATCATCATGTCCATGTCGAGCGAGTAGAGCCAGAGCGCGCCTTCCTCGTCCTCGACCAGGGACACACGGCAGGGCAGCCAGGCGGAGTAGGCCTCGGAATACTCGACCATTTTCGCTGCGGTGAGCGGGTTGCAGTAGAGGTAGATCCCGAGCTTGCGCCATTGTTCGTCGCGCATCAGCGTCACCTGGTCGCCGAGCGGCAGCTCGCCGACCGCGCGGATGTTCTCGGACTCGGCCACCGACTTGATCGACTCCTCGACCTCCTCGAAGCTCAACCCGTCGTCGACCTTGCGCCGCCACACCGTCGCCTCGACGGCGTTGCCGGTCTCGGCGAGACGTTTGGCCATGTTCCAGTAGACGCTCCCGGCTTTCGGGTCGAAATCCCTGAACGTCCAGGCGGCGTAGCCGACCGCGGCGATGGCCGCGAGGCCGACCAGTGCAAGTAACCCGCTAATCAATCTCATTGGGCGTTTCTCCTCTCCCTGTGAGATCCATATCCGGGTTTGTGAATGCGTGTGTCAAGCCTCATGGCCGCCCAGGCGGGACCGGGCGAGCGGACGGTCCGGGCGGCTCACTCGGCCGGGGTCACCCGGATCAGGGCGCCGCGCCGGGCATCGGTGAGCAGCATCACCGCCCCGTCGGCGGCGATGTCGACGTCGCGGATCCGCCCCATCCCCTGAAGATAGCGGGCCTCGCCGGTCACCTTCGGACCGTCGAGTTCCAGCCGGACCAGCGCCTGGCTGGCAAGCCCGCCGATCAGGAGGCTGCCCTGCCAGTCGGGGAAAATCTCGCCGTCATAGAAGACCATGCCGCTCGGTGCGATCACCGGGTCCCAGTAGTAGAGCGGCTGTTCGATGCCGTCGGCGGCAGTGCGGCCTTCGCCGACTGGGGCGCCGGAATATTCCTGGCCGTAGGAGACGACCGGCCAGCCATAGTTGCGCCCGGGCTCCGGCCGGTTGAGCTCGTCGCCGCCGCGCGGGCCGTGCTCGACCGTCCACAGCGCCCCGTCCGGCCCGAGCGTCGCGCCCTGCATGTTGCGGTGACCCCAGGACCAGATTTCCGGGCGCCCGCCGGGGATCTCGGGATTGCCCGCGGCCGGCCCGCCCATCGGGTCGATCCGGAGGACCTTGCCGAGATGGGTCGAGACGTCCTGCGCCAGGGCGCGGGGTTCGCTTTTCGCCCGCTCGCCGGTGGTAACGAAAAGCGCGCCGTCGCGGTCGAAGACCAGACGCGAGCCGAAATGCGCCGAGGAATCCCAGGCGGGTTCCTGGCGGAAGATCACCGCGACCTCGTCCATCCGGGTGGCGTCGGGCGACAGTACGCCGGTCGCCACTGCCGTCGCGTTGGTGCCGCCGCCGCGGGGTTCCGCAAAGCTCCACCAGACCCGGCGGGTCTCGGCGAAGTCGTCGCGCACGGCGACGTCGAGCAGCCCGCCCTGGCCGCCGACAAAAACCTCCGGCAGGCCGTCGATCGGCGCGGAGCGGCTGCCGTCGGGGCCGATCAGGCGCATCCGCCCGGGCCGCTCGGTGACCAGCCAGCTGCCGTCGGGCAGTTGGTCCATGCCCCAGGGGTGTTCGAGCCGGGAAACCACGGTCTCGGTGGCCAGCGCTATGCCGTCCAAGAGCACCGGCGCGCGGGTCTGGCCGGCGAAGGCGGGCCGCTGGCCCGCGGCATTGGGCGGGGCGGCGTTGAAACTGCGCGGCGGCGGGGACCGTAAACAGGGTGGCAAAAGCGGCTAAAATGGCAAAGCGGGGCATGGCGGGTCCTTTCCGGTTGGACCCGAGTGTAGTCCCGTCCCGGCCGGAGCGAACCCGGGCGGCGTCACAATGCTGCGAGGGCCCCGGGGCTCAGAAGTCGAGCCCGAGGTCCAGGGTCTTTGCCGAATGGGTGAGCGCGCCCGAGGAGATATAGTCGACCCCGGTGGCCGCCACCTCGGCGATGCGGTCGAGCACCATGTTGCCCGAGGCTTCGAGCGTGACCGCGCCGCCGGCCATGGCCACCGCCTCGACCAGTGTCGGCGTGTCCATGTTGTCGAGCAGCACCACGTCGGCGCCGCCCACCTCCAGCACCTCGGCCAGCTGGTCGAGCCGGTCCACCTCGATCTCGACCTTGACCATGTGGCTCGCCACAGCCTTGGTCGCTTCCAGTACGGCGCGCACGCCCCCGGCGGCGGCGATGTGGTTGTCTTTGATCAGGATCGCGTCCGACAGGCTGAACCGGTGGTTGAAGCCGCCACCATGCAGCACCGCGAGCTTTTCGACGGTGCGCAGCCCCGGCGTGGTCTTGCGGGTGCAGGTGATGCGGGCGGCGGTGCCCGCGGTCTCGGCGACGTAGCGCGCGGTGAGCGAAGCGATGCCGGAGAGCCGGCCCGCGAAATTGAGCGCCACCCGTTCCCCCGAAAGGATCGAGGCGGCCGAACCCTCGATGGTCATCAGCGTCTGGCCTTTCGCGCAAGCCGCGCCATCCGCCACCGGCGTCTCGACCTTCAGCGTCGGGTCGACGAGGTGGAAGGCGATGCGGGCGATCTGCATGCCCGATACCCGGCCCTCGGCGCGGGCATTCAGCCGGGCGGTGTAGCGCGCCTCCGCGGGGATCACCGCGCGGGTGGTGATGTCGCCGTATTGGCCGAGGTCTTCCATCAGGGCCGCCCGGATCACCGGTTCCAGCACGAGGTCGGGCAGGGTGGCGAAGCTCATGACATCTCCTCGACACAGGCCGCCCGGATCGCGAGCGCCTCGGCCAGGGTCATCCGGCTGCGGGCCGCCTGGTTCGGGTCGGTCTCGGGGTAGTCGGTGCGGAAATGTCCGCCGCGCGATTCCCGCCGCACCAGGGCGGCGGCGGCGATCAGCGTGGCGGTGGCGCACATGTTGGCGAAGGTGATCGAGCCCTGCTCGGCCGCTTCCAGCCGAGCTATCCCGGCGAGCGCGGTCTTCAGGCCGCCCGCGTCGCGGAGCACGCCGACATGGTTGGTCATCAGGTTGCGCAGTTCCTGCATCGCGTCGTCGGAATAGACGTCGGTGCCCGCGCCCTGGAAGTCGATCTCGACCGGCGGCACGCTATCGGGATCGGGCACGTCGGCCACGTTGCCGGCAATGTCGCGGGCGGCGAGCCGGGCATAGACCACCGCTTCGAGCAGCCCGTTCGAGGCGAGCCGGTTGGCGCCGTGCAGCCCGGTCGAGCCGGCCTCGCCGCAGACCCAGAGCCCGGCCAGGCTGGCGCGGCCCTCCATGCCGGTTTCGATCCCGCCCATGTGGTAATGTGCGGCACAGGCGACCGGGATTGTCTGTGTCACGGGATCAATCCCGTTGCGTGCACAGGCGTCGGCCACGGCCGGGAAACGGGTCAGGATCTCGCCCCGAGGGCCGCGCGGGTGTCGAGCGCCGGGCGGCGGCCGGCTTGCGTCTCGGCGAAGATGCCGCGGGCGACGATGTCGCGCGGCGCGAGCTCGCCGCGGGGTCCAGCGCCAGCATGAAGCGTTCGCCGGCTTTGTTGACCAGCCAGGCGCCTTCGCCGCGCAGCGCCTCGGTGGCAAGGGGCGCGGGGTCTTCGCCCACGTCCATCGCGGTCGGGTGGAACTGGACGAACTCGGCGTCGGCGATCACCGCCCCGGCGCGCGCGGCAAGGCCGATCACCTGGCCGCGGATGCGCGGCGGGTTGGTGGTGACCGCGAAGAGCCCGCCGGACCCGCCGCCCGCCAGCAGCACCGCGGGCGTGTGGATCAGCACCGGGCCGGTGCCCTTGCCGGCGGCGCGGACCCAGACGCCGGTGACCCGGCCGTCGGCCACCTCGATCCCGGTCGCGAGCGTGTTTTCGGCCACCTGCACCGACGGGGTCCGGCGCACTTCCGCGATCAGCGTTTCCATGATCTGCGCGCCGGCCTGGTCGCCCTGGACCCGCACCACGCGGGGGGTCGAATGGGCCGCTTCGAGGCTCATCACGTAGCCGCCTTCGGCGGTGCGGTCGAAGGGCGTGCCGATCTCGGTGAGGTCGAGGATATGCTCGCGGGCGTGCTCGGTGACCATCGCGGCGACCCGGGGGTCGACCGTGCCGGCGCCGGCCGCGACCGTGTCGGCGGCATGGGCGGCCGGGCTGTCGGTATCGGCCATCGCTGCCGCGATGCCGCCCTGGGCCCAGGCCGACGAGGCGCCGGCGCCAAGCGGTTCGGGCGAGATCATCAGCACCGGGCGGGGGGCGAGTTCGAGCGCCGCATAGAGCGCGCCGAGGCCCGCTCCGACGATGACGATGCGTTGGGTGTGGACTTCCTGGAGGTCTGGGGCGGTCATGGGTTCCCTCGTCCCGGGGGGGTGGACGGGTCAGATACCGAGCTTCTGGCTCATCTCGATCATGCGCTCGACGGCGCGGCGGGCCTTTTCGGCGATCTCGGGGTCGACATGGACCTCCTGTTCGCCGGTGTGGAGCGACCACAGGATCTTCTCCAGCGTGATCTTCTTCATGTAGGGGCACATGTTGCAGGGGCCGACGAAATCGACCTCGGGCAGCTCGTCGGCGATGTTCGACGCCATCGAGCACTCGGTCACCAGCATCGCGTGTTCGGGCATCTCGTCGCGTACATATTTGATGATGCCGCTGGTCGAGCCCGAGAAATCGCTCTCGGCGACCACGTCGGGCGGGCATTCGGGATGGGCGATGATCCGGGTCGTCGGGTGCCATGCGCGGAAGTCGCGGATGTCCTGCGCGGTGTATTGCTCGTGGACGATGCAGGAGCCTTCCCACCAGACCACATTCTTCTCCGGCACCTCGTTTGCCACGTTCTGGGCGAGGTACTGGTCGGGGGTCATGATGATCGTCTGTTCCGGCAGCGCGCGGACGATCGCGGCGGCGTTGGACGAGGTGCAGCAGATGTCGGAGGCGGCTTTCACTTCCGCGGTGGTGTTGACGTAGGAGACCACCGGGGCGCCGGGGTATTTCGCCCGCATCTGAGCGATGCCCTCGGCGGTGATGCTCTCGGCCAGCGAGCAGCCGGCTTCGACGTCGGGGATCAGCACCGTCTTGGACGGGTTCAGGATCTTCGAGGTTTCGGCCATGAAATGCACGCCGCACTGGACGATGATGTCCCCTTTGGCCTTCGTGGCCTCGATCGCCGCCTGCAGGCTGTCGCCGAAAAAGTCCGAGACCCCGTGGTAGATCTCGGGCGTCATGTAGTTGTGCGCGAGGATGACCGCGTTCTTCTCTTTCTTGAGCTTGTTGATCGCGGCGACGTAGGGCGCGTAGCGGGCCCAGTCGACCGGGTTCACGACGCGGTCCATCTTTGCGTAGATCTCGGACATCTCGCTGGCGAGCGCCGGGTTGGGAGCGAGATCGTAATGGTCCGCGAGTTCATCGCGCATGCGGGCGAAATCGAACATGGGTCCCCCGGTGTGGTGCGGAACGGGCCGCTTTGCGGCGGCCGTGACAGATACATGACACTTGGGCCGGGGCGGCGGAAAGATCAAGCGTTTCCGGGTGTACGGGCGTGTTCCAGCGACGGCATAGGCGATTTGCGGGCCAATCCCGTTGCGGGGCCGGGCGCGCTTCCGGTCGGGCCTGTAGTTGCTGCGGTGCGGCGTGTTATTTCGTCCGTGCGACCACTTGTGACTCGCACAAATCATAATATCGCTATATGTCTGGTCCGCGGTCGATCTGGGAGGAGCCATGTACCGGCGTGCAACGAGCGGCGGGTTCATCGTCGTCACCACGTTTCTCATCGTGGTGGTGATGGCGCTGTTCACCTGGGTGATCTACGGCATGGCACGGCAGGTTTACACCCTGACCGACACCATGGTGCAGATGAACCGCAACTTCGAACACATGGTCGTGGATATGGACAATATCTCGCGGAACATGGGGTCGATGACCGGGCACATGGGCGAGATGACCACCGCCATGACCACCATGACCGCCACGCTCGACACGATGACCGGCACGATGGGCACGATGGACGCGGCGATCGGGGTGATGGCCGGCGAGATCGAGAGCATGGACCGCGGCGTCACCGCCATGGCCGGGTCGGTCTACGGCATGAACGCGGCGATGAACCGGATGACCATGGACATGGGACGGGTCGGGCAGGCCTTCTCGAACCCGATGTCGATGATGTTCCCATTCTGACCCGGCGGTCCGGCAACGCCCGATTCCGTCGGGCAGGGCACCGGCCCCGGTCTCCCGGCGTAGCCGGGCAGGGCGGTCGGGCCACAGGATCGGGATTGCGGCAAATTAGTGAGTTGACAGTCACTTCGCGCTTGTGCTGGCGGCTGTCGGGTGCCGTCGGGTCAACTTTTTCGGACACGGACCTGCGACAATCCGTTCTATGCATACATTCAAATAAGTTGTTGCGTGAGGGGCGTCAAAAAGGTAATGAAATTTCACGAGCCGCTAATATACTTGCGAAAAATGAGGCGCAAACATTGCTGCGCCGATGCAACGCAGATCGAGAATCGGTCTGAAAAAAAAGGGGGAGGGATGCCGAAAATCATCAGAATCGCACCCGTCCTGGCGGCATTCGCGGCGTCCGTTCTGACCGGCTCGGCGGCATTTTCGCAGGACCATTCAGCGGGGACGGTGGCCGGAGGGTACCGTACGGCTCCGGTCATGGTGTCGCAGGTGGGCGGCTCGGCGATCGTCGGGGGGACCGTCATTCCCTATAAGGAGATCACCGTCTCGGCCCAGGTGCCCGGCCGGATCACCTTTCTCGCGGGCGCCGAGGGGCATCGTGCCGAGACCGGCGAGGTGCTGGTCAAGATCGACGACGCCGACGTCCAGGCGCAGCGCCGTGCGGCGCTCAGCCAGATCTACCAGGCCGAGGCGGCGCTGCGGAACTCCTACATGCAGTATTCGCGCGAGCTCTACTCGCCGCGCGTGAACTCGGTCACCGGTTTCCCCGGCATGGGCATCCCGGCCACCTTCGACCAGTTCTTCACCCGCGGGTTCTCCGAGGTGATGGGCCAGTCCGACAGCGGGCTCGAGCGCCAGGCCGATCTCTACGCCCAGGGCGTCGGTGTCGACCAGGCCACCAGCGGTCTCGCCGCGGCCCAGGCCAATCTCGAAGCGATCGACGCGGGGCTTGAGGATTTCCAGGCCAACGCCGCCTTCGACGGCATCATCATGCGCAAGCATGTCGAGGTCGGCGACACGGTCCAGCCCGGTATGCCGATGCTCGACTATGCCTTCATCGACTACCTGCGCATCGAGGCCGACGTTCCGGTCCGTCTCGCGGCGGGTCTTTCGGAAGGCATGCTGGTGCCGGCGCGGCTCGACAGTGGCGGCGGTCCGGTCGAGGCACGGGTGGCCCAGATCTATCCCGTGGCCGATCCCAAGCGCCACACCGTCACGGTCAAGTTCGACCTGCCCGTGGGCACGCCCGGCGGCCCGGGCATGTATGTCGAGGTCACCGTACCGGACGCTTCGGTGCCGACCCAGGGCCAGACCTCGGTGCCGCTCGAGGCGCTGATCTGGCGCGGCAGCCTGCCGGCCGTCTTCGTGCTCGACAACGGCAAACCTTCGCTTCGTATCGTGCGGGTCGGTTATCCGCTGCCCGATGGCACGATCTCGGTCATCTCCGGTCTCGTTGGCGGCGAGACGGTGATCCTTTCCTCGCCCTCGTCCCTGATCTCAGGGCACTAGGCGAGACAGGGAGGACCGGGAGGAGACATGACCGACAATATCGCCACGCAGAACGGCAAAGCCTCGGGCAACGGTAACGGCAACGGTCACGACCTCGGGCTGGCCGGCCGTCTGGCCCAGGCCTTCATCAACTCGCCGCTCTCGCCGCTGCTGCTGCTCGCCTGCCTCGGGCTGGGCATCATGGGGTTGATCCTCACGCCGCGCCAGGAAGACCCGCAGATCTCGGTGCCGATGGTCGACGTGTTCTTTTCCTACCCCGGCATTTCCGCCGAACAGGGTGGCCTCGCTCGCCACCGATCCGCTCGAGCGGCTGATGAGCGAGATCCCCGGCGTCAAGCACGTCTATTCCACCTCGGCCCGCGACGGCGCGATGGTGACGGTGCAGTTCGACGTCGGCGAACAGATGGGCGAGTCGCTGGTCAAGCTCAACGACAAGATCCAGTCCAACATGGACAAGATCCCGCCCGGCGTGAGCATGCCGCTGATCAAGCCTGGCAAGGGCGTCGACGACGTGCCGGTGGTGACGCTCACGCTGTGGAGCCACGAGGTCGACGAAGGTGCCTTGCGTGCGCTCAGCCTCGACGATGCAGCGCCTCAAGGAGGTACCCAACACCTCGCAGAGCTTCGTCACCGGCGGCCGGTCGGATGCGATCAAGGTCGAGGTCTTCCCCGAGCGCCTCGCCGGTTTCGGCATCGGGCTCGACGAGATCGCCCAGACGATCAACGCGGCGAATTCCGAGCGCGGCGTCGGCCTCGTCGAAGGCGGGCAGAGCTCGTTCACGCTCTATACCGGCTCGTTCCTGCGCACTGCCCGCGACATCGAGAACCTGATGATCGGCGTGAGCTTCGGGCAGCCGACCTATATCCGCGACGTGGCGCTGGTGACCCAGGGCACCGACGACGCCACCTCGATCGTCAACTACTACACCGGCCCGGCCTATGGCGCCCATGGCGAGGAGGGCGATGCGGCCCATGCCGAGGCGATGGAGCTGGCCCCGCTCGGCGCCCCCGCCGTCACCATCGCTGTGGCCAAGAAGTCGGGCTCCAACGGCGTGACCGTGGCCAATGCGGTGCTCGACTCGGTGCACCGGCTGCAGGGCAGCCTGATCCCCGACAACGTCCATGTCGAGGTCACCCGCAACTACGGCGAAACCGCGAACGAGAAGGTCAACGAGCTGATCTTCAAGCTCTTCGTGGTGACCGGCGCGGTGACGCTGCTGATCTGGATGGCACTCGGCTTCCGCGCCGCCACCGTGGTGCTGATCGTGATCCCGATCGTCATCCTGGTCACCGTCTTCGCCGCCTGGCTGCTCGGCTACACCATCGACAGGGTGTCGCTGTTCGCGCTGATCTTCTCCATCGGCATTCTCGTCGACGACGCCATCGTCGTGGTCGAGAACATCTATCGCCGCTGGCTCGAAGAGGGCGAATGCTCCGAAGGGTGCAGCGTCGACGCGGTGCGCGAGGTCGGCAACCCGACCATCCTCGCCACACTCACCGTGATCGCGGCGCTCCTGCCGATGGGCTTCGTGCGCGGGATGATGGGCCCCTACATGGAGCCGATCCCCGCGCTCGGCTCGGTGGCGATGATCTTCTCGCTGTTTGCGGCCTTCATCTTCACCCCCTGGCTCGCCCAGCGGATCCGGCCCTCGATGGAGAGCCTCGAAAAGAGCCAGGAGAGCGAACACAAGCAGACGCTCTGGCTCAACCGGTTCTACGTCCGGCTGCTGGTGCCGCTGATCACCCGCCGTCCGGTGGGCTGGGGCTTCGCCATCGGCCTGATCGCGGTGTTCCTGCTCTCGGTCTTCCTGTTCTACCTGCAGGCGGTCACCGTGAAGATGCTGCCCAAGGACAACAAGCCCGAATACAACGTCACCGTGAACATGCCCGAGGGCACGCCGCTGCCGGTGACCGCCAACGTCGTCTCGCAGCTCTCCGAGCAGCTGATGACGATCCCCGAAGTGGTGGCGCTGCAGAGCTACGTCGGCACCGCCAGCCCGTTCAACTTCAATGGCCTGGTGCGCCATTCCTACCTGCGTGACAAGTCGTGGATGGCCGACATCCAGGTCGAGATCGGGCCCAGGCACCACCGCGACCGCTCGTCGGAAGAACTCGCCGTCGCCACCCGCGAGATGCTGACCCCGCTCGCCACCGAACTCGGTGCCCGGATCGAGGTGGTCGAGATGCCGCCCGGACCGCCGGTGCTGCAAACGATGGTGGCCGAGGTCTATGGGCCCGACGATGCCACCCGCCGTCAGGTTGCCGCCGACATCCGCGCGATGTTCGAGCGTGCCGAGATCACCGTCGACGCCGACAGCTACCTGCAGGACCGCTATACGTCCTGGCGCTTCGTGGTCGACCGCGAAAAGGCCTCGCGCCGCGGCGTGTCGGTCGAGACCATCAACCGCCAGCTCGAAATGGCGATGGGCGGCTATGTTCTCGGCGACGTCAAGACCGATCGCGCGGTCGAGCCGATGTTCATCTACCTGCAGATGCCGCTGGCGCTGCGCAACCAGTTCGGCCGGCTCGGGCAGCTGCCGGTGCCTTCGGTGACCGGCGCGATGATCCCGCTCACTGAGCTCGGCCATTTCGAGGAATTCACCCTCGACGACCCGATCTACCACAAGGACCTGCGTGCGGTGGAATTCGTCACCGGCGAGGTGACGGGCAAGCTCGGTGCGCCGATCTACGCGATCTTCGAGCTCGAGGACCTGCTCGACAATTACACCGCGCCCGATGGCGTCCGCGTCGACACCAACTACATCGGCCCGCCCGACAGCACGCTCGCCTCGGCGCTGGAATGGACCGGCGAATGGACGGTGACCTACGAGACCTTCCGCGACATGGGCCTCGCCTTCGCCGTGGCGCTGATCCTGATCTACATCCTCGTGGTCTGGGAATTCGGCAACTTCACCATCCCGGCGATCGTGATGGTGCCGATCCCGCTGACGCTGATCGGCATCGTGCCCGGCCACTGGCTGTTCGGCGCCTCGTTCACGGCGACCTCGATGATCGGGTTCATCGCCCTCGCCGGTATCATCGTGCGCAACTCGATCCTGCTGGTCGACTTCTCGCTGCACGCGGTCAAGGCGGGGATGCGGGTGCAGGACGCGGTGATCTACTCGTGCCAGACCCGGACCCGTCCGATCATCATCACCGCGCTGGCGCTGATCGTCGGCTCCTCGGTGATCCTGTCCGACCCGATCTTCCAGGGCATGGCGATCTCGCTGATGTTCGGCGGGCTGGTCTCGACGCTCCTGACCCTCGTCGTCATCCCGCTCGGCTGCGTGAGCTTCTCGCAGGCGCTCCTGGCCTCGATCGAGGGGCCGGTCGATCCGAAGGCGGGCAAAGCGACCCGCGGCTCGGATCCGGATGATGCGGGTCCCCATGGCTCCGGCGGGCCGGGCGGTTCCGGCGGTTCCGGCGGCGGCATCGCCCGTTCGCTCGCCCGCGTCGGCGCCGCCGCCTCGGGGCTGGTCGCCCGTGTCACCTCCCGCGGAGACGCGCCGCAGTCGACCGCGACCCCCGCACGGGTCGCCGCGCCGGTCGAGCCGGTCGCAGTGGCGCCGACGGAAAGCAGCGGCGAGACGATCGCCGAGGCGCTGGCGGCCGTGGTGAAGGCGGAAAAAGCCATCGCGCCCGCGCCGGTGACCGAACCCGCCCCGGCCCCCCAGCCGCTGCCCGAGCCGGAGCCCGAGCCCGAGCCGGCCCCCGCGGTGCAGCCGAAGGCGAAACCGGCGGCCAAGCCGCGCAAGGCTGCGACGCCGGCCGCGACCAAGACCTCGGCCAGGACGGCGAAGGCCAAGGCGGAACCGTCCAACACGGCGACGCAAGCCGCAGCCACGGCCAAGGCCGTCGCGGCGAAGACCGGCAGTGCGACCTCGGAGAAACCCGCGGCCAAGCGCAGCGCGAAACCGAAGGCCGCGACGGCAAAGCCGGCGGCCAAGGCCAAGGCGCCGGCCCGGGCGAAACCGGCAGCGAAGGCGAAACCCGCCGCGGCGGCGAAGCCCGCGGCGACACCGAAACCGGCCGAGAAACCGGCGACACCGCCGCGCGCGGGCCGCAGGGGCATCAGGCTCAAGGGAATGGAGGAGGACCGGAATGACTGAGATGCGTGCCATCCTCGCGCCGCGTCCCGTGATGCTCGCGCTCACCGCCTCGCTCCTGTTCGGCGGTCCGGCGAGCGGGCAGGGGCCCGTCGCCCCGGTTCCGCCGGTGCCGGGACCCTTCCCGGTGATGCCCGGTTCCGGGCTGGCGATCCAGATCCCGACCCCGGCGGCCCCGGCTGTCGAGAGTGCCGAGAGCTTTGCCCGGCCGCTGTTCCAGCCGCCCGCCAATGCGATACGCGTGCCCTACTGGATGCAGGCCCCGACGGCGACCGCGCCGGCAGAGGCCGCAGCCACCGCAAACGCCGCGCCCGCGAGCGCCGGGCAGCCGGCCCCGGCGGCCGCGCAGACCCGCGCCACGACGGCGCCGCAGCTGCCGTCCCGGACGGCGACCGCCACCGGCGCGCAGGGGTATGGCGCCCAGGGCTACGGTGCGCTGGGCTATGGCGTCCAGGGCTACGGAGCACAAGGTTACGGGGCGCAGGGTTATGCCGCGCCGGGCTATGGTGGCCAGGGCTACGGCATGGGTGCCCCGGCCGTCCCGGGCTACGGCGCCCCGGCGCCCTGGCCGGGTCAGCCTGCGCCGGCGACCACCGCACCTGCCGCCGGAACCGCCGCCACGACCGCTCCGGCCGCAGCCTGGGGCAGCCAGCCCGGCTGGGGCTACATGCCGGCGCCCGGCTGGGGCCCGATGCCCTACGCGCCCGTCCCGGGATGGGGCGCGCCGCAGACCGGGGGGGCGCAGTGATCGCAACGGGCCGCATATGTGCCAGACAGGCCTCCGTCCGCGCTGCCTGCGCGCTCCTTCTCGGAGCGACGCTCGCGGCGACCGGCGGCTTGCCGGCCGCGGCCCAGGCGGCCAATCCCTGGACGCCGCCGGGCGTCGCGCCGACCGCGCGCTATCCCGGCGAGGGCACCCAGCCCGATGCCCGCTATCCGGGCGGGGCGGCCAGCGTCCGCGACAGCCTCTATGCACCGGCGGGGCTCGACCAGCAGCTCTCCGGCGGGGTCTCCGCGGCGCGGCCGGCGATGCCGCTCGGTCCGGTCTCGCCCGGCAATCCCGGGCTCTACGGACCCCGTGCCGCGGTCGGGGACTACGCCCCCACCGAGGAGCTGCGGCCGGTGTCGCCGTTCTCGTCGAACAATTCCGGGTCGACCTACGCGCCGTTGCAGGCGGCCGAGCCAGCCCAGCCGATGGCCCCGGCCGTGTCGCAGGCCTATACGCCGCAGGCGCCCTACGCCCTTCGGTTCCCCGTCCGAGCGTGCAGGCGACCGCGCCCGTGTCGCCCTATCCGCTGGGGACGCCGACGCCGGTGCAAACGGCGCCGATGCAGGCGGCCCCGATGCAGGTCGCCCTGCTCCAGGTCGCGCCGGCGCCGACGCAGACGGCCCCGGTCCAGACGGCGACCGTGCCGCAGGCAACGGTCGCGGTCTCGCCGGTGCCGGGCACGCTGGTGCCCTACGCGGTGCCGACGACGGCGGGCACGATCGGCGTGCTGCCGGTCGCGCCAGTGACGCCGCTGATCGCCGGCGCGCTGCCGTCGGCCGGATACGGCGCGCTGCCCTATGCGGGCTACGGCACAGGATACGGCTCTGGCTACGGCGCCGGCTGGCCCTACGGGGTCGGCGCGACCGGCATGCCATACGGGGTGACCGGCTGGCCCGGGGCCGGCGCGACCGGCTGGCCCTACAGCGGGGCCACCGGCTGGCCCGGCAGCTTCGGCTCCGGCAGCTGGCCGGGAAGCCTCGGCACCGGGTGGCCGGGCGGATTTGGAACAGGCTGGCCAAGCGGTCTCGGGACCGGTTGGCCGACGACAGGATACTCACCGTTCGGGTTCATGGTAACCCCCGGGTGGTGGTGTGCAGGCCGCGCCTTCGGGCGGGGCAATAGGGGAGGACACATGTCCCGGTGTTCTTACCCACGGAGGATGGGACGTGACAAACTTGGGAGTTTGAGAACATGCGTAAGCAACTGACCACGATCGCACTTGCCCTCGGCCTGGCCGGCGGCCTCGCCACCGCCGCCGACGCCCAGTACTGGGGTCCCGGCTATGGCCCCGGCTACGGCGGCTACGGCCCCGGCTACGGCGGCGGCTACGGCCCTGGAACAACGGCGGCTGGGGCCCCTGGAACAACAACGGCTGGGGTGGCAACAACTGGTGGCCGTGGGGCAACAACGGCAACAACTGGGGCTCGGACTGGGGTCCGTTCGACGGCCTGATGGACGGCACCGGTGACTTCGACTTCGGCATGTCCGCTTCGGGCTCGGGCCGCGGTCAGGGCCAGGGCACGGGCCGCGGCTACGGCTACGGCTACAACGCCCCCTATGGCTACGGCTACGCCCCCTACGGCTACCCGATGCAGCCCGGCATGATGCCGCAGGGCCAGATGCCGGCCGCGCCGGCCGCCCCGGAAGCCGCTGCGCCGGCCGCCGAAGAAGCTGCGCCCGCCGCCCAGTAAGGCAATCGGTCGTGAAATGGGCCTGTCCCCGGGAGTGCTCCCGGGGCGGGTCCCCGCTCGAAGATGAAGGAGGTTTGGATGCGACTGCTCCGGCTTATCGACGCCCTTCGTCACGGCTCCGGACGACCGCGGGCCCCTGCCGGGACACCTTCGGCCAGGGCGTTTGCCGCCGGGCCAAAAGCAGGAGGCGCGCTCGCCTTCCTGTTCTCCGCGCTGGCCCTGCTGCCGGCTGCGGCACAGAATTCCATTCCCGCCTATGCCGCCGATGCCGTCTACCGGACGCCGGACGGCACCGAGAGCACCGGGCGGGTGATCAAGTCGGGCCCCGACATGCGGCTCGAATTCACCGAAGCCGGTCGCGCCGTGGTGCAGATCATCCGCCGCGCCGAGGGCCGGATGTACGTGCTCGACCCGGCCTCGCGCAGCTATTTCACGGTCCAGGGCGAGCCCGACCCCAGGCCGGCGCGGCCAGCTACGAGGCGCCCTGCGACCCCAACGTGACCACCGTGGCCTGCCGGTTCCTCGGCAACGAGGTCACCTCCGGGATCACCGCCGAGATCTGGGAGATCGGCCAGCCGGGCGATACCACCCAGGTCAGCCGTATCCTCTGGGACGGCGCCCGCCACCGGGCGCTGCGGCAGGAATATCCCGACGGCACGGTGATGGCGCTCGCCTTCCAGGCAATGGCGCAGATCGAAGGGCGCAACGTCGAACACTGGTCGATCACGGTGACCGTGCCCGGCCAGGCGCCGCTGACCGGGGCGTGGTTCTACGACCCGGAGCTGCGGGTCGAGCTGCGCGAGGAACTGCCCACCGGCGAGATCCGTTCGCTGCGCAACATCGCGGTCGGCGCCGTCGATCCGGGGAGTTTCACCGTGCCGGCCGGCTGGAGCGAGATGAGCCCGCCGGGACCGCCGGGACCGGGCACCGGCAGCGGCGTGCCGATGCCACCCTCCGCAAACTGAGGCGAGGGAACCGAGGCGGGCGGAGCGAAATCGGATGAATCGAGACGGGTGGATCGAGACGGGCGACGCCCATCGGGCGACGTGAACCGGACGGAGTGAAACGGCGGGGCTGAGCCGGGTGGGAGGGGGCCGGCCGGAGCTGCCACCCGGTCGAGGTCGACGGGCACGGCCCGGGACTGCGACCGGTTGGGACTGGGACGGAAAGGGGCGAGAATGGAAACGCTGGTTGCCAATTTCAAGGGCGGCACCGGGAAGAGCACGGTGGTGTTCAACCTCGCGGTCTGGCTGGCCGTGCAGGGACGCGACGTGACCGTCGCCGACCTCGACCCGCAGCGGACGATCGTCGACACCGCCGAAATCCGCGGGGAATACGGCTATCAGCCGGCGCTGAAGGTGGTCACCAAGCTGCCGAAAACGGTTCCGGGCGAGCTGATGATCGACGTCGGGCTGTCGGACATGGCGGCGATGCGCCGGGCGATCAACCGGGTCGACCGGGTGGTCTGCCGGTCTCGCCGTCGCAGGCCGATATCTGGGCGACCCAGCGGTTCCTCGAGATCGTTGCCGAGGAGCGCGGGGCCGGCCATGCGCTCGAGATCCATGCCTTCGTCAACCGTGCCGACCCGCACCCGCTCAGCCGCGAGAACGACGAGACCTTTGCGGCGCTCGAAATGTTGCCGGGCGTGATCGCCCTGCCGCAGAAACTGGTGCAGCGGATGGCGTTTCGCCGCTCCTTCTCCGAAGGGCTGGCGGCGTTCGAACTGGAACCCGGGGGCAAGGCGGCCGCGGAACTCGACGACCTGGCGCAGGCGCTGTTCGGCAAGGCGTGACCCCGTGACGCGTAGACCGCGCGACCGGAAGACCTCTAACCAGAAGACATTGGGCCGCATGGCCCCGTGACGACAAGACCCCGTGACGACAAGACCCTGTGACGACAAGACCCTGGGCCGGCCTGGCCCCCAAGGAGACCGAGCGATGATCCTGCCGATCCTGCGACTGGTGTTGATCTATTTCCTTTTGGTGGCTGGTGTGGTCGCTGTGTTCAACCGCGACAAGCTCGCACCGCTCCTGCCGGGCGGCGGCGACCGCGCCGCCGCGACCGAAGCCGGGGTGGAGACGGCCCCCGCAACCGAGGGCTCTGCCGCTGGGGTCGCGGCGGACGATGCGGGGGCAGAGGAGGCGGCCGAGACCGCCAGCGCCCCGGAAGTGACCCCGGCGCCGGGGATCGCCCCGGAGGTGCCGCTCCAGGTCGTGACACCCGAAGCCGACGCCACGGCGACCGACACGGCGACCGAAACGGCGGCCCCGGTCTTCCCCGACCCCTCCGCAGCCGACGGTGTGACCGAGACCGCGACCGTTACCGCGCCGGCCCCGGAGGCCGCGGCGGCTCCCGGCAGCCCGGGCGCGCCGGTTTCGCTCGGAACTCCGGTGGCCAGCGCCCCCGCCGCAGCGACTCCGGAGGTGCAGGCACCCGTTGCCGAGGCCCCCGTTGCCGAGACGGTGCAGGCCCCGACGCCTGAGGCCGCGCCCGCCGCGCCCGTCGCCGAGGCCCCTGCGTCAGCGGCGCCGGCCGCCTCGGCCGAGCTGACCGCGCCGGTCGCGGAAGCTGCCGCTGAACCGGCCGCTGAACCTGTCGCGGAAGCCGCGCCCGCAGCAGCCCCGGCCCCGGGTAGCGACAGCGCCGCTACCCCGCTTGCAGACGCCATCACCGCGGCCCGCGCCGCCTACTGGGCCGGCGACATCGAGGGCGCCCGGACCCAGATGACCGCGCTCGCCGAGGCCAACCCCGATAACCCGGACGTCGCCGGCGAGCTCGGCAACCTCGCCTTCGCGCTGCGCGACTACCCCGCCGCCGCCGAGGCCTGGCAGCGCGCCGGCCTCCTGCTCATCGAGCGCGGCGAGAGCGCGCGGGTGATGTCGTTCCTGCCGTTCCTGCAATCGATCGCCCCCGACAAGGCGGCGGAGCTTGCCGCCCGGCTGCAGGAGCGCTAGGGATTCGTCATGAACCAGTCACTCGCTACCCGTCTCAAGCGTCTTGAGACCCATCTCAAGGCCGAGAACCCGGTCCTGCTCGACGTCATCCCGACCTATTACAAGGCCGACAAGATCCTGCGCGGCATGGGTCTGATCGACGCGCAGACCTCGCTCGCCACCCGGATCTCCTGGTGGCCGCTGATCGCGGTGCTGGGCACGTTTTCCTCCGGAAAATCGACCTTCATCAACTCCTTCGTGGGCGAGAAGGTGCAGCACACCGGCAACCAGGCGGTCGACGACAAGTTCACCGTGATCTGCCACCGCTCCGCCGAGCAGGCGGGCAACCGCACCCTGCCGGGCACCGCGCTCGACGCCGATCCGCGGTTTCCGTTCTACCGGATCTCGTCCGAGATCGAGAAGGTAGCGGCGGGCGAGGGCAAGCATATCGAGAGCTACCTGCAGCTCAGGACCACCGCCAATCCGGCGATCGAGAACAAGATCATCATCGACAGCCCCGGCTTCGACAGCGACGAACAGCGCCGCTCGACGCTCCGGATCACCGACCACATCATCGACCTCTCAGACCTCGTGCTGGTGTTCTTCGACGCTCGCCACCCCGAGCCGGGCGCGATGCAGGACACGCTCGACCACCTGGTCTCGCGCACCGCGACGCGCACCGATGCGACCAAGTTCCTCTACGTGCTGAACCAGATCGACACCGCCGCGGCCGAGGACAACCCCGAGGACATCACCGGTGCCTGGCAGCGGGCGCTGGCGGCGGCGGGGCTGTCGGCCGGGCAGTTCTTCACCATCTACGACGAGGGCGCCGCGGTCACCATCCGCGACCCGGCCCGCGAGAAACGGTTCCGCCAGAAGCGCGATGCCGACATGACCCGGATCCGAAACCGGATCGAAGAGGTCGAACTGCACCGCAATTACCGGATCGTCTCCTTCCTCGAGACCATGTCGAAGGAGCTCGAACACGACGTGGTGCCGCGCCTGACCCAGGCGCGCGACCGCTGGCGGCGCGGGGTCGGGGTCATCGACCTGGTGGCGCTGGTGCTGGTGCTGGCCGCCACCGTCGGGCTCGCCTCGCCTTTTCCTGGCCGCTCCTGAGCTTCTTCAAGCTCGACTGGATCACCGCCCACCCGATCGAAACGGCCGGCGTCGCGGCGGCGGCGGTGGTGATGGCGGCCGCGGTGCATTTCTGGGCCCGCCGGCGGATGGCTCGCCGGGTGGCCAAGGACCTGCCCGAAGCCCACGGCGAGCTCGAACTCGACCTGCGCTCGGCTTTCCTCAAGGGCACCAAAGCCTGGCGCCCGGTCTGGCTCAAGTCGCCCGCCGGCTGGACCGCGGGGGCACAGAAGAAGCTCCGCGCCGTGCGCGACACCGTCGCCGGCCATATCCAGAACCTCAACGACCGCTACGCCGACCCGTCGGTGAAATCGCGCCCCCTTGCCCCGGTGACCGAGGCAACGGCCGCGCTCGAACCGCCGCAAGCCGGCGCCAAGCCGGAGGCCGTGTAACATGTACGAAGACGTCTGTCCCCTGCCACGGGGCCGCTGTGCCGATCTGAACTACCGGCTCGCGGTCTACGAAGCCGGTCACGCGCTCACCGCCCGGGCGATGGGCCACGAGATCCTCGCCATCACCATGCTGCCGCGCCCGCCGGTGATGGAAAGCGACAAGATCCTCAAGGGCAACACACTCAACTCGCTGATCGACGTGCTGGAAAACCGCTGCATCGAGTTGTTCGGCGGCCAGATCGCCGAGCAGCATGCCTGCGGCACCAATTCCTGCTGTTCGGGCGACATCGCGCGGATCGACGAGCTGTGCCGGCTGATCGCGGGATCGACGGCACGCGCGATCCCGAGGTCGATCTGGTTCCAGCTCGAAGAGGTCGCCGAACGGGTGTTTTCCGATGCGGCCACCCATGACGCGATCCTGCCGCTGGCGGAGTTCCTGTTCCAGGAGGTCGAAGCCGGCCGCCCCGCGGTCTCGGGCAAGCTGGTCGAAGCGAAGCTCGACGAGCGGTCGCGCCGCGCAAGGGCAAGGGCTCGCGCAGTCTCGCCGCTCGGCTGCTGCCGAAATTGCGCTCGCGCCAGACCGCCTGAGCCCGGACCCGTCTGCGGGTCACACGCGCTGCCGCCGGCTGTCCGCCGCGGCCAGGCGATCCCCGGCGCGCGGATCGGGGCCCGGCCCTGCGCCGGGGCGCGGTGCGGGCCGGGTGGCCCGAACACCGCCGGCGCGATCCCGCGCCTAGGACATGAATTTGAACACCGAGGGGTCCGGCCCGGTGCGCAGGCCCACGTCTAGGGTCACGATCGCGTCCATCTCTTCCGGCGTCAGCTCGAAATCGAAGATGTCGAGGTACTGCGCCTGCCGCTCGGGGTTTTCCGACCGGGTGATGACCGCGTGGCCGAGCTGCAGATGCCAGCGCAGCACCACCTGCGCCGGGCTCTTGCCCGTCCGCTGCGCGGGCGCCGTCAGCGCGGCTTTGTCGAACGACCGGCCGTTGCCGAGCGGCGTCCAGGCCTGGGTGACGATCCCGCGGGCGGCGTCGACGTCACGCATCACCGGCTGCTGCAGCTCCGGGTTCAGCTCGATCTGGTTGAGCGCCGGCACCACGCCGGTGGCCTCGATGATCCGGTCGAGATGGTCCTTGTTGAAGTTCGATACCCCGATCGACCGCATCAGCCCCTCGTCGCGCATCTCGATGAAGGCCTTCCAGGTCTCGACATAGAGGTCCTGGTCGGGCACCGGCCAGTGGATCAGCACGAGGTCGAGCTGGTCGACGCCGATGGTCTCGAGGCTGCGTTCGACCGAGGCCCGGGCCTTGTCGCGGCCCTGCTCGTTGTTCCAGACCTTGGTGGTCACGAAAACCTCGTCGCGCGGCACCCCCGAGGCCCTGAGCCCGGCGCCGAGCCCGGCCTCGTTGAGATAGAGATAGGCGCCGTCGATCAGCCGGTAGCCGGCCCTGAGCGCGCTTTCCACGGTCGCCGCGGCGGTCGCTTCGGGCACCCGCCAGATGCCGAACCCGAGCTGCGGCATGGTGTAACCGTCGTTGAAGGCGAGGCGGGGGATCTCGGTCATCGGGGGTGCTCCTCTCGGTTTCGCGCTAACAAACACCCTCGCGCCCGCCGGGGCAAGACGGGGCGGTGACGCAGGCCGCAACCTGCGCCCGGTCTGGGACGCTCGGGCGGCAGGGCGGCGGCACCAATTGACCGACCGCTGCCGCCCGTGTGATCCTGTCCGCATTTCAAAACGCCTGCCATCGGCAACCATTCAGAGGACAAAAGAATGCTCAGCACTTTCAGCGAATTCTGGCGCAGATTTTCCGTCGAAACCGTGCCTATGGACGCCAACACCGACGCGACGGCCGACACCGGCAGCGGAACGGCGATCCGTGCCGCCGTGCTGATACCCCAGGCCATGACCGTCAATGGCACTGCGGGCAGCGACACGATTTACGGAACGGATGACGCGGATGTGCTCCGCGGAGGGCCCGGAGACGACCATGTCTACGGCTTCGGTGGCAAGGACCTGCTCGAAGGTCAGGGCGGCGACGATTCACTCTGGGGCTGGGCAAGGCATGACAAGCTGTTCGGCGGCCGGGGTGACGATCGTCTCTACGGAGGTCGGGCCGACGATTATCTGGATGGCGGACCGGGCAACGACATGCTCCGCGGCGATGACGATGACGACACGCTCATCGGTGGTACCGGCGACGATTTCCTGCTGGGCGGCGACGGCAACGACAGCCTGAGAGGCGGCGGCGGAAAGGATGCGCTCTATGGCCATCTCGGCGACGATACGCTGTATGGCGGACCGGGCAACGACAATCTCTTGGGCCTTGAGGCTGACGACACGCTCATTGGTGGCACCGGCGACGATTTCCTGCTAGGCGGCGATAACAACGACAGCCTGAGAGGCGACGCCGGAAAGGATGCGCTCTTTGGCCAACTCGGCGACGATACGCTGTATGGCGGCCGTGGCAGCGACGAGATCGAGGGGGGCGACGGAGCCGACGCGATCGGCCTGGACCCGGGGAATGACCTGATTCACGGCTATGAGGAAATCCAGTACGTCTTCGACTCCTCGTTCGACGTTCTGTTCGACACCGGCGCCTATGGTCCGGTCGCGATCACCATCGACCTGCGGATAACCGACGCGAAGCAGGACACCGGATATGGCAACGATCGGATCGGCGGCATCGAAGGGGTTCTTGCGGTGCGGCCGACGACAAGCTGACCGGGGACGGCCACGACAACCTGTTCCTCCGGTTTCGCCGGAGACGACACGCTGCGCGGCGGCGCCGGCAATGACGTGCTCGACGGCGACACCGGCCGCGATGTGCTCAAGGGGGCGCGGACACGGACCTCCTCAGCGGCGACTGGGGCCACGACAGACTCTACGGCGACGGTGGCGACGACTACATCGACGGCGGTGCGGGACGGGACACGCTGTTCGGGGGCGCCGGCAACGATACCTTCTATTTCATCAACGGTTTGGGCGGCACCAGGAAGTCGGACCGCGACGTGGTGATGGATTTCACCCGCGGCGAAGACCTGCTGGTGTTCACGGATTTCGAGACCGGGATCACCTTCAGCGGCACCACGGCAACGGCGAACGGGGTGTGGTACACCTTGCTCGACGACGGCGTGCTGCTGAATATCGACAACGACGGCGACGGCATATTCGACTACAAGGTCAAGCTCGCGGGCCTCACCGAGATCGGCGAAGAGGATTTCCTGATCGAGGACCTGGACCCGGCCAGCTTCGACCTCAGCCCGTTCGAGGACGAGGGGCTGTGGCAGTTCCTCTCCGGTGACCTCGAGTTCTGAGCGGCCCCCGGAAGCACAGTCCGCGCCGCCGAGGTGACCGCCCGTGGTCACGGGCGCCGGGGCTTTCCCTGCGTCCGACCGGCGGATCGAGCCCGGGCCGGCTGCGGGCGCGCCCCGGTTCCCGACGTCCGCCCGCCCCTCAGCCCGCCGCCAGCGCCTCCAGGAGCGGCCCGAGATGGGCCTCGTAGCGGCGCCAGGCTTCCGAACTGCCGGTGTACATCTTCTGGCGGACCTGCACCGCCGAGGCGGTGCGCACCGCGCGGCGGGTCTCGTGGAAGTCGAGGCAGGCGGGCTCCCAGTCGAGCCCTGCCGCCGCCACCAGCTTGCGGCTTTCTTCCTCCTGGTGCTCGGTGAGCCGTTCGTAGGGCACGGTGGCGATCCGGTCGGGGTAGGCGGCGCGGTAGGTCTCGACCAGGTCGAGATGCATCCGGTACATCCGCGCGAGGTCGCGCTGGTCGTTGCCGAAGCCGTTGGCACGGCCAACGAAATCATGGCTCCAGTTCGACCAGCAGGTGGCGCGGGCGTCGCGGTCGAGCACCAGCGCGCGGGCGTCGGGGAAGGCGGCGAGCGCATGGCCGAGGTGGCGGAAGTTGAGCGGCATCTTGTCGGTGACCACCGGCGCTTCGATGCCGCGTTTCCCGACCCCGTCGAGATAGGTCTGGCGCAGCTTGCGCAGGTTCTTCACGCTCGGGCCGCCGCCGACCTTGTCTTCGTCCCAGCCGATCGCTTTCATCGCGTCCGAGAGCATCCGCAGCTCGCCCGCGCCGTGGACCTGGCTGTGGCTCGCGAGGATCTGTTCGACCAGCGTCGTGCCCGAGCGCGGCATGCCGACGATGAAGACGAAGCGGTGCGGGCTCGGCAGATCGGCGATGTCGGCCGCGTCGAGCACCGGGCCCGGGCCGTCGAACATCTTCTCCAGCGCGGCGAAGCGGCGGGCGTCGGCCTCGATGTCATAGGGATGGAGCCGCCGTTTCATCGCGTTGCCGCGCACCAGGCTCTCGGCCGCCGCCGCGGTCTCGCCGGCGGCGTCCCGGGCCCGGAACAGCCCGTAGGCGAGCGAGGCGCGGGTCTTCTCCGGCAGGGCGTCGTCGGCCAGCGCCGCGGCGAGTTGCGCGCGTCCGGCGTCGTCGAACCCTTTGGGGTCAATCCGGCTGCGGGCCAGCAGCAGGTCAGGGTTCTCCGGGGCGAGTTCCGTCGCCCGCCCGAGCAGGGCCCGGGCCGCCTCGATATCGCCTGCCGTGCTGAGACAGGAGACCTTGAGCGCGAGCAGCGGGCCGGTTTCGGGGCCGTTCTCCAGCGCCGCGTCGACATGGGCAATCGCCTCGTCGGCGCGGTCGAGGTCGCGCAATGCCTTGGCGATGTTGCTCCGCAGCACCCGGTTGGTCGGGTGCGTCTCGATCGCCGGGCCGAGCACCTCGACCGCCTCGTCGAGCCGGTTGAGCGCGATCAGCATGGCGCCGACGTTGTTCGCCGCCTCGGCGTTCGAGGCGTCGCGCGCCAGCGCCGCCCGGTAGGCCGTGAGCGCGTCGGCGTTGCGCCGGGTGGCACTCAGCACGTGGCCGAGCCCGAGATGGCCCTGCGGGGCGGCCGGGTCGAGCCGGATCGCGTCCCGAAACGAGGCTTCGGCCTCGGCATGGCGCCCCGCCTTCGACAGGGCAAAGCCTTCGATCTGCGCCGCACGAGCCAGTTTCGGGTCGAGCGCGCGGGCCTTCGCCGCCGCCTCGGCGGCCGCGTCGTATCGCTCCGCAGCGAGCAGCACGTTGGCGCGGTTGATCTGCGGCCCGCTGGCGCCGGGCTGCAGTTCCGCGTAACGGTCGAAGGCTTTCAGTGCCGCATCGAACCTGCCGGCCTTGGTCTGCGCGAGACCGAGCATGTTGAACACCGGGGCCGCGGTCGGAAACAGCAGCGACAGCCGCTGCGCTTCGGCGATGGCGGCGGCGGGGTCGGGGCGCCCGAGCAGCCGTTCGAGCCCGCGCAGCGCCTGCGGCGCCGGCTGCGGGCCGGGGGCGGGCTTGCCGCGGGCCGGCGGCAGGGCGCCGGACGCGCGCGCCAGCGCCGCCAGACCGCGCAGGGCGGACTTGTTGCCGGGCGATTTCGCGAGCACCTGCTTGAGCACCGCGGCCGCGCCCCTGTGGTCGCCGGCGCGGGCGAGCCCCTGTGCCTTGCGGATCATGCTGTCGACGGACATCCCGGCCTCCTTTGCGGGTCTCTGACGTGCGGGTCGCGGGTGCAGGCGCGGGGGGCGGCGAGGCGCCCCTAGCTGCCGAACCGGGCGACGAAATTCCTCAGGATCACTTCCGGAAAGCGGACGTCTTCCCGGCGGACCTGCTCGATCAGTGTATCCGCCGTCTCGGGCGGGAAATAGCCCCTGTGCCTGTAGATCCGGATCCGGGTTTCGAAGCCTGCGGCATCGGCCTCGGGGTGGAACTGGGTGGCATAGACGTTGTTGCCGTGGCGCAGCATCTGGTAGGGCGCCGGGCCCGAGGCGGCGAGCCAGGTGGCGCCGGGCGGCAGGTCCTGCACCGCCTCCTTGTGACCGACGAAGGCGCGGAAATTGTCCGGCACACCTTCGAGCAGCGGGTCGGCGCGGCCGGCCTCGGTGAGCCGGCATTCGACCGCGCCCACGGGCTCGCCGTACCGCGCCTTGGAGACGATGCCGGGCGCGAGGTGGTGGCCGAGGATGCCGATCCCGTAGCAGCAGCCGAGAAACGGCAGGTCGCGGGCGCAGATTTCAGGCATCAGCCCGAGGATTTCGGTTTCGATCCGCTTTTCGACCGGGTCCTTGGTGTCCTCCGGATCGGACACGCAGCCCGGGCCCCCGCCGACGATGACGCCGGCATACTCCGCGAGGTCGAAGTCGGCCGGAAGGTCCTCCTGGTCGAGGCGGATGCGGTGGACGTCGTCCGGCGTCAGCCCGCCCTTGTCGAGAAACGCCTGGAACTCGTCGTCGGCGGCCTCGGTCTCGGGGCGGAGCTGGAGGATTAGGAATTTTTTCATGCAGGCGGGCTATCGTGGGCCGAAGGAACGGTCAAGCGATGTCGAACGGCGGGGTGACATGGCGTCGAGGCTCACGCGACGGTTGCGCCGTGGCGTCACGACTGCCGTGCTTTGCAAATCGTTCCCCCTGAGGCACAAAGCGTTTCAGGTTTGTGAACAAAAGGGCTAGGAATACGTGCCCCGAGAGCGGCGGGAGGATCTGCGCCGGATGCCATCGGGGCGTGACGAGAGGATGTCGGCCGGATCGGAGCCACCGCGGCTCGGTCGAAGACGCGTGCAAGGGAAGGGAGGAGACGGCATGTCTCCGGAAATGTCGAAATTCATGCTTGCCGCCCTCGTCGTGGTCGGGCTCGGTCTTCTGCTCGGTTTCGGTACCGGCGTGCTCGGGAGCTAAGCCGCCGCGGTCCCGTGCGGCGCCTGTGCGGGGCGCATGACCCGTCCGTTGCTCCATCGCTTGCCGCCACGTCCGGGCCCTGGCCTCTGTCCGCTTCAACCCAGTCCCCGCCGCCGCCTTCGCCCGTCCTGTCCCGACCATCGACCTTCGCCGCCTTGTATGGGACCATCGACCCCCGTGCCAGGTCCCGGCCGCCGGCCCGCGTCCCCCCCCGTGGGGCCCGTTGGTCCCCGCTGTCCGGTCCTGAACCTTTGCTCCGATCCACGCACCGACCAAGGCGACCGGCCCCCCCGACGCGTTCCCGTCCCGACCGACGGCGTCCCCTCCGCGTGGCACGCCCCTGTGACGCGCAAGGATGGCTCCGGCAAACGTCTCCGGCCCCCGCTTGCCGCGCGGTTCACCGCGCCCCTGCGACACTTCGTGCCCTCGCCATCCCGGGGAAAAGTCACATAGAAAATATGCAATATGAGGAAGGGCTCCTTTGCCCGAGCCCGATCGGAGGAGACAGCATGTTCCAGGGATTGCGCCTCGCGGCCGTGGCGTTCGGGATCGGGCTCGGTCTGGCGGCAGCGGGCCCGGGCCTCGGCGAAACCGCCCACGGCGAGGGGGCCGTGCCGCCCGCGGCTCCGGCCGCCGTCGCCAATACCTCCACCGCCGATCACAGCACCTTCGAGATCCTGAAAAAGGACTTCGCCTCCGGACCGGAGGTGACCGAAGCCTGTCTCACCTGTCACACCGAGGCGGACGACCAGGTGATGCACTCGATCCACTTCCAGTGGTCGTATGAGTCGAACTCGGGCCAGACGCTTGGAAAGAGCAACGTGATCAACGCCTTCTGCGGCGCCGTCACGTCCAACGAACCGCGCTGCACGTCGTGTCACGCGGGCTACGGCTGGACCGACATGACCCAGACCCCGCAGGAACAGAACGTCACCGTCGACTGCCTCGCCTGCCACGACCGCTCGGGGCAATACACCAAGACCGCCACCGGCGCCGGTCACCCGCCGCTCGACCCGGTGAAGCCGGGCACCCAGACGATCACCGGGGCCGAGGCCTGGCCGGTGGACCTCGCCAAGGCGGCGCAGAGCGTCGGTATGCCGGGGCGGGACAATTGCGGCAACTGCCACTTCTACGGCGGTGGCGGCGACAACGTGAAACACGGCGATCTGTCTTCGGCGCTGTTCAACCCGCCGCTCGCGGTGGACGTGCACATGTCGCCCGAGGGCGCGAACATGACCTGTTCGACCTGCCATGTCGAAGAGCAGCACCAATGGGCGGGCTCGCGCTATGACGTCGTGGCCGCCGACCACCCGGACATCGCGCCGGGGGGCAAGCGGGTCACGGCGAGCTGCGAGAGCTGCCACAGCGAGACCCCGCACGATCCGCTGTCGCCGGTGGGGATGAAGCTCAACGACCACACCGACGTGCTCGCCTGCCAGAGCTGTCACATCCCCGAGTTTGCCCGCGGCGGCGCGCCGACCAAGACGATGTGGGACTGGTCCACGGCCGGGCGGCTCGATGCCGACGGCAAGCCGATCACCGAAAGCGACTGGATCTCGCCGACCACGGGACAGCATTTCCACACCTACATGTCGCAGAAGGGCGATTTCGACTGGGGCGAGGACGTGGTGCCGACCTATGCCTGGTTCAACGGCGAAGTCGAGTACACCCTGCCGGAACAGACACTCGACCCGACCCAGGTGGTGCCGGTCAACACGATCCATGGCAGCCCCGAGGACGGGAAGAGCCGGATCTGGCCGTTCAAGCTGATGGTCGGCCGCCAGGCGATCGACAGCGTCAACAACACGCTGGCCGCCGCCCATGTCTGGGGTCCGACCACCGACACCGCCTTCTGGACCAACTTCGAATGGGGGCCGGCGATCGAGGTGGGGATGAAGGCCTCGGGCTACGACTACTCGGGCGAATACGGCTTCGTCGACACCGAGATGTATTGGCCGATCACCCACATGGTCGCCCCGGCCGCGGATGCGGTGGCCTGCGCCGAATGCCACAGCGAAGACGGCCGCATGGTCGGGCTCGCCGGGATCTACCTGCCGGGCAGCAATCCGGGCTCTCTGGTCGCGCTGCTGGGCAAGCTGATGGTGCTGGCGGCGCTGGCGGGGGTGCTGGGCCACGGGTTCCTGCGGCTCGTCGCGGGCAGGAAGGGGCAGCCATGGGTGACCGGAGCATGAGCGCGCAGGGCACGAACGAGCACAGCATGAGAGGGCAGATCGTGAGCGACCAGAACAGCGGCGATCCCGCCGCGCCGACCCGGCCGATGGTGACCCGGCTGGTCAACGTCTACCCGCGGTTCGAGCGGTTCTGGCACTGGACCCAGATGGCGTTGATCTTCTTCCTGCTGTTCACCGGCTTCGCCATCAGCGGCGTGCATCACCTGATGCCGTTCAAGCCGGCGGTGATGCTGCACACGCTGGCGGCTGCTGCTGCTCGCGATCTGGATCTTCGCCACCTTCTGGCTGTTCACCACCGGCACCTGGCGGCAGTTCCTGCCCAAGCTCGAAGGCATGGTCGCGGTCGCGCGGTTCTATGCCTGGGGCGTGTTCAAGGGCGAAGAGCACCCCTACCGCAAGACGATGTGGCGCAAGCTCAACCCGCTGCAGGCGGCGACCTATTTTGCCGTGAAGTGGGCGATCTTCCCGGCGATCTGGGGCTCGGGGCTGCTCTATCTCACCTACAACTTCTGGGAAGGGATCCGAACTCCGGGTTCTGGATCACGGTGGTGGCGAACCTGCACCTGCTTGCCGCCTTCGCTGTGCTCTCCTTCGTGATCGTCCACGTGTACCTGCTGACCATCGGCCATGGTTTCCGCCACCATGTGCAGCCGATGGTGACCGGGTTCGACGAGGTCGAGCTCACGCCGGAGCAGGAGGCCTATCTGGAACAGAACGAGCCCTGGCGGCTGAAAGCCTGATCCCCTTCCGTAGCCAGTGAACGGGCCGGTGCCGCGCGGTGCCGGCCCTCAGTTTTTCCGGGTGGCACGGCGTGGGCGAGGGGTGGGCGAGCTCGCACAGGGTGTCAACGTGTTGATCCCTATACGTTTAGCGCTAACAGGTATTTCCCGGGGGAAGCGGTTTCGAAACCGCTTCCCCAGCGCGTTCGACCACGTGTTTTCGCGGCTGGAGGGGCCGCGGATCGGCTGTCTCAGGGACGGGCCACGCCGCCGCGCGGCGGCGTAACGCGCGGGTGCGCGCCCGCGCTTCCCGCTGCCTATTCCGCCGCCTTGAGCGGCTTGCCGTCGAGGTCCAGGCCCTCGTCGGGGGCGGCGTCTGCCGGGGCGCCCGCGACCGGCTCGTCGAAGATCAGACCGCTTTCGCGCAACACGCTGTCGATGGCGCCGGCGTCGGGCGCGGCGTCGCCTTCGTCCGCCTCGGTGTCGGCGTCGAAGCCCCAGACCACGTCGTCGATCGCGGCGCGTTTCGCCGCGCGGTGCAGCTGGCGGTCGCGGGCGGGCGCGGAGTTCTCGCCGAGGGTCAGGGCTTGGGCGAGTTTCACAGAGCGGTAGGCGCCCGTGGAGAGCCAGACCCGGAGCGCCAGCATCGCCGGAGTAAAGACCAGCGTGAGCATCGTGGCGATGCCGAGGCCGAAGACCACGGCAGTGGCGAGCTGTTTCCACCACAGCGCGGTCGGCGCATCGATCGAGTAGCCGCCATTGATGAAGTCGAGCGAGAGCCCGAACATCATCGGCGTGAGACCCGCCATGGTGGTGATCGTGGTGAGCAGCACCGGGCGGATGCGGTCTTCCGCGGTGCGGATGATCGCTTCGAGCTTGGGCATATAGCGGGCGTAGTCCTGGTAGGTGTCGATGAAGACAATGTTGTTGTTCACCACGATCCCGGCCAGCGCGACGATGCCGGTGCCGGTCATGATGATCGAAAACGGCTGCTGCATCACCAGCATCCCGACCAACACGCCGGCGGTCGAGAGCACCACTGCGAGCAGGACCAGCACCGCGTTGTAGAACGAGTTGAACTGCGCAAGCAGGATCAGGAACATCAAAAACAGCGCGCCGGCGAAGGCGGTCATCAGGAAGGTCTGGCTTTCGGCCTGATCGGCGAAATCGCCGGTCCATTCCCAGCTGACGCCCTCGGGCAGCGGTTCGGTTTCGAGCCAGGCGGTCAGGGTCTCGATCCGTTCGGTCGCGTTCACCGCGGCGCGGGTCCAGGCCTCGGCCCCGTCTTCGGCGATCCGCGCATCGGCCTCTTCGGCGGTGACGATCACGCTGTCGCCGCCCTCGTCGCCAGCGGGGGTCAGGCGCACAAGGTCGGGGGCGACGCCTGCCTTGATGTCGAATACCCGCGCCATGTCGACCCGGTCGATCTGGGCGAGCGTCGGCACCGGTGTGCGGGTGACGAAATTGGACAGGGGCACCAGCCCCTGCGCGGTGCGCAGTTTCAGCGTGTCGAGGGTCGACAGCAGACGGTCCTCGGCCGGCAGGCGCACCCGGATCTCGATCTCCTCGTCGGAGCTTTCGATCCGCATCGTGTCGAGCAGGATGCCGGTGGTGACGAGCTGGACCATGCCGCCGACGGTGGCGACGTTGGTGCCGTAGCGCCCGGCCGCCGCGACGTCGACGTCGAGCTGCCAGTCGATGCCCGGGAGCGGCAGGGTGTCTTCGATATCGGTGAGGCCCGGGGTCTGTTCGAACTTCGCCCGCACGATCTCGGCGGCTTCGGTGAGCGGCTCCCAGTCGGTGCCGGCGAGGCGCAGGTGCAGGGGCTTGGCCGAGGCCGGGCCGCCGGCCATTTCCAGCACCTCGGTGCGGATGCCGGGGAGGTCCGCGAGGCGCTGTTCCAGGGCGGCGACCACGGCCTTGCCGGAATAGCTCTGGTCGACGATCGTGCGCTCGAAGGGAATGAGGCCGAACAGCCGGATCTCTTCGGTCGTCGCCGGGCGGTCCTCGTAGGTCGCGACCTCGATCTGCACCTGGCCGATCTGGTCGCGCGGACCGCCGGCGCCGCCGGTCATCTGGTTGAGCCCGCCCTCGCCGGCGAAGGCGAAGGCGCTCTTCACCCCCTGGTGTCGAGCACGATGTCCTCGACCTTGCGCACCATCGCGTCCTTTTCCTCGACCGAGAGGTTACCGCGGGCGCGGACGTAGACGATCAGGTTTTCCGGTTCGACCTCGGCGAAGAATTCGGTGCCGTAGTTGTTTTTGCCGTAGAGCGTGAAGCTGGTCACCACCATGCCGAGCACGGCGAGGATCATCACCACCGGCATCACCGGGTTGCCGGCAATGGCGGCGGTGAACAGCCCGAAGGGTTTGCGCCGGTAGCCTGCCTGCACCTTCTTCGGCGCGCGCTTGAGCTTGGCGGCGTCCAGGAAGAGCGTGGTGAGGGTGACGGAGGCGACGAGGAGGAGGCCGCCGATGAGGCTGGCCGCCCAGCCGGGCACCGGCGAGGGCCGCCGAAGAGGTAGCCCGGGTTGAGGAGCTGCATGGCGCCGAGGAAGATGCCATAGGCTGCGGGGATCACCAGGGCGGCGCGCAGGAGCCAGGGGAGGGGGCGCAGCCGGTCGGAGGCATGGTCGAGCGCCCGGCTCATGCGCCCGGCGACGCCGCCGACGACCGGCAGGAACACCAGCGCCACCACCAGCGAGGCGGTGAGCACGAAGATCAGCGTCTTCGGCAGCATCTCCATGAATTCGCCGGGTACGCCGGGCCAGAACAGCATCGGCAGGAAGGCACTGAGCGTGGTCGCGGTCGAGGAGACGATCGGCCAGAACATCCGCTTCGCCGCCTCGACATAGGAATGCATCGGCCCGACGCCTTCCGAGATCCGCTTGTCGGCGTATTCGACCACCACGATGGCGCCGTCGACGAGCATGCCGACGGCGAGGATCAGGCCGAACATGACGATGTTGGAGACCGGGTAGCCGAGGCCCGCGAACATCGCGAAGGTCAGCAGGAACGAGGTCGGAATGGCGAAGCCGACGAGCAGGGCCGAGCGCATGCCGAGCGCGGCGAGCACCACGATCATCACCAGCGCGATCGCGGTGATGACCGAGCCTTCGAGCTGCGAGACCATCGAGGCGACCTGGTAGGAGCTGTCGTTGGAGACCTTCACCTCGACCGCGTCCTGCAGCGCCGGGGCCCAGGCGGCTTCGGCCTCGGCGACGACGCGGCGCACCTCGGCGGCGGTGTCGATCAGGTTGTAGCCCTTGCGCTTGACCACCTGCAGCGAGACCGTGGTGTCGCCGTTGAAGCGCGCGGTGCCGGCGCGGTCTTCGAAGGTGAGGCGGATCTCGGCAAGCTCGCCCAGCGTCACCACCCGGTCGCCGTTGACCTTGACCGGGAGCGCGTAGACGTCGGCGACATCGTCGAAGCTCGACGGGATCTTGACCGAATTGGCGCCGGTCGGCGTGGTCACCTGGCCCGCGGCGATCAGCTGGTTGTTCTGGGTCACCACCGCGATCAGTTCGGCGGCGGTCACGTTGTAGGCTTCCAGCCGCAGCGGGTCGATGACCACTTCCAGCATCTCGTCGCGGTAGCCGGTGAGCTGGGCCTCGAGCACCGCGTCGATGCCCTCGATCTGGTCCTGCAGGTCCTGGGCGAGGTGGACGAGGCTGCGTTCGGGCACGTCGCCGGTGAGGTTGACGACGAGGATCGGGAACTCCGAGAAGTTGATCTCGTTGACCGAGTAATTGTCGGCGCCGGCGGGGAAGCTCGACTCGGCGCGGTTCATCGCGTCGCGGACGTCGGCGGTGACCTTGGTGCGGTCCCAGCCGAACTCGAACTCCATCGCCACGCCGGCATAGCCCTCTGCGGCGGTGCCGGACAGGGTCTTGAGCCCGTCGATGTCGCTGAGCTCGGTCTCCATCGGCTGCACCAGCAGGCGTTCGGCGTCTTCCGCGGAAATACCGGGGAAGGGGACCGAAACGAACAGTGCCGGGATCTCGATATCGGGCTCGCCCTCCTTGGGCAGGCCGACATAGGCGGCGACACCGGCGATGATGGTCAGCGCGATGAAGGCGATGACCATCCGCGCCCTTGCGGCGGCGATATCGACGATGTGGTTCACGCGCCGGGTTCCTCGAGGGTGACCGCGAGCGGCGTGCCGTCGGTGACGTAATCCTGCCCGGAGGTGATGACCCGCGCGACATCGGCGAGCCCGGCCACCCAGACGCCGTCGGGGCTGTCGCGCAGCATTTCGACGGGGACGAAGCGGGCGACGTCGCCCGCGGGGCCCGCCTCGGCGACGCGCACGCCGAGGTTGCCGTCGTCGTCGAGGGTGAGGCTCGACTGCGGCAGCAGATGCGCCCTGCGGCCGGCGGACTGGATCAGGATTTCCGCGGTCTGGCCGTCGCGGATCGCGAGGTCGGGATTGGCGATCTCGGCTTCGACCCGGAAGGTGCGGGTCTCGGGATCGGCGGAGCGCGACAGGAAGGTGACGGTGCCGATCACTTCGCGTCCCGACGCGAGCCGCGCGCCCACCGGCGCGCCGAGCGCGACCCGGTCGACGTCCACCTCGGCGACGAAGCCCACCAGCTTGATCGGGTCGAGGTCGATGATCGTGGCACAGAGGCTGCCGGCCATCAGCAGGCTGCCGAGCTCGGCGGCGTCGCTTTCGAGCATCCCGTCGAAGGGCGCGGTCACCCGGGTATTGGCGATATCCCGCTCGGTCGCGGCCACTGCGGCGCGGGCGCTCTCGACCGCGGCGGCGGCGCTTGCGGCGCCGGCTTCGGCGGAGGCTCGCCGCCGCCTCGGCGCTGGCCAGCGCGGCGCAGGCCTGCAGCACCCGGGTCTGGGCGGCGTAGCCCTCGGCGGCGAGGGTCTCGGCATTGTCGAGATCGAGCCGGGCGCTGGCGCGGGCCGCCTCGGCCTCGGCCACCCGCGCGGCCGCCGTCGGCAGGTTGGCTTCCGCTTCCGCGAGCCGGGCGCGGGCCTCGGCAAGCGTCGCCTCGCGGGTGCCCATGTCGATCTCGCACAGCACGTCGCCGGCGGTGACGGCGGCGCCCTTGAGCATCGGTTCCGAGACGACCTTGCCGCCGGTCTCGGCCAGCAGATCGAGCGTGCGCGCCGCCTCGGTGCGGCCGCGCAGCACCACCGCGCTGTCGATCTCGCGCGCCGCACTTTCGGTGGCGATCACCGCGACCGGCGGCGCTGCGGGGGCGGCGGCCGCCACCTCGGCGATGGTGTCGGCCCGGGGTGTGTCCGCTGCGACCTCTCCGGTCCCGTCCGCGGCGTCGGACCCGCCTGCCGTCTCGGCCGCCGTGTCACCGGGGCCGTAGCCCGCGATCCGCAGCACCGTGTCGCGCTGGAACACCACGAAGAACAGGACCACGCTCGCGGCAATCGCGGTGATTATCGGAAAAAAGCGCATCTCTTCCCCCTGGGGATCTCTGGCTGGTGGGCTCTGGCTCTGCGGATCAGGCTCCGCAGATAGGCGAGTTCCCGCCGGCCGACAACCGTGGTTCGGGAGTTGTTACGGGGCTTAACATGGATCGGACCACATTTTGACCGCCCTTGGCATTTCTCTCGGGCTTGGGCTAAAGAAGGGCAACTCAAGCCGGAGACGCTGCGCCCATGTCGAACAACGAAAGCTTCATCGACGAGGTGACCGAAGAGGTCCGCCGCGACAAGCTCTATGCGGGGCTGCGCAAATACGGCTGGATCGGCATCCTTGGCGTCCTCCTGCTGGTCGGGGGCGCGAGCGTGAACGAATGGATGAAGGCGCGCGAACGCGCCGCCGCCGAGGCCGCGGGCGACGCGATCCTGGCCGCGGTGGGTGCAGGCGACGCGGCGGCGCAGGCCGCGGCGCTCGACGCGATCGCGGCCGAGGGCGATCTCGGTGCGGTGCTCGGCCTGATCGCCGCGGGCTCGGAGCCCGACAATGCGGCCGATGCCGCCGAGCGGCTTGCCGCCGTGGCCGTCGACCCGGCGACGCCGCCGCTCTACCGCGACCTCGCGGTGCTGAAGCGGGCGATGATCCCGGGCGCGATGAGCGCCGAAGACCGGGTCGAGGCGCTCGCCTTGCTCACCGTACCGGGGGCGCCGTTCCGGGTGCTGGCCGAAGAGCAGATCGCCCATGCCGAGGTCGAGCTCGGCGACACAGAGGCGGCGCTGACCCGGCTCGAGGCGCTTTTGAACGACAACGAGGCATCCGGGGCCTTGCGCCAAAGGGCGCAACAGTTGATTGTGGCGCTGGGCGGCGGCGCGGCCGCCGCAGACGGCAATTGATCGGGCGCATTTCGCGATTTCTGACGACGTCCCGGGGCGATCTGGAAGCAAGGTTTGGGGGATAGGCACGTGAAACGGTTCTCAGCGATACAGAGCCTTGTCCTGGTCTCGGGCCTCGGGTTGCTTGCGGCCGGCTGCACGGAAAAGGAAGAGATCTTCCCCGGCATGCGCGAGGACCTGCGCAGCCCGGGCTACGACATGACCGACCCCGAAGCCGTCGCCGCGGCGGCGGCCCGGGCCGCAGAGGAGGGTGTCGGGTTCGCGAACGCCTCGCGCCCGGCCAGCCTCGGGACGCAGGTCCAGGTGACGAGCTGGACCCATCGCGCCGGCAACGCCGCGCATGACCTGCCGCATGCCACCCTGTCGGCGGCACCGGCCGTCGTGATTTCGTCGAAGGCGGGGGCCGGCAACGACCGTCGCTACCGGATCACCGCCGAGCCGGTCTCGGACGGCGCCCGGGTCTACACCATGGACAGCCACGCGGCGGTGACCGCCCACGGGCTGGGCGGCGGCGCGGTCTGGTCGACCGATCTGACCCGGCCGGGCGAGTCCGTGGGCAGCGGCTCGGGCGGCGGCTTGGCGCTGTCGGGCGGTACGGTCTACGCCACCACAAGCTTCGGCGAACTGGTCGCGCTCGACGCAGGCACCGGCGCGGTGAAGTGGCGGCAGAAATTCGAAACCGCCGTGCAGGGCGCGCCCACCGTCTCGGGCGGCCAGGTCTACGTGGCCTCGGCCAACTCGGTGGCCTATGCGGTCGCGACCGATACCGGGCGGATCGCCTGGCGCCGCGCCGGCGTGCCGTCGCAGAACGGCGTCGCGGGCGTGGCCGCGCCGGCGGTCTCGGGCAATGTCGCGGTCTATCCGCTGGCCAACCGCTCGCTGATCGGCATCGACACCGGGTCCGGCGACATCCGCTGGGTCACCCGCGTGGCCGGCGGCCGGGCGGGCACGGCGCATTCGGTGCTGCGCGATTTCACCGGCGAGCCGGTGATCCAGGGCGATACGGTCTACGCCGCCAACGCGTCGGGCAGCGCGGTGGCCGTGGGCCTGCAGGACGGCAAGATCCGCTGGGAGGCCGACGAGGGCGCCCAGGGCACGATGGCGGTGGCCGGCGGCTCGGTCTATTTCGTCAACGACCAGGCCAAGCTGGTGCGGCTCTCGGCCCAGGACGGCGACAAGATCTGGGAAGTCGACCTGCCGCGCTACGAAAAGGCCGACAAGCCGCGGAAACTGAAGGCGATCTTCCCGTCCTACGGCCCGGTTCTGGCCGGCGGGCGGCTCTGGGTGGCCTCGGGCGACGGGCTCCTGCGCAGTTTCAACCCGGCCGACGGGTCCCTCGTCGGGTCGGTAGCTCTGCCCGCAGGCGCGGCCAGCCGGCCGATCACCGTGGCGGGGATGCTGCTCGTGATGACCACGCAGGGGAATCTGGTCGGGGTGCGGTGAGGCCTTTGCCGGACGGGCGATGAGGCGGACGGGGCGTGATCGCCCGCTCTTTGCCCGAAATGTCAGTTAGCGCTACCAGTAATGAAAACAATACCTTAGACCCCTGTGCGAGCTCGCCCACTTCGCGCGGACCCGGTCGGCGGTCCTGTTGGCCTCGGAGGCGGGGCCCGCGCGGCACCGTGACGGCGGCCCGTTGATGCGGCGGGCATTTGCGTGTAACTGCAGCGTCTGATCTCCCGAGGACGCGTCCATGACCTTCACCCTTGCCATCGTCGGTCGACCCAATGTCGGCAAGTCGACCCTGTTCAACCGCCTGGTCGGCAAGAAACTCGCGCTGGTCGACGACCAGCCCGGGGTGACCCGCGACCTGCGCGAGGGCGCGGCCCGGCTCGGCCTCATGCGGTTCACGGTGATCGACAGCGCCGGTCTCGAAGAGGCGGCTGACGACAGCCTGCAGGGGCGGATGCGCAAGCTCACCGAGCGGGCGGTCGAGATGGCCGATGCCTGCCTGTTCGTGATCGACGCCCGCGCCGGCGTGCTGCCGGCCGACGAGGTCTTTGCCGACATCCTGAGGAAGCGCAACGCGCACGTCATTCTCGCCGCCAACAAGGCCGAGGGCAACGCCGGCGAGGCGGGTCTGATCGACGCCTGGTCGCTCGGGCTCGGCGAGCCGATCCGGCTCTCGGCGGAACATGGCGAGGGGATGGGCGAGCTGGCGGCGGCGCTGATGCCGGTGGCCGAAGCGGCGGCGGCCAAGGCCGAGGCGGTGGCCGAGGCGGAGCCGGTCACCGACGTGGTCCTGCCGGAAGATGACGGTGCCGAAGACGTCGAGACCGCCGCCGACTGGCTGCCGAGCGAAGCGCGGCCCCTGCAGGTGGCGGTGGTCGGGCGCCCCAATGCCGGCAAGTCGACGCTGGTGAATGCGCTCATCGGCGAGGAACGGCTGCTCACCGGCCCCGAGGCCGGCATCACCCGCGACGCGATCTCGCTCGGGTTCGACTGGGACGGCACGCCGACCCGGATCTTCGACACCGCCGGGATGCGGCGCAAGGCCAAGGTCAACGAGAAGCTCGAAAAGCTCTCGGTGGCCGACGGGCTCCGGGCGGTGAAATTCGCCGAGGTGGTGATCGTGCTGCTCGATGCGGCGATCCCCTTCGAAAGCCAGGACCTGCGGATTGCCGATCTCGCCGAGCGCGAGGGCCGGGCGGTGGTGGTCGCGGTCAACAAGTGGGACGCCGAGGCGCACAAGCAGGAGAAACTCGCGGAGTTGCGCGAGGCCTTCGAGCGGCTGCTGCCGCAGCTCCGCGGCGCGCCGCTGGTCACGGTCTCGGCCAAGACCGGCCGCGGGCTCGACCGGCTGCGCGACGCGGTGATGAAGGCGCACCGCGTCTGGAACACGAGGGTGTCGACGGCGAAGCTCAACCGCTGGCTCGAAGGCATGATCTCGTCGCATCCGCCGCCCGCGCCGGGCGGACGCCGGATCCGGCTGCGCTACATGACCCAGGTGAAGGCCCGGCCGCCGGCCTTCGTGGTGATGTGCTCGCACCCCGACAAGCTGCCCGACAGCTACAGCCGCTACCTCGTGAACGGGCTCCGGGACGATTTCGACATGCCGGGCACGCCGATCCGGCTGTTCATGCGCTCGCAGGCGGACAAGAACCCCTACAAGGACAAGAAGAACTGGGGCACGCCCTCGCGGCTGCGCAAGCACATCGAGAAGGGCAAGGGCAAATCGAAAGGGTAGGGCGACGCGGTTTCGAAACCGCGTACCGCCTTTCGAAAGGCGGTCTTGGCCCGGGCCGTGCCGGTGCGCGCCTTTCCGTCGGGTCCGACATCCGGCTTGGGCGCAGGACGCCGCCGTGCGGCGGCGTGACGCGACCGCGCGGTCGCGTCGCCCGGACGGACCCGGGCGCTACCGGCCGAGTTCGCGCATCCCCGGTCGATCCCGTCGAGGGTCATCGGCACCATCCGGCCTTCGAAGATGTCCGCGACCATGGCGATGGTCTGGGTCCATTTCAATGCGCCTCGGGCACCGGGTTGATCCACAGGTGCTGCGGCCAGGCGCGGGCGCGGGCCAGCCAGACCTGGCCCGCTTCCGGGTTCCAGTGCTCGTTCGCGCCGCCCGGCAGGACCAGCTCGTAGGGGCTCATCGAGGCGTCGCCGACGAAGATCGCCTTGTAATCGGGCCCGTAGGTGTTGAGCACTTCGTGGGTCGGCACCTGTTCGGTCCAGCGCCGGCGGTTGTCGCGCCAGAGGCCCTCGTAGAGGCAGTTGTGGAAGTAGTAGTATTCGAGGTGCTTGAACTCGGCGCGGGCGGCCGAGAACAGCTCCTCGACGACCTTCACATGCGGGTCCATCGAGCCGCCGGCGTCGAGAAACAGCAGCACCTTGACCGCGTTGCGGCGCTCGGGCCGCGTCTTGACGTCGAGATAGCCGTGCTCGGCGGTCGCCCGAATGGTGCCGTCGAGATCGAGCTCCTCCGCCGCCCCGTCGCGGGCCCAGCGGCGCAGGCGCTTGAGCGCGACCTTGATGTTGCGGGTGCCGATCTCGACGCTGTCGTCGAGGTTGCGAAACTCGCGCCGGTCCCAGACCTTGACCGCGCGGCGGTGGCGGCTTTCGTCCTGGCCGATCCGCACGCCCTCGGGGTTGTAGCCATAGGCGCCGAAGGGCGAGGTGCCGGCGGTGCCGATCCATTTCGACCCGCCCTGGTGGCGCCCCTTCTGTTCGGCGAGCCGCTGTTTCAGCGTTTCCATCAGCTTGTCGAAGCCGCCGAGCGCCTCGATCTCGGCCATCTCCTCACGGCTGAGGTGTTTCTCGGCGAGCTTCCTGAGCCAGTCGGCGGGGAGGTCGACGGCCTCCAGCACCTCGTCGATCGAGATCGTCTCGAGCCCCTGGAAGGCGGCGGCGAAGGCCTGGTCGAAGCGGTCGATATTGCGCTCGTCCTTCACCATGGCGGTGCGGGCGAGGTAGTAGAACCCCTCGACGTCGTAGGTGACGAGCCCGGCGCTCATGCCCTCGAGAAAGGCAAGGTATTCGCGCAGGGAGACCGGTACGCGATGAGCGCGGAGCTGGGCGAAGAAGGGCAGGAACATGGGCGGGGCTGGCTCCAGCGGGGATCGGTGCGGCGCGCGGTGCCGCAGCGGCAGGGGCCGCGCGACGGCGTCCGGGTCAGATTACGCGCGGGCAGGGGCGGCGGAAACCCCCGGCGGACCCGGCAGCGCCGGCGCGGGGGTCACCGGGTCAGGAATACGGTGATGAACAGCCCGATGATGCCGAAGGCCAGCGCGTAGGAGCCCGCGTATTGCGCGATGTCGAGCCCGCGGCCACCGCGCCGTTTGGCGGTGAAGCCGCCGATCAGGGCGCCGACAAGTGCGAAGGCCGCGACGATCATGAGGCATCTGCTCCGGTTGGCGGAGCGCGGCGACGCTCCGTTCAGCTTCTCACCCGAGGTGCGATGGCGGCGATTTCCGCGAGCCGCGCGCCGACCTCGGCATCCGAACCGAAGCCATACCGTGCCCAGCCGAGGCTGTCGAGGCGCACCAACTGCGCCTCAGCGTCGCGCCCCTGGAGCTCGAGCGCCTCGGCCTTGATCATCAGGAGCGTCGCCAGGAGCGCTGCGTTCTCGGCCTGCATCACCGGCGCCATGTGGCTGTCGGCGATGGCGATGGCGGTCGCGGCGTTGCCCATCGACAGCGCGTGGGCGGCCAGCTGCACGCCCATGTGGGCGGCCTGCAGATGCGTGGCCGGGGCGGCGCCGTAGATCCGTTCGGCCTCGCGGAAGGCGGCGAGCGCGATGTCGGAATTGACCCCGAGGTTGAGCCGGCCGAGCGCGAAGAGCGAGAACGCGAGCCTTGTGTCGTGCCAGCCCTCATTGCGGGCGACCTCGACGGCGCGGCTGGCCGCGACGCGCCGGTCGGTCGGCTCGCCGGTGCCGGAGAGCGCGGTTTCGATCGCGGTTTTCCAGGCGACGGGCGTGGGCGTGGGGGCGGTAAAGGTGCCGGCGCCGCCGGCCGGGTTCAGCCGGGCGAGCAGGGCCGGGAGCCGCGCGGCGACCTCGCCGCGGGTCATGCCCGAGCTGAGTTCCGGCGCATAGAAGGCGCGCAGGACCAGCATGTCGAAGCCGGTCAGAACGGTGTGGAAATTGTCGTCGTTGAAGACGCTGTCGGGCAGCCGGTAGAGGTCGTTGACCGGCCCGAGCGCCTGGGCGATCTCCTCGTGCAGGCAATCGCGGATTTCCTGCGGGCTGACGTCGCCGGGCAGGAAGACGGCCATTTGCTCGCGGGTGGTCAGCCGGGTCCAGTCGGTGCGCGCGGTGGTGCGCGCGCGCTTGTACTCGGCCCAGGACGAGACGTTGGGCGCGACGAAACAGGCGGCCTGCGGGACCACGCGCTGCAACTCGCTCTTGCGGATCACCTCGACGGTGATCGAAGCCTGTTCAGTCGAGGCGGGGCCGACATCCGTCCCCACACGGATGTCGATCCCCGCCTCGGTTCTGAGCCGCGCTACCAAACGATCGAGATCGGCCCGCATCGACCCTGGCACGTCCCCCCGGAGTGCCAGCGTGACAGGCCCCTCGAACCGGGACAGCACCGGAAGGGTGCGCCCCGATTCGAGTTGGAAGGCGAGGTCGAGGAAGTCGCCCGCTATCTCGCTGTTCGGCCGCGACGGCCCGTCTGCCCTGGATCCCGCAAACGCTTTCATCGGCGGCAGGTCGGTGGGCAGCACCTGGTTTCGCGATGCCACGCTCGGCATGCTCTCCACGTCCACCGTGCCCGTCGCCCCGCAGCTTGCCAGCCCCAGGACCGTGATCGCCCCCACGATCACCATTCTGAAAAAGTTCACTGTATCTGCCCCCGCTGATACTTGATGAACGGCGTCGGTTCCCCGACCCTGTCGTACAGCCGGCGCGCCTCGTGGTTTAACTCCTGGGTCAACCAGTAGACGCCGGGCGCCCCTTGCGCGTCGGCGGCCGCGTAGACGGCCTCGATCAACGCACGCCCGACACCGCACCCCCGCGCGGCTTCGTCGGCATAGAGATCCTGCAGGTAGCAGGCGTCTTCGATCCGCCAGTTGTGACGGTGGAAGATGTAGTGGACGAGCCCCACCGGCGCGCCGTTACGGTCGGCCATCAGCCCCCACTGCGGCTCGTTCGGATCGAGAAGGCGGGAAAAGGTGGTTGCATAGACCTCTTCCGCGACTTCCGTTCCGTAGAACCGAAGATAGGCCGACCACAGGCGCCGCCAGTGGGACTCGTCTGTTCGCTCCAGCGAACGGACGGTTATGTCGGATGTGTACCCCATGCACTCCGCTCATACCCTTGATGCCCCCCCAGGCCCGGATAGGCCTATGCCGCAATCCGATTCGTTAAAAGATGGAAAATGTTCGAAATGTGGCGAAAAACAGGCTGTTTGCGATCCGTCAACAACCGGAACACAAGATCTCGTGCGGTTCTTGTATTATTCCCACAAGCGCAGAGTCGAATTGTGGCAAGATTGGGGCGGTGTTCGCCATTGTTCCCGTTCTGAAGATCACATTTCGAACCGAATGTGTCCGTGCGAGCCGCCTTGCGCGGCTCCGGACGTTGCGCCTTTCGCAGGCGCTGCTACATTCCGGTGCGCGGCCGGCGGGTGACCCGGCCCGTTTCAGCAGGGATTCGCGGATCCCGGTCCGGGGCAAAGGATCGGCCGCGCAGGTGGGGGACCTCTCATGAGGGTGATTCTGTCGTTTCTGGCCTTTGGCCTCATCGTCCAGTCGGCGCCGGTCGCGGCGCA
>JAWKXC010000018.1:0-90116 GCA_041397205.1 Paracoccaceae bacterium
TGCGCGCGCTCACACATGGCTCGATCGGCTCCGATACCCGGCCCGACAACCAGCGGCTCGAGTTTCTCGGCGACCGGGTGCTCGGGCTGGTGATGGCGGAAGCGCTGCTGGCCTCCGACCGCGGCGCGACCGAGGGCCAGCTGGCGCCGCGGTTCAACGCGCTGGTGCGCAAGGAGACCTGCGCCGAGGTGGCCCGCGCGGTCGATCTCGGCGCGGTGCTCAAACTCGGACGCTCCGAGATGATGTCGGGCGGCCGGCGCAAGCAGGCGCTGCTCGGCGACGCGATGGAAGCGGTGATCGCGGCGGTCTATCTCGATGCCGGTTTCGACGCCGCCCGCGACATGGTGCTGCGGCTCTGGGGCGCGCGGATCGACAGCGTCGAGGCCGATGCCCGCGACCCCAAGACGGCGCTGCAGGAATGGGCCCAGGCGCGCGGCATGACCCCGCCCGCCTATACCGAAACCGCCCGCAGCGGTCCTGACCATGCACCGACCTTCACCATCGAGGCACGGCTCGACAACGGCACCGCGGCCACCGCCTCCGCCGCGTCGAAACGCGCGGCCGAACAGGCGGCGGCGAAAGCGCTGCTCGACATGGTCGAGGACGCGTGAGCCGCGCGCCGCTGCCCGACATCCCGTCCGGCACCCCCTCCGACAAAGTCTCCGACAACCTTCGGGGAAGCCTGTTCATGATCCTGGCGATGGCCGCTTTCGCCGTCGAGGATGCGCTGTTCAAGTCGGTCACCCGCACGCTGCAACCGGGCGTCGGCACCTTCCTCTTCGGTCTCACCGGGCTCGCGCTCTTCAGCGCCTGGTCGCTCCTTGCCGGCGAGCGCGTTCTGGTGCCCGAAATGCGGCGCCCGCGGCTGCTGCTGCGCTCCGGGATCGAGATCGCCGGCCGGCTGTTCTTCGCCCTCGCGCTCGCCTATGCGCCGCTGGCGACGACCTCGGCGATCCTGCAGGCGACCCCGCTCGTGGTCATTGCTGGCGCCGCGCTGTTCTTCGGCACGCGGGTGGCGCCGGTCCGCTGGATCGCGGTCGGCCTCGGCTTCGTGGGCGTGCTGATGGTGATCCGGCCGACGCCCGCCGCCTTCGACGCCACCGCGCTCTTCGCGGTCGCCGCCACCTTCGGCTTTGCCGGGCGCGACCTCGCGACGCGCGCGAGCCCGCCCAGCGTGACCGCGCGCCAGCTCGGGGTCCTCGGTTTCCTCGTCGTCACCGCGGCAGGTCTGATCCTCATCGGGTTCGACGAGGGACCGTTCCGCCTGCCGACCCTCTCCGAGGCCGCGCGTCTCGCGCTCACTGGCCTGTTCGGGGTCACCGCCTACCAGGCGCTGACCCAGGCGATGCGCACCGGCGAGGTCGCGGTGGTGACCCCGTTTCGCTACACCCGCCTGCTCTTCGCTTTGCTCTTTGCGGTGCTGCTGTTCGGCGAAAGGCTCGACGGCTGGACCATCGCCGGCATGGCGCTGATCGTCGGCACCGGGGTCTTCGCGCTGCTGCCGGGCCCGGGCGGAGACCGGGGCAGGGGGCGCGGCAATTCATCCGTTGAGCCGCCTCGCCGGCGCGGCTAGCCTGTACCGATCGCCGCATCCGGAGCCGCCATGACCGCCCAGAACCCGCTGCAGAAGTTCGAGATCGCGCCCGAGGACATCGACCGGCTGGTCGCCGTCTTCTACGAGCGCATCCGGGCGCACCCGATGCTGGGGCCGGTCTTTGCCCGGGCCATCGCGGCCGAGGACGGGCCGGAATGGCGGGCGCACGAGGCGCGCATCGCTGCCTTCTGGCGCAACGCCATCGGCATCGACAAGAGCTACGACGGCAGCCCGATGCAGGTGCATGTGGCGAACCCGGAGGTGATGCCGGGCATGTTCTCGGCCTGGCTGGAGCTGTTCGAGGCGACCGCCCGCGAGCTGCTCACGCCCACCCAGGCCGACAGCATCATGGCGCTTGCCAACCGGATCGGCGACAGCCTGCGCTACGGCGTCACCCAGCGCGGCCAGGTCAGGGGCGCGCCGCCGAAGCTGTTCTGAGCCGCGCTGCCCCTTGGCCGCTGTCCGCAGCTTTCCCCGGGGCGACGGCCGGGGGACGCACGGTTGCGGCCACCGGCAGCGCAGGCGCGACCGTAAAACCGCACCCGGCGCGGGCGGACACGGGGCCCCTTGCACCTGTGGAAAACCCCCTCATACTCCGTCAACGGGACATCAAACCCCGGAGCTCCTCCATGCCCGGCCCGATGAAAGAACCGCGCATCCATATCACCGGCGCCTCCGGCACCGGGGTGTCGACCCTCGGCCTCGCGCTGGCGGAGCGGTTCGCGGTCCCCTTCGTCGATACCGACGATGCCTATTGGATGCCGACCAATCCGCGGTTCACCACCAAGCGCCCGGTCCCCGAGCGCCTGGAGGTGTTGAAAGCCGAGCAGGGCCCCGGCGGCTGGGTGCTCGCGGGCTCGCTCTGCGGTTGGGGCGACCCGGCGATCCAGGGCGCCGACCTGATCGTCTTTCTCACCGTGTCGAAAGAGCAGCGGATCGAACGGCTCCGGCGCCGCGAACGGGCCTGGTTCGGGACGCGGATCGGACCCGGCGGCGACATGGAGCGGATCCATAGCGAGTTCATCGCCTGGGCCGGACAATACGACGATCCGCATTTCACCGGCCGCAGCCGGGTGATGCACGAAACCTGGCTTATACAGCAGACCGCCCCGGTGCTCCGGCTGCAGGGGACCGACACGCTCGAAGATCTGGTCGCGCAGGTCACCGATGCGCTCATGCATGGCGCTGGCGGCCCGCGGTGATATCGGCTATGCCGCAGGCCGGACGGAGGCCTGGCCGGTCCGAGACCGGGCCGGACGATGCAGGCGCCGGGTGGTAAAGGGAACGACCAGATGACAACACGCGCGGGTTTCGTGGCCCTGATCGGCGAACCGAATGCCGGCAAGTCGACCCTGACCAACCGGATGGTCGGCGCCAAGGTGTCGATCGTCACCCACAAGGTGCAGACGACGCGGGCCCGGATCCGCGGCGTCGCCATCGAGGGCGAGACCCAGATCGTCTTCGTCGACACGCCCGGGCTGTTCCAGCCCAAGCGCCGCCTCGACCGGGCCATGGTCGCGGCCGCCTGGGGCGGGGCGGCGGATGCCGACCTTGTGGTGCTGCTGATCGAGGCGCACCGCGGGCTGACCGCAGGCGTCGAGCGCATCCTCGAAGGCCTGGCCGACGTGGGAAAGGGCGCAAGGTGGCGCTGGCGATCAACAAGATCGACCGGGTCAAGGCGGAAGAGCTCTTGGCGCTGTCGGCCAAGATGAACGACCGCTTCGACTTCGCAAAGACCTTCATGATCTCGGCCGAGAAAGGCCACGGCGTCGACGACCTGCGCGAATGGCTCGCGGACGAAATGCCCGAGGGGCCCTGGCTCTACCCAGAAGACCAGATCGCCGATCTGCCGCTCTACATGATCGCCGCCGAGATCACCCGCGAGAAGCTCACCCTGCGGCTGCACCAGGAGCTGCCCTACCAGCTCACCGTCGAGACCGAGAACTGGGAGGAGCGGCCCGACGGCTCGGCCCGGATCGACCAGCTGATCTACGTCGCCCGCGACGGCCACAAAGGGATCGTGCTCGGCAGGAAGGGCGAGACCATCAAGGCGGTGAGCCAGGCGGCGCGGGCGGAGCTCGAGGAATTTCTCGGCCGCAAGGTGCACCTGTTCCTGCAGGTCAAGGTGCGGCCGGGCTGGCTGGAAGAGGCCGAACGCTACTCGGAAATGGGGCTCGACTTCAAGGACGGCAACGGGTGAGCCGGCTGGCCTCGGGGATCTGGGTGGGCGCCTATCTCGCCCGGCTCCAGGCCGAGGGCATCCCGGTCTACGTCGTGGCCCGGGGCGACGACACCGCCGGCGCGGTGGTGGTGAAACTGGCCACGCTCGACGGCCGGGCGCAGGCCTTTCACCGGGTGGTGGACCTGATGACCGGCACAAGGCGCTGGGATGTGCTGGCCGAAGGCGCCGAGCGCGAGGTCGACGCGACGATCGGCCGGCAGCGCGGCTTCTACCCGGATCTCTGGGTGATCGAGGTGGAAGACGCCCGCGGCCGGCACCTGCTCGACCAGCCGGGGCTCGACACATGAGCGGCGAAGGCGTTTCGAAACGCCTTGAAAAAGTGCCTTCGAAGGCGCTTGCGACGCGATTTCGAAATCGCGTTGCCCGCCCGTGGCTGCGGCGCGCGGAACGAACGGCGTAGCGCATGGACTGGCGTGACCAGGGCATCCTCCTGAGCGTGCGCAAACACGGCGAGACCTCGGCGATCATCGACGTGTTCACGCCCGAGCGCGGCCGCCACGCCGGCGTGGTGCGCGGCGGCACTTCGCGCAAACTCGCCCCGGTGCTGCAGCCGGGGGCGCGGCTGGACCTCGTCTGGCGCGCGCGGCTGGAAGAGCATCTGGGCGCCTTCACGGTCGAGCTGTCGAAGTCCCGCAGTGCGGCGCTGTTCGGCGACCGCGACGCGCTGGCGGCGCTGAACGCGATCACCGCGCTCCTGCTCTTCGCGCTGCCGGAGCGCGAGCCGCATCCGCGGCTGCACGCCGCCACCGAGGCGATGCTGGACCTGCTCGGCCAGTCCGAGGCCTGGCCGGTGGCCTACCTGCAATGGGAACTCGCGCTGCTCGAGGCGCTGGGCTACGGGCTCGACCTCAGCCGCTGCGCGGTCACCGGCGCCCCGGACGACCTGGTCTATGTCAGCCCGCGGACCGGCCGGGCGGTGAGCGGATCGGGCGCCGGCGACTGGGCGGACCGTCTGCTGCCCCTGCCGCCGGAACTGCTCGGCGTGGTCACGCCCGACCTTGCCGGGATCGGCGAGGGGCTGGGGACGACGGGGCATTTCCTCACCCACGGCCTCGCCCACGCGCTCGGCGACAGGCCGCTGCCGGAGGCACGGGCGCGGCTGGTGGATCGTCTCACCCGCCGCCGGGCGTAGGGCCTACGCCTCCTGCAGCGCGAGGATCGCGGCGAGCAGGGTGGAGAGCGGCGCGGTATCGCCGAGCGTTTCCAGACCGATCACCGCGGCCTGGACGATCTGGGCGAACTCCGGGTTGGTGAGGCCGAGATCGGCGAGCGTCTGCGACAGCGCCCGGCGCCGGTCGGCATCGACCGCCGCAACGATCGCGGACACTTCGGGCTGCTGCCGCGCCCAGGCGCGCATCGGGGCCTCGGCCGGATCGGGATGCGACAGGCGCAGGAGCCGGTCGGCATGCGGCATATCGTCTGGTGCCGCCGCGACGGCGGCCCTGGCGCGCTCGGCCCAGGCCTCGGCCACGGAGAGCCGGAAGGCGGGCACATCCTTGAAATGCCAGTAGAAACTGCCCTTGGTCGTGCCGAGCGCCCGGGCCAGCGGTTCGGCGGCAAGGGCGGACGGCCCCGACGCTTCCAGCGCGGCCAGACCGGCGGCGCGCCAGTCGTCCGGGCTCAGGCGCGACCTGGTCGCCGCCTTGCTGTTGGGCGCGGTCTTGGGCATGGCAGCCCCCCATACGATTTCGTATGGCCTGTCTAGGCCGTTCCCACCCGTCCCGCAAGCGTGGCCGCAGGCGGCCCGCCTCAGGAATAGGGCCGGAAGGCGAGCTGGCGGCCGTCGGCGGTGACCAGCAGGAGCCCGGCGCGGGTGACGCGCAGCTCGGTCACGGCGTCGACGAGGGCAAAGAACCGCGCGTCGGCCGGATCGGCGCAGGCCATCTCGGTCTTTTCGCCCGGGGTCAGCACCAGCATGCCGGCGGAGCCGAGCATGTAATTGCCCGATCGGCTGTTGCAGGGGCCGTTGAAGGCGTAGCCGTTGCGCGAGAACTCGGCGGTGGCGCGCACCGGCCGGGCCGAAAACACCGCACCATCGACCAGTTCGAGTTCCCAGGTCTGGTCCTGGTAGCTTTCCGCCGCGGGCAGGACGTTGCCGCCAGGGGTCACCGGCGCGGCGCCGGAACAGGCGGACAGGGTCAGTGCGACGGCGGCGGCGGCGAGGCAGGAACGGGTCATCGGTGTCTCCATGACGATGCGCGGCCGAGCCCGGCCGCGGAGCGCTGGATACGCCAGGACGCGGGCGCCGGCAAGCGGGCGCGTGGCCGTCCCGCCGGCCTCCCGGGTCAGCCCAGCAGACGCCTTGCGATCACTTGCGGCCGAGGGCGGTGTCCCCGGACACCGCCTGACATCGTCACCCGAGCAGACGCCGTGCGATCACCTGCGCCTGGATCTCGGCCGCGCCCTCGAAGATGTTGGAGGATCCGGGCGTCGCAAAGGATCCGGCTGATCTGGTATTCGAGCGCGAAGCCGTTGCCGCCGTGGATCTGCAGCGCGTTGTCGGCAGACGCCCAGGCGACGCGGGCGCCGAGCAGCTTGGCCATGCCCGCTTCGAGGTCGCAGCGCTGGTCGTGGTCCTTTTCCCAGGCCGAGAAATAGGTGAGCTGACGCGCCACCATGATCTCGACCGCCATCATCGCGAGCTTGCCGGCGACGCGGGGGAAATTGATGAGCGCGCTTCCGAACTGCTTGCGGTCCTCGGCATATTGCATGCCGACTTCCAGCGCGTTCTGGGCGACGCCGATGGCGCGGGCGGCGGTCTGGATGCGGGCGGCTTCGAAGGTCTTCATCAGCTGCTTGAAGCCCTGGTTCTCTTCGCCGCCAAGGAGGTTGGCGGCGGGCACGCGGAAGCCGTCGAAGGCGAGTTCGTATTCCTTCATGCCGCGGTAGCCCAGCACCTCGATCTCGCCGCCGGTCATGCCCGCGGTCGGGAAATCCTCGGTCTCGGTGCCCGGCTGCTTTTCGGCGATGAACATGCTGAGGCCGCGGTGATCCTTGGTCTCGGGGTCGGTGCGCGCGAGCAGCGTCATCACCGAGGCGCGGGCGGCGTGGGTGATCCAGGTCTTGTTGCCGGTCACCACGTAGTCGTCGCCGTCCTTGACCGCGCGGGTGCGCAGGCTGCCGAGGTCGGAGCCGGTGTTGGGCTCGGTGAAGACGGCGGTGGGCAGCACTTCGGCGGCGGCGATCTTCGGCAGCCAGTGTTCCTTCTGTTCGTCGGTCCCCCGGCGAGGATCAGCTCGGCGGCGATCTCGGACCGCGTGCCCAGGCTACCGACGCCGATATAGCCGCGCGAGAGCCCGGAGACCACCACCATCGACGCCTTGGACATGCCCAGGCCCCCGAATTCCTCGGGGATGGTGAGGCCGAACACGCCCATCTCGGCCAGCTCCTCGATGATCTCCATCGGGATCAGCTGTCCTTGAGGTGCCACTTCATGCGCGTTCGGCACCACCCGGTCGTCGGCATAGCGGCGGAACTGTTCGCGGATCATCTCCAGCTCTTCGTCGAGCCCGGTGGCGCCGAAGGTGGCGTGGCCGGCATTGTCGCGCATCAGCGCCACGAGGCGGGCGCGGGCGGCGGAGCTGTTGCCTTTGGTCGCCAGCGTCATCACCGCGGGCGTCATCAGCGCGCCGATCTCCTGCGGCTCGACGAACATGTCGACGAGCTTGGCGGTCTCGTTCTGGCTCATCGGGATGCCGCCCTGGATCTGCCACAGGTACTCGCCGAAAGCGATCTGGAGGATCAGACGCTCCATCTCGCCGAAGCGGCCGGCGGCCTCGAGCCCGTCCGCCCATTTCTGCATCTGCCGCAGCGCCTCGACATAGGTCGCGAGCCAGGCGAGCGCATGGGCGGCCGACTGCTGCTCTTCGAGCTTCGCGCCCGAGACCTTGCCGTCTTCGCTGACGGCCGCGCGCACCCGGTTCGTGGCGGTGGCGAGCACCTTTTCGGCCGGCGCGATGGCGTCGCGGGTGAGGGCGAGAAGATCGTCGAGAAGGGGCGCTTGCATGGGCGTGTCCTTGGGCATGGTCTGGTCCGGGCTCCTCTTGTGCACCTGCCTGGCGGCTGCGTGTCACCCGTCCGGTGCGTGTCTGGTGCGTGTCTGGTGCGGTCTGTTCCGGTCGGCGCCAGCCTCCGGATGCGTCGCCCCCGTGATAGGTATTTTGCAGTTGCAGCGCAATTAAAATTCGCGGACGGCATTCCGGGGGCACGAATGTAACCGCCCCGAAAGCGTTTTTCCCTCAGGTCCAAAGGCGTTATGAACGAAGTGGGGATAGGAACACGCAAGGGCGATATGCTCGGAATCATGGCGGAAATGCCGCTGGGCCTGTTGTGCGCAGCGGTGGGAATCACTTTTCTGGCGGGCTTCGTAAAGGGCGCCGTCGGCTTCGCCATGCCGATGATCATGATCTCCGGGCTGGGCTCGCTGATGCCGCCGGAGATTGCACTTGCAGCATTGCTCCTGCCCACCCTGGTCGCGAACCTCGTCCAGAGCTTCGGCGACGGGCTGGGCGTGGCGGGGGCGGTCGCGCGGCGGTACTGGATCTTCATCGCGATGATGCTGGTCTTCCTCGTGTCCTCGGCGCAGCTGGTGACGCTCATCCCCGACCGGGTGCTGTTTCTGGTCATCGGCGTGCCGATCGTCGCTTTCGCGCTGTTCCAGCTCGGCGGCTGGCGGCTGCATCTCAACCCCGAGACCCGGCTGCGCGACGAGTTGATGCTCGGCGGCGTCGCCGGCTTCGTCGGCGGGCTGTCGGCGGTCTGGGGACCGCCGCTGGTGGCCTATCTGGTGGCGATCGACGCGGAGAAACGCGAGGCGATCCGCGCCCAGGGGGTGATCTACGGCATCGGCGCGGTGGCGCTGGTGAGCGCGCATCTGCAATCGGGCGTGCTCAACCGCGCGACCCTGCCGCTCTCGGTGGCGGCGCTGGTGCCGGCGCTGATCGGTCTCTGGGTGGGGGCGCAGCTGCACACAAGGATGCCGCAGGCCACCTTTCGCCGGGCGATGCTGGTGGTGCTGGCAGTGGCCGGGCTCAACCTCGTGCGGCGCGGGCTGATGGGCTGAGCGGGGCGACCCCTTGGCAGACTTCGGTCAGACTTCGGTCAGACCGCGGTCAGACCGAGGCGATCGCGCCGGCCCAATACCCGCCAAGGAGCTGCCAGGCAAGGAAGCCGGCAGCGAGTGCGAACCTGAGCCATGGGCCGGGAAGAAACAGCAAGACCACGGTGCCATAGACGACCAGGCCGAACAGGGCGGCGAGTGTCCAGCCGCTCATGGCCAATCCGAACAGGGTGAGGATCGGCAACAGGACCGGTGCCGCGAGCCTCTCGGCGAGGCTGGTCGCGGCCCAGGCCGGGTCGGTCAGCTCCATGGAGATCGTGAGGGCCAGTGCCGAGAGGGCGAAGCCGTACAGCGTCTCGAGGCCGCGATTGCGCCGCCGCAGGCTCATGTCCCCGCGCTCCGCTTCCTGGTCCGGTCTCGTGCCCGTCCGCGCCCGTCGCCGGGCGGGCAACCGAAAACGCCCCGGCCTGACGGCCGGGGCGTCGTGCAGGATCCGAGCGGCAGGCTCAGTCGTCCTTGCCGAGCATGATCGCTTTCACGTCGTCGTCGACATAGGGCACATATTGCTCGAAGTTCTTCGCGAACATCTTCACCAGCTTCTGGGCCTGGGCGTCGTAGGCGGCGTGGTCGTTCCAGGTGCGGCGCGGGTCGAGCAGCACCTCGGGCACGTCGTGCACCTGCAACGGCACTTCGAAGCCGAAATTCGCATCCTTGCGGAACTTGGCGTCGTGCAGCGAGCCGTCGAGCGCCGCGGTGAGCAGCCGGCGGGTTTCCTTGATCGGCATCCGGCTGCCTTCGCCGTAGGGGCCGCCGGTCCAGCCGGTGTTGACCAGCCAGCAGGTGGCGCCGTGTTTGGCGATCTTCTCGCGCAGGAGGTGCCCGTAGACTTCCGGCCGGCGCGGCATGAACGGCGCGCCGAAGCAGGTCGAGAAGCTCGGTTCCGGCTCGGTGACGCCGCGCTCGGTTCCGGCCACCTTGGCGGTGAAGCCCGACAGGAAGTGGTACATCGCCTGCGCCGGCGTCAGCCGCGCGATCGGCGGCATCACCCCGAAGGCGTCGGCGGTGAGCATGATGATGTTCTTCGGATGCCCGCCCAGCGCCGTCTCGGAGGCGTTGGAGATATAGTGCAGCGGGTAGGCGCAGCGCATGTTGGGGGTGAGGCTGTCGTCGTGGAAGTCGAGCTCTAGCGTTTCCTCGTCCCAGACCATGTTCTCGATCACCGTGCCGAACATCGTCGTGGTCTTGTAGATCTCGGGCTCCGCGGTCGGCGACAGGTCGATCGTCTTGGCGTAGCAGCCGCCCTCGAAGTTGAAGGTGCCGCGGTCCGACCAGCCATGCTCGTCGTCGCCGATCAGGATCCGCGTCGGGTCGGCCGAAAGCGTGGTCTTGCCGGTGCCGGAGAGGCCGAAGAAGATCGCGGTGTCGACCGGGTTGTGCGGCGCATGGTTGGCCGAGCAGTGCATCGGCATCACGCCCTGGTCCGGCAGCAGGTAGTTGAGCAGCGTGAACACCGCCTTCTTGTTCTCGCCCGCGTATTCGGTGCCGCCGATCAGCACCAGCTTCTTCTCGAAGTTGATCGCGATCACGGTTTCGCTGCGGCAGCCGTGTTTCTTCGGGTCGGCCTTGAACGACGGGCTGTTGATGATCGTGAACTCGGCCACGAAATCGTCAAGTTCCTCGCGCGGCGGGCGGCGCAGCATGTGGCGGATGAACAGCGCATGCCAGGCGAGCTCGGTGACCATCCGGACATTGAGCCGGTAGGCCGGGTCGGCGCCGCCGTAGAGGTCCTGCACCCAGAAATCGCGGCCCTTGATGTGCTCGAGCATGTCGGCATGGAGCCGGTCGAAGGCCTCGGGCTCCATCGGCTTGTTGTTTTCCCACCAGATGGTGTCCTCGACGTCGGGGGTGCGGACCACGAACTTGTCCTGCGGCGAGCGTCCGGTGTGCTTGCCGGTCGAGACCAGCACCGTGCCACCCTTGCCCATATGGGCTTCGTCGGCGCGCATCGCGTCGTGGATCAGCCCCGGCATCTTCAGGTTGTAGGCAACGTGACCGAGATCGGTGATGCCTTGATCCTTGAGGTGGAATGCCGGGTTCACCCGTCCTTTGCTCATTTGTTGCTCCTTGTGCGGGCCGCCAGACCGGCCGGTATAGAACGATATGGTCGCGCCCGAAATCGTTTCGCGCGGTGCTGCACCCGCATTGCTGCAGTGGCATTATGCTTGCTATAACATGGGTATTGACAGATGGAACCGTTCTTAAAATGCGTTAGCGCTACAGTCCGCTTGTTTGCGCAACCACTGTCAACGATCCGACACCGATGCCGTAATTTCGCCATTAGTGGTGCCTATTTGACTCACAGTGGACGCCGAATCGCCTTGCCGGTTGCGTCCGTGGATCAAAGCGGATTGTATGCCCGGCAAAACAGGCAAACAGAACGAAGAGCAGAGGATTTCTCAGTATGTCGAGAATTGCCCTGGTGGACGACGACAGGAACATCCTGACGTCGGTCTCCATGACCCTGGAAGCGGAAGGCTTCGAGGTGGAAACCTACAATGACGGCCAGGCCGCCCTGGACGCATTCAACAAGCGCTTACCGGACATGGCCGTGTTCGACATCAAGATGCCGCGGATGGACGGGATGGACCTCTTGCAGCGGGTCCGTCAGAAGACGTCGATGCCGGTGATCTTCCTGACCTCGAAGGACGACGAGATCGACGAGGTGCTCGGCCTGCGCATGGGCGCGGACGACTACGTCAAGAAGCCGTTCAGCCAGCGCCTGCTGGTCGAGCGGATCCGGGCGCTGCTGCGCCGGCAGGAAGCGATCGAGGGCGTGGTGATGCCCGAGACCGAGGAAAACAAGGTCATGCAGCGCGGCCATCTGACGATGGATCCGCTGCGCCATGCGGTGACCTGGAAAGGGCTCGACGTGTCGCTGACCGTCACCGAGTTCCTGCTGCTCCAGGCGCTCGCCCAGCGGCCCGGCTTCGTCAAGAGCCGCGACCAGCTGATGGACGTGGCCTATGACGACCAGGTCTATGTTGACGACCGGACCATCGACAGCCACATCAAGCGCCTGCGCAAGAAGATGCGCATGGTCGACGATGAATTCTCGGCGATCGAAACGCTCTACGGCATTGGATACCGCTACAACGAAGAGTAGTATCGGCGCCGCAGGGGGGGAAGAGGTTCGGAGGCGCTTTGGTGCGCGATACACAGGGCATGCGCAAGGACACCGAAGTGGTGTTGGGCGAGGACTGGGTGACAACCCCGTCCTCGGTCGATGCCGAGTTGCGCGAAGGCCGAAAACGTCGCTCTCTGATCGCCCTCAACCGCTCGCCGCTCGCGCGCAAGATCATCATCTTCAACCTTCTGGGCCTCGTCGTGCTTGTCGGCGGGGTCCTTTACCTCAACCCGTTCCGCGAGAGCCTGCTCTACCAGCGCGAACAGGGTCTGGTCATGGCCGTCGAGATCGTCGCCGACGTTTTCGAGGTGCACCAGGGCGTTCCGTCCACCCCGGGCGGCCCGGTGCCCGAGGCGATGGTCAGTGAAACCGTCGCCGACGCGCTCAAGGATATCCGGGTCCGTGACGGCAGTACGGTCATGGTCTTCGGTCCCGACGGCGCGCTGCTCGGCAAGACCGCCAGCCGCAGCACCACCCCGCTGCCGCCGGTGATCGGGGTCGCCCGCGAACAGGGCGCCACGCTCATCACCGACGGGCTCAGCCGGGTCTGGGACGTGATCGCCGGGCTCATCGCCGCCACCAGCAACGTCGGGCCGGTGCAATACGACACCGAGTTGCAGGCGCGCGAGCTGCTGGGCGACGTCTTTGCCGGCAATACCCGGATCGCCAATATCCGCGCGCCCTACGGCGAAAGCGCCTATGTGGCGGCAACCCCGCTGATGGTGGATGGCGCCGTCATCGGTGCCGTCGCGCTGTCGAGCCCGGGCGGGCTGGTCGACGAGCTTGTGCGCGCCGAGCGCGAGCAGATCCTGCAGATGTTCATCATCGCGATCCTCGTCTCCATCGGGCTCTCCATGGTGCTGGCCTCGACCATCGCCAACCCGCTCGCCGACCTCGCCGCCGCCGCCGAGATCGGCCGCGACAAGAACTCGCGCCGGGTCAACCCGGGCCGCGTCCGCATCCCCGACCTCACCGCGCGGCCCGACGAGATCGGCCGGCTGTCCAAGGCGCTGCGCGGCATGGTCTCGGCGCTCTACGACCGGATCGACGCCAACGAACAGTTTGCCGCCGACGTCGCCCACGAGATCAAGAACCCGCTCGCCTCCCTGCGTTCGGCCATCGGTTCGCTCCGCTTCGTCAAGAAGGAGGAGCAGCGCGACAAGCTGCTCGACGTGATCGAGCACGACGTGCGCCGCCTCGACCGGCTGGTGAGCGACATCTCCAACGCCTCGCGGCTCGACAGCGAGCTGGTGAAGGAAGAGGAAGAGGCCTTCGACCTCATCAAGATGCTGCGCAACCTGACCGAGTACCTCGGCAGCGAGGCGCATCAGAAGGGCGTCGATTTCATCACTGACCTCGCCTCGGAATCGATCGTCATCACCGGTCTCGAAGCGCGGCTGGCGCAGGTTTTCGTCAACCTCATCACCAACGCGATCAGCTTCTGCGAAGAGGGCGACGCGATCCGGGTCTGGGCCCGGCAGCGTGAAAACCGGGTGCTGGTCGTGGTCGAGGATACCGGTCCGGGCATCCCGGAAGAGGCGCTGACCAAGATCTTCAACCGCTTCTACAGCCAGCGGCCCGAAAAGCAGTTCGGCAACAACTCCGGCCTCGGCCTCGCGATCTCCAAGCAGATCGTCGAAGCCCATGGCGGCGTGATCTGGGCCGAGAACATCCGGCCCACCGATGCCGACGTGACCTCCGAACCGCTCGGCGCGCGCTTCGTCGTCGGCCTGCCCGTGTGACCGCTTCCGATTCCGGCCAGGCCGCGTCCCTCGTCCGCCATGCGAGCGCCGTCGCTCTTGGCGCCGGTCCCGGCCAGGCCGGGTTCGGGGTGCTGATCGAAGGCCCCTCCGGCAGCGGCAAATCCGCCCTCGCGCTCCAGCTCATCGCCCTCGGCGGCGCCCTCGTGGCCGACGACCGCACCCGGATCGCGCCCCAGGGCGGCTGGCCCTGGCTTCATGCGCCGGAAAGGCTCGCCGGCGTGATCGAGGCCCGCGGCGTCGGGCTGCTTGCCGTCGCCCACGTGGCCGGCGCCCCCCTGCGGCTGATCGTCGACTTGGGCGCGGTCTAGACCGCGCGCCTGCCGGAGCCCGTATTCCGTACGGTCGAAGATCAACGCATCCGTTACATCAGGAGGGTTGACGGCCCGCACTTTGCCGGGTCCATAGTCGCTCTGTCGAAAGGCGGTTGGTGGCATGACGGATGACGACAAGGCGCAGCCCGGACCTGGACCCGGTGCGGCGCGGCGCGCAAACGCGAACGGCACATCGCAGCACGTGGTGCTGGTGACCGGGGCTTCCGGTGCCGGGCGGACGACGGCCATCCGCGCGCTCGAGGATTTCGGCTACGAGATCATCGAGAACCTGCCGATGGGCCTGATCCCGCGGCTGCTCCAGGGCGAGCCGCACGACCGCCCGCTCGCGCTCGGCGTCGACGTGCGCACCCAGGGGTTCTCGGCCGAGACCATGGTCGAGACCGTCGACATGCTGGTCGCCGATCCCGAGGTGGACGTCGAGCTCCTGTTCCTCGATTGCCGCGCCGAGGTGCTCGCGCAGCGCTATTCCGAAACCCGCCGCCGTCACCCGCTCAGCCGTGACGAGGGCCCGATCCGCGGCATCGAGCGCGAGATCGGCCTTTTGACCCCGGTGCGCGACCGCGCCGACGTGCTGATCGACACCTCGGACCTGACCGTCCACGACCTCAAGGCCGAGATCCAGCGCTGGCTCGGGATCGACAGCAAGGGCGCGCTGCACGTCACCGTCCAGAGCTTTTCCTACAAGCGCGGGATGCCGCGCGGGCTCGACCTCGCCTTCGACGTGCGGTTCCTGCAGAACCCGCACTGGGTGCCGAGCCTGCGCCCGCTCACCGGCCACGATCCCAGGGTCGCCGCCCATGTCGCCGCCGACCCGCGCTATGCGGAATTCTACCGGCGGGTGAGCGGTCTCGTCACCTTCCTGATGCCGGCCTATGCCGAGGAAGGGAAGTCGCACCTGACGATCGGGTTCGGCTGCACCGGCGGGCGTCACCGTTCGGTCGCACTCGCAGAAAGCCTCTCGCAGACCCTTGCGGCGGCTGGCTGGCAGGTGTCAACTAGGCATCGTGAAGTCGACAGCGCGTTGCATCAGGGCGCCGCCGAAAAGGGAGAGACGGGGGGTAGACCCGGGTGATCGGGATCGTGATCGTCGCGCATGGCGGGCTGGCCGCGGAGTATCTCGCGGCCGTCGAGCATGTCGTGGGTCCGCTCGAACAGGTCCGCGCCATCGCGATCGCGGCCGATTTCGACAAGCCCCGCAAGGCCGCCGAGATCATCGAGGCGGCCGACGCCGTCGATACCGGCGACGGGGTGGTTGTGGTGGTCGACATGTTCGGCTCGTCGCCCTCCAACCTGTCGCTCCCCGCCTGCGCCGAGAGCGATCGCAAGATCCTCTACGGGGCGAACCTGCCGATGCTGGTGAAACTGGCAAAAAGCCGCGACAGCGACGTCGATACGGCGACAAAGGCTGCGATGGCGGCGGGGCGCAAGTATATCGACTGTATCGACGGCAAGCCCGGGGAGAAACTGAGCATGGTCGAGACGGTGTCGCGCCAGATGAAGATCGTCAACGACAAGGGCCTGCACGCCCGCGCCTCGGCCAAGTTCGTCGAGGTCGTGGAGCAGTACGACGCAGACGCCCGGGTCGGCAAGGACGGGATGGAAACGCCGGGCGATTCCATCATGGGCCTGTTGATGCTCGCGGCCTCCTACGGCACCCGGATCGAGGTCGAGACCTCCGGACCCGACGCCCAGAAGCTCATGGATGCGCTCGATGCTCTGGTGGCCGACAAGTTCGGAGAAGGATTCTGACCCATGGCCTCGCTCACCGGTCTGACGACCTGCGCGGCGACGGCAGACACGCCGAGATATGACAAGCGGGACCTGACCTACGCCAATTCCTTCGAGAACGGGTTTCAGTCCTTCTTCATCCGCGCCGTGGAATGGCTGACCGGCAAGATCTCGATCATCCGCATGGTGCGCGAATACGAACGCCGCGGCGGCGCCGGGGATCCGCTTCTGGGGCATGGCGCTCGACGTGATGGGGATCGAGATCACCACTCCGAAAGCGCAGTTCGACAACATCCCCAAGGAAGGACCGGTGATCGCGTCGTCGCCAACCACCCGCACGGCTGGTCGACGGCATGGTGATGGCCGAGCGGATCGCCCGGTCCGGCCGGATTTCAAGATCCTCACCCGCGAAGTGCTGACCGGGCTCGACCAGGGCGCCTCGTCCTTCCTGATCCCGGTGCCGTTCCCGCATGCCAAGGACGCGCAGCAGAAAAGCGTCGAGATGCGGGCGAAAGCGATGGACCTCCTGAAGGCGGGCGGGTTGGTCTGCGTGTTTCCCTCCGGCGTGGTGGCCACCTCGAAGACGGCCTTCGGCCCGGTCGAAGAGGCGGAGTGGAACGTGTTCACCGCGCAGATGATCCGCCGCCCGGCGCGACCGTGGTGCCGATCCATTTCCGCGGCCAGAATCCTCGCGCGCCTACCACATCGCCAACCGGATCTCGGCGACGATGCGTCAGGCGATGCTGCTGCACGAGGTGGTCCATGTCTGCAACCGGCCGCATGGCCCGGTGATCGGCGCGCCCTTCACGCCCGCGCAGATGGAGCGGCTCGCCTCCGACCCGCGCGGCTGGATCGCCTGGGCCCGGGAACACACCCTGTCGCTGGAAGACTGACGGTCGGGCTGGGGAAGCCGCTGCGCAGCGGCTTCGAACGCGGGCGCGCGCCTGCGTGTCACGGCGCCACGCGGCGCGGTCGCCCGGGTCCTGCCTCAGCGCGTCGGCACCGGCGTCTCGCCGCGGTAATCGTAGAACCCGCGGCCGGTCTTGCGCCCGAGCCAGCCGGCATCGACGTATTTCGTCAAGAGCGGGCAGGGCCGGTACTTGGTGTCGGCGAGCCCGTCATAGAGCACGTTCATGATCGCGAGGCAGGTGTCGAGCCCGATGAAATCGGCCAGTTCGAACGGCCCCATCGGGTGGTTGGCGCCGAGCTTCATCGCCTGGTCGATCGACTGCACCGAGCCGACGCCCTCGTAGAGCGTGTAGACGGCCTCGTTGATCATCGGCACCAGGATCCGGTTGACGATGAAGGCCGGGAAATCCTCCGCCGGCGAGGCGGTCTTGCCGAGGCTTTCGACCACCGCGAGGCAGGCGTCGTAGGTCTCGGAATCGGTGGCGATGCCCCGGATCAGCTCGACCAGCTGCATCAACGGCACCGGGTTCATGAAGTGGAACCCCATGAATTTCTCCGGCCGGTCGGTGCGGCTGGCAAGCCTGGTGATCGAGATCGAGGAGGTGTTGGAGGTGAGGATCGTGTCGGGCTTGAGATGCGGCAGCAGGCTCTCGAAGATCTTTTCCTTCACCTTCTCGTCCTCGGTCGCGGCCTCGATCACCAGATCGGTCGCCCCGAGATCGGCGATGGTCAGCGTCCCCGAGATCCGCCCGAGCGCGGCATCGCGCGCCTCGGCGCTGATCTTGCCGCGCGAGACCTGGCGGTCGAGGTTGTTGCGGATCGTCTCGAGCCCGGCGTCGAGCGCGCCCTGGTTGATGTCGTTGAGGAGCACCCTGTAGCCGGCCAGCGCCATCACATGGGCGATCCCGTTGCCCATCTGACCCGCGCCCACGACCCCGATCGTCTCGATTGCCATTTGCTCGCTCCTACAAGTTTCGAGGGACCATAGTGGCCTCGCGCCGGTGGGCGCAAGCGAAACGCACCGGTGCTGGCGCGCGTGCGCGCGGTTGCTTCCCCGGCGCGCTTGCGGTATTCGACTATCACCTCCCGGGCGCGGATGGCCTGAAGTGGCGCCAAGACGGACCGCCCGTCAATTGTGGAACTGAGTTTTGAAATATCGTCCCGAAGTCGACGGATTACGCGCCGTCGCGGTCCTGCCCGTCATGTTGTTTCACGCCGGCGTTCCGGGTTTCTCGGGCGGGTTCCTGGGGGTCGACGTCTTCTTCGTCATCAGCGGTTACCTGATCACCACGATCATCGTCTCCGAGCTTCAGACCACGGGCCGGTTCAATCTCGCCCATTTCTACGAACGCCGTGCCCGGCGGATCCTGCCGGTGCTCGGTGTCACGATCCTCCTGACCCTCGCCCTTGCGCCTTTTGTGCTTGTGCCGGGGCAGATCAAGGATGTCAGGCAGAGCGTGTTCGCCACGGCCCTGTTCCTGTCGAACTACTTCTTCTACCTGGAGATCGACTACTTCAATCCCTTCGCCTCGCAGACGCCGCTTCTGCACACCTGGAGCCTCGCGGTCGAAGAACAGTTCTATCTCCTGTTTCCGCTCCTGCTGATGGCGACCCGACGGATCGGCATGCGGTATCGGACCTTGTTCTCGATCGTCTTCGTCCTGAGCCTGGCCGGAGCCCTGTGGACCACCCGCACGGACCCGCTGCTGTCGTTCTACTCGATCCACACCCGCGCCTGGGAATTGGCCGCCGGGGCAGGGGTGGCGATGTGGCTGTTGCACAGGGGCGATACCCAGGGGGGCGGGGCGCGCAGGCACGACCTGTTCACGGGCATCGCCCTCGCGTTGCTGGTGGCGCTCCTGATGTTCTTCCCCGAGGCGACGCCGCATCCCGGTCTGGCGACGCTCCTGCCGGTCGGCGCCACCGTCGTGCTGGTCGCCTTCATGCGCCCCGGCGGGGTCGCCTACCGGCTGCTGTCGAGCCGTCTCTTCGTGCAGATCGGCTTGATGTCCTACGGGCTCTATCTCTACCACAACCCGATCTTCTCCTACATCGACGTCTATTTCGACTACCTTGGCGATGGCACGCGCCTCTACAAGCTCTCGTCGCTGCCCCTGGTCTTCCTGCTCGCCTTTGCCAGCCTTCACCTGATCGAACGTCCGTTGCGGCGCGGCCAGTGGCTGGGCCAGGGCGCGATCCTCGGGTTGTCGGGCCTGGGTGTGCTTGCGACCGCGGGCATCGGGCTCCTGATCCACGTGCAGAACGGTTTCCAGTCCCAGATCGCGGACTACTACGCCCGGCAGGGGGTTCCCCTGCTCGTCGACGTGGAACTGGAGCGCGGCAAGATCGACGCGGTGCGCCCGAGCGTCGCCGAGCGGCAGCGACCCTATGCCTGTGAAGGCGCGGATTGCCGCCGGACGCTGGTGCTGGGCGATTCACTCGCGGAAGACACCTATATGGCGCTCGACTCGCAAGGCACGGGGACCGAGTACCGGTATCTCTACATCGACGACCCCTGCATGGGTGGCATTCCCGCCGATCCGACGGCCTGGAACGCCATTGCCTGCAATGACGATTCAGTCGATCTCGACGCCCTGTTGCGGGATGCCGACACGGTCATGATCGCGGCCAAATGGCAGGAAACAACGTACAACGACGGCTACGAATTCGCCGTCCGGATCCACGAGGCCCTCGGCAAAACCGTCGTGATGCTCGGTTCGGCGCTGTTCTCCGATCTCGGGTCGATGTCGATCAAGGCGTGGCGCAACGGATACGACCGTACGCAACTGGACCATGCGTTCTACCAGTACCAGCGCTGGGACCGCCTCCGGACCAGCGAAAAGCTCAAGGCGTTGGTCGAGGCCGACCCGGGGCTCATCTGGATCGACCGGCACGGCTTCTTCTGTGACGCCGCCGCGGAAACCTGCCGTCTGCTGGACGAGTCCGGAGATCCGTTGATCTGGGACAACGCCCACCTGACGACCCGGGCTTTCGCGCCCTACGCCGACTTCGTCACCTCCCATCTCACCGAGTAGCCGGCGCGCAATCCGGCGACGGGGTGCGGGCATTGTCGGATATCCCGTCCTCCCGCGCGGGTTAACCCTGACGGCGGATAAACGAAATCCGTCGAATTCGCGCCTTAGGCATTTGGCAAACAATCTCTGCGAATCTCCAGGTCGGGTAAGAGAAGGAATGGGTGGATGGCCTATGACAACCTGGGCGACGGTGCCCTCGACTACTTTCCGTGCCGCTACGGAAAATCCAAGCTGACGTTCCGCGGACCGCGCCGGCGGCTCGACGGGCATTACTACGCCGTCCTCGGCGGGAGCGAGGCCTATGGCAAGTTCGTGCCGCGGCCCTTCGCGATCCAGGCGGAGGAGCTGTCGGGCACCAAGGTGGTCAACCTCGGCAACATGAACGCCGGCATCGACGTCTATGTCGGCGACCAGGCGGTGATGGAGGCCTGCGCCGGCGCCGCGGCCACGGTGTTGCAGATCTCCGGCGCGCAGAACATGTCGAACCGGTTCTATGCCGTGCATCCGCGCCGCAACGACCGGTTCCTGCGGGCGTCGAACCTGCTCAAGACGATCTACCGCGAGGTGGATTTCACCGAGTTCAATTTCACCCGCCACTTGCTGAGCCGGCTCAAGGAGATCGACGAAGAGCGGTTCGTAATGGTCGAACAGGAGCTCAAGGAAGCCTGGGTCGCCCGGATGAAGACGCTGGTCTCGAAGATCGAGAGCCCGGTGGTGCTGCTCTGGCTCGCCGACCATTCGCCGGATGACGCCACCTCCTGCACCGTCGACGGCAGCGATCCTCTGTTCGTCGACCGCGACATGGTGCAACAGGTCATGCCCTATGTCGCCGGGACCGTCGAGGTCGTGGTGGCGCAGCAGGAGATCGACGTAGGCTTCGCCGGGCTCGTCTATTCCGAGATGGAAGCCCCCGCCGCGCGCGGCATGCTCGGGACGATCGCCCATGAAAAGGCAGCTCAGGCGCTGGTGCCGGTGCTCGAGGCGATCGGCTGAGCCTGCCAGGTCACGAACCGTACAGGCAAACTGGGCGCGGGACCATTGCGCTGGAAACCTGTGGAACGCAGGGGGACCCGCCGGTGACGGCGGGTCGTCCCGTTCCCGGCTGGCTGCGCGGGCCTTTCCCGATTACCCTCCCCCCGCCAGGGGCGGCCAGCGGGAGGCGTTCATGATCGGCTATGTCACCCTCGGGGCGGACGACCTCGTCCTTGCCGAGCGCTTCTACTCCGCGATCCTGCCGGACCTCGGCTACCGGCTGGAGGTCTCGGACGAGGGCCTGAGCTACACGCTGCCCGGGCCCGGGGACGGCTCGGCGGACCCGCCCTCGCTGTTCATCGTGCCGCCCTGGGACGGCCGGCCTGCCTCTGCCGGCAACGGGGCACGATGCTGGCCTTCCGGTTGCCCACCCAGGCCCGGGTCCGAGCGCTGCACGGCGCCGGTCTCGCGGCCGGCGGGCGCGACGAGGGGGCGCCCGGGTTTCGTGCCGCCTACAGCCCGGGCTTCTACGTCGGCTACCTGCGCGACCCGCAGGGCAACAAGCTCGCGCTCTACTGCGACAGCCCGGACGAGCCGGCGCGCCCCGACTGAGGCGCGCGCGGTCACACACCACCTCTGCGCCCGGGAAGTGCCCGCGGCCGCGGTGAAGCGCAGGAACTGGGCGTGATGGGCCCGCCCGTCCGGACGGGGCGCCGTCAGGGCGGGGCGCTCCACGCAGCGGCCCCTCGGTTGGTTCCCGGTAGGGACAGCGTACCAGACCGTTCTGTCCCAGGTCGGGCTCCAGGTTTCACCGCAGGAGACCTCGATTTGGAATGGCCCACCCGTTCGGAAGGGGGCGACGCGCCCCTGCAGGTCGCGGCCCCCCGTCAGTCCCGGCACGGGCCGCGCCAGACCCGACCGATTGCACAGCGTCAGGTCCCCCCGCGACACCCCCGCCCGTTGGACGGCAAAACAGAAGGCCCGCCGTTCCGGGCGGGCCTTCGCAATCTCTGTAAAATGGGGTTCCCCCCGCCTCACAGCTTGCCCGTGAGCTCCGGCAGGGCCTCGAACAGGTCCGCGACCAGGCCGTAGTCGGCGACCTGGAAGATCGGCGCCTCTTCGTCCTTGTTGATCGCGACGATGATCTTCGAATCCTTCATCCCCGCGAGGTGCTGGATCGCGCCCGAGATGCCGACGGCGACGTAGAGTTCCGGCGCCACCACCTTGCCGGTCTGGCCCACCTGCCAGTCGTTGGGCGCGAAGCCTGAATCGACCGCCGCCCGGCTCGCGCCCACCGCCGCGCCGAGCTTGTCGGCCAGCGCTTCAATGAGGGCGAAGTTCTCTTCCGAACCCACGCCGCGCCCGCCCGACACCACGATGCCGGCGGAGGTCAGCTCCGGCCGGTCCGAGGCGTGGACGTCGTCCTTGACCCATTCGGCAAGCCCCGGGTCACCGGGGAACGCGACGCTTTCGACCGCGGCCGCGCCACCGGCGCCGGCGGCGTCGAAGGTCGAGGTGCGCACGGTGAACACCTTCTTCGGATCGGAGGATTTCACCACCTGCACCGCGTTGCCGGCATAGACCGGGCGCTCGAACGTGTCGGCGCCGTCGACCGCCGAGACGTCGGAGATCACCATCACGTCGAGCAGCGCCGCGACCCGCGGCATCACGCTCTTGGCAAACGCCGTCGATGGCGCGACGATGTGGCCGTAGTCGCCGGCCAGCGACACGATCAGTGCCGCCGTCGCCTCGGCCATGCCGTGGCAGAGCGCGTGGTCGTCGGCGAACAGCACCTTCGACACCCCGTCCAGCGTCGCGGCCGTCGCAGCGGCGGCGTCGCCCCCGGTGCCGGCCACCAGCACGTGGACCTCGCCCAGCCCCTTGACCGCGGTCAGGGTCTTGGCCACCGCATCGGTCGCCAGTTTGCCCTCGTTGACATCCGCCAGAAGAAGAACAGCCATCAGATCGCCCCCGCAGCCTTGAGTTTCGCAACCAGTTCGTCGACCGAGCCGACGATCTCGCCGGCCTGCCGTTCGGCGGGCTCGGTGGTCTTGACCACCGCGAGCCGCGGGCTCACGTCGACGCCGTAGTCGGCGGCCGTCTTCTCGTCGATCGGTTTCTTCTTCGCCTTCATGATATTGGGCAGCGAGGCGTAGCGCGGCTCGTTCAGCCGCAGATCCGCCGTGACCACAGCCGGCAGCTTGACCTTGATCGTCTGCAGGCCCCCGTCGACCTCGCGGGTGACGGACGCGCTGTCGCCGTCCACCACCAGCTCGGAGGCGAAGGTCGCCTGCGCCCAGCCCATCAGCGCCGCCAGCATCTGGCCGGTCGCGTTCATGTCGTTGTCGATCGCCTGCTTACCCATGATGACGAGCCCCGGCGCCTCGTCGGCCACGACCTTGGCGAGGATCTTGGCGACCGCCAGCGGCTCGATGTCGGTGTGCACGTCCTCGGCGGCGACCACCAGGATGCCGCGGTCCGCGCCCATGGCGAGGCCGTTGCGGATGGTTTCCTGCGCCTGCTTGACGCCGATCGAGACCAGCACCACCTCGTCCGCCTTGCCCGCTTCCTTCAGCCGGATCGCCTCTTCGACGGCAATCTCGTCGAACGGGTTCATCGACATCTTCACGTTGGCAAGATCGACCCCGCTTCCGTCCGCCTTGACGCGGACCTTCACGTTGTAGTCGATCACGCGCTTCACAGGCACAAGCACCTTCATCCGCGGTCTCTCCCATTGGCAAGCCCGCCGGAATGACGGCGGGCGGTCAGTTTGGGAGCCTGTTTAGCGGTGTTTGCACCCGCAGAACAACGCAAAAGCGACGCATTGCAGCGCGGGCTCCGCGCGTTTTTCGCCTCCGCGACCGGGTTAGCGATAACGATTTGCCGGGCGCGGGGAATCGGGCAACCTGTCCGCAGGAGGTGCCCCGATGACAGATCTGCCGACCCCGGACATCGTCGACAGCCCCGGACAGCGCTTCGTCGGGGCGAGGGAGAGCTTCGATCTCGACCGCCGCGCCGAGATCCCGGCGCTGTTCGACCGCTTCTTCGCCGCCCGCGACGGGATCGAAGGCGCGCGGCCGGGCGCGATCTACGGGCTTTCGCTCGACGCCCGGCCCGACGGCAGCTTCCGTTACGCCGTGGCGGTCGAAGTCGACGCGCCCGGCGCGATGCCGGAAGGGTTCTGGCGGCCTGCACGCCGCGCCCGGTCCCTACGCGGTGTTTCGCTGCCGCACGCCTATGGCCGAGTTCACCGCAATGTTCGACGCGATCTTCGCCGAGTGGCTGCCGGCGGCGCCGTTTCGCCAGCGCGAAGGCGCGGTCGTGGAGCGCTACCCCGACGACGACGCGCCGGAGGCGGGCGTGATGCTCTACGAGATCTGGGTGCCGGTCACCCCTGAGGAAGGCCCCACGCGAACGTGACCGGCGCAGGGGCGCGGGCCGGCATAGGCTGGACGGAGCATCGACAGGGAGGCGGGCGAGATGGCGAAGGTAACCGGGATCGGCGGGCTGTTTTTCCGGGCGCGGGACCCCGCGGCGCTGGCGGCCTGGTACGAGACCCACCTCGGGATCACCCCGGCGCCCACCGACATGGACACGCCGGTCTGGATGCAGGCGGCCGGCCCCACGGTCTTCTCGCCCTTCGCGCAGGACACCGACTATTTCGCGCCCAACCAAGCCTTCATGCTGAACTTCCGCGTCGACGATCTCGATGCGATGCTCGCGGAGCTCCAGGCCGCCGGCATCGCGGTCAGCCATGAACAGGAGATGGAAGGCGTCGGCCGCTTTGCCCGGATCCACGACCCGGAGGGTACGCCGATCGAGCTGTGGCAACCGCCCGCGTAGGCGGACCCTAGCGGTTCGCCCCGGGCACCCAGAGCACGTCGGCCCGGCCCGCATCATTGGCCATCCGCGCGGCGCAGAACAGCCAGTCGGAGAGCCGGTTGAGGTAGCGGATCGCCGCCCCGTTGACATCGCCGGGTTCGACCTCGGCGAGCAGCGTGGCGCAGCGCTCGGCACGGCGGGCCACGGTGCGGGCGTGGTGCAGATGCGCGGACAGGGCGGTGCCGCCGGGCAGGATGAAGCTTCTCAGCGGTTCGAGCACCGCCGTCATCGCATCGATCTCGCCTTCAAGCCTGTCGACCTGCGCCGCCACCATCCGCAGCACCGGGTAGCCGGCCTCGGCATCGGCCGCGAGATTGGGCCGCGACAGGTCCGCGCCGAGATCGAACAGGTCGTTCTGGATCCGGGCGAGGGCGGTGTCGGTCTCCTCGCCGGCGGCAAGCCGGGCGAGGCCGATTACCGAATTGAGCTCGTCGACCGTGCCATAGGCCTCGACCCGCGCGGCATGCTTGGGGGTCCGGCTCATGTCGCCGAGCGCGGTATCGCCGCCGTCGCCGGTGCGGGTGTAGATCTTGTTGAGTACGACCATGGTCAGCCCCCGCGGCGGAGGTAGACGTAGAGCAGGATCAGCGCGATGGCGATCGCCTGTGCCACGATCCGTGCGCGCATCACCTTGTTGGCGTATTTTCGGTTGAAGTCGCCGCCCCGGGCGAAGCCGCCGATGCCGGTGAGCAGGATGAGCACGGTGATCGCCACCGCGGCGACGACGAGGAGGAAGAGCGGATCCTGGAACATGGGGCCCCCGGGTTGGCTGGCGTTTCGACGGGGATAGCCGGTTATGGCGGGGATTGCGAGGGGAAGAAGCGCCGCGCACCTGCCCGTTGCCGGCTGCCCGCCCGCGGCGTCAGAACCGCGTCGACAGGCCGTCGAAGGCGCGCACCGGCAACAGCCGTTTCAGCACCGTGGCCACGCGGGTCGGCACCGTGACCGGGTAGCGCGCTTTCGGGCGGCGGGCTTCGACCGCATGGATCAGCGCTTTCGAGACCGCCTCGGGCCCGAGCTGGAACCGGTCGCCCTTGCCGCTGTCGTCGTAGAGCCGGGGCAGCACGTCGCGCTCGTAGGCTTCGCGGCGCGGCGAGGCTTGCCAGTCGATCCAGCGCTCGAAATGCGGGCGCGAATTGCGGCGGAACGCGGTTGCGATGGGCCCGGGCTCGATCAGCACCGGATGGATCTCGGTGCCGTGGAACTCGAGCCGCAGCGTGTCGGCATAGCCTTCGAGCGCGAACTTGGTCGCGACATAGGCCGCCCGCCAGGGATAGGCGGCGAAGCCGAAGCCCGAGGAATTGTAGACCAGCCGGCCGTGCCCCTGCGCCCGCATGATCGGCAGCACCTGCCGGGTCAACTCGTGGACACCGAAGAAATTGGCCTCGAACATCTCGCGCAGCGCCGCGGTCGGCAGGTCCTCGGCGGCGGCGGGCAGCCCGTGGGCCCCGTTGGCGAAGATCGCATCGAGCGTGCCGCCGGTGCGCTCGGTCACCGCCGCGAGCGCATTGCGGATCGTCTCGGGGTTGGTGTGGTCGAGCCGCAGGCTGTCGAACCCTTCGCCTTCGAGCCGCTCGACGTCTTCGGCCTTGCGCGCCGTCGCGAAGACCCGCCAGCCGCGGGCTTTGAGCGCATGGGCGCCGTCATGGCCGATCCCGGAAGAGCAGCCGGTGATGAGGATGGATTTCTGCGACATGAGCGGTCCTGCCGGATGCGGATCGGGGCGCCGGGCGCTACTGGCCCGGGGTCAGCGACACCTCGGTATCGGGGATGTAGCCGGCGGCACCATTCGGCAGCAGGATCATCCGCCAGCCGTCGCCGTCGCCGCCGAGGTCGACCATGGCGCTGCCCTGCGGCAGCTCGTCGACGGCGCGTTCGTCGCGCGACGGGCCGGCATGGACGGTCAGCCGCGCCGAAGCGACGTAGAGCACGCCCTGGGGCGCGTCCGGCAGCAGCGGCACCACCGGTTCGGGCTCCGGGGCTGCCAGCGGGGCCGCGGTGATCTCGCCGGTCGCTTCCGCGGGTTCCGGCGCCGCCGCGATGGTCTCGGGCGGGGTGGCGGTCTCCGGTTCCGGCGCAGTCTCGGGCGCGGTTTCGGGCGCAGGGGCGGGGGTGGCGACGGCCAGCTCCGCCGGCGGCACCGGGTCGGACGCGGGCACAGGCGGGCGCGGCAGCGGCCGGATCGTCGAAGCCAGGTCGACGACCGGTCCGAGGGCTGCGCCGCCGTTCAGCCCGCCATCCAGCCCACTGTCCGGGGCGGCCTCTTCGAGCGTCGCGACGGCGGCGAGCGCGGTGGCGTTGTCAGTGGGCTCCGGGGCGGCGGCATCGTCTTCCGGGACCACTGCGGCGACCTCCGGCACGACCTCAGGTGCGCTGTCGGGCGCGGTCTCGGGAGCCGCCGCCGTCTCGACCGGTGCGGGGGGCGCGACGGCGAGGGCCGCGGCCGCGAGCGCCGCCGCCGACCCGGGAGCCTCGGCCACCTCCGCCGCGGCCACCTCCGCCGCGGAAAGGGGCGCTTCCGGTTCCGGCGCGGGTTCGACCAGCGCCACCGGCAGCACCGGCCGCGGCAGCGGGCGCGGCGTGGTCTCGGGCGCGAAGGTCGTGGCGACGAGGGTCTCGGGCTCCGGGTCCTCCGCCACGATGTCTTCTGCCACGACGTCTTCGGTCACGGTGTCCTCGGCCAGGGTCTCATCCGCGAGAACGGCGTCGACCGCCGCCTCGATCGGGTCGGCGTCCGGGGCCGCTTCCGCAGCATCGGGCGGCGCGATCTCCGGCGCCGGTTCGACCTCGACCGCGGCCACCTCTTCGACCACCTCCTCCTCGACCGGTTCGGCCACAGGGGCGGCGTCGAGCGCGGCGACCGGACGGTCCGGACGCGGCGCCGGGCGTCGGCTGCGCAGGGGCGCCAGCCCGTCTTCGGCAGGGTCCGCCAATGCGATCCCGGTCTCCGGCGGGGCTTCCGGTGCACTCTCCGGCGCCGCTTCGGCAACCACCGGTTCCACCGGCGCGATTGCCGGCGGCGTCGCGGGGGCGGCGACCTCTGCGGTCGGGGCCGGCGCCACCGGGGCCGCCGTTTCGGTCCCGGGCGACGCGGCGGGGTCGTCCAGCAGATCGAGCGGTCCCCGGTCGCTGCCGCCGAACAGCGACGCCCAGAGCGAGGTGTCGCGGCCGATCCGCTTGTCCGGCAACCCGGCCTCGCGGCCGAAGTACAACATGCCCAGATAGAGCAACAGAACCGTCAACAATGTGAATTTCGCCACGCGCATGGCCTCCCAATAGCGTCCGCGGGGAAACCACGCCAGAGCCCTGCGCGATCGGCGGCCGATTGTGGCGGAAAAACCCGAACCCTGCCGCTTGCGGGGGGCGAATCGGGCCTGTATTGACGGGCCCATGACCGATGACGTCGACGATCAGGGCCACGCCCCGCTCGAAACCAACGAGCCGCTGCGCCGCGCGATCGGCGACCGCTACCTGACCTATGCGCTGTCGACGATCATGCACCGGGCGCTGCCGGACGCCCGCGACGGGCTCAAGCCCGTGCACCGCCGCATCCTCTATGCGATGCACCGGCTCAAGCTGAGTTCCAGCGGCAAGTTCCTGAAATCGGCCAAGATTTCGGGCGACACCATGGGCGATTTCCATCCCCATGGCGACGCCGCGATCTACGACGCGATGGCGCGGCTGGCGCAGGATTTCAACGTCCGCTACCCGCTCGTGGACGGCCAGGGCAACTTCGGCAATATCGACGGCGACAACCCGGCGGCCTCGCGCTACACCGAGGCGCGGATGACCTTCGTCGCCGAGGCGATGCTCGAAGGGCTCGACGAAAACGCCGTCGATTTCCGGCCCAACTACGACGGCCGCCTCGAAGAACCGGTGGTGCTGCCCGCGACCTTCCCGCACCTGCTGGCGAACGGGGCCGCGGGAATCGCCGTCGGCATGGCGACCAACATCCCGCCGCACAACATCGCCGAGCTGGTCGATGCCTGCCTGCATCTCATCAAGGTGCCGGACGCCCGCGACGACACGCTTCTGAACTACGTGCCCGGCCCGGACTTTCCGACCGGGGGCATCATCGTCGACGACCGCGAGACCATTGCGCAAGCCTACCGCACCGGCCGCGGTGCCTTCCGGCTCAGGGCGAAATGGGAGGTCGAGGACCTCGGCCGCGGCCAGTGGCAGATCGTCGTCACCGAGATCCCCTACCAGGTGCAGAAATCGAAGCTGATCGAGAAGATCGCCGAGGTGATCCAGACCAAGAAGGTGCCGGTGCTCGCCGATGTGCGCGACGAGAGCGCCGAAGACATCCGCGTGGTGCTGGAGCCGCGGTCCAAGAACGTCGACCCCGAGGTGCTGATGGGGGTGGCTGATGTTCCGCAATCTGGATCTGGAGAGCGGTCGCCCTCAACACAAACGTGCTGATCGACGGGGTGACGCCCAAGGTCTGCCTCCTGCTCAAGAGGTGCTGCGCGCCTTCCTCGACTTCCGCCGCGAAGTGCTGATCCGCCGGTCGCAGCACCGGATGGACCGGATCGACCACCGGCTGGAAGTACTCGAAGGCTTCATCATCGCCTTCCTCAACCTCGACCGGGTGATCGACATCATCCGCTACGACGACGACCCCAAGGCGGCGCTGATGTACGAGGACTGGTCGCGGCCGCATCAGGCGACGATCAAGCGCGCGACCGACGAGAGCGACTACGTCTCGCCGCTCCTGGGTGTCGATACGAGCGCGCTGGAGCTGGTCGAAGACCCCGAGGCAGTGGCCCGCGGCGTGCTGGAGGAAAGCGCGGAAGGCGGGCCGAAAGTGCCCCGCCGTTACGCCGGCCGCTCCGAGGGTCTGTCGGACGTCCAGGCCGACGCGATCCTCAACATGCGGCTCAGGTCTTTGCGCCGCCTGCAGCTGGAACTGATCCGCGAGCGCGACGCGCTGATGGAAGAGCGCGCCGGGCTCTGAGGACCTGCTCGAGGCCGAGGAGCTGCAATGGGCGCGGATCGCCGATGGTTTCAAGGACGCCAAGAAGAAATTCGGCAAGGATTACGGGAGCACGGCGCTCGGCGCGCACGGTGATCGAGGAGGCGGGCGAGATCGAGGATGTGCCGCCGAAGCCCTGATCGAAGGCAGCTCCTTGACCGGTCTGTTCGCAGATGGCCGATCCGGCGCGATGTCGGGCCATATCGACCTGACCCGGGACCTCAAGTTCAAGGACGGCGATGGCCCGCGCTTTCGCCTTCCACGCCGAGAATCACCACAAGATCCGCAGCCGCTTTGCGCTGGAGGAACGGCCTTCGGTTCTACACGCTGGTCGGCGGCCGCGAACCTGCCCGGGCAGTGCGGACGCGGCATGGGCGAGCCGTTGCGGCTGATGGTGGACTGGCTCAACGAGGCCGGCATCGTCACCATGTTCGCCTACCGGCCGGGTGAGAGGCTGATTGTCGCGAGCGCCGAGGGCAACGGCTTCGTGGTCAGCACCGACGAGGTCGTGGCCCAGACCCGCGCCGGCAAGCAGGTGCTGAACGTCGGCGACGGGGTGGCGAAGATCTGCAAGCCTGTGGCGGGCGACCACGTCGCGGTAGTGAGCCAGAACCGCAAGCTCCTGGTCTTCCCGCTCGCCGAACTGCCGGAGATGACCCGGGGCAAGGGCGTGCGGCTGCAGAAATACAATGCCGCCCGCGGCAAGCAGGGGGTGCTGGAGCTCGACGGCGGGCTGTCGGACGTCACCACCTTCGATCTCGCGCGTGGCCTGTCCTGGGCGGCGGCGGGCGACCGGACCCGCACCGAGGTGGACATGGGGCCCTGGATCGGCAAGCGCGCCTCGGTCGGCAAGCTGCCCCCGCATGGCTTCCCGCGCGACAACCGGTTCACCGATCCGAGTGCCTGAGCGGCGTGTCCCGGGTACCGGGTTTTGCGGCGTTCATCTTTCGTTAACCGCCTAATGCGTTGTCCATGAAGGCAAAAATCCGACTAGAAGAATCCAGAAATCCGGATTTCTGGATTCGGTATCGCCACGATCTGGCCAGCTAAACCCGCACCCGGATCAAACGGCCCCTACAACCGAAAAACGCCGCCCGAAAACGTGGTTCAGACCCGGTCCAACACGCCGAACTCCCGCGCTCGCCGCCGCGAACAGAGCGCGGCGCAGGGCGCCAGCGTGCGGGACAGCGGCGCTTTCATCGCATCGGGGAAGGGGACACGCGGCGTCCGCCCGCGGATGAGGTCCGCCGCCAGCGCGCCCGCGTAACTCCCCATCGCCACCCCGTTGCCGTGATAGGCGAGCGCCGTCCAGGCCCCCGGCATCCCCGGGATCGCCCCCACATAGGGCGTGCCGCGTGCGGTGAGCGTGACCAGACCGGACCATTCGTGGTCGATCCCCACTTCGGCCCAGGCCGGAAACATCGCGGCGAAATCCGACCTGATCCTCTGTGCCACACGGGCCTCCGCGCCCGGCGTGGCCCGCGATCCGCCGCGCATGCCGAACAGGAACCGCCCGTCCGGCATCAGCCGGAAGTAATGCAGGAGCGTGCGGCTGTCATAGGCCATGAGATCCGAGGTCCAGCCCTGCGCCGCCTGTTCGGAGGCGCTCAGCGGCCGGGTCACGATCACGCTCGACTGCACCGGCAGCAACCGGCCCGCGAGCCAGGGCGGCAGGTCTTCGGACGAATAGCCGCCGGTCGCGACGAGCAGCCGCTTCGCGTGCAGGCTGCCTTTGGGCGTGACAAGGCGGAACCGGTCGCGCTCCCGGGTCACCGAGACGACCGGCGCGCCGGCGCGGATGTCGGCCCCGGCCGCGGCCGCCGCCCGCGCGAGCCCCTGGGCATAGGCGCCCGGGTCGAGGGCGAACCCCTTGCGCACGTGCAGGCCGCCGAAGCTGCCCGCGGCCGAAAGCCCGCGCGCTGTCAGCGCCTCCGGCGGCAGGATCTCCGCGGCGACGCCCCGGCGGGCAAGGCGCGCCCGGGCTTGCGAAAAACCCCGGTAGGCACGCGGCCGATGGGCCAGCACCAGCTCCCCGTCCGAATGCGTCGCGGCGTCGATCCCGAACCGGTCGATCAGCCCGGCCACGAGGTCGACCGCCGCCACTTCGGCCGCGAACCAGGCGTCGTCGGCGCCCGCGCCGTGGCGGCGCACCAGCGTGGCGTCGGACACCCGCGCGCCGCCGAGACAGCAGAACCCCCCGTTACGCCCCGAGGCGCCCCAGCCCGGCGCCTTCGCGTCGAGCACGGTGACCCGCTCGCCCGCTTCCGCGAGATGCAGTGCCGCCGAGAGCCCGGTATACCCGGCGCCGATCACCGCGACATCGCTGTCCTGATCCCCTTCGAAACCGGGCCAGTCGCGATCGAGCCGCCAGGCGCAGCCGGCGCGAACCGCGTCTTCGTAGGCGCGCGCTTCCCACAGACGTTTCAAAGCCACCTCATCTTGGGGAACGGCCCACAGGCATCCCGTCACAGTCGACCCAGGTAGGTCCGGTACTCGATCTGGCTGATTGCCGTGGTGAGCTGTTCGATCTCGTCGCGCCGCACCGCGGTATAGATCCGCCGAAACGCTTCGCCGAACGTGTCGCCGGCAATCGCCGATTCCTCGAAGGTATCGACCGCCGTGGCCCAATCCGCGGTCAGCGGATCGGCATGTTCGCCATTCTCGTCGTCGAGCGGCAGCGGCAGGGGCAGCTCGGGGTTTTCCAGCCCGAACAGCATGCCGCCGAGGATCGCGGTCAGCACCAGGTAGGGGTTCACGTCGGCCCCGAGATCCGGTGTTCGAGCCGCGCACCGGGGCCGGAGACTTCCGGCAGGCGCACCGCGGCGGCGCGGTTGTCGAGCCCCCAGTCGGGGGCGTGCGGGGCGAGGGAATTGCGCTGGAACCGGCGGTAGGACTTCATGTGCGGGGCGAAGATCGCCTGCAGATCCTCCATCGTCGCCAGCGTCCCGGCCACCGCCTGTTTGAGCAGCGCCGAGGGCTCGTCGCCGCCGTCGTCGAAGATGTTGCGCCCGTTCTCGTCGAGCAGCGAGACATGGGCATGCATCCCGTTGCCGGGGTAGTCGGCATAGGGCTTGGCCATGAAGGTCGCGCCCATCTCGTGGCGCCGGGCGATGTGGCGCACCAGCCGGCGGAAGATCAGCGCGTCGTCGGCGGCCTTGAGCGCATTGTCGGTGTGGTGGAAGTTGATCTCGAACTGGCCGGGGCCGTACTCCGCGATCAGCGTGTCGGGCTCCAGCCCCTGGGCGATGGCGCCGTCACGGATGTCGTCGAGGATCGCCTGGGTGCGGTCGAGCACCTCGAGGTCGTAGTTCTGGAATTCCGGGCTGCGCTCAGGGGGTTCCGGTGCGTCTTCGCGGCCTTCGCGCGGCTGGTAGAGGTAGAACTCCAGCTCCGTCGCGACGACCGGCGTGAGCCCTCTCGCCTTGAACCGGGCGAGCATGTTCTCGAGCTGGCGGCGCGAGGAGTAGAAGGCGACGTCGTCCTCGTCGTCATGCATCTCGACGATCACCTGCGCCACCTTCTGCCCGCGCGCCCAGGGCACCGGCTGTAGCGTGCCCGGCACCGGGTAGAGCCGGCCATCGGGGTCGCCGACGGTGATCCCGAGCCCGGTCGCCTCGACCTCCTCGCCGAGGATGTTGGGGGCATAGGTCGACAACGGCAGGCGCACGCCGCCGCCGGCCAGCTTGGCCTCGTCCTCGCCCGGCAGCCATTTGCCCCGCAGGATCGCGTTGATGTCGCACAGCATCAGTTCAACCCGGTCGGGCCTCCCGTGGGTCTCACAGAAGGCGGCGTATTCGGCATGGAAGTCGGTCATGGGGTAGCTCTGTTTTCTTCGGCGATGCGCCGGCTGATGGCGCGCTTCGACAACAGCGACGCGGTGATGACCCCGACGGTGACGATCCCGATCAGGATCGCCGAAAGCGCGTTGATCTCGGGGCTCACGCCCAGACGCACGGCCGAGAAGATCTTGATCGGCAGCGTGGTCGAGGAGGGCCCCGATGTGAAGGAGGCGATCACCAGGTCGTCGAGCGACAGGGTGAAGCCGAGCAGCCAGCCGGAGATGACGGCCGGCGCGATGATCGGCAACGTCACCAGACGGAAGGCCTCGAACCGGGTGCAGCCGAGATCGAGGGCCGCTTCTTCGAGCGACCGGTCGAAGGCGACCAGCCGCGAGGTGACGACGACGGCGACATAGGCCATCGAGAAGGTGGTGTGGGCGAGGATGATGGTCACCAGCCCGCGGTCGAGCCCGATGGCGATGAACAGGAGCAGGAGCGACAGGCCGAGGATCACGTCGGGCATGACCAGCGGCGCGTAGAGCATGCCCGAAAACAGCGTCCGGCCGAAGAACTGCCCGCCGCGCACCAGCACGTAGGCCGCCACCGTGCCAAGCACGGTCGCCAGCGTCGACGAGGCCACGGCGACCCGGATCGTCACCCAGGCCGCGTCCATCATCGCCTCGTTGCGGAACAGCTCGCCGTACCACTTGGTCGAGAACCCGGCCCAGACGGTGACGAGCTTGTTCGAGTTGAACGAAAAGACCACCAGCACGATCATCGGCAGGTAGAGGAAGGCGAAGCCGAAGGTCAGCGACGTGAGGTTGAACCAGGACAGCTTTCTCATCGGCGCGCCTCCCGGCCATGCGTCCGGCCCGTCGGGCCATCCTCGCGGCGGCAGGACGAGCCAAGACGGGACGACGACATCCCGGATGCGCGGGCAGGCGTGCGGCTCATTCCTCGCCCTCCCATTCCTTTTCCTCGTTCTTGATGAACAGGACGATCGGGATGATCAGGATCGCGAGCAGGATGATCGCCACGGCCGAGGCGACCGGCCAGTCGCGGTTGGAGAAAAACTCTTCCCACAGCACCTTGCCGATCATCAGCGTATCCGAGCCGCCGAGCAGGGTCGGGATCACGAACTCGCCCATGACCGGGATGAACACCAGGAAGGAGCCGGCGATGATCCCCTGTTTCGAGAGCGGCAGGGTGACCAGCCAGAAGGCCTTCATCCGGGTGCAGCCGAGATCCTCCGCTGCCTCCAGCAGGCTCTCGTCCAGCCGGTCGAGCGCGGCGAAGAGCGGCAGCACCATGAACGGAAGGTAGGTGTAGACGATGCCGATATAGACGGCGGTGTTGGTGTTGAGGATCGTCAGCGGCGTGTCGATGACGTGCAGCCACAACAGGATCTGGTTGAGGAAGCCTTCCTGCGCCAGGATCGCCTTCCACGAGTAGACCCGGATCAGGAACGAGGTCCAGAACGGCAGGATGATGAGCATCATCAGCGTCGGGCGCCATTCGTCGCGGGCGCGGCTCATGCCGTAGGCGATCGGGTAGCCGACCAGCAGGGTCATGATCGTCGCGATCACCGCGATCTTGAGCGAGGACAGATAGGCCTTCCAGTAGAGCGAGTCGGTGGTGAGGAAGACGAAGTTCTCGAAGTCGAGCCCGGAGAAGAAATCCTTGATCCCCTGCCAGCCCGCGGAAAGATCGAGGTTCGGCGTATAGGGCGGGATCGCCAGCGCGGTGTCGGACAGGCTGATCTTGAGCACGATCAGGAAGGGCACCAGGAACAGCGCCGCCAGCCAGGCATAGGGCAGGGCTATGAGGGCGGCGCGCTTCATTTCGCCAGCACCACCCCCGCGGTTTCGCGCCACGACAGCCAGACCTCGTCGTCCCAGGTAAACTCGCGCCGCGCGATCCGGTTGGCGTTGGTCATCGCCGCCTTGACCATCTGCCCGTTCGCGAGCTCGACGTGATAGGTCGAGACGTTGCCGAGATAGCCGATGTCGATGATCTTGCCGAAGGCCGAGTTTTTGCGGTCGGTGTCGCGCTCGCGCCCGACCGAGATCTTTTCGGGCCGGATCGCATAGGTCACCCTTGTCCCGTCGGCCAGCCCTTCGACCGGCTCGACCGAGATCGGCGGCTCGCCCTCGGCATAGGCGATCTCGCCCTGTCCCGAGGCCGCCACCGTGTAATTGCCTTCGATCAGGTTCACGTCGCCGATGAAATCGGCCACGTAGACGGAATTGGGCTGCTCGTAGACCTGCGCCGGCGTGTCGACCTGGATCACCTTGCCATGGTCCATCACCGCGATCCGGCTGGCGACGGTCATCGCCTCTTCCTGGTCGTGGGTGACGATCACGAAGGTGGTGCCGGTGGTCTCCTGGATGTCCATCAGCTCGAACTGGGTCTCTTCGCGCAGCTTGCGGTCGAGCGCGCCGAGCGGTTCGTCGAGAAGCAGGAGCTTCGGCGCCTTGGCGAGCGCGCGGGCGAGCGCCACGCGCTGGCGCTGGCCGCCGGAAATCTGGTGCGGTTTGCGGCGGGCGAATTGTTCGAGCCGGGTGAGCCGCAGCATCTCGCTCACGCGCGCCTCGATCTTGTCCTTCGCCATCTTGTCGCGCCGGAGCCCGAAAGCGATGTTGTCCCACACGCTCAGATGCGGAAACAGCGCGTAGCTCTGGAACATCATGTTCACCGGCCGCTCGTTGGGGGGGATGCCGCCCATGTTCTGGCCGCCGAGCGTGATCGTGCCCTCGGACGCGCTCTCGAAGCCTGCGAGCATCCGCATCATCGTCGTCTTGCCGCAGCCCGAGGGGCCGAGCAGGGCGAAGAATTCCTTTTCGTAAATGTCCAGCGTGAGATCGTCGATCGCGGTGAAGTCACCGAACCGCTTGGTCACGTTCTGGAACCGGATCAGCGGTTCTGCCTGCGGGTCGGCCCAGGGGGCGAACACCGCCTGCGTCGGGTTGGGCCTCGGTTTGTGCGGGGTCACAGCCATGAGCGTTCACCGGTCATAAAAGGGCCCCCGCGTGGTCTGCGCGGGGGCCGGTAGGGGGCTCAGATGCCGGACTTGATCTTGGTCCACATCCGGGTGACGGTCCGTTGCAGTTTCGGATCGTACCCGTCCTTGACGTAGAGGTTCTCCAGCGTCGCCTCGTCCGGGTAGATCGCGGTGTCTCCGATCACGTCCTCGTTGAGGAACTCCTGGCTCGCGAGGTTGCCGTTGGCGTAATAGACGTAGTTCGACGCGTCCGCCATGTTGTGGGCGTCCATGATGAAGTTGAGGAAGGCATGCGCCCCGTCCGGGTTCGGCGCATCGGCCGGGATCGCCATCTCGTCTAACCACATCAGCGCGCCTTCCTTCGGCGCGTGGTAGGCGATCTCGATGCCATTGTCGGCCTCGGCGGCGCGGTCCCGCGCCTGCAGGATGTCGCCCGACCAGCCGAAGGCGACGCAGATCTCGCCGTTGGCCAGCGCCTCGATGTACTCCGAGGAATGGAATTTCGAGACATAGGGGCGCACCGGCAGGAACACCTCTTCCGCCTTGGTCACCACCGCCTCGTCCATCGAGTTCGGGTCTTCGCCGATATACTTGAGCGCGGCCGGGATCATCTCGTCCGGCGCGTCGAGGAACATCACGCCGCAGGCGGCGAGTTTCTCCATGTTGGCCGGATCGAAGACCAGCGCAAGGCTGTCGATCGGGGCGTCCTCGCCGAGCACTTCCTGGACCTTGCCGACGTTCACGCCGATGCCGGTGGTGCCCCACATGTAGTTGATGGCGTATTCGTTGCCGGGGTCGTAACGGGCGGTGCGCTCGGAGATCGCCGGCCACATGTTGACGATGTTGGGCAGCTTCGACATGTCGAGCTTCTGGAACACGCCGGCCTGGATCTGGCGGGCGAGGAACGAGCCCGTCGGCACCACCACGTCGTAGCCCGATCCGCCCGCGAGCATCTTGGTCTCGAGCACCTCGTTCGAATCGAACACGTCGTAGATCAGGTCGAGCCCGGTCTCTTCCTCGAACTTGGTCAGCAGGTTCTCGTCGATGTAGTCGGACCAGTTGTAGACCCGCACTTCATCGGCCATGGCGGCGCCGGCGACGAGCGCGATGGCCGTACCGAGCAGGTAGGTTGTCTTGGGCATGGAAGTCTCCCTGTAGTTCCCCCGGACCGGACCCCTCGGTCCGGCTCGCATTTTGATCAAATCTACACAGGCGGACGATATGGTCAAATCCCCCGTGAGGCGATACCCTACAAAATGACCTTATCCACTCTGCGCGCAAGCGCAAAGCGATTGATCCGGGGAGAGACCGTGGAAGGCGAGGCCGCGAAAATACCCGATCACCAGCGCGCCTATGGCGCGTTGCGCGAAATGGTTCTCTATGGCGAGCTCGCCCCCGGCGAGCCGGTGACGATCCAGGGGCTGGCCGAGCGCGCCGGCCTCGGCATGACCCCGGTACGCGAGGCGATTCGGCGGCTGACCAGCCAGGGCGCGCTGGTGTTCAAGGGCAACCGGCGGGTCGAAGTGCCGGAACTCAGCCTCGCGCAATACGGCGAACTGGCCTTCGCGCGACGCGCCGTCGAGCCGGAGCTCGCGCGCCGGGCCGTTGAAAACATGGATGATTTTCACGTCGCGCAGCTCGCGGCCGAAGATGCGGCCGTCGATGCGGCGATCGCCAATGGCGATGTGCGCGGCTACCTCCAGCACAACCACCGGTTTCACGCCCGGCTCTACGCGCTTTCCGGCGCCGAGGTGCTCTGCGCCATTTCCGAGATGCTCTGGCTGCGCTCCGGCCCGCCGCTGAGGGTCATGCTCGGCCGCCATGGCACCGCCAACCTGCCGGACCTGCACCGCGAGGCGCTGGCGGCGATGCGGGCGCGCGATCCGGAGGCGGTGGCGGCGGCGATCCTGGGCGACATCGAACAGGGAATCGCCCAGGTCACCCGCTCTCTCGGCTAGGGACGGGACTTCAAAACGGGCAGGCGGTTCGTTGACAGCCTGCTTTTTGATCATATTCTGGACGCCGATTTTACGCTGAGGACCTCATGAACAAGATCACGAATCACCTGCCCACGGCGGAGTTGCAGGCGCTCGACGCCGCCCACCACATGCACCCGTTCACCAATGGCGACGAGCTGGCGGCGCGCGGGGCGCGGGTCATCACCCGGGCGAAGGGCGTGATGCTGACCGACAGCGAGGGCCAGGAGATCCTCGACGGCATGGCGGGGCTCTGGTGCGTCAATCTCGGCTACGGCCGCGAGGAGCTGGCCGAGGTCGCGGCGCGGCAGATGCGCGAGCTCGCGTTCTACAACACCTTCTTCATGTCGACCCACGTGCCCGCGATCGCGCTCGCCGCCAAGCTCGCCGAGCTGGCGCCCGGCGATCTCAACCACGTGTTCTATTCCTCGGGCGGCTCGGAGGCGAACGAGACCAACATCCGCATGGTGCGCCGCTACTGGGACCAGATGGGCAAGCCCGAGAAGCACGTCATCATCGCCCGCAAGAACGCCTACCACGGCACTTCGATGGGTGCCGCCTCGCTCGGCGGCATGGCGGGGATGCATGCCCAGGGCGGGCTGCCGATCCCCGGCATCGTCCATATCGGCCAGCCCGACTGGTATTCCGAAGGCGGCGAGATGAGCCCCGAGGAGTTCGGGCTGATGCGCGCCCGCGAACTGGAGGCCAAGATCGACGAGCTGGGCGAGGACAAGGTCGCGGCCTTCATCGCCGAGCCGATCCAGGGGGCGGGCGGCGTCATCGTGCCGCCCGACAGCTACTGGCCCGAGATCTCCCGGATCTGCGCCGAGCGCGAGATCCTGCTGATTGCCGACGAGGTCATCACCGGCTTCGGCCGCACCGGCCGGTGGTTCGGGTCGCAGACCTTCGACATCAAGCCCGACATCATGACCATCGCCAAGGCGATGTCCTCGGGCTACGTGCCGATTGGCGGCTCGCTGGTCTCGGACGGCGTTGCCGAGGTGATCGGACGCGAGGAATTCACCCACGGCTACACCTATTCCGGCCACCCGGTCGCCGCCGCCGTGGCGCTGGAGAACCTGCGCATCCTCGAGGAAGAGAAGATCGTCGACCGGGTGCGCACCGAGACGGCGCCCTACCTCGCCGAGAAATGGCACCAGCTCGGCGACCACCCCTTCGTCGGCGAGACCAAGATCGTCGGCATGATGGGCTCGCTCGCGCTGACCGCCGACAAGGCGTCGCGCAAACCCTTCGCCGCCGAGGCCGGCACCATCGGCTACCTCGTGCGCGAGCGCTGCTTTGCCAACAACCTGGTGATGCGCCACGTCGGCGACCGGATGATCATCGCGCCGCCGCTGGTGATGCAGAAGTCGGACATCGACCTGCTGTTCGAACGCGCGGTCAAGTCGCTCGACCAGGCCCATGCGGCGGCCAAGGAGCAGGGGCTTCTGAAGACCGCGGGTAGCGCCCGGCGCGCGGGCGGGGCGAGGGGGCTCCGCCCCTCGAACTCCCCGGGAGTACTTGAACCAAGATGAAGGGGACGATCGTGGGTCTCGACATCCTGACGGCGAACGACCGGGCGGGCGAATACCCGTCCTCCTGGTATGCCGCGAGCGCCATGTCGCTCGACCCTTTCCCAGGCCGCGGGCGAGATCACCTGCGACGTCGCGGTGATCGGCGGCGGCTATACCGGGCTCTCGGCGGCGCTGCATCTGGCCGAGGCCGGGCTCGAGGTGGTGGTGCTGGAGGCGCACCGGGTCGGCTTCGGCGCCTCGGGTCGCAACGGCGGCCAGGTGAGCCCGGGCCAGCGGATCGACCAGGACGCGCTCGAAGACCTGGTCGGGCCGGAACGGGCGCGGGTGCTGTGGGATCTGTCGGTCGAGAGCATGGACCTGACCGTGGATCTCGTGCGCCGCCACGCGCCGGAAGCGGATTTCGTGCCCGGGCTGATCCACGCTGACCACCGCGCGCGGATGGTGCCGCACAGCCACGCCTATGCCGAGAAGCTCGCGCGCGACTACGGCTATGACCGGATCCAACCGCTCGACCGCGACGAACTGCGCGCGCGGGTGGGGTCCGAGGCTTATCACGGCGGCGTCTCAGATGCCGGCGGCGGCCATCTGCACCCGCTCAACTACGCGCTGGGCCTCGCCCGGGCCGCCGCGGCGGCGGGCGCGCGGATCTTCGAGCGCTCCCGGGTCGACTGGGTGACCGAGACCGACCCGGTGCGGATCGGCGCCGGTGCGGCCCGCATCCACGCGCGCCACCTGCTCTGGGCCGCCAACGGCTATCTGGGCCACATGGACCGCCGGATCGCCGCGCAGGTAATGCCGATCAACAATTACATCGTTGCCACCGAACCGCTCGGCGCGCTGGCCGACAAGCTGATCCCGGGGCGCGAGGCGGTGGCGGATTCGAAATTCGTCATCAACTATTTCCGGCTGTCGGCCGACGGACGGATGCTGTTCGGCGGCGGCGAGAGCTATGGCTACCGCTTTCCCGCCGACATCGCTGCCAAGGCACGTGGGCCGATGGTCGAGATCTTCCCCGAGCTGGCCGAGGCGCGTATCGACCATGCCTGGGGCGGCACGCTGGCGATCACCCGGAGCCGGATGCCGCATTTCGAGTGGATCGCGCCCAACATCCTCACCGCCGGGGGCTATTCCGGCCATGGCGTGGCGCTGGCGACGCTGGGCGGCAAGCTCGCGGCCGAGGCGATCACCGGCAGCGCCGGCCGGTTCGACCTGATGGCCTCGGTGCCGACCCCGCGGTTCCCCGGCGGTGCCGCCCTGCGCTGGCCGCTCTTGGTGCTGGCGATGGTCTGGTTCAGCTTGCGCGACCGGCTCTGATTGACATTTCCCGCCCGCTGCCCGACCCATGGTCGGACCAGGGGAGCGCGCAATGACCACCGTACAATGGGAATTCTGGATCGACCGCGGCGGCACCTTCACCGACGTGGTTGCGCGGGCCCCCGATGGCGGGATCGAGACCGCCAAGCTCCTGTCGGAGAACCCTGAGCAATACCGCGATGCGGCGGTCGAAGGGATCAGGCGCTGCCTGGCGCTGGCCCCCGGCGATCCGATTCCCGACGGGGCGATCCGCGCGGTCAAGATGGGCACCACCGTCGCCACCAACGCGCTTCTGGAGCGCAAGGGCGAGCGGGTGCTGCTTGTGATCACAGAAGGCTTCGGCGATCTTCTCAGGATCGGCACTCAGGCCCGCCCCGAGCTGTTTGCCTTGCAGATCAGGCGCCCGGAGCTGCTCTACGAGCGGGTCGTCGAAGCCCGGGAACGCCTCGACGCCGACGGAAACGTGATCACAAAGCTGGACGAGGCGGCGCTCGACACCGCTCTGCGTGCCGCCCGGGCCGCGGGGATCGAGGCCGTCGCCATTGCCTTCCTGCACGCCCATGTCACCCCCGACCACGAGATCCGGGCCGCAGATCTCGCCCGCGCCGCCGGCTTCACCCAGGTCTCGACCAGTCACGAGGTCTCGCGCCTCGCCAAGCTTGTCGGCCGCGGCGACACCACCGTGGTCGACGCCTACCTCTCGCCGATCCTGCGCCGCTACGTGGCCGAGGTGGAGGGCGCGCTCGACCTCGGGCGCGCGACCCATGGGCTCTACTTCATGCAGTCGAACGGCGGGCTCACCGACGCGCACCTGTTCCAGGGCAAGGACGCGATCCTGTCGGGGCCGGCGGGCGGGATCGTCGGCATGGTACGCACGGCCGAGGCGGCCGGGCACCAGCGGCTCATCGGCTTCGACATGGGCGGCACCAGCACGGACGTGAGCCATTACGCCGGCGCCTATGAGCGCAGCTTCGAGACCGAGGTCGCCGGGGTGCGGATGCGCGCGCCGATGATGGACATCCATACGGTGGCGGCCGGTGGCGGCTCGATCCTCGCCTTCCGCGACGGCCGGTTCCAGGTCGGCCCCGAGAGCGCCGGCGCCGATCCCGGTCCCGCCTGCTACCGCCGCGGCGGGCCGCTCACGGTGACCGACTGCAACGTGATGCTCGGCCGGCTGCAGCCGGCGCATTTCCCCGCCGTCTTCGGGCCCGGGGCCGACGCGCCGCTCGACGCAGAAGTGGTGCGCGCGGGTTTCGGACGGCTGGCAGCCGAGATCGCCGCTTCCCCCGGCGGGACGCAGATGTCGCCCGAAGAGGTCGCGCGCGGCTTCCTCAGGATCGCGGTCGACAACATGGCCGCCGCGATCAAGAAGATCAGCGTCGAGCGCGGCCATGACGTGACAGGTTATACGCTGCAATGCTTCGGCGGCGCCGGCGGACAGCACGCCTGCCTCGTCGCCGATGCGCTGGGCATGGAGCGGGTGTTCCTGCATCCATACGCTGGCGTATTGTCGGCCTTCGGCATGGGGCTCGCCGATATCCGCGCTCTGCGCGAGGCGCAGTTCGACGCGCCGCTCGCTGCTGCCGATGAGGCGCGCGCCCGGCTGGACGCGCTGGCCGATGAGGCGGGCGCCGAGGTGCGCGCCCAGGGCGTGGCCGAGGTCGAGATCCACCGCCGCGCGCATCTGCGCTACGAAGGCTCGCACCAGCCGCTCGACGTTGCCTTCGGCCCGCAGGACGAGATGCAGGCGGCCTTCGAAGAGGCCCACAAAGCCCGCTTCGGCTTCGTCTCGCCCGAACGCGCGATCGTCTTCGACATGCTCGCGGTAGAGGCGGTGGGCCACACTGGCACCACGCCCGCCATGTCCGCGCCCAAAGGCGACGGCGCGCCCGTTGACCGGGTCCGCGCCTGGTTCGACGGCTGGCAGGAGGTGCCGCTCTACGACCGCGCGACCCTCGGGGCAGGGACGCGCATCGTTGGCCCCGCGATCATCCGCGAGGCGACCGGCACCAACGTGATCGAACCGGACTGGGCGGCCGAGGTCGATGCCGCCGGCAACCTCGTGCTCGCCCGCACCGCGGCAAAGCGCCGCCCGCCCGCCGCCGGGACGGAAGCCGACCCGGTGCTGCTCGAGGTTTTCAACAACCTGTTCATGTCGGTCGCCGACCAGATGGGCGCGACGCTCGCCAACACCGCCTGGAGCGTCAACATCAAGGAAAGGCTCGATTTTTCCTGCGCGATCTTCGACGAGACCGGCGATCTCGTGGCCAACGCGCCGCATGTGCCGGTGCATCTCGGCTCGATGGCCGAGAGCATCCGCACGGTGATGCGCCGCTGGGGCGCCGCCGCGCGGCCGGGCGATGCCTTCATGCTCAACTCGCCGTTCAACGGCGGCACGCACCTGCCCGACGTGACGGTGGTGTCGCCGGTGTTCATCGGCGACCGCATCGCGTTCTGGCTCGGCTCGCGCGGCCACCATGCCGATATCGGCGGGCGCACACCCGGCTCCGGCCCGCCGGATTCGACCCGGATCGAGGAAGAGGGCGTGGTGATCGACAACGTCCCCCTGGTCGCCGAAGGCCGGTTCCTCGAAGCCGAGGCCCGCGCGGTGCTCGCCTCGGGCCGCTGGCCCGCCCGCGCGCCCGACCAGAACATCGCCGATCTCAAGGCCCAGGTCGCGGCCAACGAGACCGGGCGGCGCGAGCTCATCAAGGTCGCCCGGGCCTGGGGCCCGGACGTGGTGCGCGCCTATATGGGCCATGTCCAGGCCAACGCGGCCGAAAGCGTGGCCCGGGTGATCGACCGGCTCTCCGACGGCGCCTTCACCCTGCCGCTCGACCACGGTGCCGAGATCCGCGTCGCTGTCCGGGTCGACCGCGCCAACCGTCGCGCCACGGTCGACTTCACCGGCACCAGCATGCAGCATTCCGGCAATTACAACGCGCCGCTGGCGGTGAGCCGGGCGGTGGTGCTCTACTGCTTCCGCACCCTCGTCGGCCAGCCGATCCCGCTCAACGAAGGCTGCCTCGCGCCGCTCGACATCGTGGTTCCGGAGGGCTCGATGCTGAACCCGGCGCCGCCCGCCGCGGTGATCGCCGGCAACACCGAGGTGAGCCAGGCGGCCTGCAACGCGCTTCTCGGCGCGCTCGGCGCGATGGCCGCGAGCCAGGGCACGATGAACAACTTCATCTGGGGCAACGACGCCTTCCAGAACTACGAGACCATCGCCGGCGGCACCGGCGCGGGCCCGGGGTTCGACGGCACCGACGCGGTGCAGAGCCACATGACCAACACCAGGATGACCGACCCGGAGGTGCTGGAAACGCGCTTCCCGGTGCGGCTTGAAGCGTTCCGGATCCGCCAGGGCTCCGGCGGGGCGGGGCGCTGGCGTGGCGGCGCGGGCGTCGTCCGGCGGATGCGCTTCCTTGAACCCGTCACGGTGACCACGCTCAGCCTGTCCCGCATCGTCCCGCCCTTCGGTCTCGACGGCGGCGCCCCGGGGGCGCTCGGCGAAAACATCGCCGAATGGCCGGACGGGACCCGCAAGGCGCTGGGCGGCAATGCCGAGGTCGATCTGCCCGCGGGCGGGGTCTTCGAAATGCACACGCCGGGGGGCGGTGGCTGGAAAAAGGACGACAGGTAGCGGCCCCGGAGCCCGGCGGGGGTTGCCCTCCTCTGCGGGCGGCGCGATGGACACCCGAACACACCGCAGGGCCACCCTGACCGGTGCTGGTCCGGGACGATTGTCCGTTGTCGCCGAGAGGGAAACTCAGTGTTTTCCTTGCAAATCAAGGACAACCAGCCGGCGAACAAGCCAATCGCCCCGGATCGGCCCGCGCCCTCTACGGCAGCGAAAACCGCGGCGCCACGCCGACCGGCACCGGCCCGAGTAGCAGGAAGCCGCCCGAAAACCTGAGCGGCACGTCGAGCTTGTCCGGGTCGCCCGCGAGCGAAGCGAGGGTTTCGAGCCCGGCGCGCACCAGCGGCGCCCGGTTCGCCGGCAGCGCCCCGCTCGCTTCCGCCAGGTCCAGCATGTCGCGCCAGTTGGTCGCCTCCAGCACCAGCTCGCCACTGCCGGTCCCCTCCGCATCGACCGCGATCCGGCCGGTGCCGGCCAGCGCGAGGTCGCCCCAGCGGGCGTCGAGCGCGGTGACCTCGATTACCTGCGGCTGCGGTCGGCGGTCTTCGAGCGCGCTGAGGTCCCAGCCCTTGTCGAAGGTCACGGTCAGCTCGGCCCTGACCGTCTCGAGGGTCTCGGGCAGGTTCACGAGGTCGCGCAGCCGGGTGAGCTCGGCGCTGTCCGGCGTGAACCCGTCGAGCGAGAAGGCGATGTCGTAGACCGGCGCCGCGGTTTCGCTGGGGCTTTCGCGCAGCGCGACCTGCGAGGTGGCGACATCCGCCGTCCAGCCGCCCGTCGAGACGATCCCGGCACCCGCCGTCTCGATCACCAGCCGCCGGAGCGGCAGGGCGGGCGTCGTGCCCAGCGCCAGCGATCCGATCATCCGCTCGGTGTCGATCGCCAGCGTCTCGGCCGGCAGCCGCAGCTCCTGCGCCCCCGGCCAGACCGCGATCACCTCGGTCGGGCGGTAGCTCAGCGACAGGATCTGGAACAGGGGCGCGGTCCAGCCCACCCCGGTGTCGGGATCGTCGAGGTCGAGCGCGGTGAAGGTGGTGTCGAACCGGTTGGGGAAACCGTGGGTGTCGAGCGTCGCCGCGGAAGCGACCCAGCCCTCGGCGCGGCGCGCCTCCAGCCAGGCGGCGAGCCCGCGCTCGGTCGCCTGCGCGCCGAGAAACCAGTAGCCGAACCAGCCGAGGGCGGCACAGACCAGGACGGTGAGGGCAATGTTGATCGCGGTGAGGTTGCGCATGGGGGGCACTCTGCTAGGACTGGGCCTGTTCTAGAGCGAAAACGGATCGAACTGAAACAGTTTGATCCCAGGATCTCGTTCAAGACATTGAATATGGACCGAAATCCTTTTTCGGACTGTGCCAGTCCGAAACGGTTTCGGTCCAGCCAACTGGGTGCGGTGGAGGCCAGAATGGCGGACGAACTCGCCGGCGATGTCCCCGAAGACCTCTGGGTGTTCGGCTACGGCTCGCTGCTGTGGAACCCGGGCTTCGACCATGTCGAAACCGTACTGGCGGTGCTCGACGGCTACCACCGTTCGTTCTGCATGCGCTCGATCCACCACCGCGGCACCGAGGCCGACCCCGGCCTGGTGCTGGCGCTGGACGCGGCCCCGGGCGCGCGCTGCCGGGGCATCGCCTTCCGGGTGGCGCCGGACCGGCACGCCGAAACGCTGGCCACCCTGCGCGAGCGCGAGCTGATCTCGTCGGCCTATTTCGAGACCGTCCAGCCGGTCACGCTCGATGACGGCCGCGTGGTCGAGGCGGTGACCTACGTGATCGACCCCGACCACGTGCAGTATTGCGGCGGTTTGCCGCTCGCCGAACAGGCCGAGATCATCGCCCAGGCGGTCGGCGGCCGTGGGCCCAACCGCGAGTATCTGTTCAACACCGCCGACCACCTCGCCGAGCTTGGCATCGAGGACGCGGAGCTGAGCTGGCTCGCCCGCGTCGTCCGGGCGATGGGCTGACCGGCCCGCGCGGACGGCGCAGACACGGGCTGCGACCAGGCAGAGGCACGCTGTGATGGGCCCGGGAACCGCTGTGTTGCCACCTGTCCGCCCCTCGCCCCTTGTCGCCCCCGCGGCGAGCCCCTATCCTCGCCCGGCAAGAGATTTCCTGGGGTAGGGGCCTCCCGTATGGAGCAGCCGGACCGCGCGGCGGAACCGCATTTCACGATACCGCGACGGCAGATTTTCCTGATCGCCACCGCGCTGACCCTGTTCGGCGTCGGGCTGTTCTTCGCGCTGCCCAAGGTGCTGCCGGTCTTCCTGGCCAACCTCTACCTCAACCTGTTCATCCTCTTCGTCTTCGTCATTGGCCTGGTGGCGACGCTGTGGCAGGTGGTGCAGCTGGTCTCGTCGGTGTCCTGGATCCGCGGCTACCTCGAAGAGCGCGAGGGCCACGACCCGGCGCATCCGCCGCGGCTGCTGGCGCCGCTCGCGGGGCTGCTGCGTGGCCGGGGCAAGCAGATGCAGGTCGGCGCCTCCTCGGCCCGCTCGATCCTCGATTCGGTCGCCGCGCGCATCGACGAAGAGCGCGACATCACGCGCTACATCACCAACCTGCTGATTTTCCTGGGCCTTCTCGGCACCTTCTACGGGCTCGCCACCACCATCCCGGCGCTGGTCGACACCATCCGATCGCTCGCGCCGACCGAGGGCGAAAGCGGCATCGAGACCTTCACCCGGCTGCAGACCGGCCTCGAAAGCCAGCTCGGCGGCATGGGCACGGCGTTTTCCTCCTCGCTGCTCGGTCTTGCCGGCTCGCTGGTCGTGGGCCTGATCGAACTGTTCGCGACCCATGGCCAGAACCGCTTCTACCGCGAGCTCGAGGAATGGCTCTCTTCGATCACCCGTTTCGGCTACGCGCCGGGCGAGGAAGGGGTGCCGGCGGCCGGCGACAGCTCCGGCGAGGCCGGCGTCTGGGGCGGCTACCTCGCCGAACAGATGGAAGCGATGCGCAAGATGTTCGCCCAGGCCGACGCCCAGCGCGGCGCGGCCGACGACCGGCTCGGGATCTCGCCGAATCCGTGGACCGGCTCGCCCGCCAGATCGAGGCCGAGGGGTTTCGACCCCTACCTGATCCGCATCGCCGAGGGCCAGCAACAGATGATCGCCGCGCTCGAAGGCCGCGCCGACGACGGCGGCGGCGCCCATGTCGATGCCGAAAGCCGGATGCGGCTGCGCTCGATCGACGTGCAGCTGCTGCGCATTCTTGAAGAGATGAGCGCCGGCCGGCAGGAATCGCTCAGCGAGCTGCGCGGCGACATCGCGGCGCTGACCCGGGCGATCTCGCCAGGCTCGGCGGGCAGGGCTGACATGGCCCTCACCCGGCGCGCCAATCGCAACGTCTCGACCTCGATCTGGCCGGGATCTGTCGATGCGATGACCGCGCTGCTCCTGGTGCTGATGTTCGTGCTCACCATCTTCATGGTGGTGCAGTTCGTGCTGCGCGAGACGATCTCGGGCCAGGAAAGCGAGCTCGACATCCTGCATGCGCGGGTCGCCGAGCTGGCCAGCGCCCTCGGGCTCGAACAGGACCGCAACGCCGAGGCTCGCGGCCGAGGTCGGCATGCTCAACGCCAACATCGCCTCGGCCGAGGTCAACGCCCAGCGCCAGTCGGCGCTGATCGCCTCGCTCACCAGCCAGGTCGCGGCGCGCGAGGCCGAGCTCGCCGATGCGCAATCGGCGATCACCGCCTTCGAGGCCCAGGTCGCCGCGCTGATCGCCGCCCGCGACGAGGCGGTGGCGACGGGCGAGACCCTGACCGCGCGTGTCGACGACCTCGAAGCGGCCAATACCCGCCTCATCTCCGAACAGGAGGCGCTGAACCTGGCCCTTGCCCAGGCCCGCGACGAGATCGACGCCCAGACCGAGGCCGCAAGGCTCGCCGCCGCCCGCCGCGAGGCGCTCGAAGCGCTGATCGCCGATCTCAAGGCCACCGCCGAGGAGCGCGAGACCACCCTGGCGACCCTGCTCGCTCAGCTCGAAAGCGGCAACCAGGCGGCGCTCGACGCGATGCGGGAGGCCCGCGCCCGCGAGGAGACGCTGGCCCAGGCGCTGGCCACGCTCAAGACCCGCGAGACCTCGCTCGCCGAGGTGCTGGGCCTGGCCTCGACACCGAGAAGACTGCCGGCACCGAGATGGCCGACCGGGTCGCCGCCCTTGAGGCGCAACTGGCCGAAGGCGCGGACGCCGCCGCGCGGATCGCGGCGCTGGAAACCCAGCTCTCCGAGGAGGAGAAGGCCCGGCTCGCCGAGGCCGCCGCCGCCAGGCCCTGCGCGCCCGCTTCGCCGATCTCGAAACCGCGCTCTCCGAGGAGGAAGCGGCACGCCTCGCCGAAGCTGCCACCGCGGCGGCGCTGCAGGCGCGGATCGACGAGCTGGAAGCGGTCGCCGCCAACCTGACCGACGCCGAGCAGCAGCGGCTCGCCGAAGCCGCCGCCGCCGAAGCCCTGCGCCAGCGCCTCGCCGAGGCCGAGACCGCGCTCAGCGAAGAGGAACAGGCCCGCATCGCCGAGGCCGCCGCCGCCGAGGCCCTGCGCGCCCGGCTGGAAAACGCCGACACCGAGGCTCACCGCGATGACGCTGGCGCTGGAGGAGGCGCGCAAGCAGGCCGAGGACACGCTCACGCTGCTTGCCGCCGCCGAGGCCGCCAAGGCCGATCTCGACGAGAAACTCGCCGCGGCGCTGCTCGAAAACGAGACCCTGCGCGAGACCACCGGCAACGAGGCCGAGCTGCGCGAGCGCCTCGCCGCCGCGCTCGCCGCCAAGCTCGCCGCCGAGACCGACGCGGCGGCGGCGATGACCGAGGCCGAACGCCAGGCAGCGCTGCTCGCCACCGCCGCGGGCGCGCTGGAAAACGAGAAGCAGGCGAGCACCGAGGCGCAGCGGCAGATGGCGCTGCTCAACGAGCAGATGACCGCGCTGCGCACCCAGCTCGCGCAGCTGCGCGCCCTGCTCGACGATTACGAAAGCCGCGACGAGGCCGCCCAGGTCCAGATCGAGCGGCTTGGCTCCGACCTCAACGCCGCCCTCGCCCGGGTCGCCGCCGAGGAGCGCAAGCGCGCCGAGTTGGAAGCGGCCGAGCGCAAGCGCGCCGAGGAAGAAGCGGCCCTCCTCGCCGAGGAGGCCCGTCTCGCCCAGGCAGAGGTCAAGGACCTCGCCACCTACCGTTCCGAATTCTTCGGCCGGATGCGCCAGATCCTCGGCGACCGCGAGGGCGTGCAGATCGTCGGCGACCGCTTCGTGTTCTCCTCCGAAGTGCTGTTCCCGCCGGGCAGCGCCGATCTGTCCGAGGGCGGCAAGGCGCAGATCGCCCGGGTCGCCGGGATCCTGTCCGAGGTGTCCGGCGAGATCCCCCCGGAGATCGACTGGGTCATCCGCGTCGACGGGCACACCGACAAGACCGGGGTCGGCGCGGGCAGCGACTATGCCGACAACTGGGAGCTCAGCCAGGCCCGGGCGCTGTCGGTGGTCCATTACATGACCCGTGATCTCGGCTTCCCGCCCGAGCGGCTGGCGGCGACGGGCTTTGGCGAGTTCCAACCGGTGGCCCCGGGCAACACGCCCGCCGACTACGCCGCCAACCGTCGGATCGAGCTGAAACTGACCGAGAAATGACCGCGCCGCGGCCCCCGCAGGCTGGCGCGGCGGCGCAGGCCCTGTGCCTGTCGTGCGGGCTGTGCTGCGACGGCTCGCTGTTCTGGGCGGTCGAGATCGACGGGGCGGATGCGGTCCCCGAGGGCGCGGCCCCCGGCGGCCGGCTCGCGCAGCCCTGCAGCTTTCACGCGGGCGGCGCCTGCGGCATCTATGCCACCCGTCCCGGCCAGTGCCGCGCCTTCGTCTGCGACGTGCTGGGCGCGGTGCTCGACGGCAGCCGCGACCGGGCCTGGGCGCACACCCGGATCGAGGCGATGCGCCACCTGCTCGCCGGGCTCGACGATGCGCTGCCGGGGCAGGGAGCGCTCTACGCCCGCGCCGCCGCCTATCTCGAAGACGCCGAGACCCTACCCGACGACGCCCGCATCCGCGCCAGGATCGCGGTCTACCGCGAGATGATCGGCGATTTCCGACCGCTGACCGACCCGCTGGACCTGCCCTAGACCCGGGCGGGGTTCGGGCCGCCCGCTGCCGGTCTGGCGCCCGCGCCTCCGGCGTTGTGCTAGCCGCCGACCCGGGTCACGGCCGCACCGGTCTCCAGCACATTGCCGTCCCGGATCAGCCGCACCGCCACATTCCAGTCGCCCGGGGCCCAGCCGCCGTCCGGGCGCTTGCGGCCCGCCGCCCGCATCGCCATCGCCTGGGTCTTTTCCAGCGTCGCCGCGTGGCGGTCATAGACCGTGCCGTCCGGCGCGGTGAGCGTGATCTCGACCACGTCGCCGGGCCGGGCCGCGTGCACCAGCGCCCAGCCGACCAGCGCCGGGGCGTCGGCGGGAGGGCGTCGCGATGCGCCGTGCCGTCCTTCACCGCGTCGTAGTCCGGCACCGCGTCGAACAGCCCCGCCGCCACCACGCCGCCCGCCCGGTACCCCGGCGGCGCGGCCCAGAGGTCGTCGTCGGGCCCGTCATCGGCGCCGCAGACCCGGGTCCCGTCGCTGTCGAACGGGTCGATCACCGCGCCGTCATGGCGGACACCGAGATGGACATGGGGAAACTCGGTGTGCCCCGAGTACCCGACCAGCCCGATGCGGTCGCCGCGTTCGACCCGGTCGCCCTCGGCCACCGCCACGCTGCCCGCGCGCAGGTGGCAATACTGGGTCTCCCAGCCGTTGCCATGGTCGATCAGCACGCCGTTGCCGCACTCCTGGCCGTCGAGCAGATCCGGCGGCGTGCCGGCGAGCCCGAGGTCGGGCATGCCGTCGCGCAGCGCCCGCACCTCGCCCGGGGCCGCCGCCAGCACCGCCACCCCCGCCCGCATCGCGGCGAAGGAATTGACCGCGAAATCGGTGCCCTCGTGGCCGTCATAGGTCTCGGGCCCGCAGGTGAAATCCTCGGCCCCCGGCCCGGGATCGCTGTCGAGGTGGTTCATCACGAAGCAGTCGTCGCCGAGGGTGCAGTCGATCGGCAGGCCGAGCTCGGGCTGGGCCTGCAGGGCGGCGGGCAGGAGCCCGACGAGGAGTGCCGCGGTGCGAAAAGCGTGGTTCATGGCGTCAAGATAGGGCCGGGCGGCCCGGCAGCAAGACGGCCCCTTCCCGGCCGGCGGTTTACCGCGCGGGCGGTGAAGCCGCGCGCCGCGCACCCCGGCCCGCGAAGGCGCCTCACGTCCTGTCGCCCCCGGAGACCTCTCCCCTTTTTCTTGGGGAAAATACTCCGGGGGTCCAAGGGGCCCCCCCCCCCCGGCGCCCGAACCGGCGCCATCCGAACGCCCCGGCGCGAGATAGGGCCGGCACGAAAAAGGGCCGACCCGAAGGCCGGCCCTGTCGGTCCCGTACCGCTGCCCGCTCAGTCCGCGGTGAGCAGCGGCGGCTTCTTCTTCGACGACAGCCGCGGGGTCTTGGGCTCTTCCACCCGCAGGTCGATCTGGCCGTCCTTCACGCCCACCTTGACGATGCCGCCCTTGGTGAGCTTGCCGAACAGCAGTTCTTCCGCCAGCGGCTTCTTGATGTGCTCCTGGATCACCCGGCCCAGCGGCCGCGCGCCCATCTTGTCGTCGTAACCCTTGTCGCCCAGCCATTCGGCGGCGGCCTTGGTCAGCTCGATGGTCACGCCGCGGTCGAGGAGCTGGGCCTCGAGCTGCAGCACGAACTTCTCGACCACCTGCAGGATCACCTCCTTGCCGAGCGGCGCAAAGGCGATCACCGCGTCGAGACGGTTGCGGAACTCGGGCGTGAAGGTCCGCTCGATGGCGGCGGTGTCCTCGCCCTCGCGCCGGGCCCGGCCGAAGCCGATGGCCTCCTTGGCCTGTTCCTGCGCGCCCGCGTTCGAGGTCATGATCAGCACCACGTTGCGGAAGTTGACCGTCCGGCCGTTGTGGTCGGTGAGCTCGCCGTGGTCCATCACCTGCAACAGGATGTTGTAGACATCCGGATGCGCCTTCTCGATCTCGTCGAGCAGCAGCACGCAATGCGGATGCTGGTCGACGCCGTCGGTCAGGAGCCCGCCCTGGTCGAAGCCGACATAGCCCGGCGGCGCGCCGATCAGCCGGCTGACCGCGTGCTTCTCCATGTATTCCGACATGTCGAAGCGCAGCAGTTCGACGCCGAGATTGTCGGCGAGCTGCTTGGCGACCTCGGTCTTGCCGACGCCGGTGGGGCCGGCGAACAGGTAGTTGCCGATCGGCTTTTCCGGCTCGCGCAGGCCGGCACGCGCCAGCTTGATCGCGGACGACAGCGCCTCGATCGCCTTGTCCTGGCCGAACACCACGCGCTTGAGCGAGTTTTCCAGGTCGCGCAACGTCTCGGCGTCGTCCTTGGTCACGTTCTTGGGCGGGATCCGGGCGATCTTGGCGACGATCGCCTCGATGTCCTTGACCCCGATCGACTTCTTGCGCTTCGAAGCGGCCAGCAGGTGCTGTGCCGCGCCGGCTTCGTCGATCACGTCGATGGCGCTGTCGGGCAGCTTGCGGTCGTTGATGTAGCGATGCGACAGGTCCACCGCCGACTTGATCGCCTCGTTGGTGTACTTGATCCCGTGATGGGATTCGAAATGCGGCTTCAGCCCCTTGAGGATCTTCACGGTATCGTCGACCGACGGCTCGTTGACGTCGATCTTCTGGAACCGGCGGCTGAGCGCGCGGTCCTTCTCGAAATGCTGGCGGAACTCCTTGTAGGTGGTCGAGCCCATGGTCCGCAGCTTGCCCCCCTGCAGCGCGGGCTTGAGCAGGTTCGAGGCGTCCATCGCGCCGCCCGAGGTGGCGCCGGCGCCGATCACCGTATGGATCTCGTCGATGAACAGCACCGCGTCGGGATGGGCTTCGAGCTCGTTCACCACCGCCTTCAGCCGTTCCTCGAAATCGCCCCGGTAGCGGGTGCCGGCGAGCAGCGCGCCCATGTCGAGCGAATAGATCGTGGTCTGCGACAGCACCTCCGGCACGTCGCCCTCGACGATCTTCCACGCCAGCCCTTCGGCGATGGCGGTCTTGCCGACGCCGGGGTCGCCCACCAGGAGCGGGTTGTTCTTGCGCCGCCGGCACAGCACCTGGATGCAGCGCTCGACCTCGGCGTCGCGGCCGATCAGCGGGTCGATGTTGCCCTGGCCGGCCTTGGCGTTGAGATCGACGCAATACTTGCCGAGCGCGGTGTCGCCCTGGGCCTCGCTTTCGTCGGCCGCGGCATCGGTGGCCTCGTCCTCGAATTCCGGCGTACCGGTCACCTGGCGCGACTCGCCGTAGGACGGATCCTTGGCCACGCCGTGGGCGATGAAATTGACCGCGTCGTAGCGGGTCATGTCCTGCTCCTGCAGGAAGTAGGCGGCGTTCGACTCGCGCTCGGCGAAGATCGCGACCAGCACGTTGGCGCCGGTCACCTCGGTGCGGCCCGAGGACTGGACGTGGATCGCGGCGCGCTGGATCACCCGCTGGAAGGCGGCCGTGGGCACCGCTTCCGAGCCCTCGATATTGGTCTCGAGCGTGGTCAGGTCCTCGTCGATGTACTTGACCAGCGTCGAGCGCAGCTCTTCGAGGTTGACGCTGCAGGCTTTCATCACCCGCGCCGCGTCGGGCTCGTCGACCAGTGCGAGCAGCAGGTGCTCGAGCGTGGCGAGTTCGTGACGGCGCTGGTTGGCCTGAGCCAAGGCGGCGTGGATGGCCTGTTCTAGCGTATTGGAAAAGGATGGCACCTTGTTCCTCCTCGTGGTTTCTCCAGCGCAGGGTCACCCCCGACCCTGATCCGTTAAGATTAAAGTTCGGTGTTCGCGGCGCGTCTTCAAGGCTTTTTGCGAAAATGCCTCTCACGACGATGCGAGCGGGAGCTCATTTACGGTTTTGCCAGTGGAATGGGCAGGCCGTGTTTTTCGCCGATCCCACGTCACTTTTCATTTTTCGCGCCGGATTCTGGGGTCAGCCGGCCCCGCAATTGTGCCTCCCAGGCTTCTGATATCTCGCGCACTTTCGCCACGTAGGCCGGGTTTTCCGGGCCCGGAATGTTGATGTCGTACACGCTCGCGACCTCGACCATCGCCTTGCGGTCGAGATCGTTGAACGCGTCGACGAAATCCTGCGCCTCGTCGCGGCTGTGCCCCAGCGCCTCGATCGCCGAGCGGCCCATCCTCAGCGAGCTGTCGTAGCTCTCGCGGATGATGTCGCGGCAGCCCACCGACCACAGGTCGTAGACATGGGTACGGTCGACGGCGCGTGCAATGACGTGCAGGTGCGGCCAGGTCTGGGCGGCATAGCGGGCGAGCGCGGTGATCTGCTCCTTGCCGTCGATGGCGATGACGAAGACCTTGGCCTCCTCGATCCCCGCCGCCACCAGCAGGTCGGGCCTTGTGGCGTCGCCGTAATGGACATGCACCCCGAAGGTGCGCAGCATTTCGAGCTGCGACGAGGAATAGTCGATCACCGTGGTCTCGACCCCCATCGCCCGCAGGATCCGGTTGACGATGCCGCCGACCCGGCCGTGCCCGGCCACGATCACGCTGCCGCGGGTGGTGATCTCGTCGACCTCGCGCGCATCGCCGCTCGCGTAACGCGGCGCGATCACCCGGTCGAGCAGGATGAACAGCGAGGGCGTCAGCAGCATCGACAGCGCCACCACCAGCATCAGCCGGTCGGCGAGCGCCTCGGGCATGACCCCGTTCGCGACGGTGAAGCTCAGTAGCACGAAGCCGAATTCGCCGGCCTGGGCGAGCCCGAGCGCGAACAGCCCCTTGTCGTAGCCCTTGAGCCCGAAGACCCGGGCGAGCACCAGCAGCACCGCGGTCTTCAGCGCCATCAGCCCGAGCGCGAGCCCGACGATGGCGGCCAGGTTGTCGCGCAGCAGCGCGAAGTCGATCCCGGCGCCGACGGTGATGAAGAACAACCCGAGCAGCAGCCCCTTGAACGGCTCGATGTCGCTTTCCAGCTCGTGGCGATACTCGGAATTGGCGAGCACCACGCCGGCGATGAAGGTGCCGAGCGCCGGCGACAGCCCGACCAGCGACATCAGCACCGCGATGCCGACGACGATCATCAGCGCTGCGGCGACGAAGAGCTCGCGCAGCTGCGCCTGGCCGATGAAGCGGAAGATCGGGCCGGTGAGGGTGGAGCCCACGAAGATCACCGCGGCGACGGCGGCGACGGTCACCAGCGTGGTCTGCCAGCCGTTCAGCCCGGCGACGAGGCTGAGGCTCTCGCCGTGGTCGGCGCCGTCCGCCGCATGGCTCACCGCCGCGACCAGCTCTGGCATCGCGAGCAGCGGGATCAGCGCCAGCATCGGGATCACCGCGATATCCTGCGTGAGCAGCACCGAAAACGCCGACTGGCCGCCGTCCGAGCGCATCAGACCCTTTTCCTGCAGCGTCTGCAGCACGATGGCGGTTGAGGACAGCGCCAGCACGAGCCCCACGGCGACGGCAACGCTTGTCTGCTGACCGAGCAGGAAGGCGGCGGCGGCGACCGCGAGCGCCGTCAGACCGACCTGCAGCCCGCCGAGCCCGATCAGCCGGGTGCGCATCGCCCAGAGCCGTTTCGGCTCCAGCTCCAGCCCGACGAGGAACAGCATCATCACCACGCCGAACTCGGCGAAATGCTGGATCGAGACCACGTCGACATGCAGGAGCGCAAGGGCAGGGGCGATGACGATCCCGGCGATCAGGTAGCCCAGCACCGAGCCCAGCCCGAGCCGCGAGGCGATCGGCACCGAGACCACGCCCGCGACCAGGAACAGGAAGGCAAGCATCAGAACATCGGTCATCGGCGGGCCCCCGGGGATGTGTGGTGTCGGTCTGTGCGCGGTATTGCCGCCAGCCTAGCCGGTTTCGCCGCGCCGAGACAACGCCGAGATGGCCGCTCCCCTGCCGCCCGCCTGGATCAGAACCTGTCCTTGGCCGCGCGGATATGGGCGAAGACCTCGACATCCGCCGCGCCCGACATCCCCAGCGCCGCCTTCACCGCCGGGTCGCCCGCGCGCAGGAACGGGTTGGTCGCCTTTTCGAGGCCAGCGACGAGGGCACCGTCGGCGTGCCCAGCCCGCGGGCGCGCGCGGTGAGCTTGACCCGCTCGGCAAGCGCCGGGTTGTCGGGCTCCACGGTCACCGCGAACTTCCCGTTCGAGGCCGTGTATTCGTGGCCCGAGCAGATCAGCGTGTCCTCGGGCAGGGCGGCCAGCCGGGTGAGCGTCGCCCACATGTCGGCCGCACTCCTTCGGAACAGCCGCCCGCAGCCGAGCGCCATCAGGCTGTCGCCGGTAAAGGCGGCGCCGAGCCAGGGAGGTAATAGGCGACATGCCCGGTGGTGTGCCCCGCGGCATCGAGGACCTGCACCTCGCGGCCCTCCAGGTCGTAGGTGTCGCCGGGCGCCAGCGCCACGTCGAGCTTCGGCAGCCGGTGCGCGTCGCGCGCCGCCCCGATCACCAGGGGATTGTAGGCTTCCACCAGGCTCGGCGACGCCGTCGATGTGGTCGCTGTGGTGATGGGTGATGAACAGATGCGTGAGCTTGCGCCCATGCCGCTCCAGCTCGCTCTGGATCGGCCAGCTCTCCGGCGCGTCGAACAGCGCGGTGACGCCGGATTTGCGGTCGTGGACGAGAAAGGCGTAGTTGTCCGCCAGGCAGGGAATGGTTTCGAGCTCGAGGGTCATGGCGGGAGGCCTCCGGGGCGGACAGGACAGGCTGGCACGAATCTTGCCCAATCGCCGGCGCCCGTGCAACATCCGAACATGACTAGCAAACCGGACATGCCGCCCATGCATAGCCCCGAGCCCAACCCCAACCAGGAGCCCGTGCACAGCCACGCCGACCCGCATCATGCCGACGGCAGGCTCAGCGCGCCCTCGGCGAGCCGCAACGCGCCGCATATCGTCGCCGCGCTCGCCGGCCACCTGCCGGCCGAGGGCGCGGTGCTGGAGATCGCCGCCGGCACCGGCGAGCACGCGGTGGCATTGGCCCGCGCCAATCCCGGGCTCGAGCCGGCAGCCCACCGACATCGCCCACGAGCGCCGCGCCTCGATCGACGCCTGGGCGCGGGCCGAGGGGCTCGCCAACATCCGCCCCGCCGCCGCCCTCGATGCCGGCACGCCGGACTGGCAGGCGGGTCCCGTCGATGTCGTCTACCTGTCGAACCTGCTCCACCTGATCTCCGGAGAGGCCGCCACCAACGTGATCGCCGGCGCCGCCCGCGCCCTCGCGCCGGGCGGGCGTTTCTGCCTCTACGGGCCGTTCCGCAGGCGGGCGCCTACCGCTCCGAGGGCGACGCGCGGTTCGACGCGCAGCTGCGCGCCGCCGACCCCCTCACCGGCTACAAATCCGTCGAATGGGTCACCGAGACCGCGCAGGCCGCCGGCCTCGACCGCCGCGCCCGGATCGAGATGCCGGCGAACAACCTCGTGCTGGTCTTCGCCCGTCCCTGATCCCTTCTTTGGTCCGAAAATACCTCGGGGCCCTCTCAGCGATGAAATCGCCTGCCGGGTTACCGATCCGGCTTGCCGGATCGTCCAGGGTTTGGGGGCAGGCCCCCATTCCGCCGGTCGGGCCCCGCGGCGCCATTCCCTCTGGCGAATCCCCGGCAATTGGATACTGTCTCGCGCATGCGTCTGGACGTGCAGGATCTGCAGGCCTTCTACTACCGCTCTGCCCTCGGCCGGGCGGCGCAACGGGCCGTCCGCAACCAGATGCAGGCGTTCTGGCCCGAGGCCAAGGGCCAGACCGTGGTCGGCTACGGTTTCGCCACGCCGCTCCTGCGCCCCTATCTCGACCAGGCCCGCCGGGTGATCGGTCTGATGCCCGCACCGCAGGGGGTGATGGCCTGGCCCAAGGGGCAGGAAAACGTCTCGGTCCTCTGCGAAGAGGCGCTCTGGCCGATCGACAACGGCGCCATCGACAAGCTGGTGATGATGCATGGGATCGAGGTCAGCGAGGCCCCGGACGCGCTGCTCGCCGAGGCCTACCGGGCGCTCGGCCCCGGCGGCGCGGTGCTCTTCGCCGTGCCCAACCGGGCCGGGCTCTGGTCGCGCTCCGACGCCACGCCCTTCGGCTTCGGCCGCCCCTACACGGTGGGCCAGCTCGAGCTCCAGCTCCGCTACCATGGCTTCGTCATCGAGCGTCACGCGGGCGTCCTGTTCCAGCCGCCGTCGGCGAAACGGATCTGGCTCAAGACCGGCCGCGCCTGGGAGGGGATCGGCCGCTCGATGCCCTTCGGCCTCGCCGGTGGGGTGCTGATGGTCGAGGCGGTCAAACAGGTCCCGGCGCCGCGCCGGCCGGGCCTGGGCGAGCGGGTCAAGAAACCGCTCGGCGTGCTCGAAGGCCTCGGCGTGCCCGAGCCGAGCCGCCCGACCTGATCCGCGCCGCCCCGGCCACCTCCTCCCGGAGCGTCCCACCCGGCGGTCCGGCCGCAGATTCGCACCCGCCGCCGCGCCCTTGCTGCGCCTGGTCGACAATCGTCCCCCATTGCCGGTTCCGTTTCGCGACCGGCAACAAATCAGGCGGTCGGAGGGGGCCGGCGCGCTGTGCACAGCGGCAGGATCGAGGGCGAAGGCCCGCCGGCGTGGCCCCGGTCCGCGCTGCCGAATCTGTCTCGCGCGGCGGCGAAAAGCGCCTAGATTCCGTGGCTGCGCACGGCCCTGCGCTCGCATGCACACCTGCGAATGTGAGCCCCTGACCCCACACATTCCCCCCGTTCCCGATATATCCTTTCCTGCTAGCGCAAAACCCGCGCAACAGTGTTGCGGGAGCCGAAACCCTCTGCTAGAGACACGCCGATTTCAGATGAACGCGTGATTGCGGCATCGAGAGGCCGCCCCGACCTGTTCCCGACAGGAAGCGATGGGGCTAAAGACATGGAGGGGTGGACGTGTCCGAAGCTTCGCTTTCGACTGGCATTGCCCAGAGATACGCAACGGCCGTTTTCGAACTGGCCCGGGAAGACAAGAAACTCGCCGCCTTGGAAAAGGACCTCGACGCCCTCGAAGAGGCCCTCGAGACCAGCCCCGACTTCGCCGCGATGATCACCTCGCCGGTTTACTCCCGCGCCGAGCTGACGGGTGCGGTCACGGCGCTGGCCAGGAAGATGAAGCTGTCGGCCGCGATGACCGGCGTGCTCGGCGTGATGGGCGAGAAGCGCCGCCTGTTCGTGCTGCCGCATTTCATCAAGGCGCTGCGCGCGGCCATCGCCGAGGACAAGGGCGAGGTGACCGCCGACGTGACCGCCGCCAAGGCGATGACCAAGGCCCAGCAGGACAAGCTCGCAAAGGCCCTCAAGGCCGCGGTCGGCAAGGACGTGAAGATCAATGTGGCCGTCGATGAAAGCCTCATCGGCGGTCTTGTCGTCAAGGTGGGTTCGAAGATGATCGACAGCTCGATCCGCTCGCGCCTGAACGCACTCCAGAATTCCATGAAAGAGGTCTGATAGGACAATGGGTATCCAAGCAGCCGAAATCTCTGCGATCCTCAAGGAGCAGATCAAGAACTTTGGCCAGGAGGCCCAGGTGGCCGAAGTTGGCCGCGTGCTCTCCGTCGGTGACGGCATCGCCCGCGTCCACGGGCTCGACAGCGTCCAGGCGGGCGAGATGGTCGAGTTCCCGGGTGGCATCCGCGGCATGGCGCTGAACCTCGAAACCGACAACGTCGGCGTGGTTATCTTCGGCACCGACCGCGACATCAAGGAAGGCGACACCGTCAAGCGCACCAACGCGATCGTGGACGTGCCGGTGGGCGACGCTGCTCGGCCGCGTGGTCGACGCGCTCGGCAACCCGATCGACGGCAAGGGCCCGATCGAAGCCAAGGAGCGCTCCGTCGCCGACGTGAAGGCGCCCGGCATCATCCCGCGTAAATCGGTGCACCAGCCGATGGCGACCGGGCTGAAGTCGATCGACGCGATGATCCCGATCGGCCGCGGCCAGCGCGAGTGATCATCGGCGACCGCCAGACCGGCAAGACCGCGGTGGCGCTCGACACGATCCTCAACCAGAAGAGCTACAACGAAGAAGCCGGCTCCGACGAGGTCGAAGAAGCTCTACTGCGTCTACGTCGCCGTCGGCCAGAAGCGCTCGACCGTGGCCCAAGCTGGTGAAAAAGCTCGAAGAGAACGGCGCGCTGGAATATTCCATCGTCGTCGCCGCGACCGCGTCCGACCCGGCGCCGATGCAGTACCTCGCCCCCTATACCGCGACCGCGATGGGCGAGTTCTTCCGCGACAACGGCCGCCACGCGCTGATGATCTACGACGACCTTTCCAAGCAGGCCGTCGCCTACCGTCAGATGTCGCTGCTGCTGCGCCGTCCGCCGGGACGTGAAGCCTACCGGGCGACGTGTTCTACCTGCACTCCCGCCTGCTCGAGCGCTCGGCGAAGCTCAACGAAGACCATGGCGCCGGCTCGCTGACCGCGCTTCCGGTCATCGAGACCCAGGGCGGCGACGTTTCGGCGTTCATCCCGACCAACGTGATCTCGATCACCGACGGCCAGATCTTCCTCGAGACCGAACTGTTCTACCAGGGCATCCGCCCGGCTGTGAACACCGGCCTCTCGGTGTCGCGCGTCGGCTCCTCGGCCCAGACCAAGGCGATGTCCTCGGTCGCCGGCCCGGTGAAACTGTCGCTCGCCCAGTACCGCGAGATGGCGGCCTTCGCCCAGTTCGGTTCCGACCTCGACGCGGCGACCCAGCAGGCTCCTGAACCGGGGCGCGCGCCTCACCGAGCTGATGAAACAGCCGCAATACTCGCCGCTCACCAACGCCGAGATCGTCTGCGTCATCTATGCCGGCGTGAACGGCTACCTCGACAAGATCCCGGTGAAGGACGTGGGCCGCTTCGAGGCGGGCCTGCTGAACCACCTGCGCACAAAGGAAAAGGCGCTTCTCGACGACATCACCAACAACGACCGCAAGGTGAAGGACGAGAGCTGGCCGACAAGGTGAAAGCCGCGATCGACGCCTATGCCGACGGGTTCGCGTAAACACGGGTGTTGACCGGAGAGGAGGCTGGCGATGCCTAGTCTTAAGGACCTGAAAAACCGGATCGACAGCGTCAAGTCGACCCGGAAGATCACCAAGGCGATGCAGATGGTCGCGGCGGCAAAGCTCCGCCGTGCCCAGGATGCCGCCGAGGCCGCGCGGCCCTACACGGAACGGTTCAACGCCGTTCTCGCCGGGCTCGCCAAGGCGGCGGCCGGCTCCGACGCCGCGCCGATGCTGCTGCGCGGCAACGGCAAGGACCAGGTGCACCTGCTGGTGGTGCTGACCGCCGAGCGCGGGCTCTGCGGCGGCTTCAACTCGTCGATCGTCAAGCTGGCGCGCCAGAAGACGACCGAGCTCCTGGCCCAGGGCAAGACGGTCAAGATCCTGACCGTCGGCAAGAAGGGCCGCGAACAGCTCAAGCGCGACCACGCCGACAAGTTCATCGGCCATGTCGATCTGTCGGGCGTGCGCAACGTCGGCTACGACGACGCCCAGAAGATCGCCAACGACCTGATCGCCCGGTTCGAGGCGGGCGAGTTCGACGTGGCGACGATCTTCTTCGCGGCGTTCCAGAACGTGGTCAGCCAGGTGCCGACGGCGCAGCAGGTGATCCCGGCGAAGTTCGACGCGGTCGAGACCGAGGCCGAGCACACCGGCATGGTCTACGACTACGAGCCCTCGGAAGAGGCGATCCTCGCGACCCTGCTGCCCTCGGGCGTGGCCACCGCGATCTTCGCCGCGCTGCTCGAGAACGGCGCCTCGGAACAGGGCGCGCGGATGTCGGCGATGGACAACGCGACGCGCAACGCGGGCGACATGATCGACAAGCTGACGATCGAGTTCAACCGCTCGCGTCAGGCCGTCATCACCAACGAGCTCATCGAAATCATTTCGGGCGCCGAAGCGCTCTAACGGACCGGAGACGAAACCCATGGCAAAAGCAAAAGGCAAAGTGACCCAGGTCATCGGCGCCGTTGTGGACGTTCAGTTCGAAGATCACCTGCCGGCGATCCTGAACGCCCTCGAAACCGACAACAACGGCAAGCGTCTGGTGCTCGAAGTGGCCCAGCACCTCGGCGAGAACACCGTGCGCACCATCGCGATGGACGCGACCGAGGGTCTCGTGCGCGGCCAGGAAGTCTCCGACATCGGTGAGCCCATCCTCGTGCCGGTCGGCAACGCCACCCTCGGCCGGATCCTCAACGTGATCGGCGAGCCGGTCGACGAAAAGGGCCCGATCAAGGCCGAAGAGCGCCGCGCGATCCACCAGCCGGCCCCCGAGTTTTCGGAGCAGTCGACCGCCACCGAGATCCTCGTCACCGGCATCAAGGTCATCGACCTGCTCGCGCCCTACTCGAAAGGCGGCAAGATCGGCCTGTTCGGCGGCGCCGGCGTGGGCAAGACCGTTCTCATCATGGAACTCATCAACAACATCGCCAAGGTGCACTCGGGCTACTCCGTGTTCGCCGGCGTCGGTGAGCGCACCCGTGAGGGCAACGACCTCTACCACGAGATGATCGAATCCAACGTCATCAAGCTCGACAACCTCGAAGAGAGCCAGGTGGCCCTCGTCTACGGCCAGATGAACGAACCGCCGGGAGCCCGTGCCCGCGTCGCGCTGACCGGCCTGACGCTGGCCGAGCAGTTCCGCGACCAGTCCGGGACCGACGTGCTGTTCTTCGTCGACAACATCTTCCGCTTCACCCAGGCGGGTTCGGAAGTGTCGGCGCTTCTCGGCCGGATCCCCTCGGCGGTGGGCTACCAGCCGACCCTCGCGACCGACATGGGCGCGATGCAGGAAACGCATCACCTCGACCAAGGCCGGCTCGATCACCTCGATCCAGGCCGTCTACGTGCCCGCAGACGACCTCACCGACCCGGCGCCGGCGACCACCTTCGCCCACCTCGACGCGACCACCGTGCTCAACCGCGCGATCTCCGGGAACGGCATCTACCCGGCCGTGGACCCGCTCGACTCCAACTCGCGGATCCTCGACCCGGCCATCGTCGGCGAAGAGCACTACCAGGTGGCGCGTGACGTGCAGAACATCCTGCAGCGTTACAAGTCGCTCCAGGACATCATCGCCATCCTCGGCATGGACGAACTGTCGGAAGAGGACAAGCTGACCGTGGCCCGCGCCCGGAAGATCCAGCGTTTCCTCTCGCAGCCCTTCGACGTGGCCAAGGTGTTCACCGGCTCCGACGGGGTCCAGGTGCCGCTCGAAGACACGATCTCGTCGTTCAAGGCGGTCGTGGCCGGCGAATACGACCACCTGCCGGAAGGCGCCTTCTACATGGTCGGCGGCATCGAAGAGGTGATCGCCAAGGCCGAGAAGATGGCGGCCGACGCTGCGTAACGCGCGCGCTCCGCGCCCCGTCGTGACGGCGGGGCGGGGGGCAGCCGAACAATTGGAGGCCGAACATGGCTGACATGATGCAATACGACGTGGTCTCGCCGGCGCGGCGTCTGGCTTCCGGCCAGGCGACGGCGGTGCAGATCCCGGGCGCCGACGGCGATTTCACGGCCATGGCCAACCATGCCCCGACCATCGCCACCATCCGCCCCGGGATCGTGACCGTGCAGGCCTCGACCGGCGAAGAAAAGTTCGTCGTCACCGGCGGCTTCGCCGAGATCTCGCCCGACGGCACCTCGGTGCTCGCCGAACGCGCGATGCCGGTGGGCGAAGTCACCCAGGCGGTGATCGACGATTTCGTCGACGCGGCCAAGGCGGCGCTCGCCAACGCCACGGAAGAAAACCGCGACGCCTTCGCCAAGACCGTGGGCGACATCGCCCTGGTCGCGAGCGAGCTCGGGCTCACCGCCAAGGTCGACTGAAGCGCGGCCCCAGGGGCGCATCTCCTGCGACAATTGATCAGGCCCCGCGCTTCGGCGCGGGGTTTTTCTTCTGCGCGAACAAGACTGTTGCCTTGCGCGGAAAAATCTCTCTATACATCTAAAAACAATAACAAAAACAAATCAATCGAGGCGAGACCGGTCGAACTGTGCGCGTTGGCGACATGGCGTCGGTGAAGAGTACAGGAGCAGCAGATGGCCAAGGTCATTGATCTGTCCGCATTGGACAGCACGCAAGGATTCATCATCCAGGGCGATGGCATTTACGACAACGCGGGCTACAGCGTGTCGTCTGCCGGCGACGTGAACGGCGACGGCATCGACGACCTGATCGTCGGCGTTCCCTTTGGCGACGACGGCGGCTACGAAACGGGCGAGGCCTATGTGATCTTCGGACGCGACGTGGCCGGCGGTGCGGCGGCCTTTGGCAACATCGACCTCACGTCGCTGGATCCGGCCGACGGTTTCATCATCCAGGGTGCTGTCAATTACGGCTACGTGGGCTACAGCGTGTCATCTGCCGGCGACGTGAACGGCGACGGCATTGCCGACCTCATCGTCGGTACTCCCTATGGCAACGGCACGGGCAAGGCCCATGTGATCTTTGGCCGCGACGTGGCCGGCGGTGCGGCGTCTTTCGGCACGATCGATCTCACGGCGCTGGATCCGGCCGACGGTTTCACCATCGAGGGCGATACCAATTACGATTACGCGGGCTACAGCGTGTCGTCTGCCGGCGACGTGAACGGTGACGGCATCGCCGACCTGATCGTCGGCGCTCACTTTGGCGACGACGGCGGCGCCGACGCGGGCGAAGCCTACGTGATCTTCGGCCGCGACGTCGCCGGCGGTGCGACGCCTTTCGGCACGATCGATCTCGCGACGCTGGCTCCGGCCGACGGTATCATCATCCAGGGCAATGACGATTACGACAACGCGGGCTGCAGCGTGTCGTCTGCCGGCGACGTGAACGGCGACGGCATCGCCGACCTGATCGTTGGCGCTCGAATGGCCGACGGCAGCGGCGCAGGTACCGGCGCGGCCTATGTGATCTTCGGTCGTGACGTGGCCGGCGGGGCGGCGGCCTTCGGCACCATCGACATCACGTCGCTGGATCCGGCCGACGGATTCATCATCGAGGGGGCCGGTGACGGGGATCAGACGGGCTACAGTGTGTCCGGCACCGGTGACGTGAACGGGGACGGCATCGACGACCTGATCGTCGGCGCGCCCTATGGTGACGGCGGCGCGCCCGATGCCGGCCAGGCCTGGGTGATCTACGGCCGTGATGTGGCCGGAGGCGCGCCGGCCTTCGGCACGATCGACCTCCTGGCGCTGGATCCGGCCGACGGTTTCAGCATCCTGGGCGACAGGGGCTCCGATCTCGCGGGCTACAGTGTATCCTCCGCCGGCGACGTGAACGGCGACGGCATCGCCGATATGATCGTCGGCGCCCCTGTCGGCGACGACGGTCCCGAGAATGCGGGCGAGGCCTACGTCATTTACGGCCGCGACGTGACCGGCGGTGCCGCGCCGTTTGGCACGATCGATCTCGCGGCGCTGGACCCGGCCGATGGGTTCATCATCCAGGGCTACGAGGCAGACGGACGGGTTGGTTCGAGTGTGTCCTCCGCCGGGGACGTGAACGGCGACGGCTACGACGATCTCGTCGTCGGCGGGCCCCAAGTTACAAGTCAGACCGGCGAGGCTTACGTGATCTACGGCGGGCCCGGGCCCCTCGCCCTGAGCGGCGACGGCGCCAACGACACCCTGACAGGGGGCACCAACGACGACGATCTCCGGGGCAGCGGCGGCAACGACGTGCTCCGGGGCGGTGGCGGCAATGATGAGCTGCGCGGCAGCCGCGGCAACGACCGTTTGCACGGCAACGAAGGCGACGACCGCCTGTTCGGCGGTATCGGCGACGATACGCTCTCCGGCAACGACGGCGACGACGTGCTGTTCGGCCGTGCCGGCAATGACGTGCTGAAGGGCGGGTTGGGGGCCGATACCCTCGACGGCGGCGCCGGTGTCGACACGCTCAAGGGCGGCGCCGGTCCCGATCTGCTGCGGGGCGGCGCGGGCAACGACCGGTTCATCTTCGGCGATGTGGACCACACGCCCGCAGGCGCCGGCGACACCATCGCCGATTTCGAGACCGGCGATCTCATCCGCCTCGGCCGTATCGACGCCGATGCCACCAGCGGCGGCACGAACGAAGCCTTCACCTGGATCGCCGACGCCGCCTTCACCGGCGCGGCAGGCGAGCTCCGCTACGAAATCGTCGGGCTCGACCTCGTGGTGCAGGGTGATACCGACGGCAACGGCGCGGCGGATCTCGAGATCACCCTCACCGGTGTCTCGGTGCTCACCGACGCCGATTTCGTGCTGTAGACGACCGGGCCGCGGCTCCGGCCGCGGTCCCCGCTCGCCCGCGTGTTACAGGGAGAGGTCCCAGTCGTCCTCGTGTGTCACCTCGCCGATCGCCGTCCAGTCGGCCCGCACCCGCGCAACGCGGGTGTCGTCCCAGGTGCGGAACACGAGGTGAAACCCCTGTTCGGTGATGTCCTCCGCGGCGATGTCCATTCGCGGGTTGGTCGAATGGTCCATGTCCCACATCGACAGCCCGACCCTGATCGCGGGCGGGCTCAGGAACGCCTCCGAGAACCTGACCGGGACCCGCACCTCGCGCGGGCCTTCGCCGGCCCACATCTCGCCGTTGTGCTCGAAATCCGAGAACAGCACCTGCGAGCCCTGGTCGATCCCCATCCGGTGGGTTCTGATCCGCCACATCCGCCCGTTCCTGCCGTTGCGTCCCGCGCCTGGCCCGAGGATGCCCCAAACCCGCGCGCCCGCGCAAGGCCGGCACAGGGCAGGGGGCTCAGCGCCGCCGCGCCGGGCTCAGCCGCAGGAAGGCCGGGAACACCAGGATCAGGAGCGCGCCCGCGGCGAGGAAGGGCATCCCCGGCAGGTAGAGCGGCGCGTCCGGCGCGGCGAAGGCATGGAACAGCGGCGTGACGATCAGGGGCGCGATCACCGCGGCGATCGAACCGAGCGAGGCGATCACCCCCTGCAAGACCCCCTGCCGGTCCTCCGCCACCAGGTTCGACATCATCGCCGTCGCCGTCGGCGGCACCATGTCGGCGAGGCAGGAGATCGGGATCAGCACGAAGACCAGGAACGCCGGCGGCGTGAGCCCGAGCGCCACCAGCGCAACGATCCCTGCCGCGACGCCCAGGATCAGCGTGCGGTACTCGCCGATCCGCGGGATCAGCGCCGGCAGCACCGCGCCCTGGGTGACCGCCACGCCGATCCCGTAGAAGGCAAAGGACCCGCCGATCAGCGCCGCCGGCCAGCCATAGGCCTCGCGGGTCCAGAACGACCACAGCGTCGGGTAGACCATGTTGGCAAACTCGAAGGCGAAGAGCAGCAGCAGCGGCAGCGCCAGCCCGGGCAGGCGAAAGGCGTCGCGGATCGCCGCGAACGGGTTCAGATCAGCCCGCAAGAACCGGCGCCGCTTCTCCGGCGAGAGGCTTTCGGGCAGCACCACGAGGCCGAACAGCACGCCGAGCGCCGAGAAACCGGCCGCCACCCAGAACGGCGCGGTGATGTGCCAGGCCGCCAGCACCCCGCCCAGCGCCGGCCCCATCACGAAACCGATCCCGAAGGTCGCCCCGATCAGCCCGAAATTGGCGGCGCGGTTCTCCGGCGGCGAGATGTCGGCGATATAGGCCGTGGCGGTGATGTAGGTGGCCCCCGCGATCCCGGCCAGCACCCGGCCGACGAGCAGCAGCCAGAAGCTCTCTGCGAGCGCCATGATGACGTAATCGACCGCCAGCGTCGCCAGCGCCGCCATCAGCACCGGCCGCCGTCCAAAGGCGTCGGACAGCCCGCCGACGATCGGCGCGAACAGGAACTGCATCGCCGCGTAGGCCGCCATCAGCACCCCGCCATAGACCGCGCCGGTGGCGGTGTCGGCGCCGGCGCCGACCCGCGCCATCAGGTCGGGCATCATCGGAAAGATCAGCCCGACCCCGATCGCATCGAGCAGGATGACGGCGAGGACGAAACGGAGCGCCCGGCGCCCCGCCGGGGGCGCTCCGGAGACGGGTGCCTCAGTCAAGGTCGAGGTCCAGGTCGATCCCGCGGTCCTTGGCGAACTTGGCGCAATAGGCGGTCCAGTCGCGGTATTCCGCGCTGAAGGCGCTCCACTTGCCCCGCGTCTCCCAGTCCGCGCGCATCGCGTCGCGGTGCCCCTGCACCCAGCCCTCGGGGTCGTCCTGCCCCTCGGTCCGCGCCTCGGCGACCGCCGCCGCGCCAAAGGCCGCCGCCGCGACCGCCAGCTTCGCCTTCCGGTCGGGCCGCGACAGGAAGCCCTCGACCGCGTCGCAGAGCCCGGCGCATTGCGCCATCGACTGGCTGAAGGGCTGCGCCAGCGCCGGTCCGGACAAGAGCAGCGTGAGCACCAGAAAAGAATAAAACCGCATTGCCGCTTCGCCTTGTCATTTCGCCCGGGATTCGCGCACACTTAACACCTGCTGCCCGCCAAGGCGTCGTTTTTTTGATCTGACGCAAGGTGGCCCGCGTGCGAGTCATTAGGGTAGTCCTACTCATCCGAAGGAGAACCGCCATGAGAGTCTTTTCCGTCGTAGGCCCATCGTCCGCCGGCAAATCCACGTTGCTCGAAGCGCTTGTCGGTCTCGACGGGTCTCCGGGGAAAACGCTGGATGTGCCGGGCGTCGCCACGGTCCGCTCCTTCGGGTTCATGGGCGAGGACTGGGCGGCGATCGACATTGCCGGCGGCACCGAGAACATCGCGCCCGTCGGTCCGGCGCTCGCGGCCTCCGATGCCGTCGTGCTCTGCGTGCCGGCCGATGCCGACGGCGCGGTGCTGGCCGCGCCCTACCTGCGCATGATCGAGGAGGCCGAGGTGCCCGCGATCATCTTCGTCAACAAGACCGACGCGCCGGTCAGCCGGATGTCGGAAACCGTCTCGGCGCTGCAGACCTACTCGCGCCACCATATCGTGCTGCGCGAAGTGCCGATCCGCGACGGCGAGAACATCGTCGGCGTGGTCGACCTGGTCTCCGAACGCGCCTGGAAGTTCCAGGACGGCAAGCATTCGACGCTCATGGAGATCCCCGAGGCGGTGCGCGCCCGCGAGGAAGAGGCCCGCGCCGAACTGCTCGAAAGCTACGCCGATTTCGACGACGCCCTGCTCGAGGAGATCATCGAGGACAAGTCGGTGATGCCCGAAGAGGTCTATGACGTCGCCTCCAAGACCCTGCAGCACCACGACCTCGTGCCCGCCTTCATCGGCTCGGCCGAGCACCGCAACGGCATCACCCGGCTGATGAAGGCGCTGCGCCACGAGGCCCCGGCGGTCGACGTGGCCGGCGAACGGCTGGCCGGCGGTGCGCTCGCGGTGAGCGCCGTGGCCGACGTGGTCAAGCACCTCGGCAAGACCGTGCTGGTGCGCGCCATCGGCGGTCCGGTGGCCGGCGGCCAGCCGCTCGGTGGCGGCTCGGTCGGCTCGATCACCGATCTCGACGCCAAGACGGCGCTCGGCACGCTCGCGCCGGGCGACATCGGCCTCACGGTGAAATCCGACCACCTCGCGGCCGGGCAGATGTTCTCCGACAAGGCGGCCGAAACCCTGCCCGACTGGGCCCAGCCGCATCCTCGGCCTTCCGCCGGATCGTCACCCCGGTGCACGAGAAGGACGACAGCCGGCTCTCGACGGCGCTCGAACGGATGCGCGAGATCGACCCGGGGCTCGACGTGAGCCAGGACGAGAAATCCGGCAACCCGGTGCTCTCGACCCAGGGGCCGCTGCACCTGCGCCGGGTGATGGCCAAGCTCACCGACGATTTCGGTATCGAGGTCGCCGAGGGCCCGGTGCCGCCGGCACTGCGCGAGACCGTCCGCCGCGGCAAGGAAGTCCATTACCGCCACAAGAAACAGTCGGGCGGGGCGGGCCAGTTCGCCGACGTGGTGGTCGAACTCAGGCCCGAGGCCCGCGGCTCCGGCTTCGCCTTCACCGAGACGGTCAAGGGCGGTGCGGTGCCGCGCAACTACATCCCCTCGGTCGAGCACGGCGCGGTCGAAGCGCTCGCCGAAGGCCCCAACGGCTTCCCGGTGGTCGACGTCTCGGTCGAGCTCAAGGACGGCAAGTCGCACTCGGTCGACAGCTCCGACTTCGCCTTCAAGACCGCCGGCAAGATGGCGATCAAGGAGATCCTGGCCGATGTCGGCACGGTGCTGCTGCAGCCGATCATGAAGGTCGACATCCACGTGCCCTCCGTGTTCTCGGGCCAGCTGGTGCCGATCGTCTCGGGCATCAAGGGCCAGGTGCTCGGCTTCGAGGCCCATCCGACCGCGGCGGGCTGGGACGTGTTCCAGACGCTGCTGCCGAAGACCGCCGAGGACGAGTTGTTCAATGCGCTGGGCTCCGCCACCCGTGGCACCGCCTGGTTCACCTCCGCATTCGATCACTATCAGGAGGCGCGCAAGGAGGAGCTTGCTGATCTTCTCTGATCGGCAAGGCGCGCCCCGACCCGCGGGCCGGCACCCCGGCACGGGAGACCGGGCGGACCTTTCGGGGTCCGCCGACCGGTCCCGACCGGACCGCCGGCCCGCAACTTTTTCCAGCCGACGCGCCGCGCCGCGTGGACGGCAACGCGGCACCGCGCCCGCGAAAGACAGTTACCGGTAACATGAAATAAATCAGAGACTTGGACCCCTGTGCGAGCTCGCCCACCCCTCGCACAAACTGTCCGGAACCTCCCTGCGATGACATCGCCTGGCGGGTTGTCGATCCAGCGCGCCGGGTCGTCCAGCGTTTGGGGGCAGAGCCCCCAACCGGCGTCAGCCGCTCCCCAGGCTCAGGAGTAGGAGGTCTCGTAGAGCGGCTCGAGCGTCGCGTCGTCGAACAGCGAGCTCACCGAGGTGCCGCCCCAGATGTTGAGGATCGCCTGGGCGAAGATCGGCGCCGTCGGCACCACCCGGATGTTGGGCGCCGCCGTGACGGCCGCGGTCGGCTCGATCGTGTCGGTGATCACCAGGCTCTTCATCGAGCTGTTGGTGACCCGCTCGACCGCCGGCCCCGACATCACCCCGTGGCTGATATAGGCATGCACTTCCTTGGCGCCGGAAGCGCCCAGCAGGTCGGCCGCTTTCACCAGCGTGCCGGCGGTATCGGCGATGTCGTCGATGATGATGCAGCGCTTGCCGGTGACGTCGCCGATCACATTCATCTCCGCCACTTCGCCGGGCTTTTCGCGCCGCTTGTCGACGATCGCGAGCGGCGCGTTAATCCGTTTGGCAAGCTCGCGCGCCCGGGCCACGCCGCCGACGTCGGGGCTCACCACCATCACCTCGTCGAGGCAGTCCTTGAAGTGGTGCTTGATGTCGAGCGCGAAGATCGGGCTGGCATAGAGGTTGTCGACGGGGATGTCGAAGAAGCCCTGGATCTGCGCCGCATGCAGGTCCATCGTCAGCACCCGTTCGATCCCCGCCTGGGTGATCATGTTGGCGACCAGCTTGGCGCTGATCGGGGTACGGGCCTTCGAGCGGCGGTCCTGGCGGGCATAGCCGAAATAGGGGATCACCGCCGTGATCCGGTCAGCCGAGGAGCGCCTGAGCGTGTCGGCGATGATCAAGAGTTCCATCAGGTTGTCGTTGGCCGGGTTCGAGGTCGGCTGGATGATGAACATGTCCTCGCCGCGGACGTTCTCGTGGATCTCGACGAAGATTTCCTGGTCGTTGAACCGTTCGACCCGCGCGTCCACCAGGTCGACCCGGGTGCCGCGGTGCACCGACATCCGCCGCGCCACGGCCTCGGCCAGGCGACGGTTCGCATTGCCCGAGATGAGCTTGGGTTCGTGAATGGCAGGCATCGGTCCGGTCCCCGGTCTTTCTGTAACAGAATCGCAACGGCGCGCGTTGACTTCGCTTAGCACCGGGCTAGGGTTCTGACCACCGGTCCGCGCCCGAGAGCCAGAAAATGTCCCAGCTCGATTTCTATTTCTCGACGATTTCGCCCTATACCTATCTGGCGCTGCCGCGGTTTCGTGCGCTCGTCGAAGCCCGCGGCCTCGCGGTCACCTGGAAGCCCTTCGACATCATGGCGCTCTATGCCCGCAGCGGCGGCACCCCGGTCGGCCAACGCCCGCAGGCGCGCCAGGACTACCGCCTCGCCGATATCGCCCGCCAGGCGAAGCGGGCGGGGCTGCCGATCCACGTTCAGCCCGCGCATTTCCCGACCAACGCCGCCTCCGCCTCCTACGCGATCATCGCCGCGCAGAAGGCGGCCGCCGACACCGGCAGCGGCGATCTCCCCGGCCTCGTCGAAGCGGTGCTGCGCGCCTGCTGGGCCGAGCAGAAGAACATCGCCGAGGACGCGGTGATCACCGCCGCGCTCGAAGCCGCCGGCTTCGACCCGGGTCTCGCCATGTCGGGGCTGTTCACCGGCGCCGAGACCTACGGCCGCAACCTCGAAGAGGCGGTGGTCGCCGGTGTCTTCGGCGCCCCGAGCTTCGTCACCGAAGACGGCGCGGTGTTCTGGGGCCAGGACCGGCTCGACGACCTCGCAGACCATCTGGATGGGGCCGGCTGACTTGGCGCAGACCGAACGCATCGCCGGTTTCCCGACGCATGTCGTTCGGCTCGAGGCGGGGTGCGGCGGGTGCTGTTCATCCACGCCACGCTCGGCTCCGCGGCGAGCTGGACCCGGGTCCAGGCGCCGCTGCTCTCCAAGCTCGCCATGACCGCCTTCGACCGGCCCTCGCATGGCGACAGCGCCCAATGGACCGGCGATGGCGGACCCGCCGGTCTGCACCTGCTCACCACCACCATCGCCGCCGGCCTGATCGAGGGCCGCGCCGATATCGTCGGCCACAGCTACGGCGCGACCATTGCCCTCAGGCTCGCGCTCGATCTGCCGCACCGGGTCCGCTCGCTCACCCTGGTCGAGCCGCCGCTCTTCAGCCTTGCGCGCGGCACCCGCGCCTGGGAGGACCACGCCGAGGCGATGGCCGGGTTCGACGCGGCGCTGTCGGCCGGTGACCGGGACCGGGCCGCGCAGATTTTCCAGGCGGCGATCAGCCCCGAAGCGCCCTGGGAGGGGCTCAACGACCGCGCCCGCGACCGGCTGGCGCGGCAGATCGAGCGGATCGGCGAGGAGCGCGCGGTCACCGACGACGACGCCCCGGGCCTCACCGCGCCGGGCCGTCTCGAGGAGATCCTGCAGCCCGTGCTGCTGATCGAGGGCAGCGCCTCGCCGGCGATCGTCAACCGCGTGCACGACGCGCTCGCCGGCCGGATCCCGCAAGCACAGCGGGTGGTGGTGATGGGGGCCGGGCACATGTCGCCGCTCACCCATCCCGAGAACGTCGCCGCCGAGATCGCCAATTTCCTGAAGGTCTGATCCCGATTTTCCGGCCATGCGGCGCGGGAATGGCCGTTATGTGGTTGACCCAGATCAACCAATTGACGTGTTGGGCGGTTCACTATCGGGGGGCAATCGCAGCAACGGAGATCCCAATGAGCGTCGCCCCGTATCCAGAAATCGTGTCCTGCATCACCGAGCAGGTGAACGTCCTGAACAAAGAAATCCCGGAGACAATGAAAGGTTTCTGGGCCATGCTCGAAGGCGCCGAAAAACCCGGTGCGCTCGACAAAAAGACCAAGGAGCTGATCGCCATGGGCATCGCCATCGCGCTGCGGTGCGACGGGTGCATCGGTTTCCATGCGAACAACCTGGTGAAACTCGGGATCAGTCGGGCAGAATACGAGGAAATGCTGGGTGTCAGCATCTTCATGGGCGGCGGTCCGTCGTTGATGTACGCGGCCCAGGCGCTCTCGGCATGGGAGGAATTCGGCGGCGCGAAGTCCTGACCCCTTGCCTCGTTCACGTGACAGGTCCGAAAGGAAAGGGCGCCCATGAGCGCCTTTTCCGCACCCGTCCGGTGACGCGCCTCAGCCCGCGAACAGCTCCAGGAACCGGTCCGTGTTCTCGTCGCTGGCCGACCAGTCGCAGACCAGCCGCGCGGTGAGCCGCTCCTCGGCGTCGTCGCCCTCGACGGCCCCCTCCCAGAGGATGTATTGCGCGCCCGCGTCGAACAGCCGCCGGTGCAGCGCCCGCGGCCAGGCGGCGAAGCTCATGTTGGCATCGGGGCTGTGCGCGAAGGTTACGCCGCCCACCCCCCGGAGCCCGGCCACCAGACGGGCATTGGCTTCATTGGCGGCCCGCGCCATCTCCAGCCACAACCCGTCTTCGAGATAGGCGAGCATCTGCGCCGAGAGGAAACGGTGCTTCGAAAACAGATGCGCGCCGCGCTTGCGCCGCAGCTCGAATTCCCAGGCCTTCGCGGCATCGAACATCACCAAGGCCTCGACCCCCATGAGCCCGTTCTTGGTGCCGCCGAAGCTCACCGCGTCGATCCCCGCCCGCCAGGTCATCTCCGCCGGGCTGGCGCCGGTCGCCGCGAGCGCATTCGCGAGCCGGGCGCCGTCGAGAAAGCTCTTGAGCCCGTAGTCGCGGGCCACGCCGGTCAGCGCCGCGATTTCGCCCGTTGTGTAGACGGTGCCGAGCTCGGTGACGTTGGTCAGCGCCAGTGGCCCGCGTTGGGGCCCGTGGACACCGCGGGTCTCCTCGGCCTCGATCACAGCGCGCAGCGCTTCCGGCGTCATCTTGGCGTCCGGCGCGTCGACCAGCGTGAGCTTGGTGCCCGCGGTGTAGAATTCTGCCGCGTTGCACTCGTCGGTCTGGATATGCGCAGGCGAAGTGCAAAAGATCGTTTCCCATGGATTTGAAAGGGTTGCGAGCGCCAATACGTTCGCCGCCGTGCCGGTGGCGACGAGGTAGACCGCCGCCTCCGGCGCCTCGAACAGATCGCGGATCCGCGCCCGCACCTCGTCCATGATCGGGTCGGCCCCATAGGGGGTCGCATAGCCTTCGTTGGCGCGCAGGAGCGCGTCCATCACCTTGGGGTGCACGGGGCCGGTATTGTCGGAGGCGAAATACATCTCATTGATCCTCGATCACGTGGTCTTCCCAGTCTTCCTCGTCGACCTCGAACTCCGGCACCGTCCAGCCCTGCACCGAGTGGCCATCGTGCACGCTGTCGGGATCGCCGGTGAGGAGCGGGTGCCAGTCGGGCAGGGGCCGGCCTTCGTGCCGCAGCCGATAGGCGCAGGTCGAGGGCATGAAATAGGCGACGTCGGCGATGCTCTCCTTGGTCAGCACGATGCACTCGGGCACGAATTGCAGCCGGATATCGTATTGCGCGCAGCGGCAGCTCTCGCCGTCGAGCAACCGGCAGGCGACCCGGGTGAAGGCGACCTCGCCGGTGTCCTCGTCTTCGAGCTTGTTGAGACAGCACTTGCCGCAGCCGTCGCACAACGCCTCCCATTCGTCGGGGCGGAGCTGGCGGAGGGGAAGCTCCCAGAAGCGGTTGCGCAGCCGAGTCGTCATCGCCGCACCCTCGCGCAGGGCGGGGCGGAAGGAAAGGGGTCACGCCGACCCGATCTCTTCCCGGTAGCGGCGGACCCAGTCGCGACTGGTGGCGCCCGCCAGCTTCATGGTCGGCACCGCCACCTGCCCGGCCGCCCCCGGATCGCGGCCCAGCGCGGCAAGCACGTCGCGCAGCTGATCGCGCGGGTGGTCGGACAACGCGTCGTAGTCTACCCGGAACGGCGCCATGCCCTGGCCCGCAAACCAGTCGTCCCACATCCGGTCGTAGCCCTGCATCCGCGCGACGGTCTCCCCGATCGCGACCGGGTCGTATCGGGGCTCGGCCGGCGGTGCGCTTCGCTCGATCTCGCGTCCATCCGCCGCCGCGTGCCACAACCCGCTCTGTTGCGCCATCAGGTAGGAGACGGCCTGCGCCACCTTGTCTTGCCGGTGGAGATGGATGTAGCGGGTCGTACCGAAAGCGGCTTCGATCCGGGCGGCAGCGGTCTGTCGCTCGGGAAACAGCGTCGCGAGCCGGTCTTGGAAGAACTCCAGGCTGTGCGCCTGCATCCGCAACCCGAACACCCCGCTGCCGGCCGCGCCGGCCTTGCGCGCCGCCGCCACCACATCGGCGAACAGCGTCCGCTCGTCGCGCGCCGGCTCCCGCGCGACCCCCAGCGCCTCGGCCCAGCGCGCGACCGAGGGGGTGTGGAACCAGGATTGCGGGTTCCCGGCCACCCCGGTCCCGGCCAGCAACAGGCACAGAAGCGTGCTGCCCGACCGCGGCGACGTGCAGATCACGTAGCTGTCCGGGGCGGTCAACAGATCACAACCCCGCCAGCACCGCGCGCGCCCGCGCGCAATCGGCATCCATCTGCGCGATCAGCGCTTCGACGCTGTCGAACTTCTCCTCCGGCCGCAGGTAGTCCACCAGCGCGACCGAGAGATGTTCGCCGTAGATGTCGCCCGAGAAGTCGAAGATGTAGCTTTCGAGGTTGGGGTGGTGCACGCCGAAGGTCGGCCGTACCCCGACGCTCGCCGCGCCGCCGTATTCGCCCGCATGGGGCCCGGTCAGCACGTCGACCTTGACCACGTAGACGCCGAAACGCGGCGGGTGCAGGCCCTCGATCGACATGTTCGCGGTCGGATAGCCGAGCAGCCGGCCGCGCTGGTCGCCGCGGATCACCTTGCCGTCGATCCGGTGCCAGTGGCCGAGCATCCGGGCGGCATCCTTGGGCCGGCCCTCGGTCAGGGCCTGGCGGATCGCGGTCGAGGAGATCTCCTCCACCGTATCGGGGCCGGTATCATGCATGAGCGGCACGACGGTCACGTCGAAGCCCAGCGCGGCGCCGAAGTCGACCAGATCGGCGGCTTTGCCCGCGCGGCCCCTGCCGAAGTGGAAATCCTCACCGACGACCACATGCGCGAGCCTGAGACCCTCGGCGATCACCTTGCGGGCAAATTCCTCGGGCGTGAGCGCCGACAGCGTGTCGTTGAAACTGAGTTCGTAGAGCACTTCGACCCCGAGCCAGTCGAGCCGGTGGGCGCGGGCCTCGGCGTTCATCAGCCGGAAAGCGGGTCCGCCGGGCGCGAAATATTGGCGCGGATGCGGTTCGAAGGTCATCACCCCGAGCGGCGCGCCGCGTTTCGCCGCCGCCGCGCGGGCGATGTCGATCACCGCCTGGTGGCCGCGGTGGACGCCGTCGAAATTGCCGATGGCCGCCGAGGCGCCCCGGTCCCGCTGTTCGACGAATTGCCAGTCTCTCACGATCCGCATGGGCGAGGGGTTAGCCCGCGCGTGTCCGCGGTGCAAGCGCCCCGTTGCCCCGGCAGGAGAGAAACGTCGCGGGCCGGGGCGAAGCGCGTTCGAACGCGCTTCTCAAGGCGCTTCGAAGCGCCTTCCCGCCCGCCCGGAGCGCATGCGTCAGTCGAACTTGCCCGACGGCGCCAGCACGGTCGCCTCGCCGCGCAGGACCAGCTTGTGGCCGACCTTGCATTCGGTCTTGAGCTGCACCCGGCGCTTGGAGAAATCGATCTCCATCACCGTGACCTCGGCGGTCACCACATCGCCCGGCCGCACCGGCGCGATGAACTTGAGCGATTGGCCGAGATAGACGGTGCCGTGGCCCGGCAGCTGCTCGCCGATCACCGCCGAGATCAGCCCGGCGGTCAGCATGCCGTGGGCGATCCGGCCTTCGAAGATGGTGTCCTGCGCATAGGCCTCGTCGAGATGGACCGGGTTGCGGTCGGTCGAGACCTCGGCGAACAGCTCGATGTCACGGTCGGTCACCTCTTTGGTGAGCGACCGCATCATGCCGATCTCGAGATCCTCGATAACGATCGTGCCGCGCGGCAGATTGTCCAACATGTGCTCCTCCGGGTAATTTTCGCACTCTGGCGAACCCCATTGGGTAACAACATTGCTTTGCAATCGCAGAAAATCAAGCCCGGAGTTTCGCTACCGCAGAAAACCGGCGGCAAAAGTGGGGGTGACCATTTCACTTGCGATGAAATCCGCGAGTTTTTCCGGGTCCGGCTGCCGCCCGGTCCCGGTGTCCTCGGCGGCCAGCCCGCCGGTGATGAACAGCGAATCGATGTCCTCGCCGAGCGCGCCCTTGATATCGGTGCGGATCCCGTCGCCGATCGCCAGGATCCGCGCCGGGTCGATGGTGCCGCCGGTATTGGCGAGCCGGATCCGGGCGAGGTCGTAGATCGCCGGCTGCGGCTTGCCGAAATAGAGGCTCGTGCCGCCCATCTCCTCGTAGAGCTGCGCCACCGCGCCGGCGCACCATTCGCGCACCTCGCCGCGGTCGACGACGATGTCGGGATTGGCACAGAGCAGTTTCATGCCCTTCTGTTTCGCCAGCAGGAGCTGCGGCCGCAGCGCGGCCGGGTCGGCCAGCGGATCGAACGGGCCGGTGCAGACGATGCCCTCGGCCGCGTCGAGCGCCACCCGTTCGACCGTCACCGCATCGTCGATCTCGGTCATCGGCGCGAAGAACACCTCGTCGCGCGGCTCGCCGATGAAGAACACCTTCTGTCCGACGGCGCCGCGGAACATCGCCGCCCGGGCGGTGTCGCCGGAACTGGCGATATCGTCCCAGGTATCGCGCGGCAGGCCGAGCCGGTCGAGCTCGGCGGCGATCGCGCTCTTCTGCCGCGGCGCGTTGGTGATCAGGATCACCCGTTTGTCGGGGCCGCCGGCCCGGAACGCCCTGAGCGCGTCGACGGCGGCGGGCAGCGGCTTCTCGCCGTCATGCACGCAGCCCCAGAGGTCGCACAGGAGCGCGTCGTAGGGGTCGGAGATCTCGGCCAGGGTCTCGACGATCCGGGTCATGGCGGCTCCTTTCGGGGGTGGTTGATTTTCTATCGCACGCGGCCGCGCGGAGGGCCAGTCTCAATGGAGGCGCGGGAGGCGCGGGAGGCGCGGCGCAGGAGGCGCGGCGCGGCTTGACGGCCGGGCAGGCGGGCCCGACACTGCGCCCGCCCCCGGATCCGGGGCGCGGACCGGGGGACCCCATGCTGCTGTCGCTTCATCACGCCGCGATCATCTGCTCCGACTACGCGCGGTCGCGGGCCTTCTACACCGAGGTTCTCGGGCTCGAAGTGCTGGCCGAGCATTTCCGGGCCGAGCGGGACTCGTGGAAACTCGACCTGGCGCTTCCCGATGGCGGCCAGATCGAGCTGTTTTCCTTTCCCGACCCGCCGGCGCGGACCAACGACCCCGAGGCGCAGGGGCTGCGGCACCTGGCTTTTGCCGTCGCCGACATCGACGCCGCGGTCGCCCGGCTCGAAGCCCGGGGCATCGCGGTCGAGCCGGTGCGCGTCGATGAATACACGCAGCAGCGGTACACCTTCTTTCGCGACCCCGACTCACTTCCGCTCGAACTTTACGAAGTGGCGCCCGCCGCCCCGGCCTGACGGCGCCGACCTGACCGAAAGATATTGGACGCGGGGGCGGCACTGCCCTTCATTTGCCGCACTGCAGCGTCGTGCCGATGCACTTGCGTCATTTTTGCGGCCCCGGCCGTCGGAGCGGCGTCAGAATGGTCATGGTCTGAAGACATTTTCGCCCAGAACCCGTGGGATCACCTCTGCTTGAGGTGTACTTCGTCGCATTGCGCGGAGCGGGCAGAAAACATATAAAAAAACCTGAATTTGATCTGCGAGGGCGGTATGAGTGAGATGAACAGAAGACACCTGCTGTTTTCCGGCGCGGGGGCGCTGATCCTCGGCGGTGCCGGGGCGATGGTGATGGGCCGGTCCAGCCGGGCCGCGGGCGGATGGGAACACCGTTTCCTTCCGGTGTCCGAGATGACCGCAGAGGGGACGCTGCTGGTCGACATCCGGACGCCGCAGGAATGGAAGGATACCGGGGTGATCGACGGCGCCGAGCTGATCGAGTTCGACTTCAACAACCCCGATACGTTCCTGCCGAAGATCGCCGCAGACCTTGCCGATGGGCGCGACCTGGTGCTGATCTGCAATTCCGGCAACCGCACCCAGGTGGTGGCCGATTTCCTGTCGCGCCAGATCCCCAACCGGATCGTCTCGGTCGAGGGCGGGATCCGCAAGGTGATGGCGGCGGGTTACGAGCTGGTCCCGGCGGAATGCCCCACCTGCTGATCCCGGGTCCGTCGCCGGTTTCCGGCCGACGGAATTCGTGGCATCCTGCCTGCGTCCGCATGCCGCGGGCGCGTGGGCTTGGACCGGCGGGAAACGTATTACATTGACTGAATGTAAGGACCGGAGGCCGGCCAGCGCCGACCCCGGGGACCTCTCGCCAGAAAACCACAGGGCCGGTGAGCGCGGCCGGGAAAAGGAGATCTACATGTTCGGTTTCGGCCGCCCGCCCCAGATCGAGGGCTTCGAACACAAGGTGATGACCGTCGACGAGATCAAGGCGTCGGGCGCGCTTCTGGTCGACATCCGCACGCCGCCGGAATGGTACCAGACGGGCGTGATCGAAGGGGCGAAGCTCGTCACCTTCCAGGACCCGCAGAGCTTCGTCGACGCGATCAAGGACGACATCGCCGACGGGCGCGACATCGTGCTGGTCTGCCGCTCCGGGTCGCGGACCCAGGCCGCGGGCATGTACCTCGCCCAGATGCTCGACAACAACGTGATCTCCGCCGCCGGTGGCATGATCGAGATCGTCGGTCGCCAGGGCTACCAGCCGGTGGCGCCGGCTGCCTGACCTGGTCGCCTGATCCGGCTGCCTGAACTGGCCGCCGGACCGCGTTTCGACGACCGGGAAATTCTTCCAGCGCCCCGCCGGCTCCCCGCCGGCGGGGCGTTTCGTTGCCGGACCGTTCTCACACCGGCGCCTCAGCTCTCCGGCAACCCGGCCGCGCGAAACCCCTCGGCGAAGGCGTCGCGATAGGCGGGGTCCTGGATCGAGGCGCTTTCGAGCAGATCCGCCACGGTCGCGGTCCGACCCAGAGCTTCGTATTCCATCGCCATCCAGTCGGCGTCGTCGGTATTGCCCAACCGACCATAGGTCGCGATCAGGAAGCGATAAGGATAGGGCGCGGTCGGGTTCTGGTCACGGGCGGTGACGAGCGCCGCCTCGGCCGACGCGTAGTCGCCGAGGAAATACCGGGCCATGCCTTCGGCGAGGAAATACCAGTAGGGCGGTAAGGGGTTGCGGGCGAAGGCTTCGGCGACCAGCGGCAGGGCGGCTTCGGCGCGGCCGTTGAAGATATGCACGTTGGCGAGGAAGACATAGGCGTCGTCGTAGTTGGGATCGAGCGCGAGGGCGGTCTTGTATTCGGCAGCGGCGCGGGCCTGGTCGGGCGCAAAGCTGCGGGTGTACAGCCGGCCGAGCGAGAAATGCGCAAACGGCAGCGCCGGGTCGAGCGCCACCGCCCGCTCGGCGCTGTCGAAGGCCGCCCGGATGGTGCGGTCGCGCGCCTCGGTCCAGTTGTTCTCGACCCGGAAGCTGTAGACCTGGGCGAGATGCGCATGCGGGAGCGCGTAATCCGGGTCGATCCGGATCGCTTCCAGCAGCGCCGCCTCGGCCGCGAGGTTGGTTTCCTTCGTGTAGAGGTTTTCGAGCGCCCGCCCGCGCAGGTAGGCGTCATGCGCGGCGATGTTGCGGGTGCCGCGCACCCCGAGCCGGGCGCGTTCCTCGGCCGAGAGCCGCACCGACAGCGTGCGCACCAGCGCCGCCACCACGTCGTCCTGAAACGCGAAGACGTCGTCCGGCGCGCCTTCGTAGCGCTCGGCCCAGGCGTTGACCCCGGTCTCGGCATCGACCAGCGCGGCCGAGATCCGCAAGCTGTCGTCGAGCCGGCGCACGCTGCCTCGATGACGTAATCGGCGCGCAGCAGCCCCGCGATCTCCTGCAGGCTCTGCGCGGCGGGGTCGAGCGAGAAACTGGCCGCGCGCGAGATCACCCGCAGATCGGAGAGGCCGGACAGATCGACGATCAGGTCCTCGGCAAGCCCGTTCGAGAAATAGCTCTGCCCGTCGTCGCCGCTCATGTTCAGAAACGGCAGCACCGCGACGGTGATCTGCCGGTCCGGCACGGTCGGTCGGGTGAGCCACAGGACCGCGCCTGCGAGCGCGGCGACGATGACGACGAGCGCGAGGGCGATCCGGGCGCCGCGCTGCGGACGGGCGCCGGGCCCGGGCGCGTCGGCGTCCGGTGCGGCGCCCGCAATCTCGAGCCGGTAGCCCTTCTTCGGCAGCGTCCTGAGCGCGACCCCGCCGGCGCCGCGCAGCGCCTTGCGGATCTCCGAGATGCATTGCACGAGGCTGTCGTCGGTCACATGGGTCTCGGCCCAGACCCGGTCGATGAGCTCCGCCTTGGTCACCAGCGTTCCGGCGCGCTCCGCCAGCAACGCCAGCACGCGCGCGGTCTGCGGCCGCAGCGCCTGCGCCCCGTCCGGACCGCGCACTTCGCCCGAGACCGGATCGAACACCCGGTCGCCGAGCTGCACCTGGTCTGCGGATTTCGTCATTTTTTCGCCGGTCTTTCGGGATTTTCGCGCGCCGTCGCGTCCAGTCTAGCGGCATCGGCCCTGCGGACAAAGCCTTCGCGGACCGTCCCCGCAACCCCGGAGAATGGAGAGAACAATGATCGCAAAGACCCTGTTGAGCGCTGCCGCGCTGACGATGGCAACGGCCGCCTGGGCCGGTGAAACCACGAGTTGGGAGGTCGACGGCACCGCCTACGAGGGCTACCTGGCCGCGGCCGAAGCCGCCCGCGGCACCATCGTGCTGCTGCCGACCTGGAACGGTCTCAGCGACTACGAAAAGGATCGCGCCGAAATGCTCGCCGACCTCGGCTTCACCACCTTCGCCGCCGATCTCTATCCGGCCGGTACGCGGCCGACCACGATGGAGGAGAAGCAGGCGGCGCTCACGGCGCATCTGGCCGACCAGGCCGGGATGCAGGCATTGCTGCAGGCGGCGGTCGAGACGGCGCGCGGTGCGGGTCAGGATCCGCTGCTGGTGATGGGCTACTCGATGGGGGCGATCACGGCGATGGAGCTCGCCTGGTCCGGGCTCGGCAACGCGCTCGGCGTCGACGGCTACGTGATCTTCTCGGGCCGGGTCTCCGACACCCACGGGCGGACGATGCCCGAAGGGGTCGCGCCGTTCTTCGTCGCCCAGGGCGAGGCCGATACCCAGATCCAGGTCAGCGGTCTGGAGAATTTCGCCGACGACGTCGATCTCGCCGGCGGACAGGTCACGGCCCACACCTACCCGGGCGCGGGGCACCTGTTCTCGGCTTTCGGCTTCCCGAACTACGACGCCGCGGCGGATGCCGACAGCTGGTCCCGCGTGACCGCCTTTCTCGACGAGGTCACTGCCGGGTGAGACCGTGGCGGGCCACAGCGGGGTCCGGCCGGATGCTACCCCCGCAACGAAAAAGGGCGCCCCACCCGGGACGCCCTTCGCATCATCTGGACCCGATCACAGCTTGAGGTTCGGGATGATCTGCTTCTTGCGGCTCATGATCCCCGGCAGCACCACGCTGTCGCCGGTCACGGTCGCGGCAAAGCTCTTCTCGGCCACCTGCTTCACCAGGTCGTTCGGGACCAGCAGCGTGGCTTCCTCGGCGATGATGTCGACCACGAACAGCAGCACCTGGTCGACGCCGTCTTCCTTGGCCACGACTTCCATCGCCTCCATCAGGCTCGCCTTGCGATCGAGCGGGATCTGCGGCGCGGTGGTTTCCAGCACCGAGACGCGGAACTTGGTGCCCTCGATCGCGTATTCCTTCGAATCCATCCGCAGCAGCTCCGCGTCGGAGAAGGCCGAGACGTCGGATTTCGCCGCGAACAGCTCGGCGGCGTAGTCGGGGATCGACACGCCCAGTTCGGACGCGAGGGTTTCGGCGACCTCCCGGTCGTGGGCGGTCGTGGTCGGCGAGCGGAATTCCAGCGTGTCGGACAGGATGCAGCTGAGCGCCAGCGCCCGCACCCAGTCGGGCATCTTGGCGGTGTCGTCGCCCATCAGGTCGTACATGATGGTGGCAGTGCAGGCGAGCGGGCGGATGGTGATGTCGATCGGCCCCTTGGTCTCGAGCCCGCCGGTGAGCTTGTGATGATCGATGACCTGGCGCACGTCGGCGGCGTTGATACCCGCGGGCAGCTCGGCCGGGTTGTTGGTGTCGACGATCACGCAAGGCTGGTCGGCGGCGACATCGGAGATGATCCGCGGCTCCGCCACGTCCCAGCGCTTGAGCACGAAGGCGGCCTCGGTATTGGGCGCGCCGAGCAGCACGGCCTCGGCCGGGGTGCCTTTGACCTCGTTGAGGTACCAGGCCCAGATCAGGGGCGAGCCGGTGGAATCGGTGTCGGGCGACTTGTGGCCGAAAACGAGCGTGGTCATGGGAGCATCCGTTCAGACAGGGTCAATTCGGGCGGTGTATAGGGCGCTGCGCGGCACTTGTCACCCCGGGAACGGCAGCTTTTGCTGCGCTGCGGCATCTGCCCCCCGACCTGCCCCCCGACCGGCCCCAGACCTGCCCCCTGACCCGGCGGAAACCCGCCCGTCTGGCCGACGCGCCCGCCCCCGGTGGGGAACGGGGACCGGCGCGACCGGACAGCGGCCTTGCCAGGACAGCGTTCGCGGTCCAAACTCGCCCGATGATGACGATGTCCACATTCTTCCCGCTGATCTGAGCGTCCCGACCCGTTGCGGCGCAGCCGCGGACACAGATCAAACAGGCCCCGCCCCTGCGGCGGCCAAGGGAAGACCGATATGCCCAAATCCAACCGAACCGGCCTGAGCGCGGCTCAGGTCCAGGACTTCATCGACGACGGTTTCGTCAAACTCCAACACGCTTTCAGCCCGGACCTGGCCAGTACTGGACGGGACCTGCTGTGGGCCGAGGCTGTGTGGAAACGGTCGGCGGCAGAGGGTGATTGGTGGCACCGCAGGTCGGCCGACGGAATTATTCGTGTTGATTGGCTCTGAGGGTGCGTTTCCGCGTCCGTGAGGAAGCAGGAACGTGCGTTTCGGGCCAACTGTCCCTTGGACGGGCCGTCAGGTCGCGATCGCTTTCAGGAGCGGGCCGACGCCGATCATGTTGATCGCGCGTTTGATGTTGTAGGCAAGGACGTGGAGCGCCATCTCGGCGCGGACGTTCTTCAACCTTCGCATCTGGAAATGGGTGGCCCCCATCCAGGCCTTGATCGTGCCGAAGGGATGCTCGACGGTCGACCGACGGGTCCGCATCAGCTCCGGCGTTTCATCCATGCGGGCATACATCGCCTCGATCAGGTGCTCGTGGTCCCAGCGGGTGATCCGGCGTTCCTTGCCGGTCGTGCAGCGGGACTTCAGGCGGCAATGCTGGCAATCGTTCTGCCAGTAGCGGCGCTGCCGCAGTCCGTCCTCCTCGCGGGTGTAGCGATAGACCAGCGCCTTCCCGGCCGGGCAGGCGTAGTTGTCGGTCGCGGCGTCGTAGACGAAGTCCGCCTTCACGAACATGCCCTTCTTGCGGTTCCCGGAGGTCTCCGGCCGCGGCACGGTCGCCGTGATCCCATCTTCGTGGCAGGCGAGCAGTTCCGCGCCGCTGAAGTAGCCCCGGTCGGCAATGACGTCGAGCCGGGCGGTTCCGAGCGCGGCCTTGGCCGCGCGCGCCATCGGCGACAACTGCGCCCTGTCGTTGCCGACATTGGTGACCTCGTGGGCGACGATCAGATGCGTCTCGGTATCGACCGCCGTCTGCACGTTGTAACCCACCACCCCGGTGCCCTTGCCGTAGGTCGCCATCGACCGTGCATCCGGATCGGTGAGCGAGATCTGGCCATCGGGTGCATCGTCGAGCCGCGCCGCGATCCCTTGCAGGCGCCGAATTTCCTGACGGACACGCGCCAGCTTTTCCCCAAGACGGTCGACCTTCGCCAGCGTGGCCTCGGTCTGCTCCTGCCGATCGACCCGGGACATCTCGTCCAGATACCGGCCAGCGCTGTCTTCGAGATGGCTGATCCGCAGGGTCACCTTGCCGGGTGTGAAGTTCCGGTCCCGGTGATTGACCGCCTTGAACTTGCTGCCGTCGATCGCGACGGTCCCGCCGGCCAATACACCGATCTCGCGGCACAGTTCGACGAACCGCGCGCAGGTTCGACGGATTGCCGGGCCGTTGCCTTTCCGGAAGTCGGCGATGGTCTTGTGGTCCGGCACCAGCCGACCGGTGAGCCACATCACCTCGACGTTGCGTCCGGCTTCACGTTCCAGACGACGGCTCGATGACACCCGGTTCATGTAGCCGTAGATGAACAGCTTCAGAAGAACCGCCGGGTGATACCCCGGACGCCCCGTCGCCGCCGCCGTTGCGCGCCCAACCCCGACAGCCGCGAGGTCCAGCGCATCGACGAACGCATCGATCACCCGAACCGGATGATCTTCGCCGATCCAATCCTCCAACCGCTCCGGCAACAACGTGGCCTGCCCGCGCTCAACACCCTCGATATAGCCCGACATCGATGCCTCCATCATTTGAAGACAATCATACCCCAAGCCCGAGTTTCCACACAGCCTCGGCCGAAACCGGCCTCTCGCCCGACGCCCCGCAGGACTGGCACGCGCCCGTCGTCCGGGTCGGGTTTCTGACCGCGCCGCCCTTCGTCGCGGCGGCCAACACCCCCCGGCTGCACCGTGCCTACGATCAACTGGCCGGGGCCGGTCGCTGGCAGCCTCCCGCCGGTCTCGGCACCTTTCCCATCCGTTTCCCCGCGCCGGCCGACCCGGGCGACGACGGCTGGCATGTGGACATGAGCTTCGGCACCGAGGCCCCGGACTTCATGGACTGGCGCGTCAATGTCAGGAGCGACGGCCGCGCCCTGGTGATGCTGTTTCTGTTTTCAGATGTCGGCCCGGACGACGCTCCGACCCGGCTCCGGACGGGCTCGCACGCGACCATCGCCCAGGAGCTTCTGCCCTTCGGCGCTGCGGGCGTGACGCTTCGCCAGCTCTCGGCGGAGGGCTATGCCTCGACCGCGGCCTGCGAGGTGGCGCTGGCCACGGGCGCGGCGGGCACGGTCTATCTGTGCCACCCGTTCCTGGTCCATGCGGCCCAGCCCCACCGCGGCAGCGCCCCGCGGTTCATGGCGCAACCGCCGCTCCTGCCCCGTGCGGGCTTCGATCCGGTATTGCCGCCGTCGCCTGTCCAGATCGCGATCCGCAAGGCCTGCGATCTGCCCCTGTGAACGCACCCGGGCCCGCGCGTTCGCGCGGGCCCGGCCCCACGTCGGGCTCACACCGGCCGCACACCGGCCGCGCACCGGGCAATTCGGCTTTCGCAACGCCTGCCGAACCCTGTAGCAAGGGCCCATGACGACACCTCGCGAAACCGACCTCTATGCGCCCGTGAAAGCCCATCTCGAAGCCGCGGGCTACGCGGTGAAGGCCGAAGTGGGGCCGGCCGACGTGGTGGGCGTACAGGGCGACGCGGTCGTGGTGGTCGAGCTCAAGGCCGGGTTCTCGCTCAAGCTCCTGCAACAGGCCGTCGCCCGCCAGGCGATCACCGATACCGTCTATGTCGCCGTCCCGCGCTGGAAGGGGCGGGCGGGATGGCAGGCCTTCAAGGGCAATGTCGGGCTCTGCCGCCGGCTCGGCGTCGGCGTGCTCTCGGTGCGGCTCGAGGACGGGTTGGTCGAGGTCCATGCCGATCCGACGCCCTTTCGCCCCCGCAAGTCCCCCGCCCGTCGTGCCCGCCTGCTTGGCGAGTTCACCCGCCGCCAGGGCGATCCCAACACAGGCGGCAATGCCGGCAAGGTCGTCACCGCCTACCGCCAGGATGCCGAGCGGCTCGCGGCTTACCTTGGCGAACACGGGCCGAGCAAGGGCGCGGCGGTGGCCAAGGCGACCGGGGTCGCGCGCGCGACGGAAATGATGCGGGTGAACCATTACGGCTGGTTCGAACGGGTCGGGCTCGGGGTTTACGGGCTCGCGGCGCCGGTTCCGGTCGCAGAAGACCGCCCCGACAAAACCTCCGACTGAGCGGGTAAGGGAAGAGGCCCCGGCAAGCCGGGTCCGCGCCTGCGGCGGGCGGGGGGCGGGGGCTCGCGCCCCCGCGGGACCCGCATCGACCCGCGCGCCGAGGCCAACCTCCGCGCCTCCTTCCCTGCGATCCCGTGCGCCGGGGAGGGGCGGCGACAGGTCCCCTTCCACAGCCCTCGCCCCGGGCGTAGTCTGGTGCCGCTACCCAAGGAGGACCAGCCATGACCCATCCCGTCTTCGCGCCCGGTAACACCGCCGTCGTCACCGGAGGCGCGGCCGGGATCGGGCTCGCCGCCGCCCGCCGCTTTGCCGGCTTCGGCATGAAGGTGGTGCTCGCCGACCTCGGCGCGGAAAGGCTCGCGGTCGCCGCCGACGCGGTGCGCGCTGCCGGCGCGCCTCAGGTCGCGGGCGTGGACTGCGACGTCTCAGACCGCGCCGCGGTCGACGCGCTGCGCGCCCGGGTCGAGGCCGAGTTCGGCGGCGCGGACCTGGTGATGGCCAACGCCGCGATCCAGCCCGGCTCCACCCTGTTCGGCACCCCCGAAAGCTGGGCCCGGATCCTCGACGTCAACCTGTGGGGCGTGATCAACGCGGCTCAGGTCTTCGCCCCCGGCCTGATCGGCCGCGGCAAGCCCGGCGCCATCGTCGTCACCGGGTCGAAGCAGGGCATCACCTCGCCGCCGGGCGATCCCGCCTACAACGTCGCGAAATCCGGGGTGAAGACCTTCAGCGAGCTGCTCGCCCACGAGATCCGGGGGCAGGACGACAGCGTGAGTACGCATCTGTTGATCCCTGGCTTCACCTTCACCGAGCTCACCCGCGGCGAGCGGGTCGAGAAACCGGCGGGCGCCTGGGAGCCGGCGCAGGTGGCCGATTTCCTCGTCGAGGGGATGAACGCGGGCGATTTCTACATCCTTTGCCCGGACAACGAGGTGAGCCGCGACCTCGACGCGAAACGGATGGAATGGGCGATGGGCGACATCATCCACAACCGCCCGCCGCTGTCGCGCTGGCACAAGGACTGGGGCGAGAAGTTCGCCGCCTTCCTGCGCGACGGCTGAGCCGGGCGAACGCGATTTCGAAATCGCGTTGCAAGCGGTTTCGAAACCGCTTGGCCCCCGTGGCGATGTCGGCGGATTGACAGGGCGGGCGGCGCCGTGGCACGCTTAGGGCTCTTCCAGAGGAGCACCGGACCGATGATCAAGACCGGATTCGCACAGAACCGCATCCGCACGCCCCCGGCCTAGAGCCCCGCGCGTCGGCCCACGCAACGCCCTCGGGGAGCACCCTGACGATGATCCTGCACGGCTGACCGGCCCACCCGGCAGACCCGTCCGCCAGCCTGTTCGACAGCGCTGTCGGGCAAGGCTGCCTCACGGGCGCGCCCACGCGCAGCCCACGCGTGAAGTCCACATC
>JAWKXC010000019.1:0-84970 GCA_041397205.1 Paracoccaceae bacterium
GCGAACGCGCCGACCCGACGGCCCATGCCGAGATGGAGGTCATCCGCGCGGCCGCGGCCCGTCTCGGGGCCGAACGGCTCACCGGCTGCGATCTCTACGTCACCCTCGAGCCCTGCCCGATGTGCGCCGCGGCGATCTCGTTTGCCCGCATCCGCCGGCTCTACTACGGCGCGGCCGACCCCAAGTCCGGCGGCACCGCCCATGGCGCGCGGGTGTTTGCGCATCCGCAATGCCACCACGTGCCCGAGGTCTACGACGGGATCGGGGCGACCGAGGCGGAGGCGCTGCTGAAGACATTCTTCGCCGACCGGCGCGACGGCACCGGGTCGTCCTCCGATCCGGACTAGAGCGCGATCGGCTCCAGCACCTCCGGTTCGATCACCCGCACACCGGGCAGCCCCTCCTTCAGTACCTCGGCCGATTGCGCGAGCAGCGGGAAGGTGCGGTAATGCATCGGCACCACCACGTCGAAGTCGAAATAGGTCTTGGCGGCCCAGGCGGCGCGGGCCATGTCCATGGTGAAATGCCCGCCCGCGCACAGGAGCCCGATGTCGGGCTTGTGCAACTCGCCCATCCAGGTCATGTCGGCCATGATGTCGGTGTCGCCGCTGAAATAGATCACATGGCCCTCGCCCGCGATCATGAAGCCCGATTCGCAACCGGCATAGATCGGCCCGTCGGGGGTCGAGATGGAGGAGGAATGGGTCGCGTTCACCATCGTGACCTTCGCCCCGTTCAGATCGACCGTGCCGCCCTTGTTGAAGCCGATGGTCTCGATCCCGTGGTGCCCCTCCCACCAGCTCATCAGATCGAAGATCCCGACGGCGGGAATGCCCAACTCCTTGCAGATCGCCGGCGCCCCGGTCGCGTGGTCGCCGTGCCCGTGGCTGACGAGCACATGGGTCGCGCCCGCGATCGCCTCCGCCCGCCTCTCGCCGGGGAACATCGGGTTGCCCTCGAACCACGGGTCGACCAGCAGCACCGCCCCCTCGATCTCGATCCGAAAGCCCGAATGTCCAAGCCAGGTGATGTTCATATGATCCTCCCTCCCGCATGTGGATTGCGGCGCCTGCATGCCCGGAACGCCACCCCGCGCGACGCGGCGATTCCGATCCGGGCCGAAACGCCCTATCTGTCAACGGAACCCTAGCACGCATTCACGGGCTGCGCATGGACTGGACCACCCCCATCGACGGCTATTGCGAACGGCTCGACGCCACCTTCTGGGCCGAGCCGGTCAACGCGCTGACCAACGCGGCCTTTCTCGTCGCGGCCGTCGTCATGGCAGTCCGGCTGCGGGGCGCGCGGCTGCCGCTCGCCTGGGCATTGGTGGGCTGGCTCGCAGCGACCGGCATCGGCTCGTTCCTGTTCCACACCTTCGCCCGGCCCTGGGCGGGCATGCTCGACACGCTGCCGATCCTGATGTTCATCCTCACCGGGCTCTACGGGGCGACGCGCGACTTCCTCGGCACGTCATGGAAGGTCGCGGGCCTCGTCACGCTCGGGTTCTTCCCCTTCGCCGCGGTGACGGTACCGCTGTTCCGGCTGATCCCCGGGCTCGGCGACAGTGCCGGCTATGCGCCCGTGCCGGCGCTGATGCTGATCTATGCCGGGCTCCTGTGGCGCCGGGCCCGCGGCACCGCCCGCGGTCCTCCTGACCGCCGCGCTGTTCTCCACCCGATCGCCTTCCGGGCGCTCGACGAACCGCTCTGCGGCGCCTTCCCACTGGGCACGCATTTCCTGTGGCACCTCATCAACGCGGTGATGCTCGCGGCGATGATCGAGGTCTACCGGCGGCACATGCTGCGCGCCGCCGTTGCCTGAGCCGGGTGATCCGGCGGAGTGCCGGGCTGAAGCCCGGCCTAGGCCTGGGCGAAGACCACCGTGCGGACCCCGTTCATCAGCACCCGCCCCTGCAGGTGCAGCCGCACCGCGCGGGCCAGCACCCGGGCCTCGATGTCGCGCCCCACGGCGACGTAGTCGTCGGCGGTCAGCGCGTGGCTCACCCGCTCGGTCTCCTGCTCGATGATCGGGCCCTCGTCGAGATCGGCGGTGACGAAATGCGCGGTCGCCCCGATCAGCTTGACCCCGCGGTCATGGGCCTGGTGGTAGGGCTTGGCGCCCTTGAACGAGGGCAGGAAGGAATGGTGGATGTTGATGACCCGACCGGCGAGCGCCCGCGACAGGTCGTTCGACAGCACCTGCATGTAGCGCGCCAGCACCACGAGCTCGGCGCCGGTCTCCTCCACCAGCGCGAGGAGCTTCGCTTCCTGCTCGGCCTTGTTCTCCTTCGTGACCCGCCAGAAATGGTAGGGGATGCCGTCGCGCTCGGCGGTCTCGCGGCTGTCTTCGTGGTTGGAGACGATCGCCGCCACCTCGGCGTCCAGCCAGCCCACCCGGATCTGGTAGAGCAGGTGCAGGAGCGCGTGGTCGAACTTCGAGACCATCAGGATGATCTTCGGCTTGCGGCCCGCCTCCTTGACCTGCGCCTGCATGTCGTAGGCGGTGAGGATCGGGGCGAGACGGGCGCGCACCGCGTCGGCGCCGGCAAAGCCCGCCGCCTCGAAGGCCACCCGCATGAAGAACCGGTTGGTCACCGGGTCGCGATACTGGTTGCTTTCCAGGATGTTGCCGCCGAGCGCGGAGATCGCCGCGGACACCGCGGCAACGATGCCGGGCTGGTCGACGCAGGTCAGGGTCAGGACATAGGCGGGGGCGGCGGGATCGGTCATGGAAGGCACTCGGAGATTTCGGTTCCACCCTTGATAGAGGCCCCCGCCCCCGCCCCGCCATCCCGGAAACGGCGGGTTCGGGCCGGATTCGACACCGGCGGGTTTCCCATCCGACACCTTGGTTCCGTTCCGCGGCGCGGGGCACGGGTTTCGAAACCCGTTGTCACGGCGTTTCGAAACGCCGTCCGCCCGGCCTCGCCCATTGCGCCTTGCTTCGCTTGCACCGCCCCCCGCCCGCGGATAAACCCCTGAGCGACGTATCCGGAGGCCAGCCCATGTCGATCGACATCGAAACCGCCCGCAAAGTGGCGCATCTCGCGCGGATCAAGGTGGAGGAAGACCGCCTGCCCGCGCTGGCGCAGGAATTTTCCAACATCCTCGACTTCATCGAACAGCTCAACGAGGTCGATGTCCACGACGTCGAGCCGATGGTCTCGGTCACCCCGATGCGGCTCAAGCGCCGCGTCGACGCGGTTACCGACGGCGGCTATCCCGACAAGATCCTCGCCAATGCGCCGGATGCGCGCGAGGGCTTCTTTGCCGTGCCGAAAGTGGTGGAGTGATCATGTCGGACCTGAACACGCTCACCATCGCCGGAGCCCGCGACGCCCTCGCGAAGGGCGAGGTCACCGCCGTCGAACTCACCGCCGCCTGCATCCAGGCGGTCGACGACGCCGATGCGCTCGGCGCCTTCGTCCACAAGACCCCCGAGATCGCGCTGATCCAGGCCGAGGCCGCCGACAAGCGGATCCGTTCCGGCGAGGCGGGCGCGATGACCGGCATCCCGCTCGGCATCAAGGATCTGTTCGCGACGAAAGGCGTCGAGACCCAGGCCGCCTCCCGCATTCTCGAAGGCTTCAAGCCCGAGTACGAATCGACCGTGACGAGCAAGCTGTTCGACGCCGGCGCCGTCATGCTGGGCAAGCTCAACATGGACGAATTCGCCATGGGCTCGTCGACCGAGACCAGCGTTTACGGCAATGCCGTGAACCCTGGAAGATCGACGACCGCGCGCTCACGCCCGGCGGCTCCTCCGGCGGGTCCGCCGCCGCCGTCGCCGCCGATCTCTGCCTCGCCGCCACCGGCACCGACACCGGCGGGTCGATCCGCCAGCCCGCCGCCTTCACCGGCATCGTCGGCATCAAGCCGACCTATGGCCGGGTGTCGCGCTGGGGCATCGTCGCCTTCGCTTCCTCGCTCGACCAGGCCGGGCCGATGACCAAGAGTGTGCGCGACGCCGCGATCATGCTCGGCGCCATGGCCGGGCCCGACCCGAAAGACAGCACCTCGCGCGACATCCCCGTGCCCGATTTCGAGGCCGCGCTGACCGGCGAAATCAAGGGCAAGGTGATCGGCATCCCGCGCGAATACCGCGTCGACGGCATGCCCGCCGAGATCGAGAAGCTCTGGGACGACGGCAAGGCGATGCTCGCCGATGCCGGCGCCCGGATGATCGACATCTCGCTGCCGCACACCAAATACGCCCTGCCCGCCTATTACGTGATCGCGCCCGCCGAGGCCTCGTCCAACCTCGCCCGCTACGATGGCGTGCGCTACGGCCGCCGGGCGAAACTCGGCGCCGGCGACGGCATCGTCGAGATGTATGAAAAGACCCGCGCCGAGGGCTTCGGCGCCGAGGTGCAGCGCCGGGTCATGGTCGGCACCTACGTGCTGTCGGCGGGCTTCTACGACGCCTATTACAACCGCGCCCGCAAGGTCCGCACCCTCATCAAGCGCGACTTCGAAGACGCCTTCGCCCAGGGCGTCGACGCGATCCTCACGCCCGCCACGCCGTCCGCGGCCTTCGGGCTCGGCGAGATGGCGGATGCCGACCCGGTCGAGATGTATCTCAACGACGTCTTCACCGTGACGGTCAACCTCGCCGGGCTCCCGGGCATCTCGGTGCCCGCCGGGCTCGACCCCAAAGGCCTGCCGCTCGGGCTCCAGCTCATCGGCCGGCCGTGGGAAGAGGGCGATCTGCTGAATGTCGCCTATGCGCTCGAAACTGCGGCGGGTTTCGTTTCCAAGCCCGGGAAATGGTGGTAAGGGCCGCAATCGCCGACAACCGAGACGAGGTCAGACCGACCCAAATGCGCAACGCCAGCCTTCCTGCCCCCGGCCTTCTTGCCCCCGGCCTCATCGCCCTGTCGCTGCTGGCGCTCGCCGCCTGCAGCCCGCCGATCCCCGACAGCGGCGCCAGCGCCTTGCCGCCGGCACCGGTCGCGACGCCCGAACGCAGCGCCGCCAGCACCGCCGCCGCGGCGCTCGGCATGGCCGACCCGAGCATGCCGGCGACCGCCGCGCCGATGGCCCCCGCGACCGCCGGCGCCGCGCCGCTCTCCGCCATGAGCCCCGACGCGGCCACCGGCGACATCCCCGCCGCCGATCCCGGCAACGTCGCGATCTCCGACGAACAGAGCTTCGCCGCGGTGAGCGCGCGCGAGACCATCGCGTCCGACGCCCAGCGGATCGACCAGAACCGCGCTCAATACGTCACCATCCAGCCGACCGACCTGCCGCCGCGCCCCGACGGCTCGGGCGCCTCGATCGTCGCCTATGCGCTCGCCACCACCAACGTGCCGGGCCAGGCGCTCTACCGCCGGTCGGGCATCGCGGCGCAGATCCGGTTCGACCGGGCCTGCACCAAGTATCCGAGCCCCGACGAGGCGCAGGAAGCCTTTCTCGATGCCGGCGGGCCGCAGCGCGACCGCCTCGGCATGGACCCGGACGGCGACGGTTTCGCCTGCTACTGGGATCCGCGGCCCTTCCGTGCGGCCCGTGGCGGGGCGCCGGCGGTGGTCGACCATTACGAGGTCGTCGAGACCCCCGGCGAAGGCTGATGCCGGCGCGCCACGCGCGCGCCGCGCGCCCAGCCAAACCCTGTGCAGCAGACGCGATCGCCTGCCCGAGCCCGAATTGCGGACCGCGGCGCGACGGGCTCCTGCCCCGGCTCGTGGTGATCCATTTCACCGGCATGGGCGACCTCGACGCGGCGCTGGAGCGGCTCTGCGCGCCCGAGCACGAGGTCTCGGCGCATTATCTCATCGCCCGCGACGGACGGCTGTTCCAGCTCGTCGCGGAGGACCAGCGCGCCTGGCACGCCGGGCGCGGCAGCTGGGGCGGCCTCGACGACATCAATTCGCGCTCCATCGGCATCGAGCTCGACAACACCGGGGCGACCCCGTTTCCCGCCCCGCTGATGGACCGGCTCGAAGCGCTTCTGTCGGGCCTGCTCGACCGCTGGTCGATCCCGCCCGAAGGCGTGATCGGCCACCAGGATTTCGCCCCCACCCGCAAATGGGACCCGGGGCCGCGGTTCGACTGGCGCCGGCTCGCCCGCGCCGGGCTCGCGGTCTGGCCCGAGGGACCGCCGGAAAAGCCGATGACGGTCGACCGGCCGGAAGAGGCGGCGTTTCTCACCGCCGCCGAGGTCTTCGGCTACCCGGTCGAGGCCGGGCTCGCCGTGGTGCTCGCCGCCTTCCGGGCGCGGTTCCGGCCCTGGGCCGCGGGGCCGCTCGACATAGCTGATATCGTCGCCGTGACCGACCTCGCCACCCGCTTCCCCGCCGTCTTCCCCGTTGACCGGACGGCGCCCAACGCCTAGGTCACACGGGCGCGGATGGCCGGGCGGCCGCGGATGGCAACGTTCGAGGAAAGTCCGGACTCCACAAGGCAACGGTGCCGGGTAACGCCCGGCCGGGGCAACCCGAGGGAAAGCGCCACAGAGAACAGTCCGCTCCGATCCTTTCGGAGCAAGGGTGAAACGGTGGGGTAAGAGCCCACCGCGGGGGTGGCAACATCCCCGGCACGGCAAGCCCCACCGGGAGCAATGCCAAATAGGGACCGCGCGGGGCCTCGGCCCCGGGGCCGCCTTGGCCCCAGCAGGTCCGGGTTGGCAGCTCGAGGCGTCCGGTAACGGGCGTCCCAGAGGAATGGTCGCCGGCGGGCTGGGCCCGTCACAGAATCCGGCTTACAGGCCATCCGCGCGTTGTCTTTTCGGTTGTTCAGTCAAAATGTGCGCCTGCGGCGCGCAGGTTTGTTCGATGAGGGGCGCTGCCCCTCAAACACCCCGAGGTATTTGGGGACCAAAGAAGGGGGAATCCGCTTCGCCCGCGCGCAGTTCCGTTAGCGCTATCATTAAGGATGTCAGTGGCATAGATACGTGTGCGAGCTCGCACATCCTTCGCACAGGGTCTTCCCGGGGGCCGATCAGACGTGCTGATCGATCAGGATCGCGTTGCCGTCGGGATCGGTGAGCGCGATATGGGCGGGGCCGGTGCCGGCGGGGTCGGTCTCCTGTGTCAGGCTCAGCCCCGCTGCCTGCAACCGCGCCTGGATCGCGCGCACGTCCTCGAAATCGTCGAGCGGTTGCGCGGCCGTGTCCCAGCCCGGGTTGAAGGTCAGGAGATTGCCCTCGAACATGCCCTGGAACAGCCCGATGGTGGTGGTGCCGCTCCGCAGGATCAGCCAGCCCTGCGCGGCGTTGCCCCCGGCCTCCGTGAAACCGAGGTGGCTGTAGAAGGCTTGCGAAGCCGCGATGTCCCTGACCGCGAGACTGACCGAGAAGGCGCCGAGTTGCATGGGGTGTCCTTTCCTGTTGCCCAGACCGTTCCGTTGCCCTGTCCGTCCTTTGGACCGGTCTGGCGGCCTGAACCCGGACGATAGCATGAAACGCCGTTTGCGGTTGACTCCGAGGGCCGGCGCGGTAAAAGGCGGGCTTCAAGGTTTGACCGGATCCGGAGACGGGTCCGACGAGGAGCGAAGACCATGGCGAAGCCGACGACCATCAAGATCCGCCTGAACTCGACCGAGGGCACCGGCCATTTCTACGTGACCAAGAAAAACGCGCGGACGATGACCGAGAAGATGACCGTGCGCAAATACGACCCGGTTGCGCGCAAGCATGTCGAGTACAAGGAAGGCAAGATCAAGTAATCTTGCCGCCGTTTCCGTCGCCGCGGGGCCGATCCGGGGCAGCGGTGACAGATATGAAAACGGCCGTGCCAGGTGCGCGGCCTTTTTGCGTTGGCGGCATGTCTCGTCCTGGCAGAGACGCCTGCGGCTCCCGCCGGTCTTGGCGCCCCCCCTGCCGCTACAGGACCGATCGGTCGCCGCGCCGGCGCGTTCCTGCCTTTCGCGGATGCGGTGTTTCCGGGTGCGTTGCATCACCAGGTAGAACAGCGCGACCCCGCGGAGAAAGGCGCCGACGCCGACCGTGATGATCGGGCGCGAAGTCAGCGCATCGATAATGGCGTCCATGGCCGTGTCCTTGTGGTTCCCTTTGCAAGTCCTTGGGATAACGCGTGAATGCGGCGCGAAAACGGCGTGGGATGGGAGAGTGCGGGGCTTTCCGGTGCCGGAGGTTGGCGAACGGATTTCCGGGCGATCTCCGGCGCCAGCGCGCACCCGGGGCCTCCCTTGTCCCGGCACGAAAAAGGGCCGGTCGCATCGGACCGGCCCTCGGTTTTTCAGGCTTTCGCAGCGCGCCGCGTTACTCGCGGTTGCCCATGAACTGAAGCAGGAACATGAACAGGTTCACGAAGTCGAGGTACAGGTTCAGCGCACCGATGATCGCGGACTTGGCGAGCCATTCGCCGTCCATCGCATGGGCGTGCTGGATGTAGTCGACTTTCAGCTTCTGGGTGTCGTAGGCGGTGAGGCCCGCGAAGATCAGAACGCCGATCACCGAGATCGCGAAGTGCAGCGCCGGCGAGCCGAGGAAGATGTTCACTATCGAGGCCACGATCAGGCCGATCAGGCCCATGATCAGGAAGGCACCCCAGCCGGAGATGTCTTTCTTGGTGGTGTAGCCGTAGAGGCTGAGGCCGGCGAAGGCGATCGAGGTGACCAGGAAGGTCTGGGCGATCGAGACGCCGGTGAACACCGCGAAGATCCAGCTCAACGACAGGCCCATCACGCCCGCGTAGACGTAGAAGTAGAGCTGCGCCCCGGCGGCGGACAGCCGGTTGATGGCGGCGCCGAAGGCGAACACCATCACCAGCGGCAGGAACATCACGATCCAGCCGAGAATGTTGGGCGACAGCGTCACCGGATCGCGCAGGAGCGACAGCAGCGCCGGCGAAGAGCCGAACGCCCAGGCGACCAGCGCGGTCACGAGCAGGCCTACGGACATCGTGCCGTAGACCTTGTTCATGTGGGCGCGAAGTCCCTCGTCGATCTGACCCGTGCGGGTACCGGCGGCGGTCCGCATCGATCTCAACTCAGCCATGTATCAAGCCTCCAGACTGGCAAATTTCTTGGCGGCCCGGGATCGGACCGCATCGGATGAAATATTGGCGGCTGCTGTGGCTATTTCAAGGCTTTTGCGGCGCATTGGGCCGACGGCGGTATCACGCCGCCGTGAGGCCTCAGCCGACGTCCCAGAACGGGCGCTCCGATTCCCGGCGCGCGGCCGGACGGTCGATGCCGATGTCGCGCAACAGGTGGTCGTCAAGCTCGTCGAGCTGCATCCGCTGGTGACGCGTCGCCAGGGCGCGGGCCAGCCATTTCATCGGATGAACATCACGAAGTGCGATGTGGTGGTGGCTGTGATTGGCGCTCGTCGCGTACATTATTGTCTCCATGCCTCAAAGGGATGTCACGTGTGAGGTGCCCCCTCGGGATTGACTCTACGCCATTTTCGAACATAATAAAAATGAATGATTGTTGGTTAATGCATCACGCTTCTTGATATGCCGAGAAACCTCGATATGACCGCCTTGCGCGCCTTCGCCACCGTCGCCGAAGCCGGTGGGGTGACCCGGGCCGCGGGACTGCTGCACCTCACCCAATCGGCCGTCTCGATGCAGCTCAAGCGGCTCGAAGAGGCGCTCGGGCGGCAGCTGCTCGAGCGCGCCGGCCGCGGCGTGGTGCTGACGGCGGATGGCGAGAAACTGCTCGGCTATGCCCGCCGCATCCTGGCGCTCAACGACGAGGTCTGGTCGCGCTTCACCGATGCCGCCTTCGAGGGCGAAGTGGTGCTCGGCGTGCCGCACGACGTGGTCTATCCCGCCCTGCCGCCGGTGCTTCAGCGCTTCCACGCCGATTTTCCGCGGATGAAGGTGACGCTGGTGTCGTCCTACACCGAACGGCTCAAGCAGATGTTCGCGCGCGGCGAATGCGACATCATCCTCACCACCGAGGACGAGGTCGAGCCGGGTGGCCGGACGCTGCGAACAGTGCCGCTGATCTGGGTCGGCGCCATCGGCGGCACCGCCTGGCGCACCCGCCCGCTCCGGCTCGCCTTCGAGCGGCGCAACATCTTCCGCGCCGCGGTCGAGGCGGCGCTCGATGCCGCAGACATTCCCTGGGAGATGGCGGTGACCTCGGAGATGAGCCGCACCATCGAGGCCTCGGTCTCGGCCGACCTCGCGGTGCACGCGGTCCCGGAAGGCACGGTGCCGGAGGTGATGGAGCGGATCGACCACGGCGGCGCCCTGCCCGAGCTCGGCGTCACCCGGATCAACCTCTACGTTGCCGACACGCTGCGCGGCGAGGCCGAGCGGGCGCTGGTGCGGCTGCTGCGCAAGGCCTATTCTGGATAACGCCCCCGGCGATCCTCGGCGATGGCTCCCGGCGCTGAACGTCCCCGTGACAGCATCGGCCAGCCCCCGAACGGCGCTCAGCGCATCGTCACCACGACCTTGCCGGTCGACGTCCGGCTGCGCAGCAGCTCGAACGCCTCTTCGACCCGCTCGAAGGGGATCTCGTGGCTGACATGGGGTTTCAGCAGCCCGGCCTCGTACCAGGCGAACAGCTCGGACATGCTGTCGTGCAGCGCGTCGGGGCGGATTTTCACGTAGCCGCCCCACCAGTAGCCGAGGATATCGACGTTCTTCACCAGCAGGTGATTCGCCGGGATCTGCGGCACCTCGCCGCTGGCGAAGCCGACGACCAGGATGCGCCCGCCCGGGTTGGTAGCCCGCAGCGCCGCGGTGAACTGCGCACCGCCGACCGGGTCGTAGACGACATCGGCACCGCCCAGCGCCTTCACCGTGTCGCGCAGGTCCTGGCTGTCGCTGTCGATCAGGTGGTCGGCGCCCGCCGCCGCGCAGACCGCGAGCTTCTCCGCGCCCCGGGCCACCGCGATCACCCGGGCGCCGAGGCGTTTGCCGACTTCCACTGCGGTCAGCCCGACGCCGCCGGCCGCCCCGAGCACCAGCAGGGTTTCGCCCGCCGCCAGCCGCGCCCGACCCTTGAGACCGAGATGGCTGGTGCCATAGGCCACCTGGAAGCCGGCGGCCTCGGCGAACGACATGGCGTCCGGGATCACCACACAGCGGTCGGCCGGGACGTTTGCCTGCGGCGCGAGCCCGCCCTGACCGGCGACGACGGCGACCCGGGCGCCGACCGGCGGATACGAGACCCCCTCGCCCTGCTCGACCACCACCCCGGCGAACTCCAGGCCAAGGGTGAAGGGGACCGGCGGCGTATCCTGGTAGCGCCCCTGGGCCATCAGCAGATCGGCGAAGTTCAGCCCGCAGGTGGTAACTTCGAGACGTATTTCCCCTTTTCCGGGAGCGGGCAGAGTAACATGTTGAAAAGCGGGTGCGGTGTCGCGATCCGTCGATTGGTAGGCTTGCATCTGGTCCCCCTGGTCTGAGGGACCATAATGGCGCGCGCCCGGCTTGGCGAGGGGAACCGCGCCGCAGAATCCTCGACCCGGAGGAATACACGTTAGAAGGGTATCATCAGGGGAACGAGCGCGAGATTCGCAAAATGCAAAAGTTTGTGCAAAACACGTTACGCGGGTATGATCTCGCGAATCGCCAACCGCAGCACCGGTTCGCGACGCGCTCAATTCGCCAAGCAAACCATTGTTTCTACGCCTTTTTATCTTTCTGGTCAGAATATGACCAAAAAGACAGGTTGTGGTTGCATACGCGTTTGTAGTGTCTGGTGCCGTTGTTGGTCCGTTTTAGGAGAGTCGCATGAAACACCCTGTGGATGTCCACGTCGGGAAACGTATCCGTCACCGTCGCTGGATGGTCGGGATGACTCAACAACAACTCGCCGAGAAGGTCGGAATCAAGTTCCAGCAGATCCAGAAGTACGAGACCGGCATGAACCGCGTCAGTGCGTCGCGGCTCTGGGACATCTCGGAAGCGCTGTCCGTCCCGGTCGACTTCTTCTTCGAAGGGCTCGAAGCCGGCGCCAAGCAGACCGAAACGACGCTCCCCGGCGACATCCTCGCCGACAAGGAAGCGCTGGAACTGGTCCGCTCCTACTACGCGATCCCGGAACACCAGCGTCGGCGCCTGTTCGAACTGGCCCGCGTCCTCTCCGACGCCGCTTGACGCGCTGAACCGCTTTGACTACCGCCGGGGGTGAGTTTTCCCGGTGGTATCCATGAGCATCGAAAATCCCGAGCTACAGCAGGATCTGATCGCCACGGCCCATGCCCTGGCGGACGCCGCGCGCATCGCCACGCTGCGTCACTTCCGCACCCCCGGCCTCGCCGCCGACAACAAGCTCGACAAGGGTTTCGACCCGGTCACCGTCGCCGACCGCGAGGCGGAGGCGGCGATGCGCGAGATCCTGGCCGCACGGCGCCCCGACGACGCGATCCTCGGCGAGGAATACGGCCGCAAGTCCGGTACCTCCGGGCTCACCTGGGTGCTCGACCCGGTCGACGGCACACGGGCCTTCCTGTCCGGCACGCCCACCTGGGGCGTGTTGATCGCGGTCGGCGACGCGACCGGCCCCCGCCTCGGCGTGGTCGACCAGCCCTTTATCGGCGAGCGGTTCGTCGGCGGCTTCGGTACCGCCGAAGTGCTGGGACCGCAGGGGCGGCGCAGCCTCGCCACCCGCCCACCGCGGCCACTTGCCGAAGCGATCCTGTTCACCACCTTTCCCGAGGTCGGCACCGCCGCCGAACGCGAGGCGTTCCAGGCGCTCGCGGCGAAGACCCGGCTCACCCGCTACGGTCTCGATTGCTACGCCTATGCGCTGGTGGCAGCAGGGCAGATCGACCTGGTGGTCGAGGCCGGGCTGAAGGCCTACGATATCCAGGGCCCGATGGCGGTGATCGAAGCCGCCGGCGGGATCGTCACCGACTGGCGCGGGAGGTCGGCGCAGGACGGCGGCCGGGTCCTCGCCGCCGCCAATGCCGAGATCCACGCCGCCGCGCTCGAGGTCCTGTCCAGGGCGCCCGACAGCGACTGACCGGGCGACCGCCGGATGGTAACCGGAGGTTAACCTCTCTGTGCCATGATGGCGGGGTGTCGCGGGCAGGTGCCCGGGACCGCAGACAAGACGCGACCCCGCGAGGTGGAAGGCCCCGCGGGGTCGTACCTTGTCCGCCCCCTGCGCCGCCGCCCGACCCAACCTCACACCTTTTTCGTCCGTCCGCGCCCCGCAGCTTTTTGCGGGCGGTTCCGCAGCGCCTGACACAAGCCGCTTTGCGTCGACGCGCCTCGAAGCTTTCGGCGGACCCAAGCGGTCCGGCCACCGGACGACCCGGTCTGAGGGCACGGACCGCAAAGCAGCATGCGATTTGCCCCGAAATCGCCGCAATTCAGCCATGCCCGCGTACTGTTTACGAACAAGACACAAACCATGGCAATTGGACGTGTCTTTTCGGGTCATCCCCCAACCAGCGGGCGTCGGACGCGGGACCGGACATTGCCCCGGGACAGCGCACGCCTCCGGATCCTCGCCATTACCCTCGCCTCCGGCCTCTCCGGCGCGCTTCTCTATTCCCACACCGAAGGGCAGATCGCCGGCCAGCCCGTCTGGCTCATCACCGGCGGGCTCTATGCCGCGATGATCGGGCTTTGCGCCGTCGTGATCTTCCGGTTCTTCCCGAGGTTCGGCCCGTTTCTCGGCTACACCTCCGCCACCCGCCTGATGCTCGCCACAACCTGCGCCCTCGCCCCCGAGGTCGCGGCGACCGTCACGGGCGCGCCCCTGCTCAATGCGACGTTGATCGTTGGTGGCGCCCTGGCCCTGCAGGCCATGGTGGGTCCGCCGCGGCGCAGCCGCGGGATCTACCCTGCGCGCCGCAAGCTGACGCCGGGCTCCAGGCCCTTTACCGGGCGGCGAACATCTCGGCCATCCGAATGACCACCGGCCCGGCGGAAATCACCAGCAGGATCGGCATCATGAAGGCCGCGAGCACGCCGGACATCTTCACGGGCAGCTTGTTGGCCTTTTCCTGGGCCAGCATTTCCGCGTGTAGCGCATTTCCTCGGCATAGGTGGCAAGCGCCTCGGTCAGCGGCGTACCGAACTCGGCCGATTGCAGCACGACGCTGGAAAAGGCCGAAATCCTCCTCGACGCCGGTCCGTGCGCCGAGGTCGTTGAACGCGCGTTCACGGCTCTTGCCGGCCCGGATTTCGAGCAGCAGCACCGTGAACTCCTCGGCAATCGCCGGGGCCACGTCCTGAGCTCGCGGGCGACCCGGAGAACGGCGGCATCGAACCCGAGCCCGGCCTCGACCGAGACCCGCAGCAGGTCCAGCGCATTCGGCAATCCCCGCCAGATCGCCATTTTCCGCGCGCTCACCTTGCGGCGGAGCCACACGAACGGCGCGAGGAACCCGAGCGCGGCGAGCCCCACGCCGATCTGCAGAACCTGGAGGTTGGTCAGATCGAGCAGCGGCCGCAGCGCATCGTTCAGAGGCGCGGGCAGGCGGCTGCCGGTCCAGGCGGCGAGCAGGAACACCGCCGGAAGCGTGACCGACAGCAGCGAGCGGACGAGGAAGAATTCCCGCACCGACCGCGGGCGGTGGATACCCGCCTGGCGCAGCATCCGCGCGATCTTGCTGCGCTCCTGTCCCGAGAGCGGGATGAACAGCTTCAGCGCGCCCTTGGGGTCATTGTCGTCGAGGGTCAGGATCGCGTTTTCCGACGCCGGCGCCGAGACCGCCCGCATCCGCCGTTGCTGCGGGGTCTGGGCAGTGTTGGTCGCACTGGCGAGCCCGAACACGACGGCGAACACGCCGAGGCCCACGGCGATCGCCAGCAGGTGGGTCGTCGTCACCCCCATGTCCGCAAGATATGTGAGGAGCTGTTCCATCAAGCCCTCCGTCAGAAATCAAACGTCGCGAGACGCCTGAGGATCAGCGCCTGCGCGATGACCATGGCGAGCACGCCCCAGGCGACCGGCATGAAGGCCGGATGATCCATCACGTCGGTGTAGTAGCGCGGTGACGAGGTGTAGATCGCCCCGACGATGAGAAACGGCATGAGCGACAGGATGAAGGCCGAGATCCGGCCCTCGCCGGAGACCGCCCGGATCCGGGTGCGCATGTTGATCCGGTCGCGGATCACCCGCGACAGCACCCGCAGGACCTGGCCGAGGTTGCCGCCGGTGCCGTGCTGGATCGCGACGCAGGCGGCGAAATAGTGGGTGTCTTCGCTCTGGAAGCGGCCGGCGAATTCGGCGATCGCCGAGGGCACGTCGGCGCCGTGGCGGATACGGTCCTCGATCAGGCCGAACTCGGTGCCGATCGGATCGGGCATCTGCTCGGCGACCCGTTTCAGGGTCACGTTCAGCGGATGGCCGATCTTGAGCCCGCGCGCCATCATGTCGAGCGCGTCCGGCAGTTGCGTGGTCAGTTTCTTGAGCCGCTCGGTCGCGAGGTTCTCGATCACCGCGTAGGGCAGGAGCAGCCCGAGCAGCGCGGCGAGCACCATCGCCGCCTGGCCCGGTATCTTCAGGGACAGGAGGAAGTAGAAGGCAACCCCAGCACCACGGTGGCCAGGAAGACCACGGGCAGCCCGATCGACAGGCCCGCGCGGCGCAGGTTGCGCCGCATCTTTTCGATCGGCCCCGTCGCCGACCGGCCGGTGTCCAGGTGATCGCCGATCAGGTCGCGAGAATCTCGTCCTCGCCGATCCCTTGCGGATCATGCGCATCCGACGATTGCGTTCGCCTTCGTCTTCGGTGCGGCCGGCGAAGATTTCCTGGAGCCCGGCAAAGACCAGCAGGACACCGATGAACACGCCGATATAGAGAGCGGTCTCGAATTCGCGCAGACCGTCCAGGAACGCAAAACTCATTCCAGTTTCCCCCGCTCGTTCAGAAGCAGACCCTGGGTGTTGATCCCGGCCGCCTGGAAGGCCTCGAAGAATTTCGGACGGACGCCGGTGAAATAGGTCTCGCCCTGCACCTCGCCCTTTTCGTTGCGGCCGGTCTTGCGGAACAGGAAGATGTCCTGAAGCGTCACCACGTCGTTTTCCATACCGGCGATCTCGGAGATGCTCATGATCTTGCGCGACCCGTCGCTGAGGCGCGAAAGCTGCACGATCACGTGGATCGCCGAGGCGATCTGGCCGCGGATCGTCCGGGCGGGAATATCCGCGCCCAGCATCGTGACCATCTGCTCCAGGCGCCCCAGCGCATCGCGCGCGGTGTTGGCGTGGACCGTGGTCATCGAGCCGTCATGGCCGGTGTTCATCGCCTGCAGCATGTCGAAGCATTCGGTGCCCCGCACCTCGCCGACGATGATCCGGTCGGGCCGCATCCGGAGCGCGTTGCGCACCAGGTCGCGCTGGACGATGGCGCCGGTGCCCTCGGTGCTGGCGGGCCGGGTCTCGAGCCGCACGACGTGTTCCTGCTGCAATTGCAGCTCCGCCGCGTCCTCGATGGTGACGACCCGCTCGTTGTGGTCGATATAGGCCGACATCGCGTTGAGCAGCGTGGTCTTACCCGAGCCGGTACCGCCCGAGATCAGCACGTTGAGACGGGCCCGGACCAGCCCGCGCAGGATGTCGGCGGCGTGGGCGGTGAGCGCCCCGTTGTCGACCAGCCGGTCGAGGGTCAGCGGGTTGCGGGAAAACTTCCGGATCGACAGCGCCGGCCCGTCGACCGCGCAGGGACGGATGATCGCGTTCACCCGGCTGCCGTCGGCGAGGCGGGCGTCGACCCAGGGTTGGGATTCGTCGATCCGCCGGCCGATCGCCGAGACGATCTTGTCGATGATCCTGAGCAGGTGCGGCTCGTCGCGGAACTGGACGTTGGTCTTCTCGAGCACGCCGAAGCGTTCGACATAGACCTTGTCGTAGCTGTTGACGAGGATGTCGTTGATAGTCGGATCGCTCAGCAGCGGCTCCAGCGGGCCGAGACCGGTGACCTCGAAAATCAGCTCGCTGACCAGCTGCTGCAGTTTGGCGGGTTCGAGCACCCGGCGCTTCTGCGCCAGCAGTTGCGAGATCAGCCCGCCGATCTGGCGCTTGAGCTCGCTCTCCTCGATCTTGTCGATGACCGAGAGGTTGAGCCGTTCGAGCAGGTCCTCGTGCAGGCTGCTCTTGAGGTCGAGCCAGTCGCGCAGCTCCGGGTCGATGGCCGGCCCGCGCACGACCGGCACGGCGTCGACCGCCACCGCCTGTTGCTTGCCGTTGGCCTTCTGGGGCTCGTTGCGTTTGCGTCCCTGGAATTCTATGAACATGGCCCCACCCTATTTGCCGGATTTGATGTTTGTGTCGCCGCGCGACGCCATCAGGCGCCGGGCCAGAGACCGGTACGAGTTGCGGTTGCGCGAGCGCTTGCAGACGGAGGGCCGGCCGAGGTCGATCGCGCGGCGTTCGCCGGCGTCATCCTTCGCGACCCAGCTCTCGAGCTTGATCTGCAGCAGGTCCTCGGCATCGCGCTGCATGTTCGACCCGAACAGCGGCTTGCGCTCGCGGTTCATGACCACGTCGATCTTCAGGGTCGGCTCCAGCTCGCGGTAGAGGTCGATCATCCGCTTTGCCTGGCGGATGCAGGGCACCGAGCCGTCGGAGACCAGGAGCAGCCGGTCCGAGGCGCGCACCACCGGCTCGACCCAGTCGAGCGCGGCGCGCGGCAGGTCGATGACCACATGGGCGTAGCGCGCGCTGAGCACGTCGACGATCCGCTGCGCGAGCTCGGCCGTCATCGCGGTGAGCGGCACGAAGATCGCCGGCGCGGTCAGCACGTCGATGCCCAGCCCGGTATCCTGGGTCATCCGCAGAACCCGGTCGGGGGTCGGTTCGGCTTCGCCCGCGAGCAGTTCGGTCATGCCACCGTTGTCCTCGACGTCGACATAGGTGCCGGCGTTGCCGAACTGGATGTCGAAATCGAGCAGAATGACCCGGTTGGGCAGGCTGCCGTCCTTGGGCTTCCTGGGCAGGCTTTCGGCGAGGCTGACGGCGAGGTTGGCGGCGACGGTGGTCGCCCCGGCCCCGCCGCGCGTGGCCACGACCGAATAGACGGCACCACGCTGGCGCACCGGCTCGGCGAGCTGGGTCGGCGCCTGCGCCCCACCGGCCATGAACCGGGTCAGGCTGCGCGACAGCGCGTCCTCGGCATTGCCGTTGGGCAGCACTTCCGCCCCCGCTTCGAACAGCATCCGCGCCCGGCCGATCGGCACGTCTTCGTCGATCAGCGCGAGGAAGATCGGATGCCCGTTCTGCCCGGCGCCGAGCGTCTTGACCGCCGCGACATCCGCCGGGCCGGCATCGGTCTCGAACAGCACGATGCTGTGCCGCTGGGCCAGCTCGCCCCCCGACACCGCGAGCTCGGACAGGGTCCCCACCGAGGCGGCCACCACGGTCTTCGGGAATTCCGCCTGCATCTTCGACAGGAACCCGTTGTTCCGGCCGACAAAGAGAATGGTCTCGCCAATCTTCGTCTGTTGCATGGTGTCGTCTTCCTTTATCCGCCGGTGCCTTCGTTCAGGTCTTCCGCCGGGAGCGAAATGCTGATGGTCCGGTATTGCGGCCCTTCGAAACCGTCGCCGCCGCCGGCGTTCACCGCCAGCCGGCTGATCAGGTCGAAAAGCTCGGTCGTCTGGTTCGGCACCGTGAGCTCGACCGTGACCATCGGCGTGTAGGGCCCGCCGAGATAGCCGAGGTTGCCGTCGAACGTGTAGGTGAACTGCAGATCGTCGATCTCGCTGTCCGGCGGCAGCATCGGCCCGATCAGGGTCCAGATTTCTGTTGCAGTCTTGCTTGCCGCGCTTCCGGCGCAGCTCACCTCGGCGACCGCGCTGCAGGTGCTCGCGACGTCGATGCTGGCCCGGCAGTTGGTGCCGAAGGCCGGCGCGGGGTCGATGTCGCTGGCGGTGATGCGGTCCGGCACGCCCGTGCAGGCGGCCGGCCGGACCACGGCAAGCCGCGCGGCGAGCTGTGTCGCCTTTTCCGCCATCAGGTTGGTCGAGGCGAACATGCCGAAGCCGATGAGCTGGAAGAAGGCGAGGAAGAACACCGCCGCGACGATCGCGAACTCGACCATCGCCGCCCCGCCCTCGTCGGCGAGGAAACGCGCCGCGCTGTTATGACGTGCCACGCCGCTCATCCGCCGAAGATCCGCGACTGGTCGCTGACCGTCGTCGTTACCGAGCCAAGCCCATTGCCGAACAATGTGAACAGGTGCCCGAGCGGGAATTGCATCGTCACCTGGACCGACACCGTCGCAAGCGGGATTTCCGGCGTGCGGTATTCCCAGCTCACAGCCTCGGAATCGGCTTCCGGGCAGGTGTAGGTCGCGGTCACACCATCGACGTCGACCGCGAACTGGGTCGGCAGCACCGAAGTGCCCGTGACCCGTTCTTCTTCGACGATCTCTTCGATGTCGTCCTCGGTCACGTAATCCAGGTATTGCAGCAGGTCCGCGGCGTTGGTCGTCGGGTGGTCGACGCAGACGTCGACAGGCCCGACCCGCCCGACATAGCGGGCCGCGTCGCGCACGCCCGCGACCACCGACTGGTAACCCCAGTAGAGCCGGCCGAACTCGACCATGATCGCGAAGAACAGGATCATCATCGGAAAGACGATGACGAATTCCACCAGCGCCGTCCCCGAGGTCGACTGCCAGAAGGTCTTGATCCTGGTGAGGGTCACGTTCCTGGTCATGCGGGTCACCGGTAGAGCTGCACGACGTCGCGGAAGACGCCGCCGGACCCGGCGCCGCCGTAACCCGACTTGCCGAGGCTGCCGATCACTTCGACCCAGATGTTGAACGTCTTGGTGTTGCCGGTGCCTTCACCGGCACCGATCGGATTGGTCATGAACAGCTCGACGAATTCCTTGACCGGCACATTTTTCGCCGCACCGGCGATCCCATTGGCCGTGCAGTCGATCCCGGCGGCGATGACGACCCGCCGTTTCGGGTCCGACGAGCGATTGGGCGAGCAGGAATTTCGACCGGTCTCCTGGCGACCCGTCAGGATGTTGGTCAGAGAGGTCGCGCCCCCGGCCTGCGCGATCTCGGCAAGGTAGACACCGTACCGCGTGCCGGCAAAGTCGGCCGGGATCAGTGCCGCGAAAGCAGCGTCTTCGTTCAGCGAAGGATTGTCGACATCCCGGAACAGGGTCCCGTTGCCGTCGCCGTGGTTGGTGTCGAAATAGGTGTCATAATCCCAGCTCTTGTTGCCGAAACGCGGGCAGGTGCTGGGACTGGTGATGCAGGAATTCAGGTTGCTGTCATGCGGCAGACCAATCGAATTGGTCGAAACCGTCACCTTGTCGTTCGTGCAGTTGACCACTTCGCCCGAGACGATGTTCGGCGCCACGGTATAGCGGGCATCGTCTTCTTCACCGTTCATAGTCGAGGTGAACCGGTCGAAACGGGTGTTGAACACCGAAGCGTTGAGGCCTTCCTTCTGCCCGGGCTCCATGGTGACGCCGCGCTGTGAATAGCACTGGGTCACATTGCCTTCCGCGCCGAGGAGGCAGCCGACGAGATTGGCCCCTTTCAGGCCGGCGCAGGTCGACCCCACGGCACCGTCGGACACGTCGAGAAACCCGAAGTCGCCGGGGCCCCAGGCGCCGACCGTGCCGCCCGACCGCAGCAGGATCTGTTGACCGACGTTGTTCTTCGCCTCCCAGGACCCGTTCGGGAGGCAGAACATCAGAGGCGTGATATCGCAGGCTTCCATCGTGAAGCCGGCAATCGCCTGCGCGCTCGTCGACATGGTATTCCCGGCAGCGGCGCCGATGAGCGCCCGAGTCGCGGCGAGAAATCCGACCGTGTTGCTGACCGGCGTGGCGTCGACCTGCACCATCCGCGCCGCGGCATCGGTCGTGGCAACGTAGCCGGCCGTGCTGGCCAGTTCGGGATTGTACGCGTCGTCGTCCTCGTCCGGTTCCGGCAATCCGCTCAGGAAGGTCAGCGTGTAATCGCCCGCGCCTTGAAGCGTGCCGTCACCGCCATCGACATTGGTGTCGGCGACCTCGGCAGCGGCGGCAGTCGCGCGCGCGATCGCGTTGGCATTGCCATCCAGCTCGCCCGCCGCGGCGAGCGCGACGCTGTCGGCGAAGCTCTGCAACTCGCCGTGGGTCACCTGCACCCGGCCCATGTCGAAGACCAGGGCCACGAAGGCCACCACCGCGACCAGCGACATGATCCAGAGCACCAGAATCGCGCCCGTCTCGTCGCGGAGAAATCGTGCGGTCCGGGTCAGAGCCCGGGCCTTTGTCCGGGCCCCGCGGGTCATTTCACAACAACCGTTTCGGTCGCGATGCCGCGCCGCACGGTGATCCGGGCGCGGGTGTCGACCGGCTCGGGCTTGGGCTCGGGCGCGACTTCGACGGGGACCTCGACATAGACGATCTCGGGTTCCGGCACGGGCTCGGGTTCCGGCTCGGGCGCAAACAGATCGCCGACGCTGATTTCCGGAATGAGTTCCTCGTCCGGCGCCTCGAGGTCGCGCAGCGACAGGCTGAGGTCGCCGGCCTTTTCCGCGAGCACCAGTTTCTGGCCGTCCATCGGCGTCACCTCGACGGTGACCGTGCGCGCAACGATCGCCTGGTTCTGAAGCTCTTGCGAGATCTGGTCGACGGCGATGACCTTGACCTTCTGCAGGATGGTCACGACCCGCAGGTTGGCCCCGCCGCCCTCCGACATCACGACATCGACGTAATCGCCGGGCGTCACGAAGCCGCCCACTGCCGTGGTCGCACTGACCTGGATTGCCACGGCCCGGTAGCCGGGCGTGAGTTTCTGCACGAGGCTCACCCGCGCGCCGGGTTCGGAAACCTTGGCCGCGAGGATCAACTCGCCGGGAAAAACATTGGCCAGCGCGCGGCGCGGTTGGCCGTCGATGTCGAAGCTGTCCGTGTCGAAGAAGACGCCCTGCGGCACGGACTCACGCGGCCAGGCCTGGGTGCCGAGCAGGCGCGGGTCGATGACGTCGCCATAGTTGATCTCGGAGAGCGCGACGACCACTTCCTGCATCGGCACTTCCACCGCTTCGGCCGCGCCGGCGCCGGTGTCGGAGAAATTCATCACCGCATAGGAGGCGCCACCGGCCAGAGCCGTGCCGAACAGAATTGTGATGAGAGATCGGATATTCATGACACCCCCCCGGATGTTGCACGGCAATGATCGACCCGGACCGGTCGAGAGCGGAAGCCGCGACGAGCGCGGCTTCCGACGTTGCGTTTAACTCGGTGCGTCACAAGCGGTGTTGGTGGTGCTGCCCATCAGCGCATCACAGGCTTTTTCGGCGTTCTTGGCGGCCTGGCCGCCCATCGTCGTGAACGTGAGCACACCGATGCTGGCCGCCACGAGAAGCGCGATCGCGTATTCAACCATCGCGGCGCCGGTTTCGTCCTTGCGGAACTGCTTCAAAAGTTTGGATACCATTTTCAAATCCTTTCCTGGTTCCCCCGAAAGCACGCCGAAGCGCCTTTCCACCCCCCGACACACCTGCACCAGGGGTTGCCAACATTATCTGCCGCCGATCTGGCCCGCGCATCGTCCGAAAATGTGAAGTTATCTTCTTTAGGTTGTTCATCAATATGTTTTTGACAACTTTGGGTTGTCAATTCCGGGCTTTCTCACATCGCCACCCTTTTAAAAATCGGGTGATTCGAGGCGATGATTCCAACGATGCGGCAGAAATATGGCGGGACGTTCGCCCCTCAACAGTCTGTTCACGGTTCGGGCCCAACCCGCGTGGGCTCCGAAATCGCCCATATTCCAATACGTTGCAGAACGTCCACCGCAACGGCCTGTGCCCCGGCAGCGCCAGGCGGGCGCCTGTGTGAATTTATCCCTACCACGCCGCCGGATTGCCGCCATAATTCACGACGAGGGGTACGTACGAGTATTTTCATTTGTTCATTTTTGGGGTGGGGGTCCCAATGAATATGGTGTCCAAAACGTCGGTCTTCGACCGGCGTACTGACAGTCAGTCGATCGGGTTTGCACTACATTGGCAAAAATCCATCGGCTCGCGCGAAAACATGGAGCGCGCTTTCGAAGAGCTCCGTGCACTTGTCAATGCAAAGTCCGTTCTGCACGTCCGCCAGAGCCGCGGCAGCTGCCAGACCCGGTCTGCGGCGCGCGACGAACCGTCGTCCGGCAGGCTCTTCGCCCGTCCGATGCGGTCCGTGGCCGGGGTCGTTCTGGGAGCGCATCTGCACAGCGCGATGCCCGGCAAGGTCTGGCTGGCCTCGGAGGTCTCGCTCGACCCCGAGACCCAGTCGAAGCTCCGGGAGGCCGGCATTGCCGAGGTCGCCATCGTGCCGCTCGAAAACGGACCGGCGCACAGCGATTTCCTAGAAATCGCCTTCGCCGCCCCGATCGCGGCCCACGACCGGATGCTGCTCGACATCCTCTGCCCGGCGATTGCCGAGGCCTGGCAGGGGCGCAGCCCCGGCGCGGTCGCGGCGATGATGGCGGGGCGGGTGTCGCGGGTGGCGCAGCAGCGGGCGCAGACGGAGGACAAGCCGATCCTCGACATTGACAACCCGGCCGGTCTGACCCGGTCGGAGTTCCAGGTCTGCGTGATGATCCACGAGGGTCGCCTGCCCGACGACATCGCCAGGGCGCTCAACGTGAAGATCACCACGCTGCGCTCGCATATGCGCGCGATCTACAACAAGACCAGCGTGTCGGGTCAGGTCGAACTCGTCCACCGCCTGCACGGCGCCATGGCCGCCAGCGCCGGGCGGGCCTGACCGGCCGCCCCGGCGTCCGGATCGGGAAAGGCCGGGGTCACCCGGCCTTCCGCCCGCCTGCCCGCAGCGCCTTGAGGATCTCGGGCACCACCAGCAGCAGCAGCGCGGCCAGCGCGATGGTCTGCCACTCGGCCCAGCCGAGCGGCGCGGGTCTTGAGCAGAAGCTGCATCGGCGGCCAGTAGATCGCCGCAGCTGGGCGCCGATCATCGCGACAAGCGCCGCGATCAGCAGCCGGTTCGAAAACCAGCCGATCCGGAAGTTGCTGTGGTGGAAGGGCGGAAGGCAAAGACGCTGATCTTCTCGAACAGCACCATCGCGGTAAACGCCGCGGTGCGCGCGACCGCCTCGTCGCCCAGGCTCAGGAAATGATAGAAGATATACAGGCTCGCGGTGCCGGTATAGGCGCCGAAGACCAGGATCATCGCAAGGCCCGCGCGGCCGATCACGCTTTCGCCCTTGTCCCGCGGCGGGCGCTCCATCAGGCCGGGAGAGGCCTTTTCCAGCCCCAGCGCCACCGCCGTCACGCCGTCGGTGATCAGGTTCATCCACAGGATCTGGGTGGCGAGAAAGATCAGCGGCCCGCCGATCAGGATGTTGGCGAGCAGCGCCACCACCTCGCCGGCGTTGGATGACAACAGGTAGCGCACGAACTTGCGCATTGTCGTACTGGCGCCGGCCTTCGCGGATGGCGCGCACGATGGTGGCGAAATTGTCGTCGAGCAGGACCAGGTCGGACGCGTCGCGGGCGACGTCGGTGCCGCGCCGGCCCATGGCGATGCCGATATCCGACTGCTTGAGCGCGGGCGCGTCGTTGGCGCCGTCGCCGGTCATGGCGACGATTTGTCCCCGGCCCTGTAACCGGCGCACGAGGCGCATCTTGTGGGCTGGCGCGGTACGTGCGAAAAGCACGTTCGCGTCGAGGGCCGCGTCGAGCTCGGCGTCGGAGAAGGTCTCGACATCGGTGCCGGTCAGCACCCGGTCGACCGGCAGGCCGACCATGCCGGCGACCGCCTTGGCGGTGGCGGCACCATCGCCGGTGATCATGATCACCCGGATCGGCCGCGGCCGCCGCGGCGATCGCCGGTTTCACCTCGTCGCGCGGCGGGTCCATCAGCGCGACCGCCCCGAGCCAGGTCAGCGCGTCTTCGTCGGCGGGCGGGTCGGTCCGTCGCAGGCGCGGCGGGCGACCGCGATCACCCGAGCGCCCTCGCTCGCCAGCGCCTCCCAGGCGGTGGTGAAGCGGGCGCGGTCGTCGCGCTCCAGCGCGTGGTCTGTGCCGCCCTGCCGGTAGCGGGTGCAGCGTTCCAGGATGCGCTCCGGCGCCCCCTTCACATGCAACACCCATGTGCCCACATCGCCGCCCTCGCCCGCCGACAGCACGCTCATCCGCTTGCGCTCGGAGGAAAACGGCAGCTCGGCGACCGGTTCGTTCGCCGGCAGCGGGCACCAGCCCTTGTAGGCCAGCGTCACCAGCGCGCCCTCGGTCGGCGTGCCGACCATGCGCCAGGTCTCGCCGTCGTCGCGCTCCAGGTGGGCGCGGTTGCAGGCGAGCACCGTTTCGAGCAGCGCCGCGAGGTCGGGGTCGTCCGGGACGCGCACCGGCGTGCCGTCGGGGTTCTCGATATGCCCCGCCGGATCGTAGCCGCCGCCGGTCACCCGGTAGCTGCCGCCCGGCAGCGCGATCCGGGTCGCGGTCATCTTGTCCTCGGTGAGGGTGCCGGTCTTGTCGGTGCAGATCACGCTCGCCGCGCCGAGGGTCTCGACCGCCTGCAGGCGCCGGGCGAGCGCCTGTTTGCGCACCATCGCCGCGGCGCCCAGCGCCAGCGTGATGGTCACCACCGCCGGCAATCCCTCGGGCACGATCGCCACCGCGAGCGACAGCGCCATGAGAAACATCTCGTGCAGCCCGTGGCCGGTATAGAGCCCGGCCGCCAGGATCAGCGCCGCGAGCGCGACCGAGCCGATCGCGAGCTGGCGGGCGAGCACTTCCAGCACCTCCTGCAGGTGGGTCTTCTTCTCTCCGACCGAGGTGGTGAGCTCGGCGATCTCGCCAAAGGCCGTGGCCCGCCCGGTGGCGGTCACCGCGCCCTCGGCATGGCCGCCGACCACCGAGGTGCCCATGAACAGCTTGGCCTCCGGGTCGGTATGCGCCTTCGACACCGGCAGGCTCTCGCCGGTGAGCGCGCTCTCCTCGACCCTGAGCTCGACCGACCCGGTGAGCGCGAGATCCGCCGGCACCTTGTCGCCCGCCGACAGCCGCACCACGTCGCCCGGCACGATTTCGCGGGTGTCGATCCGCCGCTCGACGCCGTCACGCAGCACCCGCGCATGTTGGGCGAGCATCGAGCGCAGTGCTTCCAGCGCGGTCTCGGCCCGCCATTCCTGGATGAACCCGAGCACGCCGTTCAGCGCCACGACGAGGCCGATGGCGATGGCGTCGATGACCTCGCCCAGCGCCGCCGCGATGCCGGCGGCAACGATCAGGATGACCACCAGAAGCCCGGTGAACTGCCTGAGCAGGATCACCGGCCAGGGCGTCGCCCGCACCTCGCCGAGCGTGTTCGGTCCGACGTCCGCGAGGCGTTGCGCCGCCTCCGCGCTGGTCAGTCCGCTCGTGATTTTTGCCGGCATCGCACCTCGCCCGGGGTTCCGGTGACAAGTGTATCACACGGGCTGTCGCACAAAAGCGAATGCGTCACCCCGCGACATCAGAGCCACACCTGACGCGACAAACATATGAAATCGCGCAATTTGTTGACCGAGGTCAAAGAATCTTCACCTTTCTGGCGCCTAATGCCGGCAAAAACGGAACCCGGCCCAGCCGGTCGGGTTCTGTCCGGGCGAAAGGAGCCGGATATTTATGGAAGCCAACCCGCTTGCGAAAATGATGAACCCGAAATCGGTCGCGATCTATGGCGCGTCCGAAAACGCCGAGAGCGTCGGCGGCCGGGTTTTTGCCAACCTCAAAGCCGACGGGTTCGAGGGAAAGATCCATCCCATCAACCCCAAGCACAAGAAGGTCGGCGGGCTGAAGTGCTATCCCTCCGTGCTCGAGATCGGCGAAGAGGTCGACCTCGCCCTGATCGCCACGCCGGCCAAGACCGTGCCCGGCATCATCCGCGACCTCGGCGAGGCCGGCTGCCATAACGCGATCATCCTGTCGGCCGGGTTCGGCGAGGGCGGCGGCGACGGCAAGGAATATGAGACCGAGCTGATCGCCCAGGCGAACCGCGCGGGCGTGCGCTTCATGGGGCCGAATTGCGTCGGCCTGGTGCGCCCCTGGCAGCAGTTGAACGCCACCTTCCTGCGCGCCGGTACCCCCAAGGGCCGGCTTGCGCTGATCTCGCAATCGGGCGCGCTCAACTCGGCGATTTCCGACTGGGCGGGGCCGCATCACCTCGGCTTCTCGGCCCTGGTCAGCTTGGGCAACGCGACCAATATCGACTTCGGCGACATCATGCAGTTCCTCGCCACCGATCCCCAGACCGACGCGATCCTGCTCTATGTCGAGGGGGTGCACGATGCGCCTTCGTTCCTGTCGGCGATGCGGGCGACCACCCGGCTGAAACCGGTGATCGTGCTGAAATCGGGCCGCCATGCCGCGAGTTCCAAGGCCGCTTCGACCCATACCGGCGCGCTGATGGGCGCCGACCACGTGTTCGACGCGGCGCTGGAACGGACCGGTGCGGTGCGGGCGCTGTCCTTCGGCCAGCTCTTCGCCGCGGCCGAGATCCTCGGCTCCAACAAGCGCTCGGGCGGCAACCGCCTCGCCATCGTCACCAATGGCGGCGGCGCCGGCGTGTTGGCCGCCGACCGGGCCGGCGACACCAGGGTCGAGCTCGCCAAGCTCTCGCCGAAGACGCTCGAAAAGCTCGACGCGGTGCTGCCGCGCTACTGGAGCCATGGCAACCCGGTCGACGTGCTCGGCGACGCAGGTGCGGCGGAATACGGCGCCGCGGTCAAGGCGGTCTACGAAGACCCCAATGTCGACGGCATGCTGGTGCTGCTCACGCCCCAGGCGATGACCGATGCTGACGCGATCGCCAGGGCGGTGGTCGAGAACCTGCCCAAACGGCGGACCAAGCCGGTGCTCGCGAGCTTCATGGGTGAAACCTCGGTCGGCGACGCGCGGCATTTCCTGTCGGAGAACGGGATCGCCGATTTCGCCACGCCGGAGCCGGCGGTTTCGGCCTTCTCCTACCTCGCGCTGCACCACCGCAACCGCAAGCTGGCGCTCGAGACGCCCTCGCCGCAGGCCGAGACGCATCACCCCGATCTCGATGGCGCGCGAATGATCGTCGAAGCGGTGCTCGCGGATGACCGCGACATGCTGTCGGACGTCGAATCCAAGGCGCTGATGCGGGCCTTCCACATCCCGGTCAACATGACCATCGAGGCCGCAAGCGAAACCGCGGCGCTGGTGGCCGCCGAGACGGTCGGCTTCCCGGTGGCGATCAAGATCAACTCGCCCGACATCACGCACAAGTCGGATGTCGGCGGGGTGCGGATCAACATCACCGACGCGGCCGAGGTCATGGTGGCCTTCCGCTCGATCGTTGCCGCGGCGAAATCCGCGCGGCCCAATGCCCGGATCCGGGGCGTGACGGTCGAATCGATGGCTCGGCTGACCGGCGCCCGCGAACTCGTGGTCGGCGCGAGCCATGACGAGGTGTTCGGGCCGACGATCCTGTTCGGCGCCGGCGGCACGATGGTCGAGGTGCTGCAGGACAGCGCCGTCGCCCTGCCGCCGCTCAACTCGGTGCTGGCCAACCGGCTGGTCGACCGGACCAAGGTCTCCAAGCTCCTCGCCGCGTTCCGCGACCGCGAGGCGGTGGACCGCGAAGCGGTGATCGACGTGCTGATGCGGATCTCGGACATGGTCTGCGAATTGCCGCAGGTGGTCGAACTCGACATCAACCCGCTGTTCGCCGGGCCCGAGGGCGTGCTCGCGGTCGATGCGCGGGTCAAGGTCGCCCGGCCGCCGGCCCGCGACGGGCGCTACGATCACGTCGCGATCCACCCCTACCCGCGGCACCTCATCGTCGAGGATCACCTGACCGACGGCACCCCGCTGGTCATCCGGCCGATCCGGCCCGAGGACGCCGAGAGCGAGCAGAACTTCGTGCGCGATCTGTCCGACGAAGCCAAGATGTTCCGGTTCATGGGCGCGATCAACGAGCTCAGCCCCGAGATGCTGGTGCAGTTCACCCAGATCGACTACCGCCGCGAGATGGCGATGGTGGCGATGGCGCTGCGCGACGGCGGCGAGCAGCAGGTCGGCGTCGCCCGCTACGTCATCAATCCCGACGGCCGCTCCTGCGAGTTCGCGATCGTGGTCGGCGACCAGATCACCCACCAGGGGATCGGCACGCGGTTGATGAAGGCGCTGTTCCGCGCCGCGCGCGACCACGGGCTGCAGGTGATCGAGGGCACGGTGCTGAAAAACAACGCGCCGATGCTGCAGCTGATGAACGATCTCGGCTTCACCCGGCGGATGGATCCCGACGATCCCGAACTGGTGCTGGTCGAGCGCAACCTCTAGATTGAAGCCGTGCCGGGGACGGGCCTCGGCACGGCGCCCCCTACGCCGCTTAGCGCGCCCAAACGACAGTTAATGCTAACAACAATAATAACAATATCTTAGACCCATGTGCGAGCTCGCCCACTTGGGTCGCCCACACCGGAGGAGACATGCTGGGTTTCATTTCCCACTACGAATGCCACGATCATGACGCGGGCGATCTGCACCCGGACGCGCCGGTGCGGCTCGAAGCGATCACCAACCAGCTGATCGCGTCCGGCATGGATTACGTGCTGCGCCACTACGATGCGCCGCTGGTCACCCGCGAAGATCTCGAACGGGTCCACGACCCCGCCTATATCGACCGGGTCTACGCGATGGCGCCCGGTCCGGGCGAAGCGCCGGTCGAGATCGACGGCGACACGGTGATGAGCCCGGGCTCCTTGCGCGCCGCCGAACGGGCCTCCGGCGCGGGCGTGCTGGCGGTCGATCTGGTGATGCGCGGCGAGGCCAACCCGGTGTTCTGCGCGATCCGCCCGCCCGGGCACCACGCGGTGCGGGCGCAGGCGATGGGGTTCTGCCTTTTCAACAACATCGCCGTCGCGGCCGCCGCCGCGCTCGACGTCTACGGGCTCGAGCGGGTGGCGGTGGTGGATTTCGACGTCCACCACGGCAACGGCACCGAGGACATTTTCAAGGACGAGCCGCGGGTGCTGTTCTGCTCGTCCTTCCAGCACCCGTTCTACCCCTTCACCGGCCACGAGAAGGAAACCAAGAACCTCGTCGACGTGCCCCTGCCCGCGGGCACCGATGGGCCGGCCTTCCGCAAGGCGATCTCCGAGCACTGGCTACCGCACCTCGACAGTTTCAAGCCGCAGATGATCCTGGTCTCGGCCGGCTTCGACGCCCATGTCGCCGACGACATGTCGACGCTGGCCCTGACCGATGACGATTACGCCTGGCTCACCGGCGAGATCGTCAAGATCGCCGACAAACATGCCGAGGGCCGGATCGTGTCGATGCTCGAAGGCGGCTACGAACCGCACGTGCTGGCCCGCTCGGTGATCCGCCACCTCGACGTGCTCTTGGGCTGAGGGCACGCTTTTCGCGGCCACAAGGAAGACGGGCGCGGCCGAACCCGGCCGCGCCCTTCCGTTTTTCGTACCTGTCGGGCCCGGACCCGGATCAGCTCCAGGTGATCTCCGCTAGGTCCGCTTCCGCGCGCGCCGCCTGCCGCGCCACGATGGACGCGACCCGACGGATCCGCGCGGGATCCGGGTGCCGCTCCGCCGCCGCGGCGATCCGGGTCCAGACGGCCTGTTCCAGGGTCCGCGCGGTGAGCCGCAGGAAGGCCATGGCGATCGGCCCCGGGTCGACCCCGGTCTCCAGATGGGCGCGGGCCGCTTTCCAGGCCGCGAGCGCCCGGGTCAGTCCCGGGGTCTGCTCCTGGGCTTCCGCGAACTTCACGAAGGCGTCGAAGGCGGCGCCGTTTTCGAGCCGCAGCAGCCGGCCGGCGACCCCCATCGCATGGATGCCGTTGGTGCCCTCGTAGATCGCCGCGATGCGCACGTCGCGGTAGATCTGGCTCAGCCGGTATTCCTCGAGATAGCCGTAACCGCCCAGCACCTGCATCGCGGTCTCCGCCGCGCGCATGCCGGCCTCGGAGCAATGCGCCTTGACCACCGGGGTGAGGAATTCGAGCAGCCAGGGATCGTCGCCCGCCTCCATCGTCACCAGGGCCAGATGGGTCATCGCCCGACCGCCCAGCGCCAGCGCATCGATCTCGTCGAGCATCCGGCGCACGTCGCCGTGCTGGTCGATGGTGAGATCGCGGCCCTGCACCCGCTCGGCCGCATAGCTCGCCGCAATGTCATGGGCGCGCGCGGCATGGGCGACGCCTTGCAGCGCCACATCGATGCGGGCGTGGTTCATCAGCGTGAACATCGCCTTGAGGCCGGCGCCTTCCGCCCCGACCAATTCGCCGACCGCCTCGTCGAAGGCGAGCTGGCAGGTGGGCTGGGCATGGAGCCCCATCTTTTCCTCGATCCGGGTGACGCGGACCGCGTTGCGGCGGCCGTCTTCCAGATCCGAGGGGCAGGCAAACAGCGACAGCCCCTTCACCCCGTCCTCCGGCGCGCCGGTGCGGGCGAGGACGAGGTGGAAGATCCCCTCGGACATGTCCTGGTCGCCGCCGGAGATGAAGATCTTTTCGCCTGTGATCTTCCAGACGTCACCGTCCGGAACGGCCCGGGTCCGCACCCGGCCGAGATCCGAGCCCGCGCCCGGTTCGGTGAGGCACATTGTGCCGAGCCAGCGCCCCTCGGCCATCGGCGGGATGAACCGCGCCTTCTGGTCCTCGGTACCGTAGCTCAGCAGCGTCCGGATCGAGCCCGGCGTGAGGTCGACCAGCATGTTGAACGCCTGCGAGGCACCGGTCTCGATCTCCGAGACGATCGCGCCGATCACCCCGTCGAGCCCCTGCCCGCCGAATTCCTCGGGCGCGGTGAGGCCGCTCCAGCCCTGCTCGGCAAAGGCGGCAAAGGCCGACTTGTAGCCTGTCGGGAGCTCGACGCGCCCATCCTTCAGCGCCGCCCCTTCGCGGTCGCCCGGCTCGTCGATCGGTGCGATCACGCCTTCGGCGAAGGCGGCGAAATGCTGCGCGATCTCGCGCGACAGTTCGGCATCGAACAACTCGAGCCGGGGGGCGTCGGCGACATGTTCGAGCGTGAACATGATGTCGTCTACGGGCGCCGAAAACGGTTTCATACCTCGAACCCCAGCAGGCGCGCGGCGTTGTTCTTCAGGATGTCCGGGCGGATTTCTTCCTTGATGTCGATGTTCTCGAAGGCGGCGAGCCATTTCTCCGGCGAGATCATCGGCCAGTCGGAGCCGAACAGCATCTTCTTGCGAAGCAGCGTATTGGCGTAGCGCACGAGGATCGGCGGGAAATACTTCGGCGACCAGCCGGACAGGTCGATATAGACGTTCGGCTTGTGGGTCGCGACGCTGAGCGCCTCTTCCTGCCAGGGGAAGGAGGGGTGGGCGAGGATGATCTTGAGGTCGGGGAAATCGACCGCAACGTCGTCCATGTACATCGGGTTGGAATACTTGAGCCGCATGCCGTTGCCGCCGGGCATGCCGGAGCCCACCCCGGTCTGGCCGGTGTGGAACAGCGCGATGGCGCCCTCGTCCTGGATCGCCTCGTAGAGCGGGTAGGCCATGCGGTCGTTGGGGTAGAAGCCCTGCATGGTCGGATGGAACTTGAACCCCTTGACGCCGTACTCGCGCACCAGCCGGCGTGCCTCGCGCACGCCCATCTTGCCCTTCCAGGGGTCGATCGAGGCGAACTGGATCAGGATGTCGGAATTCTCCGCCACCTGCTCGGCGACCTCGTCGTTGTTGTAGCGCCGGTAACCGGTCTCGCGCTCGGCATCGACCGGGAAGATCACCGCGGCGATGTTCTGGGCGCGGAAATGGGCCGCGGTCTCGGCGATGGTGGGCGGGTGTTCCCAGGGCGCGCCGAAATACTGCGCCATCGACCGTTGCAGATCGTCGTAGCCGTCGTCGCTGTGGCAGCCGCAGGGTTCCTCGGCATGGGTGTGGATGTCGATTGCGCGGACTTTGGTGATGTCGACCATATGTGTCTCCGGGCTTTGGGCTGTCGGGCTCATCGACCCCGTTCGGGGCCGCTTCGCCGGCTGCGAAGCGGGGCGAAGCCCCCAATGAGCGGGTCAGAAGGTGATCGTGGCGGGGTCGGCGTCGTCGTAGAGCCGGTCGAGCAGCGCTTTCCGGCGGTCGAGGATCCTGCGGGCGTTGAGATTGCCCTTGGCGGTGATTTCGCCCTCGCCCATATCCGGCCCCTCGGCGAGCACGATGGCGCGGGCGACATGGGTGGACGACCCCTGCACTTCGCGGGCGCGTTCGGCGAGCCGCCGGGCGATCTCGCCTTTCAGGAGCCGGTTGGTGAGCGCGCCGTCGGCGGCATCGAGGGCGAAGCCTTCGGCCGCGAGCTCCTTGGGGTTCGGGAAGATCATGATCCCGATTTCCTTGCGGTCGGCGCCGGTGACGACGATGTCCTGCGCCAGCGCCCCGATCTGGGCGAGCATGTCGAGGCGGAGCTGGGCCGCCCGCACCCAGGTGCCGGAGGTGAGCTTGAAGTCTTCCGAGATGCGGCCGTCGAATTTCAGGCCCATGTCGGGATTGCCCGGCACCACGAAGCGCATGGCATCGCCGGTGAGGAAAAAGCCCTCGTCGTCGAAGGCTTCGGCCGTCTTTTCCGGATTTCCGAGGTAGCCGGTGAACAGGTTCGGGCCCTTGACCCGGACCTCGAAACGTTCGGCGTCGTCCTCGCCGGGGACGAGCTTCACGGTGACCCCCGACATCGGCACGCCGACGATCCCCGAGCGGTCGGTCGGCTCGTGCTGGATCAGCGTCGCAGGCGCGGTCTCGGTCAGCCCCCACGACGAGTTCATCAGCGGAATATCCGCCCGTTCGGCGCGGGCGAGCGTCTCGTAGCCTTCCCAGACATCCTGGGGCAGCGAGGCGCCGGCGTAGAAGATCATGTCGAGCTCGGCGAAGAACATCCGGCGCAGCTCGGCGTCCTTCTTCAGCGCATCGACCACCTGGGCATGGCCGAGCGGCACGTTGAAACTGATGGTCGGCGAGACCATCGACAGGTTTTCCAGCGTGCGGTTGATCAGCGCCGGGACCGGCTTGCCGTCGTCGATATAGAGCGTGCCGCAATTGGCCAGCACCAGGTTGAAGTTGTGCGAGCCGCCGAAGACGTGGTTCCACGGCAGCCAGTCGACCAGCACCGGCGGCTTGGCCCTGACGAAGGGCAGCGCGTCGGCGATCTGGGCCTGGTTGGCGCACATCATCGCGTGCGTCGTGGGCACGCCCTTGGGGGCCGAGGTCGAGCCGGAGGTGAGCAGGATCTTGACCACCGTGTCGGGGCCGACCTTGGCGCGGGCGGCATCGACATCGACCGTCGGGTCGCCCTTGAGCAGCTCGGCGAAGGGGGTGACGTTTTCGTTGTGTCCGGGCCGCGAGGCAACCACCTCGATCCCGTCGAAAGCGTCGAGCGCGAGGGCCTCGGCGTATTGGTCGGCATCGACGGCGTAGGCCATCTTGGGGCCGACCAGCTCGATGGCATGGCGGAGCCGGCCGTGGGCACCGTGGATCAGCGCGTATTGTTCGGCGACGGGGACGACGGGCACGCCAACGTACTGGCCAGCCAGGGCCAGGAGCCCGTGGTCGACGCCGTTGCCGGAGATCACGATGATCGGGGTGGTCTCGTCGAACCCGCGTGCGATCAGCGCGGCGCCGATGGCGCGGATCTGTTCCAGCGCCTGGGCGTAGGTCACCTCGTGCCAGCCGGCGCCGTAACGCTCGGCCAGGAAAGGCCGGATCGGCGCCGCCTCGGCCCAGCGGTGCAGCCAGTCACCGGTGGTGCGCGCCGGGTCCGACATGTCGTAGCCGGAGCTGTAGATCAGGGTGCCGTCGGCGCGGGTCTCGACCTGCGCCTTGTGCGGGCGATATTTCGGGTCCATCAACTCCTCCCGGTTCCGGATGTCTCGATACGATTGAGGGTCGAGATCAAGGCGGCCTCCTCCGCCTTGGTGAGCCCGCCCATCATCTGGTTCTCATGTTCGCCGACGGCGCGCGTGGCCTCGGCCAGCAGCTGCGCCCCCTCATCGGTGATCTGCAGCGCATAGGTGCGCCGGTCGGTCGGCACGCGGTCGCGGGTGATCAGCCCGCGGGTCTCCAGCTCGTCGACGATCACCACGAGGTTCGGCCGTTCCACCTGCATCGCGTCGGCAAGCTGCGACTGGCTGAGCCCCGGGTTGTCCGCCACCAGCGTAAGCGCGGTGTAGGTCAGCATCCTGAGCTCGTAGGGTTCGAGCGTGCGCGCGAGATCGGCGCCGATCACCAGGAACGCCCGCTTGAGATTGTAGCCGACGAGGCGGCGCAGGGTCGCGTCGGAGACATGGGTTCGTTTCACTGGCTTGGCGGCGTCGTCGGGCATGGGGCCTACCTGAAGGTCGGGTCGCGTTTTTGGAGAAAGGCCTGGAGCCCCTCGATGGCGTCGGTGCTGGTCTGGGTGATCGCGGCGCAGAGGCTCTCGGTGAACAGCCCGTCGGCCTTGGACATGTCTTCGATCCGGGCGATGGCCTGGATCATGATGTAGTTCGAGAGCGGCGCGTTGGCGGCGATCCGGCGGGCGAGGTCCTGGGCCATGGGCAGCGCCTCGCCCTCGCCGACGCTGTAATGGGTGAGCCCGAGCGCAAGGCCTTCGTCGGCGCCGTATTTGCGGCCCGTCAGCATCATCTCGATCAGCCGGTCGGCGCCGAGGATCTTGCCGACACGGACGCTGGCGCCGCCGCCGACGAAGATGCCGCGCTTGCCTTCGGGCAGCTGGAAGATGGTCGAGGGTTCGGCGATACGCACATGGGTCGCGGTGGCGAGCTCGAGCCCGCCGCCGATCACCGCGCCGAACATCGCCGAGACGACCGGCAGGCCGCCGAACTGGATCTTGTCCATGACCCGATGCCAGCCGCGCGAGTGGCGCATCGTGTCTTCGGCATCGCGCTGGGTGTGTTCGGCGAGATCGAGGCCGGAGCAGTAATGCCCCTCGGTCCCGGTCAGAACGACGGCCTTCACCCCCGCGGGGACGTTGGAAAAGAAGCCATCGAGCGCCCCGAGGAGCTGGTCGTTCATCGCGTTGCGCTTGCCCGGACGGGTCATCGTCAAGGTCGCGATGCCGTCGTCGGAGATGGCAATCGTGAGGAGGTCGTCGGTCATGTCCCTGTCCTGTCGGTCGCGGCAAGCGTTCTGCTTGGCAATTGTTATACTCTATAACTATCTTCGGCAGGAGCGCAAGGCCCCGCGCCGCCCGGGTTCCCGGGAAACTGACCCCCGGTCTCGCTGGAAACCGGACGGGTCGGACGCGCGCCGGCGGACCGGCGCGCGCTCTGCCTCACGGCAACAGAAACAGCGTGATCGCGGGGAACAGCACCAGGAGCGCAACCCGGATCAGGTCGGAGGCGATGAAGTAGAGGACCGCCTTGTAGGTCTGGACGATCGGCGTGGTCCGGTCCATCGCGTTGATGATGAACAGGATCATGCCCACCGGCGGGGTGATGAGCCCGACCTCGACCACGATCAGCACCAGCACGCCGAACCAGATCGCGGTGCGCTCGATGCCGATCGCATTGGCGCGCGCCTCGGTGAGCCGGACGCCCAGTTCGCCCGCCAACTGCCGCGGCACTTCCGCGCCCTGGGCCATCAGCGCCTGGATCTCGTCGAGCGGTGCCTGCGTCACGCCGTCCGGCACACCGGCCGCGATCGCGTCGCGGATCATGTCGTGCTGCAGGGCGATGAAATCGACCATGCCGAAATCGAGCACCGAGATGATCGGGTAGAAGATCGGGATCGTGAGCAGGATCATCGACAGGCTGTCCATCAGGCAGCCGAGCAGCAGGTAGAAGGCCAGGATGATGATCAGCACGGTCCAGGGGCTGAAGCCCTGCGTCACCACCCAGTCGGCCATGGTCTGCGGCACCTGGGTGACGGCGAGGAACCCGTTGTAGAAGGCGGCGCCGAGCACGATGAAGAAGATCATCGCGGTCGACCGCGCGGTGGCGGTGAAGGAGCCGAGCAGCTCCTTGAAGTTGAGCCCCTTGTTGGCGAAAGCGATGAGCCCGGTGCCGAGCGCACCGACGGCGGCGCCTTCGGTCGGCGTGAACAGCCCGCCGTAGATCCCGCCGACCACCAGACCGAAGACCAGCAGCACCGGCCAGACGTCGACGACGGCGCGCATCCGTTCGCTCATCGGCACCGGCGGCCGGACGCCGGCGCTGTCGGGGTTGATGCGGACGTAGACCGAAATGGTGATGACGTAGCCGACCGCGGCGAGCAGGCCCGGGACGAGCGCGGCGAGGAACAGCTTGGCGATGTTCTGCTCGGCGAGGATCGCGTAGATCACCAGCACGACAGAAGGCGGGATCAGGATGCCGAGCGTGCCGCCGGCGGCCAGCGTGGCGGTCGAGAACCCGCCCGAGTAGCCGTATTTGCGCAGTTCCGGCAGCGCGGTGCGGCCCATGGTGGCCGCGGTCGCGAGCGAGGAGCCGCAGATCGCGCCGAAGCCCGCGCAGGCGCCGATGGCGGCCATGGCGACGCCGCCGCGGCGGTGGCCGAGCCAGCCCTCCGCGGCCTTGAACAGCGCCTGGCTCATGCCGCCGAGGGTGGCGAAATGGCCCATCAGCAGGAACAGCGGCACGATCGACAGCGAGTAGCTGGAAAAGGTCGTGTAGACCTCGGTCTTCATCTTCGCCATGGCGACGGTGAAGCCGTCATTGATGATGCCGAGGCCGAGGAAGCCGGCGAGGAACATCGCAAGCCCGATCGGCACCCGCAGGAAAATGGCCAGCATGAGGACCGGGAAGGACCACAGGCCGATCTCGATATTGGTCAATGGTCGGCTCCTTCACCGGCGGGGACGTGATGGCGCCCGGTGACCAGCTCGGCGATGCGGGCGAGGGCGAGATAGACGGAGACGATGGCGGCCATGATCGCGCCGACCAGGCTCACGGCAAAGGCCCACCAGACCGGGAATTGCAGCAGGAACGTGGTCTGATGACGTTCGAACTTGTCGACCGTGCCCTGGAACAGCTGCACCGCGATCAGCACCAGAACCACGGCAAAGGCGATGTCGATGACCGTGGTCAGAAGCCTTTGCACCGGGTCGGACAACCAGCTGGTGAAGATGTCGACGGTGGCATGCGCCCCGGTGATCTGGGCGAGCGGCAGGAAGGCGAAGATGGAAAAGGCGATCCCGGCTTCGACCAGCTCGTAGTCGCCGTTGACCGGACCGAGCTTGATCTTGCCCCAGAGCCCCGGCAGTTCGATGCCGAGGAGCCAGGCGGCAAACCCGCTGTCCTTGAAGACGCCGCCGTGCAGCATCGAGTTGAGCTCACGGCCGAGGATCGACAGGACGACGATCGCGACCAGCAGCGAGAGCACGAAGCCCCCGGCGATTGCCATGAGCCGCGACAGGCTCATAAAGAAGCGGTGCATGGGTGCCCCCCAGATCTGACCGGAGGGTCGCCCCCCGGGGAAGGCGCGCGGCGAAGCCCTGCCCCGCCGCGCGTAGCAGCAACCAGGCGCGCTCAGTGGGCGCCGTAGGTGTCGATGTTGGCCATGTCGGCGCCGCACTCGGTCATCAGCGTCTTGGCTTCGGTGACCAGCTCGGCGCCGCCCGGCACTTCGGCTTCCCACTCTTCGTAGATCGGGTTGACGATGGAGTCCCAGGCTTTGGCGTCTTCCGCCGAAATGGTGATGATGTTGTTGCCGAGGTCGACCGCGATCTGCCGCGCCGGGGCGTCGGCGTCTTGCATCACCCCGCCGGCATAGACCGAGAACGACAGGCCGGAGTTGGCGTCGATCACCGCCTTGTTCTCGTCGGACAGGCCGTCATAGACGCCCTTGTTCATGGCGAGCACGAAGGTGAGGTTGTAGAGCGCCGGGCCCTCGAACTCGGTGTGGTTGGTCACCAGTTCCGGCACCTTGAGCGAGGCGGTCACTTCCCACGGGATGGTGGTGCCGTCGATCACGCCCTTGGACAGCGCTTCCGACACCGCCGGGACCGGCATGCCGACCGGGGTGGCGCCAACGCGCTCGAGGAGCTTGTTCACGAGCACCGAACCGCCGCGGATCTTCATGCCCTGCAGGTCTTCGGGCTTGGTCACCGGATCGGCGGTGTGGAACAGGCCGGGGCCATGGACCCAGGTGCCGACGATGTGCAGGTCGGCAAACTCGCCGTCCTTCATGCGCTCGTCGAACATCTTCCAGTAGGCGCAGGAGGCCTCGCGGGCGTCAGAGACCATGAAGGGCAGCTCGAACACCTCGGTGGTGCGGTAGCGGCCGGGGGTATAGCCGACCACGGTCCAGACCACGTCGGCGATGCCGTCGATCGCCTGGTCCATCAGCTCGGGCGGGGTGCCGCCCAGCGCCATGGCGGCGTAGCGCTCGACCTTGATCCGGCCTTCCGAGTCCTTCTCGACATTGTCGGCCCAGACGTCGAGCACGTCCTTCGGCACGTTGGCCTGCGCCGGCAGGAACTGGTGCAATTTGAGGGTGACTTCCTGGGCGAAGGCGCCACCGGCGGCCAGCGCCGCCATGGCCACCCCGGCCGAAAGTCCGAGAATTCTACGCTTGGTCATGTGTTTCCTCCCTGTAGACCACGCCTTTGATGTGATGCGGTGCCGCTTTCCTGCCCTGCTGTCCCTGGTCCGCGGTCTCTCCGCAACCGCGGCAGCACAGGGCGGCTGGCCGGACCCCGATCTTGCCATATGATTATATCATATAATCATTATTGACAATACCTAATTTCCATCCGCGCAACCGCGCTCTGCCATGGATTTCCGCATCGAACCCATAGTCGCGCCGACGCGGCGCAACTAGTTGATTCCGGCGCAGTCGCCATTGGGAAAAGCTATTGCGGTCAGACGGCGCTCACTCCGGCACGGAATCCATGGTCGATCAAGGCTTATCTCGACCCGCCCCAAGGAAATCCCCACGCGCCCCGGCAGGGCAGCGGTCACTCGGCGGGTTCGCGCCGGTGGTCCCCATCCCGGCCGTCGCCTGGGACGTCGCCATGACCATGGTCGGGCGGCCCCGGAAACAGCCGGGCCATCCGGCGGGAAAGGCCATCGGCGTAGGTGAGCAGCACCGGCACCACCATCAGCGTCAGCAGCGAGGACGAGACCAGCCCGCCGATCACCGCATGGGCCATCGAGGCGTTTTCGCCCGATCCGCCGTGCAGGTTGAGCGCGAGCGGCAGCATGCCGAAGATCATCGCCAGCGTGGTCATCACGATCGGGCGGAACCGGGTGCGGCCGGCGGTGACCAGCGCGTCATAAAGGTTGTCGCCGGCGTGGACGTGCTGGTTGGCGTTGTCGACCAGCAGGATCGCGTTCTTGGTGACGAGGCCCATCAGCATGATGAAGCCGATGATCGAGTAGATGTTGACCGTGGTGCCGAAGGCCAGCAGGCCCAGCATCACCCCCACCAGCGCCAGCGGCAGCGACGACATGATCGCGAAGGGCTGCAGGAACGCCCCGAACTGCGAGGCGAGCACGAGGTAGATGAAGATCACCGCGAGCCCGAGGGCGGCGCCGGCGGCGACCATCGTATCGGCCATGTCCTCCGACTCGCCGCCGGTTCCGGCGCGGTAGCCGAGCGGCAGATCGAGGCTGTCGATCGCCGCCTGCACCTTGGGGTTGGCGTCGCCGAGGGGATGCCGTCGAGTTCGCGCTCACGTTCACCGCCCGGTCGCGGTCTTCGCGGTTGATCTCGCCCGGACCTTCCGAGGCCACGACGGAGGCAACCTGGTCGAGGCGGATGATGCCGCCGCTCGACTGGGCGATGGGCAGCGCCAGCAGCGCGGTGGCGTCGTCGCGGGCGTTCTCGGCGAGCCGGACGACGACGTCGCGCGAGGTGCCCCGCGGCGAGGTCCATTCCGACACCGTCTGGCCACCCAGCATCGGCTTGAGCGTGTTGCCGATGGTCTGCAGCGACACGCCGAGGTCGGAGGCCGCCTCGCGGTCGATCCGGATGCCGAGCGTCGGCTGGGGATCGTCGAGCGTGGTGGTGACGTCGGCGAGCCTGTCGATCTCGCGCAGCTTCGCCGCGAGGTCGCCCGCCAGCCGTTCGAGCACGTCGAGATCGGGGCCGAAGATCTTGAGCCTGATCGGGGTCGAGACCTGGCCCATGCCGCTGGCCGCGCCGACGGTGTAGCGCGCGCCGGGGATCGCCTGCAGCGCCACCCGGGCCGGGCCGGTGAGATCGGTGGGCGTGCGGTCGCGCGCCTCGCGCGGGGTCAGCAGCGCCAGCATCGTGGCGTTGTTGTCGCCCGAGGTGGTGCCGGAATTGACCGTGGCATAGGTGCCGGCGACCTCGGGAAACTCGTCGCGCAGGAGCGCGTCGATCTGCTCGATCTTGGCCGCGGTCCGGTCGAGCGAGGCGCCCACGGGCAGTTTCACGTCGATCTGAAATTCGCCGGTGTCGGACGGCGGCACGAACTCGGCGCCCACTTGCGGGAACAGCGCTAGCCCGCCGACGAAAGCCGCGGCGGCGACGGCGAGCGTGGTCTTGCGGAACCTGAGCGCGCGCTTGAGCAGGCGGGCATAAGCGTTGCCCAGCGCGACGAAGACGTCGTCGAATTTCTCCACCAACCGGCCGATGGGCCCGCGCTTCACCTTGGGATCGACCGAGGGGTCGTACCAGACCGAGGACAGCATCGGGTCGAGGGTGAAGGAGACGAAGAGCGAGATCAGGACCGCGACCGAAACGGTGATGCCGAACTGCAGGAAGAACCGGCCGAGGATACCCGACATGAAAGCCACGGGCAGGAAAACCGCGACGATGGAGAAGGTCGTCGCCAGCACCGCGAGGCCGATCTCGGCGGTGCCGTCGAGCGCCGCCCGGCGGTGGCTCTTGCCCATGTGCAGATGCCGCATGATGTTTTCGCGCACCACGATGGCGTCGTCGATCAGGATGCCGACGGCGAGCGACAGCGCCATCAGGCTCATCATGTTGAGGGTGAAGCCGAGGAAATAGATCGCCGTCATCGTGCCGATGATCGAGATCGGCAGGGTCAGCCCGGTGATCACGGTGGAGCGCCAGGAATTGAGGAACAGGAACACGATGAAGGTCGCAAGCGCCGCGCCTTCGAGGATCATGCTCTGGACCGAGTGAAACGAGTCGACGACCGGCTCGGCATTGTCGCGCAGGATCTCGATGTCGATGCCCTCGAACGCGTCGTCCCCGGCCATCTCGGCAATCGTCTCGCGGATCCGCTGGGCGACCTCTACGGTGTTCGACCCTTGCGTCTTGACGATGTCTATGGCGAGCGCGCGCTCGCCGTCGATCATCGCCAGCGAGGTCGCCTCGGCGAGCCGCAGATCGACGTCGGCGATGTCGCCCAGCCGGATCGGCTGGCCCGCGCGCCGGGCGACGATGACGTCGTCGAAGGCGCGGATCGTCGCGAGCCGCCCCTCGACCTGCACCGAGGTGGTGCTGGCCGCGTCAGTGATCGCGCCGGCCGGCAGGTCCTGGTTTTCCGCCGCCAGCACGCCGGTGATCTCCGAGACGCCGACCGACAGCGCGGTGAGACGGTCGGGGTCGATGTCGACATGCACCTCGCGGGCGCGGCCGCCGACCACGCTGGCCCGCCCCACCCCGCGGATATTGGCGATCCGCTTGGCGATGACATCTTCGGTGAGGGTGGTGAGATCGCCGATCTCGTAGGTCTCGGAGCTGATCCCCACCGACATCACCGGCAGTTCCGCCGGGTCGAACCGCAGTATCGTCGGGTCTTCGGCATTGTCGGGGAACAGCGCGTCGATCTGGGCGATCTTGTCGCGCACGTCCTGCGCCGCGTCCGACGAATTGACCTCGAGCTCGAAGATGATGATCACCAGCGCCGAGCCGGTGCGGGCGGTCGACTGGATCGTGTCGATCCCGGCAAGGGTCGAAACCGCATCCTCGATCGGCTTGATGATGTCGCTTTCGACCGCCTCGGGGGTGGCGCCCGGGTAGGACTGGACCACGGCAACCACCGGGAAATCGACATCCGGCAGCTGCTCGATGGGCAGCCGTGTGTAGGAAAAGGCCCCGACGACGACCATGGCGATCATCATCATCGTCGCGAAGACCGGGTAGCCGACCGAGATGCGGGTGAGGAACATGGGCGTTACTCCGCGAGCAGGGTCACGCTGTCGCCGGGCGCGAGCTCGGGCAGCGGCTCGATCACCACCAGATCGCCGTCCGCGAGCCCGCTCTCGATCTCGACCAGCGCCTCGCCGTCCCAGCTGCGCCCGGTCACCACCGCGCGCCGCTCGGCCGTGCCGCCCGCGATCACCAGCACGTGGTCGCCCGCACCGTCGCGCCGGATGGCCCCCGCGGGGACGGCGAGCCCGCCCTCGCGGGATTCGAGCACGATCCGTCCGGTCGCGAACATGCCGCCGCGCAGCTCGCCGCCGGGGTTGTCGAGCGCGACGTAGACCGGCAACATCCGGCTGCCCTCGATCGCCACCGGGGCGAGCCGGGCGACCTCGCCGGCAAAGACCCGGTCGCCGAAGCCCTCGACGGTCAGATCGACCGCCTGGCCGGTGGCGAGCTCCGGCGCGAAGGAGACCGGCGCCGTCGCTTCGACTTCGAGCGACGACAGATCGACCAGCGTCATCAGCGCCGACCCGGCGGCGACGACCTGGCCCGGCTCGACGCTGCGGCCCGACACCACGCCGTCGAACGGAGCCGTGACCGTCGCCCGGTCGAGCGCGCGCCTTGCGCTCACCACCTGGGTTTCCTGCGCCGCGAGCGTGGCGGCGAGCTGGTCGAGCGCAGAGCGGGCCTTTTCGAGCGTGTTGACCGCCTGGAGCCCGCGGTCGACGAGGCTCTCGGTGCGGTCGTAATCGCTCTGCGCCTGGTCGAGCTGTACCCGCGTGGCCTGCACCGTCGCCACAGCCTGGTCGAGCTGGTTCTGCAAGGTCTCCTTGTCGAAGGCCACCAGCGCCTGGCCGCTGGTCACGGCATCGCCCGGCCGGGCGGTGACCTCGATCACCTGGGCCGAGACCTCGGAGGTGAGCTGCAACTGGCGCACCGGGGCGAGCGATCCGGTGATCTTGAGCGTCTCGCGCAACGTCGTCGGCTCGACCCGCTGCACCTCGTAGGGCGCGAGCTGGAGGATCGCGGCGCGCGCGGCCCGGGCCTCGGCCTCGGCGGCGGCCTCGGCTTCGGCGGCGGCGCGGTCGGCCTGGAGTTCGACGAGCCGCCCCGAGCCCACGAACCAGGCCGCCCCGAGCGCGAGCACCGCGAGGAGCACCAGCCAGACGATCCAGCGGCGGCTCTTCTTCGGCGGCAGGCCCTCTGCGGCCCGTTCGGCCGCCACGCGTTCGCGCCGGCTCATGGCCCAGTCGGGCTTGGTGTCGGTCGTGGTCATGCTCTACTCCTTCGCCCCGGGTTCGGGCGTTTCTGCCCCGGACCCATGCGGTGCGCCGTCCCCGCAGGCCCGGTTCAATCGTTCGAGCCATTCTTCGAAGAAATCGGCCGTCTCGCGGTAGAACGTCGCATAATCGTTCACCCGCGCGCGGGCTTCGGCGTGGCTGTCGGGGAAATCGGCCGCGGAGCGCGCCGATGGCACGGCATTGCCGCGAAACCGGCCCGCCAGCGTTTCCAGCACCGAGGCGCTGGGCCGGTCGAGCACCTGGTAGGCGTCGCCGCGCTGGCCGATCGGCGAGACCCGCCGCACCGCCCCCTTGACCTCGAGCAGCCGCGCGTTGGTGCTGGCAGAGGCCTTCGAGATCTGCAACGCTTCCGCCATCTGGCTCAGCGTCCGCGGCGCACCCTCGACGAGAAGGTAGCCGAGGATCTGGCCGGCGATGCGCGGGCCGCCGTCGTTCTGGGCAATCAGGCCCATCTGTTCGATGAAGGTGTCCATTGGCGTTGTCATCCGGCCGGCCTAGCGGACCCGCCCGGAACGTTCAATATGGACTGAACGATTTGAACGATGTTCCCTTGCGTCACCCCTGCGTCATCTGTTGCGTCATCCCGTCCCGCTTGTGGCCCGGGCGGCCGCGGCGTATCCAGCCGCGAGCCTGAAAGGACGCCATCATGATGGATATGCCCCTGCCCCTGACCCGCGACCTGGTGCTGATCGGCGGCGGCCATGCCCATGCGCTGGTGCTCCGGATGTGGGCGATGAAACCGGTCGCGGGCACGCGGGTGACGCTCATCAACCCCGGCCCGACGGCGCCCTATTCTGGAATGCTGCCGGGGCATATCGCCGGGCATTACAGCCGCGAGGCGCTGGACATCGACCTGGTGAAGCTCGCCCGGTTTGCCGGCGCCCGGCTGATCCTCGGCGCGGCCACCCGGGTCGACCCGGTGGCAAGGACCGTCACCGTCGCAGGTCGCGGCGAGATCGGCTACGACGTCGCCTCGCTCGATATCGGCATTCACACCGAGATGCCGGACCTTCCGGGCTTCACCGAGCATGCCCTGGGCGCCAAGCCGCTCGACACCTACACAAGCCGTTGGCGCGATTTCCTTGCGGCGGCGACAGCGGGCGAGGTGGCGCCGGAGGTGGCGGTGATCGGCGCCGGGGTGGCCGGGGTCGAACTGGCGCTGGCCATGGCGCACGCGCTCCGCCGCGACGTCGGGGCGGCCGCGAAGATCGCCCTGATCGAGGCGGGCCCGGAGATCGCCGGACGAAACCCCGAGACGACGGCCCGGCTGCGGGCCGCGCTCGAAGGCTATGGCGTCGCGGTCTACACCGATGCGGCGGTTTCGGAGGTGATGGCCGAGGGCGTGACGCTTTCAAGTGGTAAAACGGTCCCCTCGGTTTTCACGATCGGCACCGCCGGGGCGATCGCCCACGCCTGGGTGGCCGAAAGCCCTTTGCCGGTCACCGAGGACGGGTTCGTGCGGGTCGACAGCCATTTGCGGGTGGAGGGGCACTGGGATCTCTTCGCGGTCGGCGACTGCGCCCACATGACCCACGCGCCGCGGCCCAAGGCCGGGGTCTACGCCGTGCGCTCGGGGCCGGTGCTGCTCGACAACCTGCGCGCGGTGCTGACCGGCGGCAAGACCCGGGCCTACCAGCCGCAGAAGGATTATCTCAAGCTCGTCTCGCTCGGCGAGAAATCGGCGCTGGCCGAGAAATGGGGCCGCACGGTGTCGGGGCCGCTGCTCTGGCGGTGGAAGAACCGGATCGACACGAAGTTCATGCGCATGTTCCAGGAGCTGCCGCCGATGAAGCCCGCGCCCCTGCCCCGGTCGCTGGCCGAGGGGGTGGACGCCGAGCTCGCCGGCGAACACAAGCCGCTCTGCGCCGGCTGCGGCTCCAAGGTCGGGCCCGGCACGCTGTCGGCGGCGCTTGCCGGCCTGCCGGGCACCGGCCGCGCCGACGTGCTTTCCGGCCCCGGCGACGACGCCGCCGTGCTGGCGGTCGGCGGGCAGCGGCAGGTGCTGACCACCGACCATCTGCGCGCCTTCACCGCCGATCCGGGGCTCCTCGCCCGGATCACCGCGGTGCATGCGCTGGGCGACATCTGGGCGATGGGCGCGCAGCCGCAGGCGGCGCTCGCGAGCGTGATCCTGCCGCGGATGGCAGCACCCCTGCAGGCGCGCAGCATGGAAGAGGTGATGACCGCCGCGGCGGAGGTGTTCGGCGCGGCGGGGGCGGAAATCGTCGGCGGGCATTCGACGATGGGGGCGGAGATGACCCTCGGGTTCACCGTGACCGGGCTGGTGGCGGGCGACCCGATCACCAATGCGGGCGCGCGGGCGGGCGACGCGCTGGTGCTGACCCGCCCGATCGGGTCGGGCACGCTGCTCGCCGCCGAGATGCTGGGCCAGGCCGACGGGCGCGACATCGCGGCGCTGTTCGATGCCATGGTGCGGCCCCAGGGCGACGCGGCCGGGATCCTCGCCGGCGCCCACGCGATGACCGACGTGACCGGCTTCGGCCTCGCCGGGCATCTCATGGCGATCTGCAAGGCTTCGGGCGTGGCGGCCGAGATCGACCCCGACGCGGTGCCGCTCTACCCGGGCGCGCTGGCGCTGGCGGAAGCCGGGCACCGCTCGTCGATCTGGGCCGCGAACTGCGAGGCCGCACCGGTGGACGGCGCCGAGGGCGCGCGGGGCGCTTTGCTGCACGACCCGCAGACGGCGGGCGGACTGCTGGCCGCGGTCGATGCGGCGGCGGCGGAGGGCCTGGTCTCGAGGCTCCAGGAGGCCGGGCACGCGGCTGCGGTGATCGGGCGGATCGTCGCGGGGGCACCGGGTCTGCGGTGCGCCTGACGCAGACGGGTGGCTGCCGCCATAGGCAGAAACAACGTGTTTCCCATGATTATCAACGAAATCCCGCCAGAGATTCAGCGGTTGGGCCTTCGACCGTGGGGAGCCTCCGAAGCTCGGCCCGGTTCGGCTAGCGCTGAAATTCAATCGTCACGCGACAGTGGGGCCCGGCGGGGGACGCGATCGCGTGACACGGCCGCGCGCGCGGCCGTTCCCTCGGATCAGCCGTCCTGAGCCGACACCATCCGCGCCGCGACGTCCGCCAACGTTGCATCCTCCAGATCGGGCAGGTCGAGCGGGACCGGCGTCGGCGCCCCGTCGCGTGAGATCCGGGTGTATTTCGGGTCGTAATGCTCGGTGACCAGCTCGGCCGCCATCCGCGCATATTCGCCCGCCGCCGCCAGCGCGCGCCAGGCATCGACCCTGTCGTGACCGTGGTAGCGGACGAGCTTCGCCAGCACGCTTTCGAGCTTCACCGCATCCGACACCATGTCCGGATAGGAGCGCACCAGGTGCGCGGCGCGGGCGGCGAGCGGGGCATTCACCTCGTAGCGCGGCGCGGCGATCATCGCCTTCCACAGGCTCGGCGGCACGATGACCTCGCCGATCTTCGAGCTTTCCGCCTCGACGAAGACCGGCCGGGCCGGGTCGAGCCCGGCAAGCGCCATGGCGAGACGGCTCTCGAACATCTTCTGCGACGGCTGCGCGTCACCCATCGGCCCGAACAGCGAACCCCGGTGCTCGGCCATCTCTTCGAGGTCGATCACCTGCCCGCCGGCACCGGCGATCTGCGCGAGCAGCCGGGTCTTGGCCGTGCCCGTGCCGCCACCGACCAGCACGACGCGCGGGGCGACGGGCGCCTCGTAGAGCGCCTGCACCACCAGCCGCCGGTAGGATTTGTAGCCGCCCTTGATCGTGTCGGTCCGCCAGCCGATCTCCTTCAGGATCGAGGCGAACGAGCCCGACCGCTGGCCGCCGCGCCAGCAATAGACCAGCGGCCGCCAGCCGCCCGGCCTGTCGGCGAGCGGCCCTTCGAGATGCGCCGCGGCGTTGCGCGAGACCAGCGCCGCGCCGATCTTGCGGGCGAGGAACCGGTCCTGCTGCACGTAGACCGTGCCCACCCGGGCGCGCTCCTCGTTGGTGAGGACCGGCAGGCTCAGCGCCCCCGGCACGTGGTCTTCGGCGAACTCGGCCGGCGAACGGACGTCGAGGAGATCGTCGAACGGCAGGGTCGCAAGGTCGGTGAGCGCGGTGAGGGTGATCGGCATCTTCGGTCAGGTCTCGGGGGCGGTTCGGCTTGTCCTAGCGCGTCACGGCTCTGTGTACCAGAACCGCTTCCCCTTGGCCGGGGCGCTCGGCTACACCGCCGGTGACAAGATGGAGAACCCCATGCGAATCCCGACCCTCGCCCTGATCCTCGGCACCCTCGCCTCACCCGCGCTCGCGCAGACCTCGGGGGCGACCGGCTGGACGCTGGTGTCGGTCGACGGCTACGCCGCCGAAGAGGGCGGGCGGCTCGCCTTTTCCGCCGACGGGGCGATTTTCGGCACCACCGGCTGCAACCGGTTCCAGGGCACGGTCTCGGCGGCGCCCGGTCTCGTCACCTTCAACGCGCCCTTCGCGGTGACCCGGATGGCCTGTCCCGAGCCGATAGCGGCGCAGGAGGAAAAGGTGCTCCAGGCGCTCACCGGCACCTCGGCAGTGGCCTATGACCCGGTCAGCGACCGGATGTCGCTGATCCCCGAGAGCGGCGCCCCGGTGCTCGGGTTCGCGCGCGAGGCCGAGTGACCGCGGCGACCACTTCAGCCTGAGGTCTGCTGAAGCGTGACGTCGGGCGGGACCACCGCGCCGAGCACGCGGTGGGCATTGGGGATATCGTTGCCGAGCGCCTTCGTGCGCGCTTCCGCCTCGTCGTAGCCGTAGCGGCGCCAGCGGCGCAGCAGGCGGCGTTCGAGCTCGGCCGCCTCGACCGCGATGAAGGCGGAGAAGTCCCACATCCCGGCGAGCCCGCGCCAGGGGTCTTCGTCGAGCAGCAGGTAATTGCCCTCGACCACCACATGGGTGGTTTCCGGGCGGATCTCTTCGGCACCGGCGATGGCGATCTCGCGCGAGCGGTCGAACACCGGCAGGATCACCGAGGGCTCGCTGCGGACCCGGCCCAGCGCCGCCGAGAAACCGCCGAAATCGAAGGTCTCGGGGGCGCCCTTGCGGGGCAACAGGCCCCGCGGCTCCAACAGGCGGTTGTCGAGGTGGAACCCGTCCATCGGCATCAGCACCGCGTCGATGCCGTCATCGACCAGGCGCGCGACCACCGCCTCGGCGAGGGTCGACTTGCCCGAGCCCGGCGGGCCGGCGATGGCGGCGAGATGGCGCCGCTCCTTGGTCTCGGGCAGGGCACGGATCCGCTCGGTTAGGTCGGCCGCGTTGCGCGCCAGTTCCTCCGCGTAGTCGCTCATCCTCGCCTCCCTTGCGTCGGGTTCCCGCCCCCGTCCGGCCCAGCATGCAACAGCCGGGGAGCGGTGTCGATCCGTCGCCGGCACGGGCGGGAAACCGGCGCGTGCCCGGGCCTATTCGCTCAGGTCGAGCTCTTCGTTGATCGCTTCGAGCGTCGCGATCCGCTGCGCCACCGCCTCGCCGTTCTGGCCGAGATAGGCGACCGCGATGAGCCGCAGCATCGACAGCATCGTCGCATGGGTCGGCAGCGATCCGTAGCTCGCCACATGGCAGGGCAGCACGATCTCGGAAAACCGCTGCGCCTGCGGCGCATAGGCGTGGTCGGTGAGGGTCACGACCCGCATCCGGGTGGTGCGGGCATGGGCGAGGAGCGCGCGCAGCAGCCGCGGGCGCGGCTCGAACGTGAGCAGGATCAGCACGTCCTTCGGCCCGGTGAGCGACAGCTCCGAGCCCCAGCTCTGCCCCGCGCCCTCGATCTGGTGCACGCCGTGGCGCAGGCGCGAGAACAGCGACCGCCCGACCCGGGCGACGCCGTATTCGTCGCCGAAACCGAGGAACCAGACCCGCGGCGCGGCGGTCAGCAGGGTGGCGATCTCGGGCAGGAGGTCGGAGCGGGTCTCTTCGAAGGTGCGGGCGAGGTTGCGAAGCTCCAGCTCGACGTGCTCGGTCAGCGTCCGGCCGAGCGAGGCCGTTTCAGGACGGGTTTCGATTCGCCCGTACGGTTCGCGCCGATTGCGCTCTTCGCGCGCCTGCAACCTGACTTCCTCGAAGTCGCTGTAGCCGAGATTGCGGAAAAAACGGGCAGTGGTCGCTTTCGACACGCCGGCGAGGCTGGCGAGCTCGGTCGCCGTGTGGGTCTCCACAAGCCCCTGATTACCCAGAAGAACCTGCGCGATTTTCTTCTCGCTCGACGTCAGACGGCCCTGCCGCTCCTGAATTCGGAGGATCAATCTCGATGCCATTCGGGCGAATTCCTCTTGACCTATGAAACGACCGTTTCAGAATTATGAAACATTGAAACTGACCGGGCCGCAAGATGACAAACTCGAAGGTAATCCGTGAAAAGATCTGGACCAAGCTGCACGACGTGGCCCGCCCCGATACCCGCTTCCACATGAACTTCGCCGAGTTCATCCCCGATTTCGAGGGCTCGGATCTGGCGACCGACCGGCTGGTGGCCGACCCCGCCTACCAGGCGTCGTCCTTCGCCTTCATCACGCCGGACAATTGCCTGACCGATCTGCGCCGGCGGATGATCGAGGCGGGCAAGCCCTTCGTGATGTCGACCTACGGCATCTACCGCGGGCTCCTCTACCTCGACCCGACGACAGTGCCCGCGGGGGCTGCGCAATATGCCGCCTGGCTCGACGGGATGGAGCATTTCGCACGCCCGATCACCCTCGAAGATGTCGCGAAGATGGGGCGGTTCGACTACCTCGTCACCGGCGCTTCGGCGGTCTCGGTCAACGGCGTGCGCTTCGGCAAGGGGCATGGCTTCTTCGACCTCGAATGGGGCATGTTCACCGATCTCGGGCTGGTCGACGAGACCACGCCGGTCCATGCCGTCGTCCACGACGTCCAGCTCGTCGAGGACCAGCTGCAGCCCTCCGAGACCGACATCCTCGTCGACACGATCTTCACCCCCGCCCGCACCCATGTGGTCGAACGCCGCGCCAAGCGGCCGCGCGGGGTGAAATGGCCGCTGCTCGACCCGAAACAGATCGCCGACACCCCCCCGTTGCAGGAGCTCCAGCGCCTGCAGGGGCTCGCCTGACCGCCCTCCTCCCCCAACCCGAAAGGATCTCTCCGATGTCCCTCCCCCTCTCCCGCCGCCGCTTCCTCGGCACTGCCGCCGCCGGCGCCGCCGCCACCGCCCTGCCGCTCAGGGTCCTGGCCGAGGGCAGCCCGCTGGTGATGCAGGCCGCCTGGATCAACGACGCCGAGTTCGCCGGTTACTTCCTCGGCCTCGACCAGGGCTATTACGCCGCCGAGGGCCTCGCGCTCGAATATCTCTCCGGCGGTCCCGACGTGATCCCCGAGAGCACGATCATCGCCGGCCGCGCCGACCTCGCGCTGACCACCCCCGACACCACGATCAAGGCCATCGCGGAACAAGGCGCGCCGTTCAAGATCATCGGCGCGCAGTACCAGAAGAACCCGATCGGCATCGTCTCGCTCGCCTCGAACCCGATCGCGTCGCCTGCCGACCTCGTCGGCAAGACCCTCGCGGTGCCGCCGGTCAACGTGATCTCGGTCGAGGCGATGCTGAAGATGAACGGGATCGACCCCGCCTCGGTCAACATCGTGCCCTATGCCTACGACCCGACCCCGCTGATCAAGGGCGAGATCGACGCGAGCCTCGATTTCACCACCAACGTCCCCTACACGATCGGCCAGCAGGGCGTGGAGGCGACCTCGTTCCTGCTCTACGATTTCGGCTACACGATCTACAACGACACCATCGTCGTCACCGACGCGGTGCTGGCCGAGAAGCGCGACCTGCTCGTCGCCTGGCTGCGCGCCTCGCGCAAGGCCTGGGCAGAAAACCTCGCCGACCCGGCGCTCTGGCCGCCGAAATTCGAGGACAGCTGGTTCAAGGGCACGGGGCGAACCATCGACAACGAGGTCTATTTCAACACCGCGCAGAAGCCGCTGATCGAGCACCCGGACGGGATCTTCGCGCTGTCGGAGGACGGGATCGAGAAATGCCTCTCGGCGCTCGGCGAGGTCGGCATCGTCGGCTCGGCAGAGATGTTCGACACTTCGCTGCTCGCGGAGGTCTGAGTGAGCGCACCGGACGGGATCGCGCTCGCGGGGGTGTCCAAGACCTTCACCGGGCGGGGCAAGGTGGTCGAAGCGCTGCGCGACGTCTCCCTCACCTGCCCGGCGGGGTCCTTCACCGCGATCATCGGCCCGTCCGGCTGCGGCAAATCGACGGTGATGCGCATCGCGCTCGGGCTGGAGACGGCCGACACGGGCGAGGTGCGGATTGCCGGCGACACCCCGATGGCGGCGGCCCGCGCCGGCGTCACCGGCATCGCCTTCCAGGACGCGGCGCTCCTGCCCTGGCGCACGGTCCGGCGCAACGTCGAGGTGCCGCTCGAAGTGCTGCGCCAGAAACCCGCCGACCATGCCGAGCGGGTGCAGGGCATGATCGAGCTCGTCGGCCTCAAGGGGTTCGAAAACGCGCTGCCGGGCGAGCTTTCGGGCGGGATGCGCCAGCGGGTCGCCATTGCGCGGGCGCTGGTCACCCATCCGCAGGTGCTGTTCATGGACGAGCCCTTCGGCGCGCTCGACGAGATCGTTCGCGACCACCTGAACGAACAGCTGCTGGCGCTCTGGACCGAGACCGGCTCGACCGCGCTGCTTGTGACACACGGGATCGACGAGGCGGTGTTCCTCGCCGACCGGGTGGTGGTGATGCAAGCGACCCCCGGCCGGATCGTCGAGGTGATCGACGTGCCGTTCGACCGCCCCCGGCAGCCGCCGCTCTTTTCCGACCCGGCCTTCCACAAGGTCTGCGACCATATCGCCGAGGTGCTGCATGGCGGGTGAGCGTGGACGTCACCGCGGCCTCGTCAACCTCGCGGCCCTCCTGGTGCTGTGGGAGATCGTCGGCCGGCTCGACCTCGTCGCCGGCGGCGCGCTGCCGGGTTTCACCGAGATACTCGCCCGTCTCTGGGTCGACCGCGGCGATTACCCGCTGCATATCTGGGCGACGCTCACCGCCTCGGTCCTCGGCTTCGTGCTCGGCAACCTCGCCGGCATCGGCGCGGGCGTGCTGTTCGCCCTGTCGCCGGTGGCACTGCGGCTGTTTCGTGGCGTCAATGTCGCGATCTTCGCCCTGCCGCCCATCGCCATCGCGCCGATCCTTGTGCTCACGCTGTCGGGCATGGCGCCGCGGATCGCGCTCGCCGCGCTCGGCGTCTACTTCGTCACCATGACCGCCACGGTCGTGGGGCTCAGCCAGGCCGACAGCCGGGCCACCGACATGATCCGCGCCTATGGCGGCGGGCGCTGGGACGTGCTGCGGCTCGTCCAGTTCCGCGGCGCCCTGCCGACGATCCTGGCCGGGCTCCGTATCGCCGCGCCCAACGCGGTGCTCGGCGCGATCCTCGCCGAGTTCGGCGGCGGCGGGCGCTGGGGGCTCGGGGCCTACCTGCTCGGCTCGCTCGGCCGCGGCGAGCCCGACCGGCTCTGGGGCATCGGCCTCGTCGCCACGCTGATCGCGGGGGCGAGCTACGGCGGCTTCGCGCTGCTCTCCACCCGCTTCCTCGGCGCCACCCGCGCGGTGACGCTCAACACCGCCGTGCCCACCGGCCGGCCCGACCCCGGCCATCCACTCAAACGCGTTGCGCTTGCGCTCGGCAGCCTCGCGCTGCCCTTCGTGCTCTGGAGCGCCTTCATCCGGCTCACCGGCGTGCCGGAGATGATCTCGCGCACCCCGCTCGGCGTGGTCGACTACCTGTTTCTCGGCCCCACCGCCGAGACGGCCCAAGCCAAGCTTCTCGCGGCCCTCGCCCAGACCCTGCCGATCACCCTCGTCGGCATGGCGGCCGGGCTCGCCTTCGCCTTCCTGCTCGCGATCAGCTCGAAGCTCATCCCCCGCGCGGTCGAGGCCTTCATGCCGGTGGCGCTGGTCACCCAGACCATGCCGCTCGTCGCGCTCACGCCGCTGCTCGTGCTGATCCTCGGGCGGGGCAATGCGCTCACGCTCTGGGTGACGATCTCGGTCACCTTCTTCCCCGCCTTCGTGACCCTCGCGCAGGGCCTCGCGCTGGTCCCCAAGACCGCCGGCGATCTGCCGCGGGTCTATGGCGCCGGCGTCTGGACCGAGATGCGGATGGTCACCATCCCGGCCTCGCTGCCCTACCTCTTCGCCGCCACCCGCCTCACCGTGCCGCGCGCCCTGCTCGGGGTGATGATCGCCGAATGGCTCGCCACCGGAAAGGGCCTCGGCAACCTGCTCAACCAGTCGCGCGGCTATCTCGACTACGGGATGATCTGGACGGTGGCCGCGGTTTCGGTTGCGTTGTCGGTCATCTTCTACCAACTTGTCGTCTTCACCGAGCGGCGCGTGCTGAGGCGGCTCGGGATGACAACGGCGGAGTGACCCATGGCTGATCTCGAAACCCGCATTGCCCAAGCGCGCGGCGACGCGCCGGCCGATCTGGTGCTGCGCGGAGGGCGGATCTTCGACCTCGTCAGCGGCGAGCTGCTCGACGGCGACGTGGCGATCTGCGGCGATACCATCGTCGGCATCCTGGGCGATTACGAGGGCAAAAAGGTGATCGACGTCACCGGCCAGATCCTCGTACCCGGGTTCATCGACACGCACCTGCATGTCGAAAGCTCCTGTGTCACACCGTTCGAATTCGACCGGCTGGTCGGCCCCCGCGGCATCACCACGGCGATCTGCGACCCGCACGAGATCGCCAACGTGATCGGTGCGCCGGGGATCGAATGGTTCCAGCGGGCCTCCGAACGCACGCTCATCGACCTGCGCGTGCAGCTCAGCTCCTGCGTGCCGTCGACGCATATGGAAACCGCGGGCGCAGAGCTCTCCGCCGCCGACCTCGCCCCGCTCATGGGCCACCCGTCGGGCATCGGCATGGCCGAGTTCATGAACTACCCGGGCGTCATCCACCGCGACCCGGGCGCGATGGACAAGCTCAGGCTGTTCGAGGGCGGCCATGTCGACGGCCATTGCCCGCTGCTCTCGGGGACCGACCTCAACGCCTACATCGCCGCCGGCATCCGCACCGAGCACGAGGCGACCAGCGCCGAGGAAGCGCTGGAAAAACTGCGCAAGGGGATGCGGGTGCTGATCCGGGAAGGCTCGGTCTCGAAAGACCTCGCGGCGCTGCAACCGCTGCTCACCGAGCGGACCTCGCCCTACATGTGCCTGTGCACCGACGACCGCAATCCGCTCGACATCGCCGAGCACGGGCACCTCGATTTCATGATCCGCGAACTCATCGCCCGCGGCACCCGCCGCTCGCCGCCTACCGCGCCGCAACGCTCTCGGCGGCCGAAGCCTTCGGGCCCAGGACCGCGGCCAGATCGCGCCGGGCAAGCGCGCCGACATCGTCGCGATCGACTCGCTCGAAGGCTGCCATGCGGCGCTGGTGCTCGCGGGCGGTGTGCGGCTGACGGACGACGCCTTCGCCGCGCGGGGCGATCTCGACCCCATCGGGCGGCACTCGGTCAAGGCGCCGCCGGTGACCGCGCAGAGCTTCCGCCATACCGGCAACCGCGAAGAAACGGATGTGATCGGCATCATCGAGGGCAAGATCATCACCGCGCATCTGCACGAGACCGTCGCGATCACCGATGGCGACAAGCGGCCCGACCCGGCCCGCGACCTCGCCCGGATCGCCGTGGTCGAGCGGCACGGCAAGAACGGCAACATCGCCACCGGCTTCGTGCGCGGTTTCGAGATCAAGGCGGGCGCCATCGCCTCGACCGTCTGCCACGACCACCACAACATCGTTTCGGTCGGGGTCGATTACGCCGACATGGCGCTGGCCGCCAACAGGCTGGGCGAGATCGAGGGCGGCTTCGTGGTGACCCATGGCGGCAAGGTGCTGGCCGAGCTGGCGCTGCCGGTGGCGGGGCTCATGAGCCTCGGGAGCTTCGAGGAGGTGCACGACCGCCTCGTCGAGTTGCGCGCGGCGGCCCTGTCGCTGGGCGTGACGCTGGAAGAGCCCTTCCTTCAGCTCGCCTTCCTCGCGCTCCCGGTGATCCCGGCGCTCAAGATCACCGACCGCGGCATGGTCGACGTGACCCGGTTCGAAATCATCGGCTGAGCGGCTCCTGCGCCGTCGCCGGCGGATGTCTGCGTCAGATGGCACAAACGGAAGCCACCGCCTGCCGGGGACAGGTGGTGGCCGAAGCGGTCCATGGTGTCGGGTTGGTTACTCGATCAGACCGATCTGCTGGTAGAAGGCGTGGTTGTCCCAGAACAGGTATTCCTCGTCCATCACGCCGTCTTCGGTCCAGTGGCCGATCGTCGCCATGGTGAGCTTGTAGCTCTGGCCGGCCGGCTCGATGACCTGGCCCTCGCCGATCGGCATCGGCTCGGAGAAGGTACCCTCAATCACGCCGACCACCCCGGTCCATTCCCCCTGCCCGATGCGGATCGGGTGGGTTTCGATGCGGGTGTCGGGGGCGAAGGTGAAGAAGGCCTTGAGATCGTCGATATGGACGTCGATGCCTTCCGTGACACGGCCGTCGGGCCAATGCACGACGATGTCCTGGGCGTGGCTTTCGTTCAGCCGGTCCCACTGCTGGCCCGAGAAGACCTCGAAGTCGAGCGTATCGAACGTGTCGAGGTTCTGGGCGATGCGCGCGTCGTCGGCCTGGCGCATCGCGAGGTCGGCGAATGCGGCCGTGGCCGCGGCATTGTCGTCCGCAAAAGCGGCGCTGGCGATGACGGCGGCGAGCGTTGCTCCGGCGAGGGTGATCGGTTTCATCTGCGTGTCTCCTATGGTCAGGTTGTGCATCTTTCGATGCGATGCCCTGAGAATAGGCTCACCCGATTGGTTCCAAAATGTTGGCTTTAAAGTACTACTTTCTCCATTTTGTTCACAATTGTCCTAGAGCACATCGGCCGCCGCGATGTCGTCCAGCGCGAAGTCGATCAGCGCGCGCACCTTGCGCGGCAGGCTGCGGCCCTCGAGATAGACCGCGCTCAACGGGCCGGTCTCGCCGGAGTACGGTTCGAGCACCGGCACCAGCGTACCCGCCTCCAGCGCACCGCAGAGCGCGAACCGCGGCACATTGGCGATGCCGAGACCGGCAGTCGCGAGCTGCACCGCGGCCCGGGCCGAGTTCACCCGGAACCGCCCCTGGATCGCCACCTCCAGCGCCGTCGTGCCCTCGCGGAAGGTCCAGCGGCGCGGGTTGCGGCGGTTGGTGTCGACGACGCAGGCATGGGTTTCGAGCGCGCCCGGCGTCTCCGGCACCCCGTGCTGCGCCAGGTAGCCGGGGCTCGCCACGACAACGGTGCGGAATTCGCCGAGCTTGCGGGTCTTGAGCGACAGCATGTCCGACCGCCCGAGCCGGAAGGCGAGGTCGATCCCTGCCGTGGCGAGGTCGACGAAACGGTCGTCGAGGCGCAGGTCGATCGTCAGCTCCGGGTTCGCCGCCGCGAACCGCCCCAGCATCGCGCCGACATAGATCTCGCCGAAGGTCACGGGCGCCGAGACCCGGATCACCCCGGTGAACCCGCGCGATCCTTCCGCCACCTCGGCCAGCAGCCCGTCGAGATCGTCGAGCAGGGCCGGCGCGCGGGCCAGCAGGTCTTCGCCCGCCGGCGTGAGCCCCACCTTGCGGGTGGTGCGCTGGAACAGCCGCACGCCCAGCCGCCGTTCCAGCTCGGCCACGTATTTCGAGGTCAGCCGGTTCGACATCCCGAGCTGATCCGCCGCCCCGGTGAACGAGCCGGTCTGGGCCGTGGCCACGAAAGCCCTGAGTTCGTCGACGATGTCCATGGCGCTCCTATTGGGAACATATCGTGGAAGGTTATTCAATACAGTCGCCATTTTGTTGATTGTGCGCAAGCCCTAGGTTGATCGCAGAACAACACGCCGCGGCGACGCGGTCGCAGAAAGGAAACGACATGAACATCGCAATCATCGGCAACGGCAACATCGGCTCCGGGCTCGCCGCAGCGCTCGGCAAGACCGCCCACACAGTCACCCTCCTCGGCAAGGGCGAAGACCTCGCCCCCGTCGCGTCGGCCGAGATCGTCATTCTCGCCACGCCCTACGGCGCTGCCGCGGAGGCTCGCCAAGCTGGCGGACTTCACCGGCAAGACGGTGATCGACCTCTCGAACCCGGTGACCGCCGACTTTTCCGGTCTCCAGGTCGGCCACGAAACCTCGGCCGCCGAAGAGACCGCGGCGCTCCTGCCCGGTGCCTCGGTGGTCAAGGCCTTCAACACGATCTTCGCCCAGCACTACACCTCGGGCCTCGCGATCAACGGCCAGCCGCTCCAGACCTTCGTCGCGTCCGACGACGAGGTGGCGCGCGAGCGGGTCAAGAAGCTCGCCGGCGAGATCGGCCTGGTCGCGGTCGATGCCGGCCCGCTCCGGAACGCCGCTACCTCGAACCGCTCGGCTACATGAACATCCAGTTCGGCTACGTGCTCGGCCAGGGCGTCGCCATCGCTCCCCAATGGCTGGCCGCCTGATCCCACCCCTCGAAAGGACTGAAACGATGACCAAGTTTTCCACCACCGACACCGCCGCCGCCGTGCTGCGCATCTCCAGCGGCGTGCTGTTCCTCGCCCACGGGCTTCTCAAGGTGAACGTGTTCACCGTCGCCGGCACCGTCGGCTATTTCGAGAGCCTCGGGCTGCCGGGCGCGCTCGCCTACCTGACCATCTTCGCCGAGCTTGCGGGCGGCCTCGCGCTGATCCTCGGCATCGGCACCCGGGCCGTGGCGCTCGCGCTGATCCCGGTGCTGCTCGGCGCCACCTGGGTGCATGCCGGCAATGGCTGGATGTTCTCGAACGAAGGCGGCGGCTGGGAGTTCCCGCTGTTCTGGACCGCGATCCAGGTCGTGATCGCGCTCCTCGGCGCCGGCGCCTACGCCGTGAAGATCCCGGCCTGCAAAGGCCCTCGGCGCCTTCGCCTGATCGCGGCGCTCTGACCCATCCCGGGCCGCCCACGCGGCGGCCCGCCCCCACCCGGAGGATACCCCGATGAGCATCGCCAAAGACCTCGAACACCTGCGCGACAGCCTTGCGCATACCGCGCGGATGCCGGTCGTCTTTCTCGGCCACGGCAGCCCGATGAACGCCATCGAGGACACCGAATTCAGCCGGACCTGGAGCGCGCTCGGCCGGAGCCTGCCGCAGCCCACAGCAATCCTGGTCGTCTCGGCCCATTGGATGAGCCGCGGCACCACGCTGGTGAACGTGACGGCTGCAGCCCGAACCATCCACGATTTCTACGGCTTCCCCGACGCGCTGTATGCCCAGCAATATACCGCCCCCGGCGCGCCGGGCCCGGCGCGCGAAGTGATCACGCTTCTGGCCAGCCATCACGGCGAGGCCGACGACACCTGGGGCCCCGATCACGGCGCCTGGACGGTGCTCCAGTTCCTCTACCCGGAAGCCAACGTGCCGGTCTTCCAGGTATCGATCGACATGACCCAGCCGCTCGCCTACCAGGCTCGAAATCGGCCGGGCGCTGTCCGAACTGCGCGACCGGGGTGTGCTGATCCTCGGCTCCGGCAACGTGGTGCACAACCTGCGCGCCGTCCGCTGGGGCAAGGACGCGCGCCCGCATGACTTCGCGCTGGAGTTCGACGCGCTCTTCGCCGACCGGCTCGCCGGCCGCGACTTCGCGGCTCTTGCCGACCGCGACGGGCTGGGCACGCTCCTGCGCGAAGCCCACCCGACCGTCGACCACTACCTCCCCGCCTTGACCATTGCGGGGGCGGCCGACGCCAGGACGCGCTCACCTTCATGACGGATGCGATCGACCTCGGCTCGGTGTCGATGCGCTCCTTCATCTTTCACCCCGCCTGAGGAGGCCCCGCCATGCTTGTCGACGGAAAATGGATGGAAGATTGGCAGCCGGTGCAGAAGGCCGACGAAAAGGGCCGGTTCGTGCGCCAGGTGTCGAGCTTCCGCAACTGGATCACACCGGACGGCGCGCCCGGCCCGACGGGCGAGGGCGGATTCAAAGCCGAGGCCGGGCGTTACCGGCTCTATGTCGCCTTCATCTGCCCCTGGGCCTCGCGCACCCTGATGGCGCGCAAGCTCAAGGGGCTCGACGGGCTCATTCCGGTGACCGTGGTCAACCCGGTGATGACGCCCCAGGGCTGGTCCTTCGGCGGTTATGACCGCTCCGACGACGACCCGTTGTTCGGGGCGCGCTATCTGCACGAGATCTACACCCGCGCCGACCCGACCTATACCGGCCGCGCCACGGTGCCGGTGCTGTGGGACATGAAACAGGATGTGCTGGTGAACAACGAGAGCGCCGACATCCTGCGGATGTTCGACACCGCCTTCGAACATCTGGTACCGAGCGATCTGCGGCTCTACCCCGCCGAGCTCGGCCCCGAGATCGACGCCCTCAATGCCGAGATCTACGACCGGCTCAACAACGGCGTCTACAAGGCCGGATTCGCCACCACGCAGGGGGCCTATGACGAGGCGGTGGAAGGGGTGTTCGAAACGCTGGACGCGCTCGAGGACCGGCTCACCGGCACCTATCTGTTCGGCGACAGGCTGACCGAGACCGACATCCGCACCTTCGTCACCCTCATCCGCTTCGACGCCGCCTATCACGGGCTGTTCAAGACCAACCGCCGCCAGATCGCCGATTACCCCCGGCTTTCGGCCTACATGGCCCGGATCTACCGCCTGCCGGGGGTCGCCGAGACGGTCAACATGGACCACATCACCCGCGGCTATTATGCGGTCAAGGCGCTCAACCCGACCGGCATCCGGCCCACCGGCCCGGCGCATGTCGAGGACCTGATCGGCTCGGTGCGCTGAGACGGGGCCAGCCCGGGTGCATCGCAGGTGACGTGACCGCCGCCCGGAGCCCAAACCGACGCCAGCCCCGGCGGAACCGGGGCTGGCATCTTTTGTCTGCGGTGAACGGCCGCCGGACCCCATGCCGGCGGCCAGGTTCGGTCAGAGCGCGAACCAGCTGGCCTGTGCGGGCTCGGTCCCGAGCATGTCGAACACGAGATCTGCCGCACCGTCGCCGTCCATGTCGCCTTCGATCCGCTGGACACCGACAAGGTCGACCGCCCGCAGCTCGCCGGCGGTGCCGGTGAACCCGGCATAGTCGATGAAGGTGAAGGCTTCATCGGCGTCGGTCGTCACATCCGCGTCGAGCCGGGCCAGCATCACCACATCGAGATCGGCGAGCGAAAAGTCGGTGATGGTGTCGACCGTCCCGACGTCGCCGGGCCTGAAGACGAACCGGTCGCTTCCGGTTCCGCCGGTCAGCATGTCGCTGCCGGCCCCGCCCTTGACGATGTCGTTGCCATCGCCACCGTCGAGCACGTCGTCACCGCCGCCGCCGTCCAGCACGTCGTCGTCGTCCCGGCCTTCGAGAAGGTCGTTCCCACCGCCGCCGAAGATCCGGTCATTGCCGCCGCCGCCGTAGAGCCGGTCGTCGCCGCTGCCCCGGAACAGGATGTCGTCGCCGAGATTGCCGCGGACGACGTCGTCCCCGGCCCCGCCTTCGAGCCGGTCGTCGCCACCGCCGCCCTTGACGGTGTCGTTGCCGTCGCCGGCATCGACAAGGTCATTCCCGCCGAGCGCAAACACCTGGTCGTTGCCGCCCCAGGACGCGATGTAGTCGGCGGCGGAACTGCCGAAGATCACGTCGTCGGTCGCCTCGGGCGCGTCGATCTGCGTCGTGCCGGTAAACTCGTGCATGGTAAAGATGACCTGCCGGGCATCTTCGACCGATTGCGCCCAGTCGTTGATGCCGGCTGTCGATCCGCTGACCCTTTCGAAGCTCAGGCCATCGCCGGACAGCGCCAGGTACTCGTCGGCCCAGCCGACCCCGGTGCCGACGTCGTTGACCCCGTCACCGTTATTGTCGCTGCCCCAGATCACGTCGAGCAGCGTGCGCTGCACGGCCTCGAGATCGCTCGGGTCGCCGTCCATGTCCTGGTACCACTGGATCCAGACATCGCCGTAGGCCGCGACACGGTCGTAGTCGAAGGTCTCGCCGGCGCCGTCGGTGAAGCCGTAATGCGCGATCACCTGGCCTTCACCGCCGCCACCGGTGACCTCGTTCACCCCCATCAGCGTGTGGGCCGTGATCACGGCGTCGATGCCGACCGGGTTGAATTTCGAGAACACGCCCGCGAGCAGGCCCGTCGGGTTCCACCCGGTGTCGAGAAGGGCGGCGAGCGGCTCGGGCAGGTTGGCTTCGGCATTGAGCTGCGCCTCGGTCCAGCTGGCCGCATTCCCCGCCTTCATGAACAGCATGTAGAGCGCGAGGCATTCACGCGGCGAGTCGATCAGGACCCCATCGACCATGATGCGGCCCGATGCGTCGGCGGAAATCTCCGTCCCGGCGGCGATCTTGCCCAGCGCTTCCTCAAGCGCGTTCGCCACGACCTGCTCCGGAGACCGGATGATATTCGCCCGCTCAAGCTCGATTTCCTGGATGTAGTCGAGCAGGTCGGCGGGGACCTCGAAGTCTCCTTCCGTACCCTCCTCGAGATAGATCGGGAACGTGTCCCCGGTTACCGGGTCGTATCCGATCGGGATGATCTGGCCATTTTCGTCCAGCAGCGGCTCACCATTGCCACCGCCGTCGGACGGATCGAGATCCCGTGCAAGGACCCAGAGATCACCATAAAGGTCGCCATGTGATGTGTTTGCCATAGTAACTTCTCCCCCAATGAACTGGTCCGCGCCTCGCGGATGAAGTCACTAAATAATCAAATAATAACTACCATTTTTTGGACAGACGGGCATTGACCGAAATCAATCCCGCTCTCGGCAACCCGCCGATGCTTCAGGATCGTTGCGGCCGTTTATTCTGCCATAGGCAGGAGGTCATATCGGCGCTATCCACGCGCGTCCGCCGGGCCCGCATCCTGGCCCCGCTCATGATGCGATCGGTCGCTGCGATCCGTTTGAAACGAACGGCAGCGGTGTGTCTTTGCACTGCATTTCGCGCAGTATTCAAAATAATTATTATTTAACAGCAATTTAGCCCATAATCCAAGCCTGCCCGTGCAAAGCGTTCGGTTTCCGGTCGGAGAGAATTGCAGCGGTCGCGGCGCGATCGGAACGCTTTCTACCGATAGGCGAGTGAATATCCGCCGCCCTGCCACCGAGGCGAACGGCGTCACCCGATGCCAACGCACACTCCCGGTGCCGATTTGACTTTCGGTCATAGAAATCGGCCTGTTTCCGGTTTGGAAATGGAGAATTCGACCCCGCCGGAGCCGCATCCAGGCGATTGCGCGGCGGTCGAATTTCCGGCGCCTTCGCCGAAACCGCGGGCCGCGACTTCAGCGCGGAACGGTGGGCGCAAGGGGGGTCCGGGCCCCCGGTGCGCTCAGACCAAGGTCCGAAAAGGCATTGGACGAACGGCCCGAAAATCCCCGGGCTTTCGCAGGAGGCGGCGCGTCGCGGACCGGGCCAGATTGGTGTCATCGAAACACCACCAAGGAGATTTCCAGTGACCCCCACCAAGCTCTTCAATGCCAGCCTTTTGTCCCTGGCCCTCGCGCTTCCGACCATGCCCGCCTTCGCGTCGATGACGCCCAGCTTCGCCGGCGGCTTCACCGGCCTGACCGTCGATGCCGACACGCTCCTGATCGACGTGAAACAGGGCCGCTCCGGCACCGGCCAGCGCGGTCGGGACCGGGATCGCGACGATGACGACGACCAGGGCCGCGGGCGCGGCAGCGATGACGGCGCCAAGCGCGGCGGAACCAAGAGCGGCGGCTCCAAGGTCCGCGTTCCCGGCGGCTCCGGCTGCGACAGCCCGCGCGACATTCTCGAGCACCCCGAGTGCACGACCGGCGGCACGACCGACAAACCGGCGACGTCGACCTCCGGCTCCGGGCGCGACAAGGTGCGGATCCCCGGCGGCTCCGGTTGCGACGATCCGCGCGACCTGCTCGAGCACCCCGAGTGCCGCCTCTGAACACTACCCTTTTTGGTGCCGACCAACCCCCGGCGGCACCCAGGGGAAGCGCGGTCTCCCGCCCGCGCTTCCCCGCCTTCGTCGGACCTTGGTCCGATGTGCGCGCACCGCTTTCCTGTCAAGGACAGGCCATGACCCCCTCGCCCCGATCCCTCGCCTCACCCATCGGCCGCCGCCTCGCCGCCTGCCTGGTGCTCGCGGCCCTCGCCACCGCCGTGCCGGTGACCTTCGACATCGGCGCGGACGGCTTTCGGCTCGACCCCGCCGCGGCCCATGCCAAGAGCGGCAAGGGAAAAGGACGGCACCCGCGACGAGGACGAGGACGAGGACGAGGACGACGATGATGATCGCGACGAAGAGGACGACGATCGCGAGGACAAGGACGGGGACGAACGCGAGGACGACGATCGCGATGACGACCGCGACGACGGTGCGGCGGTATCCGCCGGGTCGGACGGCCGTCACGGGTCGGGGTCGGGCGACGATCCGGGCGACGTGGGCCGGGTCGAGCTGACCGCCACCGGGATCAACGTCATCTACCGCGACGGCTTAACCGCGAAGTGCTGGCAAACGGGATGTACCGGCGCGAGGATGCCTCCGGCCGGGTGCTGGACAGCCGCGCCGCGATCGGCGCCGATCTGGTGCGGCTGCGCGCCCTGGCAGGGGGGCGCGCCGTCGCGACCGCGACCAAGACCGCGCCCGACGCCGCCGCCACCGGCGTTCCGAAAACGATCCGCCTGCGCGGCAACGACGTGATCGTCGAATACACCAACGGCTGGACCGAAGCCGTCGAGCGCAACCGGTACAGTCTCAAGGACCGCTACGGCCATGTCGCGGTCGAGCGCGCGGCGACCGACGCGGACCGCGCCCGGCTGCGCGCGCTGGCCGGGCGCTGGGTCTCAGCCCTCCCGCCAGGCCTCGTGGGCGATTATCGCCGCCTCGACCCGGTTGCGGGCATGAAGCTTGCCGAGGATCTCGGTCATGTAATGCTTCACGGTCTTTTCCTGGAGCGACAGCTCGTCCGCGATCTCGCGGTTCGACATCCCCTTGGCCACCCGCCGGAGGATATCTTCCTCGCGCTTGGTCAGCGTGTCGATCGGCGCGGGTTCGGTCTTGCGCGGCGCCCGCATGAGCGTCAGCACCTGAGCCGCGAGCGCCGGGGTGATATGCGCCTCGCCTCGGGCGATCCGGGCGAGCGCGCGGCGCAGCTCCTCGGCGGACACCCCCTTCAGGATGTAGCCGATGGCCCCGGCGCCCAGCGCCGCCGTCACGTCGGTGTCGTCTTCGGACACCGTGAGCATCGCCACATGCCGCGCGCTTCCGGCTTCGGTGATGGTCCGCGCGGCCGAGATGCCGCCGCCCGGCATCGACAGATCGAGAAGGGCGACGTCCGGCGCGTGTTCGGCCGACAGCCGCACCGCGTCATCGGCGCTTGCGCCGACGCCCACGACCTCGAAGTCGCCGGTTTCCTCGATACTGTGCACGAGCCCGTCGCGGAAGATCGGGTGATCGTCGGCAAGGATGATGCGGATACTCATACCGGGGGGTCCTCCATCGGCAGGGTCAGGGTGATACAGGCGCCGCGTCCCGTCGCGCTGTCGATCTCGATGGTCCCGCCAAGGCTTTCGGCCCGGTCGATGAGGCCGAGCAGGCCCTGGCCGCCATCCTGGCGCAGCCGCAGCGCGTCGGCGCGGTCGAAGCCCTGCCCCTCGTCGCGCACCGAAATCGCCAGGCCCGCGGCGCCGGTCCCGACCCGCACGGTCACGGCATCGGTCCCGGCATGCCGCGCGGCATTCGAGAGCGCTTCCTGCAGGAACCTGTATGCGCAGAGCTTGCGGGCATAATCGTAGCCCCCGTTTCGCGGTGGAACGCCCTTGAGCGCGACCTCCATCCCGGTCTTTTTCCGGTGCTCCTGCACGGCGCGTTCGATCGCCGTGGCCATGTCGATCCCGTCGAGATCGGGGATCGCGAGGCCGCGGGACAGCGCCCTTATCTCCGCGAGCGCCTGGTCGAGCGACGCCCGCACCGCCCGCGCGTCCTCGCCGCCGCGGGCCGTTTCCGGGAGCAGCGCGTCGAGCCTGAGGGCGGCAAGGGCCAGGTGCTGGCCCGGCCCGTCGTGCAGGTCGGCGCCGAGCTGGCGTATGGCCCGTTCAGTCTGCGCCGTGGCCCGCGACGAGGCGGCGACCACCCGGCGTTTCAGCTCCGCGTTCTGCGCCGAGACGGCGCGCGTCTCCTGCAGCTGGGTTTCGAGCAATCTGCGCTGGCGGTCGATCGTGCGCCCGCCGGCCTGGACGATCCCGAACAGGAGCAGACCGCTGGTCAGGAACGCCCCCCCGACCACCAGCCAGCTCTTGCGCCGCGCGTCGGACAGCTCCTCCGCCAGCGCGGTGCCGTTCTGGTAGAACTCGACCACGGCGGTCACCTCGCCGGAGAAATAGGCGTGCAACGGGCTGTAGACCTCGAGCAGCGGTATCCCGAGCGCCGCCTCGCGGTCGTCCTCGTCATCGTCGAAATCCTCATAGGAGGCGGCGACGTGACCGGTCCAGGCGCGCTTGAGGTCCTCCGCCTCGTCGAACCGCTTGCCGACGATCTCCGCATCCGACGCCATCAGCACCAGCCCGCCCGGGCGCCAGATCTTGTAGGACACGATGCGTTCCGCCACCGACGGCGAGGAAAACGCCTCCTCGAGGGCGCGCCGGGCCGGCTCCGCCAGCGGCGGGCCGTTCGCGAAATCCTCGCCCAGCGGGGCGATGAAGGTCTCGACGTAATCGGCCGCGGCAACCGCCGAACTTTGCACGACCCCCTGCTCGATCCGCGCCGAGACCCAGAACCCGACCGAAAGCATGGCCAGCACCATGACCACCGCACCCGCCAGCAGAAACTGGAAGGGCAACGACCATCGGCCCCAACCGGCCTCTCGGAACTGCGGCATTGTCATGAAGGAACAATAGCATGGGCGCAGGACAAGGATACGGACCAAAGTCTGAGCAGCTGCACGGCTCCGGGTCTTTCCGGGCGCCTTTGTGAAGGTTTCCCTGCGCGCACCGCGCGGTCGTGCTCTGCCCGGTCAGCGTGGCTGGATTGGCAGGGGGAAGTCACGTCCTGGCGATATCTGGACGGGCTCGCAAGAGCGTTTCGGGGGCATCGGAACGCCCCACCCCGACCCGCAGTCCCGGACGCACGGAACGCCGGCCGCCGGCGCGCGGCCCGAAACGGACCGGAAAGCGGTCAAACGAGTTGGAACGTCCTGTTTCAGCCGGTCCGCAAGTTCCGCCGCAACGGGTGGCATGCCCGTCCGACGGTTCCGAAGGCTGATGGGGAGGGACGCGCCGGAGGCGGTGAAGAGCAAAGAACGAAACCGGCAAACCGTCCCGCGCCAAGTGGCAAACCGGAAAACATCGGAAGCGTTATCAATGCGTTGCGGAAGGGAGTGGCGCGCTGGGGAGGATTCGAACCCCCGACCCCTTGATTCGTAGTCAAGTACTCTATCCAACTGAGCTACCAGCGCGCGGGTAGCGGGGATGTAACGGTCCTCGTCCGGGGATGCAAGGGTATTTCACGCCCCGACATTCGCCCCGGCGGCGGCCCCGTCGATGCCGCGCGGCAGGTGAATTGCGAAGCGCGTGCCCTCCGGCCCGGTGCGCACCAGCTCGAGCCGGCCGCCATGGCCGCGCGCGAGATCGTCGGCGATGGCGAGGCCGAGACCGGTGCCGCCCTTGCGCCCGCCGGCCGCAAACGGCTGGAACAGGGTCTCCTGCGCCTTGGGCGGCAGCCCGGGCCCGGTGTCGGTGACGGTGATCGTCCATTCCGCCGGGCCCTCTTCGGCCGCCACCAGGATCTCGCCCGCGGCGCCGCTCGCCTCGATCGCCTGGCGGGCGTTGCGCACGAGGTTGCGCAGGATGCGGTAGAGCTGTTCCGGATCGGCCCGCACCGACAGGGTGCTGGCGACGTCGGCGCCATAGGAGATGTCGTGATCGCCGGTGGCGAGGCGCTCGCTTTCGACCACGTCCTCGACGATCTCGGCGAGCGACACCCGGGTCAGCCGCGGCGGCGGCTCCTCGGCGCGGCCGAAGGACAGCGTCGCCTCGGTCAGGTTCACCGCCCGGTTGATCGAGCCGATCAGCTTCGGCACCGTGCGCTGCACGCCGGGATCCTCGCTCATCTCCACCCGGTCGGCAAAGAGCTGTGCGGTGGTGAGGATGTTGCGCAGGTCGTGGCTGATCCGGGCCACGGCGCCGCCGAGCTGGGCGAGCCGCTCCTTCTGCTTGAGCGCGGCGGAGAGCTGGGTCTGCATGTCGTGCAGCGCCTGTTCCGCCTCGCGCAGTTCGCGCAGTTTCGACGAGGGCTCGAACACCCGCCGCGCGTCCTCGGGCGCCTGGGCGTAGGAGATCATCGAGCCGACCACGGTCTTGATCGGGCGCACGAACAGCATCCGCACCGCAAGGAACAGCAGCCCGGCGGTGATGCCCGAGATCACCAGCGACAGCCACAGGATGTTGCGGCTGTAGCTCAACATCGCCGCGTGCAGCGGCGCGGTCGGCATCGTCACCTCGATCTCGATCCCGCCCATCCGCACCGGCGCGCCGATCACCCGGATCACTTCGTTCTGCGGTCGGAACAGCCTGACGAGCCCGTCGCGGATCAGCTCGAACCGGCTCGGATCGCGCAGGTCGTAGGTGGCGACGACCGGGCTCGGCACCGGCGACGACAGCATCAGCTCGCGCGATTCCTCGCGCAAAAGCACCACGTTGTAGACCTCGGCCGTGGTCAGCAGTTCCTGCTCCAGCTCGGGGTCGATCATGTCGTCGGCGAGCAGCGCCAGCGAGGCGATCTGGGCGCGTTCGAGCCGGGTCTTGAGGTAGTCCTCGCGAAACGCCGCGATCGACGGCACGAAGATCAGCACCTCCGCCAGCATGACGAAGGCGATGGTGAGCACCAGGAACCGGCCGGACAACGAGTTGAACATGCACGCCTCGCGGGGTGGGTCAGGGGCGGAAGATCAGGAGCGGGCGATCACGGCACGAACCGCTGCACCGCCCGCACGACCCGCTTGACCCAGAGATTACCAAACAGTCGTGGAGAGAAATAGGCACCCGCCGCGCGCTTTGAAAGTTCGGCGACGGTCGGATAGGGCAGAACCGTCCCGGCAATCGCGCTCATCTTGAGCCGCGCGGCCAGCGCCAGCGCCCAGAAGGCGATCTGCTCGCCCGCGTCTTCGCCCACCAGCGTCGCGCCCACCGGGCGGCCCCGGACGACCATCACCTTGAGAAACCCGCTGTCGCGCCCGCTGGCGGCGGCACGGTCGTTGGCCGCGACCTCGGCGGTGATCACGTCGAGCGTCGACCCGTGCCGCGCCCGGGCCTCGGCTTCGGTCAGGCCGACCTGGGCGAGCTCGGGGCTGGTGTAGATCGCGCGCGGGATATGGTCGGTGCGGGCGCGGGCGGGCAGGCCGAACAGCGCCGAGCGGACGACCAGCCCGGCCTGGTAGCCGGCCACGTGGGTGAACTGCGCCCCGCCGGTGACGTCGCCGATGGCATAGACCCGGCGGTTGGTCGTGCGCAGCCCGGCGTCGGTGACGATGCCACCAGGCCCGGTCTCGACCCCGGCCTTGTCGAGCCCCAGCGTGGCGATGGAGGGCCGGCGCCCGGTCGCCACCAACAGGTGCGTGCCGGCGATCTCGCCCGCCGAGGTGTCGAGCGCGATGCCGTCCGGGTGCGGCCGCGCTTGCGTCACGGCGGTGTTTTCGAGGATCCGCACCCCTTCGGCGTCGAGCGCCGCGACCACGAGGGCGGCGGCGTCGGCATCCTCGCGGCCCAGCGGGCTCGCCGCCTCGATCACCGTGACCGCGCAGCCCAGCCGGCGGTGCGCCTGCGCCATCTCGATCCCGATCGGCCCGGCGCCGAGCACCAGTAGGTGGCGGGGCCGTTCCGGCAGATCGAAGATCGTCTCGTTGGTGAGGTAGGGCAGCGCCGCGAGCCCCGGGATCTCAGGGACGGCCGGCTGCGAGCCGGTCGCGACAACGAAACGGCGCGCCTGCACGGTCGTCTCGCCGACCGCCACCCGATCCGGGCCGGTGAACTGGGCAGATCCTTGCAGCACCGTCACGCCGAGGCCTTCGAAGCGCTCGACTGAATCGTGCGGCGCGATCCGTTCGATGGTCGCGCGCACATGGTCGTGGGCCTCTGTCCAGTCGCGCCCCGCGGCGCCGGCGTGCAGGAGCGCCTTCGACGGCACGCAGCCGGTGTTGAGGCAATCGCCGCCCATCGCGCCCCGCTCGATCAGCACGACACTTGCGCCCATCTGCACCGCACCGGCCGCGACGGACAGCCCGCCCGACCCGGCGCCGATGACACAGAGGTCCGGCGTCAGCACCGTCATGCAGGGCTTTTCCGGAACGGACGGATCAGGATCGGCAGGGCGGCGAGCAGGCTGAGGCCGAGCAGCGGCAACAGGATATGCGGCTCGAAGATCACCCCGAGGTCGGGGCGCCTTCCGTCGTCGAAGACTTCGCCCAGCCCGGCGCCGACCGAGGTGTAGACGACCGCGCCCGGCAGGATGCCCAGCGCCGTGGTGACGACATAGCGGTGCAGCGGCACCGCCAGCAGGCCGGGGATCACGTTGGCGACGAAGAACGGCACCACCGGCACGAGGCGCATCAGGAACAGGACCGACCACTGGTCGCGGTCGAGCCCGCGCTTGAGCCGGCCGATCTTGCCCGAGGAGGCATCGAAGCGGGCCGAGAGCCGTTCGCCCAGCCCCATGCGGGCGGCGAGGAAGATCAGCACCGCCCCGAGCGTCGCGGCGCCGGCATTATAGAACACGCCGGGAAACAGCCCGAACAGGAAGCCGCCGGCGAGGGTGGCGACAGTGGCCCCCGGCAGCGACAGCCCGACGAGGGCGACATAGACCGCGAGGAAAAGCGCGACCGCGAGCCCGTAATGGTCCGCGACGAAGGCTTCTAGCGCTTCGCGGTGGGCCGCCAACTGGTCGAAACCGACATAGGGACGCAGCCAGATCACCCCGGCCAGCGCAGCGATCGCGATGGCGAGGATCGGCAGGAGTCGGATCGGGCTGGGTCGGGGTTCGGGCATGGTCTCTCCGGGTTGGCCGGCAACATGGGGCTTACGGGCGGCAAAGCCCAGAGCCGCCCGCACCGTCTCACGCCCGATTGATCCCGCGCGCCCGATTGTTACAGAAGTGCGTCGTGCCGGTCGCCGTGCGGGCACCGGGAGGTCGCGGGCCGGGCCGGCCGGGATCACGGCCTGCCGGCATCGCGCCGCGCAAAATAGGGCGCTGTCGGCGTCCATGGTCATGGTTCTGCCGGGACCGGCCCGCGATCCTGCGCCGGGGCCCGCATCAACCTGCCCGCCCCCCGATTTCCGGATTTCGAGGTTTGACTTGCCCGGTAACCGCGCCTATAGACCGGGCTTCGAATGGATCTGCCCCGAATCCACCGGGATTTGCGGGCATGTGTGACGGAGACGGGCGATGAAACGCACTTTTCAACCCTCGAACCTGGTTCGCAAGCGCCGCCACGGCTTCCGTGCGCGCATGGCGACGAAGGGTGGCCGCAAGGTTCTGAACGCGCGCCGCGCACGTGGCCGCAAGCGCCTGAGCGCCTGAGCGACCGCCTGAGCGATCGTCCAGACAGGGAAAAACTGATGCCGCCGGGGGCCGCCCACGAGGACAGGCCGCCGGCGGCTTCCGTTTGCGCGGGCGGCGCCTTGCAGGTGCTCACGAAGCGCGCCGATTTCCTCGCCTGCGCCCGGGCCCGCAAGGCCCCCGCCCCCGCCTTCCTGCTCCAGGCCCGCCGCAGGGGGCCGGAGGAGGCCCCCGGGGCGATCTCTGCCGCCGCAATCCGCGTTGGCTTCACCGCCTCGAAAAAGGTCGGCAACGCGGTCGCCCGCAACCGTGCCAAGCGCCGGCTCCGGGCGCTGGCCCGCAGCGTGCTGGCGGCCCGGGGCTGCGCCGGCTGGGACTACGTCCTGGTCGCGCGGCGCTACGAGACCGTCGCCCGCGGGTTCGCCGCGATGGAAGCCGACCTCGCCGCCGCGCTGGACCGGGTCCACGCGCCGCGCAAGACCGCCTGACAGCGTCCGGCGGACCATTCTTGCCTCTTGGCCCCGGGGATGGAAATCGTATATCGTGATCTTTGAATGTTCGTGCCGGGATCCGGCAGGCGGACGGACGGCACCATGGAATGCACCAAGGGAGGACATGATGGCATTCGAATTCAACGGCCAGTCGATCGAAACCACCGCGACCGGCTTTCTCGTCAACCAGGAAGACTGGTCGGAAGATCTCGCCCGGGCGATGGCGGCGGCGGAGGACATTCCGGAACTGACCGAGCGGCACTGGGACCTGATCAACTACCTGCGCGAAGAGTATTTCGAGAACCGCGAGAACCAGCCCAACACCCGCGCGATCATCAAGGCGATGAGCGATGCCTGGGGCGAGAAGATCAAGCAGGGCGACCTGTACGATCTGTTCCCGATGGACCCGTCGAAGCAGGGCGGCCGGATCGCGGGCCTGCCCGAGAGCAAGCGCAAGGGCGGCTACTGAGCGGCTCCGCCCGGCGGTTTTCCGGGCCGTGAGACTGGGTTTCGCCCGCTGACGCGGGCGATCCGACGCCTTTGGCGGCGCGCCTGCGGCGGGCAGGCCGGGGGCGCTGCCCCCCTAACCCCCGAGGTATTTCCGGACCAAAGAAGGGGCCGGCTGCGGGTCGGAACCGGGGGGAGCGCGGCGGGCGAGCTCGCACACCGGGTCAACCTTCTGTTTTCATTCATGATAGCGCTAACTGAACTTCGCCCGCGCGAACCGGGTGAAAGAGCCGCCGGCGCGGCGCCTGCGCGGGGAAGCGGGCCTGCCGGACATCCCGCGGGATATCGCGGCGGGGTGCGGGCAAAGGTCGCGGGCGCGTGCCCCTGTTTCCGCCCCCGGCCATGCCCATATGGCGCAGATGACCCCGCTTGCCACCCTCCTCTCGCTGCCCGTCCGTGCCTACCGGCTGTTGCTCAGCCCCTGGGTCGGGCATTCCTGCCGCTATCAGCCGACCTGTTCGGCCTATGCGCTCGAAGCGCTGGAGAAACACGGGGCCTCCGGGGAGCTACCTGGCGACCAAACGCATCCTGTCCTGCCACCCGCTGGGCGGGTCGGGCTACGACCCGGTGCCGGAGCCGGGCGGTCGGCCCGGGACCCACGGCGGGACCGGACCGGATCGGGACGCGGTCACCTCCCTACCCCACGCCGGGGAAAGCCGGCCGGACCATGGCCGGAAGGCGGGACGGACGCCCGCAAGGCCGAGGACTGAGACAGTCCGGCGCGGATTTCCGGCCCGGCCCGGAGACATCCGCGCCCGTCCGTCGCGGCCAACGGGCCACGGCCGCGACATGTTGTCACTTTTCGTTTTGTGATTCTGCCCATCGGTGCTAAGCAACCGGCGTCCGACACATTCAGCAAGGGAGGGCGCTTCATGACTGCAATCGTTCACGCCTTCCACAGTGTCGGGCTCTATGGCGCCGCCGCGCTCCGCGCGGATTTCCAGGCCTCGGATTGGTCCAAACGCCTGGCGTTCGGGACCGCTGCGGGCGCCGTGAGCGCCGTTCTCGGCACCGTGACCGGCAACCGCACCTGCTGAACCCCGGCCCCTGAGGGGCCATCCCAACATCTCTAGCACCCGCGCCCGACCCACGCCCGAATTGCGTCGCGACGGCCCTTTCTCAACCAGCAACAGGGACCGGTGCGTGCCACGTGCCGGCATATGAAGATGCAACAGCTGACCACCCTCACCCGGACCGTGCCACCGCACGTCACCATGGAAATCCTGATCGACCGGCATGGCGCCTGGGTCGCCTTCATCGCCTTTCTCAAGGCGCTGCGCGGCAGTGCCAGGCGCAAGACGCATGTCGCCGACATGCCCGACCACCTGCGCCGGGATATCGGGCTTGCGGAGCGCGGCGAACCGCCCCCCGTCCTCAGGGGCCCATGGATGTAACCGCAGGCGTTCCGGGTCTGCCGCCGAGCGGCGGCGCTTGCCCGGAACGCGTGCCCCAGGGGGCGGGATCGGCGCTTGACCTCAAGCGAACTTGAGGTCCGATCCTGCCCCCGAATCAGAAATCGAATGGAGAAAGACCATGGCAATGCTGTCTGCGAACCCGCCCGTCGCGGAAATGCGCCGGCTCATCGACATCCACGGCGCGGCGACCGTCGCGCGCGCGCTCATCGGCGCGCTCTCCGCCCGGCGGCACAGGGCCCGGCCCCTCGTGCCCGACACGCTGCGCCGGGACGTCGGCCTGCCGCCGGCAGAGCTGGAAATGCGCCGCTACTGGGAGATCCGGTAAGGGCGTGGCCCTGGCCCCGCCCGTCCGGGCGACACGTTTCCCGGGCACTCGAAGGTTCCGTGTCGCGACCGGCGCGCCGAGGGCCGCGCCCGTTGCGGCGCACGCCCTGATCCGACCCCATCGCGGCGGCGGCGCAGGCGGCGTCCGACCCTCCCGGCCCGCGCCCCATTGATTTCACCGACCGCCCGGTGACATCATCCGGGCCTGGCCCTCCGCGCCTTCCGCGCCCGGGCAGGAGACCCGACCATGCCCCATCCCCTGGGTGCGCCCGCCGCGCAGGAGCTTGACCCGTCCCGCGACGGCCCCACGCCCGACCCCGCGCCTCCCCATGCGCCCGACCGTGTGCCCGGCCCCACGCCCGACAACCCCCGCGGCCTCGCAGTCATGCTGGCGGGGTTCTTCGTCTTTGCCGCGGTCGATACGATCGCGAAATTCCTCACCGCCGAGCTGCACCCGCTCCAGATCGTCTGGACGCGGCAGCTCGGCCTCGTCGCCATCGCGCTGGTCCTGATCCTGAGACAGGGGCGCGGGGTGCTCGCGAGCCGCCGCCCGGGGCTGCAGGTGGTGCGCGGCGTGCTTGCCGCCAGTTCCGCGGCGCTGTTCATCTTCGGTGTGCGCCACGTGCCGCTGGCCGACGCGGTCGCGGTGTCCTTCGTGGCCCCATTCGTGGTCACCGTGCTCGGTGCGCTGGTGCTGCGCGAACCGGTCGGCGTGCATCGCTGGGCGGCGATCGCAATCGGCTTCGTCGCGACGCTGATCGTGATCCGCCCGGGCTTCGGCACGTTTCACCCGGCGATGCTGCTGGTCGTGGTCGCCTCGGTCCTGTTCGCGAGCCGCCAGGTGCTGTCGCGGGTGATCACCGCCCAGGACAGCACCGCGACCACCGTCGTCTACACCGCATTCGTCGGCTCGGCCGTGCTGACCCTCGCCCAGCCCTTCATCTGGACGACGCCCGGCAGCGTCAGGACGCTGGCGCTGATGGCGGCCATCGCCGCGCTGGCGGGGCTCGGCGAGTACCTGATCGTGCGCGCGCTCGAGATCGCCCAGGCGGTGGTGGTGGCCCCGGCGCAATACTCGCTGATCCTCTGGTCCTCGATCTACGGCTACCTCGTCTTCGGCCAGTTCCCCGACGGCTGGACCTGGTTCGGCACCGCGATCATCGTCGCGACCGGGCTCTACACCATGCAGCGCGAGCGGCGGCGCAAACGGCGGCCGGGGACGGTGGACGTGGCGCCGCTGTCGGACATCTGAGGCTCAGCGCCCGAGCGTCTTGGCCATCCGGTCGACCCGGTGGGTCAAGGCCCCCACCCGCAGCGTGCGGTGGGCCACCGGCAGGTAGCCCTCGCGCAGCCAGAAGGCCCGGGCGGGCGCATTGATCTCGACGACGCCGGCGAAGATCCGTTTCGACCCGTGCGCCCGCGCCTCCTCCTCGATCAGCGCCAGCAGGGCCTTGCCATAGCCCTGCCCCCGCGCCTCCGGGGCGAACAGCAGGAGCCCGATATAGGCGTCGTCAGGCGCCGGATAGCCGTAGCCGAGATCGGCGATCCCGAGCAGCACCGGCCCGTCGAACAGGCCGAGTTTCAGCGAGTCGGCGAGATCGCCCCCCGGCGGCACGCGCTTGAAGAACTGCGCCACCTGCGGCGGGCCGGGATCGACCCCCTCGGTCAGCCGCACGAAATCGGCCGACTGCAGGAACAGCCGGGCGACGAGGACGGCATCTTTCGCGGGGTCGAGCTTCCTGAGTTCCATCTCTCTTGCTCCCGGGGTGGGCTTGGCACTATGTGGGCAGCATGTTCGACAATACCGACGATATCCACCCGTTGCTCGCCGATGCGCCGACTTCGACGGAGTTCAAGAAGCTCCGCAAGCGGATCGTGCGCAGCGTGCGCGAGGCGATCGACGCCTATGGCATGGTGCAGCCCGGCGCCAAGTGGCTGTTGGCGCTGTCGGGCGGCAAGGACAGCTACACTCTGCTGGCGGCGCTCACCGAGCTCAAGTGGCGCGGGCTGCTGCCGGTGGAGCTCTTGGCGGTGAACCTCGACCAGGGCCAGCCCGGGTTTCCCGCGACGGTGCTGCCGGAGTTTCTCGAGCGGATGCAGGTGCCGCACCGGATCGAGTACCAGGACACCTATTCGGTGGTGATGGACAAGATCCCCGAGGGCCGAACCTATTGCGCGCTGTGCTCGAGGCTCAGGCGCGGCAACCTCTACCGGATCGCCCGCGAAGAGGGCTGTTCGGCGGTGGTGCTCGGCCATCACCGCGACGACATCCTCGAGACCTTCTTTCTCAACCTGTTCCACGGCTCGCGGCTGGCGACGATGCCGCCGAAGCTCCTCAACGAGGAGGGCGATCTGTTCGTCTACCGGCCGCTCGCCTTCGTCGCCGAGGCGGATTGCGCCCGGTTCGCGACGGCGATGAACTACCCGATCATCCCCTGCGATCTCTGCGGCAGCCAGGACGGGCTGCAGCGCCAGCAGATCAAGGCGATGCTCGACGAGTGGGAACGCCGCGCGCCCGGGCGGCGGCAGAAGATGTTCAAGGCGCTCAGCAACGCGCGGCCGTCGCATCTGCTCGACCCATCGCTGTTCGATTTCGCCGGGCTGGACCGCGCGCCGGACTGAAGCGGCGCCGTTCGCAGGACCGAAGCGGGAACAAAACGGACAAAACATGAAAATTCGGCTTCCGCGTTAACCCTGGGTTGACGGGTTCGCCATAGGGTTGATCCCTGAGGCGAGACCCCTGGTGGAGGTAATGTCATGGTCAGAGCCAGTCGATTGCTGTCGGGTGCCTGGTGGTCCGGCATCCGCGGCGCGTTCACCGGCCCGCAGGTCGCGGCATTCCTGCCCGCGCTGATGCTTGGCGCCTACTGGTTCGGCGGCGAGGGCGTGCTGCTCACCGCCGCGGTCATCTTCCCGGCCGTCTTCGCCTTCGTGATCATCCTGTCGCGGAGCCAGACCCGGGGCGTGCGGCGCGACCCGGTGACCGGCCTCCCCCGGCGCGACGCGCTCCTGCGCGCCCTCGGCGAGGGGCTGACAGGCGGGGTCGCCTCGGACGAGGACGCGCGGATCGCCGTGCTCATCGAGATCGACGGGTTTGCACGGTTTCGCGACCTCTATGGCGAAGCCGGGGCCGAAACCATCCAGCGCCAGGCCACCGACCGGCTGATCGGCGTGCTGCGCGAGACCGACGTGGTGGCCAGGATCGGCCCGGGCTCTACGGGCTCGCGCTCGCCCGCACCCCGCGGGTCGACCTCGAGACCGTGATCCAGCTCGCCGCGCGCATGCAGGAGGCGCTCACCGACCCGATCTCGCTCGACGGGACGCGGGTTCTGATCACCGCCTCGGTCGGCTTCGCGCTGCCGAGCCGGGTGCCGGACGCGACCGGCGAAGCCTTCTGGCCGCCGCCGAAAGCGCGCTCGAGGAAGCGCGCAATGCCGGCCCCGGCACGGTGCGGGCCTTTGCCCGCGGCATGCGGCCGCGGGTCGAGGTGCCCGACGACATGACCCGCGAGGTGGTCCGGGCGCTGGAAAACGGCGAGATCCGCCCCTGGTACCAGCCGCAGGTCTCGACCGATACCGGCGCCGTGACCGGGTTCGAGGCGCTGGCCCGCTGGCATCATCCGACGCGCGGCATGATCTCGCCGGGCGCCTTCCTGCCGGCGATCGCGCGGGCCGGGCTGTTCGACCGGCTGGGCGAGGTGATGCTGTTCCAGGCGCTCACGGCGCTGCGCGACTGGGATCGCGCCGGGCTCGACGTGCCCGGGGTGTCGGTGAATTTCTCGACCGACGAGCTGCGCAACCCGCGGCTGTTCGACAAGGTCCGCTGGGAGCTCGACCGGTTCGAGATCGACCCCGCCCGGCTGACGGTCGAAGTGCTCGAAGACGTGGTCGCCCAATCCGACGACGACATGACGACGCGCAACATCGCCGCGCTGTCGCGGCTCGGCTGCTCGATCGACCTCGACGATTTCGGCACCGGCCATGCCTCGATCGCGAATATCCGCCGATTCGACGTCAACCGGATCAAGATCGACCGCAGTTTCATCACCCATATCGACACCGACCGCGACCAGCAGAACATGGTGGCGGCGATCCTGACGATGGCCGACCGGCTCGGGCTGGACACGCTCGGCGAAGGTGTGGAGAGCCACGGCGAGCATGCGCTGCTGGCCCAGCTCGGCTGCAGCCACGTCCAGGGCTACTCGATCGCCCGGCCGATGCCTCTCGAGGAAACCGCGGCCTGGATCACCGCCTACCGCACCCGGCTCGCCCCGCCGCTCGGCCTGCCGCACCGGACCGGCTGACCGCCGGCGCCCCGAAGCGCCCCGAGGCCCGGACGGCTGCCGCCCGCGCTGTGCACCGGACACCGCCGTCGCGGGCGGCAATCGCGCGCTGCTTCCGGGCCGACCGCCTCGACGGGCGCGGGTACCGTCGGCGGCCATCGACGCCCCGGCGGCCGGCCGCGCGCATCGACCCGGACCGGCGCCGAACCACCGCCGACCGCGCGCTTCTGTCAGGCTCCATTCCCCAACGATCAAGGGAAAACCGCTTGACCTTTCTGGCCCTCCCCTGTTGAACCTCCCTCACCGGAAACGACCAGTGACCAGGGCTGAGACATGAACAACCAGACGTCGAATACCGTGATCGCGCTCGTCCTGAGCTTTCTCGTGATCACCGGTTGGTACCTGATCTTCCCGCCCGCGGAACCGGTCGTCGACACATCGGCGCCGGTCGCGGGGCAGACCGCCGACGGCACCGCTGCGGGGCGTCGCCACCCCGCCGCCTCGCGGCCACCGGGCGGCGGGCGACACCGCCGCGGCCCCGGCCGAGACCATCTCGCAGGCGCTTGCCGAGACCCCGCGGATCGCCATCGAAACCCCCGACCTCTCCGGCACGATCGCCCTGGTCGGCGGCCGGATCGACGATCTGCACCTGAAGCAGTACCGCGAAACCATCGCCCCCGGCGCCGACACCGTCACGCTGCTGAAACCGGCGGGCGACGACCACGCCTATTATGCGCTCTACGGCTGGGCGCCGGGCGGGGCGCTGGAAAACGCGGACGTGCCCGGGGCGCTCACGGAATGGACCCTCGAGGAGGGCGAGACCCTCACCCCCGACACGCCGATCACGCTGGCCTGGACCAACGCCAAGGGCATGACCTTCCGCCGCAGCATCGCGGTGGATGACAAGTACATGTTCACGGTGACGCAGTCGGTCGAGAACGGCTCCGACAGCACCCAGCGGCTCGCCCCCTACGGCGTGGTCTCGCGCCACGGCACGCCGGAGGACCTGACCGGGTTCTACATCCTGCAGGAAGGCCCGATCGCCCAGACCGCGACCGAGCTGCACGAGACCAAGTACAAGAAGATGACCGACCTCGAGGCCGACCCCGCCTGGGGCGCGCATGCCGAGGTGTTCCAGCTCGACGGCACCGGCTGGGTCGGGATGACCGACCATTACTGGATGTCGGTCCTGATCCCGGAAGCGGGGACCAGCGCCGAGGCGGTGCATACCTATGACGAGGCTTCCGACCGGTACTCCGCCTGGATGAAACAGGCGACGGTGGAAGTGGCCCCCGGCGCCTCCGCCAGCAGCACCACCCGGCTGTTCGCCGGCGCCAAGGAATGGGAGACGATCCGCGCCTACGAACGCGACGGCGGGGTCTACAAGTTCATCGACTCGATCGACTGGGGGATGTTCTTCTTCATCACCAAGCCGATGTTCTGGCTGCTCCACCACATCCACGCGCTGATCGGCAACATGGGCTGGGCGATCATCGGGCTCACCGTCGTGATCAAGTTCATCCTGTTCCCGCTGGCGTACAAATCCTACGTCTCGATGGCGCGGATGCGCGAGCTGCAGCCGGAGATGGAAAAGATCCGCGAGCGCGCCGGCGACGACAAGCAGAAGCAGCAGGTCGAGATCATGGAGCTGTACAAGCGCGAGAAGGTGAACCCCGCCTCGGGCTGTCTGCCGATCTTCCTGCAGATCCCGATCTGGTTCTCGCTCTACAAGGTGATCTTCGTCACCCTCGAGCTGCGCCACCAGCCCTGGATCGGCTGGATCCGCGACCTCTCGGCGCCCGACCCGTCGTCGGTGCTGAACCTGTTCGGCGCGCTGCCGTTCGAGGCGCCCGGGCCGACCAACTGGTTCCACTTCTTCTCGCTCGGCCTGTTGCCGATCCTGCTCGGGATCTCGATGTGGCTGCAGCAGAAGCTGAACCCGCCGGCGACCGACAAGACCCAGGCCCAGATCATGGCCTGGATGCCCTGGGTGTTCATGTTCATGCTCGGCAAGTTCGCCTCCGGCCTGGTGCTCTACTGGATTTCGAACAACGTGCTGACCTTCGTCCAGCAATACACGATCATGTGGCGGCACGGGCACCGGCCCGATCTGTTCGGCAACATCTTCTCCGCCTTCCGGAAGAAACCGGAGGCCGAGAAGAAGGCAGGGGCCAAAGCCAAGGGAGAGGCGGAGAAGAAATGAGCGCCTACCTCGCGGAGATCTGGCGTCACCCGATCAAGTCCTGCGGCCGGGAGACGCTGACGCGCGTGCTGCTCACCGAGAACCGGACCCTGCCCTGGGACCGCCGCTGGGCGATCGCCCACGAGGCCAGCGCCTATGACCCGGAGCACCCGGACTGGGTCGCCTGCGCGAATTTCGCCCGGGTGGCGAAGTCGCCGCAGATGCAGGCGATCACCGCGCGCTGCAACCTGGCTTACGGCACCGTGACCCTGTCGCATCCGAAGCTCCAGGACCTGACCATCGACCCCGACAAGCCCGAGGACGGCGCCGATCTGATCCAGTGGATCATGCCGATCAGCGCCGGCAACCGGGCGCTGCCGGCGACCGTGGTGCGCAACGGGCTCAGGGGCATGACCGACACCGATTTCCCGTCGATCTCGATCATCAACCTCGGCTCGCACCGCGAGGTGGAAAACCGGCTCGGGCGGCGGATCTCGCCGGGGCGCTGGCGGGCCAACCTGATCCTCGACGGGCTCGCGCCCTGGGGCGAGCGCGACTGGGTGGGCAAGCGCCTCCGTGTCGGTCTGGCCGAGCTCGAGGTGCGGGAAAACATCGTCCGCTGCGTCGCCACTTCCACCTCGGTGGCCACCGGGGAGCGCAATACCGACACGCTGGGCACGCTGCAAGCCGGCTGGGGGCACAAGGAATTCGGCGTCTACGCCGTGGTGACCAAGACCGGCGACATCAACCAGGCCGACCGGGTCGAGGTCATCGGGTGAGCACGCCCCCGCCCGCGCCGCAGCCGCTGCCTTTCCCCGTCGCCGAACCGCCCTCCGAGGCGGCGCGCGAGGCCGGGCGGCTGCTGTTCGCCGGGCAGACCGACTTTCTCAAAGGCGTGGTCGCGATGGACGGGCTGCCGCCCGCCGACCGGCCGGAGGTCTGTTTCGCGGGCAGGTCCAACGTGGGCAAATCCAGCCTCATCAACGCGCTCACCGGGCGCAAGGGGCTGGCGCGGGCCTCGAACACGCCGGGGCGGACGCAGGAGATCAACTATTTCACCACCGAGACGGAGAGCGGGGCGGGGCCCTACCTGGTCGACCTTCCCGGCTACGGCTTCGCCAACGCGCCGGTCAAGGTGGTGGAGAAGTGGCAGCGCCTGCTCAAAGCCTATCTCGCCGGCCGCGCGACGCTCAGGCGCGCCTTCGTGCTGATCGACAGCCGGCACGGGGTGAAGGCGGTGGACGAAGAGATCATGACCCTGCTCGACAAGGCCGCGGTCACCTTCCAGGCGGTGCTGACCAAGGCCGACAAGGTCAAGGAGAAGGACCGCGAAAAGGTGCTCGCGCAGGTGCGTGCGGCCCTCGCGAAACACCCCGCGGCCTATCCCGAACTGGTGGTGACCTCTTCCCAGAAAGGCGATGGGATCGAGACCCTGCGCGCCCTGATCGCGACGCTGGAATAGGCTCCGCGCCGCCCCTGCAACAGGACGCGGCATCGGGGGCCGGCTCTTCGGCCGCTGGCGCACCCTCATCGCGTCGGACCCCCGGCGCGCTTCGGCCGCCTCCATGCCGCAAGGCCGCGTGACCCGGCGGAGCTGGCGCGGGGCGGGAAGCGCCAAAAGGCCCGCGGCCCTGACGCGCGCGCCCTTGGCAGTCTCTCCCGGAACGCGCTAAACCTGTCGGGCGCCCTGCAGGAGAACCGGATGAGAAAGCAGACCATGAACAGAGACTGGATCGCAACCGCCCGTACCCTCAACGAAGCCCTGCCCTACCTGCAGCGCTACGAAGGCGCCACGGTGGTGGTGAAGTTCGGCGGCAACGCGATGGGCGACCAGGACGAGATGGCGAGTTTCGCGCGCGACATCGTGCTGATGCGCCAGGTCGGCGTGAACCCGGTGGTGGTCCATGGCGGCGGCCCGATGATCAACGAGATGCTCAAGCGCGTCGGCGTCGAGAGCGAGTGGGTGAACGGCAAGCGCGTCACCGACGAGGCCACGATGGAAGTGGTCGAGATGGTTCTGGTCGGCCGGGTCAACACCCGCATCGTCCAGGCGATCAGCGAGGCCGGCGGCCGCGCCGTCGGTTTGACCGGCAAGGACGCGCGGCTGATGATCTGCACCCCCACCGACCCGGCGCTCGGCCTCGTCGGCACGCCCGCGCAGATGGACCCGACCGTGCTGAAGAAGCTGTTCGAGGCCGAGATCATCCCGGTCGTCGCGCCGATCGGCATGGGCGTGAACGGCGAGACCTACAACGTCAACGGCGACACCGCCGCCGGCGCGGTGGCCGAGGCGCTGCTCGCCGACCGGCTCCTGCTGCTCACCGATGTCTCCGGCGTGAAGGATGCGTCGGGCGCGGTGGTGACCGAGCTCGTCGCCCACCAGGTGCGCGAGATGACCGCCGACGGCACCATCGCCGGCGGCATGATCCCCAAAACCGAGACCGCGGTCCACGCGGTGGAGAACGGGGTGCGCGCGGTGGTCATCCTCGACGGGCGGGTGCCCAATGCCTGCCTGCTCGAACTGTTCACCGCGCACGGCGCCGGCTCGCTGATCCGGTCGGGCTGAGGCGCTGACAAGACGCGATACCGAGGGCAGAATGACGGGGACAGGATGACGGGCACGATGACGGACCCGACGCTGTCTCCTGGACCCGGGCGCGGTGCAACTGGCGCTTCTGGGCGTGGTCCACGAGGACGGCGACAGCATCGTTCTGCTCGGCCCCGGCCCCGGGTTCTGGCCCGCCTTCACCGCCTCGGGGGAATATGCCGACGGCGCGCCCGACCCGCTCGACCGCTGGTCGAAGCGTCTGATCGACCCGCTCGCCGCTTCCTGGGGCGGGGTCGCGCTCTACCCCTCCGACGGGCCGCCCTACCCGCCGTTCATCGCCTGGGCGCTCGCCTCCGGTCAGGCCTGGGCCGCGCCGGTCGGGCTGTTGTGTCACGCCGAGCAGGGGCTGTGGTGCTCGTTCCGCGGTGCGGTCCGGGTGCCGGGGCTGCTGCCGCGCGACACCGGCGCGCCGCCCTGCCCGCGCTGCGATGGCCAGCCCTGCCGCACCGCCTGCCCCGCCGGGGCGCTCACCGAGGCGGGCTACGACACGGCGCGCTGCCACGCCTGGCTCGACACGGCCGCGGGTGCCGACTGCATGGCGCGCGGCTGCGCGGTCCGTCGCGCTTGCCCCGTTAGCGCTAATTTTGGTAGAAGCACGGACCAGTCCGCCTTTCACATGCGAGCGTTCCACCCGACATGACCCTGCGCCTGATCCTGACCCGCCACGCCAAGTCGTCCTGGGCCTCGCCCACGATGGACGACCACGCGCGCCCGCTCAACCGGCGCGGCGAAAGCTCGGCAAAGGCGATCGGGGCCTGGCTGGCGGCGGAAGGCTACGTGCCGGAACTCGCGCTGGTCTCGTCCGCGACCCGGACTCGGGAGACCTGGGCGCTCATCGCCGAGGCCTTCGACCCGGTGCCCGAGGCCCGCTTCGTCGACGCGCTGTACCATGCCGAGCCCAACACCCTGTTGCAGCAGCTGCATGCGGTCGAGGCGCAAAGCGCCATGATGATCGCGCATAATCCCGGGATCGCGTTCTTCGCGCAGGGGCTGGTGGCGGCGCTGCCTGGCGACGCGCGGTTCGAACGCTACCCGACCGGCGCGACGGCGGTGATCGACTTCGACGCGCCGGACTGGGCCTCGGTCACCTGGAACACCGGCACGGTCGCCGGGCTCGCGTTCCCCCGCGATCTGATCTGAGACACGGGTCCGGAAACCCGACGGGAAAGAAACCGGCCGGGGGGAGTGCCCCCGGCCGGTCCGGCGTCTCCCGGCCCTGCCCCTGCCGCGGCAGAAGGACGTGCGGCTTACGGGGCGCTGGAGAGACGTCAGCGCAAGGTATCGTCCCGCGTGTCACGGCACCGGCGACGAGGCGCCGCCGGTCCTGCCGGACCCGGGTCTGCGGGGAGGCTTCAGGTCTGCTGCCGACCGGCATGGCCGGCAGGCGATCTGCCGCCCCCGCCAGACAGGTCTAGAGGGATTTGCGGGCCAGGGCTGTGAACCGGATCACAGGATCTGGCTGAGGAAC
>JAWKXC010000020.1:0-84394 GCA_041397205.1 Paracoccaceae bacterium
CGACCGCCCGGTTCGACGTCCCGACCCGCCCCCAGGGCGCCAGCGCCAGCCGGTCGAGCGGCCATTCGAGCCCGGTGGCCGTCACCTCGACCGCCGCCATCGGAAACAGCGACACCCGGCAGCCCGGCTCCAGCGCCAGCCGCAGCGGGCCGGCGGCATGGAAACAGATGTCGATCTCACCGACCAGGATGCAGCGCTTCTCCGGCCGGCGCACCAGCGCATTGTAACAGGCAAGCTCATGGTCGAGCCGGCCGCCCATGAAGCCTGCGCCCAGGATCAGCGGCGCTTCGGTGGTCCGCAGCGCCTTGTCGAAATCGGTGCTGTCCTGTTCGCCGAGGTGGAAAACCGTCGCCGGATCGAGCGCCGCGCGGGTTTCGGCATCGAGCGAATCGAGGTCGCCGATCACCCGGTCGGGCACCACGCCCAGCGCCAGCGCCTGCGCCGCCGCGCCGTCGCAGGCCACCAGATTCGGCGCCAGTGTCAGGATTTCGGAAACTGTCGCCGCGGAAAGCGCACCGCCGCCCAGCAGGGTCACATTTTCCAAAAAGGGTGCAAATTCCTGTTTCATATGCCTAACTGTATCCAGATTGGAAACGTTCCTTAATCCCGCCACCGAAATACACCCTACTTTTCGTGGTTTTGTGCAAATTTGTGGTGGGGGTCATGATAAACCCATTGTTGCTGGATCGGGGGAGAAGGCGACGAGGCATGGTGAACACGAACCGGATCTTGACGGTATCCTACGGCACTTTCAGCTGCACGCTGGAAGGGTTTGACGATCCGTTCTCCACGATGAAATCGATCGCCGAGTATTTCCGCGATCTGGCCGCGGACGACCGCTACTTCGGTGCCGAGCCGCCGACGCCGGACGCCGAAGCCTTGCATCGGATCGCCGAGCGTGAGATCCAGCGCCGCGTCGAGGCGCGCGTGAGCCCGAACGGCGTCGTGCTGCGCCAGACCGAAGCCGCGCCGCTGCCGGTCGCGGCTGCCGCCGGGCTCGCCGGCGCTGCCGCGCTGGCGGAAGACGACACCACCGAGACCGACGCCTGGACCGCCGCCGAGGAAGAGGTGGCCCGCCAGGCCGAAGAGGGCGAAGCCCGCCGCCGCGCCGCCGAGGCGGAAGCCGCTCGCCAGGCCGAGGCCGCGGAAGCGGCCCGTCGGGCCCAGGAAGATGCCGAACGCCAGGCAGCAGCCGAAGTAGCCGCGCGACTGGCCCAGGAAGAAGCCGAACGCCAGGCGGAAGCCGAGGAGGCCGCGCGACGGGCCGAAGCCGAAGCCGCCCGCCAGGCGGAAGCCGAGGAAGCCGCACGCCGCGCCGAGGAAGACGCTGCCCGTCAGGCCGAGGCCGAGGAAGCCGCGCGCGTCGCCGAGGAAGCGGCGCAGGCGGCGGAAGAGGCTTGGAAAGCCGAGGCCGAAGCCGTCGAACGCGACGCCTGGCTGGAAGACGACGCAGACGAAGACACCGGTTACGAAGAAGACGAAGTCGACTTCACCGCGCCCTTGGCTGTGGCGGAAGACGACGCCGATGCGGCCGCCGAACGCGCCGAGATCGCCGCCGATGCGGCCACGCAGCGTGCCGAAGAGGCCGCCGAGGAGGCCGCCCGCCGCTCCGAGGAAGACGCCCGCGAAGCCGCCGACGAAGACGCCGCCGGCGCGCCCGCCTGGGCCGCGGACGACATCCAGGGTTCGGTGCTCGCCAAGCTCCAGCGCCTGCGCACCACCGTCGACAACGCCGCCGCCCGCGATGGCGACGACCCGGTTGCCGCCTTCTTCGCCGATGCCGCGTCGGAAGGCGATTACGAGGACGTGCTCGAAGAGGCAATCATCGCCGAGGCCGAAGACGAGCCCGACACGATCGCCGAACTGGTCCGCGCCCGCAGCGATGCCTTCGAAGTCGAGGACAGCGACGAAGACGACGCCGAAGACGCCGAAGTCTTCGCTCCCGAAACCGATACCGAAGAGACGGCCGAAACCGGGGCCGAAGACGACGACTTCGACGCGGCGACCATCAGCTCGCTGCTGGGCTCGCTCGTGCACCGCCCGGTGGACGAGGACGACTACGAGGACGACGCTGAAACCGCAGCGGACACCGCGGAGTTCGACGAGGACAGCGACCTCGACGAAACCTCCGACGACGCCTTCTCTGTCCCGGGCGAAAGCTCGCTGTCGGAGGAAGACGAGGCCGACCTCGCCGCCGAGCTCGCCGCGATCGCCGGTGAAGCTGACGCCATGCGCGCCGACGAAGACGACGCCGACCTCGCCGAAGCGGTCGATGCCGACGAAACCGACCTCGACGCCGACGAGCTCGACGCGGCCGACGAGGCCCTCGCGGTGACCTCGGAAGACGACGAGGACGACGAGGACGACGACCGGATCGAGCCGCGCCGCGCCACCTCGCGCAGCGCGTTTGACGAAAACCCGATGACCGATACCGATGTCGCCATCGACCGGATCCTGGAAAAGACCAACACCCAGCTCGAAAGCGGGGAATCCTCGCGCCGGCGCTCGGCGATCCAGCATCTCAAGCGCGCGGTGCAGGTCACCCGCGCCGACCGCGCGGCCCGCAAGAACCGGGTCGACGAGGAGGAGCAGGACGAGTACCGCCGCGACCTCGCCCGCGTCGTGCGCCCGCGCCGCCCGGCCGAGGCCGATGGCGAACGCTCGACGCGCCGCCGTCTCGCGCCGCTGGTGCTGGTTTCGGAACAGCGCATCGACGAGCATGCCGACGATGCGGATGAGGCCGCGTCGACCGCCAAGAACGTGCGCCCGGTGCGTCCGCGCCGGGTGGTGAAGTCGAACCTCGCCGTCGCCGAACAGCCGCAGGCCAGCGAAGACGAGGACGAAGAACTGTCGCTGCGCGAATCGGTCGCGCTGCTGGTCCCGGGCTTCGAAGCCTATCTCGCCGGGCTCGACACCGACGAAGACGAGGAAACGCTGGTCGAAGCCGGTGTCGCCTATGTCACCCAGGAAGTGGGCCGCGCCACCATCAACCGCCCGGAGCTGCTGCAACTCGTCCTGCAGAGCCACGAAACGATGTCGCGCGAAGGCGCGCTCGTCGCGTTCGACAAGCTCCTCGCGGATGGCAAGCTCACCAAGATCCGCCGCGGTGTCTTCGCGCTCACCGAGGCGAGCCGGTTCTACGACGCCGACGCCTAAGGCAGACGCAGATCGACCGACAGGAGGCGCCGCTTACCGCGGCGTCTTTTCGTTTCGGGTGGCCGCATCGTCTCCGCCGTCGCCCGGCGCGTCCGGATCGGGCCGCGCGATGCCGAGAAACAACCGTTTGAACGGCAGGATCCAGGCCACCCCGAGCCCGATATAGATCGCAAGCTCCAGGAGGATCGGCGGCCGGTCGAATTGCGCGACGAGGGCGACCGCGGCGATCACGTAGAGCGGCATGCCGACGACCAACACGAGGAGCGCGAGCCTTTTCCGGGTCTTGAATGTCATGCCGTCCCTCCTTTGGGTCCGCGTCATCGCCTGCCTGCGCCCGCAGGTTCCCGGCCCGGGCGCGCCGCGACGAATGCGCACGGTGCCTTTGAAAGCGCCGCCGCCGGGCTCTACCTCATATCCGAACGCGCGTGAAGGGAGGAGGACCCGATGTCCCGAACCGGCATGTCGCGCGCCCGGCAGACCCGGCGCTCCGAAATCGCCATCGCGTTCCTGTTCTGGGTGACCGCCGCCGGCGCAATCGTCGGCGCCGCGCTGCTCGCCCCGGTCTTCGCGGATCCCGTGGACCTCTCCGGGATCGCCGCCGCGCGCGGGACCATCGCCACCGGCGCCGCGCTGTGGACGCTCAACAACTTCGGTTTCGTCTTCATCGCCCTGTTCGCCTGGCCGGTGCTGGCGCCGGTCGCGCCCTTTGCCGCCCGCGCCTATCTTACGACGCGGGTGATCGAAGCCGGGGTGATGATGCTTGGGGTGATGGCGCTGCTGACCATCCCGGATCGCGCCGCCGCGGGCGACGGCGCGGGCGTCGCGCTCCTGCACGCGGTGAGCGAGGTCAGCCTCGACGCCGGCATGCTGCCGCCCTCGGTTTCTCGGGCCTGTTCCTCACGACACCGCTCCTGCGCCACCGGCTCCTGCCGGGCTGGCTCGCCGGGCTCGGCCTCGTCGCCTATGCCCTGGTGCTGGCGGCCGGGCTCATGGCCTGGGCCGGCTGGATCGGGATCGGCACCGGCGACGCCGGGTTCCTCCTCGTGGTCCCGGTGACGCTGTGGGAAATCGTGCTGATGCCGGTCTGGCTGTTGTGGAAAGGCTTCTCCGTCCCCGCCTGAGGCGGCTCCATGACACCCTGCCCCGCGGCCGCCGGCGATTAACTTACCCGTCAGTCCGCGAAGGGATCGGTGACCAGGATTGTGTCCTCGCGCTCGGGGCTGGTGGACAAGAGGGCCACCGGGCAACCGATCAACTCCTCGACCCGGCGGACATATTTGATCGCCTGCGCCGGCAGCTCGGCCCAGCTGCGTGCGCCTTCGGTCGATCCTGACCAGCCCTCGAGCGTCTCGTAGACCGGGGTCACCCGCGCCTGCTGGTCGGCGGCGGTGGGCAGGTAGTCGAGCACCTCGCCGTCGAGGTCGTAGCCGGTGCAGATCTTGAGCTCCTCGAACCCGTCGAGCACGTCGAGCTTGGTCAGGCAGATGCCGTTGATGCCGTTGATCGCGCAGGTCTGGCGCACCAGCGCGGCGTCGAACCAGCCGCAGCGCCGCTTGCGCCCGGTGGTGGTGCCGAACTCGTGGCCCCGCTCGCCGAGCCGGTCGCCGACCGCATCGAACAGCTCGGTCGGGAACGGTCCCTCGCCCACCCGGGTGGTATAGGCCTTGACGATCCCGAGCACGTAGTCGATCGCGCCCGGCCCCATGCCGGTGCCGGCCGCCGCCTGCCCGGCCACCACGTTCGACGAGGTGACGAAAGGATAGGTGCCGAAATCGACGTCGAGCAGCGCGCCCTGGGCGCCCTCGAACAGGATCCGCTTGCCCGCCTTGCGCTTCTCGGCGAGCACCTTCCAGACCGGCGCGGCGAAACGCAGGATCTTGGGCGCGATCTCGCGCAGTTCCGCGAGCAGCCTGGGCGCGGTCGATCTCGGCCACCCCGAGCCCCTTGCGCAGCGGGTTGTGGTGCTGCAGCGCCCGGTCCACCCGCGCCTCCAGCGTCGTGGCGTCGGCGAGGTCGGCGACCCGGATCACCCGGCGCCCCACCTTGTCCTCATAGGCGGGCCCGATGCCGCGCCCGGTGGTGCCGATCTTGGTGCCCTTGCTCGCCGCTTCCTCGCGCGCCCGGTCGAGGCTCGCCGTGGAACGGCAGGATCAGCGGCGTGTTCTCGGCGATCATCAGCGTCTCGGGGCTGATCTCGATCCCCCGCGCGGTGATCGCCTCGATCTCCTTCATAAGGTTCCACGGGTCGAGCACCACGCCGTTGCCGATCACCGAAAGCTTGCCGCCGCGCACCACGCCGGACGGCAGCGCGTTGAGCTTGAACACCTCGCCGTCGATCACCAGCGTATGGCCGGCATTGTGGCCGCCCTGGAAGCGGCAGACCACGTCCGCCCGCTCGCTGAGCCAGTCCACCAGCTTGCCCTTCCCTCGTCGCCCCACTGGGCGCCCACGACGACAACGTTGGCCATGCGATCCTCCGGCTGTGCGCAAACGGGCACCGTATAGCGCCGCGCAAGCGGCGAGGAAACCGCAATCTCGGGCCGCGCCGGTGCGGTCGCGGGTGGACACACCGGGCCGGTTGCGCGAAAGCTGGGCGGACGGACCTGCACGGAGACAGACATGGGCTTCCTTCTGCGCTGGCTCGCCGCCTTCGTTCTGGTGGCCGCCACCTTCAACCCGACCCGGTGGAACTACCTGGTCTGGGCGCGCGACCACGGCGCCGAACAGCTGCCGCTGGCGGTCCTGCTCGGGCTGCTGCTGTTCGTGGCCTATGTCATCTATTTGCGCGCCACGCTGCGCTCGATCGGCGGCTTCGGCATCCTGCTCGTCACCGCCGTGGTCGCGGCGCTGCTCTGGGTATTGTGGGACCGCGGCTGGCTCCGGCTCGACGATCCCACCTTCAGCCTCTGGATCGGCATCCTCGCGGTCTCGCTCGTGCTCGGCATCGGCATGAGCTGGTCTTTCGTGCGCCGGGCGCTGTCCGGGCAGTACGACGTCGACGACGCCGACGAGACGTAACAGACCGCAAGCCCTGTACAGCCGGCCGCATTTGCCCTAGAGGCAGCTTTCCGTGCGCCTTCCCGGGGCGCGAAACAGGCCTGCCGCCGCCCGATGGCCCGCGGCCGGCCCCTGAGTAACGAAACCGGCATCGTGAAAAACGCACTTCGCGCCGCGCTCGACGACCGCGGCTACACCGACCTGACCCCCGTCCAGCAGGCGGTTCTCGACCCCGACCTCGAAGGCCGCGACCTCTTGGTCTCGGCCCAGACCGGCTCGGGCAAGACCCTGGGCTTCGGGCTCGCCATCGCGCCCACCCTGCTCGGCGAGGCGGAGGAATTCGACGCCGCCGCTGCGCCGCTGGCGCTGGTGATCGCGCCCACGCGCGAACTGGCGCTGCAGGTCAAGCGCGAGCTCGCCTGGCTCTTCGCCAAGGCCGGCGGCACCGTCGCCTCCTGCGTCGGCGGCATGGACATGCGCGACGAACGCCGGGCGCTGGAGCGCGGCGCCCATATCGTCGCCGCCACGCCCGGACGGCTGCGCGACCACATCCTGCGCGGCTCGATCGACCTCTCCGCGGTGCGCGCCGTGGTGCTGGACGAGGCCGACGAGATGCTCGATCTCGGCTTCCGCGAGGAGCTCGAGTTCATCCTCGGTGAGGCGCCGGACGCGCGCCAGACGCTGCTGTTTTCCGCCACCGTGCCGCCGACGATCGCCGATCTTGCCAAGAGCTACCAGAAGGATGCCCAGCGCATCGTCGCGAAATCCGACGCGTCGCAGCATGCCGATATCGAGTACCGCGCGATGACCGTCGCCGACCGCGACATCGACAACGCGGTCATCAACACGCTCAGGTTCCACGAAGCGCCCAACGCGCTGGTCTTCGCCAACACGAGGGCGATGGTGAACCGTCTGGCGACCCGGCTGTCCAACCGCGGTTTCCAGGCGGTGGTGCTGTCGGGCGAGCTGACGCAATCGGAGCGCACCCACGCGCTGCAGGCGATGCGCGACGGCCGCGCGCAGGTCTGCGTCGCCACGGATGTGGCGGCGCGCGGCATCGACCTGCCCAAGCTCGACCTCGTCGTCCACGCCGAACTGCCCTCCAACGCCGAGACCCTGCTGCACCGCTCCGGGCGCACCGGGCGCGCGGGCCGCAAGGGGGTGAGCGCGCTGATCGTCACCGCCAAGACCCGCAAGAAGGCCGAGCGCATCCTCGGCTGGGCCAAGGTCCGCGCCACCTGGGGTGAGGCCCCCTCGGCGGCCGAAGTGCGCGCCCGCGACGAGGAACGGCTGTTCGCAGACCCGTCCTGGCAGGACGAGGTGGCCGAGGACGATCTCGGCATGATCGAACGGCTGGTCTCCACCTTCTCGGCCGAGCAGCTTGCCGCCGCCTACCTGCGCCAGCTTCATACCCTGCGCGCGCCCCCGGAAGAGCTGTCCGAGATCGGCGCCGTCGACGCCAAGCCCGCGCCGCGCAAGGAGTTCGGGCCGAGCGTGTGGTTCGCTGTCTCCGGCGGACGCGAAGCCGGGGCCGAACCGCGCCGGCTGCTGCCGATGCTGTGCAAGGCCGGCAACCTGACCAAGGACGACATCGGCGCGATCCGGGTGCGCCCGGACCAGAGCTTCGTCCAGATCCGCGAAGCCAGCGTGCCCGGCTTCCTCGCCGCCGTGGGCGACGCGATGGTGCTGGAGGAAGGCGCGACCCTCACCCGGCTCGACACGCCGCCCGACCTCGGGCGCCCGGCCGCCGACCGGGGCAAGCCTGCCCGCACCCCCGCGCCCAAGAAGGGTTACCCGAAGCCGCGCCCGGCCGAAGACCGGCCGGCGGCCCCCCGCGCCGGAGGCACCGGAACGGACCGAGCGCGCGCCGCGCAAACCGGAGCGCCGCCCCGTCGATATCGACGACCGTGGCGGGCAGGAGCCGCCGCGGCGCACGGCCGCGGACGGCGAACCTGGCGCCCGGCCGCGCAAGTCCTCCGGCAAGCCTGGCCACAAACCGTCCGACACACCGAAAGGCCCCCACCCCCGGTCGGCAAGCCCAGCAGCAAGAAGAACCGTGCCCGGGCGGCAGCCGCGAAGGCCAAGGGCGGCGCCAAAGCCCCGGTACAAGGCGCGGGCAAGGGGGCCGGCAAGGGGCTGGCAAGGGTCCCGGCAAAGGTCCCGCCAAGGGCAAGTGGCCCGGCAAGGGCGGCGGCAAGACCGCGGGCCCGGGCGGCAGGAAACCCACTCGCGCTTGAGCCTTCAGCCACCCGGAGCCGTCGGCGCGCCCTCAGCGGGCGCCAGCGCCGGGGCACCTCCGGTCCGGGCCGCAGGATCCTTCGCGGAAAGGGGCGCCGGTTCCGTCACCGGCGCGGCCTCCCCGCGCGGGAGGACCGCGTGGCCCAATTGGTGTCGTGCCGCACGGCCGCCGTCCGGGCCCTCGGCCCTGCGCCCACTGGCACCGCCCCGACGCGCAAAGGCGAGCCCTCCTCCCGCGGCCCACTTCCCCGCACCCGGCCCCGCATCCGGGGTTGCGCCGCAGGGCGCATACCCCTAGATAGCCCCATCGAGACATTTGCCCAGCCATCGTCCAGGGGCCCCCATGGAAAACGTCCTCCTCGTCATCCTGCTGATCCTCGCGCTCGCGTTGATCGCCGTCGTGCTCCTGCAACGCTCCGAAGGGGGCGGGCTCGGCATCGGTGGCGGCGGTGGCGTGATGAGCGCCCGTGGCGCCGCGACCGCGCTCGGCAAGGTCACCTGGGGGCTCGGCATCGCCTTCCTCGCGATGTCGCTGGCGATGACCGTGGTCTCGGCCCGCAACGCCGCCGACAGCTCGGTGATCGACCGGGTCGGAGAGACCGGCACCGCGCCCGCGGCCGACGCGCCGGCCGTACCCGGCACGGCCCTGCCGACGATCGAGGACCTGGTGCCGCAGACGGACGGCGCGGCCGAGGCGCCGGCGGAAACCCCGGCCGAGGCGCCGGCCGCCACGACGGGCGACGCGCCCGCGACGCCGCCGCGCGCCGACTGAGGCGCGACAGCCCCCGATCCCGCCCCGGGCGCCCGCGCCCGGGAACGGCGCCGCACCCGCCGAAAAACCACAACCAATTGATGAAATGGGAGAAATCCCCCCACCATCTTGTGTCCGCGTCTTGCGCCGCGACCGGGAATCGGGGTAGACTTGAGTCCCGTGGAAAGCGGCATTCGCCGGGTTGTGTTCTGAAGAGCCGACCCCGGTAGAGCGGGACATTTCCGACATCGCAAATACATCGTGCGTCGAGGCAGCGCACGCAATCCGTACACGGGGGCAGCTCAGGCATGGCACGATACGTATTCATCACCGGTGGCGTGGTTTCGTCGCTCGGCAAGGGGCTCACCGCGGCGGCTCTGGGCGCACTCTTGCAGGCGCGCGGCTTTTCGGTCCGGCTGCGGAAGCTCGACCCCTATCTCAACGTCGACCCGGGCACGATGTCGCCCTTCGAACATGGCGAGGTCTTCGTCACGGACGATGGCGCCGAGACCGACCTCGACCTCGGCCATTACGAGCGCTTCACCGGCGTCGCCGCCCGCAAGACCGACTCGGTCTCCTCGGGCCGGATCTATACCTCGGTGCTGGAGAAGGAGCGCCGCGGCGACTACCTCGGCAAGACCATCCAGGTGATCCCCCACGTCACCAACGAGATCAAGGACTGGATCGCCATCGGCGACGACGAGGTCGATTTCATGCTTTGCGAGATCGGCGGCACGGTCGGCGACATCGAGGCGCTGCCGTTCTTCGAGGCGATCCGCCAGTTCGCCCAGGAACGCGAGCGGGGCCAGTGCATCTTCATGCACCTCACCCTGCTGCCCTACCTCGCCGCCTCGGGCGAGCTCAAGACCAAGCCGACCCAGCACTCGGTGAAGGAGCTGCGCTCCATCGGCATCGCGCCGGACGTGCTGGTCACCCGCTCCGAACACACCCTGCCCGACAAGGAACGCGCCAAGATCGCGCTGTTCTGCAACGTCCGCAAGGAAGCGGTGATCCCGGCCTATGATCTCAAGTCGATCTACGAGGCGCCGATGGCCTTTCACAAGGTCGGGCTCGACCAGGCGGTGCTCGACGCCTTCCAGATCAGCCCCGCGCCGAAACCCGACCTGTCGCGCTGGCAGGATGTCGAGGACCGGCTCGAGCATGCCGAGGGCGAGGTCAAGGTGGCGATCGTCGGCAAGTACGTCCAGCTCGAGGACGCCTACAAGTCGATCAAGGAAGCGCTGACCCATGGCGGCATGGCCAACCGGACCAAGGTCAAGGTCGAATGGGTCGATGCCGAGATCTTCGAAAGCGAAGACCCGACCCCCTACCTCTCCGGCTTCCATGCCATCCTGGTGCCCGGCGGCTTCGGCGAGCGCGGCACCGAGGGCAAGATCCGCGCCGCCCAGTTCGCCCGCGAGAAGGGCGTGCCCTACCTCGGGATCTGCCTCGGCATGCAGATGGCGGTGATCGAGGCGGCGCGTCACGTGCTCGGGATCGACGACGCGGGCAGCGAGGAATTCGACCACGAATCCGGCAAGAAACGCTTCACCCCGGTGGTCTACCTGCTCAAGGAATGGGTGAAGGGCAACTACACCGAGAAGCGCGACGTGAGCACCAAGAAGGGCGGCACGATGCGGCTCGGGGCCTATACAGCGAACCTCAAGAAGGGCTCCAAGGTGGCCGAGGTCTACGGCACCGACCGGATCGAGGAACGCCACCGCCACCGCTACGAGGTCGACATCAAGTACCGCGAAGAGCTGGAAGCGGCCGGGCTGGTGTTTTCCGGCATGTCGCCCGACGGCCGCCTGCCCGAGATCGTCGAATGGAAGGACCATCCCTGGTTCATCGGCGTGCAATACCACCCGGAGCTGAAGTCCAAACCCTTCGCGCCGGCGCCGCTGTTTGCCGATTTCATCCGGGCTGCGAAAGAGGTCGACCGGCTGGTTTGAGCACTGTCCCACGGGGTGGGCGAGCTCGCACAGGGGGTCAAGTGGCTGTTATCGCTACGGATAGCGCTAACTGCGCGAGGACCACATCCCATCGGCGCCGTCGGGTCGCGCGCGGGTCCCGCCGGGCGCCGACCAAGCGCGATCCGCAGACGCCCCGGGCCGGCAAAGTACCCGTCCTCGCGGGTCGGTGACATTCCATGGAGACTGCGGCGCGCAGACGCCATTGTTCTGGGGCACCCGGCATACCAGGAATCCGGATATCCGGATAAGTAGATTCGGGAATGGCGTGATAACTGAGTTATATCAGCGCCTTACATGGTTAACGAAAGGTTACCTGTGAATTCTGCGCGGCAGAAACCGCTGCCGCCGCCAGGGTGCGGCCCCAGGCAGGATGCGCATCTTCGATCGGATCGGACGGGAGCCACGCCGGCAACCGGGGGGCTCAAGACCGGAACGCCGCAGACAGGGACACAGGCCCAAGTGGCCCCGGGGGCGCCGGGACGCCCAATAGCGCGTGGGGTCAACAAGGACGGCTGGCCGCCCATCCCCTGACCGTGCAGCGCTGTACGGCACGCCGCCTCCGTTTCCGGGCCGCGCGCTGCCGCCAGGCCCGGAGGTCGGTCGAAAAGGACATGCCCGGGCGCACCGGCCGGACGCACGAACGCAGACAACGATGTTGCGTGTCACAGCTTTGCACAATGAGGCGCAGCAACGGCCAGGCGCCGGACGCCCGGGGAGGCCGGCCCATTGCTCAGCCGACCCCGGATGCGGCAGGTGGCCCGGCCGGAACGGCATCGCCTCCCGGCTCAGCGACCGCTGCCGAGATCCGTTGTCGTCACGGGACCCGGCGCGCGGGTCACCGGCTTCGCGCCCGCGTCCGCTGCGGTCAGCAGCGAGAGGCAGGTCGCGATGAGCATCAGGCCGAAAATGATCTTGTACATGGAGGGTATCCTTTTTTGCCGTTCGTTGCCCTTGGAGTGGAAGGCGCAGAGGGATCCGCGGCCGACATGGCCCCCCCGTGTGCGACCCGGGCCCCCGAATCCCGGCGCATTGGCCGGACGACGGCTTCCGCGGATCAACGCCCGCTGCCGAGTTCCATGGAGGTGATGGATTTCGGGCCGGTCGCGGCCGACTTCACGCCCGCCTGCGCACCGGAAACCAGCGAGAGGCAGACCGAAAGCAGGAGAAGGCCGTAGAGGATTTTCTTGAACATGGTGGGATCCCTTGTGCTGAACCATGATCGGTTCGTGAAACGCCGCAGCGAACGGCGGACGTCAGCGACCGGTGACGAGGTCCGCGACGCCCGCGGCCCCGATCCCGAGCGCAAGCGGGTTCGCACTTCCGTCGGAGCCGGCATCCGCGTTGAGCCACAGGGCGACGAAGAGGAGTGCGAGGGTGAGCTTGTTGAACATGGCGGGGCCTTTGTTTGCGGAAACCTGACTCGTCCGAGACGTTGCCGCCTCAGCGGCTGCTGCCGAGATCGAGGCTCGAAACAGGTCGGTCGCCACTTCCTGGCTTTTTCCCGGCCGCCTCCGCGTCCGAACCGGTGGAAAGTGAGATGGCCACGATGAGGAGCAGCGTGAGGGTGAGCTTGTTGAGCATGTCTGAAATCCTGTTCTGATGGGTCCGGGGTCGGCCTCAGCCGGCGCTGTCAGGGTCGAACCCGGAGACGATGTCGGCGCCGGCGGCGAAACCGGTCGAGGTTGCGATCGCCTTGGCCGCCGCGGAGAGCAGTGTCGCCGTGAGGACGATGGTGAGGACGAGTTTGTTCGGCATCGGCGTGGTCCCGTGTTTGGAGCTTCGCCCCGGCAGTGGAACCGGCAGAGCGGTTTTCGCGCGGCCGGCCCCCGTCGGTCCCCGATGTGCCGCCGCGCAACGATCCCCGCTTGCCAGCACTGCGTCGCGCCCCCTAGGCTCGCCCCATGTTCCGCTCCCTGTTCTCCCGCCTCACCGGCGCTGCCGCGCCCGACCCCGAGCTCGATGCCCAGTTCGCCATTGCCGCGCTCTTGGTGCGGGTCGCCAAGGCCGATGCCTACTACGCCTACGAGGAGATCGCCGAGATCGACCGGATCATTGCGCGCACCTGGGACCTCGATCCGGTCGCGGCGATGAAACTGCGCGCCCGGGCCGAGCGCATCGAAGCCGAAGCGCCGGAGACCGCGGAACTGGCCCGGCTGGTGCAGGCACACACGCCCCACGACCAGCGCGTGGCGCTCTACGCGGCGCTCTGGGACGTCTCGCTCGCCGACCGCGCCTTGCATGACGATGAACGGCGGTTCCTCGACGGGATCACCGCCGCGCTGGGGATCGGCGAGGATGACCGGGCCGCGGTCGCCGCCCGCCACGGCGCTCAGACATGAGCGCAAGGGGCGACTGGATCGCCCGCGTCGACCTTGCCGATGCGGCCCTCTGCTGCGCCGACAACGCTGCCAATGCCGCCCCTTTCGCCCGCGACGGCGCCCAGTTCCCGGTCCATGGCGGCCCGTTCGCGGCGGCCGAGGGCGGGGCGCGCAGCCGCAACCTGGTGCTCGAGGTTCCCGCGCTCGAAGCGGCGCGCGGCCGCTGCCACAGCCGCGAGGAGCAGGCCGCAAAGGCCCTGCGCGACCCGGTTTCCGCGGGCGAACGCGTCCTCATCGGCGGCTATGACGGGCCACGGCCGGGCGCGCGCCTCGACCGCAACGCGGCGCCCTGATCGCGGCAATGCGATTGGACCCCGCGCAATTCCGGCCTATATCACCCCCATGTTCGACCGCCTGCTGAAAACGCTCCTCGCGCCCGCCCCCGAACCGCTCGCCGATACCGACGCGCGGCTCGCCCTCACCGCGCTGCTGGTCCGCATCGCGCGGTCCGACAACGATTACGCCCGCGCCGAAGTGGCGACGATCGAGCGCATTCTCGCCGCGCGCTACGGGCTCGACGCCCGCGAGACCTCGGCGCTGCTGATCGAGGCGGAAGCGCTGGAGGCACAGGCGCCCGACACCGTGCGCTTCACCCGAGCGATCAAGGAAGCGGTGCCGCATGACGACCGGCTCGCCGTGGTCGAGAGCGCCTGGGCCGTGGTGCTCGCCGACGGCGACCGCGCCGACGAGGAGGACGCGCTGATGCGGATGGTGGCGAGCCTACTCGGGATCAACGACCGCGATTCGAACATCGCCCGGCTGAAGGTCGCCGGCGGCTGAGAGCGCCGGGCCGGGCGACGCGGGCGCGCGCCCGCGTAACGCCGCGCGCGCGGCGTTGCCCCCGGATCGACCGCCGCCGCGGAGTGCCGCCGGACCACTCCCTGGCCGGGGTTTGAGACAGTTTGCGCACACAGAGCGAACGTCACGTCGACTGACGGACGCGGCCCGGACCCCACCTGTGATCCTGCAACAGTTTCGGCAGCGCCCCCGCCCCGGAGACCATCGGGCACGAAGCGAGGCGGAACACTCGGACAGGCAATCAGGACACCCCCGCATGGCACAGGCGTTCGACCGCAAGGTCTTCATCGCGAAGGTCTCGTTTTCCGACATCGGCTTCCTCGACACGTTCATTCTCCAGTTCAACGCCGGCGCCGATCCGCACAGCCTGCCGGCGCTCCTGTACGCGCAGCACGACGCCGAGACGGATCGCCGTCCCGAGCCGGAGATGTGGCGGCGCCTGGTCGACGCTTATGGCGCGCGGACCGCGGATTTCGTGCTGATGGTGATCCGGATCTCCTTCTTCGCCAATCTCCTCGGCAACATCTTAGACGCCGTGCTGGTGCTCTGCCGGGGCCAGGGCGTGGCCATGGCGTGGCCGGGCAGAGCCGGTGTTTCGAAGCCTTCTTCTTCCTGCTCACCTTCTGGTTCATGCTGCCCGCGAAATGGCTGATGTCCCGCCAGAACCGGTCCCGCGCGGCGCGCAGCCGAGCCGAATCCCCGGCCGGCGACATCCGGCCTTGTCACAGCCCGGCTTTTGCGCCCTACTTCCCCGGAACCGAGGGGACCCTACGCGTGAAAGACCAGAACCCGCCCGTCATCGAAATCCGCGACCTGCACAAGGCCTATGGCGAGCTCGAAGTGCTCAAGGGCGTCGACCTGGTGGCGCCGCGCGGCCATGTCGTCGCGCTGATCGGCTCGTCGGGCTCGGGCAAGTCCACCCTGCTGCGCTGTGCCAACCTGCTCGAGGAAAGCCAGCAGGGCGAGATCTACTTCGAAGGCGAGCCGATCAAGTGGCGCGGCGAGGGCCCGGCGCGCCACCCGGCCGACCGGGCGCAGGTGACGCGGATCCGCACCAACCTGTCGATGGTGTTCCAGCAGTTCAACCTGTGGGCCCACATGACGATCCTGGAAAACGTAACGGAAGCGCCGGTGACGGTGCTCAAGCGCGACCGGGACCAGGTGCGCGAGGCGGCACTCGGCTATCTCGACAAGGTCGGCATCGGCGACAAGGCCGACGTCTACCCGGCCCAGCTTTCGGGCGGCCAGCAGCAGCGCGCCGCGATCGCGCGCGCGCTGTGCATGGAGCCGCGGGCGCTCCTGTTCGACGAACCCACCTCGGCGCTCGATCCCGAACTCGAGCAGGAGGTGATCCGGGTCATCAAGGACCTCGCCACTGAGGGCCGCACGATGGTGATCGTGACCCACGACATGCACCTCGCGGCCGACGTCGCCGACCACGTGATCTTCCTCCACCAGGGACGGATCGAGGAAGAGGGATCGCCCGACCGGCTGTTCGGCGCCCCCGAGACCGAGCGGCTCAAGGGCTTTCTCTCGCACGGCGCGCCGGCGTGATCGGCAAAGAGCGGCGGGTCCGAACCCGATGATGAACCGGGCGCTCTGAACAGATCAGGGATCTGCGGCCGAACCCATTCGCGCCACCGTTCCCCGGAAACCGGGGCTGGCCCGGCGCTCCCAGGGATATCCGGCTGCCGCGACTGATGGCTTTACCCTGACCGGGGCCGGCGCCTCAGGACCGGGCCGCGCCAAGGCGCGCGATCCGGCGAGGTAGATCGGACCGGCGCTGGCTGTGGCCGCGATGCAGCGCGAGGCCGAGCACCGAGACGCCGGCGTAGAACAGCTGGATCACCGCCGAGGCAAGGTTGAAATCGCCGCCCACCAGACCGGCAAGGACGAGCCCGCCCGCCACCAGGTTGAAGGCGTAGAACTGCCAGCCCTGGCTCGGCAACATGTCGAGCGCCGCAAGGATGTAGGCGCCGATATAGACCGCCGCCCCGATCAGCCCGATCAGGTCCCAGGCGGAAATGGTGAGGGCGGTGAGATAGGGCATCGGCGCGGGCCTTCGGCTGTGCTGCGGGTCAGGTCCCTGCCTACACGCCGCCCGGAGGCCGCGATGTGACCGCAATCACAGACGCCGCAGCCCGGTCCGGCGAGGCTCGGAGGGCGCAGGGCCCCCGAACCCCCGCCCCGCCCGCGCGCAAATGCCCAAACCTTGGGCAGTGCCGTCCAAACAGGCGTTTGGGCGCGTTGTCGCGCGCGCTTTGCCTTGTAATCCACCGAAAATCACCGCAGGCTCGCGTCATCGCCCCGCGCCGACGCCCGGGGCCAATCGGAACCTGACACCAAAACCTGAAAACAAGACCTGACAGGAAAGATCACATGAACAAGCTGATCCTGGGCGCTGCCGCCCTCGCCCTGACCGCCAGCGGCGCTTTCGCCGAAACCATCCGCATGGGCACCGAGGGCGCCTACCCTCCGTACAACTTCATCGACGACAGCGGCGAGGTCGCCGGCTTCGAGCGCGAACTGGGCGACAAGCTCTGCGAGATCGCGATGCTCGAATGCGAATGGGTCACCAACGACTGGGATTCGATCATCCCCAACCTCGTGTCGGGCAACTACGACACGATCATGGCCGGCATGTCGATCACCGACGAGCGTGACGAGGTCATCGACTTCACCCAGAACTACACCCAGCCCGACCCATCGGCCTATGTCGCGCTTTCGGCCGATGTCGACGTCGCCGGCGGCGTGATCGCGGCCCAGACCAACACCATCCAGGCGGCCTATGTCACCGAGAACGGCGGCACCCTGGTCGAGTTCGCCACACCCGAGGAAACCGTCGCCGCGGTGAAGTCGGGCGAGGCCGACGCGGTACTGGCCGACAAGGCCTATCTCGACCCGATCGTCGCCGAATCCGGCGGTGAGATGGTCGAGGTCGGCACCGTGCTGATCGGCGGCGGCGTCGGCATGGGTGTGCGCGAGAGCGACGGCGAGCTCAAGGCGAAGTTCGACGCGGCGATCCAGGCGATGAAGGATGACGGCTCGCTCAACGAGCTGCTCGCCAAGTACGAAATCGGCGAACCCTTCTGAGCCGTGAAAGATCGGGCGGGGCGCCCCGGCGCCCTGCCCCCGCTTCCGTGCAGGTTTCCCGTCTCGCCCCCCTCTCCCACGGCCGATCGGCCGGTTTCGCCCCGGCGGGGCGTGCTCCGCGCATCGGGACGGCCGGGGCCGGCTGCGGTTCCTTGGCGGGCCACGACCCCGTGACAGGGGGCCGGTGATGTTCGAGAGCTGCGCCGACCCCTCCGTGCTCGAAGGGCTCGACTGGCTCGCCTGCTATCTCACCACCGGCAAGCACATGGGCTTCTACGTCTCGTTCGGCGTGGTCCTGCTGCTGCTCGCGGTGGTCGTCCCCTTCGCGCTGATGTTCGGCTTCGCCGCCGCGGCGGCCGCCCGGTCGCGGATCTGGCCGCTGTCGCTCCTCGGCAAGGCCTACAGCTCGATCGTGCGCGGCGTGCCCGACATCGCGTTTTTCCTGTTCTTCGTGATCGCCCTCGACCAGGCCTTCGAATACGCCCGCCACCGGCTGCTCTGTCCCGACTGGACGGCGGAGGTGCGCCAGGGCAACGACTTCGTCGTCTGCGCCGCCGCCAAGCTGCCGCTCAACACCGCGCCGCAATGGGTGCACGAGACCTACGGCTTCTTCCTCGCCGTGCTCACCTTTGCCATCGTTTACGGCGCCTTCACCGCCCAGGTGCTCTACGGCGCGATGCGGGCGGTGCCGCGGGCGCAGATGGAGACCGCCGAGGCCTATGGCATGACCCATTCCCAGGCCTTCTGGCGCATCCTGGTGCCGCAGATGTGGGTCTATGCCCTGCCCGGCCTCGGGAATCTGTGGATGATCCTTATCAAGGCGACGCCGCTCCTGTTCCTGCTCGGGATAGAGGACATCGTCTACTGGGCGCGCGAGCTCGGCGGCACCAAATCGGCGAAGTTCACCGACTATCCGCATGGCGACTGGCGGATGTGGTATTTCGGCGCGCTGCTCGTGTTCTACCTCTGCCTGACCTGGGTCAGCGAGAAGGTGCTCGACCGGGTGATGCGCAGGCTGAGCCGCGGCCAGGCCACCGCGGCAGGCGAAGCGCTGCGGAAGGTGGCGGCATGAGTTGCATCCAGACCATCGCCGATTACGGGCTGCGCTCCCTCGGCATCGGCGAGCGGCTGCTGCCGCGGTCCGATTTCACCCTCTGCCAGCAATTCACCCTGATCGGGTCGGGGATGCTGTGGAACATCTATTTCGGCCTGATGGCGCTGGCCTTCGGCTTCTTCCTCGCCACCGCCGTCGCGCTCGGCAAGGGCTCGCGCTACTGGGTCCTGCGAAAACCCTCGGAATGGTTCATCTTCGTCTTCCGCGGCTCGCCGCTGTTCATCCAGTTCTTCTTCGCCTATTTCAGCTTCCTGTCGCTGAAGTCGGTCCACCCGGTGTTCGACCCGCTCACCTCGGCCTGGCTCGGCGCGCTGATCGTGCTGTTTCTGAACACCTCCGCCTATACCGCCGAGATCTTCCACGGCGCGCTCAAGTCGATCCCCCGCGGCGATATCGAGGCGGCCGACGCCTATGGCTTCACCGGCCTGAACCGGTTTCGCAAGATCACCTGGCCGACGATGCTGCGGCTCGCCTGGCCCGCCTATACCAACGAGGCGATCTTCCTGTTCCACGCCACCACGCTGGTGTTCTTTTCCGGTTTCCCGGCCTGGCAGCAGCGCGGCGACGCGCTCTACTACGCGAGCTATTTCGCCGACAAGACCTTCAACCCGTTCATCCCCTACCCGATCCTCGCCTTCTATTTCATCCTGCTGACGCTCAGCGTGATCGGTATCTACGGGCTGGTGAACAAGCGGCTCAACCGGCACCTGCCGCAGGAAAGCCGCCGCCGGCTCAGGATCCGGCCGAACCTGGTGCGCTGACCCGGGCGCCGGGCCGGGAAGCCTTTTCACGGCGTTTGGCAGGGCCCGCGCGCACGGTCCCGGGCTGCGCCGACCGCGACCGACACCGCCCCCTCCGGCCCCCCCACCGGCCCCCCTTGCCGGCCTCTCGCGGCTCGGCTAGGCTCGCCTCGAAATTTGATCAAATTTGGTGTCTCATGAAGATCGGCCTCCTGATACCCGGCCATGCGCCCGAGGAAGTGCGCGCCAAGCTCGGCGACTACGCCGACATGTACGAGCGCCTGCTCGCGGGCTACGGCTTCGACTTCGCCCGCTGGTCGGTGGTCGAAAACGTCTTTCCCGCAGGGCCGGAAGAGGCCGACGGCTGGCTGATCGGCGGCTCGCGCCACGGGGTCTACGAGGACCACGCCTGGATCCCGCCGCTCGAAGCGCTGATTCGCGACATCGTCGCTGCCGACCGGCCGCTGGTGGGGATCTGCTTCGGCCACCAGATCATCGCCAAGGCCCTCGGCGGCCGGGTCGAGAAGTACCAGGGCGGCTGGGCGCTCGGGCCCACGGAATACGACTTCTCCGGCACCCCGCTCACGCTGAACGCCTGGCACCAGGACCAGGTGGTGGCGCTGCCCGAGGGCGCCGAGGTGATCGCGACGAACGATTTCTGCCGCTATGCCGGGATCCGGATCGGCGACAAGACGCTCTCGGTCCAGCCGCATCCCGAATACGACGCCGAGATGATGCGCGGGCTGTTCGATTTCCGCGCCGAAACCGCAGGCGTGCCCATGGCGCAGGTCGACGAGGCCCGCGCCCGGCTCGGCCAGTCGCTCGATGCCGTGGCCATGGCCGACCGCATCGCCGCCTTTTTCAAGAGGGAGGCCGTCTGGTGGCCGAGAACGACTGGATGGACCAGCTGCCGGCACCGGCCGCGATATCTCGAGGGCCGCCGGCTCGACGAGGTCGGTGCATCATGCGGACCTGCCCGGGATCGCCCGGGGCAAGGCAGGTACCGGCGGCGAAATTCGCCCGCCAGAACTATTTCCACCTGCCAGGATCGATCTTCTTCCAGACCATCACCGGCGACTGGTCGGACGAGGCCGCCGACGGGGCTCTTCGTCGAGCGCGACATGATCCTGAAACCGGACATGTCCACCGCCACCGCCGCGCCCTGGACCGCGGACTGGACCCTGCAGGTGATCCACGACGCCTACGACCGCAACGGACGCGATCGCGATGAGCCGCGCAACGTGCTCAAGCGGGTCGTCGGGCTCTACGAGGCGCAGGGCTGGCGGCCGGTGATCGCACCGGAGATGGAATTTACCTCGTCGCCCGCAACCTCGACCCGTCGAGCCCGATCGCGCCGATGATGGGCCGCTCGGGCCGCCCGGCGGCCGCCGCGCGCCAGGCCTATTCGATGAGCCGCCGTCGACGAATTCGGCCCAGTGATCGGCGACATCTACGATTTCGCCGAGGCCCAGGGGTTCGAGATCGACGGCATCACCCAGGAGGGCGGGGCCGGCCAGCTCGAGATCAACCTGCGCCACGGCCACCCGGTCAAGCTCGCCGACGAGGTGTTCTATTTCAAACGCCTGATCCGCGAGGCAGCGCTGCGCCACGATTGCTTCGCCACCTTCATGGCCAAGCCGATTGCCGAAGAACCCGGCTCGGCGATGCATATCCACCACTCGATCATCGACATCGCGACCGGGCACAACATCTTCTCGGGCAAGGGCGGCGGCGACACCGATGCCTTCTTCCACTTCATCGCCGGGTTGCAGAACCACCTGCCGAGCGTGATCTCGCTGCTCGCCCCTTACGTGAACTCGTACCGGCGCTACGTGCGCGACTTCGCCGCCCCGATCAACCTCGAATGGGCCCGCGACAACCGCACCACCGGCATCCGCATCCCGATCTCCAACCCCGACTCGCGCCGGGTCGAGAACCGGCTCGCCGGGATGGACGCGAACCCCTACCTCGCCATCGCGGCGTCGCTCGCCGCCGGCTACCTCGGGCTCATCGAGGAGCGGCGACCCAGCCCGCAGTTCCGTGGCGACGCCTATGACAGCGAAGCCGACATTCCCCGCGACCTCGCCGCATCTCTCGACCTGCTCGAGGCCGCACCGGCGATGCAGGAGCTGCTCGGGCCGGAATTCGTCAACGTTTATGCCGCTATCAAGCGGATGGAACACGCCGAATTCCTCGGCGTCATCAGCCCCTGGGAACGCGAGCACCTGCTGCTCAACGTCTGAGCCGACAACTCGGACCCTCAGCCGGGCCGCCCTCACCGGGGCGGCCCGCGGTCCGCAATTGCTGGCCTGTCTCGTAAAGCTTTGATCGCACGGGGAAACGGACCGGTTCCCCGCGCCTTTCCCTGCCTTCCCCTACCGTCCGCCGGCTCCGTCCCGGGCCGCCAACCACCCGGTGCCACTGGCGCCGGTCCCCGGCGCGCGGGCGCCGCCAGAGCGGTGTCGGGGAGAAATATCTTTGCGGCGCGTCATATTCCTGTTACCAGAAAGCCGAAAAAGAGTTTCGGAAAAACCGAAAGGATACCCCCATGTCCCTCGACTCACCCCACGCGCCCGCTGCCTCCCTCGCCCCCAATGTCTATGACGCCGAACCGATCCCGGAGGCTGCCCGCGCCGAGATCGACCGGCTGCTCGCCTCGGGCGATCTGTTCCGTTACACCGCCGAGGCCGACGCGCCGGTCGCGCTGCTCGAGGCCGAGTTCGCAGAGGCGCTCGGGGTGAAATACGCGCTTGCCGTCGCCTCCGCCTCGGCCGCGCTGTTCCTGTCGCTGAAGGCCCTCGGCCTGCCGCGCGACGCACGGGTGATGATCCCCGCCTTCACCTTCGCCGCCGTGCCCTCGTCGATCGTGCACGCCGAGTGCATTCCGGTGCTCTGCGAAGTGGGCGACAATTACCGGGTCGACATGGCCGATTTCGAGGCCAAGCTCGACGGCGTCGACGCAGTGATGATCTCGCACATGCGCGGCCACACCTCGGACATGGATGCGATCATGGCGCTCTGCGATGCCCGCAACATCCCGGTGGTGGAAGACGCCGCCCACAGCCTCGGCACGCTCTGGCACGGCCGCAGGATCGGCACCATCGGCACGGCGGGCGTGTTCAGCTTCCAGTCCTACAAGATGATCAACGGCGGCGAGGGCGGGATCCTCGTTACCGACGACGCCGACCTCGTCGCCCGCGCCGTCATCATGTCGGGCGCCTACGAGCACAACTGGAAAAAGCACAAGGGGCCGAAAGGGCAGAACTCCTCCGAGCTCGCCGAGGCCTTTGCCCGCTGGCAGAACCGGCTGCCGCTCTACAACACGCGGATGTCGAACCTCTCGGCCGCGGTGATCCGCCCGCAGATCCCCGAGCTTGCCCGCCGGGTGGCCGACGGGCTGGCCAACCACGACTACGTCGCGGCGCGGCTGAACGCGAGCCCCTGGATCGACGTGCCGCCGCCGCTCGGCCCCGAGACCCGGGCGCCCGATTCGATCCAGTTCAACCTCACCGGCATGACCGACGACGACGTGCGCGCCTTTGCCGCCGTCGCCAAGGAGCGTGGCGTCGCGGTGCAGGTCTTCGGGATGTCGGAAGACAATGCGCGGGCGTTCTGGAACTGGCAGTTCCTGCCGGAAGACCCGGGCCCGCTGCCGAAAACCCGGGCGATGCTGTCGCGCGCCTGCGACGTGCGCCTGCCGGTGCGCCTGAAGCGCCCGGAGCTCGACTTCATCGCCGATGTGCTGACCGGCGCGGCGGAAGACGTGAAGGGCGCGGTGCTGGCCTACGGGACCTGAGCCGCCGGGCAAGCCGTTATCAGAAACGGAACGGGCGGGCCGCGAAAGCGCCCGCCCGTTTCGGTTTCGGCAGGTCCCGGCAGGTCCCGGGTCAGAGGATCAGGTCGGTCGCGGCCGCAACCTCGCCGGCGTCGGCCTTGAGCACCAGGACCTCGAGCCTGTCCTGGACAAAGATCTCCACGTCATCGCCGTTCTGCACGAAGGAGATCTCTTCCGCGGCCGCCAGGATCTCGATCCGGTCCTCGCCGGCGGTGAAGTCGCCGATGCCGTCGACCTTGTCGTCCCGCAACGTCAGGGCGTGGAACACGAAGATGTCGGCCCCGCCGCCGCCATAGGCCCAGTCGGCCCCCCGGCCACCTTTCAGGATATCGGCGCCGCCATGGCCGAACAGGATGTCGGCCCCGTCGTTGCCGAGCAGGAGGTCGTTGCCGGAACCGCCGTCGAGCTCGTCGTAGCCTTGCCCGCCCTTGAGCGTGTCGTCGCCGATCCCGCCGAACAGCAGGTCGGTGCCGCGGTTGCCGGACAGCAGGTCGTTGCCCCATTGGCCAACGAGGATGTCGTCCCCGCCGCGCCCGATCAGCCAGTCGTCGTAGCTGACCGCGACGTCGACCTCGGCGCAGATTACCGGGTCGGGCGCCTCGATATCGGCGGGCCGGTTTTCCCATTCGCCGAAGATGATGTTGTTGCCGGGACCACCGTCGATGAAGTCGCTGCCGATGCCCCCGGAGATCACATCGTTGCCCTCGCCGCCGTAGAGCCCGTCGTCGCCGGAACTGCCGTAGACGAAATCGTCACCGCCCTCGGCCCAGACGATCGTGCCCGGCGCCGGGCTGCCGTCGATCGGATCGAGGACCTCGATGAAGTCCGGGCCCTCGGTCCCGAAGATGGTTTCATAGCTGCGCGGATGGTACGTATGCGACACGGCATTTCCCCCTGGTCAAAAACAGATGTCGAGTGCGCTGGCAGGCTCTATCACTCTTCCAACGTTTACACCCGTCTGTTGCCGGAGAGTCAACAATGGCTGGTGGATTTCAGGATAGTTTCGATCCTGGAGCCAATGTCCAGCGACGCACAATACGGCGCACGGGACCGAGCAGATCGGACCCGGGAAATCGGGACTGGGGGATCAGGTTGGAGGACTCGCGAAGCGCGGTGCGGCGCAACGCAGAAGGGATCGCGTGGCCGGGTCTCCGAGCTCCCCGGAACCGTCCGCGTCGGGTTCAGACCGCTTTCAGAGCCGGCGCCGGGCGCTTGCCTTCGGCCCAGGCCCGGGCCGCCGCCCCGAAGGCCTCGAACAGCGGCCGCGACACCGGGTCGCTGGCCGCGCGGTATTCCGGGTGCCACTGCACCGCGATGGCAAAGCCGGGCGCGTCCTTGACATAGACCGCTTCCGGGGTGCCGTCGTCGGCGGTGCCATCGACCACGATCCGCGCCCCCGGGGTCTTGATCCCCTGCCCGTGCAGCGTGTTGGTCATCACCTCGGTCGACCCGACGAGCTGGTGGAACACTCCGCCGGCGCTGAAATGCACCGCGTGGCGGATGGCGAATTTCTCGTCGATCGACCCCGCGGGGCTCATCCGGTGGTTCATCCGGCCGGGCAATTCGCGGATCTCCGGCCAGAGCGTCCCGCCCAGCGCGACGTTGACCTCCTGGAAGCCGCGGCAAATGCCGAAGAACGGCTGGCCACGGTCGACGAGGGCGCGGACCAGCGGCAGCGTGACCGCGTCGCGACAGCGGTCGAAGTCGCCATGGGCCTCGGTCGGGGCCTCGCCGTATTCTTCCGGGTGCACGTTCGGCCGCCCGCCGGTGAGCAGGAACCCGTCGCAAGCCTCGACCAATTCCTCGACGCTGACGTAATGCGGATTGGCCGGGACCAGCAGCGGCATCGCGCCCGACACCTCGGCGATCGCCGCGACGTTCATCACCCCGCCCGCATAGGCCGGGTAGTCACCGCCAAGCAGGGCGGAATTGCCGATGATGCCGATGACGGGGCGCCCCATGGGCTGTGACCCTCCTGCCGGGACTCTGTGAGTGACACGACAGTTTAGCCCGTTGCCGACGCCAACGAAACCCCGGTGCTGCACCTGCATCACCCCCGGGTGGAGGCGGGCCGGCTGGTCACCACCAGCGCGCGGGCGCCCTCGGGCGCGACGGCGCGGTAGTTGTGCTCGAAGGTGGCGTCGAAATGCACCGCGTCCCCGATGTCGAGCCGGTGCGCCCGGCCGTGGGCGGTGATCTCGAGCGCGCCCGCGATCACGTAGAGCAGTTCCTCGCCGGGGTGGAGATGCGGCACCGAGGCCGCACCGCCGGCCGGGAAGCTGGCCACGAAGCCTTCGAAGCCGCGCCGGTCGGCGGAGAAATCGAGGCTTTCGAAGGCGTAGGCGGCCTCGGTGCCGGGCCGGTCGGGCAGCGACAGCCGGTCGGCGGCCCGGGTGATCTCGAACATCGGCCGCTCCTCGTCGGGGCGGAAGAAATGGTCGAGCCCGACGCCGAAGACGAGCGCGATGCGCAGGAGCGTGGGCAGGGTCGGAAACACCTGGCCGCGCTCGATCTTGGAGAGCATCCCCGGGGACAAGCCCGAATGCGCGCCGAGATCGGCGAGCGCGAGCCCCTTTTCCTGCCGGAGCGCGCGGATCTTGGGCCCGATCCGGTAGGCCTCCAGCCCGTCGTGCAACGTATCGGTCAACATGTGTCCCGGTGTCCCTTTTGCCCGGCGGTCCGGCCCTGCCTGGTCACGAGCCTATCACGAGACCGTGCATGAGAGGAAATTTTTTGGCCCATGATGCAAATCGCGCCGTAACAAGGGCACAACACACCTTTTGGAAAGGACACCGAAATGACCTTCGCACTCCCGACGATCAAGACCGTTGCCCTCACGTTCGGCCTCGCCGCCGCGCCGCTTGCCGCGTTTGCCGACAATCACGGCGGCAAGGACATCGTCGACACCGCCGTCGAGGCCGGCACCTTCACCACGCTGGCCGCCGCGCTGACCGCGGCCGACCTCGTCGACACGTTGAAGGGGGAAGGCCCCTTCACGGTCTTCGCGCCCACCGACGAGGCCTTTGCCAAGCTGCCGGACGGCACCGTGGAAGACCTGCTGAAGCCCGAGAACAAGGACCAGCTCATCGCCGTGCTCACCTATCACGTGGTGCCGGGCAAGGTGATGGCCGCCGACGTGGTGGGGCTCAGCGAAGCCCCGACCGTCAACGGCGCCATGATCCCGGTCGCGGTGATGGACGGCAAGGTCATGCTCGGCGAGGTGCAGGTCACCGCGACCGACATCGAGGCGTCGAACGGCGTGATCCATGTGATCGACGGCGTGCTCCTGCCGTGACCCCACGACGCCGGGCGTCGGTCCGGTTGACGAGCCCATGACGGGGGCTCCTAACCGCGCGGCCGGTCCTCCTCGGCCGCGCGGACCCTTGCCGGTCGCCGCGATGCCGGTAGACCCGGGGCGGGCACGCGTCTAGGTTTCCGGACAGAAGCCGCAAAGGACGCCCCCCATGAAAGACACCACCTCGCAGAAGATCTTCCTCGCCGACTACACGCCGCCGGCCTACCTCGTCGACGACGTGCATCTCACTTTCCGGCTGTCCGCCGACGAGACCCGGGTGATTTCGCGCATCAGGTTCCGGCCCAACCCCGACGCCGTGTCGCGCGCGTTTTTCCTGCACGGGGAGGAGCTGCGGCTGGTCTGGTCGAAGATCGACGGCGAAGAGACGGTGCCGGACGTCACCGAGGACGGACTCACCGTCGAGGTGCCCGACCGCCCGTTCACCTGGGAGGCCGAGGTCGAGATCGACCCCGAAGCCAACACCCGGCTCGAGGGGCTGTATCTGTCGAACGGCATGTATTGCACCCAGTGCGAGGCCGAGGGCTTTCGCCGGATCACCTTCTACCCCGACCGCCCGGACGTGATGGCGCCTTTCACCGTGCGGATCGAGGGCGATCTGCCCGTGCTGCTCTCGAACGGCAACCAGACCGGCGCCGGTGAGGGCTGGGCCGAGTGGACCGATCCCTGGCCGAAACCGGCCTATCTCTTTGCGCTGGTGGCGGGCGATCTCGTGGCCCGGGAAGACAGCTTCACCACCATGAGCGGCAAGGAGGTGGCGCTCAGGCTCTGGACCCGGCCCGGCGACGAGCACAAGACCGAATGGGCGATGGAAAGCCTCAAGGCCTCGATGACATGGGACGAGCAGGTCTACGGCCGCGAATATGATCTCGACATCTTCCAGATCGTCGCGGTGAGCGATTTCAACATGGGGGCGATGGAGAACAAGGGGCTGAACATCTTCAACACCTCGGCCGTTCTCGCCAGCCCCGACACCGCGACCGACGCCAATTTCGCGCGCATCGAGGGGATCGTCGCGCATGAGTATTTCCACAACTGGACCGGCAACCGGATCACCTGCCGCGACTGGTTCCAGCTCTCGCTGAAAGAGGGGCTCACGGTCTACCGCGACCAGTGTTTCTCGGCCGACATGCGCTCGCCCGCGGTGCAGCGGATCGAGGACGTGCTTGCGTTGCGCGGCCGGCAGTTCCGCGAGGACAACGGCCCGCTGGCCCACCAGGTCCAGCCCGACAGCTTCGTCGAGATCAACAACTTCTACACCGCGACGATCTACGAGAAGGGCGCCGAGGTGATCCGGATGCTCGCGACGCTCGTCGGCCCCGAGGGCTATCGCAAGGCGCTCGATCTCTATTTCGAGCGCCACGACGGCGAGGCGGCGACGATCGACGACTGGCTGAAGGTGTTCGAGGACGCCACGGGCCGCGATCTGACCCAGTTCAAGCTCTGGTACAAGCAGGCGGGCACGCCCCGGCTGCATGTTTCGGAGGACTGGGAAGACGGGGTGTACACCCTTCATTTCCAACAGGAAATGCCGCCGACACCGGGTCAGGAAGAGAAGGCCCCGATGGTCATCCCGGTGGCCGTGGGCCTGCTCGGGCCGAATGGCAACGAGGTGGTGCCGACCCGCGTGCTGGAGATCACCGAAAAGCGCCAGAGCTTCCGCATCCGCGGCCTCGGCGCCCGGCCGACGCCGTCGCTCCTGCGTAATTTCTCGGCCCCGGTGATCCTGAAGCGCGAGAGCTCGCCGGAGGAGCGCGCCTTCCTGCTCGCCCATGACACCGATCCGTTCAACCGCTGGGAAGCCGGCCGGGCATTGGCCAAGGAGGTGCTGACGGCGATGGTCGAGGGAAGCGAGCCGCCGCTCGCCCTCTACCTCGACGCGCTCGCCACGATGCTGCGCGACGACGGACTCGACCCGGCCTTCCGCGCGCTGGCGATGGGGCTGCCGGGCCAGGACGACATGGCCCAGACGCTGGCCGATGCCGGGCGCACCCCGGACCCCGACGCGATCCACGAGGCCAGCGAAACCCTGCGCCAGGAGATCGCCGAACACCTGCGGGACAGCCTGCCGCGGCTCGCGGCCGAGATGGTGGTCGACGCGCCCTACAGGCCCGACCACGCGCAATCGGGCAAGCGGGCGCTGGCGCTGTCGCTTCTGCGGCTCACCACCCGGCTCGACGGCGGCGCCGCGGCCGGGCGGCTCTTCGAGGCTGCCGACAACATGACGCTGTCGCTCGGCGCGCTCGGCTGCCTGCTGGACGCGGAGAAGGGCGAGGTGGCGCTGGCCAGCTTCGAGGAGCGCTGGAAAGACGATCCGCTGGTGATGGACAAGTGGTTCGCGATGCAGGTGGCGCACGCACGGCCCGAGAAGGCCGCGGACGTGGCCGAACGGCTGACCCTGCACCCCGCCTTCACCATGACCAACCCGAACCGCTTCCGCGCGGTCTTTGGCGCGCTGGCGATGCACCCGGCGGGGTTCCATGTGAAGGACGGCTCGGGCTACAGGCTGCTCGCCGACTGGATCGTCAAGCTCGACCCGAAGAACCCGCAGATCGCGGCGCGGATGTGCTCGGCTTTCGAGACCTGGGCGCGCTACGACGCCGACCGGCAGGGGATGATGCGCGACCAGCTCGCGCGGATCGCCCGCACCCCGGAGCTCAGCCGCGACACGGCCGAGATGGTCGGGCGGATCCTCGGCGACGCGGACTAGACCGGCGGCGGCTCTCCCGCCCGCTCGGCCTCGGGGCGGCCCGGCTCAGGCGACCGCGGCCACCGCCAGCGGGCGCGCCGGTTTGCGGTCCTGACTGCTCAGCCGGTCGCCGCCCCGCGCCTTGGCGCGGTAGAGTGCCTTGTCGGCCTCGCGCAACACCTCCGCCAGCGGCGCGCCGCAGGTGGTGGCGGCATGGCCCACGCTGACCCGGTGGACGGGCTCGCCCGGGCCCTGCACCGTCACCGCGCGCACCCGGTCGACCACCGCGCGCCCGAGCGCCCGGGCCCGGCCGGCCGCGGGGGTGCGCAGGGCGACGACGAATTCGTCGCCGCCGAAGCGCGCGACGATGGTGTCGCGCGGCATCGTCCGGCGCAGGATGTCGGCCACCTCCGTCAGGAGCCGGTCGCCGGCGCCGTGCCCGGCCCGGTCGTTGAACGCCTTGAACCCGTCGAGGTCGAAGCACAGCACCAGCGTAGCTGTCGCCGAGCCAGTCGGCATCGACCACCTTGTCGAAGCCGCGGCGGTTGAGCACCGCCGTCAGCGGGTCGAGGCGGGCCAGCTCGGTGTTTTCCCGGTCGTGCCAGGCCAGCGCTTCCTCGCGCATCATCAGCCAGGCGCCGAGCCACAGCCCGATCACCCGCACCGCGTGCTGCACAGCAATCACTTCGGCGAGCCCGGGGATCGACAGCACCAGCGGCAGGTTGGTGGTGACGAGGGCGAAGAGCTCGACCGTCGCCGCCAGGCTCAACGCCACCAGCGAGCCCGGCTTCCCGGCAAGCCGGTGGCGCACGACCCAGCGCCAGGCCAGCCCGCCGACCAGATGCGAGGTGATGCCGAACATCGCAGCGAAACTTCCTGGCCCGGGTTGTCCGCGGGCCAGCCCATCGACAACCGCGTGGTGACGACCACGACCCAGGCGATGACCCCGGCGCGCAGCCCGCCGAAGGCGGCCGGCAGCGCGACCATCAGCGCGCGCGGGTCGATCGGCATGCCCGGGGCGAAATCGACCGGCGACAGCATCACCAACATGCCGGCAAGCCCGAAGGCGGCGCCCAGCAGGACTTCGCGCAGCCGGGCCGACGGCAGGCTGCGCAACGGCGCGCCGTAGACCATGCACAGATGATGACCATCGCGAGCGCGTCGATCATCTTTGACGCTATGTCGATCAGCCACATCATCCGGCGGTCACTCGGTCCAGGTCCAACTCCAACGGCCCGGCGCAGGCGTCGGGTTCGGGTTCAGACTAGCGGGAGACAGGTTAACGAGCGGTTAACGCGGGCCGGAAGCCGCGCCGGTTTGGGCCGATATCGGGGATTGTCGCGCCGAAGGCAGGTGCAGGCAGTCGCACCGCGCCCTGCCCCCGCGACCGGACGGCGCGGCGGGGGTGGGCGCCTCGGGGCGGTTCCCGGTCAGCCTTGGCAGTAGGGTTGGGCCAGCATCCAGGCGCGCATGTCCTCGCGCTTCGAGGCCTGGTGGAACGGGCCCCAGTCGGCCGCCACGCCCCGCATCCCAGCCGCGACCACGCCGTCGCGCGGCACCGTGGTGTCGAGGATCCGCACCGCGCAGGAGGTTGGCCGCGCCGTCCTTGAGCGCTTCGCCCGAGCCCGCCCGGCAGCCGTGGTAACGCGCCGTCGCCGGGGAGATCTGCACCAGCCCGAACCAGCGCCCGCCACCGCCGACCACGGCCGGCTGCCAGGTGCTTTCATGCTTGGACAGCGCGGACAACAGGCCGGTCCAGAACGCCTTGCGCCCTTCCTTGTCGGCCTTCTCGTAGCCCGGGCACCAGACGTCGATGTCGGCGGGCGTGGTGTTGACGAGGTTCTGGCCGTGGCTGTCGAGCGCCGCAAGCGTCGCCTCGGTCCAGCCTTCGGAGGCCGGCGCGTTGTCCCAACGCATCGCCTGGGTCGCGGCCGGCTCGTTCTTGGTCGAGAACAACGGCCCGATATCGAGGTTCACGTCGCCCGTGGCGCACCCCGAAAGAGCGGCCATCGCCGCAACAAGGAACATTTTTTTCAAGATCATCTCCGTCCCCCCGGACGTCATACCAGGCCGAACAACGTCGATTTTCGCCCATCCTGCAAGTCTGCAGCGCCCGACATGTTCGATTTCGGCAGGTTTTCGCCAATCGTTGTCCCCCATCACGATCGTCCGGATCACAATCATGCCCCCGGGCTGCCCAATTTTCGCCGTCATTGGACAAAAATCTCGACCCTGGTGTTTACAGGTGGTCCCCCCATGGAAATTCTCGGAAATACGTTTGCGTCCCTGCTCGCCCAGCCGAAGCTGCTGGTCGGTCTCGCCCTCGCCGCGCTGGTCGCAATCCGCTTTGCCCCCCGCATCAGGAGATGGTTCCGCCATGACGTGGCCAGCCTGATCGACAAGGACGCCGCCCGGCGGTTCGAGATCACCCTGCGCGACAGCGACCCCGAGCTCGACTATGTCGACGAGATCGAAACCGACCTCGGCACGCTGATCGACGCCGACCGCTGGGATCTCGTGCACAGCCTGCTGGCGGCCTGGGAGAACGACCGCGCCAAGACCCCGTTCGGCACGATGTTCCACCAGATCGGGGCCGAGGTTGCGCTGAAACCCCTGCTCGACATCGCCGATGCCGAGACGGCCACCGGCATCCGCCCCTCGACCAACCTGCTCGACCGCACCGTCGGCGCCTTCGCCGCCCGCATGGCCGCCGCGCCCGACGACCATGTCGCGGCTGTGCTCGCCGCGCGCGCCCATATCGCCGCCGGCTGGGCGGCCCGGGGCGATGGCCCGATCACCTCCGTCTCGGAGGAGGATTTCATGCGCATGTCGCACCATTACGACAGCGCCGAACGCATCCTGTCGCCCTTCGCCGATGCCGGCTCGTCGCTGGTGGCGGAAGCGCGCTATTTCGTCTGCCTGGGGCTCGAGGACGGCGGCACGCTGATCCGGCGGCGCTTCGAGGACTGGGTCGCGCTCGACCCCGAAGACGTGCGGCCGTGGCAGGTGCACGGATTCCACCTTCTGCCGCGCTGGTTCGGCGATCTCGACGAGATCGAGGCCGAGGCCCGGCGCGCTGCCGAGGCCACTGCGCCGCGGCGCGGGGCAGCCGGCTACGTGATCTTCCACGGCGGCATCCTGTCCTGTGCCGGCGCCGAGACCCGCACCCGGATCGACCCGGCCCTGTTCGTGCGCTCCGCGCTCGACCGGGCGCGCACCGCGGGCAGCCAGTGGGGCGTGAACCGGATGGGCGAGTTCCTGATGCAGGCGATGCTGGAGAGCGCCGGCGAGACCCGGCAGGTCTACCGCGACGGCCTGGTCCGGCTGGTCCACGACCACCTGCGGGTGCTGGTCCCCAGCGCCTGGTCGAGCCCGGCCGAGGACGTGCGCTGGGAACTGGCGCGGCTGTTCAAACCCCAGCTGGACGGCGGGGCGCTTGTGCGCGTGGGCGCGCGCGGGGTCGAGATCCTGCCGGCCGAAGACGCGCTGGAAGCGACGGCCGCCGCCTGAGCCGCGGGGTTCGGTCCCGGGCGCAGCTGAGCGCGGCCGCCAGCCGCCCTCGCCCGGTCCTCGCCTCTCCCCCCGGCCAGAGCCCCCTTGCCGGGCTCCCTGCCCTGTCCTAGAACCCGGGGGAAACCCACGAGGACAGCCCCATGCTCGACCATCTCGCCTACGAGACCCCCAAACCCACCCGCATCGCCGGGGCGAAGGAGGATTGGGAACTGGTGATCGGCATGGAGGTCCATGCCCAGGTCTCGTCCAACGCCAAGCTGTTCTCGGGCGCCTCGACCACCTTCGGCGCCGAGCCCAATTCCAACGTCGCCTTCGTCGACGCCGCGATGCCGGGGATGCTGCCGGTCATCAACGAATATTGCGTCGAGCAGGCGGTGCGCACCGGGCTCGGGCTCAAGGCCGAGATCAACCTCGTCTCCGCCTTCGACCGCAAAAACTACTTCTACCCCGATCTGCCGCAGGGCTACCAGATCAGCCAGCTCTACCACCCGATCGTCGGCGAGGGCGAGGTGATCGTCGACATGGGGCCGGGCGTGGCGCGGCGGGTGCGGATCGAGCGCATCCACCTCGAACAGGACGCCGGCAAGTCGATCCACGACATGGACCCCAACATGTCCTTCGTCGACCTCAACCGTACCGGCGTGGCGCTGATGGAGATCGTGTCGCGGCCGGATATCCGGGGGCCCGAGGAGCCGCAGCCTATCTCGCCAAGCTGCGCCAGATCATGCGCTACCTCGGCACCTGCGACGGCAACATGCAGGAGGGCTCGATGCGGGCCGACGTGAACGTCTCGGTCTGCCGGCCGGGCGATTACGAGCGCTATGCCGAGACCCAGGATTTCTCGCATCTCGGCACCCGCTGCGAGATCAAGAACATGAACTCGATGCGCTTCATCCAGGCCGCCATCGACTATGAGGCGCGGCGCCAGATCGCGATCCTCGAAGACGGCGGCACGGTGGTGCAGGAGACCCGGCTCTACGACGCCGACAAGAACGAGACCCGCTCGATGCGGTCGAAGGAAGAGGCGCACGATTACCGCTACTTCCCCTGCCCCGACCTGCTGCCGCTCGAGATCGAACAGGCCTGGGTCGACGACATCGCCGCCGGCCTGCCGGAGCTGCCCGACGAGAAGAAGGCGCGCTTCGTCAAGGCTTTCGGGCTGTCGGAATATGACGCGGGCGTGCTGACGGCGGATGTCGAGGCCGCGCATTACTTCGAGGCGGTGGCCGCCGGGAACGACGGCAAGCTTGCCGCCAACTGGGTCATCAACGAGCTGTTCGGCCGGCTCAAGAAGGACGGGCGCGAGATCGCCGACGCGCCCGTGTCGCCGCAGCAACTCGGCGGCATCATCGCGTTGATTTCCAAGGGCGATATCTCCGGAAAGATCGCCAAGGACCTGTTCGAGATCGTCTATTCCGAGGGTGGCGATCCGGCGGAGATCGTCGAGGCGCGGGGCATGAAACAGGTCACCGATACCGGCGCCATCGAGGCCGCGGTCGACCAGGTGATCGCCGACAACCCCGCCCAGGTCGAGAAGGCCAGGGCCAACCCGAAGCTCGCCGGCTGGTTCGTGGGCCAGGTGATGAAGGCGACCGGCGGCAAGGCCAACCCCAAGACGGTCAACGATCTGGTGGCGAAGAAGCTCGGGCTCTGAGCGGGGACAGCTCACGCGCGGCCGCGGCGGATGTCGCGGCTGTTTTCGTTGCGGGCACGCCCTATTTGAAGGTCGGCAGCCAGACCCCGCCGATCATCGCCACCCCGGCGATCCGGCCCAGCGTGATCGTCGTCTGCGGCGCGCCGAACAGACCGAGCCTGACCGAAGATCATCGCCGCGATCACCTGACCCGACACCAGCAGCACGAACAGGGTGCTGAGGCCGAGCCGCGGGATCAGGAACGACGTGCCGATGATCAGCCCCGCGCTCATGATCCCGGCCGTGAGCGGCCAGGGCGGCAGGCTGGCGATCCTGCCGAAATCGGCGACCGGTGGCCGGTGGCAAGGGCGATTACGACCGAGGTCGCGAAGGCGATGAAGAAGAACGGGACATTGGCCATCGGTCCCGAGCCGAGCAGGCGTGCGGTCTGCGCGATCATCGGCACGTAGATCGACATGATGGCCCCGAGCAGGAGGCCGAGGAAGATGAGCGGTATCGACATGGGGTTCTCCACTGGATCCTGGACGCGCCTCGTCGAAGAACACACCAAGAGCCACGCGGAAAACGAAATCGAAGGTTGTCCGGCATCGGGCCAATTTGCCCGCGCCCACCAATCTATCAGAAACGCCGGCTACCCCAGAAGCGATTTGAGCGTGTCACGGCGCGGATCGATGGTGCGGTCTGTGCCACGCGGCCTGCCGCGGAGCGACTGGCCCGGTGAAAAATCCGCCGTCGGGCGGACGCCCCACACCTACGGGACGGGCCGCTTCAATCTCGCTGCGAAACCGCCTAGTCTCGCCGGAAAATCCGGAGGCGCGCACATGTCCACCCCCCATATCTCCAGCGTGATGGAGGTCGTTCCCGAGTGGATCGACTACAACGGCCACATGAACATGGCCTTCTACTCGGCGCTGTTCGACCGGGCCGCCGACGAGTTCTACGACCAGATCGGGCTGGGCGCGCGCTACGCGCGGACGCGGGGCTTCACCTCCTACACCGGAGAGCTCAAGATCCGCTACCTGCAGGAGTTGCACCTCGGCCAGCGGGTGCGGGTGCACTCATGGCTGCTCGATCACGACGCGAAGCGGTTCCATACCTGGCAGGAGATCCACGCCGAGGACGGCTTCGTCGCCGCCACCGCCGAGACCCTGGCGTTGCATATCGACATGTCGGGGCCGAAGGTGGCGCCCTTCCCGGCCGACATCGCCGCCGGGCTCGACGCCTTTGCCGCGAAACACGGGCTCCCGGAGCTGCCCGAGGGGGCCGGCAAGGCGATCGGCATCCCGCGCCGGTAAGGCCGCGTGGGCGGCGTAGGCGGCGGAGCAGGACGTTTCCAGGGGCCCTGCGCCAGTCTTATCCACAGACCGGGCGAAGACGGCAGGAAGGCGCGCCAAGCGAACATATTCATATTTCAAAGTTATTAGAAATCCGGATATCCGGATTCCCGGATCCGGAATTCAATAGGTGATAACAGCCACTTACAGCGTAGTACGCAGGAGGAGACACCTGCCGTTAACCACTCGTTAGCGCAAATCTGCCACATGCCCGCACCGTCTCCAAAGGCGCTTGGACAGGCCACCCCGGATCGGGTAAGGTTGCATTTGTGCAAGTCGAAGGACCGACAGAATGACGTTTGAATACAAGGTTGTGCCGGCGCCGACCCGGGGCCGCAAGGCCAAGGGCGTGAAGACGCCGGCGGATCGTTTCGCCCGCGCGCTGGAAGACACGATCAACGAGCTCGCGGCCGAGGGCTGGGAGTACCAGCGCACCGACACGCTGCCGGCCGAGGAACGCCAGGGCCTGACCGGGCGCACCACAATCTACCAGAACATGCTGGTGTTCCGCCGCCTCGCGGAGACCACCGAAAACAGCAAGGATCGGTCCGTCGCCGCCCCCCGCACGCCCAAGGCGCTCGTTCCTCCGCAGGCCATCGCCCCGACGGCGCCCGCCGTGCCCGACACGGAGCCAGAGATCGCCCCCGCGCGTGAGGCCGGCGACCGCCCCGATACGGCGCGGTTCAATACGCTCAACAGCCTGATCGAGAGGGAAATCGCGGCCGCGCGGGCGCCGAAACTCCCCTCTGCCGGCGCGGCCCAGGAGCTTTCGGCACAGCGAACCGGCGCGGCCCTGCCGAAACTCACCGCCAGCCGGAAGGACGTCGCGGCCGAATAGACGGCCCGCGCCCGAGCCAGTCGGATCCGGGCAACGAAACACGCCGACCGTCGCGCCATCGCGGCGGTCGGTTTCGTGTCAGCACATGTCCTTCGCGGCCCGGGCGCCTGTCGACCCATGCGCCACGGAATGTCGACATTGCGCCCGTCTTGGCCGAGGAGCCGGTCCCCCTCGGGCGATCCGGACCCGGCGCGATGCCGCACCGCGTGCCGGATATTCCGGCATTTCGCGTGCCGCCGCGCAGGCCAGGCTCGCGTATGCGTTGGACATGGGTTCGGCCGGCCAGCTTGGCCACCTGTCATCCACCATGCGCGACATGAGGCGGCCCGCCCGCCGTCGCCACCCCGCTGCGCAAGGGTCTGGCGGAGCTTGCGCACCGCCTGCGGGGGCGCCGGAGTACAGGCATCGTTGCGGCATGGCGATCCGATCGCGGCCCGCTCGCCCGGTGCTCATCGTGCCGGATTGGTGACCCGGTTGCGCCTGCGGGCCGAACCCTTGCGGGCCGATGGTCCAATACCGGGCGACCGCCCCGAAGCACGCCGCCGCCTCAGCTCACCCCGAGATCTCCAGCGCCAGGGCATGGATCCGCCCGGTCAGGTCCGGTCCGAGCGCCGCATGCACGGCCCGATGCCGCGCGACCCGGCTCATCTGACCAAAGACCGGCGCGTCGATGCGCACGCGGAAATGGCTCGACCCCGAGCCGGAATGGCCCGCATGCCCCGCATGGGCATGGCTCTCGTCGATCACCTCGAGGGACGTCGGTGTGAAAGCCGCTTCGAGTTTTGCGCGGATTTCGGCGTCAATACTCATTTTTCACCTCCTGCCTCTTCAAACATCCGCAGGATGATCTAAACTCCTGCGTCCGAGTCGAGAAGAGATGAAGCATGGACAAGTCTGATCCCTTTGGCTTCGACATTTCCGTGTCGGCCTCGAAGAAGAAGAAAACCCGGGGCAAGCGCGGCATGTCGGGGGCGTTCGAGACCTCGCAGCGCGCCTGCGAGCATCCCGGCTGTGAAGAGGTCGGACAGTATCGTGCGCCCAAGAGCCCCGACGAACTCGACGAGTACAAGTGGTTCTGCAAGGACCACGTGCGCGAGTACAATCTCAAGTGGAACTTCTTCCACGGCACCGGCGACGAGGCGGTCGAGGAGCAGGCCCAGAAGGACCGCGTCTGGGAACGCGAAACCAAGCCGTTCCGGAAATCGGCCGAGGAGCGCGCCTGGAGCCGGCTCGGGGTCGACGATCCGCACCAGGTGCTGGGCGAGAACGCGACCCGCAACCCCGGCCGTTCGGTCACCGGCACGCGCAAACTGCCGCCGACCGAGCGCAAGGCGGTCGATATCCTGGAAGCCAAGGATGACTGGACCAAGGCCGAGATCCGCAAGGCCTACAAGGCGCTGATCAAGGTGCTGCACCCCGACATGAACGGCGGCGACCGCAGCCAGGAGGAGCAGCTCCAGGAGGTGGTTTGGGCCTGGGAACAGATCAAGGACAGCCGCAACTTCAAGTGAGCGCCGTGGCGGTCCGGGCGCGCCAAGGCGAGGGGGACCGCACCGCAGCCGCCTGAAGAGGCGGTGACTGGGCGGTTTGTGCGAGGGTGTGCGAGCTCGCACAGGGTATCAAGTATTTGATATAATTAACGTTAGTGCTAAATGACAGGTTTGCGCGAGGCGGGATCCCTGCGCCCCGGCGCCGATCCCCCCCGGGCCGCCGCCCCAAACCGGTGCGCCCTACTGGCCCGCCTGTGCCGCCCGCTGCATCATCATCTCGTGCACCGCCTGCATCCCGCGCGCGGCCATGTCGCTCACTTCGTCCGCGTGCAGCTGGAGCGCGGCGACAACCTCGATCGGTCGAGGTCTGGGTCACCCAGATGCCGTTCTCGGAGGTCTCGATCTCGGTGGTGATGGTCGCCCGACGTTCGAACAGGATGTCGAGCGTCGGCGACTGGATGAAGACCTGAGGATCGCGCCCCTCGTCGACCCGCTTCGGAGCATCCCGCCGACATGGCTCAGGAGCACCGCGGCCGGATCCGGATCGTCCGACCAGGTATAGGTGCGGATGCCGTCGTCGAGCAGGCTCCACCTCTCGGTTGAGCCCGGGGAAGTTGCGGAACATGAAGGCGAGCTCGGCGCTTTCCTCCGGCGTCGCGTCGAGCCCGCGGAGCCCCGGCATCGTCACCTCGTCATGCCCGGTTCCGTCGGCGCCGTGCATCGGTCCGCCGGGCATGTGACCCCCGGGCATGTGGGTGCCACCCATCATCTGTCCCGCAGCCGGAAGCGCTGCGCAGAATCCAAGCGCGACGACCAGGCTGCGCACCCCGAGATGTTTCATTGTGTCTCCTCCCTGTCCCGGCTCCTGCGTGCTCCGAGTTTGTGCCACGGTCCCCGCCCGGCACAAGGTCACGTCTGCGCGAGGTAGCCGAGGCGGACAAGGCGGTCGAACCGCCTTGGGGAAGCGCTTTCGAAAGCGCTTGCTAGCGCCGCGCCGCCAGCACCGCTTCGACCTCGCCCCAGGTAACGAAGCCGTCGTTGTCGAGATCCATCAACAGCATCGCCTCCCCTTCCGGCCCCAGCGGCCCCGCGTCGGGCACCGGGTGCATCGCCAGCGCGAGCGCGTGGATCTCGCCGAGCTGCAGCACCCCGTCGCCGTCGCGGTCGGCGCGCTGCCACTCCTCTTCGAGGATCGCATATTCGCGCTCGCCGAGATCGGTGCCCCAGGTCAGGTCGGCATGGGTGTCGTATTCGGTCCGGGACACCTGCCCGTCGCCGTCGAGATCGTACTGGGCATAGGCGAGGAACACCCGCGCCCGGTCGGCGGCGGCCCGGATCTCCAGCGTCGCGCCGGGGCCGACGACCGGGATCCGCCCGGTCGCTGCGAGCCGGTCGAACGCCGCCCCGAAGGCCTCGAACGGCGCGTTCGATCCGAGCTTGAGTTGGGCTGACCGCCGCCGGCAGCGGCACCGACGCGGGTCGCGCCCCTCCGGGTCTGCTGGGCGGCGGCGGGATGGACGGCAGGACCGGCAAGCGCGGCGAGGAGGAACGCGTGTTCATGCGCCCGGAGCTATCACCCGCGCCCCGGCGCGACAACGCACGGGGGCGTGAGCGGACATCCGGACCGGGACGACCCTCCGGGCAGCGCATCCATGCCCCGTCTTTCCGGTCTCAGAACCCTTCGGTTTCGATCTTCACCACGGTGCCGCAATGCTTGCAGTGCACCGCATCGGGGTCGTGGAGGGTGAGCCCGCAGGTCTGGCAGGTATTTCACTTTGGCCGGGCGATGAACGCCGTGGCAAGGCGCAGGAACAGAGTGATGCCGACGATCATGACCGCGACCGAGAGCAGCCGCTCCGAGGTGCCGTGAAGCGTGATGTCGCCGAACCCCGTGGTCGTCAGCGTGGTGACGGTGAAGTAGAGCGCATCGGCGTATTGCGGATCTGCTCGTTGGTCCCGTGCTGGGTTGCGTAGATCAGCCCGGTCATCACGAACAGGAAGACGCCGAGATTGATGGTGGCCAGGATCACGTCCTCATGCTCCCGGAAATACCGGAAGTCCTGCTTGAGCCGCATCAGGATCTGGTAGGTGTGCAGCAGCCGCAGCGTGCGGAGCACGCGCAGGAAACCGAACCCCTCCCCCGCGATCGGCGCGAGGAAGGACAGGACGGCGACGATGTCGGCCCAGGTGGCGAAGCGCAGGAAGTACCGCGCCTTGTTCGGCTCGATCACCAGGCGGATGACGAAATCGGCGAGGATCAGCACCCCGAAGACGGCGTCGATCTCTTCCACCGTGAGCGTATGGGGAAAGAAGGAGGTGACGATGACGAAGGTGACCGTGACCAGGTCGAAGACCAGGAGCGCATAGCGGAACCGGTGCGCCCGCGCGGTGTCCTCGTTGTAGAGCTCGCGAAACAGATCCAGCATTCTCCGCCCTTTCGCCTTGCCGGAGTTGACCAAATCCGGCGGCGGATTGCCAGATGGGATTGCCCGCTGGCCCGCCGCGCGGGTGCCGGCGCGCGGGGTCGGCCGCGACGTCTGCGGCAGCGGCCCGAAAACGACGCGCCCGCCCTTGCGCCCCCCTGCAGTTTCGGGCACCAACGGGCGGGACGCGCGCAGGACAAGGAAGGGGTCAGTCATGGAAACGGGTCAGAAACCGACCGAAGACATCTCGGTGCGCGAGGCCTTCGGCATCGACACCGACATGGTGGTCCGGGGCTTCGAGGAGCGCACCGAGCGCGTCCCGGAGTTCGACCCGACCTACAAGTTCGACCCCGACACCACGCTGGCGATCCTTGCGGGCTTTTCCCATAACCGCCGGGTGATGATCCAGGGCTACCACGGCACCGGCAAGTCGACCCATATCGAACAGGTCGCGGCCCGGCTCAACTGGCCGGCGGTGCGGGTGAACCTCGACAGCCATATCAGCCGGATCGACCTGATCGGCAAGGACGCGATCAAGCTGCGCGACGGCAAGCAGGTGACCGAATTTCACGAGGGCATCCTGCCCTGGGCGCTGCGCAATCCCGTTGCCATCGTTTTCGACGAATACGACGCCGGCCGGGCGGACGTGATGTTCGTCATCCAACGCGTGCTGGAGCACGACGGCAAGCTCACGCTGCTCGACCAGAACGAGATCATCACGCCGCACAAGTATTTCCGCCTGTTCGCGACCTCGAACACCGTGGGCCTCGGCGACACCACCGGGCTCTACCACGGCGTGCAGCAGATCAACCAGGCGCAGATGGACCGCTGGTCGCTGGTGGCGACGCTGAACTACCTCAACCACGATGCCGAAGTGGCGATCGTGCTGGCAAAAGCGCCGCATTTCAACACCGAGAAGGGCCGCAAGCAGGTGAGCCAGATGGTCGCCGTCGCCGACCTCACCCGGACCGCCTTCATGAACGGCGATCTCTCGACGGTGATGTCGCCCCGGACGGTCATCAACTGGGCCTGGAACACCGAGATCTTCCGCAACATCGGCTACGCCTTCCGGCTGACCTTCCTCAACAAATGCGACGAGCTGGAGCGCCAGACGGTCGCCGAATTCTACCAGCGCTGCTTCGACGAGGAACTGCCGGAATCGGCGGCGAGCGCGGCGCTGGGGTGAGCAAGGAAGTCTGGACAACTCTGAAAACCGTGGCTTTCTCTATGGCAATTGCTTTTGTGTCCGGCGTTGCATCCGCTCCATATTTCGAGTCGAACCGGCTGAAGCACCTGGTCGAAGAAGTCGGAGCAAAAAGGGACGAATTGAGGCGCCTACAAGACCTAGTCTCGAAAACAGAATCGGACCTTGACCGAATTAGATCAGATGTCACTGTGACGAAAAGCGAACTAAGCGATTGGCAATCGCGCCACCGCGAAGCAATCTCTATTAGGGCTGACGACTTCGATGAAGCGATGCGCAGTGCGGGGCTACAAATTGGGGATGCCTGCGCTGACTATTGCTCAGATAATGTCGAATTCATCTGCGAGGAGTACGCGTCGGACTACGCTAGCGATTACCTATCTGAAAACTGTGTCACGACGGAATTCGACAACTACGAGCAATTTGACGATCCTTGGTGACAGCGTGCGCATTCCGACCAACGACGAGTTGGTGAAACAAATGTTGCAGCTGTACCCGCACGGCAGCACGCCGGGCGACGCCTGACCATCCCCATGGGAGGGAGTATGGCGATGTCGTCGCGGATCCACATGACAGGACAGCTATTGGGCGCACCGCAGACCACGGAGCCAGCAAAACGCCCTCCCAGGGTCGGGCGTCGCCCGGCCTGCTATTGGGTCGATTGACGAAAGCCGCAACCGCGCCACACACTCCCGCCATGCGCGCCCTGCCCTTCGTCCTCGCTCTTTTGGCCCCGACGGCCGCCCCGGCCCAGACCCTCGGTCTCTCCCCGCTCGCCGACCGCTTCGCGGCCTGCGCTGGCCGGCTCGCGGGGCTGATGGAGTACCAGTGGCTGGCCGACGATCCCGCCTCGCAGGACACCGAGGCGCGGTTCCAGACCATGCGCGAACTGGTCGACGCCGCGCTTGCGCCGGGCAAGGAGGCCGCGGCGCTCGCGCGCGAAACCGAGGCGAAGCTCGCCTGGGAGCGGCTGATGAAACGGGCCGAGGAGGACGGGGACGGCTGGGCCCGGGCGCGTGCGGCCGCGGAAATCGAGAGTTGTGCACAGCTTTTGCTCCCCGAGCCCGCCACGGCCGTTGCGCCGGAGCGCCGCATCCCGCATCGTGACCGCATGGGACAGCTTCCTGGCACCGGCCCCGACACGGCGGCCCCCTCCCCTGTCTCCCGGCCGCATTCCCGTCCCGGGCGCTTCGTCCTTGCGGTGGCCGCCGCCCTCACCTAGATCTGGTAGCCGGTCCCGGCGGAGCCTCCACACCTGCCACGTTCGACATGACGACCGAGGAGTTGCCGCAGTTCACCGCGGAACAGGCGGCCCGCGATCCGCTGGCCGCAGAGGCCCGCTGCCGGTCGTTCCTGACCGCGCTCTACCGCCGGATCAGGACCCACAGCGCCAACCGGCCTGGGACCCGTCCGAGGGCCAGGCAGAGCCGCTCAACTGGGTGATGGAGGCCTATTTCGACCTGCCACCCGCCTCGGCCGGGGTCCGGGCGGCGCACGCGCTGTCGGGCGACATGATCCGCGCCTATCTCGACGCCTTCGGCCCCGCGGCCTTCGCCGGCGCGCTGCCCGACGACCCGCTCTACCAGAATGACAAGGCAGTCTGCGACGGCGTTGCTCGGGCTCGGGCTCGGAGCGGAGGTGACGGGGCGCCCGGCCCGGATGCGCAGCCGATTGCGAAACCTGACCCGGCAGGGCGGACGCGCTGTCTTCCGGTGCCGCTCGCGCCGGCCAAGGGTCTCCCGGTGGCTCCGGCCCGCGACAGGGCCGTGCGGGCCCCGGCCATGGAGGTCGGCTCGCGGGCCGGTCGCCGGTTGCTCTGCGGGCCGGGGGCCGGCCCGCAGCGCGGTGCGTCGCGAGCAGCCTCAGGCAGCGCGCGCGGTCTTGGTTGCCGAAGCCCACCAGACGACGTCGTTGAACAGCGCGGTCGCGGCGGGCGCGAGGATCGCGTCCACCTCGCTCATCGCGCCATTGGCGCCGAGCGGATGCACTTTCATGAACTCGCCGGCCGCCAGGTGGACCGCCGAGCGCACCGGCACCATGTCGAGCTCGACCGAGATCAGACGCAGGTGTTCGACGGCGCGCGCCGCGCCGACACCGCCATAGCCGAAGGCGCCCATCGGCTTCTTCGCCCAGACAACCGAGGCCTGGTCGAAGGCGTTCTTGAGCGGGCCGGTGATCGAATGGTTGTATTCGGCGACCAGGATAATGTAGCCGTCATATTCCGCCACTTTCTCCTGGAAGGCGATGACCTTGGGATCGGTCGAGGGCATCCAGGCATTCGAGGCCGGGGCGTCGAACATCGGCAGGTCGAAATCGCGCAGATCGAGGATTTCCAGCGTGAAGTCGTCGCGCGCCGCGGCTTTCTCCATCAGCCAGGCGGCGGGTTTGTCGGCGAAACGGGTGGCGCGGGTCGAGCCGACCACGAGGGCGATACGGGGTTTGGACATGGGATTCTCCTGAGGGTTTGTCTTTCCTCCGATATTCTGCGCACAACCAAGTCATTCAATGGCCACTTCTGCGCCTGACGGCACAGAACCTGTGCGCCCCGGGACACCGCGACCGACGGTCGCTTCGCGTTCCCCCAAAACCCGCTTCGCCGGCGCCGTCCGGCACCGCGTCACGCTTGCCTCGCCGGCGTCCGCGTGGTTCAACTCAGCCATGACCAAGCCCGCCGACAACCCCGCCGATCCGTTCAAGAAGGCCCTTGCCGAGGCCACGAAGGTGATGGCCGACGACCGCGACCTGACCGTGACCTACACGGTCGATCCCTCGGGGGTGTCGGGCGAGACCATGCGGCTGCCGCAGGTGACCCGGCGGATGGCCCGCGACGAGGTGCTGCTGGCGCGCGGCGTGGCCGATGCGCTGGCGCTGCGCCACAAGTACCACGACACTGCCACCCATGTGCGCTTCGCGCCGCCGGGCGAGATGGCCCGCGCGCTCTACGAGGCGATGGAGACCGCGCGCTGCGAAGCGGTCGGCGCCCGCCGGATGCCCGGCACCGCCTCCAACATCGACCACAAGATCGCCGAGGAAGCCGCGCGGCGCGGCTATCTCAACATGACCTCGACCGACGAGGCGCCGCTCGCCGAGGCGGCGGGCTACTACGTCCGCCAGCTCGCGACCGGGCGCGACCTGCCGCCGGGCGCGGGCAACGTGCTCGACCTGTGGCGCGGCTTCATCGAGGGCGAGGCCGGCGCGACCTTCGGCCGGCTCGACGACGTGCTCGCCGACCAGGCGGCCTTTGCCCGGTTGGCCCGCCAGGTGATCGACGATCTCGGCTATGGCGACCAGCTCGGCGACGACCCCGACGCCCAGGACGAGGAGCAGGAGGCCGAGGCCGAGCCCGAGGACGACGAACAGAACCAGGACCAGCAGGACGACGGTTCCGACCAGTCCGAGGACATGGACGCCGAGGCCGACCAGACCCAGGACCCCGAGCAGGATGAGAGCGAAGCCCAGGTGACGATGGACGACCTCTCCGAGCTCGAATCCGGCGAGGAGGCGGTGCTTCCCGAGGCCGACATGCCGCCGGAACCGCCCGCGCCCCCGCCGCCCTCGGAGGCCGACCCCAACTACACCGTGTTCGACGACGCCCATGACGAGGAGATCAAGGCGGAGGACCTCGCCGAGCCCGCCGAGCTCGAACGGCTGCGCCAGTATCTCGACCAGCAGCTCGAACCGCTCAAGGGCGCCGTTTCGCGGCTCGCCAACAAGCTCCAGCGCCGGTTGCAGGCGCAACAGAACCGGTCATGGGAATTCGACCGCGAGGAAGGCATTCTCGACGCCGGCCGGCTCGCGCGTGTCGTCGCCAACCCGACCACGCCGCTCAGCTTCAAGGTCGAGAAGGACACCGAGTTTCGCGACACCGTGGTGACGCTCCTGATCGACAATTCCGGCTCGATGCGGGGCCGGCCGATTTCGATTGCCGCGATCACGGCGGATGTGATGGCGCGCACGCTGGAACGGGTCGACGTCAAGGTCGAGATCCTCGGCTTCACCACCCGCGCCTGGAAAGGCGGGCTCGCCCGCGAGAAATGGCTCGCCGAAGGCCGGCCGCAGACCCCGGGCCGGCTCAACGATTTGCGCCACATCGTCTACAAATCCGCCGACGCGCCGATGCGGCGGACCCGCGCCAACCTCGGGCTGATGATGAAGGAAGGGCTCTTGAAGGAGAACATCGACGGCGAGGCGCTGGAATGGGCGCACCGGCGGCTGGTGGCCCGGCCGGAGGCGCGCAAGATCCTGATGGTGATCTCCGACGGCGCGCCGGTGGACGATTCGACCCTCAGCGTGAACCCGGCGAACTTCCTCGAAAAGCACCTGCGCGACGTGATCGCCCTGGTCGAACGCCGCCGCCAGGTGGAACTGCTCGCCATCGGCATCGGCCACGACGTGACCCGGTACTACGCCCGTGCGGTGACGATCACCGATGCCGACCAGCTCGCCGGAGCGGTGACCGAACAGCTCGCGAGCCTGTTCGACCCCGATCCGCGGGCCCGGGCGCGGGCGTTCGGGATGAAGAAGGCGGGATAGGTTTGTTCGGTCGAACAGGGGCCAGCCCCCTGACCCCTGAGGTATTTTCGGACCAAAGAAGACAGGCGCCCCGGGGGACGTGAGGGAGACGGAGATGTTCCAGGAATTCGAGACCACAGCAGACCCGAGCCAGGGGCCCGGCCGGCTGGCGGCGCTGCGCGGGGAAATCGCGCGCGAGGAGCTTCAGGGTTTCATCGTGCCGCGCGCCGATGCCCACCAGGGCGAATACGTGGCCGAGGCCGATGCGCGGCTCGCCTGGCTCACCGGCTTCACCGGCTCGGCCGGGTTCTGCATCGCTTTGGAGGATGAGGCCGGGATCTTCGTCGACGGCCGCTACCGCAACCAGGTGCGGACCCAGGTCGATCTCGACTCTTTCACCCCGGTCGATTGGCCCGAAGTCCAACCCGGCGACTGGCTTGAAGAGCGGCTCGGCGAAGGCGCGCGGGTCGGGTTCGACGCCTGGCTGCACACCGCCGGCGAGATCGAGAAGATCGAGACGGCGCTTGCGGGCAGCGGGATCGAACTGGTGGCGGCCGACAACCTCGTCGACCGGATCTGGATCGACCGGCCGGCGGCGCCCAGGGCGATGTCCGCCCGCATCCGATTGAATTCGCAGGGGAAACCCATGACGACAAGCGTGCCAGGCTGGCCCGGTCCCTGCGCGACACCGGGCAGCGCGCCGCGGTGCTCACGTTGTCGGACAGTATCGCCTGGCTGCTCAACATCCGCGGCGACGACATCCCGCACATCCCGATCGTCCAGGGCTTCGCGATCCTGCATGACGACGCGCGGGTCGATTTCTACACCCACCCGGGCCGGACCGCGGCATCGGCACACATTTCGGACCCGACGTGAGCCTGTATCCGGAGGTGACCTTCGAGGCCGGTCTGGTCGAGCTCGACGGGCCGGTGCGGGTCGACAAGGCGAGCGCCCCGCTGGCGGTTTCGCGGATCCTGGAAGCGGCCGGGATCGAGGTCGAATGGGGCGACGACCCCTGTATCCTGCCGAAAGCGCGCAAAAACCCGGTCGAGTTGGCCGGCGCGCGGGCGGCGCATCTGCGCGATGCGGCCGCGGTGGTCGAGTTCCTCACCTGGTACGATGCGACGGCGCACGCCGGCACGCTCACGGAGATCGACCTGGTGGTCGAGCTCGAAAGCCAGCGCCGGGCATCGAACAACCTGCGCGACATCAGTTTCGAAACCATCGCGGGGGCCGGGCCGAACGGCGCGATCATGCATTACCGGGTGACCCGCGAGACCAACCGGACGCTCGGCCGCGGCGAGATCGTGGTGCTCGACAGCGGCGGGCAATATGACGACGGCACCACCGACATCACCCGGACCCTGCCCGTGGGCAAGGTGGGGGCGACAGAGAAGGCGGCCTTCACCCGGGTGCTGCAGGGGATGATCGCGATCGGCCGGGTGCGGTTCCCGAAGGGGCTTGCGGGGCGCGACCTCGACCCGCTCGCGCGCTATCCGCTCTGGCTCGCGCATCTCGATTTCAACCACGGCACCGGCCACGGCGTGGGCAGCTACCTCAGCGTCCACGAGGGCCCGCAGCGGATCAGCCGGCTGAGCGAGGTGCCGCTGGAGCCTGGCATGATCCTGTCGAACGAGCCGGGCTACTACCGCGACGGGGCCTTCGGCATCCGGATCGAGAACCTGATCGCCGTCACCCGCGCCGCGCGCCCCGAAGACGGCGACGACCGCGAGATGTATGCCTTCGAGACGCTGACCTTCGTGCCGATCGACAGGCGGCTGATCGTGGCGGAAATGCTGAGCGCGGGCGAGCGCGACTGGCTCAATGCCTACCACGCCGAGGTCCGGACCAAGGTCGGACCGCTGGTGTCGGAGGCCGCGCGGGACTGGCTCGAAAAGGCGTGTGCGCCGATTTGACACGCGCAAAATGTGGATGACCTGCTAAGACCATCGGGACGAGACCGCCCCGACGGGCGCGGCGCAAACAACGAGGAACCGGAATGAACGACGACATCAAGATCCGCGAGAAGACCGGGACATGGGTGGTGCGCGCCGGCGGTGCGGTCCTCGGCGAAACCCGGCGGGCGATCGAACTCAGCGAGGGTGACCTCGCGCCGGTGATCTATTTTCCCCGCGAAGACCTCGCCATGGCGATGCTCGACCCCTCGCCGACCCGCACGACCTGCCCGAAGAAGGGCGAAGCGGTGTATTATTCGATCCACGCGAAATCGGGCCTGATCGCGGACGCCGGCTGGAGCTACGAGGCGCCGTTGGATGCGGTCTCTGCCATCGCCGGCCATACGCCTTCTTCGCCGACAAGGCGACGGTCGAAGAGGTCTGACCCCAGTTCCTGCGCGACGGCGCCCCCGTGGCCTCGCCGTGGGGGCGGTGGGTTTGCGGATAGGATTTGCCGGCCCGGAGCCGGCCCCGGAGCCGCATCGTGGTTAACGCCGAGTTGACGCGGCGTTTCGGCCTGGCCAGAGAGGCGGACATGCTTTTGAAAAGGTGCGCTTAATCCTGCCGGCTGGATCCAGAAATCCGGATTTCTGGATCTTTGCCCGAGCATGCCAGCGGCCCGCCCCAACCGCGGCCCGCCCTCTTTCGGTCCCTCTTCGCTCAGCTGTGTTCTTCGGCTGCCGTCGCCGCCAGGGCCCGGTTGAACGCCTTCAGCGCATCGACATGGTGCACCGCCCCCTGAGCTCCGGTGGCGACCCTCGCCGGCAATGGTCACCACCGCGATGACACTGGTGCCGGTCTGTTCGAAGATCGCCATCGCCGCGTCGAGCGTGGCGTTGCCGTCGATATAGGTGCCGTCCTCGACCAGGCCCCAGAGCATTTCCTCGCTCGCGGTCCCGGGCGCGCCCAGCTTGCGCATGACTGCCGCGACCCGCACGGTCGACAGCAGATAGGCCTGCGGCCCCGCCGCCAGGTGCACGCCGCGGTTCTCGAGCTGGGTCAGGAAGAAGCTTCGTTCGACCAGCCGCGAGGCGAAGGCCGACGACAGCGAGACGGCCGCCATCACCGCGAGCCCGGTCTGCCAGTCGCCGGTCAGTTCGAACACGATCAGCGTGGTCGAGATCGGGGCGCCCAGCACCGCCGCCGCCACCGCCCCCATCCCGGCGAGCGCATAGAGCGTGGCGGTCCCGGAGACGTCGGGCAGGATCGCCGTTGCGACGATGCCGAAGGCGAGGCCGGTGAGCGCGCCGATCATCAGCGAGGGCGAGAACACCCCGCCGCCCATCCGGCCCGCCATGGTGATCGCCACCGCCACCACCTTGAGCACCGCGAAGACGATCGCCTCGTGCAGGAGCAGGCTGCCGGTGAGCGCGGCCGAGGTGGTCTCGTAGCCGACGCCGATGATATGCGGGAAACCGACGGCCAGGATCCCGAGCAGCGCCCCCGCGAGCGCCGGACGCAGCACGCGCGGCACCTTGGCGGCGGCCTGGATCCGGTCGCCCAACGCGTCGGCAAGGAAGATCGCCCGCATCATCACCACCGCGACCGCACCGGACACCAGCCCGAGCACCAGAAAGGCCGGAAGCTCGACATAGAAGGCCACCCCGCCCTGCACCGGCAGGGTGAATTCGGTGACGCCGCCGAACTCGATCCGGTTGATCACCGTGCCCGCGACGCTGGCGATGGCGATCGGGGCGAAGGCGTGCACCGCGAAGTGCCTGAGCACCACCTCGAGCGCGAACAGCGCGCCGGCAATCGGCGCGTTGAAGCTCGCCGAGACCGCACCGGCGACGGCGCAACCGAGCAGATCGCGCCCGGTGATCCCGTCGGCGCCGATCCGGCGCGAGACCCAGGCGGAGATCACCGCGGCGAGATGCACCACGGGCCCTTCGCGCCCGGTCGAGCCGCCGGTCGAGAGCGTGATCAGCGAGGCGAGCGCCGAGCCGAGACCGGCGCGCCGCTCGACCCGCCCGTCGCGTAGGGCCGCGGCCTCGATCACGTCCGCCACCGCGCGCACCCGCCCGTCCGGCGTGAACCAGTTGAGGATCACGCCGACCACGAGGCCACCGACCACCGGCAGCAGCATCACCCAGTACCAAGGCAGCGTGCCGGCATGGGAGTGCAGGTGCGCGATGTCGGAGGTGCGGTAGAGCATCGCCTGCAGCCGCTCGATGCCGAGCCGGAACAGGAGCGCGGCAAACCCGGCGCCGATCCCGATCACCAGCGCGATGAACCAGAACTGCACCTTGTCCGGGCCCCGCGCGACCATCCGCGCCCAGGCCGCGGCAAGCTCCTGGCGCTGCGCCGCCACGGGTCCGGACAGGAGATAGGTCAGAAACTTGCGCATCGGGCCCCGGTGTCGTGCTAGTTGTCGACACACCCGTCAGACTGGGTTACCCGAGTCTCGCGGATGGAGAGTATCGAATGACCATAGACACTGCGATTGCCGAACTCTCACAAGTTCTAGGCGATCGGTTGAGCCGGTCCAAGTCGGATCTCGATGCCCATGGCGCCTCCGAGACCCATTTCGCCCCGGCCCCGCCCGACGCCGTCGCCTTTCCCGAGACCACCGAGGAGGTGTCGCGGATCCTGGCCATCTGCCATGCCCACGGCTGCCCCGTGGTCGCCTTCGGCGCCGGCACCGCGCTCGAGGGCCATACCAGCGCGATCCGGGGCGGCGTCACGCTCGATTTCGCTCGGATGAACCGGGTGCTCGAGATCCGCCAGGGCGACATGCAGGCGGTGGTCCAGCCCGGTCTCACCCGCGAAGACCTCAACCGCGAATTGCGGGCGACGGGGCTGTTCTTCTCGGTCGATCCCGGTGCCAACGCCTCGCTCGGCGGCATGGCCGCGACCCGCGCCTCCGGCACCACCTCGGTGCGCTACGGGACGATCCGGGAAAACATCCTCGCGCTCGAAGTGGTGCTCGCCGATGGGCGGGTGATCCGCACCGGCAGCGCCGCCCGCAAGTCGGCGTCCGGCTACGACCTCACCGGGCTGTTCGTGGGCTCCGAGGGCACCCTCGGGATCATCACCGAGCTGACGGTGAAACTCCAGGGCCAGCCGGAGGCGATGTCGGCGGGCGTCTGCGCTTTCGACGAAATCGCCCCTGCGGTCGACGCGGTGGTGGCGGTGATCCAGATGGGCATCCCGATGGCGCGGATCGAGTTCGTCGATGCCGACGCGGTGCGCGCGGTCAACGCCTATTCCGGCACCGAGCTGCCGGAGCGCCCGCATCTGTTCGTGGAGTTCCACGGCACCGAGGCCGGCGCCGCAGAAGACGCCAAGCGCTTCGCCGAGGTGGTGGCGGACTTCGGCGCCTCCGACGTGAGGCTGGCGACCCGGACAGAAGACCGCACCGCGCTCTGGACCGCGCGACACCACGCCTACTGGGCCTGCCTCGCCTCGCGCAAGGGCGCGACGGCGGTGGTCACCGATGTCTGCGTGCCGATCTCGCGCCTGGCCGAAGCGGTCGAGGAGACCCGCGCCGACATCGCCGCGAGCCCGATCCCGGGGCCGATCCTCGGCCATGTCGGCGACGGCAATTTCCACGCGATCCTGCTGGTCGACCCGGCCGCGCCGGAGGAGCTCACGGAGGCGAAACGGCTCGCTGGCCGGATGGCCGAACGCGCGCTCAGGCTCGGCGGCACGATCACCGGTGAGCACGGGATCGGGCTGGGCAAGCGCGCCTACATGCCGGCCGAGCATGGCGAGGGCTGGAGCGTGATGGGCGAGATCAAGCACGCGCTCGATCCCACCGGCATCCTCAACCCCGGCAAGCTCGTCCCCGGACGGTAGCGCCGATGGCACCCGGGCCCCGCGACACGCTCGCCCGCGCCCGCGCCTGGGTTACCGCGCATGTGCCACCGGGGCTGCGGCTGGTGCTCGGGCTCCTCCTGATCCTCGCCGGAATCTTAGGCTTTCTGCCGGTGCTCGGGTTCTGGATGATCCCGCTGGGGGTCGCCATCGCCGCGCTGGATGTGGTGCCGCTGTGGCGCTGGATCACCGGGCGGCGCGGCGGCAACGGGTGATCCTGGGCACACCGGTCCGGGGCCGCGACGACGCGACGCGCTTCGCGCCGGGGCCGCCGCGCGCGCGGCGGCATTCGGCCCGCGCGCGCGGGCCGGTCCCCTAGCCCAGAAGCAGCGCCTTTGCCGCCGCCCGTGCCTCGTCGGTGACGTTCTCGCCCGACAGCATCCGCGCCACCTCGTCGATCCGCGACGGGGGATCGAGCGGGGTCACACGGGTGAAGGTCTCGCCCGCCTCGACCGCCTTGGCAACCTGCCAGTGATGGCTGCCGAGGGCCGCCACCTGCGGGCTGTGGGTCACCACCAGCACCTGCCCACCCTCGTCGGCAAGCGCCTTGAGCCGGCGGCCGACCGCATCCGCCGTCGCGCCGCCGACCCCGCGGTCGATCTCGTCGAAGATCATGGTGAGCCCAGTGGCGTCGCGGGTCAGGCAGACCTTGAGCGCCAGTAGGAAGCGCGACAGCTCGCCGCCCGACGCGATCTTGTTGAGCGGCCCCGCGGGTGCGCCGGGGTTGGTGGCGACGGTGAAGGTCACCGCGTCGACCCCGTCCGGTCCCGGCGCGGCCGCTTCCACCCGGGTGCTGAACACCGCGCGCTCCATCTTGAGCGGCGCGAGCTCGGCATTCATCGCCAAGTCGAGCGCCGTCGCCGCCCGGGCCCGCGCAGTCGAAAGCGCGCCAGCCGCGTTGTCGTAGGCCGCCGCCGCCGCCTTGCGCGCCGCCGCGAGCGCGGCGATGTCGTCGGCCCCCTTGTCGAGCGCGGCGAGCCGGGTCGCGATGTCTTCGGCGAAGGCGCCCAGGTCGTCCGGCGCCACCCCGTGCTTGCGCGCCGCCGCGCGGATCGCGAACAGCCGTTCCTCGACCCGTTCCAGCTCGCCCGGATCGAAGGCCAGCGCCTCCTGTGCCGCCTCGACCCCGGCCAGCGCGTCGGCCACCTCCGACAGCGCCCGGCCGAGCGCTTCGATCGGCGCTTCCAGCGCGCCGTCGGCCTTGTCGGCCACCCCTTCGAGCCAGCGCAGTGCGTCGCCGAGGCGGCCCTCGGCGCCCTCGCCATGGGCCATCGCCTGTGCTGCCTTGTCGATGTCCTCGCCGATCCGCTGTCCCGCCTGCATCAGCCGGCGGCGGGCGTCGAGCGCGGCGTCCTCGCCGGGCTCGGGCGCAAGCTTGGTGAGCTCGTCGCCGGCATGGCGCAGGAAGTCCTCTTCCGCCCGCGCCGCCTCCAGCCGTTTCTCGGCCCCGGCAAGCGCCTTCTCGGTGTCGCGCAGCGCGGCCCAGGCGGTGTGCACCGCGGCGGCCTCGGCCTCCAGCCCGCCGAAGGCGTCGAGCAGCGCCCGGTGGACCCGCGGGTCGAGCAGCCCGCGGTCGTCCTGCTGGCCATGCAATTCGACGAGCGTGTCCGACAGCGCCCGCAGCACCTCGCCCGAGGCGCGGCGGTCGTTGATCCAGGCGGTCTTGGCGCCGCCCACCCGGTTGACCCGGCGCAGGATCAACTCGTCCTCGACCGGGATCCCAGCCTCTTCCAGCACCGCGCGGGCAGGATGCCCAGGCTCCAGGTCGAAGACCGCGACCACCTCGCCCTGCTCCGCCCCTGCCCGCACCAGCTCGGCGCGACCGCGCCAGCCGAGCACGAAGCCGAGCGAGTCGAGCAGGATCGACTTGCCCGCCCCGGTCTCGCCGGTGAGCACGTTGAGGCCCGGCCGGAAGTCCAGATCCAGCCGGTCGATGATGATCATGTCCCGGATATCGAGGCTACGCAGCATGGCCGGTATGGGGCGTCAGAGCCACTCGCCCTTGATGAGCTGCCGGTAGAGCGCGGCGAGCCAGCTGTCGCCCTTCGCCTCCGGCTTGAGCCCGGCCTTGGTGAGCAGGTCGTAGCTGTCCTCGTACCACTCGGTCGCCTTGAAATTGTGCCCGAGGATCGCGCCGGCGGTCTGGGCCTCGTCGGTCAGTCCGAGCGACAGGTAGCTTTCCACCAGCCGGTGCAACGCTTCGGGCGTGTGGGTCGTGGTCTGGTACTGCTCCACCACCACCCGGAACCGGTTGATCGCCGCGGTGTAATGCTTGCGCTTGAGGTAGTAGCGGCCGATTTCCATCTCCTTGCCGGCGAGATGGTTGAAGGCGAGGTCGAACTTCAGGATCGCGGAGCGCGCGTATTCGGTATCCGGGTAGCGCTCGATCACCTCGCGCAGGGCCTGCAGCGCCTGGAAGGTCAGCCCCTGGTCGCGGCCGATGGCGTCGATCTGGTCGTAATAGCTGAGCGCGAGCAGGTACTGCGCATAGGCTGCATCGTCGTCGCCCGGGTAGAAGTCGAGGAATCGCTTCGCGGCCACTCGGCTGTCTTCGTAGGCGTGGTCCTTGTGGTGGACGAAGGCCTGCATGATCAGCGCCCGCTTGGCGAGATCGGAATAGGGGTAGAGCCGCTCGACTTCGCCGAACCACTTGGCCGCCTCTTCGAAATCGCCGTTCTCGAGGTCGAACTCGCCGCGCTGGAAGATCTCCTGCGCGGTGTACTCCTCGATCGGCTTCTTCTCGACATCGCTGCGCGAGAACAGGCCGGAGAACCAGCCGCCACCGCCGCCGCCCACACCCTGAGAACAGGCCGACAATCCGGTGACCAGCGCCAGCATCGCGATGGTCCCGGTCGTCCGACGAAAGACCTGCGACCGAGGGGACGCGGCCCCTTTGGAGCCGGTTTCCCTGGTCCCGGTTTCGCTGTCGCGCCGCATGTCGTGCATGGTCCGCGCCCACCCCGTGCAATTGTGATTCAACCCGCGGCCAGTCTGGCCCGGGAACAGCCTGAACCTCCCTAGCACATCTGTTCGCGGGGCAAAATGGTTTCGGCGGCGAAAATCCGACGCCTGCGCCGGGTCGGCATCATCCCACCCGCCGCCGCGCAACGGCCTGACATCGTGGAGAAAGGGCCGGGTGTCCCGGCAGATCCCGCCGAAACCGGTCCCGGCAAGCGAAAGGGCCAGCGTGGCGCCGGCCCTTTCGGTATCTGGATGTCGCCGCGGCTCAGTTGGCCTGGCGCCGCAGGAAGGCGGGAATTTCGACGCGGTCATGCTCCGGGTCGGTTTCGGGATCTTCGCGCCCCGCCCCCCCGTGCAGCGAGGGCTGCCGGCGCGGCGCGGCGGCCGGCTGGTCGTGGTGCCCGCCGGTCATGCGGTTGATGAGCGAGTTGATGCCGAACCGCGGCCGCGCGTCGGCGGCGGTCTGCGGCTGCGCCATCGGCTGCTCGAAGCGCGACGCGTTCGAGCGGGCCGCGGCCATCTTCAGCCGTTCGAGCGCTTCGACCGACGGCGCGCCCGGCTCGGGAGCCTTGGGGGCAACGAACTGGGCCACGGTCTCGTGCGCCTGTTCTTCGACCTGAACCGAGCGGCTCTGCGGCCGGTAGGCCGGCGGCGGCACGTCGCCGCCTGCCTCTTCCGGGTAGAACCGCGCCTGCGGCTCCTGGTAGCGCGCCTGGTCGTAGCGCGACGAGGTGAAGGTGGTCGTGGGTTCCTCGATGTCGCCGTCCCAGAACCCGGGTTCCGCCTGCGCCTCTTCCCGGCCGTGGCCGGTTTCGATCGCGGCGGCGGCAGCGATCGCCGCGGGGGCCTCGGCTTCGAGCTTGTGCTCGACCTCCTCGGGGGCATGCAGCGGCTCGGACATGCGCCGGCGCGGCGCCGGGGCGTCGTGGGCGGTGGCGGCAACGTCGATGCCGGTGGCGACGACCGACACCCGCATCCGGCCTTCGAGGCTGGTGTCGAGGGTCGAGCCGACGATGATGTTGGCGTCCGGGTCCACCTCTTCGCGGATCCGGTTGGCGGCTTCGTCGAGCTCGAACAGGGTGAGGTCGTGGCCGCCGGTGATGTTGATGAGCACGCCCTTGGCGCCCTTGAGCGAGATCTCGTCGAGCAGCGGGTTGGCGATCGCCTTTTCCGCGGCCTGGATGGCGCGGTCTTCGCCCTCGGCTTCGCCGGTGCCCATCATCGCCTTGCCCATCTCGTCCATCACCGCGCGCACGTCGGCGAAATCGAGGTTGATGAGGCCCGGACGCACCATCAGGTCGGTGACCCCCTTGACGCCCTGGTAGAGCACGTCGTCGGCCATCGAGAAGGCTTCGGTAAAGGTGGTCTTTTCGTTGGCGAGGCGGAACAGGTTCTGGTTCGGGATGATGATCAGCGTGTCGACCATCCGCTGAAGGGCTTCGACCCCCTCCTCGGCCTGGCGCATCCGCTTGGCGCCCTCGAACTGGAACGGCTTGGTCACGACGCCGACGGTCAGCACGCCAAGCTCGCGGGCGGCCTGGGCGATGATCGGCGCCGCACCGGTCCCGGTGCCGCCGCCCATTCCGGCAGTGATGAAGCACATATGCGCGCCGGCGGGCTGATCGACGATCTGGTCGATGCTCTCCTCGGCCGCGGCGGCGCCGACGGAGGCGCGGGCGCCCGCGCCGAGACCCTCGGTGACCTTGACACCCATCTGGATGCGGCTCGGCGCCTGGCTCTGGCTCAGCGCACTGGGCATCGGTGTTGGCGACAACGAAATCGACACCCTCGAGCGACTTCTCGATCATGTTGTTGACCGCGTTGCCGCCTGCGCCACCGACCCCGAAAACGGTGATCCGAGGCTTCAGATCGTCCTGCTGGCCGGGCATCGTGAGATTGAGTGTCATTGTCTGTACCGCCTGTCCTTTTTTCACGCCTGCGCGAGATTACACCTTCCCCGTCCCGCCTCTTCCGGGCGAGGCTCTGCCTCACGCGCCGGATCTAACGGCCTTTAGGGGTCGCGTCATCAAAAGATTTGGAGCGACCCCAAAATATGGGGAAACCCGCCGGTCTATATACGCTATTTGGCAGGCACGCCGAGATTCGGCAAGCCCTGCGATCGGACATATTGGGGCTCTGTAGCGCCCGACCCCAGCCTGTCGTAAGCGCACACAAATCCGGCCTCAAGGTCCTGTGGGCACCCATAGAGAGTCCGCGGCGCGCTACGAACAACCATGCCGTGTGCGACCTCGTCGGACGCCACCCCTGCGGCGCCGTCCGGAAACCGGCAATTCGCCCTCAGGCGGCCGAGACCGGCGCACGACGGCTGGCGTCGAAAGCGAACTGGATCGCACGCTTGGCGCCGTCGATCCTGATGCCCTCTTCGGCGAAGACGCCGACCATCTCGTCGAGGATCACCTCGGCCAGTTCGAACCGGTGCTCATAGGCGATGCCGGCATCGGCGAGACCGCCCCAGACGGCATGGGCCAGCGCATCGTAGGCGGCGGGGGAAAGATCGGACATGGGGTGTTCCCTTCTGTTGTATCCGGTTTACTGCTCGTTTCGGTGGTCAGGCGGCCCGGTCGGCCGGGGTGCGCCTCACCAGTTGTCCTTGAACCATTTCACCGCCCAGCGGAGCGACCGCCCGGCGTAGTGGTCGGCGGGCACTTCGAAATCCCACCATTCGTCCTGCGGATGGGCGTGCGAAAAACGACAGGCCCACGGCGGAGGCGAACCCGGACCGGTGGCCGCCTGCGGCGGCCCTGCACCCGTGAGGTCGGCCGATACGCACCTGATTGCCAAGGATTTTCGGCGCAAGACCGTCCAGCCCCGGGATCTGGCTCGCGCCCCCGGTCAGCACGATCTGCTGCGACGGCAGGTGCTCGAACCCGGCCGCGTCGAGGCGCAGCCGCACCTCTTCGAGGATCTCCTCGACCCGCGGCCGCATGATCCCGATCAGGCTCGGAGCGCGACACCCGTACGGCGGTCCTTTTCCCAGTCGCCCGACTGGCCGCCGATCTCGATCCGCTCGCGGTCGTCGATCCCGGTGGCGACGAGCCCGCCGTAGAAGTTCTTGATCCGCTCCGCGACCGCCCAGGGCACCTGCAGCCCCTTGGAAATGTCGGAGGTGACATGGTCGCCCCGAGCCGGACGCTATCGGCGTAGATCATGTGCTTCTTGATGAAGATCGAGAGGCCGGTCGAGCCGCCGCCCATGTCGATACAGGCCGCGCCCGGTTCCTGCTCGTCCTCGACCAGCGAGGAAATCCCCGAGGCATAGGCCGAGCTTGCGAGCCCCGCGACTTCCAGATCGCAGCGGCGGATGCAGTAGAGCGCGTTGCGCACCACGTCCGCATCGACGGTGAGCACATGCATGTCCACCGACAGCCGGTTGCCCGCCTGCCCGCGCGGGTCCGACAGGCCCGACCGGTGGTCGAGCGCGAAATTGACCGGCTGGGCGATGCAGCACCTCGCGGCCGGCGCCGATGTCGGGCAGCTCGCAGGACGCGAGCGCGCGGGCGACGTCGTCTTCGGTGACCGTGGCGCCGATCAGGTCGACCGAGCCCGCCAGCCCGTAGCTGCGCGGACGTGCGCCCGAGAAGGTCGCGATCACGTGGTCGACCCGGGTCTGCGCCATCTTCTGCGCCTGCTGCACGGCGGTGCGGATCGCCCGCTCGGTCTCGCCCATCGCGTCGATCTCGCCGAACCGCAGCCCGCGCGACCGCGTCGTCGCCGCCCCGATCACCCGGAAGGCCGGTTGTCCCGCCAGCGAGCCGACGCCATCGGCGGCCGGGAACCTCTCCGGACCGTCGAAGCGCAACACCAGGCAGCCGATCTTGGAGGTGCCGATGTCGAGAATGGCGATCACGCCCCGCTGGATCGCGGCGCGGCATCGCGCGCATGGCTCTTTGCTGGTGGTAAAGCTCGATCATGGGCAGCTACTCTTGTGAAGGGCTTTGCAGAGACGTGGGCACGAGCCCGGCCACCGCGGCGCGGGAAAGGCGCAGCGTCGGACGGCGGGGATCGCGGAAATCGACACGGGCGAGGTCGCGCGCCAGCAGGTCTTCGGAGGCGTCGAGGGCGAGCACCTGTTCGAGCGCCGCGACCGGTTCTGCCTCGGGCAGCATGATCGTCGGGCCGTCGTCGAGAACCAGGTCCCAGCGCCGTTCACCGACCCGGACGAGCCCGCGCAGGTGCGGCGCCAGCGGGCCGGCGGCGGCGAGGATCTCGAGCGCCTCGCCCACCGCGGCGATGGCCCGCCAGCCGGCGATCAGCGGCAGGTCGGGACGGGCGGCACGTTCGGTGAGCGTCGCGACCCGGTGCCCGGTCGCGTCGATCAGCTCCAGCGCGCCGGTACGCCGCCAGACCAGCACCGGCTCGCGCTCGGTGACATTGACCTCCATGACCCCGCCCGGGCGGATCACGATGTCGACGGTTTCGACCACGTCGAGCGCGGCGATCCGCTCCTGCATCTCTTCGAGGTCGAGATCGAAGGAGGAGACCGGGAAGTCGACCGGCAGGAGCTTGCGGACGGTATCGGCGAGCACCGGCGAGGCGCCCTCGACCGCCATCAGCGTGACCATGAATTCCGGCCGCGTCTCGATCGAACGCCGGGTCTCGGCCACCGCCGCGACGATCGCAGTGCGGTTGTCGGGATTGGCCAGGTAGCCGCCGACGAGCGCGGCGAGCAGCAGGACCGGCAGGCCGATCTGCGTCAGCCTGCGGATCCCGGGCGTGAGCCAGAGCCGGTTCGCCTTGTAGCGCAGCCGCGACGGCGCCGGGTCGCGCGGCGGCGCCACGGGCCCGCGGTGGGCGGCGATCTCTGAGGCGGACAGTCTCAGCGGTTGCACGAGGCGTCCTCCACCATCCAGGCGCAGAGCTGGCCAAAGGTCATGCCCTGCACCATGGCCTGTTCGGGGGCCAGCGAGGTCGGGGTCATGCCGGGCTGGGTATTGGTTTCGAGCAGGATCAGCCCGTCGAGCCCCCGCCCCTCGTCCCAGCGGAAATCGGTCCGGCTCACGCCTTTGCAACCCAGCACCTCATGGGCGCGCAGGGCATAGTCCAGACAATAGAGTTCGATTTCCGCCGGGACTTGGGCAGGCACGATGTGTCGTGAGCCGCCAGCGGCGTATTTCGCGTGGTAGTCGTACCAGCCGTCGGTAACGATCTCGGTCACCCCGAGCGCCTTGCCGCCGATCACCGTGGTGGTGAGTTCGCGCCCCGGCACATAGGCCTCGACCATCATCACCTCCGGCGCGTCCTCGCTGAGCGCCGGCGGGCCGTTGGGATGCTCGCCGACGATCGTGACGCCGACCGACGAGCCCTCGTTGTAGGGCTTCACCACATAGGGCGGTTCCATCACGTGGCGGCGCCGGATCTCACGCGACGGCCACAGCCCCGAGGGTGCAATCGGCAGGCCGGCAGCGGCGTAGGCCTGCTTGGTCTTTTCCTTGTCCATCGCCAGCGCCGAGGCCAGCACGCCGGAATGGGTGTAGGGAATGCGCATCCATTCGAGAATGCCCTGGACGCAGCCGTCTTCGCCCCAGCGCCCATGCAGCGCGTTGAACGCGACGTCGGGCTTCAGCTCGGCGAGACGCGCGCAGAGATCGGGGCCGGCATCGACCTCGGTGACGGTATAACCTTCTGCCCTCAGCGCGGTCGCGCATTCATGCCCCGACGACAGCGACACCTCGCGCTCGGCGGAAGGGCCACCCATCAATACCGCGACATGGAGGGAGCGCCTGCTCGACGTACCCACTGCCTGCTTTTCCCGACTGCGTCCGTCTCTCTGCCGCCCGTTTGGTCAACGTCGGCCCCGTTCCAGAGCCATGCGGTCTTGGACTATTGCGACGTGTTGTCGGCTGTCTGCTCGTTCTTATCCGCTCCGGGTTTGCCCGGATGCACCTTCAGACGATGGGATCCCCCACCCGTCTGATTTCCCATTGTAGCGTGACGCCGCTATTTTGGAATACCCTTTTTCGAACATCCTCGCCCAAAGCTTCCAGCTCGGCCGCGGTGGCGCCGCCGGTATTGGTGAGGAAGTTGGGATGCTTGGGGTTCATCTGCGCCCCGCCCATGGTCGCGCCGCGCAAGCCGGCGTCGTCGATCAGCTTCCAGGCCTTGAGCTCGTGGCTGTCGTCGGCCGCCCCGGTGGAGCTGTAGCCGGCCGGGTTGCGGAAGGTGGAGCCCGCGGTGCGGTCCTTCACCGGCTGGGATTCGTCGCGCTTGGCGAGCTGCTCGGACATGCGGTCGGCAAGCGCCGCAGGGTCGCCCGCCGGCGCCTCGAACAGCACCTCGGTGAGGATCCAACCGTCCGGCAGCGCGCTGTGGCGATAGCCGAAGTCGAGCTCCGCGGGCGTGAGCGTGACGGTGTCGCCGCGGCGATTGACCGCACGCGCCGCGAGGAAATGATCGGCCACGTAGGACCCGTAGCACCCGGCGTTCATCCGCACGGCACCGCCGATGGTACCGGGGATGGTGCGCAGGAAGGTGAGGTCGCGCCCGGCCTCGGCGGCTTTCCGCGCGACATGGGCGTCGAGCGCCGCCGCACCGGCCCGCACCCGGGTCTCCTCGATCTCGATCCGGTTGAACCCGCGGCCGAGCCGGATGACGACGCCGCGGATGCCGCCGTCGCGCACGATCAGGTTGGAGCCGACGCCGAGCGGGAACACCGGCACCGCCGGGTCGAGGTCGCGCAGGAAACCGGCGAGGTCGGCTTCGTCTTCCGGCAGGAACAGCCAGTCGGCCGGACCCCCGACGCGCAGCCAGGTGAGGTCGGCGAGCGGGCGGTCGGGGGTAAGCGGGCCGCGGGGGGTGGGGAGCGTGGTCATGGGCGATGGGTAGCTTGGGGGGGCGTTTTCGGCAAGAGGGCGCGCCTCGCGGGGGCGCGCGGCGAGAGGAGCGCCCCCAGAGGGGGCGCGGCGCCTGCGGCGGGCGGGGGGGCGCCGCGCTGGTGCGCGTCGACGCCTGCGGCGGGCGGGACCGGGGGCTGCGCCCCCTGACCCCCCGAGTATTTGGGCCAAGATGAAGAGGCGTCAGGGTCTTGGCGCGAGACGAAAGGGCGTTCGCCGCACCTTCGGCGCGTCGACCCGCGCGGGGGCTGCGCCCCGTCACCCCGGAGGGGGGCATCAAGGAATGGGGGCGTCCCGCGGGCGACGCGATCGACCGGCCAAACCATTGGCACGGCGTTTCTGCGCAAATGACGGCTGAGCTACGCCCCGTCAGTCCGGAAGGGTGCCACCAGAAGTTCGGGGCGTTCCAAGCTTGGGCCGGCACACAATTTCGAGGTCACGAACCGCCCGTCGGACTGCAAATGGCGGCTGAACTGCGCCCCGCCCCCCCCGCGAGTATTTGGAACAAGAAAAGGAAGATCAGGCCTTGGGCGCGATCGACCGGCGGACCCAGCGAAACAGGTAGCGCACCGGCCAGCGCAGGATCGACACGCCGGCGGCGAGCACCGCGAGGCCGACGAAGGGCCCGTTCTGCAGCGTGACCCAGCCGACCAGCGGGATGCCGACCACGATCAGCCCCCATGCCGCCGGCCAGTGGCCGCGTTTCGACGGCAGCATCGCGATCAGGTTCGCGGTCACCGCCCAGAGGGCCGCGGCGATGAGCGACGGGGTCATCCGGGCAGCTCCGGCTTTTCGCCGCGCGCCCGCGCGATCAGGTAGAGGAGCGGCCTGCGGAACATCGACAGGAAGGCGAGGAGCCCGATCACGCTCCAGTGCCAACCGTTCTCAACGCCGATCCAGACGAGCAGCGGCACCGCGGTCAGCAACAGGAGCGATCCCGGCACCATCTGGTAGCGGATCGGGAAAGCCGCGGTGACCGCGCCGACGAGGACCCAGACACAGGCGGCGACGAGGGAGAGGGGCATGGCTCACAGCCCTCCCCGCGACAGCAGCCGGAGCGGCAGCCCGACGCCTGAGCCGACGAAGAAGGCGAGCAGGCTGCCGGCGACGATCGGCGCGGCTTCGGCCGGGGCTGCGTGCAATGCCGCCCGTGCACCGAGGCCCGCGAGCAGGATGAGCGCGAGGAAGCCGGGGCGGAAGATCAGCGAGGTCAGGATGACCAGCGGTCGCAGTACCAGGATGAGCCCGAAGAAGAAAATGAGCCCGTAGGCGCCGTATTGCAGAACGATGTCTTGCATGCCTCTACTCCTTCAACCGGGCTTCGAGCCCACGCGCCCAGCCCGAGATGGTACCCGCGCCCAGGCAGACGACGATGTCGCCGGGTTTCGCTTCCGAACGGACCAGGTCGACCAGCGCCTGTTCCGAGGTCACCGCGAGCGCGTGGCGATGACCATGCGAGATCAGCCCGGCGACGAGATCGTCGCGGCTCGCGCCTTCGATCGGGGTCTCGCCGGCAGCGAAGACCTCGGCGATCCCGACCACGTCGGCATCGTTGAAACAGGTGCAGAAATCCTCGAACAGCGAGTGCAACCTTGTGTAGCGGTGCGGCTGGTGCACCGCGATCACCCGGCTCTGCCTGTCGTCGCCGACCGCCTGGCGCGCGGCCTTCAGCACCGCGGCGATCTCGACCGGGTGGTGGCCGTAATCGTCGATGATCGGCACGCCGTTCCACTCGCCGACCTTGGTGAAGCGCCGGTTGACCCCCTCGAAGCTCGCGAGTGCGTCCCGGATCTCTTCGCGCTTCATGCCGAGATGGCGCGCCACCGCGACGGCGGCGAGCGCGTTGGAGACGTTGTGGTCGCCCGGCATCGGCAGGGTGCAGCCCTCGATCCGAGTGCCCTCGGCGTTGAGCTCGATGTCGAAATGCGCGACGCCGGCCTTGTAGTGCAGGTTGACCCCGCGCACGTCGGCCTGGGCGTTGAAACCGAAGGTCACCACCCGGCGGTCGGTGATCCGGCCGACCAGCGCCTGCACCTCGGGGTGGTCGGTGCAGCACACCGCGAGCCCGTAAAACGGGATGCCGGAGACGAAGTCGTGGAACCCCTCGCGCAGCCGCTCGATCGTGCCCCAGTGATCCATGTGCTCGGGGTCGATGTTGGTCACCACCGCAATGGTCGCGGGCAGGCGGTTGAACGTGCCGTCGCTCTCGTCGGCCTCGACCACCATCCACTCGCCCTGCCCCATCCGGGCATTGGAGCCATAGGCGTGGATGATGCCGCCATTGACCACGGTCGGGTCGATCCCGCCCTTGACCAGAAGCTCGGCGACCAGCGTGGTCGTGGTCGTCTTGCCGTGGGTGCCGGCGATGGCGATGTTCGACTTCAGCCGCATGAGCTCGGCCAGCATCTCGGCCCGGCGCACGACGGGCAGGCCACAGGCGCGGGCGGTGTCGAGCTCGGGGTTGCCGGGCTTGATCGCGGACGAGATCACCACCACCTCGGCGCCCTCGAGGTTTTCGGCCCTCTGGCCTTCGAAGATCGTTGCGCCGAGACCGGCGAGCCGCTGGGTGATCGGGCTCGCCTTCAGGTCGGACCCCTGCACTGTGTAGCCGTGGTTCAGCAGCACCTCGGCGATGCCGGACATGCCGATGCCGCCGATGCCGACGAAATGGATCGGCCCCATCTCGATGGGGAGCTTGGTCTTGGCGGCATTCATGCGTCCGGCCCTTTCGTCTTGATGCCCAGTCCGGCCAGATCTTCTACGAGCCGGGCGAGCGCCTCCGTCGCGTCCGGCTTGCCCGCGTCCCGCGCGGCCGCGGCCATCGCTTCGGCCCGGGCGGGGTCGCCGAGGATCGCGGCGATCTCGGCGGAAAGCGTGGCGGCGTCGAGCCCGGCCTCCGCAAACACGGTTGCGGCGCCTGCGTCCTTCAGCATCCGGGCGTTGGCGCTCTGGTGGTCGCCGGTCGCGTGCGGATGGGGATCAGGATCGACGGCCGCCCGATCACAGATATGTCGGCCACCGACGAGGCGCCGGCCCGGCTGATCACCAGCTGTGCCGCCGCCATCCGGTCCGGAACGTCGGTGAAGAAGGTCTCGATCTCGGCGGCGATGCCCTCTGCCGCATAGGCCGCCTTGACCGTTTCGAGGTCTTCGGCCCGCGCCTGCTGGCTCACGGTGATTTGCGTGCCCAGCGCTTCCGGCAGGGCGGCAATCGCAGCCGGGACGAGCGTCGACAGCGCATGCGCCCCCTGGCTGCCGCCGATCACCAGGACACGGGCGGCGCCGGCGCCCGGCGGCACGTAAGGCGCGCCGGCCACCGCGGCCACGGCACCCCGGACCGGGTTGCCGGTGTGGACCGGCACCGCGTTCGCCGGCATCGGCAGGGTCGGCCAGGTGCCGCAGGCGACGAGATCGACGCGCTTGCCGAAGATCTGGTTGACCCGGCCGAGCACGCCGTTCTGTTCGTGGATCATCCGCGGCCGCCGCAGCACCCAGGCCGCGGTCAGCGCCGGGATCGACGGATAGCCGCCAAAGCCTACGACCACGGCCGGGCGGTCGGCGAGAAACCGCAGCATCGTTGCGAGCACGCCGCCGGCGATCCGGAACGGCACCGCGAGCTTCGCCAGTGCGCCACCGCGCGCGAAGGTGGCCGAGGCCGCCTCGACGATCTCGACCGCGTCGGGAAAACCCCCGGCATAGCGCGCGCCGCGGGCGTCGGTCGACAGCCGCACCCGCCAGCCGCGCGCGAGCATCGCCTCGGCCAGCGCCTGGGCGGGGAACATATGCCCGCCGGTGCCGCCGGCGGCGATCACCAGGAGAGGTTTGTCCCTCACCGGCCCCGCCCCGCCGACCCGCGGCCGTGCCCGTTGCCCTGGCCGAAAATGTCGTCGATCCGCCCCTGCGGCCGGGTCCGGGTGAAGGCCAGTAGCATGCCGACGGCGATCCCCGTGGCGACCAGCGACGAGCCGCCGTAGCTCACGAACGGCAGGGTCATCCCCTTGGCCGGCAGGAGCCGCACCGCGACGCCGAGGTTGATCAGCGCCTGCACCCCGAACATCGCCGCGAGCCCGGTGCCGGCGAGCCGGATGAACGGGTCGCGTTCGCGGATCAGCCGGAAGAAGCTGCGCACCACGACGAGGGCGTAGAGGCCGATTATGAGAAGCACGAGGATCAGCCCGTATTCCTCCGCCGCGACCGCGATGATGAAATCGGTATGCGCATCGGGCAGCGACCATTTCACCACCCCTTCGCCGACGCCGACGCCGAAGAACCCGCCCTCGCGGATCGCGTCGATGGCGTAACCGAGCTGGGTGCGCGGGTCGACATCGGGGCTCAGGAACCCGTCGATCCGGCGCGCGAAATGCTCCGAGTTCTGGTAGGCGACGAACCCGCCCAGAACCACCGCAGACGCCGCGGCGACGATCAGGAGGTAGGAGGCGCCGGCGACGAAATACATCACGCCCCAGCCGAACAGAACGAGCGCCGCCTGGCCGAAATCGGGCTGCAGCGCAAGGAACCCGACGATCAAAACCGTGAGCACCAGCGAGATCCCCCGCCCCGGCGGGCCGCCGATCTCGTAGCTCGCCGCCATCAGCCAGGCGGAGGTGATGACGTAGACCGGCTTGAGGAATTCCGACGGCTGCACCGAGGCGAAGCCGAGCGAGTACCAGCGCACCGCGCCCTTGCCGAAATCGGTCCCGAAGGCGGGCAGCAGCACCAGCGCGGCAAAGGCCGCAAAGAACCCGAGCACGCCCAGCCGGCGCACCAGGTCGGGACGCATCATCGTGGTGACGAACATCACCGCGAGCGCAAGCCCGCCGAAGGCGATCTGGCGCTGGACGTAGTAGAACGGTTCGAGCCCATTGCGTTCGGCGAGCGGCGGGCTGGCGGCGAGACCGAGCAGGAGCCCGATGCCGAACAACAGCAAGATTGCGGAAACCGACCATTTGTCGATCGTGCGCCACCACCGGGGCAGGATCGGATCACCGTCCTGCCGCGGCGCCGCGCCATAAACCATCTCGGTCATGGAACCTGCCCGGGTCTGCCTGTTTCTGCCACTTTTTCGACCGGATGTGCCTCCGGCTTTGCTACAGGATAGCCGATCGGAGCCGCCGGCGCCAGTTCAGAATGGCCGCAACCGCGCCCTGTCGGCGCCCGGGTCACATCCCCGCACCCGGTTCCTACCGGTCTGATTCCTCAGGTATTTGTGGATCGGAACCGTCGCGGCGGCCTGGGTTGGCCGGCCACGCGCCGCCGGGTGGACCCTGCCCGTCACCGGCAAAGGCCGGCTTGCAGCAGGGGGCAGACGAATCCGACCTTTCCGCCCCTACCCCTGCGGCGGCGGGCCGGCGCCGCGCGGTTTGTCGCGGTTCATCCCGAGCCGGCTCTCGCGCCAGATGATGAGGATCCCCGCGACCGCGATCAGCGCGCCGCCCGCCAGCGTCTGCAGGGTCGGCACCTCGGCGAACAGGAAATACCCGATCGCGATGGCGAAGATCATCGAGACGTAGTCGAACGGCGCCACCAGCGAGGCATGCGCAAACCGGTAGGACGATGTCAGGAGCCCCTGCCCGATCCCGCCCGCGAGGCCCGCAGCGATCAGCAGCGCAGCGTCGTGTCCGTCCGGCCGCACCCAGCCGAAGGGGATCGTGAACAGGCTGAACAGCGTCGACGACAGGGTGAAGTAGAGCACCACCGTCACCGCCCGCTCCGTCGCCACCATCTTGCGCAGGAAGATCTGGGCGAGCGCCGCGAAGACCGCGCCCATCAGCACCATCATCGCCCCCAGGGCCTGGGTGGCACCGCCGTCGGCCGTTTCGAACCCGGAAAGCTGCGGGGCGAGCACGATCAGGACCCCGGTCATCCCCAGCGCGACCGCGAAGATCCGCACCAGGCGGATCTGTTCGCCGAGGAACATCGCCGCGAAGATCACCGTCAGGATCGGCGCGGCATAGGAGATCGCAGTCACCTCCGGCAGGGGCAGGAGCTGGAGACCGGCGAAACCGAGCCCCATCGCCGAGGTGCCGACCACACCGCGCCAGACATGGCTCATCGGGCGGTCGGTGCGCCAGCCGACACGCAGCTCGCGGGTCCAGGCGAGCCAGACGAGGATCACCGGAAAGGCGAAGAAGGAGCGGAAAAATACCACCTCGCCCGGCGGCACACGGCCCTCGGTCGACTTGATGAGCACCTGCATCGCCACGAAAGCGATGACGGCCCCGAGCTTCAGGGCGATGCCGAGTGGTGGGTTCATGCCTGCCCCCGCGCGCATTTGGCGCTCCGTTCCCGCGCGAAATCCCGCGCCGGACCACCATGGGCGCAAAGCCAGGGGCGATGCAAACCGTTCCCGCGGGTCAGGGTCCGGGCACCCGGCGCCCGGCCGTCAGCCCGCCCGGTCGAGGCCCAGCGCGGCGAGCGCGGCGACCGCCCGGTCGCGCTGGGCGGCAAGCGCATCCATCCGCGCCGGATCGCCGCGCGACAGGCGCCACGCCCGGAACGCCCGGCCGAGCCAGAGGACGCGGTCGAGGACCGGAAGGGAAAAGCGGGCACTCAGCGGGGCCGCGACCAGCACGGCCAGCGCCGCCGCCCAGCCCCAGCCGCTGCCCAACGCGTTGCCGGTCGCGAGGCCCAGACCCAGCGCCCAGGCGAGCCAGCTCAGCGGATAGACCACGAGGCCGCCGAACGCGATCCAGGTCATCTGCCGGTCGCGCGGCTTGGTCCGGCTGACGGTGCCCAGCAGCAGCGCCTGCGGCAGGCAGAAGACCAGCGCCACCGCGAGGATCGGCAGGCCGGGAAGCGCCGCGAGCGCCATTTGGACCAGCGCCGCGCGGGTCGGAGGCGCCGCCACGTCCGGATCGGCGAGGCCGAGTTCGGCGAGCCCCCTCGCATAGGCGTCGAGGGCCTCGCGCAGGCGATCTGCGGACGCGGCATCGGCACCGGCAAGCGCCGCTTCGACGGCATGGCGCCGGGTCACGATCCGGTCGAAGGGGGGCCACACCCGCCCGGTCGCCAGGGCTGCGGCCGAGGATCTCGCCGGCGAGGGCAAGCCGGCGCGCCTGCCGCGGGTCGTCGAAATCCGGCGCGACCGCGCCGACGGCCCGGCGCAGCCGCGCGGTCCAGCGCCCGCACGCCGTGGGACGGGCCGCCTTCGACCCCGCGCCGGTCCGCGCCCGGATCCTCCTCCGGGTCCGGCCCCGGCCCGGCGCGGGCCGCCTCGGCGACCGTCACCGGGTCACCGAAGGTGAAACAGACGCGGGTGCGGAACCGGTTCTTGACCTCGTAGTCGAGCCCCACCGGCACGATCGCCAGTCCGAGCGGTCCGTGCCGGGTCTCGGCCAGTTGGGCGATCCGCGCGGTGCCGGTCTTGAACGCCAGGAGCGCGGGATCGTCGTGGGTGCGGCCCTCGGGAAAGACCGCGAGCACCCCGCCGTCGGCGAGCAGCGCAGCGGCGTCGGCGAAGCTGTCCTCGAGCGAACCTTCATGCGCCCGCCCGTCCTGCTGGCGGAACACCTTGACCGAGCCGCTCGCGTTCATGAACGGTGCGACCGGCTTGTAGTCCCACACTGTGCTCGCGGCGAGAAACCGCGGGTTGCGCGGCAGGTACCCGAGCAGAATGGCCCCGTCGATCAGGCTGTTGGTGTGGTTCGCGATCACGATCGCCGGCCCGGTCGCGGGCAGATGCTCGGCGCCGACCAACGCGACCTCGCGAAACAGGATATCGAGCACGAACCGGGCGAAGCCGCGCAGCGCGGCATCGGTCCGCGGCCGTGCCGGCAGCCCGCCCGGGCGCGGTTCAACCGGCCGCACGGAGCCGGTTCCCTGGCGGGAGCGCGCGGGGCTGCAGGGGTGCGGTGGGGCGGGCCGTCGCCGCGCGCGGGACGGATGCAAATGCCACCCATCGCGTGGACCCGGCGAGCGCGGTGTGACCGCGTGGGCATTGGCGGGAACCCGGCGGGCGCACCGGCTGGCCCGCGCATCCGTTTCCGGCGGCACCCGTCCGTGCCTTCGCCGCGCCGGTCGGCGTGGATGGCCCGGGTCCGGTAAGCGCTTTCGCCACGGTCACATTCGTCCCCCCGGACCGCGACGGCCCCTTGCTATTCTCTCGTCCCCCGCCGCCCGCAGGCACCCGACCGGCCGGTATGTACCGGGGCGTGCCGGAAGTGCCCCACGGCCCGGCCCGCATGCGCCCCGCGCCCCGTGGATCACACCGCGCAACGGCACCGGTCTCACTCGACCGGGTTTTGCCGAGCCTGCGACCGACAGGTCCCCGCGAACCGGAGTGCCCGCAAAGGCGACAACTCGACCGCCCCGCGCAGGGCACGGCCGCGTCACCCTAGCAGAGTGTCCAAGGTTGACAATGTGGGATGCGGTTTCGGGGCGCGCGCGGATGGCGCCGTAGCGGCGCGCAACCACGTGTTCTAGCCGGGAGGCGGCGTCATTCGGAGTGTACTTCCCCTGCCCGCCCTGAAGGGGCCGCCTCGGCAAGGTCACGGCATCCCGGTCGCCTTGCTTCCCAAGCCCGCCCAGGTGGGACCTGCTCATCACCTGTCGGGACCGCGTGGTCGGGGTGCCTCCCCTGCCACCCAGGTGGAACCGGCGGTCAACGGCGCAGCGCTTGCCACCCCTGCGCACCGGGGCGCGGTGTCATCGTGTTGAGCTCGCCACCACCGCGCCACACCGGAACGCGCGGTCAACATGTTGAACTCGCCACTCCTGCGCTGCACCGCACCGAGCCGCGTCGCGCGGGGCCTGAGCCGGGGGGCTGGAGTTGAAATCTGCGCCGGCGCCGTCACGCCGTGCCTTTGCACCCCGCCGCTTCGACGCTACCATCCGCGCCACTTCATCCCTGCCGCGCCATCCAACCCGTGGTCGCCGCGGCCCTGCGCCGGTCGAAACCCCGGTACGGCCCTGTCACTCGGCGATCGGGCTCTGCACCCGCATCACCAGCGCCTTGAACTCGGGGCCGACGAACTTCTTGGAAAAGGTCACCACCAGCCCGGTGTCGATCAGCTCCTTGAGCACGACATTCAGCAACATCGGCGACTGGTCCAGGAGCGGCGCCCGCAGTTTCGACCGCTGCGCCTCGTCGAGGTTCGCCGCGTTGGCGGCGTTGAAATACTGCGCATTCGACCAGGCCCTGAGTGCCCCGCGCACGAAGGTCTCTCCCTCCGATGTCTGCACCAGCCAGTTGAACACCGAGAGCGGGATCTGCCAGACCTCGACCGGCTCCTCGGCGTCGGCCAACTGCCGGTCGAGCACGTCACCGATGCGTTCGAGTTCCATCGCGACGCAGCCCGCGAGCTTGTCGGGGTTGGTCTCGTACCATTCCGGGTATTGCGACATCCTGAGCCGGATCTTTTCGATCATCTTCTGCTCCGGCGACTTGAACGCGGCGGGATCGGACCGCCGCTTCTGCACCGCGGTGTCTTCCGGCGTCGCGGATTTGGTGAAGGAAAGCCGCGCCTTGAACTTCCCCCAGGCCGTATCCGCTGCGCGATCGACGCTTGCCGGTATGTCACCGGTCCGCTTGTGCATGTCCCATCTCTTTTCTGCCCCCGGACCGTTGATCAGGTGCGGCGCGCCGGCGCGCGCGCCCCGCGCCCCGACGGGTCCAGGGTGGGCAGCGCCGGAACGGGGGGTGGATGCCGTGTCCTTCATCTAGATAATCCTTGATCCGTGACCGGTGAAGGCCCGAAATCGCATAAGCGCCCTGCCCCCACCGCATTGCCGGCAACATGGCACAGGGGGATTACCATTCGCTTTACGGAGTGCCTTGCGGGGCCATGAGCGCCTGCACGGCCCGGGTAAACGCCGCGCCCCGCGCCTCGAAATCGGGAAACTGGTCGAAGCTCGCCGCCGCCGGTGCGAGCAATACCGTCTCGCCCGGCGCGGACTCTTCCGCCGCACGGGCCACGGCGCGCTCCATGGTCTCGCAGATCTCGTGCGGGGTATCGCCGATCTGCAGCGCGAAATCGCGCGCCGAATGGCCGATGAGATAGGCCTTCACCACGTGCCCCAGATGCGGCGTGAGCGCACCGATCCCGCCCTCCTTGCCGAGCCCCCCGGCGATCCAGCGGATCCGCTCGAAGGCCTGCAGCGCCGCGGCAGCGCTGTCGGCATTGGTGGCCTTGGAATCGTTGACGTAGCGCACACCCGCCCTTTCGCCGACGAATTGCGACCTGTGCGGCAGGCCTTCGAAGCTCTGCAGCCCCGCCTCGATCCCGCGCGGCGCAATGCCGAGGCTGCGCAGCGCGGCATAGGCGGCGCAGGCGTTCTGGTGGTTGTGGCTGCCGGGCAGGCCACGGACCGCGCGCAGGTCGATCGAGGCCACCTGCTTGCCCTTGCGGGTCTCGGCGAGAAATCCCTTGCGGGCAAAGACCTGCCAGCCCGGCCCGGTGAGCTTGCGGGTCACCGAGACCCGGATCACCCGGTCGTCCGCCGGCCCCTCGGCGAGCTGTCCGGCGAGGAACAGCCCCTCGGGCTCGTCCACCCCGACGATAGCCCGGTCGGGCCCGCCTTCCGCAAACAGCCGCCGCTTGGCCGCGAAATAGCCCCCTTGCCCGCCGTGGCGGTCGAGGTGGTCGGGGGTGAGGTTGGTGAAGATCGCGATATCGGGGGTCAGCGCCCGGGCGAGATCGGTCTGGTAGGAAGAGAGCTCCAGCACCACCACCTCGCCGTCGCGCGCAGGCTCGATGTCGAGCACCCCGCGGCCGATATTGCCCGCGAGCTGGGTGGGCCGGCCGGCCTCTTTCAGCAGGTGGTGAATGAGCGCCGAGGTGGTCGACTTGCCGTTCGAGCCGGTCACCGCGATGACCTTGGGCATGGTCTCGAATTCGTCCCATTCGGGCGTTGCGAAAGAGCGGAAGAACAGCCCGATGTCGTTGTCGACCGGCACGCCTGCGTCATAGGCCCGCGCAAGGTGCTTGTTCGGCGCCGGGTAGAGATGCGGGATGCCGGGGCTGGTGATGAGCGACGCGAGATCGTCGAACGCATCGCGGCGCGAGAGATCGTGCAAAGTGAGACCCGTGGCCTCGGCCCGCTCGCGCGCCTCCGGGCTGTCGTCCCAGCACAGCGCCACCGCGCCGCCCGCTTCGAGCGCCTTGGCGGTGGCGAGACCGGACCGGCCGAGGCCGAGCACGGCGATACGTTGGCCTTCATGGCCGCGGACGGGGATCATGGGGGCACCTTTCCTGTTTCGGGAAGTGGTAGCCCAATGCTCCGGAGCGCGCCAGCGGAACAGGCGGGCGCCGCGCGGCGGCGCGACAGCGGGCGCGCGCCCGCGTCGCCCGGCGCGGCGCGGTGCGGTGCGAAAAGCGGGGTAGAACCCGCTTCCGCTGCCGGACGGCCTAGCGCACCTTCAGCGTCGCGAGCCCGATCAGCGCCAGGACCAGCGCGATGATCCAGAACCGGATCACGATCTGCGGTTCGGCCCAGCCGCGTTTCTCGAAATGGTGGTGGATCGGCGCCATCAGGAACACCCGCTTGCCGGTGCGCTTGAAGTAGAACACCTGGATGATGACCGACAACGCCTCGACCACGAACAACCCGCCGACGATGCCGAGCACGATCTCGTGCTTCATCGCCACGGCGATGGCGCCGAGCGCGCCGCCGAGCGCCAGCGAGCCGGTGTCGCCCATGAACACCGCGGCCGGCGGCGCGTTGTACCACAGGAATCCGAGCCCGCCGCCGATCAGCCCGGCGGCGAAGACCAGAAGCTCGCCGGTGCCCGGCACGTAGTGGACGTCGAGGTACTCGGTGAAGTCGACCCGGCCGACCGCATAGGCGATGATCCCGAGCGTGGCGGCGGCGATGATCACCGGCATGATCGCGAGCCCGTCGAGCCCGTCGGTGAGGTTCACGGCGTTGGCGCTGCCGACGATGACGATGGCGGCGAAGGGGATGAAGAACCAGCTGAGGTTGATCAGCGTATCCTTGAACACCGGCAGCGCGAGTCGGAAGGCGAGGTCGTCGGGGTGCACCATCGACGCCGCCCAGACCGCGAGAAACGCGATCAGGAACTCGAGCAGAAGCCGCGTCTTGCCCGAAAGGCCGCCGTAATTGTCGTTGGCCGCGACCTTGCGGTAATCGTCGGCAAACCCGATCAGCCCGTAGGTGAGCGTGACCCCGAGCACGATCCAGACGAAGGGGTTGTCGAGCCGCGCCCAGAGCAGCGTCGAGACGGTGAGCCCGCCGAGGATCAGCGCGCCGCCCATGGTCGGCGTCCCCGCCTTGGTCGTCAGGTGCCCCTCGGGGCCGTCGGCACGGATCGGCTGGCCGTTCTTCTGCCGGGCGCGCAGCAGGTTGATGAGCGGGCGGCCGAACAGGAAACCGAAGATCAGCGCGGTGAAGAAGGCTGCGCCGGCACGGAAGGTGATGTAGCGGAACAGGTTGAAAATGTCCCCGCCGTCGGACAACTCTGCCAGCCAGTACAACATCTCGACGCCCCTTGCCTCAATTCGCCTGCGGATGACCCAGTTTGCGCACTGCGTCAACCACCAGCGATACCCGGCTCCCCTTCGAGCCTTTCACCAGTACAACGTCGCCCGCATCGACCACGTGGCGCAGCCGTTCGGCCATCTTCTCCGCCGTGTCGGTCCAGGCCCCCTGCCGCTCCGCCGGCAGCTTTTCCCACAACGCCCGCATCCGCGGACCCACGCAATGGACCACCTCGGCGGCGTCGAAATGTTCGAGCCCGGCCAGGCCCTCGTGCAGCGCGATCTCGTCTTCGCCGAGTTCAGCATGTCGCCGAGGATGGCGACCCGGCGGCCATGGGCGATCCGGCCACGCCTTCGACCGGCTGCGGGCGAGCACCTCGAAGGCCGCGGCCATCGAGGTCGGGTTGGCGTTGAAGGCATCGTCGATCAGGGTGAGCGACAGATCCTCGACTCAGGTCGAGCAGGATCGTCTCCTGGGTCCGCGCGGCGGCCGGCGGCGTCCCAGGCGAGCCTCGCGCGCGCGGCCAGCGTCGCGTCCGGCCCGAGCGCCTCGGCGACGACCAGCACACCAAGCGCTGGCGGCGAAGTGGCGGCCCCGGCGCGCCGAGCTTGAACAGCTGCGGTCCCGACAGCATCTCGGCCGAGACCACGGTGCCGCGGGCGTGAGGACGACCCGCGCGAGCGGTAGTCGCATCCGCCGCGGCGCCGAACCTGAGCGGCCGGGCCCCGGCCGCTCGCGCCGCCTGCGACAGGATCCTGACGATCTCGCGCCAGGTCGCCGTTGAACACGGCGAACCCGTCAGGCTCCAGCCCTCGAAGATCGTGGCCTTTTCCCGCGCGTGTCCGCGACGCTGTCGAAGGCTTCGAGATGCGCAGCCGCCACCGTGGTGACCATCGCCACATGCGGCCGGGCGAGCCGGGCCAGCGGCGCGATCTCGCCGGGATGGTTCATGCCGATCTCGATCACCGCGAAATCGGTGTCCTTCGGCATCCGCGCCAGCGTCAGGGCACGCCCCAGTGGTTGTTGTAGCTCGCCTCGGCGGCATGGACCCTGCCCTGAGGCTTCAGCACCGCGCGCAGCATGTCCTTGGCCGAGGTCTTGCCGACCGAGCCGGTGATCGCGGCCACCTGCGCCCGGGTCCGGTCCCGCCCGGCGCGGCCGAGCGCGGTGAGCCCATCCAGAACGTCGGCGACCACGAGCAGCGGCGCCTCCGCGGCCACGCCGTCGGGCACATGGGTCACCATCGCGGCGCCCGCGCCCTTGGCCAGCGCATCGCCGACGAAATCATGCCCGTCGCGCGCCGCCGACAGCGCCACGAACAGATCGCCCGGTGCGACCGTGCGGCTGTCGATCGACACGCCGGTCACCTCCCAATCGCCCTGCGCCATGCCGCCGGTCGCCTGCGCCGCCTCGGCCGCGGTCCAGAGCGGCCCGCTCATGCCAGCCGTCCTTCCAGCGCCGCCACCGCGACGCTCGCCTGCTCGGCATCGTCAAACGGCAGCACGTCGTCGCCCACCACCTGGCCGGTCTCGTGGCCCTTGCCGGCGATGAGCAGCGCGTCGCCGGCCTCGAGCATGTCGACGCCGCGCAGGATCGCCTCGGCCCGGTCGCCGACATTGTTGGCGTCCGGACAGCCCACCATCACCGCCGCGCGGATCGCGGCCGGGTCTTCCGAGCGCGGGTTGTCGTCGGTCACGATCACCACGTCGGCGTAGCGCGCGGCCGCCTCGCCCATCAGCGGGCGTTTCGCGGTATCGCGGTCGCCGCCGGCGCCCAGCACAACCACGATCCGCCCCATCACGTGCGGGCGCAGCGCCTTCAGCGCCGTCGCGACCGCATCGGGCGTATGGGCATAGTCGACGAAGACCGCCGCGCCGTTCGCGCGGCGCGCCACCAGCTGCATCCGGCCACGCACGGTGGTGAGGTCGTCGAAGGTGTCGAACACCGCCTGCGGCTCCGACCCGGTGGCCAGCACCAGCCCGGCAGCCACGAGCACGTTTTCCGCCTGGAACCCGCCGATCAGGTTGAGCCGGACCTGGTGCGGCTGCTTGCGCCAGTGGAACCGCAGCTCCTGGCCGGTGGCGCCGTAGCGTTGCGCGGTGATCCGGAGGTCGGCGGACTCGTCGTGGCCGACGGTGATGACCTTCTGCCCGCGTTCGCCGGCGTGCTTGGCGAGCAACTGCCCCTTCAGGTCGTCGATGTTGAGGACCGCGGTGCGTCGTCGGGCAGAACGCGCGTGAAGAGCCCTTCCTTGGCCGCGTAATACGCGTCGAAGTGGCATGGTAATCAAGGTGATCCTGGGTGAAATTGGTAAACCCGGCGGCAGCGAAGGATGGACCCGTCGAGCCGGCGCTGTTCGAGCCCGTGCGGGCCTCCATCGCCGCATGGGTCACACCATGGGCCGCCATGTCGGCGAGCAGTTTCATTGCAGGGTGATCGGCTCGGGCGTGGTCATGCCAGTCGGCGCCGCGCCGGCGCCCTCGACGCCTCGGTGGTGCCGATGTTGACCGCCTCGTGGCCGAGCAGGTGCCAGATCTGGCGCGCGAAACGGCGACCGAGGTCTTGCCGTTGGTGCCGGTGACCGCGACCATCACCCCCGGCTGGCGGCCGTAGAACAGCGCCGCCGCACAGGCGAGCGCGGCGCGGGGTCTTCGGCGACCACCAGCGCGATGTCCGGAGTTCTCGTCGAGCACGTCATGGGCGAGCCGCGCGCCTTCCTTGTCGGTCAGCACCGCGACCGCCCCCATCCACAGCGCAAAGGGATGAACTCGGCGCCGTGCACCCGGGTGCCGGGAAGGGCCGCGAACAGGTGCCCGGGCCTGGTCTTGCGGCTGTCGACCGACAGGCCCGTGACCTCGGCGTCGCCCCCGCCGAGCGCGGTCAGCCCGAGGGCGGCCAGGGGTCTCGGGGGATAGGGCACGCTCATCTTGTCCTCCTCAGTTGGAGGTGAGTGTTACACCGGGCGCGGTGCCGGGTTCAATCTCGGGCTTGAGCCCCAGGAGCGGCGCCACCCGGCGGATCACCTCCGCCCCGATCGGCACCGCGGTATAGCCCGCGGTCCGGCGCGGCTCGGGGCCGGAGGTGTCGACCCCGTCGTCGAGGGTGACGATCAGCACGTATTGCGGATCGTTCGCCGGGAAGATGCTGGCGAAGGTCGCGATCACGCTGTCCTTCTCGTAGCCGCCGGTGGCGCTCGGCTTGTCGGCGGTCCCGGTCTTGCCGCCGACCGCGTAGCCGGCGACCTCGCCGTAGCTGGCGGTGCCGCGGACCACCACCTGGCGCAGCATCGAGCGCAGGATTGCCGAAGTGCCGGGCGAGATCACCCGCGGGCCCGCCTCGACCGGCTTGCCGCGCTCCAGCGTCGGGGTGACCAGCGTACCGCCGTTGACCATGGCGGCATAGGCGGCGGCGAGGTGCAGGGGCGAGACCGAGAGGCCGTGGCCGTAGGAGATGGTCATCGCCGACAGTTCCGACCAGCGCTCGGGCACCAGCGGCTTGGCGCGGCGCGCCTCGACCAGCTCCACCGACAGGGTCTCGGTGAAGCCGAGCCGGGTCAGGAACGCCTTCTGCCGCTCGGCCCCGATCATCTGGGCCACCCGCGCGGTGCCGACGTTGGAGCTTTCCACGATCACGTCGGTCATCGACATCACCGGGTCCATCCGGTGCATGTCCTTGATTCGGAACCGGCCCCAGCTGATCGGCCCCTTGGTGTCGATCGGCGTGTTCGGGTTCACCAGCCCCAGCTCCAGCGCCTGGGCGGCGGCGAAGATCTTGAAGGTCGAGCCGAGCTCGTAGACCCCCTGCACCGCGCGGTTGAACAGGGGCGAATCCGCCGGCTGCCCCTTGGTCAGCGGCGAGGGCCGGTCGTTGGGGTCGAAATCGGGCAGGCTCGCGAGCGCGACGATCTCGCCCGAATGCACATCCATCAGGATCGCCGCGGCACCCTCGGCGTTCATGATCTGCATGCCGCCCGCCAGCACCCGCTCGACCGCAGCCTGGATGGTGAGGTCGATGCTCAGCGCCAGCGGCGTGTCGGAGCGGCCCGGATCGCTCAGCCGATCCTCGAAAGCCATCTCGACCCCGGCCACTCCCACCACCTGCGCCGCGTTCACGCCCTCGTCGCCGAAACGGGTGCCGCCGAGCACATGCGAGGCGACGGCGCCGTTCGGGTAGAGCCGCATCTCGCGCGGGCCGAACAACAGGCCCGGCTCGCCGATATCGAACACCGCCTGCTGCTGTTCGGGGCTCAAGGTCTTGCGAATCCAGAGGAATTTTCGCCCGCCGGTGAAATCTTCGTAAAGCGCGCGGGCATCGAGATCGGGGAAGATCATGGCAAGCTCGCGCGCCGCGCGGGCCGGGTCGACCATGTCGCGGGTCTGGGCGTAGAGGGAATTTGTCACAAGGTTGGTGGCGAGCAGCCGCCCGCGCCGGTCGACGATGTCGGCCCGCGCGGTGGCGATCGGCGCGCCGGCGGTCGCGGCGCGCGGCTCGACCGGTTCGGACGCGGCGATGGTGCCCATCCGGACGCCGACCGCGATGAAGGCGCAGAGAAACAGCACCGCGATCACGAGGAGCCGCCCTTCCGCCCGCGCCCGCGCCTTGTCGGCCATCGCCTCGTGGCGCTGGCGCAGGTTCTCGGCCTCGATCAGGTCGGGGTCTTCGCCCTTGGCTCGGGCGTCGAGGATCCGCGCCAGCGGGCGCAACGGCACCCGGGTCATTCGGACACCTCCGCGCTCACGTCCACCGCCTCGGTCAGGTCGAAATCGTCGAGCAGCATCAGCGCGCCGGCCGACAGCGGGTAGCCGACGTCGCTCACCGCGCCGAACTGCTCCGGCATCAGGGGCAAGAGCCCGAGCCGGTCGAAGTTGATGTCGGCGAGGTCGCGCAGCCGGTCGGGGCGGTTCAGATAGGCCCATTCGGCCCTGAGCACGCCCAGCTCCTCGCGGATCTGGCCGATCTCGCGCTGCAGCCCCTCGACCTCGTCGAGCGCGGCCTTGGTCTTGTAGTTTTCCACATAGGCCCAGTTGCCGAGCCCCATGACGGCGAGCGTCGCGACGATAAAGAACAACACACGCATCAGCGGCGCGCCTCCTTCACTGCCGGGGCCGGCAGGCCGAGGGCCGCCCGGTCGAGATGTTCTGCCGCGGTCTCCGTGCGGGTCGCGATCCTGAGCCGCGCCGAGCGCGCGCGCGGATTGGCCGCGAGCTCTTCGGCATCCGGGCCGATGGCCTTCTTCGGCGTGAGCGTGAAGCGCGGCGCGTGGCTGTCGCGTTCCGGCGCATAGCGCGAGCCGCCGCCGCCGGCGCTGCTCGCCGCCTGCAGAAACCGCTTCACCACCCGGTCTTCGAGCGAGTGAAAGGTCACCACGGCGAGCTTGCCGCCCGGCGCCAACACCTCTCGGCCGCCTCCAGCCCCGAAGGCGAGCGGCCCGAACTTCGTCGTTACGACCGCGATCCGGAGCGCCTGGAAGCTGCAGGTGGCGGGAGTGGCTCTGGCCGGGTTTCGCCCGCAGCAGCAGCCGCTCGATCAGCCCGGCGGCGTCGTAGTCTCGAACGGCGCTTCGGTGCGGTCGCGCACGATGGCGCAGGCGATCGGCGCGCCACCACCGCTCTTCGCCGTAATGATAGAGGATATCGGCAAGCTCCGCCTCGGCGGCGTGGTTGACGAGATCGGCCGCGCTTGGCCCCGCCCCGCTCATCCGCATGTCGAGCGGCCCCTCACGCAGGAAGGAAAACCCGCCGCCTGGTCGAGTTGCATCGACGAGACCCCGAGATCGAGCGACCCCGCGACCGGGCCCGGGGCAGTCTCGGCTGCAATCGTGTCGAACCGAAGGGTGCCTTCGATGAGCGCCAGCCGGTCGCCGTAGACCCGGCTACATTCCGCGGCCATCTCGAACACGCTGGGGTCGCGGTCGACCTGCGATGACCTTGTCCGCGCCCGCCTCGAGCAGGCCGCGCGCATAGCCGCCGGCGCCAGAAGGTGCCGTCGATCCAGGTGCCGGAGATGGTGCCGGCCTGCGGCGCGACGCCGGCCAGCAAAGGCTTCAGGAGGACGGGAACATGGGGGGCGGCGTCCGTCGACTGCGGCTGCGCGGTGCCGCCATCATCACGCGCCCTCGTCGCCCGGAAGCAGGGTGAGCGGGTCGAAATCGTCCGGCATGTTTTCGAGCCAGGCGTCAGCACGGGCCTGTTCGACCTCTTCGTAGGTCTCGGGGTTCCAGATCTGGAAGGTGTCGCCGGTGGCGATGAAGTAGGCTTTCGCCCGCCGAGGAGGCCGATCTTCTGGCGCTGCTTCGCCGAGCGAGTACCAGCCGGCCGGTCTCGTCGACGCTCGCCGGCAGCGACTGGCCGTTGAAAGTGCGTTCCGGCATCCGCCCGCTCCTGCATCGAGCCGCGCGGCATCTTGCGATCTTAGCGTCGACCTCGGCGATCGCCTCCATCGTGTAGCATTCGAGGTATTTCTGGCGTTTCGCTGCCGTAGACGATGACGAGGTTGAGGTTCCAGCCCCTCTTTCCACTCCGGGTCCGGGCTTCGAGCACACGGCGAAACAGGGCCGGGATCGAGACCCTGCCCTTGCCGTCCACCTTGTGGTGGCCCTCACCTCTGAACACGCGTGCCACTTGTCGTGGTCCTCTGTCCCTCGTCTGCCCCGGTCGTTCGTCTTGTCGTCGTCGCCGTTTCCGGCCCCTGAAACGGAAACGACGGATCGAGCTGCTGCCACTGCCCGATCCGCCGCCCTCGTCCCATTGCTGGGTAAGTCCGATCACAAGCGCCACCTGGGGGGGGGATGTCTGCTCGCGCCCGCGTCGGATCTCGTTGTTCTCGAAGTGCGGGGTGCCTGTATGAAACCTGACTTGGGGGATTTTCTTTCCGGGTCTTGGTGCCCGTTGCTGTCCCGTCCTTCGATGACAAAGGGATGCCATGGGAAATCGTGGGACGCAATGGTTTTTTGCCCCAAGGCCCGCCTAGATGTAGTGACTTTAAGGCCCCCAGATCAAGCGTTTGTGAGGACAAACGGGGAACGCCGGGGCATTTCTAGCGGAATTGCACAATTCCAACACCATATGTGAATCCCCGGAACGCCCGAAAAAAGTTCCATGAAATCCCGAATACCCGCTGCGGCCCCCGCCGGACCCGCCTTTCCGACCCGGATTTTGGCCGCGACAGGCCCGAATCCGCGTCCGAAACCCCGCCAGATCCGTCGCAGTTCGGCGGAATTCGCTGGAATCTCGTGAGTCGCCCGAACCTGCGGCCTCGAACCGGCTCGCAGGTTCCCGACTGACAGGATATGTCCCACGATTTCCCATGCGCCCGGCCTCCCGGGCCTGTCCCATGGGCACCCCGGATCTCGTCGCGCGGGCCGAGACCGGCGCGCTCCTGAGATCGCCGGGAAGCGCAGGCGGGCGTCGCGCGCGCTCGGCGCCGCGCATCGAGGCGCTGTGACCTGGCAGGCCCGGCGGCGCGCGCTTGCGAGCCAGGCCTTGCCGCGACCCGCAACGCAGGCTGGACCCCGCCGCCGTTCAGCCCTGGTAGGCCGCCTCCAGCGCCGCGATGTCGATCTTGTTCATGCTCATCATCGCCTGTGTCGCCCGCGCCGCGCCCTCCGGGTTCGGCCCGCCGACCGTCGCCATCGGTGGCGCGGCACGATCTGCCAGCTCACCCCGAGCGGTCGACGCACCAGGCACAGCGGCTTTCCCGCCCGCCGTCGGCAACGGCGCATCCACGACGGTCGGTCATGAGCCTGGTCTTCGGTGATCACCTGGATCGAGGCAGCCGGGCTCAGCCTGTACATGTCGCCGCCGTTCAGACCCTGATAGGGCACGCCCGCGAGGTGCGAGTTCACCATCAGCGGCGCGCGCCGCTTGCGGTGCGCCCGATGCTGTCCTCGATCCGGGCCGGATCGGCGACACGTAGAACCGTGCTGCCGTCTCGGCGGCGTTCTCGAACAGAGACGGGTGCGGACCTTCGACATCGGAGCCTCCTCGTGTCGGACCCAGTCTCGCCACCCTGCCCGCCCGAATCAAGGCACGAGTGCGGGAGCGGCCCTGCCGACCGACGACCGGGGACGGCAGACGCCCCGCGCCGCCACTTCATTGATTCGAAAATGCCGCGCGGGAATGAGTGCCGGGGCATGCAACCGCCGTCGATTGCGCAAGCGCGAGTGGAACCGGTCCACGCGCACGCTCCGGGCTCGCCCCGTTTCCTGTTCGCGCCCTTTCCCGGGGGTGCGGGGGGCAGCGCCCCCGGCCTGCCCGCCGCAGGCGCGGGCGCAAAGCGCCCGCATCGGTCGCCCGAACAGCCCGCGCCGAAACCACTCAGGCCACACCCTCAGGCCACACACTCGCGAGTCGCGCCCTCAGGCCACGCCGCCGTCGACCAGTTGTTTCGCCAGCGCGTGGTAAGCCTCGGCCACGGCCCCGCCCAGGCGCGATCGGCGTCCCTCCGTCGCCCGCCGTGCGTCGCGCGCCAGCGGGATCTCCCCAGCGAACGGGATCTTGGAGCGCGCGGCCGCCTTGACCCCGCCTTCGCCGAAGATGTGGTCTTCGTGGCCGCAGTTCGGGCAGACATACATCGCCATGTTCTCGATCAGCCCGAGCACCGGGATGCGCACCTTCTGGAACATGTCGATCGCCTTGTGGGCGTCGATCAGCGCCACGTCCTGCGGCGTCGAGACCACCAGCGCCCCGGTCATCAGCACTTTCTGGGCCAGCGTGATCTGCACGTCGCCGGTGCCGGGCGGCAGGTCGATCAGCAACACGTCGAGCTCGCCCCAGTTCACCGAGAACAGAAACTGCTGCAGCGTGCCGGTGATCAGCGGCCCCCGCCAGACCACAGCCTGGTCGGGATCGACGAACAGCCCGATCGAGACCAGCTTGACCCCGTGTGCGACCACCGGGTCCATGATCTTGCCGTCGTCGGATTTCGGCTTTTCCTTGGTCCCCATCATCAGCTGTTGCGACGGCCCCAGCACGTCGGCATCGAGCAGCCCGACCTTGCGGCCCTGGGCCGCGAGCGCGGTGGCGAGGTTGGAGGCGACGGTCGATTTTCCCACGCCGCCCTTGCCCGAGGCGATCGCCACCACCCGCTGCACGCCAGGGATCCGTTCCGGACCCGCCTGCGGCTGCGGATGCTGGCCGATCTTCAGCGCCGGCGGTTCGCCCTTGCCTGCCGAGGGCGCGGGCGCCGATGGCTCTTTCTTCGGCATCGCGTTATGCGCAGTGAGAATGACTGTGGCTTTCGTCACGCCCTCGAGCCCTTCCACCAACGCCTGAGCTTTCTCGCGTTGCGGTTCGAGATGGCCCGCGAGTTCCGCGCTCGGCGCCTCGATCAGGAAGCTCACGGCGCCGTTCGCCCGCACCATCAGACCCCGTACAAGGTCACGCGACACCAGGTCGCCGCCATCCGGCAGCGTCACATCTGCCAGAATCTTCATGATTTCTTCACGTGTCGGGGCCATGCCGCTCTCTCCCTGTCCTTATCCTTAGGCAATTTGTCACCTTTTACCCCGGGTACAAGGGGGCTGTGCGCAGAATGCATGCGAAAACGGCGATATTTCCGAAGCCCTGCCCGAAATGCGGTCGCTGCCTCTCCGATAGGTCAGCATTACGTATGCATCTAGCGCATGGCGGCATTGCCGAACCGACGATTGTGCAATTGCAGCATCGGGTCCATCTTAGCCTCAACGCCAGACAGCGAAGCGGGACAACACCGCACAGCGCGACAGGGGCGAGACAGAGCAAACCGAGACCGCCGGACCGCCGGCGAGATGAGAAAGAGAGATAGACATGGCATACGCTACCGATATCCGCACCGGCCACAACGGCTTCGTCATGGATCGCGTGAACGCCATCATGGCCAGCTTCCGCAAGGCCCGCGAACAGCGCAAGGTCTACAACCAGACCTTCGCCGAACTGAACAGCCTCACCCGCCGCGAACTCGACGACCTCGGGATCGGCGCCTGCGAGATCCCGTTCATCGCCCGCGAAGCGGCGAACATGGTCAAGTAACCCCGCGCGGGTACGACACAGAACAGCATTGGGCGTCCTACCTCCTCCCTGGGCGCTCAAGACCCAAGCCGGGCCTCTCCTCCTCCCTGGCACGGCAAACGGGTCGCCTTACCGGACGCCTCTCTCCTCCTCCCTGAGGCGTTCGTGACCAGCCGGCGGCACCCTCTCCTCCTCCCTGGGTGCCGCCGTGCCGGGTCAGCCGAAAGGCGAGGCACGGAACGACACAGAATTTGGCGTCTCTCTCCTCCTCCCTGAGGCGCCAAAGACCCGGACGGCCCTCTCCTCCTCCCTGGGCCCAAGGGTTACCCATAGGGGCCTCGGCCCCAGA
>JAWKXC010000021.1:0-83406 GCA_041397205.1 Paracoccaceae bacterium
TCGAGCACCAGCTTGGCGGCGGTGTCCTTCATCTGCGCGGCGAGCCGCGAGGGGAAGTCGACCGGCACGCCCGGCGGCTGGCTGCCCGAGAGCACCACCCAGCCCTTCTGCGGCGAGCAACGGTGCAGGGCGCCGATCACGTCCTTGTTCTCCTCCTCGGTCCAGGTCGGCCCGGGGGTGACGAAACGGTATTGCGCGCCAGTCGAGCGGTCGGTCACGGCAAAGCTCTGCCTTGTCTCGCCGTGGGTATGGAACACTTCCGGCACCAGGGGTTCGGTGCGCAGCCGTTCGAGGTAGCGCTGGCCCTGGAAGCCCGAGATCGCGACGAAGGCCCGCGCCGCGCCCCCCATCTTGCCCACCGCCCGCGCGACGTTGATCCCGCCGCCGCCGGCTTCCGTCACCGGGGTCTCGCAGCGCAGCTTTTCCTCGGGGACCACGTGGTCGGTCGAGGTCGACCGGTCGAGCGCGGGGTTGAGGGTGATGGTGAGGATGTCAGACATGGCGGGAAACCGGTGTTGGGGCAATCCGTTAGCGCTGTCACGCATACAGGGGAATGCGGGAGGCGACAAGACGGCGAAGGCGCAAGGCGGTCATGCGGTTAGCGGGTGCGACGGCGGCGCAGCGGACGGGCGGAGTAGGTGCGCTAACGGGGGATTTTTGGGCGGGGGAGGGATGGGGGAGGACGTACAATCATCGCCCAAGACGGGGGCCAATCCAAATGCACGCCCCGCGTTGGTAGTCCACCGGACCTTGGCGTAGGTGGGCACTAACTAATCATGGATGGACCAGGGCGTCGTGAGTTAGTCATTTCCGTTGACTGATATTGGCATCGAGACGACATTGCTTTGCGAGTGGTTTGCATATGTCGTCCAAGTGGGATGGTAATTCTCAGCTTGGTTACCCCATACCGTCCACCCCTTTCGCGGCCCCCGCGCGAACAACTCTAACCGATTTCCAAAACTGCACCGTTCGATCAGGTCGTACTGCTCGTCGGGTTTTCTGCTGTGTTCACGCTTTTGCGCCGAGAATGATGTTCTCTTGCGATCTTGCTGGCGCCAAGGTTCTCGCGTTCTTCCCGCGAACCCCGAACAGTAGGATCTCCGTCACATTCCGAAAATAGAAACCAACGCCCCTTCTATCCGGTCCGCCATCCTTTGCGGATCTTGTACCAGATCAAGTTGCTTTTGTACTGGAAGCCCCAATGTTCCATGACCTTCAAACCGTCGGGCAACAGTGCATTTGGGACCCACAAGTACAGGTGTGCCGGGTCACCCGCGATGGCCTCGACGGGCAAATCACAGATTTCATCGAGGGTCATTGTGGGATAACGCGAAAGTCGCTTGTGTTCGGGAGCCATCTTCCCTGTGCGGTTCTGAAATTGCCACGGCGGATCGGCGAGGATGGTCTGGAATTTCCTCGAGCCAACCGAGTTCAGGAGGTCGTCCGCTGCGTCAGACATCATTCGTCCTCCAAGTAGAGCGATTTTGAGATTCCGAAAACAAGCAGTGGGCAACCTGCGGCACCACCGCCTTCGATCTTGGGCAACAGCTTTGCCATGTGTGTGGTGGAAGCGCCATAGGATGATCCTCGTCCAAGTTGGTTAAAAATCTCCTGCAATTCGTCACATCTCGTGACGATCACGCCGACGCTCACCGCCCTTAGGTCGAATAAGAGCCTGAAATTATTGAGATCTCTGTCGAAAAACGGGTCTTTGTTGTTCCATTCGATCTCCAACGCAATCCCGTTTTTGAAGCAATCGATTTGATGAGTGGGAGAATCTATGCGTTCGGCATCCAGCAATACACCAGTTTCAAACTTCTTTTCGACCCACCCGCGGTCGTACAAGAAGGTGTCTATGAACTCTGAGACTTTGCTTTTTCGTCCGCCGCCTTTCGTGATCCAAGACTTCCGAAGTCGAAACGCCTCTAGGACAGCAAGAATTTCACCCCATTCAATTGGAAAATCTTGTGACAAGATCGCGGAAGCGTGTTTCCACTCATGGCACTCATAGTTGTCCTGGATGAAAGTTGGTAGGCGTTTGTTCAACATTTTGTGCTCGCTCACTCAAGCGCCACAATAGGGTGGCGGGCTTGGCGCGACAATCCCGATTCAAGCCAAACTGGTGGCTGGCCGAGATGAGTGTGCTGCAATCGCAACCAAAGTCGGACCAAACATGGCCACAGTCGGAACCATTCCAAACGCATATCCCAATTGCGATTCACGGACCTCGCCCACCCAACTTCCCGTTAGCGCTATCATCAGCAATCCCAATCACTTATCCTCTGTGCGAGCTCGCCCACCCTCGCATACCCGCCGAATCCCCATTGACGGCGGCCCCGTTCAGACCCCATATCCCCGCCCATGACAGACCTCGCCCATATCCGGAATTTTTCCATCGTCGCCCATATCGACCACGGCAAGTCCACCCTTGCCGACCGGCTGATCCAGGAGACGCGGACCGTCGCCGACCGCGACATGAAAGAGCAGATACTCGATTCCATGGATATCGAGCGCGAGCGGGGGATCACGATCAAGGCCAACACCGTCCGGCTCGAATACGATGCCGACGATGGCCAGACCTACACGCTCAACCTGATCGACACTCCCGGCCATGTCGACTTCGCCTACGAGGTCAGCCGCTCGATGCGGGCCGTCGAGGGCTCGCTGCTGGTGGTCGACTCGACGCAAGGGGTCGAGGCCCAGACGCTGGCCAACGTCTACCAGGCCATCGACGCCAACCACGAGATCGTCCCCGTCCTCAACAAGATCGACCTGCCCGCCGCCGACTGCGACCGGGTGGCCGAGCAGATCGAGGACGTGATTGGCATCGACGCCTCCGGCGCGATCCGGGTCTCGGCCAAGACCGGGGTCGGCATCCACGCGGTGCTCGAGGCCATCGTCACCCACCTGCCGGCGCCCAAGGGCACGCTCGACGCGCCGCTCAAGGCGATGCTGGTCGACTCGTGGTACGACAGCTACCTCGGCGTCGTGGTCCTGATCCGGGTGATCGACGGCCAGCTCCGCAAGGGCGACCGGATCCGGATGATCTCGACCAACGCCGTCTATCCGGTCGACCGGATCGGCGTGTTCCGCCCGGCGATGGCCCATATCGACGTGCTCGGCCCCGGCGAGATCGGCTTCCTCACCGCCTCGATCAAGCAGGTCCGCGACACTCGCGTCGGCGACACGATCACCACCGAGAAGAAGGGCTGCGAGACGCCGCTGCCGGGCTTCAAGCCCTCGGTCCCGGTGGTCTTCTGCGGCCTGTTCCCGGTCGATTCGAACGAGTTCGAAGACCTGCGCGACGCGATCGAAAAGCTCGCCCTCAACGACGCCTCCTTCAGCTTCGAGATGGAGACCTCGGCGGCGCTCGGCTTCGGCTTCCGCTGCGGGTTCCTGGGCCTCCTCCACCTCGAAGTGGTCCGCGACCGGCTGGAGCGGGAATACGACATCGACCTCATCACCACGGCGCCGTCGGTGGTCTACCACCTGCACATGAAGGACGGGACGATGCGCGAGCTTCACAACCCCGCTGACATGCCTGACCCGAGCCACGTGGACCGGATCGAGGAACCCCGGATCAAGGCGACGATCCTGGTGCCGGACGAATACCTCGGCGACGTCCTGAAGCTCTGCCAGGACCGCCGTGGCATCCAGATGGACCTGACCTATGCCGGCAGCCGGGCGATGGTGGTCTACGACCTGCCGCTCAACGAGGTGGTGTTCGACTTCTACGACCGGCTGAAATCGGTCACCAAGGGCTACGCTTCGTTCGACTATCAGCTCATGGGCTACCGCCAGGACAACCTGGTGAAGATGCAGATCCTGGTGAACGACGAGCCGGTCGATGCGCTTTCGATGATGGTCCACCGCGACCGCGCCGAGATGCGGGGTCGGGCGATGTGCGAGAAGCTCAAGGACCTGATCCCCCGCCACATGTTCAAGATCCCGATCCAGGCGGCCATCGGCGGCAAGGTCATCGCCCGCGAGACCCTCTCGGCCCTGCGCAAGGACGTGACGGCCAAATGCTACGGCGGCGACGCCACTCGGAAAAAGAAGCTCCTGGAAAAGCAGAAGGCCGGCAAGAAAAAGATGCGCCAGTTCGGGAAGGTGGACATCCCCCAGGAAGCGTTCATTTCCGCGCTGAAAATGGACAGCTGATCCATTTTCAGGGTGCGTGCGGGAAAGCGGGTTTCGAAGAAACCCTGCGGCCGCACCCCGGTGGAGTTGGGCGGCTTCTTTGCTCCGGAAGGTCGGATTCCGGGTCGTCCCGAGGCTCTGGGCGAGGGGTGGGCGAGCTCGCACATGGGGTCAAGATGTTGATATCTTTACTGATAGCGCTAACTTAGCCTCTCGTGAGCGAAGCTTGGCCGGGAGTTGGCTGAGGGGCCCACTCGAAGTGGCTTGCTGTCCGCGTCCCGTCGCCCAAAGTTCCGATGTCGCCGGTGTCGCGGTCAGTGGACCGGCAAATATCGTGCGCCCAATGCGTTGATCTGACCCAAGGCCGGCGCATACCATTTGCGCGAATCCATTCCGGAATACGAAACCGGGAAGGCGCGTGCAAAACAACTTCGAGGATGGGGCCCTATGTCGAACGTACGAGGCAGGTTGGTGGACCTGATCCTGTCAATGGTCGGGACCCTTGCGTTCTCGTCCGCCGCCGTGGCCGATATCGTCCTGGATTTCGCACCGTTTCGCTACGATACCGCGCGCCCAGAGGTGCTTACCCTGAGAGGCGAGATCGACGAGCGCGCGGGATACCGTTTCAAACGGGCTCTGGCGAGTTTCCCGAATGTCACCACGCTTGAGTTGATAAGCCCGGGAGGTGCCGTCTACATCGCGCTCCCGATGGCCTATGACATTCACAATGCCGGGTTGAAAACGGTCATCCCTAGTGGATCGTCCTGCGCTTCGGCATGTTCCTTCCTGTTCTTCGCCGGGAAAGAACGCTTTGCCGGCGGTCAGCTCGGTGTTCACCAGGTGTCGTCGGGCGTCGAAGACAATGTCGACACGCAGATCACGGTTGGCGATATCGCAGCGGCATTTGATGCGTTCAATGTGCCCACATCGGTTCTGGCCGCGATGTTGCAGACCCCTCCGAACCAGATGCGCTGGTACCAGCCCGCGGATCTCGCGGTACTCGGCATTCTCGCGAGCTCCGCGCCGCCGCGGCCGGGCGGAGGTGAGGCATCCGGAGGAGATCGGAGCTGTGCCCGTCTCGATGCTGCCCATGCCGGTGCCCTGGATTCGGCCCAAGAGGTCGTCCGTCTGTATTATGCCGATCTTGCGGAACGGCGTGCGGAATGCGCCGAGAGCCGCTGGCTCGATCCACCGACCGACTTGCGAGAAAGCGTCGCGAAGTTCGTCGATGCGTCCCTGTCCCACATCAGGCTCGACCGCGCCCGTTCGACAGGGGAGCGAGCGTTCGTGGATGTCGTGGCGCAGATCGCAACGACCGACGGCGCGCGCACGGAATGGATCGTCGAAATTAACCTGGCGCTGACGACAACGGGGTGGAAGATCGAAAAAATGGCCGGTAATGCGGCCGAGGATTCGGGACAAGGCCAAGTGACGCAAACCGATGCGTTAGGGTGCGCCATCGTCGATACGGCGGAGCCGAACCGGCTTGACCTGGTGACGGACGTTGTCCGGTTCTATTACGCCGACCTGGCCGCCCAGCGGGTCGACTGCGCCCGACGCCGTTGGCTGCAGGCCCCGACAGGCTTCGCGGATAGAGTGTCGATGTTCGCGGATGCGACCCTGTCGCGTAACGAGATCGATTGGCAGCGGTCGGGTGACAACCATGCCGTGGTCAATGCGATCGCTCATATCACGACGACCGATGGGGCCAGCTCGGTCTGGCGCGTGGAGCTTTCGATGGTCCCGACGAATACCGGTTGGAAGATCGAGGAAATGTCCGGTCACCCGATGTAGGGTCTCCGAGGCGCAGAACGGGTCGCCCGCGCGAGAGCACGGGGCCGGCCCCAATGTCGCACCCCTCCGCCATTGCCCAACCGCTCGCCTTCCCGCAAACATGCGACTGAACCGGCGGCTTGCCGCGTATCACCCCGGACACCCACCCACACGGAGCCACCACATGCCCACCCCCAAAGGCTACACCCTCACCCAGATCGCCCTGCATTGGGTCGTCTTTCTGCTCGTTGCCCTCCAGTTCATCCTGCACGACGGCATCAGCGCCGCCTGGCGGAGCTTCGTGCGGGAGGGGACGTTCGAGCCGTCCGCGCTGGTCTTCAGCCACATCGCCTTCGGCATCCTCATCCTCCTGCTCGTCGTCTGGCGGATGGCGATCAAGGCGAAACGGGGCGCGCCGGCGTTGCCGGAGAACGAGCCCGCCTGGATGAAGCTTGCCGCCAACCTCACGCATCTCGGGCTCTATGCGCTCCTGATCGTGATGGTCGTCAGCGGCGGGCTCGCCTGGTTCGGCCAGCAGCGGTGGGCCGCCGAGGCGCATGAGGTGCTGAAGGCGCTGGTGCTCGTGCTCGTGGGCGTCCACGTGCTCGGCGCGCTCTATCAGCAGATCGTCCTCAAGTCGGACGTGATGAAGCGGATGGGCCGGCCGGAATGAGGGGCGCCGCGTGACGCGCCTCGTCCTGTTCCTCGGCTCGATGATCGGCTCGACGCTGGCTTTCGTCTTCGTCGTGGTCGGCCTCGTCGCGGGCCTCAAGACGCTGTGGCCGCTGCTCGGGGCGGCCGCGGCGGGCTATGCCGTGTCCTGGCCGATCGCCTGGGTCGTGGCCAAACGGATGCGGTGAGGCGCCGCACACCGGCGGATGATCTGGATCAAGGACAAAGATACATCTCCCCTGCAGCTTTGCCGCCAGAGAGCGCGCGCGTGAGGCTTTCAAGGGAACTACCGATGGCTCTTTTTCTTCTCGTCTACATCTTCATGGGGGCGACGCTCGCCGGCTCGGCGATGGTCGCGGCGCTCAGCATGAACCTCGATACCGCGCAGCCGGTGCTCTACTCGGCGATCGCCGGGTTCATCGTCGCGATCCCGGTGGCCTGGGTGATCGCCAAGAAGATCCGTGAAAACGTCTGACCGCTGCGGCCCCGGTGCGGCCCCGGTGCGGGGCGGGGGCCGATCCGGCCCGGACGGGCGCCCGCGCCCGGTGCGGCCGGTCTGCGCTGGTGGGTTTGGTCTTGCGGGGGGCCGTCCGGGCGGGCTATTTCCGCCTGAGCGGCCCCTTAGCTCAACTGGATAGAGCAGCGGACTTCTAATCCGCAGGTTGAGGGTTCGAGTCCTTCAGGGGTCGCCAGTTTTCCTTCGGGGCAAAGCGCCGCTCCGGCTGGTCCGACCGTTCGGCCTCTCAGGACCGTCCGGTCGGGGCGGTCGCCGCTGGGCCGGCGGCGGGCGGTGCCGGAAGTCGCCTGGGCCGCCGCGCGGGCGTGGCTGTCGGCGATGCCGGCGGCGAGGCGCAATCCGTGGGCGGCGATGGTGAGGCTCGGGTTGGTGCCGCCGAGACCGGGCAGGAAGGACCCGTCGCCGATGTAGAGGTTGTCGAGCCCGTGGACGCGCCGCCGGACCGGCGACGGAGCTACGGGGTCGCGGCCGATCCGGCAGGTGCCCATCGGGTGGCCGTGGCTGAGCTGGACGCCGTGGGTCAGGAACAGCGTGCGGGCGTTCTTTGAGCCGGGCGCGCACGAGGCGGCCGTAGCGCTCGAAGCGGTCGCTGAGCCTTCGTCGGTGACGGTGGTCGAACCGCATGCCGAGGGCGGCGGGTCGAGGGCGACGCGGTTCTGCGCATAGCAGGTCTTCCATCATCAGATCGAAGATCGCGGCACGGCCGAGGAGGGCCGCGGCGGCAAGGGCGGGCAGGCGGGGCGAGCTGCGAGAGCAGCGGATCCGGGCGAAGCGGCTCTGGGTGAGCATCTGGCGCAGGGCGGAGCGTGTAGCCGCAGGAGGCCTCGAGTCCGACCACGACTGACTTCGCCGAACTTGCCCAGGGCGTGTCGTAGAAATCGCGCAGCACGAGCGGATTGCCGGGGCCGCGATGGGGATGGGCGCGGCTGCTCCAGACCGCGAGCGAGCGGCTGGTGTGGAACATGAGGGGCGGCCGACCTGGTCGTGGCGGTTGCCGAGACCCGCGGGCCAGGCGGCACTGGTCGAACGGAGCAGCAGCACCGTGGGGGAGAAATAGGCGCCGGCGGCGAGGACGAAGACCGGCGCGGTGAGGCGGTGGGTGGTGCCGTCGAGACGGAGCGTGACGGCCTCGACCCGGGTCGCACTGGCCTCGAAGCGCAGAACCTCGGCGCGGCTCAGCACCGCTACCCGGCCGGTGGCGCGGGCGGGGGCGAGGATGCTTGCTGCCGGCGTGGCGCTTGCAGCCGGTGGGGCAGAGATTGCCGAGGCAGGCGCCGCAGTCGCGGGTTTCGGTCCCCGCCGGGCGAAACCGGCATGCAGCCGGTAGGGGTGGAGCCCGGCGGCGCCGAAGCGGCGCGTGAGGTCGGCGTCGCGGGGGCCGAGGGACACGGGTATGCCGAGGTGGTCGGTCTCGGCGGCAGGGTCGAGCGGATCGGTTGCCGGTGACGCCGAGCGCGGTTTCCTGGCGCGGGCGTACCAGTGGCGGAACCTGTCGAACACGACGGGCCAGCCGAGCGTGCCGCCTTCGGGATGCGGGCGCGGGGCGAAATCGCTCGGGCGGAACCGGTCGAGGGCGGCGTAGAGCAGGGGTCGAGCCGCCGACGCCGCTGCCGAGGGGGGCGTGGAAATGGAAGGCGCGGCTGTCGACCGGCCGCCGATCTTCTCCGGCCAGGCGCCCGGCGGCGAGGCGGCGGGGCGGGATCGTCGAGGCTGTCGGTGATCGCGGAGGTGTCGGGGCCGTGGGTCTCGTGGCCGCGCTCGATCACCAGCACCCGGAGCCTGCGGTCCGCGAGGCCCCAGGCGGCGGCCGCTCCGCCCATGCCGGCGCCGACGACGATGACATCCCAGGCTGCGGCCCGGACTTCGGACAGGGGCGTGCCTGGGCGAGGGCTTACCCGCTGCTGCATGTCTGTGCTCGATGGGAGGCGCGGCTGTCTGGCGCTTGGCGCCCGGGGCGACCCGGTTCCGACCGAATCGTTGGCCGCTCCGGGGCCGCGATCTCAAGCAGGAATTCGGCCGGTCGCGAATTCCGGCCGAACGAGGTTCTGGCGGGCAATCCGCTTGTCGAATGGCCATTCGCCTGGCGCGCCGGGTGTGGATATCGGTCACCACCCGGGCGCGCCCGCGGTCGCGGTACCGGCCCGTCGGACGTCCGCAGCGCCGCCCGCCGCGGCATCGGGCTTCGCCGGGTCCCGCGGTTGTGGCACGGACGACGGTTTGGCGCATGATACCCGGTAACGGGGGCGTGCGGGCCCGACGGGTCCGGACAAACACACGGCACGGGCATTGCGGGCATTCTTGAACTGTTGATCGGGACGGACGGATCTGGATGCCGATCCTGGTGATCGTCGTGCGTTCTTTCAGATCGTGGTGATCCGCTAACCCGTCGACGACCTCGGCACGATGGCGCTCGGCTTCGTCTTCGTGCTGCTCGGCCTCGCGATCTTCGTGCGCGGGCTCGAGATGGCGCTGTTCCCGCTCGGCGAGACGCTGGTTGGCAACGCGCTCGCCAACCGCGGCTCGCTGGTGCCGCTCATCGCCTTTGCCTTCGGCCTCGGCTTCGGCACCACGGTGGCGGAACCGGCGCTTATCGCGGTCGGCGAAGAGGCGGCGGCGGTGATGTCGGCGGCCGGCGTGATCGGGACCGACGGCGCGGCGCAGGCGCGCTATGCCGACAACCTGCGCTACACCGTGGCGGTCTCGGTCGGCGTCTCGCTGGTGATCGGGGTGCTGCGCATCCTCAAGGGCTGGCCGGTGCACTGGTTCATGATCGGGGGATACCTGATCGTGGTGGCGATTCTCCGGTGGCGCCGCGCGAGATGGTCGGCATCGCCTATGACTCGGGCGGCGTGACCACCTCGACCATCACCGTGCCGCTGGTGACCGCGCTCGGCGTCGGGCTTGCCCGGGTCATCCGGGGACGCAACCCGATGCTGGATTGGTTCGCTGATCGCGCTGGCGTAGCCTTCGATGCCGATCATCTTCGTGCTCGGCTACGGCATGGTGGTGGGCGCATGACCGGGCTCGTCGCGGATTTCGGCCGGGTCTTCGGCGGCACGATCGTGCCGATGTCGCGCCGATCTTCGTCGTGCTCATCGGCTTCCAGGTGGGCGCGTTGCGCCACGACGGGTGCCGTAATTCGAGCCAGGTGCTGTTCGGCATGGTCTACGTGATCCTCGGGCTCGCCTTCTTCCTGTTCGGGCTGGAGCTCTGGCGCTGTTTCCGCTCGGCAAGGAAACGGCGCGCCAGCTGATCGATCCGCTTCCTCGGCGTCGCGACCGAACGGCGTGCGCTGGTCGGACTACTGGACCTATTCGCTTTCGCCATCGGCTTGAGCACACCACTGCCGAACCCTCGCTGATTGCGGTGTCGCTGAAGGCGCAGCAGGTTTCGGCGGGACTGTCAACGCTTTCGGCCTCAGGATCGCTGTCGCCATCGGGGTGGCGCTGAGCCCGCCGTGGGCACCTTCCGGATCGTTACCGGGACGCCGCTGTTTCTACATGATCGTCGGCTACATCCTGGTGGTGATACAGACGATGTTCGCGCCGCGCACGATCGTGCCGCTCGCCACGACAGCGGCGGGGTCACGACCTCGACCGTGACCGTACCGCTGGTGGCGGCGCTCGGGCTCGGCCTCGCCTCCAATCGCGCCGGGCCGCTCGGCGGTGCTCGACGGTTTCGGCTCGATCGCGCTCGCCTCGCTCTTTCCGATGATCACCGTGATGGGCCATGCCCAGATCACCGGTTGGCTGAGCCGGCGCGCCGAAAAACGCCCATCCCCGCTTCCCGAAGGAGACCCGTGATGAAGTTCAAGCTCATCATCGTGATGACCCAGGACGACCTGACAGACAAGGCGATCGAGGCCGCCCGCGCCAAGGGGGCGAAGGGCAGCACCGTGATCAACTCGGCCCGCGGCGAGGGGTTGAAGCCGAAGAAGACCTTCATGGGGCTCAACCTGACCGGTCAGCGCGACATGGTGCTGTTCCTGGTCGAGGAGCACCATTCGCGCGAGATCCTCGAACATATCGCCGAGGCCTGCGGCTTCGAGAACGAACACGGGGCCGGGGTGGCCTTCATGATCGACATCGAGGATGCGGTCGGGCTGGCGGCGCAGATCCGCTCGATCTCGGAAGACATCAGCAAGGAGGACCTGTGATGCAGGGCAATACCGCCAGGGTCGACAGCGTGATGCAGACCAAGCTCCTGTTCATCGACGGGCTGTCGAGCGTCAGCGAGGCATTGCGGATGATGCGCTCGAACGGGGTGAGCTCGCTGGTGATCGCGAAGCGCCACGAGGGCGACGAGTTTGGCTTTCTTACCGTCAACGAGATCGCCGACCGGGTGATCGCGCTGAACAAGCCCTTGGGGCGGACCGCGGTCTACGAGGTGATGGACAAGCCGATCCTGATGATCTCGCCGGACATGCAGGTGAAATACGCCGTGCGGCTTCTGTCGCAGCTCAACCGGCGCCGGGCGCTGGTGACCGACGACAGCGGGCTCCTCGGCTTCGTCTCGCTGCGCGATCTGGTGCTGAGCTACGCCGACATCGGCGAGAAATAGGGCGAAAGATCAGGGCTCGAGCACGTAGGGCGGGACCCTGTTGCGCTCGCGTTTGCGAAGGAGGGCGGCGTTGGCGCTCTGCCAGGCGGCAAAGCGGCGCTCGGCCTCTTCGTGCTGGCTGTCGTCCCAGCGGGCCGGCGGGGCGATGTCGGCGGGCGGCGCGGGGAAGGCGATCTCGGTGACGCCGGCCTGGTGGCGCGCGATGAATGCGTCGCGGGTGGCGCGGTCCGGCCACAGCGAAGTGGGGGCCTCGGATGCGAAGAGATCGGCGTTTTCCGGGCGGAGCGAGAAATGCCAGCGGCGGTCGCGTTCCGGCGCGGCCATGTTGCCCTGTGCCACCTTGGCCCGGCGGAGCCAAAGGAGCCCGGCGTTGGACATCGAGGCGCGGCGGTGGGTTTCGGCCTCGGGGAGCGGGTCCGGGATGCCGGCGTCGGCGCAGAAGCTCCGGAGAAGGCCGGACGCGGCGGCGGCCTCGAAGCTGCGGACCGTGACCGGGAAATGCGCGCCGAACTCGTCGATCTTGTCGCGGTAGCCGAGGCGCTGGTCCTTGGAGGTGAGAAACTCGTCGAATGACCAGGTCCGGTCGGTGCGCACGATGGTCTCGGCGTAGAGGCTGGCGGCGAAGCTGTCGACCCGGCGCAGATACAGCAGGATCTCGGTGTCGAACCCGGCGGTGACCTCGGCGAGGCGGGCGAGGAACCGCATCCGCTTGGCGCTGCGTTTCTCCTTCGCGCCGGCATCGGATTTGGCGCTCAGGCGGTAGAGCGATTCCGCGCTGAGGATGACCCGGGATGCGCCGCTGGTCTCGGCGTCGGCGAGCAGGCGGTCGAGGCGTTTGCGGTCCTTCGGCGTGTCGTCGGCCACGGCGTTGGCGAAGGCGAAATGGGCGCGGGCGCGCGAGAGCTTGCGGTCCATCGGGAAATAGTCGGCGATGGCCGGGTACCAGATGCCCTGGGCGCGCAGCCGGTCGCGGTGTTCCGACAGGACGTACTGGATCGCGGTGGTGCCGGTCTTTTGCGAGCCCGCGTGCAGGATCAGTTTCGGCCGCGGGGCGGGGTCGGTCTGACGCGATCGGCGGGCGGGGCGGAAGGGCAGTCTCATGGCAGCGGGCCTCCTGGCCCTTTGGGGGTGGCGCGGTTCTACCCGGGCTGCGGGGGCTTGGAAAGCGGCGGCGGCGGCTCAGGCGGGCGCGCGGGCGATGGCGTCGAGCAGGGCCGCGAGCCGGTCGGGGGCCGCGAAGAACGGGGAATGGCCGGTGGCGATCTCGTGGCGGGTGGCCTGGGGGAGCGTTGCGGCCATCTCGGCCTGCTGGGCGGGCGGGATCGTGCGGTCGCGGGTGCAGGTGACGTAGTGGCACGGCAAGTCGGCGGGCGGGGGATCGATGGCGGCGGACTGGGCCAGTGTCGCCTGCCAGCCGAGGTGCTGGCGGGCATAGGCGCGGGTCTCGTCGGGGCAGTCGTCATAGAGGTTGCGGGCGAGGGCGTCGTCGCGGAAGCGGTAGGCGCGGTGGGTGCGGTCGATCTCGAGCGCGCCCTGGAGCGGGTTGCCGGGCGCTGCGCGGGCGAGGGTCGCGACGGTGGCGCCGGGGCGGGGGACATAGGCGCAGAGGTAGACCAGCGCGGCGATGCGGTCGGGGGCAAGCTGCGCGGCGCGGGTGATGGCGAAACCGGCGGCGGAATGGCCGACCAGCACGGTGGGGCCGGTGAGGGCCGCAGAGATCGCGCGCGCGTCGTCGTCGAGGGTGACATGGGTGAGGGCGGCGGGGTCGTGGGACACCGAGGGCAGGTCGAGGGCCTCGGCCGCGTGCCCGGCACGGGACAGCGCCGGCAGCACGTCGCGCCAGCACCAGGCGCCGTGGTTGGAGCCGTGGACGAGCAGGATGTGTGCCATCAGGCCGGGTCGGTCCCCACGCCCGGCACCTGGCCGACGGCGGCGAGGAAATCGCCGAGGGCCGCGGCATATTCGGCCGGGTGCTCGACGCAGGCGAGGTGGCCGGCGCGGCGGATGAGCTGGAACTGCGCGCCCGGGATGCTGTCGGTGGTCTCGCGCACGAGGTCGGCGGGGGTGGAGCCGTCTTCCGCCCCGGCGATCCCGAGGGCGGGAAGGCGCAGCCGGGCGGTGCTTTCGACCAGGTCGGTCTCGGAGATCGCCTCCATGCAGCCGAGATAGCCCTGCAGCGGCTGGCGGGTGAGCATGGCGCGGATGCCTTCGACCAGGGCCGGCCGGTCCTTGCGGGTGTCGCGCGCGAACCAGCGCTCCATGGTCGCCTCGGCCAGCGCCTCGATGCCGCCGGCTTCGACCGCGTGGATGCGCTCGTGCCATTGCTGGTGGGTGCCGATCTTGGCGGCGGTGTTCGAGAGCACGATGGTGCGCAACAGATCAAGCCGTTCGGCGGCCAACCCCTGCGCCACCACCCCGCCGATGGAAAGGCCGACGAAGACCGCGTCCTTCATCCCGACGCTCTCCATCAGCCCGGCGGCGTCGGCGACGAGATCGCCCATGTAATAGGGGCCCTCGGTCGCAGTGGTGAGCCCGTGGCCGCGCATGTCGTAGCGCAGGATGCGCAGACCGGCGGGCAGGTGCGCGACGACTCCGTCCCAGATGCGGAAATCGGTGCCCAGCGCGTTGGCGAAAACCAGGGCGGGGCCATCCTCCGGCCCGTCGAGCCGGTAGTGGACGCGAATGTCGCCGAGATCCGCAAACAGCATGGCGTTTCCTCCCGTGGGTTCCGTTAAGCGGGGCCGGGCATGACCCGGCGTCCCCGCCAAGTTGCCGCGCCCGGTCGCGCCGGGGTCCGGCTCAGGGCTCGTCGACCGCGCCCGGGTTTCCGCCCGTCTGCTGTGCCCGCGCCTCGAGGTCGGTCGCGAACTCCGAGATCCGGTGGCGGAACCGCTTGAGCATGGTGTGTCGGGCGAGCTTGAACGACTGGATCATCAGCCGTGCCGGCACCGACTTGGGCCGGGCGTCGACGGCGAAATTCATCCGGGTCCGGCTCTTGGACATCGCCACGAGGTCGATCAGCAGGTCGGTCTCGAACCCCGACGAGCGGACCGACGCGCGCAGCCGGTCGGGCGGCACGTGTTCGTCGAGAGCGATGCTGGCTTCGCGCTGGCGGCCGCGAAAGGTGAAACTGGTCTTCCAGGCCATGCCGGGGCCGGGGGCCGGCAGCGCGTCGGTGCGCTGGACGTCGGCGCCGCGCCGCAGGATCGCGCGCTCGAAACTCTCGAAGTCGGAAAGCTCCCTGAACACCGCTTCGATCGGGGCGTCGATGTCTTCGCGGGTGGCCAGTTTCATGGCTGTGGTCTCGTCCTTGCCCGGTGGGTCGCCTTGGCCCCGTTCGCCTTGCCGTGCGGGAAATGTCGCCTCAATCGAGCCTGTCCGCAAGCCACAAGTGCATCAGGTGCCCGGCGATGGCGCCATGCCGGGGAGCGGTGATGGTCGGGTGGGTGCCGGCGAAAATGGCGAGCAGCTCCTCGCGCGAGACCCAGAGCGCATCGTCGAGCTCGGCGGGGTCGAGGGTGATCGCGGTGCTGGTCGCCTGCGCGATGCAGCCGATCATCAGCGAGGCGGGAAACGGCCAGGGCTGGCTGTTGAGGAGCCGGACGGGGCCGCAGGCGACGCCGGTCTCCTCGGCCACTTCGCGGCGCACCGCGGCCTCGACCGTCTCGCCCGGTTCCATGAAGCCCGCGAGCAGGGAATAGAACCCCTCGGGCCAGCCCGGGGAGCGGCCGAGCAGGAGCTGGTTGCCGCGGGTGACCAGCATGATGACCACCGGGTCGGTGCGCGGGAAATGCGCCCGGCCGCAGGCGGGGCAGCGCCGCTGCCAGCCGCCGTCGGCAAGCTCGGAGGCCGCGCCGCAGGCGGCGCAGAAGCCGTGGGTACGGTGCCATTCGAGCACCTCCTTGGCGGTGGCGGCGACCTCGGCGTCGAACGGGTCGAGGCGGGAGGTGAGGGCGCGCAGGTCGGTGAACCGGGCGTCGGGGTCGGGGCCCGCGAGGTCGGGCGGCGCCGGCTGGTCTTCGCCGGCGCGGCCCGGGCCGGGATCGGCGGCCAGGGCGCCGTCGGGGGACCAGTCGGAGATATCGAGCGCGAAGAGCGGGCCGTCGCCATTGTCGCCGAGATAGATCCGGGTGCCGTCCCCGGCGCCGGGGAGCTGTGCCGACATCGGTCGCCAGGCGAGCCCGGGCGCGTCGGCGGGGCCGGTGACCAGCGGCCGACCGCGCCACATGACGAGGCCGGTTGCGTCCGGCCTGGCGGCAAGCGCCGCCGCCGCGGACCGGCGTTCGGCATGCCGCGCAAGACCGCCGCCCGCGAAGCCGAGGGCATAGGGTAGCGGCGGCGCCGGTCGCGATGGGGTCTGGTCGGTCATGGGGTCTCCTGCCCGGTCCGCGGACCTGCGGACATGCTGCGCACCCTCCGCAAGCGGGCGGCGCATGTCCAGTGCCAATCGCCGCGGGCGCGGCCGGGGCGGGGCGGGGCGCTGTTTCGCATCCGGGAACAGAGGATTTCGCGCCTGGGCCAGATCAAACCGATATGGGGAATCGGAATGCACTTGTTCGCCTTAAGGTTGCACCTATAATGACCGGCGGGGCAGGACACGGAATGGCGAACCAGCGAAGCGGGAGCGGGCAGGTGCATAAGCCCGGAGACCAGAGCGCCGCGCGCGGAAGCGGCGAGGTCGCGCTCAGGATCATGGCGACCACGGATCTGCACATGCATATCCTGCCGTTCGACTACGTGACCGGGACGCCGTCACTGACCACCGGGCTCGCCCGGACCGCGGCGCTGATCCGGGCGGCGCGGGCCGAAGTGCCCAACGCGCTGCTGTTCGACAACGGCGATTTCCTGCACGGCTCGCCGCTCGGCGACGAGATCCTGCGGACCTTTGCGCGCGACATGCACGGGCCGCGCGGGCGGCATCCGATCGTCGCGGCGATGGCCCGGCTGGGATACGATGCCGTGACCCTGGGCAACCACGATTTCGACCACGGGATCGACCATCTGGGCCAGGTGCTGGCGACGGCGCCGTTCCCGGTGGTGTCGTCCAACCTGTCGATCCTGCCGCAAGGGGCGATGGCCGGGCTGGGACCGGCGCCGGTGGCGGTGCCCTTCGCGCTGATCGACCGGGAGGTTCGGGACCGCGCCGGCGCCGCGCGCGCGCTCAAGATCGGGGTGATCGGGTTCCTGCCGCCCGGGACGATGAACGCGCTGCGCGGCAGCCGGTTTCGCGCCAAGGTGCGCGACATCGTCGGCTCGGCGCGGATGATGGTGCCGCTGTTGCGCGGGCTCGGCGCCGATCTGGTGATCGCGCTCGCGCATTCCGGGATCGGTCCGGAAGCCGACGCCAAGGGGCTCGAGAACGCGGTGGTGCCGCTTGCCGCGGTGCCCGGGATCGACGCGATCGTGGCGGGCCACGCGCACCAGGTGTTTCCCTGCGACGCGGGCACGGGCTGGCCGGCGCCGGTCGATGTGGGCCGCGGCCGGATCCACGGCGTGCCGGTGGTGGCGGCGGGGTTCTGGGGCTCGCATCTCGGGATCATCGACCTCACGCTTGCGCGCGACCCGGGCAACGGGCACTGGCGCGTGCGCGACGCGCGCAGCGAGGCGCGGCCGATCTCGCGGCGCGACCCGGGGTCGGGCAAGGTGCTCGCCGAGGTCGAGCCGGACCCGGCGATCCTGAAGATGCTCGAACGGCTGCACCGGACGACCCTGCAGAAAACCTGCGAAACGGTCGGCCGGACGCGGCGGCGGCTGCACAGCTATTTCGCCGCGGTGGCACCCTCATCGGCGCTCGACATCGTGCACCGGGCGATGCTGTGGTACACCGAGGGGCTGGTCGCGGGCACGGCGCTGGCGGCGCTGCCGCGGATCGCCTCGACCGCGCCGTTCAAGGCGGGCGGTCTTGCGGGGCCGGGGTTCTACGTCGACATCCCGCCGGGGGACATCTCGCTCTCCGCGCTTGCCGATCTCTACCTCTATCCCAACGATCTCGTGGCGCTGCGGTTGACCGGGGCGGAGCTCGTGGACTGGATGGAACGGGCGGCGAGCGTGTTCAACCGGCTCGAACCGGGCCGCGACGACCAGGCGCTGATGGCCGCGGAAACACCGGTCTACGGCTTCGAATCCCTCGCCGGGATCGACTGGGAGATCGACCTGTCCGTGCCCGCGCGCTACGACCGGGAGGGCAAGCTTGCCGACCCGGAGGCGCAACGCATCCGCGCGCCGCGCCTGGCCGGGGTGCCGTTGGCGCCCGACCGGGAGGTGCTGCTGCTGACCAACTCCTTCCGCGCCACCGGCGGGGGCGGCTATCCGGTGCCGGACCCCGGGCGGATCGCGCTCGACCCGGCGGTCGGGGTGCGCGAGATCCTGCGGGCCTACCTGGCCGAAACCGGCCCCTACGACGCCGAGCCGCTCGCAAGCTGGCGTTTCGCGCCCTTGGGCGGGGTGCGGGCGCGGTTCCTGACCGCACCGAAGGCGCCGCGTGCGACCGGGGGCGCGCCCGGGCGGGAGATCGAGTTTACCGATGTGCTTGACGAAAACGGGTTCCGGGTCTGCACGTTGACGCTGTAAGCCGCGAGGGCAGGCGCGAGGGCGTGGGCCGACGAGGCGGGCGGGTGCCCGGGGCTGGCCCGCCGGAAAACCTTGAGAATTCGTTAACCGGGGTTTGTGGCCTGTCGTGAAGGAGGGCTTAAGGGCCTGTTTTCATGCCGAGAATCGCCGATTTAGCAAATCCAGAAATCCGGATTTCTGGATTCCTTCGGCCCGTCATTTTCGCCCAACTGTTGACGGGTGTCGCGGCGACTGCCGGCGCTTCGTTGAAACGGACTTCCCGGGGCTGCGCGTCGCGGCGGCGACCGGGGCGACGCGCATGGCTTGCATCCATCGCCCATTGTCCCTATATCGCCGGTCGAGAGGTTGGCGCGGGCAGGCGCCTCGCCAACCCGGTCAGATCCGGAAGGAAGCAGCCGTAACGAGCCCCGCTTGGGTCGTTGTCCAGCCTCTCACCTACCACGACTTTTCGAAGGAAAGTCTGTGGGCGACTTTTCGAAGGAAAATCTTTAGCCACCGCGCGTTTTGACCCAAAGCTCTGCGGAGGGTTTCATTCCGGACAATCCGTGGTTGGCTGCGCCCTCTGGCGCCGGTACCCGTGCGAAACCTGCGCCAATCGTCTCGCCCCCGAGCATGGCCGTACCCGCCCCAAATTCGCGTCCTGAACCCTGTGAGACCGCAGGCACCGGCCGTCCCGATCTCCGGCGGCAAAATCCTCGGGCTTTGTACCAGACATATTCCCTGGCCCTGTCCCGCATGCTATCCTGCGCCCGTACCCACTGCGGAGCCTTGATGCTTGTTGCCTGAACCGACGGGAGCCCCGCTCCCCCAGCCTGCGCCCCGGGGTGACCCCGCGGGCGTTACTGATATGGTTCACCCGAGAGTACAGCCTTGACCCAACATCCCGACCCGCAAGACCTCAGCCTGAAGGCGCTGGGCTGGTCCGCAAACTTCCTGCGCCAGCTCGAAATCGACGAGATCGGACAGCTCGTCCCGGTCCGCGTCATTGCCGTCCATCGCGACCGGCTCGACGCGCTCGGCGAAGCCGGGGCCGTCACCCTGACCCTGCCGCCGGGCATGAGCGCCGGCGCGGTCGCGGTGGGCGACTGGGTGGTCATTGCCCCCGACGAAACCCGTGTCGTCCGGGTGCTGGAGCGGCGCTCGCTCCTGCACCGCAAGGCCGCGGGCAACCGGGCGCAGGACCAGCTCATCGCCGCCAATGTCGACACCCTGTTCGTCACCACGTCGATGAACGCGGACTTCAACATCGCCCGGCTCGAACGCTACATCGCGCTTGCCCATGCCGGCGAGGTCGCGCCGGTGATCGTGCTCACCAAGTCCGACCTCTGCGACGATCCCGACCCCTACCACGATGCGCTGCACGCGGCGTTGCCGCGGGTGCCGGTCGTCGCGCTCGATGCGCGCGACCCGGCGGCGGTCCATGCGCTCGCCGACTGGTGCGGGCCGGGGCAAACCGTGGCCTTCGTCGGCTCGTCCGGGGTCGGGAAATCGACCCTGACGAGCGCGCTCACCGGCGACGCGATCGCCACCCAGGGCATCCGCGAGGACGACGCCAAGGGGCGCCACACCACGACGGCGCGCGAATTTCACCGGCTCGCCGGCGGCGGCTGGGTGATCGACACGCCGGGCATGCGCGAGCTGCAGCTCGCCGGCGCGGCCGAGGGGATCGACGAGGTCTTCGCCGACATCGTCGAGCTCGCGACGGGCTGCAAGTTCAACGATTGCGCCCACGAGACCGAGCCCGGCTGTGCCGTGAAGGCGGCGATCGCGGCCGGCGCGCTCGAGGCGGACCGGCTCGCGCGCTGGCAGAAGCTGCGGCGCGAGGATGCGCACAACGCCGAAAGCCTCGCCGAGGCCCATGCCCGCAACCGGAAGTTCGGCAAGATGGTCAAAAGCCTCCTGCGCGATCAGAGCAAGCGGCGCGAACGCGACATGTGACCCTGTCGCGGCTGGAACCGGCGTGCCGGAGACGCCGGCCTCGATCTGCGGCGTTGGGTACCGGAGATGTGCACAGCCCGGGGCCGGCGACAAAATAGGGGGCGCGGTCGCCCGCACCCCCAGGTTTCGGAAGGCCCCGGGTCAGGCCACGTCGCGGGTCGCGAAATACCAGTCGACCAGCTCGACCCCGTCGCCGGGATTGGCGACGCGTTCGGCGGCACCAGCGTCGGTCGCCGGCGGCGGCACGATGGCGCGGTCGCCCGGTTTCCAGTTTTCCGGCATCGCGACCTTGTAGGTGTCGGCAGCCTGGAGAGCGACCACCAGGCGGTGGATCTCGTCGACCGAGCGGCCCGCGTTCATCGGGTAGTAGACCATCGCGCGCAGCACGCCGTTGGGGTCGATGATGAAGGTCGCGCGCACCGCCGAGGTGTCCGACGCGCCGGGCTGGATCATGCCGTAGGCCTTGGCCACCTCCATCTTGAGGTCGGCGATGATCGGGAACTTGATGTCGACGTCCCAATGCTCCTTGATGTTGCGCACCCAGGCGATGTGGCTGTAGTGGCTGTCGATCGAGAGCCCGAGCAGCTCGACGCCCATCGCGGCGAAATCGTCCTGTTTGGCGGCGAAGCCCATGAACTCGGTGGTGCAGACCGGCGTGACATCGGCCGGGTGCGAGAACAGGATCAGCCACTTGCCCTTGTAGTCTACGAGCGTCTTCCGACCATGGGTGGTCGGCGCGTCGAAGGCGGGAGCGGGGCGGTTCATCTGCGGGAAGCTTGCGGTTTCGGTGACGGGTGCGTCGGTCATGTCTCTGTCTCCTGACTGGGTTGTGCAGCGTCTGCGCTGCCGATGAGGAAGAGATAGAGACCTGGAATTGATTGGTGAAATGAATAAAAAAGACTTCAGTAATCGAGTGAGGCAATCATGAACCTGCCCAGCCTGCGCCAGCTCCGCTTTCTCGTCGCCCTGGCCGACGAGTTGCATTTCGGGCGTGCCGCCGAGGCCTGTTTCGTCACCCAGTCGACGCTTTCGACGGGGCTCAAGGAGCTCGAGGCTCTGCTCGGCGCACCGCTTGCCGAGCGCACCAAGCGCTCGGTCATGCTGACGCCACTCGGCGTCGAGATCGCCGAACGGGCCCGCGCGGTGTTGATGGACGTGGGCGAGATCGTGGAGCTCGCGAAGCACGAGCGGGGGCTGCTCGGCGGACCGCTCCGGCTCGGCACCATCCCCACCATCGGGCCCTACCTGTTTCCCCGGCTGATGCCGCGGCTCCGGCGCGACTTTCCGGAGCTGAAGCTCTACCTGCGCGAGGAGCTGACCGAGAGCCTGATCGCCGGGCTCCGGGCGGGGCGGCTCGACGTGATCCTGATCGCGCTGCCGTTCGACATCGGCGATCTGGCTTGGGCGTCGCTGTTTCTCGACGGCTACCAGCTCGCCTCGGCACCGGACCATCCGCTGGCCGGACAGAGCGCGGTGCATGGTGCGGATCTCGATGACCAGCGCTTGCTGCTGCTCGAACGCGGCCATTGCCTGCAACGCCACGCGCTCGCGGCCTTTCCCGACAGCGACGCGGTGCAGGACGACAGTTTCTCGGCCACCTCGCTGGCGACACTGGTCGCCATGGTCGCCGAGGGGCTCGGGATCACGCTCTTGCCGCAGCTGGTCATCGACGCGGGTGCGGTGCGCGGGCAGGGGCTCGCTCTTACGCCGCTCGAAGGCGCCTGGCCGCGCGAGGTGATCCTCGCTTGGCGCAAGGCCTCGGTACGGGCGTCGGAGTTCGAGATGCTCGCGGGCGTGCTGCGGGAGGAACGGGGGCGGCTTGGCGTTTGATGGCAGGGTTAACGTTTCGGTAACCATGATTATGTTCGAATTCGCAATGGTTTAAGACGATCCAAGGAATCCAGAAATCCGGATTTCTGGATTCGGGTTAACGGCGCCGGAATGCCGCTTTCCCGGCCGGTTGCGTGAGCTCGAAGACTGGTTGTCGGCACATGCGCCCCGGATCCCCGGCACGGCCGCGCATTTTCCGCCCCGACCGACCGACCCCCGGTGGACGCGCCCGGAGGGAGCCTCTAGATTTGCCGGGTAACGGGAAGGGGATCCGCATGTCCGACACCGGCGACAAGGCCTACCAGGTTCTCGCGCGCAAATACCGGCCCGAGACCTTCGCCGATCTCGTCGGCCAGGACGCGATGGTGCGCACGCTGAAGAACGCTTTCGAGGCGGACCGGATCGCCCAGGCTTTCATCATGACCGGGATCCGCGGCATCGGCAAAACCACGACCGCGCGGATCATTGCCAAGGGGCTCAATTGCATAGGGCCGGACGGCAAGGGCGGACCGACCGTCGCGCCTTGCGGACAATGTGAGCATTGCGTGGCGATCGCAGCCGGGCGGCATGTCGACGTGATGGAGATGGACGCGGCCTCGCGGACCGGGGTCGGCGACATCCGTGAGATCATCGAGAGCGTGCACTACCGGGCGGCGTCGGCGCGGTACAAGATCTACATCATCGACGAGGTCCACATGCTGTCGACCAGCGCCTTCAACGCGCTGCTCAAGACGCTGGAGGAACCGCCGGCGCATGTGAAGTTCATCTTCGCCACCACCGAGATCCGCAAGGTGCCGGTGACGGTGCTCAGCCGCTGCCAGCGGTTCGATTTGCGTCGGATCGAGCCCGAGGACATGATCGCGATGCTGCGCCGGATCGCGGACGCCGAGGGGGCCGAGATCGCCGATGACGCGCTGGCGCTGATCACGCGGGCGGCCGAAGGGTCGGCGCGGGATGCGCAGTCGCTGCTCGACCAGGCGATCAGCCATGGTGCGGGCGAGACCACGGCTGTTCAGGTCCGCGCGATGCTGGGGCTCGCCGACCGGGGGCGGGTGCTCGATCTGTTCGACCTCATCATGAAGGGCGATGCTGCCGGCGCGCTCGACGAGCTCGGACGGCAATATGCCGACGGGGCCGATCCGATGGCGGTGCTGCGCGACCTTGCCGAGGTGACGCATTGGATCAGCGTCATCAAGATCACCCCCGAGGCGGCCGACGACCCGACGGTGAGCCCGGACGAGCGCGCCCGGGGGCAGGCGATGGCGGCGAACCTGGCGGTCCGGGTGCTGAGCCGGATGTGGCAGATGCTGCTCAAGGCGCTCGAGGAGGTGGGCCAGGCGCCCAACGCGATGATGGCGGCCGAGATGGCGGTGATCCGGCTGACCCATGTGGCCGACCTGCCGAGCCCGGAAGAGCTCTTGCGCCGGTTGCAGGACAGCCCGCCGCCGGTTTCGCCCTCCCCTGCGCCCAGCGGTGGCGGGTCCGGCGGCGGCGGTCCGGAGGCGCGGGGTCGGGCGCCGGTCGCGCCCCGCTCCGGCGGCGGCAATGGCGGCGGGGCGACGGCGCTGGCGGTGGCGAGCGACAACGCACTCGCTCGCTTCGCGACGTTCGACGACGTGGTGGCGCTGATCCGCGCCAACCGCGACGGGATGCTGCGCTACGAGGTCGAGAAATACCTCCGACTCGCGCGCTACCAGCCCGGGCGGATCGAGTTCACGCCGACCGAGGACGCGCCGCGCGACCTCGCCGCACGGCTCGCTGGTCGGCTCCAGGGCTGGACCGGGGCGCGCTGGGCGGTGACGGTGGTGGGTGGCGCGACCGCGCCGACGATCGACGAGACCCGCAATGCGGCGCAGACTGCGCTGGAGGCGGAGGCGAAGGCGCATCCGCTGGTCAAGGCGGTGTTCGCGGCTTTCCCGAACGCAAAGATCACCGAGATCCGCACCCTCGAGGAGATGGAGGCGGAAGCGGAGGCCGAGGCGCTGCCGGAGATCGTGGAAGACGACGAGGACTGGGATCCGTTCGAGGACCGCTAGGCGGGGTGCGCGAAGGGTGGGCGAGCTCGCACACATGGTCAAGGTGTTGATATCTATATAGATAGCGCTAACGGAGTCTTCGCGGGCGAGCCCGGGCGAAGCGGAGTAGCGACGGGGTGCCGGCCGGGACCGATCGGGCCGCCGTGGCTTGCCGCCCCCTGCCTCAGCCCCTATCTTCGCAAGAACCCGCAAAGGAGAGACAGATGCTCAAAGGCCTAGGGAATCTCGGCGACATGGCCAAGATGATGAAGTCGATGCAGGACATCCAGGGGCGGATGGCCGCGGCGCAGGAAGCGCTCGACCGGATCACCGTGGTCGGCGAAGCCGGCACCGGGCTGGTCAAGGCGACGGCGACCGCCAAGGGCGAGCTGACCGCGCTCGACATCGACCCTTCGATCTTCGATCCGAACGAAAAGGAAGTGGTCGAGGACCTGATCCTGGCCGCGATCAAGGATGCGCAGGCCAAGGCCGCGCAGCGGATGGAACAGGAGATGGCCAAGGTCACCGAAGGGCTGGGCCTGCCGGCCGGCATGGCGAACCCGTTCGGCTGACGGGGCCGGTGGTGGGGCTCCTGAGCTATTCGCGCCGGGACGCGGCGGCGCTGCCGCTGAGCGAAGCGACGGTCGAGACGGTCATCGCGCGCACTCGGACCGCGGTGCTCGCGCAACTGCTGGTCGCGATCGGGATCGTGGCCGGGCTGCTGCTCGCGGGCCGGGCCGCCTCCGGGACGCTGGCGATGCTGTTCTACGGCCTTGCGGCGCTCGCCATGTGGGGCCTGCTCGGCGCGGCGCTGTCGACCTGGGACCACTTCCGCACCGCGGCGCCGCTCAGGGCGCATCTCGGCCTCGATCTGGCCCGCGAAAGCGACCCGGCGAAATTCTGGCGGGCGCATCGCGGGTTGTTCCCGTATTTCTCACTCCCCCCTTCGCAGAGGTGAGACGATGACCGACGCGCCGCGCGAGATCGAGGAGCTGATCGAGCTCATGGCCAAGCTGCCGGGGCTGGGCCCGCGTTCGGCCCGGCGCGCGGTGCTCTACCTGATCCGCAAGCGCGGGCTGCTGCTGCACCCGCTGGCGGATGCGATGCATGCGGTGGCGGTGAGCGCGCGCGAATGCGTGACCTGCGGCAATGTCACCACGACCGAGGTCTGCGAGATCTGCCGGAGCGAGAAGCGCGCGACCGGCGAGCTCTGCGTGGTCGAAGACGTCGCCGATCTCTGGGCGATGGAGCGCGCGGGCGTGTTCAAGGGCCGCTACCACGTGCTGGGCGGGACGCTGAGCGCGCTCGATGCGGTGGGGCCGGACGAGCTGCGCATCCCCAAGCTCGTGGCAAGGGTGGCGGAGGAGGGGATCACCGAGGTGATCCTGGCGCTCAACGCCACCGTCGACGGCCAGACCACGGCGCATTACCTCGCCGAGGAGCTGGAGGGGCGCTGCACGGTAACCTCGCTCGCCCAGGGCGTGCCGATCGGCGGCGAGCTCGACTATCTCGACGACGGGACGATTACCGCGGCTTTGAGGGCGCGCAAGGCGTTGTAGGCGGGGCGGGGGAAGGCCTTTCGAAAGGCCTTGGAAAGCGGTTTGTGAGGCCGCTTCCCGCGCTCAGACGGCGCCGTCGCCCTCGACTTCCAGGTCGAAGGCCGCGGCCATCAGCGCGCGGGTGTAGTCGGTCTGCGGGGCGTCGAAAATCTGCGCCGCGGGGCCGGCCTCGACGATGTCGCCCTCCTTCATCACCAGCACCTTGTGGGCCAGCGCACGCACCACCTTGAGGTCGTGCGAGATGAACAGATAGGCGAGCCCATGCTTTCGCTGGAGCGCGCGCAGGAGCTCGACGATCTGCACCTGCACGGTCATGTCGAGCGCCGAGGTCGGCTCGTCGAGCACAACGAGGCGGGGGCGCAGGATCATCGCCCGCGCAATGGCGATGCGCTGGCGCTGGCCGCCGGAAAACTCGTGCGGGTAGCGGTGCATGGTGGCGGGGTCGAGCCCGACCTCTTCCATGATCTCGGCGACCAGGGTGTGCTGGTCGGCCTCGCCGCGGATGCCGTGGACCCCGAGCCCTTCGGCGATGATCTCGGCCGCGGTCATTCGGGGTGAAAGCGAGCCGTAGGGGTCCTGGAAGACGATCTGCAGGTTGGAGCGGAGCGGCTTCATCCGTTTGGCGGAATAGTCCTGGATCTCTTGCCCGAGAAAGACGATCCGGCCCTGGCTTTCAATGAGTCGCATCATCGCCAGCGCCAGCGTGGTCTTGCCGGAGCCCGACTCGCCGACGATGCCGACGGTCTCGCCTTCGCGCACCGAGAAGGAGGCGGCGTTGACCGCCTTGATGTGGCCGACGGTCTTGCGCAGGAGGCCGCGGGTGATCGGGAACCAGATCCGCATGTTGTCGCCGGCGGCGATCTCTTCGGCGCCCGCGGGGACCGGGTCGGGAAGGCCAGTGGCCTCGGCCGAGAGCAGCATCTGCGTGTAGGGGTGGCGCGGGTTGGCGAAGATCTCGGAGGTCCGGCCGGTCTCGACGATCTCGCCGTCCTTCATCACACAGACCCGGTCGGCGAATTTGCGCACGATGCCGAGGTCGTGGGTGATGAACAGGAGCGACATGCCAAGGTCGCGTTTGAGCTCGGCGAGCAGGTCGAGGATCTGGGCCTGGATGGTGACGTCGAGCGCGGTGGTGGGCTCGTCGGCGATCAGCAGGTCGGGGTTGTTGGCGAGCGCCATGGCGATCATCACCCGCTGGCGCTGGCCGCCGGAAAGCTGGTGCGGGTAGCTCGCGAGGCGCTCTTCGGGATTGGGGATGCCGACGCGGGTGAGCAGCTCGACGATCCGGGCGCGGACCGCGTCGCCCCGGAGCCCCTGGTGCAGCTCGATCGACTCGCGGAGCTGCTTTTCCAGCGTGTGCAGCGGGTTGAGCGAGGTCATCGGCTCCTGGAAGATGAAGCTGATGTCGTTGCCGCGGGTGGCGCGGAGCTCGGCGGGCGAGGCGCCGACCATCTCGCGGCCCTCGTACTTGACCGAGCCGGAGACGCGGGCGCTGTCGGGGAGCAGCGAGACGGTGGAGAGTGCGGTCACGGACTTGCCGGACCCGCTTTCGCCCACCAGCGCGACGGTCTCGCCCTTGTCGACGTGGTAGCTCACGCCCTTGACGGCCGGGTGCTCGGCGCCGTCCTGGCGGAAGCTCACGGTGAGGTTTCTGACGTCGAGCACCCTCATTCGAAGGTCTTTCGCGGGTCGAAGGCGTCGCGCACGCCTTCGAAGATGAAGACGAGGAGCGAGAGCAGCACGGTGAAGGTGACGAAGGCGGTGAAGGCGAGCCAGGGCGCCTGCAGGTTCTGCTTGGCCTGGCGGGTGAGCTCGCCGAGGGAGGGGGCGGAGGATGGCAGGCCGTAGCCGAGGAAATCGAGCGCCGCCAGCGTGCCGATCGTGCCGGTGATGATGAAGGGCAGCATGGTGAGGGTCGCGACCATGGCGTTGGGCAGCATGTGGCGGAACATGATCTTCCAGTTCGAGACGCCGAGGGCGCGGGCGGCGCGGACGTATTCGAAGTTGCGCGCGCGCAGGAACTCGGCGCGGACGACGCCGACCAGCGCCGGCCAGCCGAACAGGATGGTGACGAAGACCAGGAGCCAGAAACTTCGCCCGAGGATCGCGAACAGGATGATGATGACGTAGATCGAGGGGATCGAGCCCCAGATCTCGAGCATCCGCTGGAAGATCAGGTCGGTGAGGCCGCCGAAGAAGCCCTGAAGTGCGCCCGCGATGATGCCGACGAGCGAGGTGATGACGGTGACGATGATGGTGAACAGCACCGAGAGGCGGAAGCCGTAGATCACGCGCGCGAGCACGTCGCGGGCGGTGTCGTCGGTGCCGAGCCAGTGGTCCGCATCGGGTGCCGAGGGGGCGGCGGTACCGATGTCGTTGATCGTGTCGAAGCTGTAGGGGATCAGCGGCCAGAGGATCCAGCCCCTGGCGATGGTCTCGCCCGCGACCTCGCCGTCGGCAGCATCGGCGAGGATACCGCGGGGGTCGTCGAAGCAGCTTTCGTTTCCGCCGGCGACGATCAGGCACTGGACCTCGATGTCGGTATAGACCGCCTCGGTGCGGAAATCGCCGCCGAAAGCGGTCTCGGGGTAGAAGCGGAAGACCGGCATGTAATAGCCGCCGTCGTATTTCACCAGGATCGGTTTGTCGTTGGCGATGAACTCGGCGAACAGGGTGACGGTGAAGATCGCGCTGAAGAGGACGAGCGACCAGAAGGCGCGCTTGTTGCGGCGGAAGTTGCGCCAGCGGCGCTGGTTGAGGGGCGAGAGCTTCATCGCGCCGCCTCCGCCGGGCGGACGCGGGGGCGCGCGCGCGGGGTGGGCCGGGCGCGCGGGCGCCTGCGCGGGAGGGCAGGTGCTGCGCCCTCATCCCTGCCTCCGTTCGAAATCGATCCGGGGATCGACGAAGACGTACATCAGATCCGACAGGATGCCGACCAGCAGGCCCATCAGGCCGAAGACGAAGAGCGTGCCGAACATGATCGGGTAGTCGCGCGCGACCGCGGCCTCGAAGCCGAGCCGGCCGAGCCCGTCCAATGAGAAGATCGTCTCGATGATGACGGACCCCCCGAAGAACACGCCGATGAACAGCGCCGGGAAACCGGCGATGACGATCAGCATGGCGTTGCGGAAGACGTGGCCGTAGAGCACGCGGCTTTCCTTGAGCCCCTTGGCGCGGGCGGTGACCACGTATTGCTTCTTGATCTCGTCGAGGAAGCTGTTCTTGGTCAGGAGCGTCAGCGTGGCGAAGGCCGAGATGGTCGAGGCCAGCACCGGCAGGGTGATGTGCCAGAAGTAGTCGAGCACCTTGCCCACCAGGCTCAGCTCGTCCCAGTTGTCCGAGGTCAGGCCGCGCAGCGGGAAGATCTGCCAGTAGCTGCCGCCGGCGAAGAGCACGAGCAGCAGGATCGCGAACAGGAAACCGGGGATCGCGTAGGCGACGATGATCATGCCGGAGGTGAAGGTGTCGAACCGCGAGCCGTCGCGCACCGCCTTGCGGATGCCGAGGGGGATCGAGACGATGTAGGCGATGAGGGTCGACCAGAGCCCCAGCGTGATCGACACCGGCAATTTCTCGGCGATCAGTTCGAACACGCCGATCGAGCGGAAATAGCTCTCGCCGAAATCGAAGCGGATGTAGCGCCACATCATGTTGAGGAACTGTTCCAGCGGCGGGATGTCTTCCTTGGCGCAGGCGTCTGATTTGAGGTTCGGCTCGCCCTCGTAGCCGGGGTCGCAGACGATCCGGGCGAAGCCCATCTCGATCTCGAGCTCGGCGATCACGTCCGGCGGCAGCCCACGGGCGCCGAGATAGGCCTCGTCGCCGGTGCCGCCGGCATCGTCGACCTCGTTGCCGGAGCCGGTCACCGCGGCGAGCACGTCGCCCTCGCCTTCCATGTTGGCGATGATCTGCTCGATCGGGCCGCCCGGCACGAACTGGATCAGGGCGAAGTTCACCACCATGATCCCGATCAGCGTCGGAATGATCAGGAGGAGCCGCCGGATGATATAGGCGCCCATGGTGTCCTAGCCTGTTGTCCCTGCCTGCCCGTCCGGCCCCGCTGCGCGGCTCAGCGCAGGGCGCCGGCCGCCTTCAGGGCCTCGTGTTTTTCCGCGTTGTACCACCAGAAGGCCATTTCGCCCAGAGAATAGGGTGGGATCTCGGCGGGATGCTCGTACATGTCGTAATAGGCCACGGTGTACTTGTTCTTGTACCATTGCGGGATGGTGAAGCGCAGCGACAGAAGCACGCGGTCGAAGGCGTGGACCGCGGTGGCGAGTTCGTCCAGCGTCTTGGCGTCGACCACGGCGGGGATGAGCTTGTCGACCGCCTCGCTCCTGAGGCGCATCAGGTTGCGCGAGCTGTCGTCGGCGGTCTTGGAGGCGAACCATTGTTCGAGCCCGATGCCGGGTTCGAAGCCCATGCCGAAGGAATGGCTGACGATGTCGAAATCGCCCGAGCGGCGGCGTTCGACATATTGCGAGGTGTCGACCCGCTCCAGCGTGGCCTTCACGCCGAGGGTGAGCATGTTTTCGATGATCGGGTTGATGATCCGGTCGAACAGCGGGTCGTAGGTGAGGAAGACCGCTTCCAGCACCGCGCCGTCCTTGTAGCGCAGCCCGTCGTCGCCGACCGTCCAGCCGGCCTCGTCGAGCAGAGCGCCGGCGGCGCGGTAGGCACCGCGCGCGGGGCGGTTCTGGGCGACGTCGTTGACCGGCGGGGCGACCACCGGGTCGGTGAGGATGCTCTCGGACAGGAGCCCCGCGTCGACCAGCGGCTGCAGGAGCGCGACCTCGCCCTCCGAGGGCGTGCCGGTGGCGGCGAGATCGGTGCCGGGCCAGAAGCTGTCGACCCTTGTGTAGAGCCCGTAGAACAGCGCCTGGTTGGACCATTCGAAGTTGAACATCAGGCCGAGCGCCTCGCGGACCTTGGGGTCGGCCCATTTCGGGTCGTCGAGGTTGAACACGAAGCTCTGGGCGGTGCCGACCTGGCCGTCGGGCAGTTCGGCCTTGATGACGGAGCCGTTCTGGACGCCGGGGAAGTCGTAGGAGGTGGCCCAGTTCTTGGAGCTGTTCTCGGCACGGAAGGTGTATTCGCCGGCCTTGAAGCCTTCGAAAGCTGCGGTCGGGTCGCCGAAATACTCGACCCGGATGGTCTCGAAATTGTTCTGGCCGACGTTGAACGGGTTGTCCGCGCCCCAGAACCCGGGGTTGTAGCGGTAGACCACGCGGGCGTTGGTGTCGAAGCTGTCGAGCACGTAGGGGCCGGTCGACAGGAACGGCGCGTCGGAGGCCTCGTCGAGCCGGGTGCCGGTTTCCTCGAACCAGGCCTTGGAGAACACGGTGGTGCCGCCGGCGGTGGAGATCCGCTCGCGCAGCGGGGCCTGGTCGGTGAAGGTGAACTTGACCGTATGGGGGTCGATCACCTCGACGCTCTCGTAGAAGTCTTCGATGATGGCGCGGTATTCGGCGATGCCCTGTTCGAGGAACAGGTTGTGCGAGAAGGCGACGTCCTCTGCAGTCATCGGGGTGCCGTCGGCGAAGGTGACGTCGTCGCGCAGGTGGAAGATCACCCATTTCTGGTCGTCGGGATATTCCATCGTGGTGCAGAGGTAGCAATAGACCCCGTAGGCGTCGTCGGCGGTACCGATCAGAATGCTTTCGGACCCGATCATGTTGAGCGCCGCCGCCACGCCGTCGCGGGCGTACTGGTTGAAGCTGTCGAAGGTGCCGATGGTGGCCATCGAAAACTCGCCGCCCTTCGGCGCGTCGGGGTTGACGTAGTCGAGATGGGCGAAGTCGGGGCCGTATTTGACCTCGCCGAAATTGGAATAGGCGTGGGTGGTGGTGGTGTCCTGCGCCAGGGCGACCTGGGTGAAGGCGGCCTGGGCCAGCAGCGCGAGGGCGGCGGTGGCGGCGACGCGGATGGGGGCGAGGGCATCGGGTGTTGTCCTCCGTACGGGGGGCGGATGTGATCGGTCGGAACCACGCTAAGGCGCAGGCGGGGGCGGGTTCAAGGCGAGAATGCGTGAGCGCGGCGTGTTCGCCCGGGTTGGCGGGCGGGCGCGCGCGGTCACGGAAACGGCCGCGCCGGGTGCCCGGGCGCGGCCGTCTGTGGATCCGGTTCGTCGCGTTCCCCCGGTCAGGGACGGGGGAAGGACCGGGAGCAGGAACGGGGTCAGCCGCCGATGGTCGCCAGATAGGCGATCAGGTTGGCGCGGTCCTGGATGTCCTTGATGCCCTTGAAGGTCATCTTGTTGCCCGGCGCGAAGCCTTTCGGGTCGGTGAGCCAGGCGTTCAGGTGATCGGGCGTCCAGCTGTCGCCCTGGTGGGCGAGCATCGCGTCGGAATAGCCGAACCCGGGTTCGGTGGCGATGGCGCGGTCGACGACACCGTAGAGCGACGGGCCGGTCGAGTTGGCGCCGTCCTCGAGCTTGTGGCAGGCCTTGCAGGCCTTGAACTCGCCTTCGCCCTTGGCGGCGTCGGCGGTGGCGTAGACCTCTTCGAAGCTCACTTCGACGGCGGCCTCGTCGGTGCCGTGGTCGGCGGTGTCCATCGCCGCGATCACGAAGCCGCGGGTCGGTTCATGTTCTTCTGCACCATGGGCGGCTGTTTCGCCGACGGTGTACATCGCGCTCGCGGCCCAGTTGGCGAAGAGCAGGATGAGCAGCGCGCCCGCGGCGGAGGCGCCGAGCTTGATCAGGTTGGTTGTGTTGAACATGTCGCGATCCTCGGGTTCCCTGTGTCCGGGCCCTTCTATCCGCTTCCATAGATGCGTTTCAAGCGATATGAGCGCGACGAAATGGCCAAAGCCCCGGCGGTTGGCCGAGACGAACCCGGAGGACCTGCCGAAATGCCCCGCATGATCGCCTTCCAGGGCGAACCAGGCGCCTATTCGCATGAAGCCTGCCGCAATGCGCGGCCCGATTACGAGGCGCTGCCCTGCGAGACCTTCGAGGACGTGATCACGGCGGTGCGGTCGGGGGCGGCCGATCTCGCGATGCTGCCGGTCGAGAATTCGACCTATGGCCGGGTCGCCGATATCCACCGATTGCTGCCGGAATCGGGGCTGCATATCGTCGACGAAGCCTTTCTGCGGGTGCGGATCAGCCTGCTCGGCCTGAAGGGCACGACGCTCGCCGACATCCGCGAGGTGCGCGCGCACCTGGTGCTGCTGCCGCAATCGGCGAATTTCCTGCGCGACCACGGGATCCGGGGCCATGCCGCGGCCGACAGCGCCGGTGCGGCGGCGGAGCTGGCGGGTGGGCTTAGGCCCGCCGGCGAGGGCGTGCTGGCCTCGGCGCTGGCGGGCGAGATCTACGGGCTCGACGTGCTGGCGCGCGACATCGAGGACCATGGCCACAACACCACCCGTTTCGTGATCATGAGCCGCGAGATCGACCTCAGCCGGCGGGGCGGGGACGGGATGATGACGACCTTCGTCTTCGAGGTGCGCAACATCCCCGCGGCGCTCTACAAGGCGATGGGCGGGTTCGCGACCAATGGCGTGAACATGACCAAGCTCGAAAGCTACATGATCGACGGGTCGTTCACTGCGACGCGGTTCTACGCCGATATCGAGGGCCACCCCGAGGATGCGGCGGTCGCCCGGGCGCTCGAAGAGCTCGACTACTTCACGACCAATCTCGACATTCTCGGCGTCTACCCGGCCGACGCGCGACGGTCGCTCTGACGGTCGCTCTGACGGCGCGGACTGCTGGCGGCATCGGCGCTGGGGCGCTCGGGACTCCAGGAATCCGGATATCCGGATAAGTGGATTTCGGGAGGCGGTGAAAATCGCCTGTTCCCAATGCCTTACAGGGTTAACGAAAGTTTAAGCCAAGGTCGCGTGCCGCGGCGAGCGGTTCCGGCGCCGGGTCGCGTCAACCGGTGAGCCGGGCGAACAGGCCCTTGCGGGCCGGGGTCTCGGGCAGGAGCGGCAGCGGGTCGGGGGCGATGCGGCTGAAGATCCAGCGCGGCAGCACCCGGTCGCCGGAGCCGCCGCAGACCCCGCCCATCTTGTAGGGGTCGAAGACCTTCACGAAGCTGGGTGCGTCGAGGTCGTCGGCAAAGACCGACCCGCAGAAGCCGCGGTTGCGCATCTGTTCGACGCAGGCGCGGGCCTCGGCGCGGGCGGCGGCGGGGTCGGTCTCCGGGGGTGTCGGGCGCATCGCCCGTGGGGTCGAAGACGTACCAGTCTCCGCCCAGGCTCTTCGAACCGGGCCCAGAAGCGGTCGAACTTGTCCCAGCCGGGGATGCCGGCGAACTTGCCGCCATAGGCCCGCCAGAAGGGCGTATCGGGCAGCTCTGCATTGATGTCGCGCATGGGGTCTCCTCCGGAGCGCGATCCTAGCGCGCCGGGGACCCGGTCAAGCGGGCCGGTGGGACGTCATTCGGCCGGGGTGGGCAGGCGCCCGGCGGCGGCGATCACCTCCGGGTCGAGCCCTGCGCCGCCGGCGGCGACATGGTCGAGGAGCTGGCGGCGCATCCGCGGGTCCCAGAAGTCGCCGAGATGCGCAGCCACCTGTTCGGCGGTGTCGCCGGGCTGGCTGCGGAAGAAGGTGGCGATCTGGTTGGCCATGCGGACCATCTTGTCAGGCGACATCTGTCTCTCCCGTGAGCACCCGTTCGGGGTGGGCGTAGAGCTCGAAGCGGCCATCGCGGACGAAGGCGGCCAGCGTGATCCCGGCGCGCTCGGCCTCGGCCCGGGCGAGCGCCGTGGGCGCCGAGGCGGCGATGATCGCGGGGAGGCCCGCCATCGCGGCCTTCTGCACCATCTCGACCGAGACCCGGCTGGTGAGCACCACGGCGCCGGCCCCCGGGTCTTCGCCCGCCCGCGCGAGGGCGCCGATCAGCTTGTCGAGCGCGTTGTGGCGGCCGATGTCTTCGCGGGCGAGGGCGATGCCGGCGCCCGGGCGCAGAAAGCCCGCGGCGTGGATCGCGCGGGTGCGGTCGTGGAGCGGCTGGTGGATCTTGAGCGCATCCGGGGCACCGGCGATCTCGGCGGGGTCGAGCGTGACGCCGGAGGTGACCTGCGGCAGGGTTCGCAGCGCGGCATCGAGCGAATCGATCCCGCAGAGCCCGCAGCCCACCGGCCCGGCCATGCGCCGCCGGCGGTCGGCAAGGGTCTTGGCGCGGGTTTCGGCGATCCAGAACCGCGCCTCGATGCCGGCGGGCTGGCGGACGATCTCGAAGCTCTCGACCTCCGAAAGCGCGCTGATCGCGCCTTCGGTGAGCGCGAAGCCATGGGCGAAATCGGCGATGTCCGCGGGCGTCGCCATCATCACCGCCAGCGTCGTGCCGTTGAAGGTGATGGCGACCGGCACCTCCTCGGGCAGGGCGCGGGTGATGGCGCGGCTGCCTTCGGGGCCGACGGCGAGACCGGGATGGCTCTGCGCGCCGCTCATCGCCGGATCGGACGGGCTTTTCGCTGCGCTCATCGCCGGTTGCGCCCGCTCATTCCGCCGCCTCGATCCGGCGCGCCCGGGCGGCCTGGGCGGCGTAGTCCTCCTGCCAGTCGGTCGGCCCGTTGGAGGGCATCACCTGCACCGCGGTCACCTTGTATTCCGGGCAGTTGGTGGCCCAGTCGGAATAGTCGGTCGTGACCACGTTGGCCTGGGTGTCGGGGTGGTGGAAGGTGGTGTAGACGACGCCGGGGCTCACACGCTCGGTGATCTCGGCGCGCAGCGAGGTCTCGCCCGAGCGGGAGGCGAGCTTGACCCAGGAGCCTTGTGTCACGCCGCGCTGTTCGGCGTCGTGGGGGTGGATCTCGAGCACGTCCTGATCATGCCAGACGTTGTTGGCGGTGCGCCTTGTCTGGGCGCCGACGTTGTACTGCGAGAGGATGCGGCCGGTGGTGAGCAGGAGCGGGAAGCGCGGCCCGGTCTTTTCGTCGGTCGCGACGTATTCCGTGACGATGAACCGGCCCTTGCCGCGCACGAAGCCGCCCACATGCATGAGCGGCGTGCCCTCGGGGGCGGCGTCGTTGCAGGGCCATTGCACCGAGCCGACCCGGTCGAGGAGGTCGTAGGAGACGCCGGCGAAGCTCGGCGTGGTCTCGGCGATCTCGTCCATGATCTGGGAGGGGTGGGTGTAGGACCAGCCGGCGCCCATGGCGTTGGCAAGTCCTTGCGTCACTTCCCAGTCGGCGAGCCCGTTCCGGGGCGCCATCACCCGGCGGACCATGTTGATCCGGCGCTCGGCATTGGTGAAGGTGCCGTCCTTTTCGAGGAAGGTGGAGCCGGGCAGGAAGACATGGGCGTAATTCGCGGTCTCGTTCAGGAACAGGTCGTGGACGATCACGCAGTCCATCGCCGCGAGGCCGGCGGCGACATGTTTCGTGTCGGGGTCGGACTGGAGGATGTCCTCGCCCTGGACGTAGAGGCCCCTGAAGGTGCCATCGACGGCGGCGTCGAGCATGTTGGGGATGCGCAGGCCCGGCTCGGGGTCGATCTCGACGCCCCAGCGGGTTTCGAAGACCGCGCGGGTCTCGGCGTTCTTCACGTGGCGGTAGCCGGGCAGTTCGTGCGGGAAGGACCCCATGTCGCAGGAGCCCTGGACGTTGTTCTGGCCGCGGAGCGGGTTCACGCCGACGCCGGGCCGGCCGATGTTGCCGGTGAGCATGGCGAGGTTGGCGATGCCCATCACCGTGGTCGAGCCCTGGGAGTGTTCGGTCACGCCGAGGCCGTAGTAGATCGCGCCGTTGCCGCCTGTCGCAAAGGTGCGGGCGGCGGCGCGGAGGGTTTCGGCGGGGACGCCGGTGTGCGCCTCGGTGGCTTCGGGGCTGTGGCGGGGGTCCGACACGAAGGCGCGGTAATCGGCGAAGCTCTCGGTGTCGCATTGCGCCGCGATGAAGGCCTCGTCGGCCAGCCCCTCGGTGACGATCACGTGGGCGAGGGCGGTGACGACGGCGACGTTGGTGCCGGGCTTGAGCGCGAGGTGATGGGCGGCGCTCACATGCGCCGATTTTACGAGGTCGATGCGGCGCGGGTCGATCACGATCAGCTTTGCGCCGGCGCGCAGCCGTTTCTTGAGCCGCGAGGCGAAGACCGGGTGGGCGTCGGTCGGGTTGGCGCCGATGACGATGACCACGTCGGTCTGCTCGACGGAGTCGAAATCCTGGGTGCCGGCGGAGGTGCCGAAGGTCTGGCCGAGCCCGTAGCCGGTGGGCGAGTGGCAGACGCGGGCACAGGTGTCGGTGTTGTTGTTCATAAACACCGCGCGGGTGAGTTTCTGGACCAGGTAGGTTTCCTCGTTGGTGCAGCGCGACGAGGTGATGACGCCGACGGAGCGGCGGCCGTGCTCGGCCTGGATCGTCTTGAGGCGGTCGGCGGCGAAGGTGAGGGCTTCGTCCCAGGAGACCTCGCGCCAGGGTTGGTCGATGGTTTCGCGGATCATCGGGTGCAGCACCCGGTCGCGGTGGTTGGCGTAGCCCCAGGCGAAGCGGCCCTTAACGCAGCTATGACCGCGGTTGGCCTTGCCCTCCTTGGCCGGGACCATGCGCACCAGCGTGTCGCCGTTGAGTTCCGCCTTGAACGAGCAGCCGACGCCGCAATAGGCGCAGGTGGTCACGACCGAGCGGGTCGGGGTGCCGAGGCTCGATGACGGATTTCTCCTGCAGCGTGGCGGTCGGGCAGGCCTGGACGCAGGCGCCGCAGCTCACGCAATCGGAGGACGGGAAATCGTCCGACGCCATGCCGGGGAGACCCGGCTGTCGAAGCCGCGGCCCGCGATGGTGAGGGCGAAGGTGCCCTGGACCTCTTCGCAGGCGCGCACGCAGCGGGAACAGACGATGCATTTCGCCGGGTCATAGGTGAAATAGGGGTTGGTCTCGTCTTTGGCGACATAGCGCGGGTTGGCTTCGCCGTTGTTGCGCGGGGCGAAATGGGTGTCCATGCCGGTCGCGGGCGCCTGGTAGCGGACCTCGCGCAGGCCGACGACGCCGGCCATGTCCTGCAGCTCGCAATCGCCGTTGGCCGCGCAGGTCAGGCAGTCGAGCGGGTGGTCGGAGATGTAGAGCTCCATCACGCCACGGCGGATCTTCTGGACCTTGGGGGACTGGGTGTGGACGACCATGCCCTCGGCGACGGGGGTGGTGCAGGACGACGGCGTGCCGCGGCGGCCCTCGATCTCGACGACGCAGAGACGGCAGGAGCCGAAGGCCGCGATGCTGTCGGTGGCGCAGAGCTTCGGCACCTGGATGCCGGCGAGGCTGGCTGCGCGCATCACGGAGGTGCCGTCGGGCACGGTCACCGCGATGCCATCGACGGTGAGGGTCACCGGCGCGCCATGGGCCGCGGGGGTGCCGCGGTCGGTCTCGTCCCAGGGGATGATGAAATCTTTCATGGCTCTATCCCTGTTTCTCTGCGCGCCCAGTCTCTGCGCGGATGTAGGCGACGATGGCGTTGGCATGGCCGTGACCGAGGCCGTGGTCGGACTTGAGCAGGGCGACCTGCTCCATGTGTTTCATCTCCGGCATGGCGCGGACGATCTCGAGCCAGTGGTCGATCGGCTGGCCGTAGGTCTTTTCGATCGAGGGGAAGTAGGACGCGGGGCCCTTGACCTTGTCTGCACTCATGTCCTGACCTCCAAGTGGGGGTTGCGTCGCCGCGCGACGACGCGGTACGCGGGCGCGCGCCCGCGGTTGCCTGGCTCAACCGTCATTCCGCCGCCTCCCGCGTACTCTCGAAATCCTCCGGGAAGTACGTCACCGCCGAGCGCACCGGGAAGGAGGTGAAGCCGCCGAGCGCGCAGAGCGAGCCGTCCTTCATCGTGTCGCAGAGGTCGAGCACGAGGTCGCGCATGTCTTCGCCCGCCGCGTGGCCCGCCATCCAGCGGTCGATGGTTTCGACCCCGCGCACCGCGCCGACCCGGCAGGGGGTGCACTTGCCGCAGCTCTCGACCGCGCAGAATTCGAAGGCGAAACGGGCCTGCTGCGCCATGTCGACGGTGTCGTCGAAGACCACCAGCCCCGCATGCCCCACGAGCCCGCCCGACCCGTCGAACTCTTCGTAGCCGAAGGGCGTGGCGTAATCCGCGACCGGGTGATAGGCGCCGAGCGGGCCGCCGACCTGCACCGCCTTGACCGGGCGGCCGTAGCGGGTGCCGCCGGCGATCTCTTCGACGATCTCGCCCAGCGGCAGGCCGAAGGCGGTCTCGAACAGCCCGCCGAAACGGACGTTGCCGGCGATCTGCAAGGGGATGGTCCCGCGCGAGCGGCCGAGGCCGAAGCTCGCGTAATGCGCGGGCCCCTTCTCGAAGATCACCGGCACGGTCGCGAGCGAGATCACGTTGTTGACCACGGTGGGCTTTCCGAACAGTCCCTCAAGCGCGGGAAGCGGCGGCTTGGCGCGGACCACGCCGCGCTTGCCTTCGAGCGAGTTGAGCAGCGAGGTTTCCTCGCCGCAGACATAGGCGCCGGCGCCTACCCGCACCTCGATGTCGAAGGCAGGGCCGGTGCCCAGCACCGACGGCCCGAGCAGCCCGGCGGCGCGCGCGGCCTCGACCGCGCGGGTCATGGTGGCGATTGCGTCGGGGTATTCGGAGCGGATGTAGACATAGCCCATGGTCGCGCCCACGCCGATGCCGGCAATCGCCATGCCCTCGATCAGCGAGAACGGGTCGCCCTCGATCAGCATCCGGTCGGCGAAGGTGCCCGAATCGCCCTCGTCAGCATTGCAGACGATGTATTTTTGCGCGGCGTTCGCCTCGGCCACTGTGCGCCACTTGATGCCCGTGGGGAAGCCCGCGCCGCCGCGGCCGCGCAGCCCGCTGTCGATCATCGCGGGCACGATGGCGGCGGGGTCGGCGAGGGCTTTGCGCAGGCCCGCGAGGCCGCCATGGGCTTCGTACTGGTCGAGCGACAGCGGGTCGATCACGCCGCAGCGGGCGAAGGTCAGCCGGGTCTGGCGGGCGAAGAACGGGATCTCTTCGGTGGGGCCGAGGCCGGGAAGGGTGCCGTCGAGCAGCGCCGGCACGTCGTCGGGCGTGACCGGGCCCCAGGCGTGGCGCACGCCGTCCTGTTCAATCTCGACCAGCGGCTCCAGCCAGGTCATGCCGCGGGAGCCGACCGTGGTGATGTCGAGCGCGAGGCCGCGGGCTTCGGCTTCGCGGATCAGCGCCCAGGCGAGGTCTTCGGCGCCGAGCGCCCGGGCCACGGCATCGACGGAGAGATAGAGCTTCATTGCGCGACGGCCTCCCGGATCTTTTCGAGGGTCGCGGCTGCCATCGGCCGGTCGCCGACCATCGCCGCCGGCCCGTTGGCGCAGAGCCCGAGGCAGTAGACCGGCTCGACATGCACCGCGCCGGGCAGGGCCGCGGCCGCCGCTTCGAGCGCTCGTCCGCCCTGGGCCTGGCAGGCCTCGGCGCGGCAGATCTTGACCACTTTGCCGGGCACCGGGGCGGTGCGGAAATCCGGGTAGAAGCTCAGCACGCCATGGACCTCGGCGCGGCCGATATTGAGCGCGTCGGCGATCATCGGCAGTGCCGCTTCGGGGACGTGGCCGAGCCGGTGCTGGATCGCGTGAAGGATCGGCAGGAGCGGTCCCTCGCGGTGGCGCTCGGCCTCGATCGCCGCGGCAATCGCGGCCCTGGTCGCATCGTCGTCCTGCATGTGCTCCTCCCGCGGGCAGACTTCTGCTCTCCCAGCTGGCGGATAGGATTTCAATATGGTTTAACCGTCAGGTGATAGAGTTATTCAATCGTCGCGCTGCGCGTGGCCTCGTCGATGAGCGCTCGCAGCACCGGCGTCGGCACCTCCTGGTGCAGCGTGATGAGCCCGACCGCCGGGCCCACAGCTGGCCCCAGCGCCGCCGCGGCGCCGTCCGGAGCGCCCGCCGCCGGCCGGATCGGCACCACGCCGAGCCCTTTGCCCACGGCCAGGAACCGCGCCAGCTCGCCCGGCAGCACCGTCACCCAGCCGCCGGCGCAGACCTGGCTCGCGAGCACGACGGTGGAATTCGATTCCATCTCGACCGCCGGCCGCACCCCCGCTTCATGGAAGGCGCTGTTGATGATCCGGCGGTTCTGCATGTCGGGCGTGAGCAGGCAGAGCCGGACGCCCGCGAGATCGGCCCAGTCGACCGCGTCGCGCGCGGCCAGCGGATGGTCGCCGGGGCAGAGCACCGTGTAATGCTCGCGGTAGAGCGGCACGGTGGTGACGCGGCCGAGCGATTCGTTGTCGAGATAGCTGAGCCCGGCGTCGACCTCGAAGTTTTCCAGCATCGCGAGGATGTCGCCGGAATTGCGCGACAGGATCTTGAAGGCCACTTTCGGGTGCCGGGCGGCGTAGCCGGCGGCGAGCCGCGAGGCCCAGGTGAGCGCGGTCGGGATCACCGCGAGGCGCAGGTGGCCGGCGAGCCCCTCGTGGGCGGCACGCATCTCCTCGCGGAAGCGGCGGCTGTCACCGACGATCCGCCGGGCCCAGACCAGCGCGCGCTGGCCTTCGGGCGTGAGCCCGCCGAAGCGCGAACCGCGGCGGACGAGCTGCACGCCGAGCGTCTCCTCGAGCTGCTTGATGCCGGTCGAGAGGGTGGGCTGGGTGATCCCGAGGCTCCCCGCCGCGCGGCCGAAATGCTGCTCGCGGGCGAGGGCGATGAACATTTCGAGTTTCGGCAGCATGATCGGGATTCCCCATCGAAACACCGCAGCGCGATCGTTCGATCTTATCGCTAGCCCCTGCCCACGCAAGCCCCACCCCTCTTCTTTGGTTTCCAAATACCTCGGGGGGTGCGGGGGGCAGCGCCCCCCGCCCGGGTCGGATTGCGCAAGCACTTCGAAATCACCCCCGCGGCGCGGCCGCCCGCCGGAGCCGGTCGTTGATCGCGACGCCGAGCCCGTGGTCGGGGATCGGCGAGACCGCGATCGGGGCGTCGCCCGCCCGGTCGAGGGCGTGCAGGTGGTGGAACAGGTTGGCCGCCGCCTCGACGAGATCGCCCGAGGGCGAGAGGTTGAGCGCGGCGCCGTCGACCGGGCCGAAGCCGAGCAGGCGCTCGCCGGGAAGGGCGGCGGTCGCGTCGAGCCGGACCGGCGCGCGCGGGGCGTAGTGCGAGGCGAGCTGGCCGGGGGCGGTGACCGGGGCGTCCTTTGCCGCCACCGCCAGCGGTGCGCCGAGGCAGACCTCGATCGCTTCCGCCGGCAGCCCGCCGGGGCGCAGCAGCACAGCCGCAGATCCGTTACCCGCCGCGAAGCCGACGATGGTCGATTCCACGCCTACCGGGCAGGGGCCGCCGTCGAGCACCGCCGCGATCCTGCCCGCGAGCCCGGCGAGCACGTGACCCGCCTCGGTCGGCGAGATCCGGCCCGAGGGGTTGGCCGACGGCGCCGCCACCGGACGGCCAGATTCGGCCAGGAGCGCCCGGGCGAGCGCGTGGTCGGGCACGCGGACAGCGACGGTGTCGAGCCCGGCCGAGACCAGCGGCGACAGCCCGGCCGAATCCCGGCGCGGCAGCACCAGCGTGAGCGGCCCGGGCCAGAAGGCCTCGGCCAGCCGGAGCGCGTCGCCTTCGAGCACCGCGACCCGGTGGACGGCGGCGAGGTCGGGCAGGTGCACGATCAGCGGGTTGAACCGCGGCCGGCCCTTGGCCGCGAAGATCTGCGCCACCGCGCGGTCGTTGGTCGCGTCCGCCCCGAGCCCGTAGACCGTCTCGGTGGGGAAGCTCACGAGCCCGCCTGCACGCAGGAGCGCCGCGGCCCGGGCGATGCCCGCGGCACTGTCGTCGAGGCGGATGGTTTCGGCCATGACGTCGCGTATTCCTTGTGCTACGGGCTTGGGATGAGAACAGTTTACCCCCGTGTCCTAGACCGCCCCGGGACCGTTGTGAAGCCTGCGAGGAACCCCGATGCCCTACCGCGCGCCCGCCGACGAAATCCGTTTCATCCTCGACCATATCATCGGCTTTGCGGGCGTCTCGGCCACCGAGCGGTTCGCTGAGGCCACGCCCGACACGGTGGCCGCGATCCTCGACGAGGCGGCGAAGCTCGCCGACGAGGTGCTGGCGCCCTTGCAACGGGTCGGCGACAGCGCGGGCGCCGTGCTCGTGGACGGGGCCGTGCGGACCGCGCCGGGCTACGGCGAGGCCTACGCCCGGATCGCCGAGGGCGGCTGGGTCGGGCTCGCGGGCGACCCGGACCATGGCGGCATGGGGCTGCCCTTCACCCTCGCGGCTGCGGTCAACGACATGCTGTCGGGCGCCTGCATCGCGCTCGGGCTGAACCCGCTGCTCACCCAGGGCCAGATCGAGGCGCTGGAGGCGCATGCCTCGGACGAGATCAAGGCGCTGTACCTACCGAAGCTCAACAGCGGCGAATGGACTGGCACGATGAACCTGACCGAGCCGCAGGCAGGTTCGGACGTGGGGGCGCTGACGACGAAGGCGGTGGCGAATGCCGACGGCACCTATGCGATCACCGGGCAGAAGATCTTCATTTCCTGGGGCGACCACGATTTCGGCGGCAATGTCTGCCACCTGGTCCTCGCCCGGCTGCCGGACGCGCCCGGGGGCACGCGGGGGATCAGCCTGTTCATGGTGCCGAAATACCTGCCCGACGGCGATGGCGACCCCGGCGCCGCCAATGCGCTGAGGGTGGTGAGCCTCGAGCACAAGCTCGGGATGCACGGCAGCCCGACCTGCGTGATGGCCTTCGAGGGCGCGACCGGCTGGCTGGTGGGGGCGGAAAACGCCGGCATGGCGGCGATGTTCACGATGATGAACAACGCACGGCTGCAGGTGGGGGTGCAGGGTATCGGCGCCGCCGAGGGCGCCTATCAGCACGCGGTGGCCTATGCGCTGGAGCGCAAGCAGGGGCGGACCCCGGTGGCGGGAGGCGGTGCCATCGTCGACCATGCCGACGTCCGCCGGATGTTGATCGAGATGCGGGCCGAGATCTTTGCCGCGCGCGCGATCGCGCTCGACTGCGCGATGTCGCTCGACATGGCGAAGGCGACAGGCGATGCCGATTGGGCGGCGCGCGCGGCCCTGCTCACACCGGTCGCCAAGGCGCATGGCACGGATGTCGGCGTCAAGGTCGCCGATCTCGGCATCCAGGTGCATGGCGGCATGGGGTTCATCGAGGAGACCGGGGCCGCGCAATACCTGCGCGACGTGCGGGTGACGACGATCTACGAGGGCACCAACGGCATCCAGGCGATGGACCTGGTCGGGCGCAAGATGATGGACGGCGGCGAGGCCGCGTTCCGGATGTTCGACGAGGGCGAGGAAGAGGCGGAGCTGGCCCGCGCCATCGTGCCCGACCTCGCCGACACGGTGTGGGCGGCGGCCGAAACCCTGCGCGAGACCGTCGAATGGCTGGTCGAACAGGAGCTGCAGGACCGCTATGCCGGCGCCGTACCGTTTCTCGCCGCGAGCGCCCGGGTGATCGGCGCCTTTTTCCACCTCAAGGCTGCCGCCGTCGAGGGCGGGACCGGCCCGCGCAGCGCGCTCGCGCGGTACTACATCGAACGGCTGCTGCCGGAACACACTGCGCTGATCGCCCGGGCCCGGGCCGGCGCGGCCGGGCTCTACGCCATCGCGCCCGAGGATTTCGTCCGGTGAGCGATCCAGTGAGCGAGGAAGTGAGCGATCCTGTGACGGCGCCGATCCGGTTTCCCTGGGCGGAGCCGCCGGCAGAGGGGGAGGCGGTCGAGGTGGCCGAGGGGGTGCTGTGGATGCGGCTGCCGCTGCCGATGGCGCTCGACCATGTCAACGTCTACGCTTTCGCCGACGACGGCGCGGAGGGCGGCGGCTGGACCATCGTCGATACCGGGATCGACAGCCGGCGCAGCCGGGAGATCTGGCGGAAGCTGCTCGCCGGTCCGCTCGCCGGCCGGCCGGTCAGACGGGTGATCGTCACCCACCACCACCCCGACCACGTTGGCCTCGCCGGCTGGTTTCAGCGCGACCACGGCGCCGAGCTGGTGACCACCCGGACCGCCTGGCTGTTTGCCCGGATGCTGCAGCTTGACGAGCACATGGTGCCGGTGGACGAGACCCTGGCCTATTGGCGTTCGGCGGGGATGGACGAGGTGATCTACGAAGAGCGTCGGGCGCAACGTCCGTTCAATTTCGTCGATATCGTCGCCGACATGCCGCTCGGGTTTCGCCGGATCAAGGAGGGCAGCCGGATCCGGTTCGGCGGCCGCGACTGGGACGTGCGGATCGGCAACGGCCATGCGCCGGAGCACGCGACCCTGTGGAGCCGGGACTGCACGCTGGTGATCGGCGGCGACCAGCTGCTCGCCACGATCAGCCCCAACCTCGGGGTCTATGCCACCGAGCCCGAGGCCGACCCGGTGGGCGACTGGCTGGAAAGCTGCGAACGGCTCGGGACGTTTGCCGACGATCGCCACCTGGTGCTGCCGGGGCACAAGCTGCCCTATACCGGCTTGCCGACGCGGATCCGCCAGCTGATCGAGAACCACCACGGTGCGCTCGACCGGCTGACCAATTTCCTTGCCGCGCCCAGGACCGCCGCGGAATGCTTTCCCGCGCTCTACGGCCGTACGATCGGCGGCGAGCAATACGGTCTTGCGCTGGTCGAGGCGATGGGGCACCTCAATCACCTGTATCACGCCGGTCTCGTCACCCGGGAGCGGCGCGGCGACGGCGCCTATCTGTGGCGCCGCAGGGGAGGGTGACCATGTCAGGTCCGGGGGCAAGGCCAGCGGAGAAGGCGGGGGCGAAGGCGGAGGCGGCTGGGAAACCGGGGGTGAAGGCGGGGACGCGCCCTCCGGCGCGGGTGGCCCGCTGCGACGACGACGCGCCGCCGACCGCCGAGCAGATCCCGCTGCCCGAAGCGGTGGCCGAGCGGCCCTTCGAAGAGAAGAGCCCGGCCGAATGGGCCTATGAGCGGCTCATCCTCTACATCCAGAATTTCGAGGAACAGCTCGACAATGCCCACGAGGTCGCCATGGGTTTCACCGGCGGCGATGTGGGCGTGCTCAGGATCGAGGGGCTCGGCTATTTCGACCCCGACATCGTCACCTTCTACGGCTCGGACGGCGAAGGTGCGAAGACGCAGCTGATCCAGCATGTCAGCCAGCTGAACGTGATGCTGCGCGCGCTGCCGCGCGAGGACGTCTCGGAGGAGCCGCCGAACCGGATCGGCTTCCGTCTCGCCGCGGATCTCGGCAAGGACGCCGGGACCGGAGGGCGGGAGACCAAGGAAAAGGGCTGAGAGCCGCGGTCGGGTTGCTTTCCGTGCCGCGCCGGGTCCGATTTTCGGTGCCTGTGGTGCTGTGACGCGTGTCGGCGCCCGGCGAGGCGGCCGGGAAACCTGCTCGTCCTGCGTCAGTGCCGATGGTCCGAAGGGGCGGGGACCCGCGTTTCGGATACTTGAACGCAGTGTTTCCCTTGGAAATCATGGATTTACCATAGGGCGCGCTTGGGCAGGCCGGGGTTTTCGACAGGAACCATTCTGCCGCACCCTTGCCGCGCGAGGACAGGCCCCTGCGCCCGGTCAGGCGATGCGCTGGTGGTGTTCGACGAGCTTCAACCCGCCCGCGTCGCGCCTGTAGACCGTGGTGCAGGCCGCCCGGTAATCGTCCTGGCCGTCGCGCCGGGCGGTGGCGTGGTAGCGCAGGGTGACGGTCTCGTCGGTTACCGCCATGTCCTGCTGGTCGAGCACGACCGATTCCCACCGCGGCGCGTTCATCAGCGCGTCGAGGATCGCCTCGCCGCGGAGCGGTTCCGGCCGGTCGGGGAACCACATGGCGGCGCCCTTGGATAGATGTGCGCGGTAGAAGTTCGGTCCTTCGAGCCAGAAATGTTCTTCGAGGGCCCAAGGGCTGGTGTGGGAGAGCGGGTCGCGGTCTGTCGTCGACATGGCAACCTCCATCGGTTCCTCCGACATATATGGGGGCCCGCGCCCGGTGGTGGAACCGCGGCACAACGGCGGGTCTTCACTTTTGCGCGCGCCGGCCCCATCTGACGGCTTTCCGGTTCCGTTAACGCTACCGCCCGTGGCATGGATCCGGGCATCACGATCAGGGAGGGTCGCGTGGCATCCATCGTTTCCATCAAGGGCGCGCGCAAGGTCTACGAGGGCGGCTTCGAGGCCGTGAAGGGGGTCGATCTCGAGATCGAGGAGGGCGAGGTGCTGGCGCTCCTTGGCCCGAACGGCGCCGGCAAGACGACGCTGATCTCGATGATCTGCGGGGTCTCGACCCTGACCGAGGGCTCCATCACCATCGGCGGCCACGACGTGCGGGCGGACTTCCGCGCCGCGCGCAGCCTGGTCGGGCTGGTGCCGCAGGAGCTGACCGTGGACGGGTTCGAGACGGTGATGAACACGGTGCGCTTCACCCGCGGGCTGTTCGGCAAACCGGCGGACGACGCGCTGATCGAAAAGGTGCTCAGCGACCTCGCGCTGCACGACAAGAAGGATTCCAAGATCATCACGCTGTCGGGCGGGATGAAGCGGCGGGTGATGATCGCCAAGGCGCTGGCGCACGAACCGCGGGTGCTGTTCCTCGACGAACCCACCGCGGGGGTCGACGTCGACCTCCGGCGCGAGATGTGGGAGGTGATCGGGCGGCTCAAGGCCCAGGGCGTGACCATCATCCTCACCACCCATTACATCGAAGAGGCCGAGGCGATGGCCGACCGGGTCGGGGTGATCGACAAGGGCGCGCTGCTCTTGGTCGAGGACAAGCGCAAGCTGATGGCGCGGATGGGCAAGAAGACCCTGACGGTGACGCTGTCGGCGCCCGCGGACGGCCTGCCCGAGCGCCTCGCGGCGCGGGGTGTCGCGCTCGGCGACGACGGGCAGAGCCTGGTCTACGCCTATGACACCAACGCCGAACAGACCGGCATCACCGACCTGCTCGGCGAGATCCGCGCGGCGGGGCTGCATCTCGCCGACCTCGACACCCACCAGTCCAGCCTCGAAGAGATCCGTCGGGCTGGTCGGGCACCGGGAGGCAAAGGCACAGAAGACCGGGGAGAAAACCGCATGAACGCCTGCGCAATCGCCGCGATCTACCGCTTCGAGATGGCCCGGTTCTTCCGCACCATCTGGCAGAGCGCCGTTTCGCCGGTGCTGTCGACCTCGCTCTATTTCATCGTCTTTGGCGCCGCGATCGGCTCGCGGATCGACGAGGTCGAAGGGTGAGCTACGGCGCCTTCATCGTGCCCGGCCTGATCATGCTCACGGTGCTGCAGCAGTCGATCTCGAACGCCGCCTTCGGATCTATTTCCCGAAATTCATGGGCACGATCTTCGAAGTGCTTTCGGCCCCGGTCGACGCTTTCGAGATCGTCATCGGCTATGTCGGCGCGGCGGCGACCAAGAGCCTGATCATCGGCTGCATCATCCTCGCCACCTCGTTCTTCTTCGTCGATCTCCACATCGCGCATCCGGTCTGGATGCTGGCCTTCCTGGTGCTGAGCTGTTTCAGCTTCGCGATGTTCGGCTTCATCGTCGGCATCTGGGCCAAGAGCTTCGAACAGCTCAACCTGATCCCGATGCTGATCGTCACGCCGCTCGTGTTCCTCGGCGGCTCGTTCTACTCGATCACCATGCTGCCGCCGTTCTGGCAATCGGTGACGCTGTTCAACCCGGTGGTCTACCTCGTCTCCGGCTTCCGCTGGTCGTTCTTCGGCCTCGCCGACGTGCCGGTGGCGGTGTCGCTGGTGGCGGTCGCGGGATTTGCCGCCCTTGCATGACCGGGATCTGTGGATCTTCCGCACCGGCTGGCGCTGAGGACCTGAGGCGGACCTGAGGCGAAAAAACAACGCGGGGGCGAATTTGGCGGCTTCACTTGTGGTGCCTCCTTCGCGGCTCTACATGGCAGCCCATGACACTTTCTCTGCCGTTCCTGAACCGTGCGCCGCGGGTCGCGGTGATCCGACTGCACGGGGCCATCGCCGCCGGCCCCCGCGGGCAGGTCAACGATGCCGCGTTTGCGCCGCTGATCGAGCGTGCCTTCAAGCGCGGCAAGCCCGCCGCCGTGGCGCTGAGCGTCAATTCGCCCGGCGGCTCGCCGGTGCAGAGCTCGATGATCGCCGAGCGGATCCGGCGGCTGGCGACGGAGAAGGAGATCCCGGTCTATGCCTTCGTCGAAGACGTCGCCGCCTCGGGCGGCTACTGGCTCGCCTGTGCCGCCGACCGGATCTATGCCGACAAGACCTCGATCGTCGGCTCGATCGGGGTGATCTTCGCGACCTTTGGCGCCAGCGAGTTCATCGCCCGGCACGGGGTCGAGCGGCGGGTCTATACCAGTGGCGCGAACAAGTCGCAGCTCGACCCGTTCAAGCCCGAAGACCCCGAGGACGTCGCCCGGATCGAGGCCATCGGTGCCGAGATGCACGGGGTGTTCATCGACCACGTGAAGGCGGCGCGGGGGCAGCGGCTGGGCGACGATCCGGGCCTGTTCACCGGCCAGTTCTGGACCGGTGCCCGCGCGGTGGAGCTTGGGCTCATCGACGGGATCGGTCACCTGGTGCCGGTGATGCGGCGCGAGTTCGGCGACAAGGTGCGGTTCGCGGTCTACGGGCCGCGGCGGTCGATGTGGCGCCGGTTCGGCGGGGCGGTGATGGGCGATGCGCTCGCGGCGGTGGAAGAGCGCGCGCTCTGGGCCCGGTTCGGTCTGTAGCTCCATGTATCTGAAGATCATCACGCTCTTTCTCGTCGGCATGATGGTGCTCGCCATGTTCGGCCGGCTCCGGTTTCCGGGCCAGAAGAAACTCGAAACGATGAAATGCCCGAAATGCGGACGCTACCGCATCGGCAAGGGCCCGTGCTCCTGCGGGAAGAAGGGCTGAGCGGATGGACTTCGCCTATGCGACCCTCGGGCTCCTGATCCTGCTGTTTGCCGGGGACAGCCTGGTGCGGGGCGCCGTCAACCTGTCGCTCAGGCTCGGCGTGCCGGCGCTGATCGTCTCGCTCACCATCGTCGCCTTCGGCACCTCGGCGCCGGAGATGTTGATCTCGGTGCAGGCGGTGCTCGACGGCGTGCCGGGTCTGGCGATGGGCAACGTGGTCGGCTCGAACACCGCCAACATCCTCCTGGTGCTGGGGGTGCCGGCGCTGCTGACCGGGCTGAACACCGCGGGCACCGATACCAAGCGCAACTTCGTCCTGATGATCGCGGCGACGGTCGGATTCATCGCGCTCGCCCAGGGCGGGCGGTTCGGCTGGCCGCAGGGTCTGGCGCTGCTCGCCGGCCTCGCGCTGATGCTGGGCTCGGCGCTGCGCGAGGCGCAGGTCCACCGCCGCGAGGTCAAGGCGCAGCTCGCCGCCGCCCATGCCGCTCGCGGCGAGGCGCTCGATCCGGACGCGCTGGAAGCCGAGGCGGAGGCCGAGGAGGCCGGCGGCGTCGAGGGGCTGGACCCCGACATGGCCTGGTGGAAGGTCTTTGCCTTTCTCGCGATCGGCCTGGTCGGCCTGCCGCTGGGCGCGCAGATCCTGGTCGACAGCGCCACCAGCATCGCCCGCGACTACGGCGTGTCGGAGACGGTGATCGGGCTCACCCTGGTGGCGATCGGCACCTCGCTGCCGGAGCTCGCGACCACGGTGATGGCCGCCTACCGCAACCAGGCCGACGTGGCGCTGGGCAACGTGATCGGGTCGAACATGTTCAACCTGCTCGCGATCATCGGCGTCGCCGCGCTGGTCGGGCCGCTGCCGGTGGAACCCAAGCTGTTGCACTACGACCTGTGGGTGATGCTCGCCGCCTCGCTGCTGATCGGCCCCTTCGTGTTCCGGGGGTGGCGCATGGGGCGGGCCTGGGGCACCGTGTTCGTGGGGCTCTATGGGGTGTACCTGATGGCGATCCTTGCGCATTGAGGCGGACATGAACGACGGGCGGGAACCGGCAGGCCGGGCATTGGTGACGGGCGCGGGGGCGCGGCTGGGGCGGGCGATGGCGATCGCGCTGGCCGAGCGCGGCTATGACGTGGCGGTGCATTACGCGGGCTCCGAGGAAGGCGCCGCCGAGACTGTGCTGCTGTGCGAGGCGCGGGGCGTGCGCGCGGTGGCGCTGCAGGCCGACCTGCTCGACCTCGACGAGACCCTGGCTCTCGTGCCGCGCGCGGTCGCGGCGCTCGGCGGGCCGCTTACGGTGCTGGTCAACAACGCCTCGATCTTCGAATACGACCGGATCGCCACCGCCACGCCCGAGAGCTGGGACCGGCACATCAATTCGAACTTGCGGGCACCGTTCTTCCTGACCCAGGCCTTTGCCGACCAGGCGCCGGAGGCGGGCAGCGACGGCGAACCGCTGGCGAGCGGCCTGGTCGTCAACCTGCTCGACCAGCGGGTGCTGAAGCTGACGCCGGCGTTCATGACCTATACCATCGCCAAGATGGGGCTCTGGGCCTTTACCCGCACCGCGGCGCAGGCGCTGGCGCCGGCGATCCGGGTCAACGCGATCGGCCCCGGGCCGACGCTGAAGGGGGCGCGTCAGAGCGACGAACACTTCGCCCGGCAGCGGGCCGCAACCGTGCTGGGGCGCGGCGCGGATACCGGCGACATCACCGCCGCGCTGGGCTATCTGATCGACGCCAAGGCGGTCACCGGCCAGATGATCGCGGTCGACGGCGGCCAGCACCTGGCCTGGCAGACCCCCGATATCGTCGGGCTCGAATAGCGCCCTTTCCGGGCGCCGCTGCGTCAACTTGTGCACATCGGCTGTGACTTGACCGAATCCGACAGGTTTCTGCCAGTGTTTTCAGGCTTTTACAAAACCGTGATAATTTTCGATAGCAAAATCAAGGGTTTGGATTGCCGCCCAAAAAACAGGCAACTCGTGGAAGCCGCGCAGATTCAACGGATTTTCCCCTGCGGCGGCAAGCTGTCCACCGATTTGTCCACAGATTCTGTGCACAGCTTTGCTCTTGTCTCCGCCGCGTCGCGGAGGCAGCCGGTCCGGAGAATCAGCCCCCCGTGTCGCCGCGGCGCGGGCGCGGCGACGGGCAATGCCTGCGCGGCGCGGGTCCCGTCTTAAACCTGTTTCAGCTTCGCCGTGAAAGGCGGTAAACAGAACGGATGAACGAGCAGTCCGACCCGCAACCGACCCTGCCGCGCCTCAAGGGCCACGCGCTGATCGCCGACGAGGTCAAGCGCCTCGACGGCTCGCCCGGGGTCTACCGGATGCTCGGCGACAAGGGCCAGGTGCTCTATGTCGGCAAGGCGCGCAACCTCAAGAAACGGGTGTCGAACTACGCCAAGCCCACCGGGCACACGGCGCGGATCGCGCGGATGATCTCGCAGACCTGCGAGATGATGTTTCTCACCACACGGTCGGAAACCGAGGCGCTGCTGCTGGAGCAGAACCTGATCAAGCAGCTCAAGCCCTATTACAACGTGCTGCTGCGCGACGATAAGAGCTTTCCCAACATCCTGGTGACCTACCACGCCTATCCGCAGATCCGCAAGCACCGCGGGGCGAAGAAGGACAAGGGCCAGTATTTCGGCCCCTTCGCCTCGGCCGATGCGGTGAACCGGACGCTGAACCAGCTGCAGAAGGTGTTTCTGCTGCGCAATTGCACCGACGCGATGTTCGAGAGCCGGACGCGGCCCTGCCTGCTCTACCAGATCAAGCGCTGCGCCGGGCCCTGCGTAGGCAAGATTTCCGAAGCCGACTACGCCGGGCTGGTGAGCGATGCGACGCGGTTCCTGTCGGGCCGGACGACCGCGGTGCAGGAACAGCTCGCGGGCGAGATGCAGGCGGCCTCGGAGGCAATGGAGTTCGAACGCGCCGCCAGCTTGCGCGACCGCATCCGCGCGCTGACCCAGGTGCAGTCGAGCCAGGGGATCAACCCGCGCGGCGTGGCCGAGGCCGACGTGATCGCGCTGCACATGGAGGGCGGGCAGGCCTGCGTGCAGGTGTTCTTCATCCGCGCGCACCAGAACTGGGGCAACCGCGCCTTCTACCCTCGTACCGGGGCGGGGGCGGAGGAGGCGGAGGTGCTGCAGGCCTTCATCGGCCAGTTCTATGACAAGAAGGAGCCGCCGCGGCTCTTGCTGCTGTCGCATCCGATCGAGGACCTCGAGCTGATGGCTGAAGCGCTGGGCGAACAGGCGGGCCGCAAGGTCGAGCTCGCGGTGCCGCTCAGGGGCGAAAAAGCCGAGCTGGTCTCGTCGGCCGCGCGCAACGCACGCGAGGCGCTGGGGCGCAAGATGGCCGAGACCGAGAGCCAGGCGCGGCTGCTCGACGGGCTCGCCGAGGCCTTCGGGCTCGACGAGCCGCCGGGGCGGATCGAGGTCTACGACAACTCGCATATCCAGGGCGCGCATGCGGTCGGCGCGATGATCGTGGCCGGGCCCGAGGGCTACATGAAGAGCCAGTACCGCAAATTCAACATCAGGGGCGAGGAGCTCACCCCCGGCGACGATTTCGGGATGATGAAGGAGGTGCTGACCCGGCGGTTCAAGCGGCTGCTCAAGGAAGACCCCGACCGAATGGGCCAGAGCTGGCCGGATCTGTTGCTGATCGACGGCGGGGCCGGCCAGGTCTCGGCGGTCAACCAGATCCTGGAGGATCTGGGCGTCGAGGACATCGCCATGGTCGGTGTCGCCAAGGGCATCGACCGCGACGCCGGCAAGGAGGAGTTTCACCGAGTGGGCGCGCGCCCCTTCGCGCTCAAGCGCAACGACCCGGTGCTCTACTTCGTCCAGCGGCTGCGCGACGAGGCGCACAGGTTTGCCATCGGCACCCACCGGGCGAAGCGCGCCAAGGCGATCGGCGCCACGCCGCTCGACGAGGTGCCGGGCGTGGGGGCGAGCCGCAAGCGCGCGCTTCTGAGCCATTTCGGCTCGGCCAAGGCGGTGGCGCGCGCCTCGCTCGACGATCTCAAGGCGGTGCCGGGGATCTCGGCGGGTCTTGCCGAGACGATCCACGGGTATTTCCAGGAGCACGGCTAGATTTCGAATTGCCTTCGGCAATCCGACCCGGGTGGGGGCTCCGCCCCGTCGTGCCGGAGGCACGCCTTTGGCGTGACACCCCCGAGGTATTTGGAGACCAAAGAAGTAACGAAGCCTTAACCTTGAAGCTTCATGATTGTGGAGCGGTACAGGCTGAGGAGCCGATGACCGCGACCGAAGAAGCCCCCCGGTGCCTGTCGCCGGGGGGTCATTCGTATCGGTGTGCCTTCTTTGGTCTCCAAATACCTCGCAGGGGGTCCGGGGGATGCGAAATCCCCCGGCCAACTGTCGAACCAGGCGCAACGCCAGCCCGTCTTCCCCCGGCCCCGGGAACGCGGTACACACCTTCCATGAGATGGACCCTGCCCAATATCCTCACCATCGCGCGGCTGGTCGCGGTGCCGCTGCTGCCGGTGATGTTCCTGTTCTTTGCCCGGCCCTGGGCGGACTGGTACGCGATGGTGCTGTTCATCGTCGCCGCTTTCACCGACTACCTCGACGGCTATCTCGCCCGCGCCTGGAAGCTCGAGACCCTGTTCGGTGCGGCGATGGATCCGATCGCCGACAAGGCGCTGGTGATGATCGCGCTGCTCGTCATCAACGGCTATGCCGGGCTCACGCCCTGGATCATGCTGCCGTCGGCGATCATCATCTACCGCGAGGTCTTCGTCTCGGGCCTGCGCGAGAGCCTCGGCGACCGGGCCCGGGCGCTCAAGGTGACCAATCTCGCCAAGTGGAAGACCACCAGCCAGATGATCGCGATCACGTTGCTCTTCGCCAAGGGGGTGATCGAGCACCATGCGGTGCTGGAGGACGGCTCCTACCGGCGTTGGTTGATGGGCTGGTCGGACTGGGCCGGCAATGCCGGGATCGTGCTCCTGTGGGTGGCCGGCGGGCTCACGATCCTGACCGGGTGGGATTATTTCCGCAAGGCGCTGCCGTTCCTGCGGGAGACGGCGCATGATTGAGGTGCTCTATTTCGCCTGGGTCCGTGAGCGGATCGGCGAGGCCCGCGAGCGGGTCGAGACGCAGGCGGCGACGGTTGCGGACCTGGTCGAGGAACTGCGCGGCCGCGAGGCGCGCTATGCGCTGGCGTTCTCGGATCTCTCGGCGCTGCGGGTGGCGCTCGACCAGGAGCTTTCGGACTTCGACAGCCCCCTCGCGGGCGTGCGCGAGGTCGCCTTCTTCCCGCCGATGACCGGCGGGTGACGATGCGGGTCCGCGTCCAGGCCGAGCCCTTCGACACCGGCGTTGAGCTTGCGGGTTTCGGCGCAGGCGAGGATGTCGGCGCGGTGGTGAGCTTCACCGGCGTCGTGCGCGGCACCGGCGGGCTCGCGCGCATGGAGATCGAGCATTACCCGGGGATGACCGAGACGGCGATCGCGCGCTATGCCGAGGAGGCGCGGTCGCGCTGGGATCTGGCCGACGTGCTGGTGATCCACCGCTACGGCAGCCTGGTGCCGGGCGAGCCGATCATGATGGTCGCCACCGCCAGCCGCCACCGCGCGGCGGCTTTCGAGGCGGCGGAATTCCTGATGGACTGGTTGAAGAGCCGGGCGCCGTTCTGGAAGAAGGAAATCGGGGCCGACGGTGCGGCCTGGGTCGCGGCGAAGGACGAGGACGAGGACGCGCTCGGGCGGTGGTGAGCCGGGGCGGCCTTGTGCGGGTTCGGTGGGTTTCCCTGGGCAACCGACACGGCGTCGATGCCAGCACCAGTGCACATGCAGTGAAAATGCCGTCATTTCGCGCCGGGTTCGCTTGCCCGGCGTGACGGGGCTCCGGCGCCGCGCGCCGGATCGTGTTGCGTTCTCGATGCCTTCCCGGATCGGTGTGCAGTCCCGTCCGTCGACATGCTGGCCCGGACCAGGTGGCGTCGGGGAGCCACCGACCGGTTGCCATCCACCCCGAAGGCCGCTCACGGAAGGCATGCCGGGGCCGGTCCCGCTCACAGCAGTTGCGAGAGGAACTTGCGGGTGCGCTCTTCTTTCGGGTGGTCGAAAATCTCGGCCGGCGGACCGGATTCGAGGATGCGGCCGGCATCGAGGAAGCAGACCTTGTCGGCGAGCTCGCGGGCGAAGCCCATCTCGTGGGTGGCGAGGATCATCGTCATGCCTTCGGCGCGCAACTGGCGCAGCACGTCGAGCACCTCGGCCACCAGCTCCGGATCGAGCGCCGAGGTGATCTCGTCGAACAGCAGGATCTCGGGCTGCATCGCCAGCGCCCGGATGATGGCGACGCGTTGCTGCTGGCCGCCGGAGAGCTGGTCGGGATAGTGGCCCATCCGGTCGGCAAGGCCGAAGCGTTCGAACAGCGCGGTCACCGGCGCCTTGAGGTCGGCCCTGGAGAGCCCCTTCACCCGCATCGGGGCCAGCATCACGTTTGCCTCGGCGCTCATGTGGGGAAACAGGTTGAACGACTGGAACACGAGGCCAATACGCTGGCGTATGGGTTGGGGGTCGAGCCCGGGCTCGGCGATGTCGACCCCGTCGAACCAGATCTCGCCGTCGTCGATCGGGTCGAGCAGGTTGATCGCGCGCAGGAGCGTCGACTTGCCGGACCCGGAGGCGCCGATCAGGCAGACCATCTCGCCCCTGGCGACCTCGAGGTCGATCCCGCGCAACACGTGGTGGTCGCCGAAGCTCTTCTGCACACCGGCCAGACGCAGCATCGCGCTCATGTCTGGAGCCGCCTGCGCTTGTGCAGAAGGTAGTCGGAATAGCGGGTCGCGGGGATGGTGATGACGAGGAAGATCAGTGCCGCGCCCACGTAGGGGGTGAAATTGGCGAACAGCGACTTGTAGACGCCCGCTTGCCGGAAGATCTCGACCGGACCGACGAAGGAGAGCAGCGCCACGTCCTTCTGCAAGGCGATCACCAGGTTCATGTTGGCGGGCACCACGTTGCGCAGGGCCTGCGGCAGGATCACGAAACGCATCGTGTCGCCAGGGGAGAGGCCGAGTGAGAGCGCAGCCGAGCGCTGGCTCTTGTGGATCGATTCGATGCCTGAGCGGATCACCTCGGCGACATAGGCGGCGTAGACGAGAATGAGGGCCAGCGAGCCCCAGATATAGGGGCTGTTCCAGGGCCGCGGCATGCCGAGCCCGGGCACGCCGAACCCGATCAGGTAGATCACCAGGATCACCGGCAGGCCGCGGAACACGTCGGTGAAGACCATGGCCGCGAGCCGCAAGGGATAGAGCGCCGGGCGCTGGATGTCGCGGCAGATCGCCACCAGCAGCGCCAGGAGCGCGATCAGCGGCAGCGACCAGGCGAAGATCGCGATGTCGAGGAGGAAGGCGTTGAGCAGGCCCGGGAAGGTCTTGGCGAAGACCTCGGCGTTGAAGAAGCTCTTCTTGACCGCCGCCCAGCCGGGCGCGAGCGGCACCAGAACGACGATGGCGATGAGCACCAGCGCCGTCGAGGTCGCGGCGATCCGCAGCGACCGTTTTCGTTCGGCGGCTTCGTAGACCGCGCGCCGTCCCGGTCCTGCGGGCGTGTGGCGCGCGGTCCTGTCGCTTGGCTCAGACATCGCGGGTCCGGCTTATTCGAGGACCGGAACACCCGTGGCATCGGCGAGCCATTCGGCCTCGAGGTTGGCGAGCGTCCCGTTCGCGGTGAGCGCGGTGATCGCCGCGTCGACGCATTCCTTGAGCGGGTTGCCGTCTTCCATCAGCAGGCCGAACTGGTCGGGGTTCTGCGTCCGCGCGGCGGGGAACTGGCCAAGCAGCGCGCCGCCCTCGACGACCACGGCGGAGAGGTAGAGCGCGGTCGGCAGATCGAACAGCGCGGCGTCGATCTGGCCGGCCTGGAGCGCGGCGGTCACGTCGGTGTTGTCGTTGTAGAGCAGCACGTCCTTCTCGGGCGCGATCGCCTCGCCGACCATGGTCGCGCCGGTGGTGCCGGCCATGGCGCCCCAGACCAGCCCCTTGAGCGCGTCGGACGTCGGTTCGCCGACCGTTTCGACCACGGTGCCGGTGGTCAGGATCGCCATCGCGGAGGAATAGTAGGGCAGAGAGAAATCGACCATCTCCTCGCGCTCGGGGGTGATCGAGTATTGCTGCATGTTGAAGTCGAAGTTCTTGGCGCCCGGCTGGATCGCCTCGTCGAAGGAGGTGCGCACCCAGGCGACGTCGCCATCGGCGAAGCCCATTTCGTTCGCGATCGCATAGGCGACGGCCGCCTCGAAGCCCTGCTTCGATTCGGGGGCGTCGTCCATCACCCAGGGGTAATAGGCCGGGTTGCCGGTGGCGATGGTCAGCACGCCGTCTTCGAGCGTCTTGCCCGCGGTGCAGTCGTTGCCACCCGCGGTGGCGGCGGTGGCGACGAGCGTGGCGCAGAGGGTGGTCAGGAGGGTTTTCATGGTCGTAGCTCCCCGTGGAAATTTTCTTTGGTTCATGTCGCCATCAAAGCCCGGGATTGTCCAGAGTTGTTGGGCGATGACGGGCAGGGCCGGCCCGGGATGGACCGGCCTTGTGCGTTCCCGGGGACGGGCTCAGCTTCGCCCTTCCAGGGCACAGGTCAGCTTCTGCCCTTCCAGGGCACGAGAAACTTCTCCGCCTTGCGCATCAGGATGTCGATGCCGAAGCCGATGGCGCCGATCAGGATGATGCCCATCATCACGATATCGGTGAGCTGGAACTTGGACGCCACCATGATCATCATCCCCGCGCCCTGGCTGGCCGCGACGAGTTCGGCGGCGACCACGGTGCCCCAGCAGACCCCCATCGCCACCCGGGCGCCTGTGAAGATCTCGGGCAACGAGTTGGGCATGATGACATGGCGCATGATCTGCACCTTGGAGGCGCCGAGGGAATAGGCGGCGTGGACCTTGGAGATGTTGACCCCCGAGACGCCGGCGCGCGCGGCGATGGCCATGATCCAGAGCGAGGCGAGGAACAGGAGGATGATCTTGCCGATCTCGCCGATGCCGAACCAGATGATGACCAGCGGGATCAGGGCGAGCGGCGGGACCGGGCGCATGAACTCGACGATCGGGTCGAACCAGCCGCGGAACCAGTCCGACAGCCCCATCGCGTAGCCGAGCGGGATGCCGACGAGAGCGCCGAAGAAGAAGCCGGCGATGACCCGGAACAGCGAGTAGCCGAGATGCTCCCAGAGAGTCGAATCGCGGTAGCCGTCGCGGGCGATCTCGACGACCCGGCCGAAGACGTCTTCCGGCGGCGGCAACCAGATCGGTTCCATCTGCAGACCCGTGGGCGGGGTGAAACTGATCGCGCCCTTTTCGGTGAGCGCGAAGCGGCCCGCGCGGGTGCGGATCTCTTCGTCGGGGCCGATCGGGGTGCCGTCGATGGCCACGACCTTGGCGCCGTCCTTGCGGGTTGCCTCGTCGTTCTTGTCGAACAGGATCGTCGTCGAGCGCGAGGCGGTCATCGGCACCGCGTCGTCCTTCGCGATCCCGGCTCCGGGGTCGACCTCGAAATCGGCGGTCTCCTCGCCGAAATCGTAGACCCGGACATGCACGGTCGCGTCGTTGGTGGTGCCGTCGGCGGCCTCGAGCGTGTAGGTAAACACGGTGTCGCCGACGAAGGGGCCGGGCGCGTGCAGGAAGCGCGGCACCCAGGAAGAGCCGGTGAAGCTGCCCCAGATCAGGAAGATCGTCAGCACCGAGACCACCGAGGCGATCCGGTTGGGCGCAACGGCGCTCTCGTCGCCGAAGGTGACGGTCTTGAGCGAGGTGAAATCGCGGGTGGTCTTGTGGACGAAGAAGCGCACGGCGAGGAAGGCGCCGACGAAGATGGCCACGTAGACCGCGAGGATGACGAGCCCGATCATTGCGCCGCCTCCGTGCGTCCCATGATCTCTTCTTCCATGTTCCAGATCATTTCCAGGATCTCTTCACGGGTGCTGGCATAGCCGTCGGCATGCTTCACTTCCCGCAGGTCGGCGTTTACGCCCATGTCGGCGAAGGGCAGGGCGTATTCCTTGTGGATCCGCCCGGGCCTGGGCGCCATGACGAGGAGCCGTTCGCCGAGCAGGATCGCTTCCTCGACCGAGTGGGTGATGAGGATGATGGTCTTGCCGGTCTCTTTCCAGAGCTTGAGCACGAGACCTTGCATCTTCTCGCGGGTGAGCGCGTCGAGCGCGCCGAGGGGCTCGTCCATCAGGATCACGTCGGGGTCATTGGCGAGGCAGCGGGCCAGCGCCACGCGCTGCTGCATGCCACCCGAGAGCTCGTAGATCGCCTTGTCCTTGAAATCGCCGAGCCCGGTGACGTCGAGCAGGTGGTCGACATGGGCGCCCCACTGGCTTTCCCGCTGGCCCTTCATGCGCGGCCCGAAGCTCACGTTGGCGCGCACGTCCATCCATTCGAACAGGGCGCCCTGCTGGAACACCATGCCGCGCTCGGCATCGGGCCCGGTGACCCGGTGGCCGTTGAGCACGACCTGGCCGTCGTTGGGGGCGAGGAAGCCGGCGACGATGTTGAGGAGCGTGGTCTTGCCGCAGCCGGAGGGGCCGAGCACGCTCAGGAGCTCGCCTTCATTGAGGTGCAGGGACACGTCCTGAAGCGCCTGCACCGCGCCGCCGTTCGGCAGGTCGAAGCGCATGGAGATGTTTTCGATCGACAGGCCCGTCATGGCGTCTCCTCGGAAAAATGTGCCCGGCGCCCGGGGCCGAGGGCAAGGCCTTATGAAAGGCCTTGCCGACGCGCTTTCGAAATCGCGGATCAATCGGCCCGGAAATCGTCTGCCGAAGCCGATTGCCGAAGCCGTTTCGAAACGGCTTCGCGCGCGTGGGTCACATGCCGCCGACCGTCGACAGCGGGCCGGTGTTGATGGCGTTCTCGTAGGTGTCGAGCGCGGCGTCGATCGAGCCGGCCTCGACGAAGACGTCGGCCACGCCCTTCATGAAAGTGGGCGCATTGCCGCCGAGCCAGGCTTCTCTCAGCTGTTCGTCCACGGTCGGGAACTTGAAGGTCTAGATGGTTTCCATCGTCGCGGCTTCGTCCATGCCGGCATCCTTGGCGATCAGCGGCAGCATCTCGGCGTGGTTGGCCTCGTCGGCCCACATCGCGTTGGCATCCGCCGTCACCTTGAGGAACTTGGCCACCAGCTCCTCGTTCTCCGCGACCCAGCCGGCCGGGCCCGAGGTCACGTCGAACACGAGAATGCCGAGGGCGGTTTTCTCGTCGCCGGTGAGCAGCACGTTGCCGAACTCCGCCGCCCGGCGCAGCGAACCGCCCCAGCCGCAGAACATGTCGACCGCGCCCTGGGCGATCGCGGCGGCGCCGTCGGGCGGGTCCATGTCGACCACGTCCATGGTCGAGATGTCGACGCCGAAGTGGTTCATCTGCTTGAGGAAACCGTAATGCGCCGCGGTGCCGAGCGGGACGGCGACCTTCTTGCCGGCGAGCTCACCGGCATTGTCCTTGTCGATTTCCAGCTCCGAGCGCACGACGCAGTTGTCGTTGTCGGCATAGGAGACGGCGACGTCGAGGATCTGAAGGTCCTGCCCCGCCGAGGTCGCGACCACGAAGGGCGGCACGCCCTGGCTCACCGAGAGCTGGACGTCGCCCGAGGCCATCGCGGCGGACATCTTGACGCCGGATTCGAAGGAGACCCAGTTGATGTCGACCCCCATCTCCGCTTCGTAGGTGCCCATCTGCTTGGCGTATTCGAAGGGCATCGGCCATTCGAGGAAATAGGCGACGGTGATCTCTTCGGCCACGGCCTGCGACGCGGTGACGAGCGCGGTGCTGGCCGCGAGCGCGGCGAGGGTCTTCTTGAGCATGGTGGATGTCATCGTGAACTCCCTGTTCGTTCCGGATTTCGGCCGGTTGAGACCGGCCTGTTGTTGCCGGTCCATATGACAACGGGCCCGGCGGACCCGCAATGTTTTCCCGTGCAGCACCGGAAAAACCCCGGTTTTGCGGAAAAGCGGATTGAATTTGCGCAGATTTCGCCGGGCGCGGTCGCTTTGGGCGCGGCGGGGATTCCCGTCGGTTCGGCGTGAAACCGGGCGTGGACGGGAAGATCAGGGAGCCGGTCACGGGTCCGGTGACACAGGGGGCACCGGCTGGTGCCCGCCGCGGCCGAGGCTGCCCGCGGGGTGGCGCATGCAGGCCGAGGACAAAAAAGGCCGGGACGCGTGCGCCCCGGCCAGTCCTCAGGGAGAACTTTCGTTCAGTGGGCGAGCAGCACCGGGATCTCGGCGAGCTCGAGCATGTTGCGGGTGGCGCCGCCGAGGATCGACTCGCGGAAGCGCGAATGGCCGTAGGCGCCCATCACCACCAGGTCGGCACCGATGTCGCCGGCATGGCGCAACAGCACGTCGCAGACCCGGGGCAGGGTTTTCGACAGCACCGAAACCTCGGCGCGGACGCCGTGACGCGACAGCATCTGGCTGAGCGCGCCGCCGGGATCGGAGCGTTCCGGTCCGTGCTGGGGCGGGTCGACGATGGTGATATTGACGGTGTCGGCCTGTTTCAGGAACGGCAGCGCGGCGCGGATCGCGCGCATCGCCTCGGTCGATTCGTTCCAGCCGACGAGGATGGTCGAGACCTCCTGCGGCCAATCGGCACCGTCGGGCTGGATCAGCACCGGCACGTCGCCGTCGAACATCGCCGCCTCGGTGATCGCTTCGCATTCATGGGTGCGGCCGGTTCCGTAGGGACGGGGCAGAACCACGAGGTCGGAGAACCGGGTGCGGTGGGCGACCAGCCCGCCGAGGGCCACCATCTGGGCCGAGACCGCGGTCGCCGACCAGGCGAAATCGGCGCCTTTCAGCGCTGCCCGCGCGCCGGCTTCGAGCTGCAGCGAATCCTCGCGGGCCTGGGTGAGATTGTCCTGCACGACCATGGCGTTGGCGCCGGCGTAGTAGAAGCCGGGCTGGGTGCGGTCGAGCCCGAGACAGAGCACGTCGAGATGCGCCTGTTCGCGCCTTGTGAGGTCGATTGCCGCCCGGAAGGAAGCGGCGTCGAGGTCTAGGTCGGTCAGGACCGTGGTGATCGTCCGGTAGGTCAAACTCTTGCCTTTCCATTCAAGCGGTTGCGCCGGGAAGCGCGCCCGCGGCCTGACCTTTAAGCTGCACCCCGGCCCGGATTCCCGCTTTGATTTGGGTCAAGGGTGACGCCCGGAGCGCGGCGGGCAGGGGCACGAAGGGGGCGGGACAAGGGGGGTGCGGCGACAGGGCGCGGGACGACATGCACAAATTGATATGGATCAAAGCGACTCCCGTGGATACCGTTCAAATCGCAACAGTCGACGTTTGTCCCCTACGGTCGAAGTGTATCCAGAAACACCGAGGGAGGGGGGGCCGGCTGAAAATGACGAAGGGACGTGAAATGTGGGATTACCTTAAACTGGTATTGCTGGGGGCCGTTGCGGTTCTCATGCTCTACCTTGCGAGCCAGTCTCGCGACCTTGCCTATACGGTCGCGACACTGATTGGCCTCCTGAGCGCCGCCGTGGCGTTCATCTTTTCGCTGCGCCACATGGGCCATGCCAAGGCGCCGAAGACCGGCTACCTCGATGGCCCGGTGCGCATCGGCGTTATTCTGACGGCCTTCTGGGGCGTGGTCGGCTTCCTGGTCGGTGTCATCATCGCCTTCCAGCTCGCCTTCCCGCAGCTCAACTTCGTTTGGGCCGAAGGCTTCCTGAACTTCGGTCGCCTGCGGCCGCTGCACACCTCGGCGGTGATCTTCGCCTTCGGCGGCACCGGCCTGGTGACCACCTCGATGTACGTGGTCCAGCGGACCTCGGGCGCGCGGCTCTGGAACGACCAGCTCGCCTGGTTCGTGTTCTGGGGCTACCAGATCACGATCCTTCTGGCCGCCACCGGCTACCTCCTGGGCGCGACCCAGGGCAAGGAATACGCCGAGTTCGAATGGTACACCGACTGGTGGCTCACCATCGTCTGGGTCGGCTATCTGCTGCTCTACATGGGCACGCTGATGAAGCGGAAGGAACCGCACATCTACGTCGCCAACTGGTTCTATCTGTCGTTCATCATCACCATCGCGATGCTGCACGTGGTCAACAACCTGTCGATCCCGGTGTCGCTGTTCGGCTCCAAGTCGGTTCAGGTCTTTGCCGGTGTGCAGGACGCGATGACCCAGTGGTGGTACGGCCACAACGCGGTGGGCTTCTTCCTGACCGCGGGCTTCCTCGGCATGATGTACTACTTCGTGCCGAAGCAGGCCGAACGCCCGGTGTTCTCGTACAAGCTGTCGATCATCCACTTCTGGGCGCTGATCTTCATCTACATCTGGGCCGGTCCGCACCACCTGCACTACACCGCGCTGCCGGACTGGGCCTCGACCCTCGGCATGGTGTTCTCGGTGATCCTGTGGATGCCCTCCTGGGGCGGCATGATCAACGGCCTGATGACGCTCTCGGGCGCCTGGGACAAGCTGCGCACCGACCCGATCATCCGGATGATGGTGATCTCGGTGGGCTTCTACGGCATGTCCACCTTCGAAGGCCCGATGATGTCGATCAAGGCGGTGAACTCGCTGTCGCACTACACCGACTGGACGATCGGTCACGTGCACTCGGGCGCGCTCGGCTGGAACGGCATGATCACCTTCGGTGCGCTGTACTTCCTGTTCCCGCGGCTGTGGAACAAGCAGGGCATCTATTCGCTCCGCCTGGTGTCCTGGCACTTCTGGCTCGCGACGATCGGCATCATCTTCTATGCCGCCTCGATGTGGGTCACCGGGATCATGGAAGGGCTGATGTGGCGCGAGATCGACGCGCAGGGCTTCCTCGTGAACTCCTTCGCCGACACCGTGGCCGCGAAGCACCCGATGTACATCGTGCGCGGGGTCGGTGGTCTCATGTACCTCACCGGGGCTCTCATCATGGCCTACAACCTCTGGATGACCGTCAAGCGGGCTCCCCTTGCGCGGGAAGCCAGTGTCGCGGCGCCGGCTGAATAAGGAGGGCCGGACAGATGGCACTTATCGACAAACACGTTGTCCTCGAGAAGAACGTCACGCTTCTGCTGATCTTCTCGCTCCTGGTCGTGACCGTGGGCGGCATCGTCCAGATCGCGCCGCTGTTCTACCTCGAGAACACGATCGAGGACGTGGAGGGCGTGCGCCCCTACTCCCCGCTCGAGCTCGCCGGCCGGAACATCTACATCCGCGAGGGCTGCTACGTCTGCCACTCGCAGATGATCCGGCCGATGCGCGACGAGGTGGAGCGCTATGGGCACTACTCGCTGGCCGCGGAGTCGCAATACGACCATCCGTTCCAGTGGGGCTCGAAGCGGACGGGGCCTGACCTCGCCCGCGTCGGCGGCCGCTACTCCGACGAGTGGCACGTCGATCACCTGATGGACCCGCAGAGCGTGGTGCCGGAATCGGTGATGCCCAAATACGCGTTCCTGATGAACCGCGACATCACGCCGACGAGCTCGAACAGCTACATCGCCGACGTGATGGCCACCAACGCCTTCGTGGGCGTGCCCTATACCGAGGAACAGCTGAACCCGGACACGGTTGCAGCCGACTTCTGGAGCCAGGCCGACCCGGATGGCGCGATCTTCGCGGATGCCGATCCGGATGCCGTCGTCGAACGTTACCCCGGGGCGCAGACCCGGAACTTCGACGGGCAACCGCAGGTGACCGAGATGGACGCGCTGGTCGCGTACCTCCAGGTGCTGGGCACGATGGTCGATTTCGAGACCTTCACGCCCGTCGCGAGCCGCTAGGGAGGGGACGATGGAAGGACAGGACACCTATTCGGTTTTTCGCGCCATCGCGGACAGCTGGGTGCTCCTCGCCATGTTCGCCTTCTTCGTCGGGGTGGTTGTCTGGGCGTTCCGCCCGGGCAGCCGCCGGACCCACGAAGACATCGCGAACATCCCGTTCCGCCACGAAGACAAACCTGCCGGTGACCGGGAGTAATCCCGTCGCTCAGTCAAGGAGGACCGGCTTTGAGTAAAGATGACAAGAACAAGGTGAATACCACTGGCCACCAGTGGGATGGCATCGAAGAGTACAACAATCCGCTGCCGCGCTGGTGGGTCTGGATTTTCTACGCCTGCATCGTCTGGGGGATCGGCTATTCGATCGCCTATCCGGCCTGGCCGCTGGTGAAGGGGGCGACCCCGGGCCTGCTCGGCTTCTCGACCCGCGCCAACGTCGCGGCCGACATCGAGAAGTTCAAGGCGATGAACGGCGAGATCGAGGCGCAGCTCGCGTCGGCCGATCTCACCACGCTGGAACCGGGCTCCGACCTCTACAGCTTCGGCATGAACTACGGCGAGGCGACCTTCGCGGCGTTCTGCTCGCAGTGCCACGGCTCGGGTGCCGCCGGTGCCGCCGGCTACCCGAACCTGCTCGACAACGACTGGCTCTGGGGCGGCGACATCGAGACCATCGCCTACACGGTGCGTCACGGCATCCGCAACACCGAGGACGAGGACAACGCCCGCTACTCGGAAATGCCGGCCTTCGGCGACGACTACCTGGAAGACGCCGACATCAACAACGTGGTCGCCTATGTGCGCTCGCTGTCGGGGATGGAAAGCGAAGAGGGTGACGTCACCGCCGGTGCGGTGGTGTTCGAAGAGAACTGCGCCGCCTGCCACATGGAAGACGGCACCGGCGACGTGGCCCAGGGCGCACCGAACCTGACCGACGCGATCTGGCTCTACGGCTCGGACTTCGACACCGTGAAGCATTCGGTCGAGGTCGGACCCTACGGCGTGATGCCGGCCTGGGGCCTCAACAAGAGCTTTGTCGGCAACGCCGACGAGCAGGCGGTGACCGCGAAGATCAACGCGGTTGCGCTCTACGTCCACCAGCTGGGCGGCGGCGAGTAAGCCGGCCGGCAGACGACATCCGGGGCCTGCAAGCCCCGGACACGGCACCGATCCCTGATCCTGTTCGCGCGTTTCTCCGGGGTCGGTGCCACAAATACGGCGGGTCGGGGTCTTCCCCGGCCCGTTGCTTTTCGGGGCGATGTGCGGGCAGAATTGGCGGGTGATGGATGCCGCGTCCCCCTATGGTTTCCGCCGCGCGGTCGGCGCCGATAAGCCGCTGATCGACGGCTGGCTCGGGCAGCCGCATGTCGCGGCCTGGTGGGGGCCGGAGGCGGTCTTCGATGTGGGCAAGCTGGCCGATCCCCGACAGGACGTGCGGATCGTGACCCTGGACGGGCGCGATATCGGCTACATGCAGGATTTCGATCCCCACGGGTGGGAGGTGCACCCCTTCGCGGGGCTGCCCGCGGGTGCGCGCGGGACCGACCAGTTCATCGGCCCGGCGGCGCTCGTCGGCCTGGGCCACGGGCCGCGCTTCATCGCCGCCCGGATGGCGGCGCTGTTCGCCGCCGGGGCGCCGGTGCTCGGCACCGACCCGCACCCCGACAATCATCGCGCCATCGCCGCCTATCGCAAGGCCGGGTTCACCGTCGCCGGCCCGGCGGCAGACGGCCCCTGGGGGCGCTACCTGCCGATGCAGGCCCTTGCGCCGGTCTGAGGCGCGGGGGGGGGCGGGACGCGGTCAGCCGAACGACATCGGCACGGTGCCGTCGTGTTTGCGGCGCCGCGTGCGGTCGTGCAGGTGCGACCAGATCGCGAGCCCGGTCCAGCTCAGGATGTAGAGCGCGCCCAGTGCCAGCATCGCCTCGCCGGGGATCGGGCCGACATCGGCGCGGGCGATGAAGGTCGGCAGGTCGGCGACCGGGGTCGGATGGACCACCAGCTTGCCCAGGTAGGCGACGGTCTGGATCAGCAGGATCCAGAGGTAGTTCGACCGGATCCGCCGTCCGACCGCCACGATGAGCGTCACGTGGTATTTCGGCCGCACGTAATCCTGCGCGAGCATCGCACGGGTATCGGTTTCGAGCGGGCGGTCGAGCAGCATCGGGGCGAAGAACCGGGTTTCCATCCACCGGGTCCGCGCCCGCCAGACGTTGAAATAGCGGTAGCGCCGGGCTTCGAGCATCAGGAAGAAGACGATCAGGATGCCCACGAGCACCAGCGGCACCGGCGAGGCGTTGGGGGCGGCGAAGGCGATCGAAAGGGCGATGCCGAGGGTGACGACGGCCCAGTTGGTGGTGGTGTCGAGCCGGGTCCGCCAGGCGGTCGAGCGCGAGACCTCGGCCCGGTAGAGATGCGCGAGCGCGGTGATCTCGGCGGTGCCGAGGTCGGTCAACCGGGTCGGCGGTCGGGTCGCTTCGGGCGGCTGTGACATGCGGGATCCCCGTGCCGGAGGCGCGGGCCGTGCCCCGGTCTGTAGCGGGAAGTGTCGCAGCAAAGCGCGGCCAGGTCAAAACCGTTGCGTGGCCCCGGCCGTGGCGGGGCAAAGAGAAAAGGGCCGGGGAGGCCCCGGCCCTTCGATTGTCATGGGAGTATGAGCCGGGTCGTGACGCGCCCCCGTCAGGAGCGAATCCCCCCGTCACTCCCGGAGCCTGGTCGTTCGCGCGTCTCCGGGACGTGGGGGCGATATTCGGGGCAGTTTGTCGCAGGTGCAAGGGGGCGCGGGGCAGGTGGGCCGATCACTTTTAAGTCACATCAAAGACTTAGGTTTATTTCGCTTCCAAAACAGCCGCTTACAAGGGCGGCGGGATGCGACACCCCGACGGTTGATCCAAGTCAAAGTGGCGGGTACTGCCGGTCCCTACAACGGTTTTCGACCCGAACATCAGGATGCTCACCATGGCCACCGACGCACCCGAAGTCCCCGAACAGCTTTATTCCGCGCGCGAGCCCGTGTTTCCGCGCCGCGTGAGGGGCAAGTTCCGCGCGCTGAAGTGGATGATCATGGCCGTCGCGCTGGGCATCTATTACCTCACCCCCTGGATCCGCTGGGACCGGGGCCCCAATCTCCCTGACCAGGCCGTCCTGGTCGACTTGGCCAACCGCCGGTTCTTCTTCTTCTGGATCGAGATCTGGCCCCACGAATTCTACTTCGTCGCGGGCCTGCTGATCATGGCAGGGCTTGGCCTCTTTCTCTTCACCTCGGCGCTCGGCCGGGTCTGGTGCGGCTATGCCTGCCCGCAGACCGTCTGGACCGACCTGTTCGTGCTGGTCGAGCGCTGGGTCGAGGGCGACCGCAACGCCCGCGTGCGGCTGTGGAAGCAGAAGTGGAACCTCGAGAAGGCGCGCAAGTACCTCACCAAGTGGGTGCTGTGGCTGTTGATCGCGGTCGCCACCGGCGGCGCCTGGGTGTTCTATTTCACCGACGCGCCGACGCTGCTGAGGGACCTCGTCACCTTCCAGGCGGGCAGCGTCGCCTATGGCACGATCCTGGTGCTGACGCTGACCACCTTCCTGTTCGGCGGCTTTGCCCGTGAACAGATCTGCATCTACGCCTGCCCCTGGCCGCGGATCCAGGCGGCGATGATGGACGAGGACACCATCACCATCGGTTACCGCGAATGGCGCGGCGAGCCGCGGGGCAAGGGCAAGAACCGCGAGAACCTCGGCGACTGCATCGACTGCAACGCCTGTTTCAACGTCTGCCCGATGGGGATCGACATCCGCAACGGCCAGCAGCTCGCCTGCATCACCTGCGGGCTCTGCATCGACGCCTGCAACGACATGATGGACAAGGTCGGCAAGCCGCGCGGGTTGATCGACTACATGGCTCTGTCGGACGAGGCCAGCGAGCGCGCCGGCAACGAGGTGAAGCACGTCTACCGCCACATCTTCCGGCCGCGGACGATCCTGTATTTCACGCTCTGGGCGGCCCTCGGCGTCGCGCTGGTGGTCGGCCTGTTCGTGCGGCCCGACCTGACCTTCACCCTGCGCCCCGAGCGCAACCCGGTCTATGTCACCATGGCCGACGGGTCGATCCGCAACGCCTACGAGATCGGCGTGCGCAACACCCATGGCGAGGACCGGCCCTATTACGTGTCGCTCGGCGAAGACAGCCCGTTCACGGTTTCGGTTCAAGGCAGCGACCAATCCGTGGTAGAAGTGCCGGCGGATACCGAGACCAAGGTGCGGATCTACGTGGTGGCACCGACCGGGTCGGAGGAAGCCCGCGTCGACCGGACCCCGATCCGGATCTGGGTGCGCGACGGCGAAAGCGGCGACCGGGCCTTCAAGGACACGGTGTTCAACGGAACGGGACAGTGAGGGGACATGGCCGAGATTGATCAGACGGGTGATGGCGGAAAGCCCCTGACGGGCGCCAAGGTCTTCGCGATATTCGCGGGGGCCTTTGCGCTCATCATCGGGGTCAACGTGTTCATGGCCTGGAACGCGGTCGGGACCTTCCCCGGCCTCGAGGTGGAAAACTCCTACGTCGCCAGCCAGACCTTCGACGCCGAGCGCGAAGCCCAGGAGGCGCTGGGCTGGGAGACCGCGGCGGCGATCGAGGGCGAGACGCTCGCGCTCACCATTATCGGGCCCGACGGCAAGCCCGCCCGGGTCGAGGCGATCGAAGGCACGATCGGGCGCGCAACCCAGCGGACCGACGACCAGGATCTCGCCTTCCACCAGAACGCTGCCGGCGTGCACGTGGCCGAGGTCGGCGCGCTCGATTTCGGCAAGTGGGAATTGCGCTTTGTCGCCACCGCGGCCAACGGCACGCCGTTCCGCCAGCGGCTCCAGATCATCCTGCCGGAAAGCTGAGCCTTGGCCGCCCCGGTAAGCGCCTGCCCGGCCTGCGACGCCGCCCATATCGCCGAGGATACGGCCGGCAAGGGCTATCACGGCAACGGCCAGGAGGCGAAGCGGATCATGCTGAGCCTGCCGACGGCGCATTGCGCGGCCTGTATCGTCGGTGTCGAGGGCAGCCTGCAGCAGCTTGAAGGGGTGCGCTCGGCGCGGGTCAACCTGACGCTGAAACGCGCCAGCATCGAGGCCGATCCGGCGGTCGACCCGCAGGTGCTGGCCGATTTCCTGACCTCGATCGGCTACGAGGCCTATGAGCTCGACGCGGGCGCGCTCACGACGACCGCGACCGAGAAGAGCTCGCGCAACATGCTGATGCGGCTCGGCGTGGCCGGGTTCGGCATGATGAACGTGATGCTGCTGTCGGTGGCCGTCTGGTCGGGCGCGACGGATGCGACGCGGGATCTGTTCCACTGGGTGTCGGCGGCGATCTCGCTGCCGATCATCGCCTTTTCGGCCCAGCCCTTCTTCAAGCACGCCTGGGAGGCGCTGCGCGCGGGCCGGCTGAACATGGACGTGCCGATCTCGCTGGCGATCCTGCTGGCCGCCGGCATGTCGCTCTACGAAACTGCGATGTCGGGGCATCACGCCTATTTCGACGCGGCGCTGTCGCTCACCTTCTTCCTGCTCGCAGGCCGCTATCTCGACCACCGGACAAGGGCCGTCGCCCGCTCGGCGGCGGAGGAGCTCGCCGCGCTGGAAGTGCCGCGGGCGCACCGGCTGCTCGCGGACGGTGCCGAGGAGGTGGTGTCGGTCGCCACGCTTGCGGTGGGCGACGTGGTGCGGGTGGTGCCCGGCGCTCGGGTGCCGGTCGACGGCATGGTCGAGGTGGGCGAGAGCGAGATCGACCGCTCGCTGCTCACCGGCGAGAGCCTGCCGGTCTTTGCCGGGCCGGGCGACATGCTGAACGCGGGCGAGGTGAACCTCACCGGGCCATTGACCGTGCGGGTGTCGGCCGCGGGCAAGGACACTTCGCTGCACCGGATGGCGGATCTGGTGGCGATGGCCGAGACCAGCCGCAACAAGTACACCTCGCTCGCCGACAAGGCGGCGAAGATCTACGCGCCCGCGGTGCACCTGCTGGCGCTGTTTGCTTTCATCGCCTGGATGGTGATCTCCGGCTGGGACGTGCGGCTGTCGCTCAACATCGCGGTCGCGGTGCTGATCATCACCTGCCCCTGCGCGCTCGGGCTCGCGGTGCCGGCGGTGACCACCGCCGCCTCGGGCCGGCTGTTCCGCAAGGGGATGCTGCTGAAATCGTCCACGGCGACGGAGCGGCTGGCACAGGTGACCCACGTGGTCTTCGACAAGACCGGCACGCTCACCGAAGGAAAGCCGGTGCTCGACAACATGGCCGACCACAGCGACGCCGATCTCGCCGTGGCCTATGCGCTGGCGCAGGGCTCGTCGCACCCGCTGGCGCAGGCGATCGCGGCGGCGAGTGCCGGGGCGGGGCTCAGGCCTGCCGTGGTCACCGATGTGCGCGAGACGCCGGGGCACGGGATCGAGGCGATCTGGGAGGGCCAGGAGGTGCGGCTGGGCCGGGCCGAATGGCTGGGCGCGCGCGGGCTCGACCGGACCGCGACCTATCTCAAGATCGGCAAGCGGCCCGCCGTCGCCTTCACCTTCACCGACAACCTGCGCGACGGCTCCGCAGAGGCGGTGGCGGCGCTGAAGGCGCAGGGGATGAAGGTGACGCTGATTTCCGGCGACGCGCCGGCGGCGGTGCAGGACGTGGCCTTCCGGCTCGGGATCGAGGATTACCGCGCCGGCATGCTGCCGCAGGACAAGGTGGCCGCCATCGAGGCGCTGAGCGCGGGTGGCGCGCATGTGCTGATGGTCGGCGACGGGCTCAACGACACAGCGGCGCTGGCGGCCGCCCATGTCTCGATCAGCCCGGCGACGGCGCTGGAGGCCACCCGGGTGGTCTCCGACATCGTGCTGCTTGGACGTTCGCTGGAGCCGATCGGCGGGGCGGTGGCGCTGTCGCGCTCGGCCACCCGGCGGATCAAGGAAAACTTCGGGATCGCGGCGGCGTATAACGCCATTGCCATTCCCATCGCGCTCGTGGGCCTCGCCACGCCGCTCGCCGCCGCGCTCGCCATGTCGTTCTCTTCGATCACGGTCTCGCTCAACGCGCTGCGGCTGAAGGGGCTCAAATGAACGTGCTCGTCTACCTCATTCCGATCTCGCTGCTGCTCGGCGGGGTCGGGCTGGGGTTTTTCTTCTGGTCGTTGAAGTCGCACCAGTATGACGATCCGGATGGCGATGCGCACCGGATCCTGTCCGACCGCTGGGACAAGGAACCGCCGAAGGACTGAACGGAGGGTGCCGGGTCGGACCGGCCGGCGGTCTCAGACGATCCCGAGGTCGCGGGCGATCATCGCCGCATGGGTGCGGTTGCGCGCGCCGAGTTTGCTGATGACCGCGCGGACATGCATCTTGACCGTCACTTCGCTGATCGAGAACCGATGCGCGATCTCCTTGTTCTGGAGACCGTCGCAGACGCCGTGCAGCACCTGCAGTTCGCGATCCGTCAGCGTGGCGCCGGCGTCGAAAGGGGCGAAATGGACAGCGCTGCCGAAGATGGCAAAGCGCGCGCCGTTTGCAAGGAGCGCAAGGGCGGCGGCCAGGGCGGCGGGGTCGAGGTCGTCGGGCAGGACGCCGGTCGCGCCGGCCGACAGCGCGCGCTGCGCCATCGCCGGGGCGGCAAGGCCGTAGACCACGCCGAGCGGCCGCTCGCCGAGCTGTGCGCGGGCCTGCTGGATCGCCCGTGTGCCGGTCAGGCCGGCCATGTCGTAGTCGAGGAGGGCGATGTCGGTATGGGCGATCACGTCGGCCGAGCGCAGCCGCTGGAGGGCGTCCGCGGCATCGGTGACCAGATCGCAGGCGATCCCTGCGATCTGCAAAGTGATCTGAAGCCTGCCCCCCAGATCGGGATTGGCAGCCACCATTACCCTCAAGAGATTACCCTCTAAACACAAAAACCCGACCCGGGCCTCTACCATCGGGTGATTGCTTGGCAGCAATTGGGCAGGAACGACACCTGTCAAAAGGGATAGTTTGTCGATGCGGACCCGATGACAGTTGCGAGCCAACCGGCGGCTTGTCGCCGAAAGGCGTCGAATCTGTGCAGGATGCACAATTCGTTAACCAAAATGGACAGGACGGCCCGCGACTCACCTCAGCTGAGTCGGGCGGACCTGCTGTGGCGCCGCCGCTTCGGTGCATGCCGGGCCGTTACTGGGCGCTGGGCAGCAGATCCAGCACCACGGGCCCGATCGCGTCGACGATCAGGGCGACGCCCTCGGCGTTCGGGTGGACGCCGTCGGGCTGGAAGTAGGCGGGCAGCACCGTCTGCCAGTCGCCCATCGCTTCGAGCCCGGCGAAGAAATCGGCAAACAGCGGCACGCTGCGCGCCGCGGCGAGGTCCGGGTAGATCGCGTTGAAGGCGTCGGCATAGCTGGCGCCGTAATTGCCGAGCGCGGTCATGCCCACCAGCAGCACCGGCAGGCCCTTGTCCTGGACCGTGCCGAGGATCGCGTCGAGGTTGGCCCGGGTCTCGGCCGGGTCGATCCCGCGCAGAAGGTCGTTGCCGCCGAGCGTGACCATCACCGCGTCGACCGCGGGGTCGAGCGCCCAGCCGATCCTGCTCGCCCCACCCGCCGAGGTGTCGCCCGAGACGCCGCCGTTGATGACGGTGACTTCGGCGCCATGGGCGGTGAGCCAGCCCTCGAGCTGCGGGACAAAGCCCTGATCCGCCGGCAGGCCGTAGCCCTGGGTGAGGCTGTCGCCGAGGGCGAGCAGGGTCACCGGCTCGGCGATAGCCGGGATGTCACGAAAATGACAGCGACGGATGCCTTTATTCGAGCCTGCCGCGCCCATATCGGGACAGGAGTAGACGGAAAGGTTTGCCGATGGCCGAGACGATCCTGGCGCTGGAAGACGCGCGCTCACCCTCATGGGCAATGCCGGACCGGTGGAGATCCTCAAGGGCATCGATCTCACCGTGGAGCGCGGCGAGACGCTGGGGCTGACGGGACCATCCGGATCGGGCAAATCGTCTCTCCTCATGCTCATGGGCGGGCTCGAACGCGCCACCGGCGGCCGGGTGACCGCGCTCGGGCGCGATCTGACCACGATGGGCGAGGACGCGCTGGCGCGGTTCCGCCGGGATCATATGGGGGTGGTGTTCCAGTCCTTCCACCTGATCCCCACCATGACGGCTCTGCAGAACGTGGCAACCCCTGGAGTTGGCCGGTGCGGCGGATGCTTTCGAGCGCGCCGCCGAGGAGCTCGACGCGGTCGGGCTGGGCGGGCGCAAGGACCATTTCCCGGCGCAGATGTCGGGGGGCGAACAGCAGCGGGTGGCGCTGGCGCGGGCCGCGGTGGTGCGCCCCGACGTGCTGCTCGCAGACGAGCCGACCGGCAATCTCGACGGGGCGACCGGCAATACGATCATGGAGCTCCGGCCTGCGCGACCGCCACGGGGCGACGCTGGTGCTGGTGACCCATGCGCAGGAGCTCGCCGGGCGCTGCGACCAGGTGCTGCGGCTCAACGACGGGCGGATCGACGCGTGAGGGCTGCGGGCGCTTCCTGGCCGGTTGCGGCGCGGATCGCCTGGCGCGAGCTGGGCGGCGGGCTCAAGGGGTTTCGTATCTTTCTCGCCTGTCTTGCCCTTGGCGTGGCGGCGATCGCCGCCGTGGGCTCGGTGCGCGCGAGTATCGAGGCGGGGCTGGCGCGGAAGGCGCGGTGCTGCTCGGCGGCGACGCGCAGGTGGAGTTCACCTACCGGCGGGCGAGCGACGCGGAGCGGGCCTGGCTCGACGGCATCGCGACCCGGGTCTCGGAGGTGATCGACTTCCGCTCGATGGCGCAGACGGTGGACGGGGCCGACCGCGCGCTCACCCAGGTCAAGGCGGTGGACGCGGCCTGGCCGCTCTTGGGCGCGGCGGAGCTCGATCCGCCGATGGATTTGCCGGCGCTGTTCGCCGGGCGCGACGGGCTGCCCGGCGCGGCGCTGAGCCCGCTGCTGATGGAGCGGCTGGCGCTGGCACCCGGCGACACCTTCCGGCTCGGCGACCAGGATTTCGTCGCCATGGCGGCGCTGGTCTCGGTGCCGGACAACGCCACGGCGGGCTTCGGCTTCGGCCCGCCGATGCTGGTGCGCATTGTGGATCTGGCGGCGTCCGGCCTGATCCGGGAGGGCACGCTGTTCAACACCTTCTACCGGCTGGACCTGCCCGAGGGCACCGACCTTGCCGCGGCGAAAGCCGATCTGGAGGCCGCCCTCGGCGCCGGTGGTCCGCGCTGGCGCGACACCCGCAACGGCACGCCCGGTGTGACACATGCGGTCGAGCGGCTCGGCCGGTTTCTCGTGCTTGTCGGGCTCGCCGGGCTCGCCGTGGGCGGAGTGGGCATTTCGGCGGCGGTGCGCGCCTATCTCGGCGAAAAGACCACCACCATCGCCACGCTCAAGGTGCTGGGCGCGGAGCGGCGGATGATCTTTGCCATCTACGGCATCCAGATCGGGATCCTCACGCTGGTCGGGATCGGGCTGGGGCTGGTGCTCGGGGCCGGGCTGCCGCTCGTCTTCGCGCCGCTGCTCAGCGCCGCGCTGCCGGTGCCGGTGGCGATCGGCCTCCATCCTGGTCCGCTCCTCGAGGCGGCGCTCTACGGGGTGCTGGCGGCGGCGCTGTTCTCGCTCTGGCCGCTGGCGACCACCCAGGACATCCGCGCTGCGGCCCTCTACCGTGACGCGGCGACCGGGGCGCGGAACTGGCCCCGGCGGGCGACGCTCGCCTGGACCGCGGCGCTGCTCGCGGCGCTGGTGGCGGCGGCGGTGCTGTTCTCCGGCACGCCGAAGATCACGCTCAGCGCAGCGGGCGGGATCTTCGCCGCCTTCCTGCTTCTGGTCGGGCTCGGCTGGCTGGTGCGGCTGCTCGCGGCCCGGGCGGCGGGGGCGCGAGGCCTGCGCGGACGCCCGGCGCTCAGGATGGCGCTCGCCGCGGTGGGCGGGCCGGGCGGCGAGGCGGCCTCGGTCGTGGTCTCGCTCGGGCTCGGGCTCACGGTGCTCGCCGCGGTCGGCCAGATCGACACCAACCTGCGCGGCGCCATCGCCCGGGAACTGCCCGCCGTCGCGCCGAGCTTTTTCGTCGTCGACATCCAGCCCGACCAGATCGAGGACTTCACCGCCCAGATCGAAGGCGACCCCGGCGTGAGCCGGATGGACCGGGCGCCGATGCTGCGCGGGATCATCACCACGATCCGGGGACGTCCGGCGCAGGAGGTCGCAGGCGACCACTGGGTGGTGCGCGGCGACCGGGGGGTGACCTATTCGGCTGAACTGCCGGAGCGTACGAATCTGACGGCGGGGGAATGGTGGCCCGAAGACTACAGCGGGCCGCCGCTCATCAGCTTCTCGGCCGAGGAGGCGGCGGAGATCGGGCTCGGGATCGGCGACGAGATGACGCTCAACATCCTGGGACGCGAGATTTCGGGCACGGTGGCAAGCTTCCGCGAGGTCGATTTCTCGACCGCGGGGATGGGCTTCACCATCGCGATGAACCCCTCGGCACTGGCGGGCGCGCCGCACAGCTGGATCGCCACGGTCTATGCCGACCAGGCGGCGGAGGGGGCGTTGATGCGCGATCTTTCGCGAACCTGGCCCAACATCACGGTGATCTCGGTGCGCGACGCCATTGCCCAGGTGACCGGGCTCATGGGCAAGGTGGCGGCGGCGATCACCTATGGCGCGCTCATCACGCTGGTGACCGGGGCGGTGGTGCTGATCGGTGCGGCGGCGGCGGGGGAACGGGCGCGGACCTACGAGGCGGCGGTGCTGAAGACGCTGGGCGCCTCGCGGGGCTGGGTGCTGGCGAACTTCGCCTTGCGCTCGGGGCTGCTCGGGGCCGCCGCCGGGCTGATGGCGGTGGCGGCGGGCGGGGTCGCCGGCTGGGCGGTGTCGCATTACGTGATGGAGACCGAGTTCGTCTTCGACCCGGTCTCGGCGTTGCTGATCGTGGCGGGCGGGGTGGCGTTGACCGTGGCGGCCGGCCTGGTCTTTGCCTGGCGACCGCTCTCGACCAGCCCGGCCCGGGTGCTGCGCGGGCGGGAGTAGCCGGGGGAAGGCGCTTGGAAGCGCCTTTTCAACGGCTTTCGAAAGCCGTTCCCCCTCAGCCCTCGCGCAGCTCCTTGCGGATCACCAGCTTGAGCCCGGACCAGACCTCGTCGACGGCGCAGACCTTGATGTCGACGAGCGGGCCTGCGAGGGCAATCTCGCGGATCACGTCCTCGGTCACGTCGGTCGGCACCTTCGAGGCCTTCTTCGGCCAGCTCACCCAGATCATGCCGGCCGGGTCGAGGCGGGTGCGGGCCTCGGCGAGGTCGGCTTCGAGCACGCCGCGGCTGGCGGTGAAGATGTGGATCATGTCGAAGGGGCGCGGGCTGAGATCGCGGGCGCGCGACACCATTTCGGCGCGCGCGAAACGGTAGCTCAATGCGAGCCCGCTCAGCTGGCGCGGCAGGCCGACCCAGCCGGCGCGCTGGCCGTGGGCGAGCCCGAGTTTCTTGTCGAGCGGTGTGCCGGAATATCCCGCCATGGGCGCTCCCCGTGGAATGGTTCGGGCGATGGTCGCCGGGCGGGGCGCGCCGGTCAAGCCGGGAATTCGCCTTTGGATCGTCGCGTTTCCGGCATAGATCCGCCCGGGTCATCGCAACACTGGGGCGCGACCCGTTCGGTGGATTTTCTGGAGGATTTCATGGCGACCCGCGTCTCGCTTTTGACGGCTGCAATTCTGGCGGCCACGGCTCTGCCGGTCCCGGCGGCGCAATTCGAACAATCGGGCAGCTGGGTGTTCAACAGCACCGCCGTCGCCGCCGACGGCGACAGGATGCTCTCGTCCTGCACGGCGAGCACCGTCAGCGCCGAGGGAACCGAGCTGTCGTTGATCGCGGAGCCGCTGGTGGAGACCGGGTTCGACGCGCGGATGGTGCTCACGAACAAGGCCTGGGGGCTGGGCGACGGCCCCTTGCGGGTACGGTTCGACATCGGCGCAGATCACTGGGTGCTGCCGGGGCAGGGGGCGGGCCAGGCGGTCGAGATCTCCTGGACCGGCGACGCGGGTTTCGTGACCTTCGTCGAAGACCTCGCCTCGTCGAGCTTTGCCGGGCTCACCGGCCGGGACGGCGCGGCGATCGCGCAGTTCTCGCTCAAGGGGTCGCGTGGCGCGATCGAGGCGATGAAGACCTGCGTCGAGGCGCAGATCGGCCAGCCACTGGGCGAAGCCCTCGCGACCGCGCCGGGGGCCGGAAACCCGTTCTGACGGGCGTATACGCCTAAGAAAAAGCCCCGCGTGATGGCGGGGCTTTCGCTTTTTCGGTGTCCCGGATCAGAGCGTGCGGGCGACCTGGAGTTTCTTGATCTCGGCGATGGCTTTTGCCGGGTTCAGGCCCTTGGGGCAGGTCTGGGTGCAGTTCATGATCGTGTGGCAGCGGTAGAGCTTGAACGGATCTTCGAGGTCGTCGAGCCGTTCGCCCGTGGCTTCGTCACGCGAGTCGATGATCCAGCGGTAGGCGTGAAGCAGGGTGGCGGGGCCGAGGTAGCGGTCGGCGTTCCACCAGTAGCTCGGGCAGGACGTCGAGCACGACGCGCACATGACGCATTCATAGAGCCCGTCGAGCTTGCGGCGGTCCTCGATAGACTGTTTCCACTCGCCCTTGGGCGCCGGGGTCTCGGTGATGAGCCAGGGCTTCACCGAGGCGTGCTGGGCGTAGAAATGGGTGAGGTCGGGGACCAGGTCCTTGACCACCGGCATGTGCGGCAGCGGGTAGATCTTGACGTCGCCCTTGATCTCGTCGAGCCCGTAGATGCAGGCGAGGTGGTTCTGGCCGTCGATGTTCATCGCGCAGGAGCCGCAGATGCCTTCGCGGCAGGAACGGCGGAAGGTGAGCGAGGGGTCGATCTCGGTCTTGATCTTGATCAGCGCGTCCAGAACCATCGGCCCGCAGCTGTCCATGTCGACGAAATAGGTGTCGACCCGCGGGTTGTCGCCCGTATCCGGGTCGTAGCGGTAGATCATGAATTTGCGTGTGTTGGTCGCGCCCTCGGGCTTGGGCCAGGTCTTGCCGGTGCGGATCCGCGAGTTCTTCGGAAGGGTCAGTTGAACCATGTCGCTACCTTTCGGGGCATGTCGCTACCTTTGGGGCCGGGGCGGGACGCCGCGGCCGGTGTCATCGGGGCTCGCCGGGGATTTCGGCCCCGGCAAGGGTCGGCGCGAACAGCGCCTGGTTTCGGGTCACGAGCTGCATCACCTTGGTGCGGGGCTTGGCGGCAAGCCCGACCCGGTTGAGCTGTCGCATGAATTCGAGCGAGCCCGGGTTGAGGCTCTCGTTGGCGCGCTGCTGCAGGGGCGCGAGCGCGTCGATCTCGTCGGCGTCGAGCCCGGCATGGGCGAGGAGCTGGCGGCCGGGGCGCATCGGGTCGGCCTCGTCTTCGAGCCGGAAAAACGTCACCCGGTCGGCCCCCACTGCAGCCTCAGCGCGGGCGCGCATCTCGTCCCAGGTGCCGCAATCGGCGGTCTCGGTATCGAAATGTGCGCGGGTGCCGGCGTAGCCGTCGGTCTTGACCGCCTGATTGTAAACGGAAGCTTTCCAGGCCGCCATCTCGCGGGTGTAGAAGACGAACTTCGGCGCGAAGGGCGCGAGGTTTTCGGCGAGCAGCGCGAGGATGGCGCCGATCTGCGGGTAGAGCCGCACTTCGCCGCCGTTGCCGGGCATCGCGCCGGGTAGGTTCTCGTGGCTCACGAGGATCGGCGCGGGGCCGGTCGCGAGCAGCTCGTCGCGCAAGCCGCCGATGCGGTCCGCGAGCGCTGCGCGGTGGGCGGCGTCGCGCGCGAGGCTGTAGGCGATGGCGGCGCGGGCGGTGGCGCGCGCCGGCGTGGCCGGCGCGGGGGTGCGCACCGTGAGCCGGCCGTCGAGCCGGCCCGCGTTGAGGTGCAGGAAGTGGTGGAAGGCGGTCGAGGCCGTCTTCTGCACCCCCATGTGCACCGTCAGCGGTGGCACGTTTATGCCGTCGCCTGCCGCCATGGGCTCAGAAGGTCCGTGCCTTGGGCGCGATCTTTTCGAGCTTGATGCCGCCGTCGGCCTCGGATGTCAGCGGGTCGAGCACCACCGGGCGATAAGTGAGATCCACCTTGTTGCCGGTCACATGCGCGATGGTGTGCTTGCGCCAGTTCTTGTCGTCGCGCGCGGTGAAATCCTCGTGGGCATGCGCGCCGCGGCTTTCCTGGCGCGCTTCGGCGCCGGTGATGGTGGCGAGCGCGTTGGGCATCAGGTTGGTGAGCTCCAGCGTCTCCATCAGGTCGGTGTTCCAGATCAGCGAGCGGTCGGTGACGTGGAGATCGTCGAGCTTGGCGGCGATCCTGGTCATGTTCTCGACGCCTTCCTTGAGCGTCTCGGAGGTGCGGAACACGGCCGCGTCCGATTGCATGGTGCGCTGCATTTCGAGGCGGAGCTCGGCGGTCGGCGTGCCGCCCGCGGCGTTGCGCAGCCCGTCAAAGCGGTCGAAGGCCTTGTCGATGCTGGCCTGGTTGGGCTCGGGGTTGGGCGCGCCGGCTTTCAGGATCTGGCCCGCGCGGATCGCCGCGGCGCGGCCGAAGACCACGAGGTCGATCAGCGAGTTGGAGCCGAGGCGGTTGGCGCCGTGGACCGAGGCGCAGCCGGCTTCGCCGACCGCCATGAGGCCCGGAACGACTGCGTTGGGGTCATGCGCCGTCGGGTTCAGCGCCTCGCCCCAGTAGTTGGTCGGGATGCCGCCCATGTTGTAATGCACCGTCGGCAGGACCGGGATCGGCTCCTTGGTGACGTCGACGCCGGCAAAGATCTTGGCGCTCTCGGAGATGCCCGGGAGCCGCTCGGCCAGCGCCTCGGCGGGCAGGTGCGAGAGGTTGAGGTGGATGTGGTCGCCGTTGGCGCCGACGCCGCGGCCCTCGCGGATTTCCATCGTCATCGAGCGCGAGACGTAGTCGCGCGGCGCGAGGTCCTTGTAGTGGGGCGCGTAGCGCTCCATGAAGCGCTCGCCTTCCGAGTTGGTCAGGTAGCCGCCCTCGCCGCGCGCGCCCTCGGTGATGAGGCAGCCCGAACCGTAGATGCCGGTCGGGTGGAACTGGACGAACTCCATGTCCTGGAGCGCGAGGCCCGCGCGGGCCACCATGCCGCCGCCGTCACCGGTGCAGGTGTGAGCGGAGGTGGCGGAGAAATAGGCGCGGCCATAGCCGCCGGTGGCCAGAACGACCATCTTGGCGGAGAACAGGTGGAAGGTGCCGTCGTCGAGCTTCCAGCAGAGCACGCCCTGCACCGCACCGTCGTCCGACATGATGAGATCAAGCGCGAAATACTCGATGTAGAACTCGGCCTTGTTCTTGAGCGACTGGCCGTAGAGCGTGTGCAGGATGGCGTGGCCGGTGCGGTCGGCGGCGGCGCAGGTGCGCTGCACGGGCGGGCCGTCGCCGAACTCGGTGGTGTGGCCGCCGAAGGGGCGCTGGTAGATCTTGCCTTCCTCGGTGCGGCTGAAAGGCACGCCGTAATGCTCGAGCTCATAGACCGCGGCGGGGGCGGAGCGGGCGAGGTATTCCATCGCGTCGGTGTCGCCGAGCCAGTCGGAGCCCTTGACGGTGTCGTACATGTGCCACTGCCAGCTGTCCGGCCCCATGTTGCCGAGCGAGGCGGCGATGCCGCCCTGGGCGGCGACGGTGTGGGAGCGGGTCGGGAAGACCTTGGTCACGTTGGCGGTGCGCAGGCCCTGTTCGGCCATGCCGAGGGTCGCGCGCAGGCCCGCGCCACCGGCGCCGACCACGACGACATCGTATTCGTGGGTTTGGTATTCGTAGGAAGCCATGGGGAGTACCTCAGCCGGCGAAGGCGATTTTCAGGATGGCGAAGGCGCCGATCAGGGCGAAGAGGGCGGAGACCAGGCGCATGGTGATGATGAGCACCAGCTCCCAGCGGCCGTGCACGTAGTCTTCGATCACCACGGTGACGCCCTGGAAGAAATGCAGGAAGGCGGTGAGGAAGAAGGCGATGCCGACGATCGCGTTGATCGGGTGGGCATAGGCCATGCGGACCTCTGCGTAGCTGCCGCCGAGGTTGTAGGCGAGCGGGAAGAGGAAGAGCGGCGTGAGCACGGCGAGGGCGATGGCAGAGAGCCGCTGTTCCCAGAAGTGCTTGGTGCCCGACTTGGCCGAGCCGAGGCCCTGGGCGCGTTTGCGGTCGGTGAGGTAGGCCATGTGTCTCTCCCTTACCAGATGATGGCGACGACGAGGGTCACCAGGGTGGCGACGCCGGCGGCGATGACGGTGTTTCTCGCCGAGCGGTTCACCGTCTTCTGGCCGAACCAGGCGCCGGTGTCCCAGATCAGGTGACGGAGGCCGTTGAAGAAGTGGAACCAGAGCGCGCCGGCGCCGGCGAGCAGGACCAGCCAGCCAAGCCAGGAGGTGACCCACCAGTCGATGAAGTTGAACGTGCCCTCGGACGAGGCGGCGCCGATGAACCAGAGCGCGACGATCATGATCACCCCGCCGACGGCGACACCGGTTGCACGGTGCAGGATCGACACGACGGCGTTGAGCGGGAGCTTGTAGACATCGAGATGCGGCGAAAGCGGGCGGTTGCCCCGTTCCACGTCGGCCATGACATGCCCTTTCGATCTGTTGGCGGTCGGCCTTATCCATAGAGAAATTCTGCCCGCTGTCACGCCCCGGGGCCGCGAAAAACGCTGAATGTGAGCGTAAACGCGGTGGCTAATCTTCGTCTGTGATAACAAAGCATATATTTGAGATCACAAATTCGCGCGAGTTGATCACATCCGGATTCCCTACCGATTTTGTCGGGTTGCCCGCTCCCGCCGCAGCGCAGAATGAGTCGCGGCACGGGTCCGGCAAGCCGCTGAGAACGGGAGGGATTTGCCGTTTTCACATGCAGAAAAACAGATGCGTGAATTTGGGGGCCGGGGCGCTGGCGTCGGGCGGTTGCGGGGGGTGGCAGGCGCGAGTGCGCGGCTTTCGTATCGCGCCACCGGGGCGCGGGAGCGGATCCGGGACGGCATCGGGGCGGGCAGGCGGTCCGACCGGGCCCGGGCGCGCCGGGCCCCGCGATCACATCGGCATCAGCGCCCAGTAATCGAGGTCGAGCAGCACCTCGGGCAGGTATTTGCCGTCGTCGCCCTTCAGCGCGAAGGCGGGGGCGCCGTGCTTGGTGGCGACGAGGCGCAGGCGGATCGCGCCGACGCCGGGATGCGCGGTCTCGGCTTTGTCGAGCACTTCCGACCAGGCGCGCACCGTTTCGCCGGCGAAGCAGGGGTTGGCGTGCGCCCCGGCGTTGAGCC